>CANLSM010000058.1 GCA_947493745.1 uncultured Paracoccaceae bacterium | reverse complement strand
TAACTTCCTCTTGAAAATGGGCCTCATTTGTCGAAGCAGACCTTGGCGCAGACTGCAGCATTGGTCAAACTGGGCTCAGAACCGACCTTCGCTGCAGGTCTCGCCGACGACAGCTAGCGCCCGAAAGCGGACATGGCGTATCTGCGGCGGATCGGGCTTGAGAGGTTTCAAATATCGTTAATGTCGATGTTGAAACCCCAAA
>CANLSM010000057.1 GCA_947493745.1 uncultured Paracoccaceae bacterium | reverse complement strand
AGCGCTCTACCGCATCGAAAAAGACCTGCGCGGCCTGGCCGCCGACCAACGTCACGCTGCGCGGCAGGAACGCTCAAGACACTATTTATTTGTTCACACGTACGACGAAGACGAAATCGAAAAAGAAGTCCAGTGGATTGTTGACCGCGTCAAAGGCAAAGACTGGGGCGAAATTGCACCGCGTCTATCCCGCTACTTTGGTTG
>CANLSM010000056.1 GCA_947493745.1 uncultured Paracoccaceae bacterium | reverse complement strand
GGCGCTTTCGAGAACTCCTATGAGGACATCTCGGTCTATGCCTATCGGGAGCATGACTGGGACGTGGGAGGCGGCGTACGCATCGGCTACGGTACCGGGATCTCCACCTATCCGGGCGGCCGCAGCCCAAGCCGTCTGGCCGTTGGCGATGTGGTGCCGATCGGTGGCGTGCACGCCTCCTATGGCCCGGTTCACCTGACCCTCGCCCCTTTTGTCAATGATCGCACCAAGGGCGTTCTGGCCCTGCGCATCCGCATTCCGCTGGGAGATGTACCATGAA
>CANLSM010000055.1 GCA_947493745.1 uncultured Paracoccaceae bacterium | reverse complement strand
GTCACATTGATCGTGACGGTCTGGGCTGTGGCGAGCCCGCCGGGATCGGTGGCGGTGATCTCCAGCGTGATCTGGGCGGCGGTCTCGTGATCGAGGCTGACCCCGTCGCGCAGCTGCAGCTGGTCGCCGAGGATCTCGAAACGCGGATCGTCGACCGTATAGGTGAGGGCGGCGCCCTCGGGATCGGTGGCGGCGACCGTGCCGATGAGCGCCCCGGCATCATTCTCCGCGACCGTGTCACCGGTCAGGCCGAGCGCCACCGGCGCCTCGTTGATGTCGGTCACATTGATCGTGACGGTCTGGGCTGTGGCGAGCCCGCCGGGATCGGTGGCGGTGATCTCCAGCGTGATCTGGGCGGCGGTCTCGTGATCGAGGCTGACCCCGTCGCGCAGCTGCAGCTGGTCGCCGAGGATCTCGAA
>CANLSM010000054.1 GCA_947493745.1 uncultured Paracoccaceae bacterium | reverse complement strand
TGTCCGTTGTCAGGGTTTTTGGAACCAATGGCGGCTTAAACTAAGAGAGAGTTTGGCTCATCTTGTTGGTTTGATTATGCGGCCTGCTGTCGGTGATGCAAGCGCCGCGCTTCGAGTGTCTTTCGTTTGATCCTTTCCCTTTTCTCTAGAATGGCTTTGTCACGACCGAAGTAGACGTCAGCGGGTGTGACGTTGTTGATGCTCTCGTGATAGCGCTGATGATTGTAGTGATCGACGAAGGCAGCAATCTGGGCTTCGAGGTCACCCGGCAGGAAGTAGTTTTCCAGTAGGATGCGGTTCTTCAGAGTTTGATGCCATCGCTCAATCTTGCCTTGGGTTTGCGGATGATAGGGTGCACCGCGCGAGTGTTTCATACCCTTGTCCTTCAACCATTCAGCCAGGTCGCCAGAGACATAACTTGAGCCGTTGTCGCTGAGCAGACGTGGCTTGTGAACGACATGCACCTGATCACAGCCGGAAG
>CANLSM010000053.1 GCA_947493745.1 uncultured Paracoccaceae bacterium | reverse complement strand
GAGCCCAGTTTGACCAATGCTGCAGTCTGCGCCAAGGTCTGCTTCGACAAATGAGGCCCATTTTCAAGAGGAAGTTATGGAAAGCAAAGCCCCGCAAGAGGATTTTCCTGCTATTGGCACCGTTGAAAACCCGGCCATGTTTTTCGATGGCTCCGATCTGCTGCTCAGTTACGATATCGCACCCGTAGCAGGAGGTGGTATTGCCATTCTAAAGTTTTCAGGTGTGATCTATTTCGAAAAAAACCCAATCAATGTAGAAGGGTTACGTAACGCTAAGTATCCTACGAAAGCGTGGGATTTTACGGAGGTTTACGACAGCGATCGCACGACAAAATGGAACGCTCTCTCGCCGCGCTTTTGGACGGTATCGTTTAATGATGTTACCGTGGAAATTGTCTTTTCCGAAACCCAAATTGTCCATAAGACGCAGCGGGCTGAAAGACCTTCGGAAGCATTGGTTCGTCTCCTTGCTACGTCATAATTGATGGAAGGAACCGCCTACCTCGTGGCAGGAAGCAGACATTGTTGGTTGTAGATCAAAGGTCCGCTTCG
>CANLSM010000052.1 GCA_947493745.1 uncultured Paracoccaceae bacterium | reverse complement strand
GGCTTTGTTGCACAAATGAGTTGAGGGATTCATCTCGCGAATCCAGCATGATAGCTCGAGCACATGAGCAGTTGGGCCCCTACGAAGTACAAGACCACGAACTGGTCTGCTTACAATGACAGCTTAAAGCGACGTGGGTCGCTATCAATCTGGTTTGATCCCCAGATGGTCTGGATACCGCCGCCGACGGGCAAACGCGGTCGGCGGCAACAATTCAGTGACGCCGCGATCCAGGCCTGCCTTACACTGAAGGTGCTGTTCGGCATGCCGCTCCGGCAAACGACAGGCTTCGTTGAGAGCTTGCTGAAGTTGATCGGATTGGGCTGGGTTGTGCCCGATTTCAGCACGCTGTGCCGCCGTCAGAAGACGCTGAACGTAAACCTGCCGTTTCGTGGCGGGACTGGCCCTCTGAACCTTCTGATCGACAGCACGGGGATCAAGGCAGAGGGCGAAGGCGAGTGGAATGCCCGTAAGCACGGCGGCCCCAAGCGGCGTATCTGGCGCAAGATACACATAGGGATCGATGAAGAAACGCTGGAGGTTCGGGCGGTCGAGGTCACCACCAGCAACATCGGTGATGCGCCCATGCTGCCTGAGCTACTGAAGCAAATTCCGCCCGATCAGGACATTGGATCGGTCACCGCTGACGGGGCTTACGACACGCGCAAATGCCACGACGCGATTGCCGAGCGGAATGCCCATGCTGTCATTCCGCCTCGCAAGAACGCCAAGCCATGGAAACCCACGAGCGCTGGGGCCATCGCCCGGAACCAGGCTGTGAAAGCGTCAAGATACCTGGGCCGTACTTTGTGGCGACGATGGAGTGGATACCACCGTCGAAGCCGCGTCGAGACCAAGATGCATTGTGTGAAACGACTGGGCCAGAGCCTCATGGCGCGGGACTTCGACCGGCAGGTCGCGGAGATCCCAATCCGCGTCGCCGTGCTAAACCGTTACACCGCTATTGGCATACCACTCACAGAGCCCGTAGGATAAGTCCGTCCGGGGAAAGGGGAAGAACGCTCTTCACCCGATTTGTGCAACAAAGCC
>CANLSM010000051.1 GCA_947493745.1 uncultured Paracoccaceae bacterium | reverse complement strand
TGTCTGACGTCAGCGCCTATGGGACCCAATAGGGTTATTTGCTAAGAGAGTGTTTGTTGCCCATCGTCACCACTGAGGAGTGGACGATGAGAAAGACAATGAAGAGCCCTGGCGAGGAGATCGTCAAAGATATCAAGCGCGCGACGCGCAAGCATTATTCATCTGAAGAGAAGATCCGGATCGTGCTTGATGGGCTGCGTGGCGAAGACAGCATCGCTGAGCTGTGCCGTCGCGAAGGGATATCACAGGGCATCTATTACAAATGGTCGAAAGACTTCATGGAGGCCGGGAAGAAGCGGCTTGCTGGCGACACAGCACGGGCCGCTAACACCGATGAGGTTAAGGCACTGCGCCGCGAGGCAAAGGATCTCAAGGAGGTGGTAGCGGAACAAACGCTTGAACTGCGTCTTTTCAAAAAAAGCATGCTCGGGGATGGGGACGACCGCGAATGAGGTATGCTGCATCTGAAAAGCTGGAGATCATTCGGCTCGTGGAAGAAAGCCATCTATCGGCCCGTCGGACACTGGCCAAGCTGGGCATTCCTCGCACCACATTCTACCGGTGGTATGACCGATATCTGCAACGCGGTGAGGCTGGTTTGCAGGATAAATCTCCCAAGCCCAATCACGTTTGGAACCGCGTTCCCATCGAAGTGAAGCGCAAGGTTGTCGACCTCGCGCTGAAGGAAACGGAGCTGTCGCCACGCGAACTGGCAGTGACGTTCACGGATCAGAAGCGCTATTTTGTATCGGAATCTACGGTGTATCGCACGCTCAAAGCCCATGACCTGATCACCAGCCCGGCCTTTATCGTTCTGAAGGCTGCCGATGAGTTCCAGCACAAGACGACAGCAATCAACCAGCTTTGGCAGACAGACTTCACCTACATCAAGGTTCTGGGCTGGAGCTGGTTCTATCTCAGTACGGTCCTGGACGATTACAGCCGCTACATCGTCTCCTGGAAGCTCTGCACCAACATGCGGGCGGAAGATGTGACGGATACTCTGGATCTGGCGTTGCAAGCATCCGGCTGTGATCAAATCCACGTCGTTCACAGACCGCGTCTGCTCAGCGACAACGGTTCAAGTTACGTCTCAGGGGATCTGGCGGAATGGT
>CANLSM010000050.1 GCA_947493745.1 uncultured Paracoccaceae bacterium | reverse complement strand
CTGTTCGATTACGAGCGTTGCAGCCATGTTTGTCCTTTGGTGTGTGTCGGCCGCCGGGGTCGGGGTCGGGGGGGCGGGCTTACATGTTGCATTGGCTCGCGTAGGCGTCGGTGTGGTTTGTCAGGCCGGTGGCGATGATCCTGTTGGTGAAGACGTCGCCCTCCCGGATCACCTCACGGACATAGATGTTCTGGATCGGGTGGTGGTTGGGCCCGAAGGCGAAATCGCCGCGCACGCTGTCGAACTCGGCCGCCTTCAGCGCCGCCCGGAACCCGTCCGCATCCGAGATATCGGCCCTGCCCATCGCGCTCAGCAGCAGGTTGGCCGTGTCATAGCCCTGGCTCGCGTAAAGCGAGGGCAGACGCCCGTATTCCGCCTGAAACGCCGCCACGAACGCCTTGTTGGCCGGATTGTCGATGTCCTTGTTCCACTGCGAGGTGTTTTTCACGCCCAGAGCCGCATCGCCGACCGCCTGCAGGATCCCCTGATCGAACGAGAACGCAGGCCCCAGCACCGGGATGTCGACACCCGACTGGGCATATTGCTTGAGGAAGGAGATCCCCATGCCGCCGGGCAGGAAGAAAAACACGCTGTCCGCGCCCGAGGCCCGGATCTGCGCGATCTCGGCGGCATAGTCGGTCTGGCCGAGCTGGGTGAAGACCTCGCCTGCAAGCGCGCCCTGGTAGAAGCGCTTGTAGCCCGTCAGAGCGTCCTGCCCGGCGGGATAGTTCGGCGCCAGGATGAAGGATTTCGCAAAGCCCGCGTCCCTGGCATAGGCGCCCGCCGCCTCGTGCAGATTGTCATTCTGCCAGGCGACGTTGAAATAGTTGGGATGGCAGCCCTTGCCTGCCAGCGCCGACGGCCCGGCATTGGGCGAGAGATAGAACTTGCCCTGCGCGGTCGCGGACGGCACCACGGCCATCGCCAGATTGGACCAGATGATGCCGGTCAGAACATCGACCTTCTCGGACTGGATCATCTTGTCAGCCAGTTGCACGGCGATGTCGGGCTTGCGCTGATCATCCTCGATGACCACCTCGATCTCGGCCCCTTCGGCTTGCGAGACCGCCAGCATGAACCCGTCACGGACATCAATCCCAAGCCCCGCACCCCCGCCCGAAAGCGTCGTGATCATCCCAACCTTCAACGGCTCCGCATGCGAAATACTCGCACTCAAAAATGTCAGAAAGGT
>CANLSM010000049.1 GCA_947493745.1 uncultured Paracoccaceae bacterium | reverse complement strand
GACATGGCGTATCTGCGGCGGATCGGGCTTGAGAGGTTTCAAATATCGTTAATGTCGATGTTGAAACCCCAAAGCCAGAGGAGAGATACGATGAAACGCTACGTTGGAGTTGATGTCGCCCAAGAGCAATGTGCCCTTTGCATTGTGGATGATGCGGGCACAATCCTGTTCGAGGGAAGTTGCGCAACGGACCCTGATGAGATTGTCCAAACAATCGCTACCTACGCTGACGATGTGGAAAAGATTGTCCACGAGTCCGGTCCGCTCTCGATCTGGTTGACGAGGGAGTTGATAAAACGAGGTGTACCGGTTGTCTGCATTGATGCGCGAGCCGCCCACAAAGTGCTTTCAGCGCGGATGAATAAGTCTGACAAATCGGACGCTGTCGGCTTGGCGCAACTGGCCCGCACAGGATGGTACGGCGAAGTTCATGTAAAGAGTGAGGCGAGCGATCAGTTACGCCTGGTACTTTCTGCACGGGAACGGTTGATCCACATCCGGATGGATATCGAAGGGCAAGTGCGGGGGCTATTGAAGGCCTATGGGATCCGACTTGGGCCGGTAAATGCCGGGTACAGCCGGCAGAGCTTCCGCGATCAGCTTGGGGTAGCAATTAAGGGAGAACCAAATCTGGAGATGATCTTCGCCTCATTGATCACCGTGCATGAAGCAGTCTGTTTTGAAACCACAGCAATTGATGCAAGGGTTCAGCAGTTTGCCAAAGACAACACCCTTGCTCGGCGGCTGACCAGCATCCCCGGTGTCGGTCCAATTGTCAGCCTCAGCTTCATCGCAACAATCGACGATGTGGCGCGGTTTGGCAAAGCAACCGATGTAGGTGCCTATTTGGGGCTGACCCCCAGACGGTACCAATCCGGCGAAACGGATTGGTCAGGACGCATCTCAAAACGCGGCGACGGTGCTATGCGCAAACTGCTCTATGAAGCGGCCAACATTCTGATCCAACGTGTCGCGCGCTTCTCGCCACTCAAAGCATGGGCAATGCGGCTGGTAGCACGGAGGGGAATGAAGAAAGCCATCGTTGCAACAGCGCGAAAACTGGCTGTCATCATGACCCGCATCTGGCGTGATGGCACGACCTTTGCTTGGACCAAAGAGGAGCTGCCCGCATGAGATAGGTACCAACCCAATACGCCCGTCCGGGTGTTCAGACGTCCCATCGGGACGGAGGCCGGATGACCTCGCCGTCGAATGTCGATGCGCCTGAACTCAGGCGACCTCGCAGCGGACCATTTTGAGGCACCAGTCCCCGACGCCATTATGAGGCGGCATCCCCGACCTCGGAGAGAACCATGAACCCGATGAGATCGAAAGACACCCTTGAATTAACGGCCGCAGATAGAGAAC
>CANLSM010000048.1 GCA_947493745.1 uncultured Paracoccaceae bacterium | reverse complement strand
AAGAAGGACATCTGCCATGGACCGCATTAACCGTGAGGGTGAACGTCGCAATGAGGATGCGAATGAGAAGCGTAATGAGGGGTCCTTTGAGGATGCGGTCAAGAAGGATCGGAAGAAGGATCGGGATGCGCCCGAGATAGCGGCGCCGCGCGATGTGGCGGAGCGGGACCGGGACACGAAGGCGGGCGACAGGGACGGGGAGACCGGTGAGAAGAAGCCGGATCCGCAGACCCGCCCTGACACGCCTCGCGAAGACGGTGCCGGCGATGTGACGGCGGCGGTCGAGCCTGACGGGACGGATGCGCCCGGCGATGTGGCTGCGACAGCCACCAAGACGGACACCACCAAGACGGATGCCGCGACCGAGAAGGCCAGTGCCCGCGTGGCCGAGGCCGGTGCCGAGGCGGGCGAGGACTTTGCCAAAGCCGCAGAGACCGACGAGGGCCGGGCGGCGATTGCCGAGGCCATCGACGGCAAGCAGGTCGCCGACCGCACCGCTGCCGAGCAGGCCGATATCGAGCTTGTGACCCTGCAATTGCAGCGCGAGCGCACGCTGGCCGAGGACATCGCGGCCGCCGATGCAAAGCCCTTCAAGGCGCCGGACTTCGTGGCGACCAGCATGCCTGATGCCAGGGGTGGGGAGGCGCCCGGGACGGATGGTCCCGTGGCCGATCCGCTCAATCCGCTTGCCCCGAAAGCCCCAGCCCCGCTCGATGCTGACGCGCCTGCGGCCAATGCCGATGCGCCTGCAACCGACCCGCTCAATCCGCTTGCCCCGAAAGCCGCGCGCGAGCCGCTCAATCTGCTGGAGACCGACGCGCCTGCGGCCACCGCGGCCGACGCGCCTGCGGCCGGGGCCAACGCCCTGCCCGAGGGCGTCAACGGTGCCTTCGTGGCAGACGCCAAGACCGGCGGCACGGCGCTGCTGCGCGCAGGTCTCGATGAGGCGACCCTGCAGGACACGGCGCGCGAAGAGTTCGGCGAGGCGCTCGGGGCCTATGCTGCCGACGCCGGTGTCGAGGTGGCCGAGGGCGATGTCGGCGCAAGACTGGCGGCGGTTCTGGCAGGCAAGGAGGTCTCGCGCGAGGCCACGCCCGAGCTCTTTGAGGCCCGCGCCACCGACACCGCCACGGTGATGCTGAACGGCCAGGCCGTCGAGGCCCGCGCCCAGGCAGCCCCCGCCGCCGCAACAGCCGAACCCATCGTGCTCAACATCGACCCCGGAACGGATGCAGCCGCACCCGGCGCAGCAGAACCCACCGCCCCCACGCCCGAGGCGATAAGGGCCGCCCTGGCAAACGGCGCAACCAAGGAAGAATTCCTGGCAAGCCTCAAAGCCGCCGTCACAGCCGATCCCGTAGCAGCAGCC
>CANLSM010000047.1 GCA_947493745.1 uncultured Paracoccaceae bacterium | reverse complement strand
TGGGCCTTTTGTAGATAGCTTAAAGGGCGGGGGTTTGTTCCCGCCCTTTTGTTGTGGTGATTACTGGGACGACTGGATGATGTCGCGGGTCCAGAGTTCGACGCGGCGGTTGATGCGGCGGCCGTTGAGCGTCTCGTTGCAGCCCAGCGGCGACATCTCGCCATAGCCGATCGCATTGATCAGCTGGCCCTGCAGGCTGCCCGGAGGGGCCGCCGTGATCAGGGCCTGACGGACCTGCTCGGCCCGCGCGATGCTCAGGTTCGCGTTCAGATCGCCCCGGCCCACCGAGTCGGTGAAGCCGATCAGCAGAAGCTCCTTGCCATCGAACTCGCCACGCGACATCAGATCCGCCAGACGACGCACGTCGCCCTCCGCGCGGCTGTCGAGCCGGGCAGACCCCTGCTCGAAGCGGAAGGTGATCGACGAGCGATCCGCCGTGACCAGTTCCTGCATCATGCTCTGAAGCTGAGGCAGCGTCACTTCCGCATCCGACGGCAGAACCGCGGACACGAACCGCAGACCCTGCTCGTTGATCGACACATCCGAGACCGCCTGATCGACAAATCCGGTATCCGCGATGATGTTCTGCGCGTCTTCCGTGCCGAGATACTCGACAAACCGGTCAGCCAGAGGCGGCAGCGGCTTGGCGGGACGGTACATGTAAAGACGCCGGGTCAGCGGGTATTCCTCGGTCTTGATCGTGAACGAGGTCGCCGGTGTCTGGATCCCGCAGACGCCGCGAATGGCCAGGGATTTGGCATTCCGCTCGTTGGAGAAGCTGGTGAACCCGATCCCGAACGGGTCGGAGGCCACCGCATCGGACACATCCGCATCCGACTCAAGCTGACGGATATTCGATGTCAGGCTCAGCTGCGCAGGGCGCATCACCAGCTGCGAGAAGACCGACCCGGTACCGGTGTCGGAGGCCCGGCCGTACAGGTTGATCTGCGCATCCGGGCCGCCAAGCTCGGACCAGTTGGTCACGACGCCCGAGAACACGCGCGCAATATCGGTCTCGGTGATCGCACGCACCGGGTTTCCGGGCGAGGTGACAACCAGAAGACCGTCAAGAGCGACGATGTTTTCCTGACCGGGGGCCGAGATGTTGCCAAGACCCGCCGAGGTCAGCGCCGCAATCTCCGCCTGACGCGCCGGACGGGTGGTCAGCGCAAGGCTCGCATCCCCGTTCAGCAGATCCCGCAGACCGCTCGACGAGCCACCCTTGGCCAGAACCACATCCGCAAGCTGCTTGCCCTCAAGATCGGTCAGCGACAGCTTGGTCGAGCCGTCATCGCCCGGCGCCATCGTCACATCCGCGTCAAGCGCGAAGCTGAACCCTTCCAGCAAGGCCGGCATCAGGCTGGTCGCCAGCGTGCTCGACCCCGAGATCGTGAACTCCGCCTGCAAAAGCTCAGGCGCAGGACACGCATCGCCCACACATTTAACCTGAAACGCATCAATGATCATCTCACCGATCGCACTGCGGATCCGGTACTGCTCACCGTCAAAGTCCAGAAGCTCACCACGAAGGCTGATCGTGCCATCGAAGGACTCAAGCGTCACCGACTGGGCATGTACCTGCGTACTCAACAATCCTATCGCCGCTGTCCCTAACGCCGTCACTATTCTCGATGTCCTGACCATTTATCCCT
>CANLSM010000046.1 GCA_947493745.1 uncultured Paracoccaceae bacterium | reverse complement strand
TCTCCTCAAAAGAGTCCCTGGATTTGGTTTTTGTTGTTGAGTTTGATGGCTTCTGCGGAGGGGGTTCGGGGGAGGCCTGGCATGGTCATGATCTCGCCGCAGATGGCGACGATGAAGCCGGCGCCGGCGGAGAGGCGGACCTCGCGGATCGGGACCGAGTGGCCGGTGGGTGCGCCGCGCAGGGTGGGATCGGTCGAGAAGCTGTATTGCGTCTTGGCCATGCAGACCGGCAGGTGGCCGTATCCGGCCGCTTCCCAGTCCTTCAGCTGCGTGCGGATTTTCTGGTCCGCCAGCACCTCGTCGGCGCGGTAGATGCGCTTGGCGACGGTCTCGATCTTCTCCAGAAGGCTGAGCTCGTCCTTGTAGAGCGGCGCGAATTGCGCCGTACCGCTGTCGGCGATCTCGGCCACGCGGGTCGCAAGCTCAGTCGTCCCTTTTGAACCCTCGGCCCAGTGCCTGCACAGGATCGCCTCGGAGCCCTGCGTGCCCACATAGGCCTTGACGGCGGCCACCTCGGCCTCGGTGTCGGTGACAAAATGGTTGATCGCGACCACGACCGGCACACCGAACTGCTTGAGATTGCCGATATGGCGGCCGAGATTGGCGCAGCCCGCCTCAACAGCGGCCACATTCTCCGCGCCCAGATCGGCCTTGGCCACGCCGCCATTCATCTTCATCGCCCGGATGGTCGCCACCAGCACCACGCAATCGGGCGCGATACCCGCCTTGCGGCACTTGATGTTCATGAACTTCTCGGCCCCCAGATCCGCGCCGAACCCGGCCTCGGTTACCACGTAATCAGCCAGTTTCAGCGCCGTTTTCGTGGCGATCACCGAGTTGCAGCCATGCGCGATATTGGCGAACGGGCCGCCATGCACGAAGGCCGGGTTGTTCTCCAGCGTCTGCACCAGATTGGGCTGCATCGCCTGTTGCAACAGCACCGTCATCGCGCCATCGGCCTTGATATCGCGGGCATAGACCGGCGTCTTGTCGCGCCGATAGGCCACGATGATGTCGCCCAGCCGCTTCTCCAGATCCGCCAGATCGGTCGCCAGACAGAGGATCGCCATCACCTCGGAGGCCACCGTGATGTCAAAGCCCGCCTGCCGCGGAAAGCCATTGGCCACGCCGCCCAGCGAGGTCACGATGTCGCGCAGGCTGCGGTCGTTCATGTCCATGACGCGGCGCCAGACGACGCGGCGCTGGTCGATCTCCAGCGCATTGCCCCAGTAGATATGGTTGTCGATCATCGCGCTCAGCAGGTTGTGGGCGGACGTGATCGCATGGAAATCGCCGGTGAAATGGAGGTTCATGTCCTCCATCGGCACCACCTGCGCATAGCCGCCACCGGCCGCGCCCCCCTTCATCCCGAAGCAGGGGCCGAGCGACGCCTCGCGGATGCAGATCGCCGCCTTCTTGCCGATCGCGTTCAGCCCGTCGCCCAAGCCCACCGTCGTCGTGGTCTTGCCCTCGCCCGCAGGCGTCGGGTTGATCGCCGTCACAAGGATCAGCCGACCATCCGCACGATCCCCCAGAGACCCGATGAACGCCTCCGAGATCTTCGCCTTGTCATGCCCGAACGGTACAAGATGCTCAGAACCAATCCCAAGATCACCCCCAACCTCCAGTATCGGACGCTTCAAAGCGCCCCGCGCTATCTCTATGTCAGA
>CANLSM010000045.1 GCA_947493745.1 uncultured Paracoccaceae bacterium | reverse complement strand
TTGGGTGACATCATGCAACTTACGCCGCGCGTGTGCCCAGCAATAAGCCAGTGTCACGTCCTGAGCCGGGCGTTTGAGCAAGCGGTTATAGCCTGCGTATCCATCCACCTGCAGAATGCCGCTGAAGCCTTTCAAAATATTGTCTGCATGCTGGCCGGATCGTCCTGGCGCATAGGTGAAGGCAACGCCGGGCGGGTCCTCACCGCTCCATGGCCGGTCATCCCGGGCAAGGGCCCAGAAGTATCCCGTTTTTGTGCGTTTGCGCCCCGGGGCCAGAACCGGCGCGGGGGTTTCATCCATGAACAGCTTGGTTGATTGCTTCAGGTTGCTCAGCAGCGCGTCATAAACTGGGGTAAGCTCAAACGCCGATTTACCGACCCAGGCGGCGAGGGTCGAACGATCCAGATCGATCCCTTGGCGGCTGTAAATCTGGGCTTGTCGATAGAGCGGCAAGTGATCGGCGTATTTGGAGACCAGCACATGGGCCAAGGTGGCCTCGGTTGGCATGCCGCCTGCAATGATGTGGACGGGAGCTGGGGCTTGGACGATCCCGCCTTCACAAGACCGACAGGCATATTTGGGACGACGGGTGACGATCACCCGGAACTGGGCGGGGATGATATCCAGCCGTTCGCTGACATCTTCGCCAATGACATGACGCTCGGCACCACAGGCACAGGAATGTTCAGGTTCGATGACCACCTCCACGCGCTCAAGATGCTTGGGCAATGATCCCCGATTGGTCTGGCGTGGCTTTGGTGACCGCACCGGCTCGGTGCGTTCGTCGGCGTCGATCTCGGCTTCAACTTGGGCAATTGCGGTCTCGATATCTTCGAGCTCCAGCTCATATTGGGCCGGATCGATCCTCTCGGATTTGGCTCCGAAGAGCGCCTTCTTAAAAGAGGCAACCAAAGCCTCAAGCCGCGCATTCTGATCCTGCTGCGCACGGATTATCGCCTTCAACTCGGCTACGTCATTGGGTAATTCATCAGGGGCAGTCATGCCTGTTTCTATAACAAAACATGGGCATAATGACCCGCGCAAACGGCCTTGTGAGTCACTCCGCCGCAGAGGGCGCTGCCACCTCCAATGGACGTACGCGTCGCCAATCCAAACCTGCGAACAACGCCTCAAACTGGGCCGGTTCGAGCCGCATCACCCCGTTCTTGATCGCGGGCCATGTGAAGCTGTTATCCTCCAGCCGCTTGTAAGCCATCACCAAGCCGCTGCCGTCCCAGTAGATCAGCTTCAGGCGATCCGCCCGCTTAGCACGGAACACATAGACCGACCCATCGAAAGGCTTCTGGCGCAGGTGGCTCTGTACCAGAGCGGCCAGCCCATCATGGCCCTTGCGGAAGTCCACCGGATCACTGGCCACAAAAATCCGCACCTTATGGGAGAGCGCGATCAACTTGCCAGAGCCCGTGCAATCTCTGCGATCCGCACCGCTGGCGTCGCAGCATCAAGACGAACAGTGACATCGTGTTTGATCACATCAATCGTGCCAGAGGATGTGACGGGAAGAGGCTGGGCTACAGACGCAGGCGTCTCAATCTCAACAGGCACAAAGTCCATGCCGTCCAAATTTGGCAAAACCAGTTTGCCCTGCCGCGCCAACCGCCGCCAGTCAGACACCGTGCTGGGGATCAACTCATACCGCTTGGCAACCGCGTTGACCGTCTCGCCCTCGATCAACGTCTCAGCAACAATCCGAGCCTTCAACTCAGACGGCCAATTCCGCTTGCCGTCAGACCGGCGCGGCACACTTGCCAGAAACTCGCCTATAGCTCCCATCGAGAAACTCCCTTCAAATCAAAGAAGCCTCCGAATCGCAGATCAGGCACTATGCCGTAAGTGTGGGGCTGGAGCACCGCTTAC
>CANLSM010000044.1 GCA_947493745.1 uncultured Paracoccaceae bacterium | reverse complement strand
TCAGTGGCTACGATGAGCAACAAACCCTCTCTTAGCAAATAGCCCTATTTGGACCCATAAACGCTGACGGCAGACAGGCCACAGAGCTCGATAACGCAAAAGATTATTATGGCGCCGCGATCCCTCCTGAGAAGAGCTTCAAATTCAAAGTCTATAAGCTCAAGGCTGTAAAAGATGCGCTGGAGCGGATGTTCCATGGGAAATGTGCCTACTGTGAATCCCCTTACGCAACTACTCAACCCATGGATGTTGAGCATTTTCGTCCTAAGGGTGCCGTCGTCGAGGATGATGCACATCGTGGCTACTGGTGGTATGCGATGGTCTGGGAGAACCTTCTACCCAGTTGCATTGACTGCAACAGAAAGCGAAATCAGATAACCCCAAAGGGCGATACCAGCCAGGTTCGCCTGCTGAATGACAGCATCCAATTTTCGAGTTCGGTTACGATTGGCAGCGGAAAGAAAGACAGCTTTCCACTTGCTCATACGGGCGTTCGAGCGGTTCAAGACAGTGATGATCTAAATCTTGAAAAACCGCTTCTTCTGGATCCCTGTGCTGATGATCCAGAACAGCACTTGAGATACTTCTTCGACCGTTTCAATCCAATTTCATTTGTTCTTGCGCGAGAACTTGTTGGAGATCCCGATTACTCCGGGGCGGATGGTCTCAGCCTGAAAGGCGGTACTTCGGTTCACGTCTACGGATTGAACCGGTTAAGGCTGGTACAGGCCAGAACTGAGTTGTTGCGACGGTTGGAGTTTCTAGCGGAAATGGCTATCGATCTGACGGTTCTTGCACAAAATATCGATGCCGGTACGGATGACGACTTAGGAAGGCTCAAGCGGCAAGTAATCGGATACAGCGATCGTATTCTCAACGAGCTCAGAAGAATGGCAGAGAAAGAGCAGCCTTATTCGGCGATGGTGAAGGCATGGCTATCCGAATTTGTTGAAAGGGTTGAAGCTGCTGTGTAGGTTTGAGGTGCAGTAGTAACGATAACTAGGAATTATGATGTCCGCCGGGGCAATTGCGACGCCAGATGACTTGAGCCAGGAACTCGTCAATAGAGCCAAATCGTCTGCGGAGGTCCTTCTCATTCCGAAGTCGTTGTCTCGATCAAGGTTGGCACAATTCTTCGACGAGAACCTTACACGGCTTAGACATCTGAATTCGGAAACCGAGCTATCGCAGGAGCTTCACAAAATCCTCGAAATGAACGGTTCGACAACAGTCGAGCGGGTTCGATATGCGGTTGGTAAAATCTTCGGGGGAATCGCCATAGGGCCCGAAGAATATCAAACTCAGATTTCGATTGCCGGTAACCACAGCCGGTTTGCGGTGCGGGATGACTCGATCAATCAGGTCGTGCGGATTTCGGAAAACGAGGTAAACCCGAAAACGTTGGGGAAGTACCTGGATTCCTACACCGCCCTTCCCGAAGAGCAACGTCCGCTCTTTATTATCGAGACCCATGACGAATGCAGCGCGATCGATGAACGGATATCCCGCGCACCGGAAGAAATGAACCTCATGCGGTTTCGACCCGATGCCGTGCTGGAGAAACATATCATCGAGCGCCTGCCTTCTGGAAGCATGATGGAGCTCGTCGATCAGTATACCAACAATTCGTTCTCATCGGCTTCGCGCCTGAGCGTTCAGCAGCTCGAGAGCGCGATTGTTATGGATACCTCGCTCCACGAAGAGCTGGCTGCCCGACTCTTTCACATACGCTCTATTGCAAATGAACGAGGAAAATTCGCAACAACGGCGGCAGCAAAAGCTCTGTCCAATCGGCTTGAAGACGTAGCGTACAATCCGCTTTCAGATGCTGATCAGAGGATCGCGCTCGCCTCAAAGATCCTGTCAAACTTGTGGTTGCTCTATTGCGAGGAGGGTCCAAGGGCGCTGTTCGATAACGCAATGGCCATAGCGAAGTCTCTGGACGATGAGTTGATGCAGGCTCATTGCGTTCGACTCATCAACACGATCGAGCCGCATGGCACCATGACCGATCAAATGCTCCATCGTGCGGCGAAAACCTTTCATGAGCATGGCCTGTTCGACTTCTCTAACTTCTGCCTAAACAACGCCTATGCCGGAAAGCTCTACACGGACGAAGATATAGCGAGCGCGTTCGCAGACGTGACTACGGCCTCCGCTGAGAGCATCGATGGTTTTCTTGGCCGTGTCCGTCGTCAGGGTTTTTGGCACCACTGGCCGCTTAAAGTAAGAGAGTGTTTGGCTCATCTGGTTGGTTTGAT
>CANLSM010000043.1 GCA_947493745.1 uncultured Paracoccaceae bacterium | reverse complement strand
ACGGCGACTGGTTTTCGGCGTCGACGTGGTATGAGGGTCGTGTTCCGGATGCGGATGCGAATGTTTTGATCCCTGCGGGTCTGCATGTGCGTTACGGGGGTGAGAGCGACGCGTCGCTGTTCACGGTTCGTGTGGACGGGGAGTTGAGTTTTGCGACCGATGTGGACAGCCGGATGGTTGTGGACACGATGGTGGTCTCGCCCTCGGGTCGGCTGGAGATCGGCACGCAGGCGGATCCGGTCGAGGCGAATGTCTCGGTCGATATCGTGATCGCGGACAATGGCAATATCGATGTGAACTGGGATCCGACACTGGTCTCGCGGGGCGTGATCTCGCATGGCGAGGTCGAGATCCATGGCGATGAGAAGGCCAGCCATCTGACCGTGGCCGAGGCGCCCATGGCCGGTGACACCACGATCACGCTCTCGGAGCTGCCCGCGGGCTGGCAGGTCGGCGACAAGCTGGTTCTGACCGGCACGCACAAGCAGGGCTGGGGCTATGACGATGCCTCCGGGCGGGTCATCCGCCATGACAGCCAGGACGAGGAGATCACGATCACCGCCATTGATGGCAACACGGTGACCATCGACCGGCCGCTCAGCTACGATCACGACGCGCCGCGCGACGATCTCGCGGCCTATGTCGCGAACATGACGCGCAACGTGACGATCTCCAGCGAGAACGAGGATGCGGCCGTTCATCAGCGCGGCCATGTGATGTTCATGCACAATGACGATGTGGATGTGCGCTATGCCGCGTTCGAGGATCTGGGCCGGACCGACAAGTCCATCCCGGCCGCCGATGTCTCGACCTTCGGGCAGGTGTTCGCAGACAGCAATGTGAAGGGCCGCTACGCGATGCACTTCCACAAGACCGGCACGCAGGACCAGGACGATCCGGCGATCGCGATCGGCAATGTGGTGGATGGCTCGCCGGGCTGGGGCTTCGTGCACCATTCCAGCCATGCCAACTTCATCGACAATGTGGCCTTTGATGTCTTCGGCGCGGCCTTTGCCGCCGAGGATGGCGACGAGACCGGCATGTGGAACCACAATATCGCCATCGATGCCGCCGGTGTGGGCTATGGCGATGCCTCCGTGAAGGAACAGGCCGACGTGCAGCGCCATGACAATGGCCGCACCGGCGACGGGTTCTTCTTCGCGGGCCGCCTGGTGGAGGCCGCAGACAACGTGGCCGCCAACACCACCAATGGCTATGTCTACATGCACCGCTCGGCCCCGTCCGGGCCGCTGACCGACAACCTCGACAATCCCGAGATCGGCTTCGGGCAGGACACTGTCTATGCCGATACGCCACCCATCCAGGGTTTCCGCAACAACGAGGCATTCGGCACCGACAGCGGCCTGATCGTGGTCAAGGGCAATCCGGGCCAGGGCCATGACGTGCGCTCGGTGCTCGACGGGTTCCTCAACTGGGAGACCGTGCAGGGCGTCAAGCTGACCTATACCGCGCATTACACGATGCTGAATGTGGACCTGATCGCGACCAGTGGCGAGGGCCCCTCGATGCCGGCGCAATCGGGCTATGTTCTGGGCTCCAACACCTTTGACATGATCGTCAATGGCATCCGGATGCAGGGCTTTGAGGCCGGGGTCGACTTCTCGGGCAACAACAGCGGCTTCTCCGATGGCCGGGACTTCAACAATGTCGTCATCGATGCAGAGTTCATCGGCAACGCACAGGATCTGCGCGGTTTCGAGGACGGGCGTCACAGCCTGTTGAGCGGCGATGATCTGGTGCCGGGCCGGCTCTACTTCAACCTCAGCAGCGATGCGGTGATAACCGACAACAACGAGTGGTTCTATCTTGACGGGATCAAGACGGACTCGCTGGGCAGTGTCGACCGGCAGTTCGAGGGCGATGTGCACGGGGTGGCGCCATGGGCCCAGCCCGCGCTTCTGGCAAGCCAGGGCTACTACACCACCGCTGACGGCACCAAGATCATGCTGCTGGAGGACTGGATTGCCGATCGCGCCACCGGAGAGCTGATGAAGGTCGCCCATGTGATCCGGCTCGACATGCCCGACTGGCAGCTGGCCAACTGGGGTGCAGCGCATCTCGGCCAGATCGAACTCGGAGGCCCCGCCCCCACCGCCCGCGACGACACCGCCGCGACCATGGCGGGCCAGGACGTGCTGATCGACGTGCTGGCCAATGACAGCGACCCCGACGGCGGCCCCGTCCGCATCGACGGCCTCACCGATCCCCAAAACGGCGAGGTCTTCCTGCAGGACGACGGAACACTCCTCTACAGACCAAACACAAACCACACAGGACAGGACACCTTCACATACTGGGCAACTGACGATGAAGGAAATTAT
>CANLSM010000042.1 GCA_947493745.1 uncultured Paracoccaceae bacterium | reverse complement strand
TCCTCTACAGACCAAACACAAACCACACAGGACAGGACACCTTCACATACTGGGCAACTGACGATGAAGGAAATTATACCCCGTCCAATGTCGGCATCAGCATTTCAGGCAACCTTCTGTAAGGCACGGTCGCGTCTGAAATTGACGTAAAGGCAAGTTGTCGACTCGGGATGAATACAGTGTTCAATAAATCAAACACTTGAGAATCATCTCAAAATACTTCCCGCTGATTCTCAATACTGCATATATCGATGGTTGAATCGCCTACTCACGCCACAATTTCTCAGCATATCTTCCGTTTCTCGACTGTTGTAATAAGGCGACAGTTGTAAATTCCACAAATAGTTGGGCGTAAAACTGCTCAAAGCCGCGTTTTAGGACTTTGTTCATAGTGTTGCTGGATACAACGCCATAGTACGGACTAAATCCCGTCACAGTGCGGACCAAGTCTGAAATGAACACTGCAAAGCTCTGAAAAAGGGCATCTCGTATCCGGTATGTTGTTGTCACCCCCCTTACCCGGCAGCACTTTGTCAAAGCGTCAATAGTTTCCCCAAACTCACGTAAAGACGAAAGCGGAGGCTCAACTTAATATGGGCGAACTGGTACTCTCTGGTGATCTGGCGTCCCCCAACGCCCCGGTAATTGTTCCGGGGTTTCACGCCGATTACTACACCATTGGCAGCGCTGTTGCGCGTTTGACCGATATTAATTTCGACCGCACACCCGACGCAACCGGCGTGGTGGAACGGCTCGACACGGATCGCAGCTTTGATCCCTTCTGGCAGGATGGTCCGACCGACACCTTTGCCGCGCGCTACACCGCGGATCTGACGGTTGGTGATGCGGGAAGCTACACGTTCCACCTGACCTCGGATGACGGATCGGCCCTCTATATCGACGGCCAGCCGGTGATCGACAATGACGGGCTGCATGGCAATATCGAGCAGGAGGTCACCCTCAGCCTCAGCGCCGGTGTCCACAGCATCGAAGTCCGCTATTTTGAGATGACCGGTGCCCAGACACTGCAGCTTGACTGGACCGGTCCCGATACGGCCGGTCAGCGGATTTCCGTGGGACCGGGTGCCGTCAGCACGACAAGCACCGGTGAAGAGACACCTCCGCCCGCGCCGCCGCCATCCTCCCCCGGCGTCTTTGAGGCGCGTTACTTCGAACTGGACGGGTCGGTTTCGAGCCTGAGCGAGATTGACTTCTCGGCGACGCCGGATGCGACCGGCACGGTCGGGGAACTGGATATCTTCCGCAGCAACCGCCCGTTCTGGGACAATGGTCCACGGAGCAACTTTGCCGCGCAATATGATGCGACCCTGACAGTTCACACGGCAGGCGAGTATACGTTTTACCTGACATCCGATGATGGTTCGGCCCTGTCGCTGGATGGCAGCCGGATCATCGGCAATGACGGGCCGCATGGCGACCGGCTCGAAACGGTCACGCTTCAGCTCGAAGCCGGCGATCATGCTCTCGAACTCCTCTACTTTGAAAATGGCGGTCGCCAGACCCTCAGGCTCGAATGGGCCGGGGCGGACACCGACAATGAGCGGACCGTGATCTCAGGGGTCGCTCTGGGAACGCCAGGTGACGAGACCCCGGATGGGGGTTCTGGTGACGGTGGTGACGGGGGCAATGGCGACGGTGGTGATGGTGGCGGGGATATCCCCGATACGCCAACCGAACCAGGCGTCTTTTCGGCGGAATATTTCCGTCTCAACAGCCGCGTGAAGTCACTTGACCATGTGGATTTCGATGCGGACCCGACGGCCACCGGCGAGGTCGAGATGCTCGATGCGTATCGGACCTATACCCCCTTCTGGGAAGATGGCCCGAGAAGCTATTTCGCAGCGCGCTACGTTGCGACGCTGACGGTCGAGACGGCGGGAGAGTACACCTTCTACCTGACCTCCGATGATGGATCGATCCTGTCGCTCGGCGGCGAAGAAGTCATCGACAATGGCGGGCGTCACTCGACGCGTCTGAGAACGGTCACGCTTGAACTCGAAGCCGGCGATCATCCCATGGAGATCCTCTATTTCGAGTATCGCGGTCGCCAGACACTCCAACTGGAATGGTCCGGTCCGGATACCGACGGGGAACGTGTGTTCATCAGCGGCGATGCACTCGGAAGCAATGACGGTGGCCCTGTCGACCCGCCAGTCGAGAACATGGCCCCCGATGCTCAGAACGACACGGTAGATGCGACCCGCGATGGAGATATGATCCACGTCTCGCTCGCAGATATCCTGGCCAATGACAGCGATCCGGATGGTGATACCCTCAGCATCACAAATCTCAGCGGTGCGATGCTGCATGATGGCGGCATCATGGTGACGGCGCCTGTGACCAATGGTCAGGCAACGTTCCAGTACACCGTGTCAGACGGCAATGGCGGAACCGATACCGCAACCGTCACCGTCAATGTGCCCGACCTGGTGGACCCACCGGTCGAGAACACGGCCCCCGATGCTCAGAACGACACGGTCGACGCGACCCGAATGGGTGCCATGATCCATGTCTCGCTGGCTGATATCCTGGCCAATGACAGCGATCCGGATGGTGATACCCTCAGCATCACAAGCCTCAGCGGTGCGATGCTGCATGATGGCGGCATCATGGTGACGGCGCCTGTGACCAATGGTCAGGCAACGTTCCAGTACACCGTTTCAGACGGCAATGGCGGAACCGATACCGCAACCGTCACCGTCAATGTGCCCGACCCGGATCCTGTCGATCCGCCGGTCGAGAACGTGGCCCCCGATGCTCAGAACGATACTGTCGATGCAACGCTCATGGGTGAAATGGTCCATGTGGCCGTCTCTGACATTCTGGCCAATGACGGCGATGCGGATGGCGACACCCTCAGCATCACAAGCCTCGACGGGGCGATGATGCATGATGGTGGCATCATGGTCACCGCACCCGTTGTCGATGGTCAGACAACCTTCCAATACACCATTTCTGACGGAAATGGCGGGACAGACACGGCAACGGTGACTGTAAACGTTCCCGATGCGCCCGATGGCAGCGATGGTGGAGGTGACCACGGCGGTGACCACGGCGGTGGTCACGGTGGAGGCGATCACGGAGGTATCACACCTCCTGAAACACCGGAAGAGATCGAGGCGTTCGTTCAGGCCGTGATGGCCGAGCCCGATGGCCATGCTCATGGCGACGATTCCGGTATGGCGATGGAGCATATGCAGCTTCTGGAGCTTGTGCCGCGCTCAGCCGCCACGCATATCGCCATCAACCACGGCGACTGGTTTTCGGCGTCGACGTGGTATGAGGGTCGTGTTCCGGATGCGGATGCGAATGTTTTGATCCCTGCG
>CANLSM010000041.1 GCA_947493745.1 uncultured Paracoccaceae bacterium | reverse complement strand
AATCAAACCAACAAGATGAGCCAAACTCTCTCTTAGTTTAAGCCGCCATTGGTTCCAAAAACCCTGACAACGGACAGGCATTAACCCAAAGCGAAAATGGCCATCAAGCGCCTCGGGCGGGAAGTGGAAGTTCGCCGCATGTGGCACCAATAACCGAGATGCGCAGAAAGCGGACTTTGCAAAGTCAAGCGAATTGCCCACACAGGACATCCAACACGTTATCTGGATGCTGCGGTCGCAGACCGCATAGCGGATATTCGCGGCAGTGAGGAGCTAGCAGAGATCCACGCAATCCAGCCCGGTAGCGAATGCTGGATTCACGAATACAGTCTCCCCACCTGTCTGCTCCGTCTGGCGCATCTTTGAAAACAACTTCATGTCGTACCTATAGTTGTAAATATACTTTTCTTCGCCGTTTGGAGTCGTGGCACCTAAGATTGCAAACCAAAAGAACAACTCTATCACCTTATCGATGAAAGGCCCAAAGCCGTCTTTTTCCAGCGCTTCCTTGACTTCGTTGAGGGTGCATTTTCGACGAAGCCCGATCAATGCATAAATGGCGTCAGCTGTCTCAGGTACAACGTCTCTCATTTCGAAATTTGTGTTGCCGATAATGTCTTGACTGTAGTTCTTAAAGCCACTGACAAAATCAGCGACCTCGATCCTGTCATTCCCAGATGCATTTGCGTGCCCAAAGCATTCGTCGCAAAGCTGAATAAGATACCTTGGTCTCATAAGCGTTCGCCTAATCATCCAGCGCAGACTTGGTTCTCCATCTATGACTGGCGCCGCGATGTCATCCCAACCGACTTGGCGACCTAAGTTGTCTTCACTTGACACCGCAATCCTCTGTAAGATGACCTTCTCTAGTGCAGCCTCACTATCCCAATCAACGATTATGCGGCCTTCCTTTCCACGGTCGTTCTGCTGATCTACAAGAAGTTCAAATACATCGTTCCTAAGGAACACCAACCAATCCAACTTAGCGTCGGCGCGGACGGCCTGCCGTTCAACCTTTCGGAGCGCATCTATCAACGTGCTGACAATCAAAACATCATCCGTGTCCACACCGTGAGCACCCCAACCCTTGTCAATGTTGTCAATCAACAGCAAGCCGCGCTCTCTTGTAGCGAGATACTCTATGACTAGTTTGTGAACATCGCGAACATCGCTTTGGTAAAGCAACTCTGTCACTTCGGCAGTGTGCAGCGACTTGGTACCTTCCGTTCCAAATCGCTCTTTGAATCGGCCGCTAACTTGTCTGATCAATCCAATCATCCGCTCCGAAAAATCACCCTCGCGGGCTTCGAATAGCTGCGCCTTGAATGGCTCTAACTTGTCAAAAATCTCGGTAAGTTTTGGATCGCGCCCGTAGAAACGCTTGTAGTCAGACTCGAATATTTTGTGGGTTAACTCACTATAAATGATGTACTCCCAAAACGCTGTGAGCGTGTGTTCCTTTGTTCCATCGGCCAGCAACGCGACCAACTGTTCCTTAAACTTTCGGAGTTGGTAGCCATCTGGCTTCAAGTCCAAAACCAGTTCGCGAGTGGAGTTTTCTCGAGCAGTATCACGAACCCTCCAGAAAATTGCAGTCTTTCCTGCCCCTTTGCGCCCCACCACCAAGCGTCCACGGCCTTCGAGCGCGTTCTTGAAATCGTGGGTCTCCACAAAGTAGTCCTTGAGGTCCCTCATTTCATTTTCTGCAGCATTGGAACCAACGGAGATTGAAGCAATTGCCTTCTTGCTTCGAACGGCCTTGGGCCTCTTTGCGTCAAGCTGTTTTTGATACAGCTTGGGCAGAATATCTGCGACGGCCTCTTTAATATGATCAGGATGCTTTACGGTTTTGCAGATGTCTATGAAATCAAGTGGCTTCCGAGCATCTGGGTCGGCAAGTATTAGACATTCTCGATCGCGGGCTAATGCGAGACCAGCTAAAAAAGCTGCTCTGATGTTATGTAACTCGGAATCATCCCGACTTTTGTCGTATACCGTTACGATTACGCCGGTGCTTTCGTTCACTAGTTCCCAAGCGGTCCGCACGGATAGTCGGTATTCTTCTTGAGGATCAACCGTACGAAAAAACTTTGCCAACTCTTTAACCGCTGAGATCAGCTTGGTGCTGACCTCATTTCGTCTTAGAGAGTCCAAGACCAGCAAGGGTTGGGAAGATATGTTAAAGTTGGGTTCTGGAAACAGCGGTGTGGGCGTCTCAAACTGCTGCAACTTGTAGGTCAGATCGTCAGAGTTTTCGTACAATATTTGTCCGACGTTATCCAAAAGCCCGAGTTTTCTAAGATAACCCCCGGCGTTGGCGACCGATTGATTGAGCAAGGGAATGATGGGTTTGAGCAAGCCGACAGCGTAACCGATCTCAAAAAAGACATTTTCGTTCGGAAATGTAATATCGCAAAGCAACCCATCAGCATTCTCGATCTCCGGTAAAACAGACTGATCGATCATTCGACCCGGACCAAATGTTGACCGCCATGTCACAAACTGAATGTGCGATGAGTTTGCCTTCTCAGCAGCTTCAATGCTGTGGGCGACGTGCGGCGGATTGGACGGGTAGGCGGCAAAAAAAGTCATATTTTTCCAAAAAAGATACGAGGCAATACTGATACAAGTCTTGGGATGAGACAACTCACAAAAGACAAGTAGTGGTTGAGCCCGAGCGATAGTAGAAATGACTGTCGCTAGGCCAAGCTTCTCGTGCGTTTGACCATTAGTTGAACGATGGATGCCGAGCTCAACCGCCATTTCTGGTCAGAATACATATAGACAGCTTTTTAGGTTGAGAATCAAAGCGGTTGTTTCATGCAGCGGGACAGAAGTCCGCCTTCTTGAGTTCTAAGATGCTGCCTCGCACATGCAGCGAACTACGGCTTCTCGGCCGAGTTGCTTGCTGGCCATGTCCGCTTTGGGGCTGAGACCGGTCATGCGCAACGCCAAGCGCGTAGGTCGGGTCTGGGCCGAAATTGCCTTTGAGCTGAGCTCTCGCTTTGGGGGACTAAGATGTGCCGCAAGCGTCGGATGATCACTGCTATGGTGCTAGTAGAAATCAAAACAAAGGATGCACATACATGATGGTCTCAGACATAATTTGTAAACACCTTAACCAGAAGTTAACGAGAGGCTTGCTCGCTATGCCGTCCTGTGATGGTGCCATGGTGATAAGGACGCCTACTTCGGAACGTCGCCCAATCATCGATCTCTGGCGGGGCTTTGACGGACTATGGTACTGGAAGTCTCTTTTCCTCGGCAATGAGCTTGCCGGCTCAGGGACAATTTTTGATGGGATAAATGCGGTCGAGAGAGCGGTAAAGAATGAAACCGAATACAACCAGATGCTAGGAAGTTCTTGACATGGCACATGAACGTTCTCTATCTGCGGCCGTTAATTCAAGGGTGTCTTTCGATCTCATCGGGTTCATGGTTCTCTCCGAGGTCGGGGAT
>CANLSM010000040.1 GCA_947493745.1 uncultured Paracoccaceae bacterium | reverse complement strand
TTGTCGGTCGACATTCAGTTGTTCGTCGCCCGAACTGACCAACACCCCAGCCAAACCCCTCCCGTCTGACTATTCTGGCGCTCGCCTCCATTGCCTCCGGCATCGATCGCGCAAATGGTGAGCCGCCACCAGGTGCACCACTGCGGGCGGCCGTCGAGGTGCTCTGTGTCGATGAGAACCCGTTGGGGCCGCAGAGGGGGGAGCTGACATGACCGATGATCGGGTGACACCGCTTCGCGCGGATGTCCCGTTTGGCATTGTCCGCAAGCCCGGGCAGGTGTGTGAGCCGGACAGGGTTCTGGGCGATGCGGTTGAGCAAGATCTCGAACAGGTGGTTGTGGTTGGCGTCCATCCTGACGGTGATCTTTTCCTGAGCGCATCTCACAATGAGCCGGAAACCGTGCTGCTGCTCTCAAAGGCCCTGAACATCATTCTGTGTCATGCAGAACTGCGAGAGGAAGATCCATGACCCAATGCTTCACCCGCAAGATCGTGGCGCGCCGGGCGGATGGATCGGTGGCCATCGGTGTCTTTGGCGAGCGCGGCCGCTGCTACGAGGTGCGTGTGGTGCCAGGGGAGACGACCGAGGCAGGCCAACTGACGGCGCGTGAGACCCGCTCGATGCTGTCACCGGGCACGGGCCGGGCGGCGCGCTGTGCCGGTGATCTCAATCAGATCCGGGGCGATGCGTGGGAGAAGGTCTTCGATGGCGACATTCCCGTACCGTCCTGACGGCAGGATCCTGAGCGAATTCTTCTGGGACAGATCCCCGGTGTCGATCATCCAGGGACCGGTCGGATCGGGGTCGAGCTCGGCCTGTTGTCACAAGATCTGGAAACTGGCCCAGGAACAGGCACCCGATCCGCTGGAGCGGCGGCGCTCACGCTGGATCGTGGTGCGCAACACGTACAGCCAGCTCGAAGAGACCACGATGAAGACCTGGGCTGACTGGTTCGTCCAGAAGGTGGGCGGTCAATATGGCGATATCAAACTGACCCATCCGCCGAACCACAAGATCAAGCGACCGCTGAAGGATGGCACGATTGTCGATCTGGAGACGATCTTCTATGCGCTCGATGGACCTGATGACATCGCCAACCTGTTGTCGCTGGAGCCCACCGGCTTCTGGTTCAACGAGATGCAGTTTACCATGAAGGAGATGTTTGATGCAGCCCATGGTCGGGCGGCGCAAGGGCGCTGTCCGGCCAAGATCGATGGTGGTCTGACCTGGTGCGGCATCATTGGCGATCTGAATGCGCCACCCGAGGGCCACTGGATCCCGTATATGCGCGGCGATGTGCCCATGCCCGAGGATTGGGATGAGGACAAGCGGCGGGAATACACCAAGCCAGAGGACTGGAACTTCTTTGTCCAACCGCCCGGGCTGATCGAGGTGATCGAGAACAAGCGGGTGGTGGGCTACCGGGAAAACCCGGCCGCCGAGAACACCAACTGGCTGAGCCAGCCCTACAAGGCGCTGATCAAGGGCAAGCCGAAGAGCTATATCGACACGTTCGTGATGAACCGGGTTGGGCGCTACTTCGATGGCAAGGCGGTCTTTGAGACCTTCCGCGAGGAAGATCATGTTGCCAAGACGCACATGGACTACAACCCGGACTTTCCGCTGCTGGTCGGGCTCGACTTCGCGCGCAATCCGGCCGCCATCATCGGTCAGTGCATCCGCGGGCGGGTGGCGATCCTCGATGAGTTCGGTATGGAGAACGTGTCGGCCGGCACTTTCGCGCCGCTTCTGAAACAGCGCCTGATGCGCAAGTTCGGACCGGCGCTCACCGAGAGCGGGAAGATCCAGTTCTGGGGCGATCCGACGGGCGGCTCGAAGGGGCAGGGGACCGACAAGACCCCGTTTCCAGATCTTTGCGGCCAACAAGATGGTGGTCTCACCGGCGCCGGGCAACAACACGATCTCGCTGCGGCTGGCCACCGTTGAGGCTCTGCTCGACAAGACCATCGACGGCGTGCCCGCCCTGCTGATTGCGGCCGGTCCCAACACGGTCAACATCCGCTCTGCGATGAGCGGCGGCTATCACTTTGCGCGCATCAAGGGCACCACCGGCTATCACCCCGATCCCAACAAACGGGTGCGGGCGGCCGACTATGCCGATGCGCTGCAATATCTCTACTTGGGGACAGGGCTCGGCGTGGTCACCCTGACCGGCAAGGATGAGCTGGCGAAGAAGGTGCCAAGGCGCAAGCGCAGGTTCTCGCTCAAGCGGAGGGGGTGAGGGGGAGGCGGGACGAAGCGGGCCTTCACTCCAAGACCATTTCGACAATGTGGTTCACGATCTTTTGCCCGCCTTGATTGGACGGCTCGATCGGCGATACCATCGAAAAGTCGTTGGTCTCGGTACACACTTCTTCCAAATGAAGCACCGGAATTTCGTGAGCGCTTGCTTCTGCCATTATGACCTCGTTGAACTTACCGATAGCGAGCGGAGCAAACTGTCGCCAAATGGGATCTTCAAACGGTACGGCAGTGTAAATTGTGCACACATATATCTTCAAGCCGGTTGCCTTCGCAGCCTCGAGCATAAGCCTATAGCCCAACATGAATTCATCCAGTGGAACGGACAGAAGGGTGCCTAATTCACTGGGATGCTTTATTTTCGAAAGAAGCGCTGAATGAAAACGCGCGTCGTTTCCACCAACACTCACGATAAGGTCGGTTGCGTTTGACGGTAAGTCGGCGATTTGGTTTTTAACATGCCTAATACAATCACCATCGACAGCGACTTTGGATGCCGCGTAAGTTGGAGGCAGTGTACAGCGCAATTGTTCGATCACGCCAGCTTCACCCAAAACGTAGCCGTCGTTATCAAAGATTGAGTCCCCGGCCAGAACTAAATGCTTGGATTCCATATCGACGTTCTCCTAAGGACTGCTGGCTGGAACAAAGTGCGCTGCAAAGTCTAATGGAGAAGTTCGTTGGGAAGGTCAATTTGGGCTCAGAGCGGTCATCTGATAGCTTCGCTCAGTGAATACCGTTCAAGCCGTTGGTCGGATTATCGCTATGCGGGACTTTGCTACCGTTTGCGGTACTGTTCCGAACGTCGGCTTTCTTACGCAAATTTTGAGAACTTATGAATGCTCCGACATCCGCCATGTCTCTTGGTCTACCGAGAAGTAGATATAAGTGACTTCAGGAGTATTTTCGGGCGTGATCTTGATATCGCGTTTGATCTCTTGACCAATTTTGGCGCAGAAATCGAGTACAAGGTCGAGATCAGCCTGCGAGGTGATCTGACTGGGATCGAGGTCTAGCTCCATCTCATCGGCAATGAAAAAATGAGCGTTGATAACAGGGCCGCCAAGGTTGATCTGCAGAAGATGCGAATGATCTACATCGTCGAAAATCGAGTTTGCAGAAGAAGGAATCGGGGCTTCTTCACCATCGCGAAAATACGCACCTTCACCAAGACTAGACGATAGGTTTAGCAATCGGCTCCAATCAGCAATCGTTGTATCGACAGCATAAATATCACGTAGTGATCCATCGACTTCAAGTTCAGAGACCAAATCTTGATAACGCATTGAAAGTGCTTCTCACCGGTTATGACTGAGAGTTAACATTCCCGGAAGCGGACATCCATCCGCATCGCGGCATTCCACACTTTGGGCTCAAAGCAGACGCACGCAAGGTCGGCGACCAAGAGTGCGTAAGAAGGATTCACGCCCGGAAGTTCGCGGGCTCCTCGCGCAATCCTTCTCCCTCACCGATCAGACACATGCATGTGATCTGCTGATGCATGCGATTGGGTGGTCACGCCGCCTCTTCTGGAGGCAAGAAACAGTTGCATCCGCCAAAGTCATCTGCGTCGAACAATCCCCCGCTCTCAATCCGAAGCCGAAAGTCACGAAGTGTTAGGGGCCTTGTTGTTCCGCCTCGTCTATCTCGAAGCACTGCAACATCTTTGCCGGTTCTTTTTCGGAAGCTTTGTTCTTCATCTTCGTGTTGGAGATAGAGGTCACGGCGCTTAGCAAGAAGAAGTGCAAATTGTGCTTGACCCGCTTTCACACAAAAGCCACCGCAATTGTCATGTTCAAAGCCATCAGAATACGAGGATGACGGCTCAATGCCCATCTTTCTTGCCACATCTGGCATTTGATGTTTCCAAACAAAGGGTCTTGCAGTCATGGGGGCTTCACATCGCGCCCAAGGCTTTGCAGCTCGCATCCCTTCAAGCCGATGAGCCTCTGTCCAGTCAAAGCCAAAATAAAGTACAGGCTCAGGACCGCAGTTTTCTTTCACCCAGTCATCACACAAGCCGCGTTTGAGGATGCGGCTGCAAAAGTCTGCACGCGTGTTTGCAATCATACCTTCTTGTTCGAACAACTCCCAAAGTGTCCGGCCATCTGCGATGCGTGTGATTGAATGCTGCAATAGGTCTTCAGCATCATCC
Source organism: uncultured Paracoccaceae bacterium (assembly GCA_947493745.1). GTDB lineage: Bacteria > Pseudomonadota > Alphaproteobacteria > Rhodobacterales > Rhodobacteraceae > CANLSM01. Next base: position 265 of record CANLSM010000040.1, on the reverse strand, counting down.
AAAAACCGATAGAGATCGTGAAATTCAGATTTTGTGTCAGCAAACAGGAGCGTAACCTTAGAACGATCGCAGGCGTGAAGCACGCGACATGCGGCAAGGAAGCTGCAAAGGCCCTCAGACATCATGACAACGTGGTCAGTCATGAGGTTCGCTGATATGTTCTGACTTCCACCTCGATGGGAGGGCGGTTCATGGTACATCTCCCAGCGGAATGCGGATGCGCAGGGCCAGAACGCCCTTGGTGCGATCATTGACAAAAGGGGCG
>CANLSM010000039.1:0-2500 GCA_947493745.1 uncultured Paracoccaceae bacterium | reverse complement strand
GGGGTAGAGCACTGGATGGGTAATGGGGGCCCACAGCCTTACTGATCCTAACCAAACTCCGAATACCGATGAGTACTATCTGGCAGACACACGGCGGGTGCTAAGGTCCGTCGTGAAAAGGGAAACAGCCCTGACCTACAGCTAAGGCCCCTAATTCATGGCTAAGTGGAAAAGCATGTGAGACGACCAAAACAACCAGGATGTTGGCTTAGAAGCAGCCATCATTTAAAGAAAGCGTAACAGCTCACTGGTCTAGACAAGTTGTCTTGCGGCGAAGATGTACCGGGGCTCAAGCCATGAGCCGAAGCTTAGGATGTGCATGTATGTGCACGTGGTAGCGGAGCGTTCTGTTCATAAAACCTTGCCTCTTTAGATCCTGCAAGGGATCTGCGGAGGCTCAGGTTTTTGCTGTGAAGTCGTCCTGTGAGGGGCGGTGGAGCGTTCAGAAGTGAGAATGTTGACATGAGTAGCGATAAACAGGGTGAGAGACCCTGTCGCCGAAAGTCCAAGGGTTCCTGCTTAAAGCTAATCTGAGCAGGGTAAGCCGACCCCTAAGGCGAGGCCGAAAGGCGTAGTCGATGGGAATGAGGTTAATATTCCTCAGCCGGCGGGATTGTGACGGATCGCAGGTGTAGTTCACCCTTATCGGATTGGGTGGGCTGCTGAGCGGTCCCTGGAAATAGCCCCGCATGAGATCGTACCCTAAACCGACACAGGTGGACTGGTAGAGCATACCAAGGCGCTTGAGAGAACTGCATTGAAGGAACTCGGCAAAATACCTCCGTAAGTTCGCGAGAAGGAGGCCCGGCTTGTAGGCAACTATGGGTCGGGGGCACAAACCAGGGGGTGGCGACTGTTTACTAAAAACACAGGGCTCTGCGAAGTCGCAAGACGACGTATAGGGTCTGACGCCTGCCCGGTGCCGGAAGGTTAAAAGGAGATGTGAGAGCGTCGAATTGAAGCCCCGGTAAACGGCGGCCGTAACTATAACGGTCCTAAGGTAGCGAAATTCCTTGTCGGGTAAGTTCCGACCTGCACGAATGGCGTAACGACTTCCCCGCTGTCTCCAATGCAGACTCAGCGAAATTGAATTCCCCGTGAAGATGCGGGGTTCCCGCGGTCAGACGGAAAGACCCCGTGCACCTTTACTACAGCTTCACACTGGCAGCAGGCCTGCATTGTGCAGGATAGGTGGTAGGCTTTGAAGCAGGGACGCCAGTCTCTGTGGAGCCACCCTTGAGATACCACCCTATGTACGCTTGCTGTCTAACCGCGGTCCGTTATCCGGATCCGGGACCCTGTGTGGCGGGTAGTTTGACTGGGGCGGTCGCCTCCCAAAGAGTAACGGAGGCGCGCGATGGTGGGCTCAGGTTGGTCGGAAATCAACCGTCGAGTGCAATGGCAGAAGCCCGCCTGACTGCGAGACTGACAAGTCGAGCAGAGTCGAAAGACGGCCATAGTGATCCGGTGGTCCCGCGTGGAAGGGCCATCGCTCAACGGATAAAAGGTACGCCGGGGATAACAGGCTGATACTGCCCAAGAGTCCATATCGACGGCAGTGTTTGGCACCTCGATGTCGGCTCATCACATCCTGGGGCTGGAGCAGGTCCCAAGGGTACGGCTGTTCGCCGTTTAAAGTGGTACGTGAGCTGGGTTTAGAACGTCGTGAGACAGTTCGGTCCCTATCTGCCGTGGGTGTAGGAGACTTGAGAGGAGTTGCCCCTAGTACGAGAGGACCGGGGTGAACGTACCACTGGTGGACCAGTTGTCGTGCCAACGGCAGTGCTGGGTAGCTATGTACGGACAGGATAACCGCTGAAGGCATCTAAGCGGGAAGCCCCCCTCGAAACCAGGTCTCCCTTGAGGGCCGTGGAAGACCACCACGTCGATAGGTCGGAGATGTAAGCGGTGTGAGCCGTTCAGTTGACCGATACTAATCGCCCGATAGGCTTGATTTGATCCAGAAGTATGAGGATCAAAAAATCCTCATACTTCGGCATGTGGCAGGGTCTTTTCCCATGGAAAAGATCCCGGGAACATGCACCCCGCCAGTCTGGGTGCCGGGTTCAGCCAGGTGCAAGATCTGCCGATAACCTGCTCTAAGAGCAGCGAAAACGGCAGATGCAAAAGTCACAAGACACCAACAACGTCAGTCCGGCTTGGACAGAACCTCCTGAACAATCAGGGTCTCGTGTATCATCTCTTCTTCCGGTTTGGTGGACATAGCGTGAGCGAAACACCCGATCCCATCCCGAACTCGGCCGTTAAGCGCCACAGCGCCGATGGTACTGCGTCTCAAGACGTGGGAGAGTAGGTCACCGCCAAACCTGATGAAGAGATGAAAAAAACACCATTGCTCTCAAAACGATCTCAATACCAATCGCGCCCAAGCAGCCACAGGCCAGCAGCGCAAACAACTGTCGCGGGATGGAGCAGTCCGGTAGCTCGTCAGGCTCATAACCTGAAGGTCGTAGGTTCAAATCCTACTCCCGCAACCAAA
>CANLSM010000038.1 GCA_947493745.1 uncultured Paracoccaceae bacterium | reverse complement strand
CGACCTCGGAGAGAACCATGAACCCGATGAGATCGAAAGACACCCTTGAATTAACGGCCGCAGATAGAGAACATTTGAAATTTCTAGTTACCCGCTAACAGATCACAGAAGATCGGGTTTCTTCGTCCGCCGTTCTGCTAGCTCTCGATAGAGCGCTGGAGGCGACGCCCCGATCCAATCAGCGACACGCACCCACCCGCCTAATTCCGGCGAACCGTAAAGCTCGAGATAGGCGTCCAGGCGATCGGCCACCTTCCGCAAACGCATTATCTCAATCCGAGTCCGGAGGTTCTGTAGCTCTCTCGCTGTACTTTCAAATGCTTTGACTGAGAGTTGGTCTGATGAGGCAGAATTCTCAAGCAATCCCTTCAGTTCGGTTTTGGAAACCAAAGAAACCGTTGCCGGAACTTCAGCAACAGCGTCGCAGTGATAGCAATCTGCAAAGAGCGATGCTTCGGCTACGAGTTCAGTTGCACTAGCCGTATGCAGGGTCAAAAGCCCGCCATCTTTCAGCGCTCGTCGAAGGGAAATCTGTCCAACACGGACGAGGAACGCCCACTCAACCTGATCGCCTCGACGAAAGAGCGTTTCGCCTTCATGCAGCGAGCGTTCTGGCGCGCCATCAAAACAGTGAGCCCAATATTCCGACATGATTTCTATCATGTTCAGTTTCACCCGCGTCATGCAATACCTTGGTCCCAACGCTGGATCGAACAAGGACTTCAACAATGCGTATAGCAAACGTCGCACTTCTTATGATGGCTTTGCCCGCTGTCGCGTTGTCTCAGACCCATGATGGAAGTTATGGATCGACGCCTTCGGTTTACGCAGGCGAAGAAACGCGCCTGATTAAGTCTCTTTCGGAACAAGACTTGGAAGAAATCGCGCGCGGCGGCGGATGGGGACTTGCGCGAGCAGCCGAACTCAATGGTGTCCCAGGGCCAACGCACCTTCTCGAACTAGCGGATCAAATCGGGCTGAGCGAGCGGCAGCGCGACGACATCGAGGCGATCCGAGCGCAGATGCAAGCAGACGCCATAACTGCCGGGGAGCGGTTCGTCGCAGCTGAACAAGCGCTGGACGCAGCCTTTCAACAAGGAGCGCCAGATGCCGAGGCGCTTGAACCGCTGGTTACTGAAGCGGGGCAAGCGCGGGCAGCCCTCCGCCTCGTTCATCTGAATGCTCATTTGTTGACATTGCCACTGCTGACTGATGCCCAAGTCAGCAGGTACTCAGTCTTGCGCGGTTATTCAGATGATCCATGCGCCTCTGTACCAGACGGGCACGACGCGGACATGTGGCGCAGTCATAACGGATGCAACTAAGCTCGGTTGCGGCGACACATCCTCGTGACTTGTCAAAGCCATATACCCCCAGTAGGTATTGGGCATGTTTCGCTTGGTTCTGTCGATCATTCTTGTTGTTGCATTCGCCGGTGCATCCACCGCGTCGGTAATGCATGGCTTGAATCATGGATCGGATCACGCCGACCACCACGTGGAAATGTCAGAAAGCGATCCATTGGCTGATGCTGAGAAGGCACTCGCGGACTGCTGCGATGCGACCAGCGGTATGGGATCAATGCCCTGTTTTGGCGATCTTGCGACCACGTCTGCTGTTTTGCAGGTTAATCCCGCAAGCAGATCGGTCGTTAGTGTTCTGTACGCTGGTTGCGACTTTGTGAACCTGAAGCTGGCTGTCCCAACCGGTCCTCCGAAAGCCTGAACGGCAACGGGTGCGTGCCCGCAATCCATTCAACTTTCTAATCAAAGGACCGACAGACATGATAACACGTCGTCACTTCACTACCCTATCCTCATTTGCTCTTGTGATGGCTGCTCTGCCTGCGCGTGCAGGTACGCCGATGCGCGTTCTCGCCTCACCAGGCTGCGGATGCTGTCACGCCTGGGCTGACTTGGCCCGCGCTCGCGGTTACACCGTCACCGTCGAGGAACTGACCGACCCCGAGGCGCAGAAGTCAGAACGCGGAATACCTCTTGAGCTCGCCTCCTGTCACACCATTGAAGCGGATGGATATGTCTTCGAAGGGCATGTGCCGTTCGAAGCATTGGAAGCCGTCTTGAAGGATCGCCCGGACATTACTGGGCTTGCCGTTCCAGGCATGCCGATGGGCTCTCCTGGCATGGGAGATGACCCGTCCTCACGTTACGACGTCATTGCATTCGGTGGAGAGGCTGGTACGGGCACGGTGTACTACCGTGCTGGCACGGCGCAACCGTTCGACACGTGATATTAGGTCGCAAGGCAGTTTTGCTAACCGGCGGGCTCACACTCGCCGGTTTCGCCGCCGCATTTGTTCTGGCTCAACCTTACCAAACGGTTGGTATTTTGACGCCTGACGACGACGAAGTGATCGCCGTGGGCCAAAGCATCTACGCAGACAAATGTGCCGCTTGCCACGGCGCGCGCCTAGAGGGGCAGCCAAACTGGCGGATACGTGGAGAAGATGGACTGCTGCCAGCACCGCCACATGACGCAACAGGCCATACGTGGCACCATGATGATGAAACGCTTTTTACCCTGACCAAATATGGGCTTGCCGGTCTGATGGAGAACGCGCCACCATCCGACATGCCTGTCTATGAGGGTTTGCTCACCGATGACGAGATCATTGCGGTGCTGTCCTTCATCAAATCAACTTGGCCTGATGATCTTCGTCAGTATCACGACGAACTGAACGCCCAGTCCGAATAGAGGAAAATTCAGATGATCAAACAAACTCTTCTCGGCTTGACCGTTGTAGTTGCTCCCGCTCTTGCCTTCGCGCATTCGAAGTCTGAGGCCACAACACCCGCCGACGGTGCGACTGTCACGGAAGTGCCGGAGCTTTCAATGCGGTTCGATGATCCGATGCGCATCATTTCAGTCACGCTCACCTCTCCAGATGGCGACGTCGAAATCGAACGCGAGACCGGTATGGACCCCGCTACGGAGTTTCGCGCCTTGCCATTGGAAGAGCTTGCGCCTGGAAGCTATCGCTTCGACTGGCGCGGTATGGCGTCGGACGGCCACCCGATGCAGGGCAGCTTCTCCTTCACGGTCGCTGAGTGACAGGCCTCGCACCGATCGACGGTCTTGTTGTTTTGGCCATCTTGGCCAAAGCGATTGGCTATGGCGCGGCTTTGCTCGCGATGGGGGGCGTGCTGTTTTCGGTCGTCTTTGCCAAGCACGCAGAGGCATCGGTCCTGCGCCTTGCCAAGCAGCTTGCTGTCTGTGCAGCGCTCGTCGGTCTTGCCGTATTGGCCATCCGGTTCGGCATTCGCGCAGCAAGAATATCTGGGATGGGTTTCGACGGCGCGACCGACCCAATGATGCTCGGCTTCGTTTGGGAAAGTCCACTTGGAACCGCCGCGATTTGGCGCGGGATAGGCGAACTTGCGATACTTGCAATCCTGCTGCCGCGATTTGGGCACTGGATCTCTCTGGTGGGGAGCGTCGCCATAGCTACATCTTTCGCGCAGGTCGGCCACGCGCTTGGGGAGCCCAGATCGGCCCTTGCAGTCCTGATTGTTCTCCATCTTCTGGCCGCTGCTTTCTGGGTTGGTGCTTTGATACCTTTGCGGCGGGCGGCACTTGCTCCTGACGGTGCTGATCTGTTGCACTATTTCGGTAATCTCGCCGCTGGCGGAGTGGCGGCTCTAATCCTCGCAGGCACATCGCTCGCTTGGCTGCTTTCAGGCTCTACCACTGCGTTATTTGGAACAGCCTATGGTTTGGCACTACTGGTCAAAGTCGCGATTGTTGCGGTCCTCCTCGGCTTTGCAACTTGGAATAAGCTGAGGCTTGTTCCCGCTTTGCGTTCTCAGAAGCCCGGTGCAGTCCATGCCCTGAGGAGGTCTATTTCAATGGAAATAATGGCTGTGGCCCTGATCCTGTTGGCAACTGCGACACTGACCAGCGTGACCACACCGCCCGTCAATCTTTGACCTCTTAACCGCGCGCCTTGTCGAGCAATTCAAGGAGTTCGGTGAACTTCGCCCGCTGGTCCTCCCGATCACCGGATGCAAGCGCATCTTCGATGCAATGGGATGCATGATCATCGATCACGAGCTTTTCGACACCTTTCAAGGCTGCGCGTACAGCCGCGATCTGTGTCAGGACATCAACACAATAGCGGTCTTCTTCCACCATCCGGGCAATCCCGCGGACCTGACCCTCAAGGCGCTTCAGACGTTTCAAAGTGGCTTCGCGGTTTTCGTGCATAGTCTCTTTTCGCATGGTGGCCGACAAAAAGTCGAGTGAGTGCGGAACCAAAGCTCGCACTCTTGATTATATACCCTATGGGGGTATATAGAAATGAGAAATGCCTACGCCAATAAATCGTCGGAGAAGCCAATGCCCAAAGACACCCGCGACGTTGCTAACATTGATACAAATCCGGCCGAAGTGGCGGTGGGCAAGACAGCTGTGCTTTACCGGATGGCGCTACCAGATCATCTGTGCCCATCCGGTCAAAAGGCGCGCTGGCTTCTTGAACGTCAGGGATATGATGTCGATGACCGGCTTTTCCGAACCCGTTCCGAAGTTGACGCTTTCAAGGCCGAGCACGACGTCAAGACGACGCCCCAAGCATGGATCGAAGGCGAACGCGTTGGCGGCTACACGGACCTGCGCGAAAAGCTGACCGGCTGGGATCCGGAGGCAACCACTTATCGACCCGTCCTCTACCTCTTTGCTGTCGCTGCGCTCACCGCAATTGCGCTATCAATCGGGTTCCTTGGCGCAATCACTTGGCAGACACTCGGCTGGTTCATCTCAGTCTCAATGATCCTTCTCGGCATGCAGAAACTGCGCGATATCGAGGGCTTCTCTACGATGTTCCTCAACTACGACCTTCTTGCGCGAAGGTGGGTACCTTACGCATACATCTATCCATTCGTAGAAACAGGCGCAGGCATTCTCATGACCGGCATGATCCTGACTTGGGTGTCAGCTCCCGCGGCACTGTTCGTTGCCGGCATTGGAGCCGTTAGCGTCTTTAAGGCCGTCTACATCGACAAGCGTGAGCTCAAATGCGCATGCGTTGGTGGAAATTCAAACGTCCCGCTTGGGTTTGTGAGCCTCACCGAAAACCTGATGATGGTCGGAATGGCGGTCGTGATGCTTTGGCTGATGGTTTGAACCAAAGCGGCTCGTCTTCCTGACTGGTCATCTCGGCGCCAAGACGGGAAATGGTATTCTATGTTATTCTTACGTGTCAACAAAGGGTTGTCGTTTCGGGAGGGCATGGCGGATCGGAGGATCAGTCATGGAAACACCAAACCTACCAGCCATTCGCGCACTTCGCCCTGCATGGAACAAAGGTCGCATCGTCGGTCAGAAACGACCTCTAAAACCCAAACACGTTTGGGCGATCCGAGTTCGACTAGAACTGGCAGAGAACCATCGCGACCTCGCGTTATTCAACATGGCAATCGATAGCAAGCTTCGCGGGTGTGATCTAGTGAAGATGAAGGTGGTTGAAGTCATGGCATCCGGCCAAATTAAGGAACGGGCGTCGGTGTTACAAAGCAAGACACAGAAACCGGTACGGTTTGAGATATCGGAAGGGACTAGATCGTCAGTTGAGAAATGGATGGAAGACGAATTGATGGTCGGGTCAGAATATCTTTGGCCAGGGCGTTTTCACGAACGACTGCACATTTCGACCCGTCAATACGCCCGGATCGTACGCGACTGGGTCACTTCGATCGGCCTTGAAGCGACGGCCTATGGCACCCATTCGATGCGCCGCACCAAGGTTACGCAGATCTATAAAAAGACGGGAAATCTCCGAGCCGTGCAGCTACTGCTTGGTCACACCAAGATGGATAGCACGGTCCGATATCTCGGCGTCGAACTTGAAGACGCGTTAGCTATCGCGGAAGCCATTGAAATCTAAAACCTAGGGCCGCCTGCAAGGGACGGCCCATACCGGACTCTCATCACCTGTCTAGATGCTGCAGTAGCAGCCCGCAAACCGGACATTCAAATCGATGGTACTCATTTGGCACGACATTGATCGCAAGCAAAAACGTCGACCTACCATCTGAACTGTCCGCGAAGCTTTCCTCAATGGATCAATACCTTGAGTGTCGTGATCAAGACGCCCAATCCGAGTGTGGTTGCTGCACCTGCAATTACTCCAGACAATCTTCCGCTTATCCGCGTAGTCCTGTCCCAAATCACGAGCGGCCACCAACATCATCCTGAGAGGATCGAGTCCCTTTTTCCATCTCTGGTCTAATCGATCCTTAAAGTGGGCTTGCTCATGCTTGTAGTCGATCTTGAGCCATTTCCAGTCCTCCTTAAGTCGCTTCGCGACGGTTTTGGCCGTCTCTTCTTGCCGCTTTCAATCCGAAGGTCATTCTGACACGGGAAATGTCACGCTAGAAGAAACCCCCGTAGCATTCACACGCTCTCATCACGTTAGGGAGGCCGACGCTGGTTCTAGCACGTTTGTATTTGGGCCATCTCAGCGAAGAGAGAGTTATCTACGAAGCTTCGTCCACGCAGGCCGACGCGGGTTTCGCAGAGGCATGCCTAGGCCAGAAACACGCACTTTCACCCGCCGCCTTCCCACCTGCCGCCCGTTAAGTTTGACGACGACATCCATAAAATGGTCTCCTCTATAGGCGCTGCTTTCTGTATTTCGAAGACCTGTCTGTCCGTTGTCAGGGTTTTTGGAACCAATGGCGGCTTAAACTAAGAGAGAGTTTGGCTCATCTTGTTGGTTTGATT
>CANLSM010000037.1 GCA_947493745.1 uncultured Paracoccaceae bacterium | reverse complement strand
CCCGAAAGCGTCGTGATCATCCCAACCTTCAACGGCTCCGCATGCGAAATACTCGCACTCAAAAATGTCAGAAAGGTCGTCAGAACTGTCCGTTTTACGCTCATTACTCTCTCCCCCTTGGTGTCTCAAAAAGCCTTGAAGGTCAGGGTCGTAAGTGACCTCTGTATCCCCGGAATATCATGCAGATTATCGTTGATGAACTTGCCGACATCACTGTCGCCGGGCACATAGACCTTCATCAGGAGATCATAGTCGCCGCTTGTCGAATAAAGCTCCGAGACGATCTCCCGGTCATAAATTGCATCTGCCACCCGGTAGGTTTCACCGGGCGTGCAGCGGATCTGAACAAAGACACAAGTGGTCATGGCGCCCCTCCTCCTCGACATTCTCGGGCAGACGGTAAACCAAGTCGGTCGGGGAAGGCCAGAGCCCTGCCGACATTCCGGCAAAAACCGCTGGCAGCGCTCGGAACCGTAGGTTACGCAAGAGCTTATGGAGACACCTCCCGTCAATCCGACATCGCCCGAGCAAGTCGCCACGCCACCTGCACGTGTGAACAACGTCCAGGGCATCGTCTGGATCCTGATCTCCGTGATCGGCTCCAGCGCCATGTCGGTGGCCGTGCGCGAGGTTTCGCTGGAGCTCGACAGCCGCATGATCGTCATGCTGCGCGCGGTGATTTCAGCGCTGATCATTTTGGCCGCTCTCATTCTGATCTCGCCCCTGCGGCGCCAGATGCGCTTCACGCGACCATGGAGCCATGTCATCCGCGGCACCCTGATCGCGGTCTCCACCCACCTGGGGTTCTACACGCTTGCCAACATTCCGCTGGCCACGGCCACGATCCTGTTTTTTACGGCTCCGATCTTTGCGACCTTGCTGGCAGGACCGGTTCACGGTGAAAAGGTCGGCCCCCGTCGCTGGGCCGCGGTCGGCTTCGGCTTTCTGGGCGCACTGATCATCCTGCGACCGGGCAGCGGCGCATTGCATCCGGCAATGCTGGGAGCCCTTGGGTCATCGGCCCTCTTTGCAATCGCGCTGACCCTGTCGCGCAATCTGGCGCGCGCGGACGGGCCGGTCGCGACCTATTTCTCCTCGGTGGTCATCACGGTAATCATCACGCTGCCCGTCATAGGGCCCTACTATGCCCTGCCCACGACCTCCGGCACATGGGTTGCAGTGGCCATTCTGGTCACCATGGGGGCTCTGCGCGGCTATGCTGACATTCAGGCCTACAGCTACGGGGAGGCGAGCGTCGTCGCTCCCTTTACCTATCTGCGTCTGGTCCTCGTCGGGCTCGCCGGCTATCTGATGTTCAACGAGCTTCCCGATATGCCCACGCTGGTCGGAGCGGCGGTGATCATACTGGCGACGCTTTACATTGCCCGGCGCGAAGCGCTGAAAAAGAAGCCTGGCTAGAACTGCTTGCGGGCCTTCAGAGCCGCGGAAATCGTGCCGTCGTCAAGATAGTCCAGTTCACCACCGATCGGCACGCCTTGCGCAAGAGAGGTGATCCGAACCTCCCGCCCCTCGATCTGATCCGCTATATAATGTGCGGTGGTCTGCCCGTCCACGGTCGCATTGAGCGCCAGGATCACCTCCGTCACCGCCTCTTCCTCGATGCGCCCTATCAACCGGGGGATACGCAGGTCCTCCGGTCCCACGCCATCGAGTGCCGACAACACGCCGCCCAGCACATGATAGCGGCCCGAGAACACCCCAACCCGCTCCATCGCCCAGAGATCGGCGACATCCTCCACCACACAGATCTCGCCATTTGCCCGCTTGGGTGAGACGCAGATATCACATTGCTCCGAGGTTCCGACATTGCCGCAGGAGACACATTCGCGCACATGGGCCGAGACATCCGCCATGGCCCGTGCAAGAGGCTCCAGCATCAGGCCGCGCTTCTTGATCATCGTCAGCACCGCACGCCGGGCGGAGCGGGGCCCCAGTCCTGGCAACCGCGCCATGAGATCGACCAGCCGCTCAAGCTCCTTGCCGCCCTCGCCCATCACGCACCGGCCGTTTTGAACGTCAGATCAAAACTCAAAAGGCGTGACCGCGCATGCGGTCTCCGTTTACATGACTTTTCGTACAATCACAGACCCCACCGAGTATCCCGCCCCGAACGAGCAGATCAGCCCCAGATCACCATCCACCAGGTCGTCGGAATGCTGGGAGAACGCAATCATCGACCCCGCAGAAGACGTATTCGCATAGTCCTGCAGGATATTGGGCTGCTCGTGCGGCTCTGGCACCCGCCCCATCACCTTGCGCCCGATGAAGTCGTTCATCGACTTGTTCGCCTGATGCAGCCAGAGCCGTTTCAACTGATCGCTCGCCAGCCCCTCATCGGCGAGGTGTCCCGCGATATGTTCCGAGACCACCGGCAGCACTTCTTTAAAGACTTTCCGGCCCTCCTGCATGAACTGCATGTCCCGTCGGTCCGCGACCCCATCGGGCCGTGAGCGGCGTAAGAAACCATTGTTATTGCGAATATTGTTGGAGAACTGTGTCAGGCAGCGGGTGCTCAGTATATCGAAATGCGGGCCCTTCGCATCGGCGCTGCGCTCCATCAGAACCGCCGTGCAGACATCCCCGAAGATGAAGTGGCAATCCCGGTCGCGCCATTCCAGATGGCCCGAACAAATCTCCGGGTTCACCATCAGAACCGAGCGCACCGAGCCCGAGCGGATCATGTCAGCGACCGCCTGAATGCCGAACGTGGCCGATGAACAGGCTACATTCATGTCGAACCCGAAGCCCCGGATGCCCAGCAGGTCCTGCACCTCGACGGCAATCGCCGGATAGGGCCGCTCATGATTGGAGGCGGCCACGATCACGGCGTCCACGTCCTCCGGCCCCTTGCCGGCCTGCTTCAGCGCTTTTCGGGCGGCGTCCAGCGCCATCTCGGCCATGATGGACGGCTCGTCATCACTTCTCTGCCGCAGATGGGGATGCATGACATCGGGGTCGAGCACGCCGGATTTGTCCATCACATAGCGCCGTTCGATGCCGGACGCCTTGAGGATGAACGCCTCGGACGAATGCGCCTTCGCCTCCACCTCACCGGCTGCAATCGCGTCCGCATGTTCGGCGTTGAACCTGTCGGCATAGGCATTGAACGCCTCGACCAGCTCTGCATTCGAGATGCTCTGGGACGGTGTAAAGACGCCGGTCCCGGTGATGGCGGGCGCGATCATCGGTTCAGAACGGCAGCTTCATGCCAGCGGGCAGGTTCAGACCTTCAGTCACTTTGCCCATCTCGTCATTGGCGGTCTCGGATGCCCGCGCCTGCGCGTCCTTGACAGCCGCCAGGATCAGGTCCTCGACCACTTCCTTGTCGTCGCCGTTGAAGATCGAGGCATCAATATCGAGCCCCACCAGTTCACCCTTGGCGGTCGCGGTCGCCTTGACCAGCCCGGCACCGGCCTCACCTTCCACGGTAATCGAGTTCAGACGCTCCTGTGCCTCGGCCATCTTGGATTGCATTTCCTGCGCCTGTTTCATGATCTTGGCCATATCACCAAGTCCGCCGAGACCTTTAAGCATGTTCCCGCTGCTCCTTTGCAAATTGGGGGTTGTCTCTAGATAAGCGTTCAACCGGCGATCCTGCAAGGTACGATGGCCCGAGGTCACACGCATATCGGACTAAAGGTCGTCAATCGGGTCCCAGTCGGGGTCGAGATCGCCCATATCAAGCGGCACGACATCCTCATGCGCGGCCTCCACCGGCTCCACAACCTTGATATGCGACGAGTTCAGGTCCGGAAAGGCCTCCAGCACCGACTGGACGAGAGGATGGGCCATGGCTTGTCCGACAAGATCGCTGCGCCGCGCGTCCCGCTCCTCGGCCAGCGTACTGCCTCCCCCCTCGCTCACCACGCTCACACCCCAACGCGCGCCGGTCCAGCTCTGCAACCGGGCCGAAAGGCGTGAGGGCAGATCGGTGGGCGCGCTGTCGGTCATCTGAAATTCGATCCGGCCCGGCTGATAGCTGGCCAGTCGCAGATGGTTTTCCACCTCGACCAGCAGCTTCACATCGCGCCGCGAGCGGATCAGACCGACCACCTGATCGAAATGCGCATACCGTGCCAGCGGATTTGTCTCAGGCTGGGCAATCGCGATGGCCTGAACCGCGCCGCCCGCAATGGCCGAAACGCCACCGCCACCGGCGGGTGCCGGGGTCGCGGCGACCGCACCGGCAGGCGCGTGCTGCAACTTCTTGATCAGGTCCCCCGGCGGCGGCAGGTCCGAGACATGGGTCAGCCGGATGATCGCCATTTCGGCGGCCATCATCGCATTGGGGGCCTGGGCGACTTCCTCCAGCGCCTTGAGCAGCATCTGCCACATCCGGGTGAGGCTGCGCATCGGCAGGGCCGCTGACAGGGTCTTGCCGCGTTCCCGCTCATCCGGACTGACGGTGGGATCCTCTGCGGCTTCCGGCGTTATCTTCACGACCGACAACCAGTGGGTGACCTCGGCCAGATCGCGCAACACGGCCAGCGGATCGGCCCCATCAGCGTACTGCCCGGACAACTCTGCCAAAGCCGCCGAGACCTCGCCCTTCATGATCAGATCAAAAAGATCGAGCACCCGCCCCCGGTCCGCCAGACCCAGCATGGCCCGCACCTGATCGGCACTGGTCTCTCCCGCGCCATGGGCAATCGCCTGATCCATCAGGCTCAGGGCATCACGCATCGAGCCCTCGGCGGCCCGCACGATCAGCGCCAGCGCATCATCGGCCAGCGAAGCCTTCTCGCGGCCTGCGATATCCTTGAGATAGGCGATCATGTCCTCGGCCTCAATCCGGCGCAGGTCGAAACGCTGGCAGCGCGAAAGCACAGTCACAGGCACCTTGCGGATCTCGGTCGTGGCAAAGATGAATTTCACATGCGCGGGCGGCTCTTCAAGCGTCTTCAGGAGCGCATTGAAGGCCGAGTTCGACAGCATGTGCACTTCGTCGATGATATAGACCTTGAAGCGCGCCGAGGCCGCCCGGTAGTTCACGCTGTCGATGATTTCGCGAATATCCCCGACACCGGTGCGCGATGCCGCATCCATTTCCAGCACATCCACATGGCGGCCCTCGGCGATGGCAATGCAGGGTTCGCACTTGCCACAGGGCTCGATGGTGGAGCCGCCCTGCCCGTCGGGGCCGATGCAATTCAGCCCCTTTGCAATGATCCGTGCCGTGGTTGTCTTGCCGACCCCCCGCACGCCAGTCATCACAAAGGCATGGGCGATCCGGTCGGCCTCAAAGGCATTCTTGAGCGTCCGCACCATCGCGCCCTGACCGATCATGTCAGCGAAGGTGGAGGGGCGGTATTTCCGGGCAAGGACCTGATATTCGGTGGGCGCGTCGATCATGGTTTCTCGAATTCGGAACGTTCGCGGACCAACCTAGTTGGCGGGGAATTTCCCGACAAGGTGAATCTCCGTGGTCTGCGGACTGTTGGCCTCACATCGGCAACGAGAACCTGCTGGTCTGTTAGGTTTCGTCGGCTATATCTCGTAAATGATCCAGTTGACGTTGAATTCCTTGTCTGCCTGCACGGCATGATCGGTCCCACGCGAGCGGTCCTGTTTGAAACTGGTGCATAACCCACCCTTTGCTCCATCAGGACGACGGTTTCGGGGGCTGGCGAGCGATACTCCCGAGCACGATGGGGCCATATTGTATTGTCGTGTTTCCTCCACTCGTCGATCAGGATCTGTGGTGTTCAGCCCGACTTCCATGGACCACCTTTGGGCAACGTTTCTAGGACCGTTCAAAAGATGCGGGAAAGTTGGCCTTTCTGGCTTGCTTCTCGGCAATGGCAACCCTGACCAGATCGACCTTCTTTGGCGCTCGAATGCCGACAGTCAGTCAGAGGGGGCCACCGACGAGCCTCACGCTGCCGCCAGACGCGCCCGTCCCCAAGCATCGACCGCCTGAAACACATCGAAGCCTTAAGATACATGGCCGCCTGCCTGACATTGGGCCGCCAGATGCAGGCAGGCGCCTCTTCAAACGTAGTCCCTTCGACCCTTATCTGGGGACCCAAACAGGTTTCGATCAACATGTGCTGCCCTATTTCAAAGAACTGTTCGCCATGAAAACCCTGAGGTTCGGTGACGACCGAAACACCGGCGGAGACGTCAGTCTCAAGAGTTACGCAGTGCGCCGCACCGTAACCAACCTGACAGTCGACAAGAACGGCGTTGCTGCATTCAAAACCGCAAAACACACCGAAACCAAGCGTTGCGAACCGCAGCAGAGAGCCAAGAGCAAGGCTCTCGCTAGGTTCGTTCTGACCTGCGACGGTCCTACCCTGATCAGCGACCTGGTGCGCCAGCAGATAGGCAACCAGATGGTGCCTCTGGTGATGCACACCGGTCGCGACAAGCCGCAACCCTTGCGGTTTCAATGGGCTGTTCGTCAAAGCCTGCGGGCGCGTGCCGCCTTCATCGAGGCGCGCTGGAATCCGAAATGTCCCAACACTCCGACCGCCCCACTTCCGGTGCCAACAGCAAGACGACATCAAGAGATTTCAGGGTTGACCTCGATCCGGCACCTTTTCGGAGTGACCGGCTGGGGCGGGCTGGTTTCGGTGCACCAGATCGATTTGAAGCTCCGGGACTGCAAAAAGATCCACACCTCAGCGGTGTCTGATCTTGAACAGGCCAATCTCGCCAGGCCCCGTGTTCCGCAGTTGTCCTTATCGGCTTGGAACTCACGATGGAGATCCAAATTGACGTGAATGGCAGACGAGTGCCCCTGATGACGGCGACGGAACAATGAACATGCAGTTTCTGGGCGAGGGGCATGTCTTCGAAGCCCAACTTCACATCCACAACCTGCACACTACCGAGTTCGGTGCTCTGCCATGGTGTCTGACATTGGGCGATCTGAAGCCCCCCATCGCCACAACGTAGGACGCCTGAAAAGCGTAGGCTTCAGTCAAATTCAGGTGACATTGAGGCGTGCATCACTGGAAATCAACACCCCCTCCGACGGTGAGCGCCCCGAGGGTGTTGGCTGTGTGACAGAATCCGATCTCATCCTTGACAGGTTAGTAGCCTATATAGATGCCTTTAGGTATGATGCGTTCTACTGACGCGAAAGCATCAAGGCATTGCGTGTATCCAAAGACTCCAATTGGGGCGACGCTTTGCAAGCCGGAACCCTGGAGCGTCTTGAAACGCATGCGCGATACCCATAGGAGCCAAGCGACTTCGGTATTCTTTGGCGACTGTCGAAATTAGGTGTCTAGGTCAGCTTGTGGCCCGTCTGGCCGTCCGCGCACCCGATATCGCGAGATAGCTGTCGGACGAGAAGGCGTCAGCGATGACAGATACACCCCGCTTCTGAAGTCCTCAGACTGATTGACCTATTGCCGCAAGAGCTCTTTGGTAGCCTCACTAAGACCTTTGGAAAGCTTAGTGCCAGGTGTATGCAGATGAAGGCCTCATATCATCGAGAGTGATCCTGCTCTGCGATACGTCTCTTTCCATAATCAAACTCTTCAAACAGAGGAGGCAATAGGCCTTGCAATTTCCATACGGTTGACCTTCGCGGTATATGACTAATGCAGATCATGGCAATTGCAACCTTAACGCTCCTGACCGGCAGAGCTGCTCCTGGCTCAGTGCCAATTCATGCCGCCTACGCCGCAGCGAGGCAGTGAAGCTCTCATAGCTGCTGATCGCCTGAATGCCTTCGCTCTTATGGGGTAGCGGGCAGCGCTCAGGCGGATCCCCCGGCCGCGCTAGATCCACCAGATGGTGTGACGGACAACCCACATGGTCGCAGCGCAGGTGCAATTGTTTGCCCGAAAACTGCGACACCCGCCAGCCTTTGGCCTCCGCTCGTTGGATATAGGTCTTCAGGGGCATCGTAGGATACCTTCGTTGAAACCCAAAGTTCAGAATAGTCAGACGGGAGGGGTTTGGCTGGGGTGTTGGTCAGTTCGGGCGACGAACAACTGAATGTCGACCGACAAGCCCCAGCGGCATGGAACACCGAACCAGAGCCTCCTGCTCATCCATAGCATCAGCTGAGTACGTAGGGCTTTTGCGTAGGTCCCTGACATCTGTGGTGCATGCGCATGACCGGCTTCGGTACGGCTGGCGGTTTCATGCGCCCCTCTTTCAAGGGCATTCCAGAGAAGAATTCCAATTCCGGATTGCTGCGCGTTGATCAACGCCACTTGAAGAAGGACATCTGCCATGGACCGCATTAACCGTGAGGGTGAACGTCGCAATGAGGATGCGAATGAGAAGCGTAATG
>CANLSM010000036.1 GCA_947493745.1 uncultured Paracoccaceae bacterium | reverse complement strand
TCAGTGGTGACGATGGGCAACAAACACTCTCTTAGCAAATAACCCTATTGGGTCCCATAGGCGCTGACGTCAGACATTGACGGTCTCGACCCCCATTTGTCCCACATTACGCCTATGAAATAATCGCACCGATCAAGGCTTTCGTTGATCTTATCTTGAGCGCGCCGGTAGCCCGGGATTGCTTCTTCCCACCCCATAAGCTTGAAAAGCGAGCCCCAGTGATCAGAGCTATGTTGGTTGATTTCTTTGACTATAGTGTGCGCCGCTTGACGTTCTTCATCCAATCCACCCGGGGATCCGATGAAGACACGGATGAGCCGCAGATTTTCTTGCAAGACAACACCTCAGAATCTTTGCGCTGAGGTTAGACAAATGTCCTGTCTGTTTCCAGCCTCGGCAGCCGGGAGCGAAAGCTAGGATAACCATGCGCACTGATTGGGGCGCTACCAAGAAATCACATTACCCGGCCGACTTCTGCTTTGGGGTCAGCTCCATGTTCATCTAGCAACTGCGGCGAAGGTCCGGCTCCCGCTCCGGGTGCCGGATTCAGAGCCTCCAGACCTCATGCACCGTGGCAGTTCTTGGAAACTAAAAAACAGCAAAGTTGACTGAGGCCCGCCCGTCAAAACCGCCAGATTTGGTAAAAGTTGCGGTTTTACCCGTCAAAAGATGTGTTTCAAGCCGGACAAGTTTCGATTCATACCGGACGACACAACAGAAAATGTCTGGCTGTGCACGTAGTCTCGAGCTAGCCCGTCTCAGCCGGAAATTCCCTGATAACAAGGAAAATACAGGGAAAAACCGTCAGTTTTGGCGAGTGGGCGGTTCCGTTCGACGTATCCCCACTGCATTTTTGGGCGTTGGGGCCATTTCCCTAAATGTTCAAACAGGGAAAATATCCGGCATATGCAGGGAAATGAATGGGGGGATCAAGGAAGCCTGAGCTCTTTCTAGCATTGGGGGTTTTCCAGGACCGTGATGACCCTGGACAGGGCTGAGTGGATTTCTTTGATTTCTAAAGCCAACCCATAGTTATCTCGCTCGGAAAGTCTCAACACCGCAATACAAACCTCCTCTGAGTGGCGCATCAATTCGACTAAGTGCTCGCCGGCGGGACCGTGTGAACCCGCCAACCAATTCTTTGCCGTGCGCTCCGAAACGCCTGTCCATCTCATCGTAGTTTTGATTGCCCGATGCGATCCGCCTAGTTCCCGTTTCAGCGCCGCCGCAACAGCCATCTGGTATGTTAGTCGATCAATCTTCCGTTCGTCGTCATCTGGAAAAGTCTTGCCCATCTTAGGAAACATTTTTCTGAACCTCCGCGTCTATGCTTCGGCCCCATGGAATCACAGGCATTCCCATCAATTTGGCGAAAGCGAACAATGAAAGGCTCGGTATTTGAGCTCGAGGGACGTACATGATCAGAACGCAAAGACTCCCAAGGGAGTATTGCACCGACGCGCCGCTCAATACGTTCGCATGTCTACCGATCACCAACGCTATTCGACCGAGAACCAATCTGATGCGATCAAGCACTACGCAGAGCAACGTGGCATCGAGATCGTCCGCACCTACTCAGACCAAGGTAAGAGTGGACTAAAGATCCAGGGCAGAGATGGGCTCAAGCAGCTCATCGATGATATTCAGTCCGGCCAGGCAGATTTCGAAGTGGTGCTTGTCTATGACATCAGCCGTTGGGGTCGGTTTCAGGATGCGGACGAGAGCGCCTATTACGAATACATATGCAAACGCGCCGGCATCTCCGTCATCTACTGCGCTGAACAATTCGAAAACGATGGAAGCCCAGTCTCCACCATCGTCAAAGGCGTGAAACGCGCCATGGCTGGAGAATACAGCCGCGAGCTTTCACAGAAAGTCTTCACCGGGCAATGCCGCCTGATCGAGCTCGGCTATCGTCAGGGTGGTCCGCCCGGCTTCGGCTTGAGGCGCATGCTCATAGACGAGCGCGGAGTCGCCAAAGGCATCCTGGAACGTGGCCAACACAAGAGTATTCACACAGATCGTGTTACTCTGGTCCCGGGGCCCGACGAAGAAATCGCAATTGTGCGAGAGATCTTTCTGGCTTTTGTTGAAGAGCTTAAGTCTGAGACAGAAATTGCCGAGGCTCTGAACGCGCGTGGCGTTCTGACAGACCTTGACCGCGCATGGACCCGCGGAACCGTTCATCAAATCCTGATCAACGAGAAGTACATTGGGAACAATGTCTGGAACCGTAGTTCTTTTAAACTGAAGAAACGGCGTGTCCGGAATGATCCCGAAACATGGGTTCGGGCCGAGGGTGTCTTTGAAGGGATCGTAGATCCTGATCTGTTTGCCGCCGCCAACGCCATTATCAGCGCACGATCAAATAAGCTCACCGACGACGAAATGATCGAGGGGTTGAAGGAGGTCTTTGTGGCCGAGGGCTTCCTATCCGGTCTTGTTATAGACGAAGCCGAGGCGCTGCCATCGAGCAGCGCGTATCGTTCACGGTTTGGTAGCCTATTGCGCGCCTATCAGCTTGTCGGGTTCAAGCCGGACCGGGACTACAGATACATCGAAATAAATCGACGCTTGCGCGAGCTTCATCCTGATATTGTTGCCGAAACGATTGCTGGCATCGAAGCCTCGGGTGGCATAGTAGAACGACACCCCAGAACTGACTTGCTCACTATCAATGGTGAATTCACAGCATCCCTCGTCATCGTCCGGTGCAGCGAAACGAATGCAGGCTCTCTGAGATGGAACATCCGCTTTGACACGAGCCTCAAACCCGATATCACCATCGCCTTGCGCATGGACCGGCTGAACCAGAAGCCGCTGGACCATTATCTGCTGCCGAGCCTCGACATGACTCTCCCTCGCATCCGCCTGGCTGAACACAACGGCTTGTCGCTCGATGCATATCGCTTCGAAACACTGGATCCCATGTTCAACATGGCGGTCAGAGTCCCAGTGCCGAAGGTGGCCTGATGGCAGACCCGCACCCCAAAACAGCTGAATTGATTCCGATGGATCGCGTCACCGTGGTGAACCCGCGCATCAGAAACAGAAAATCCTTCAGAGAGATCGTCGATAACATCGCCGAGCTTGGGCTGAAACGGCCCATCACTGTCGCAGTGCGAACCAATGAGGATGGTTTGAGTTACGATCTGGTTTGTGGACAAGGGCGATTTGAGGCCTTTCAGGAACTCGGACAAACAGAAATCCCGGCGATCGTCATCGAGGCCAGCAGCGAAGACTGTTTGGTAATGAGTCTCGTGGAAAACCTCGCGCGCCGTCAGCATCGGGCCTTGGATCTATTGCGCGATATCAAAGGCTTGAAGGAACGCGGGTACTCGGGGCCCGAAATTGCACGCAAAACCCAGCTTTCTCTGAAATATGTTCGGGGCATTCTCAGGCTGCTTGAAAGCGGCGAGCATAGATTGCTACGGGCCGTTGAAAGCGGAAAGCTTCCAGTCAGCGTTGCGGTCGAGATCGCAGAGGCAAACGACACGGAAGTTCAGGATGTGCTGCGTCAGGCTTACGAGAACAACCAGCTGCGCGGCGGGCGATTGATGGCCGCAAAACGACTTGTCGAGGCACGTCAGCAATACGGGAAAGGCCGCCCAAGCGCGGACAAAAAGAAGCGGCGTTCGCTTTCGGTCGAAAGCTTGATCCGAACCTATCAGAACGATGTCGAAAAGAAGCAGGTCTTGCTGCGCAAAGCGACGGCGACGCGAAACGAATTGATGTTCATCACCGAAGCCCTGCGCAAACTCCTGAATGACGAAAACTTCGTCACGCTTCTCAGGGCCGAAGACTTGGCGACAATCCCAAAGAACCTCTCTGACCGCCTGAGCACTCGAACAGGAGACATCTGATGGCTCGATCCAGACGCATCAAATCGATTAGCATGGCCTTTGAGAAGAACCTCATTCAGTTGACGCTCGAGCAGATCTGCCCGCTATATGCCATTCGGAAAGAAACCAAGGATACGGTGAAATACCGCCAGGTCATTGCTTCCATTAAAGAAGTTGGGCTTGTGGAGCCCCTTGTCGTTGTGCGCAACCAATCCGACCCCGAGAAGTACATGTTGCTCGACGGGCACGTACGCCTTGCGATCCTATCGGATCTCGGTGAGCAGAGTGCGCCGTGTCAGGTTTCGACTGACGACGAAGCTTTCACCTATAATAAAGCATCAGCCGCCTTGCTACCATTCAGGAGCACAAAATGATCCTAAAAGCGTTGGAGCGCGGTGTGCCGGAGGAGCGACTGGCCCGCGCACTAAACGTGAATGTCAAATCCTTGCAGGACAAAAAGCGGTTGCTGGACGGTATCTGCCCCGAGGCAGCTGAGCTTCTCAAGGACAAGCAGATCGCGCTGACCGGGTTCCAAATCCTAAGGAAAATGAAACCGATGCGGCAGATCGAGGCTGCGGAGCTGATGGTCGCGATGAACAAGTACACGGTGAACTACGTTCGTTCGATCCTGGCGGCGACGTCTGCGAGCCAGCTGAAAGATCCAGAGCAGCCAAAGGCAGTTAAGGGGATTTCCCGGCAGCAACTGGAGCTGATGGAACGGGAATCCGCAAGCCTGGAGCGAGAGTTACGGCTTGTCGAGGACACCTATGGGAGTGATCACCTCGATCTGGTTCTGGCGCGCGGCTACGTTTCCAAACTTATCACGAATGCGCGCGTCACGCGGTATCTCGAGATGTATCATCCCGAGTTTTTGCCTGAGTTTGAGAAGATCACGGAGACGGAGGCACTGGCCTCCTGATCCAAGCGGTCCGGTCAATTTCGGCTGGGCTGTGACAGGGGACCCGGACCCGTACAAGCGCGGGGACCGCAGGAGACGCCGCACGGTGGGGCGGATCAAGTGCGGCGGTGGGGATGGCGGCGAACCCGTGCGGGGCCCACCAAGCCGAGATTATCCACTCGGCATAGTCAGTGAACATTTTTCACGGAGGTGGCGATCGGCGTATGATTGACTGATCGCCACCTCAAACGCGTAAGCGCCATTATGTTAACTCCAATCTGACTGCCTTCCATCCAGAACGGCATTGTTCTATTTGAACATATCGCAACCTATTGAGTTTTATAACTTTTATTCGATTTCTCGCTTGCATTTCCTTTATGAACAGTCTAGAAAGATCGGGCCTTAGATGACAGTCGGCGGCTATGTATGGCCATGGTCGCGGGTGTCAGTTGCAGGATGAAATGCCGGACATGTGTCGTAGGCGTCATCTGGAAGGGTCCATCGCATTCCATGGGGAACGCGTGGTTTCTGTAAATCAGGAGCTACGGCCGTTCGATTGGTGTGCCCGCTCCTTAAGCAAAGGAGCCGCGACATGGCCCAACTTAACTTAGACTACAAACCAACCGACACACTTGCGCCCAGAGCACACAACCCACGCACCCACAGTGAAGCTCAAATCAAACAGCTGATGCGCTCAATCGAGCATTTCGGATTTACTAACCCGGTGCTGATAGATGCGGAGGGAAACCTGATCGCCGGACACGGCCGGGTCGAAGCCGCGAAACGCCTGGGTCTCAAAGAGGTCCCGACAATTTGCCTCGTGAAAATGTCCAAAGACGATATCCGGGCATATGTCATAGCTGACAACCGACTGGCCGAGAATGCGGGGTGGGACGATGAACTTCTGGCGCTGGAACTTGGCGCCCTCAATGATCTTAAGATCGACTACGATCTGACGCTGACCGGCTTCGAGCTGCCTGAGATCGATGTGATCCTGCAGGGGATCGGTGATGATCCGGACAGCGGCGCGCAGGACCCGGCTGATCAGGTGCCGGAGGTGTCATCCGGACCACCGGTAACGCTCCCCGGAGAGATCTGGGAGATCGGCAAGCACCGCTTGATCTGCGGGGACAGCACAAAGCGTGAGACTTATGCAGCGCTCTTGGGTGAGGCCCGCGCCGCGATGGTGTTTTGTGATCCGCCCTACAATGTGCCGGTCTCGGGTCACATATGTGGGTCGGGTAAGGTGCAGCACCGGGATTTTGCGATGGCGTCTGGCGAGATGTCTGAGACGGAATTCACCCGGTTTCTGAAGTCTGTTTTTGAACACCTCGACGTCTTCAGCACCGACGGGTCTCTGCACTTCCAGTGTATGGACTGGCGCCACATGGGTGAGATCCTTACCGCCGGAAATGCTGCCTATGACGAGCTCAAAAACCTCTGCGTCTGGACCAAGACCAATGGCGGCATGGGCTCGCTCTATCGTTCTCAGCACGAATTGGTGTTTCTGTTCAAATCCGGCACCGGTGCTCATATGAACAATGTCGAGCTTGGCAAACACGGTCGCTACCGCACCAACGTCTGGTCTTATCCGGGCGTGAACAGTTTTGGTGATCAGCAATCCGATCTGGCGCTGCATCCGACAGTCAAACCCACTGCCATGGTGCGCGATGCGATCCTCGATTGCTCGAACCGCAAGGATATCGTGCTCGATGCCTTCTGCGGTTCCGGTACCACTCTGATCGCGGCCGAGGAAACCGGGCGACGGGGCTGTGGAATTGAACTGGATCCGACCTATTGCGATGTAATTGTCAGGCGCATGGTTGAGGTTTGTGGTCTTGAGGCCCGGCTGGAGGTCACCGGTCAGAGCTTCGATGAGGTTGCAACAGAACGCGCCGAGCCCGTTCAAATGACTCCGGAGCAGGAGGATGTGGCATGAGCGACAAGATTGAAAGACCTGAGACCGACGAGGTCGGCTTTGGCCGGCCTCCAAAATCCGGCCAGTTTAAGAAAGGCGAGTCTGGCAATCCGAAGGGGCGCCCGAAGAACGCGGATCCGGCGGTTGTTGATCTTGAAGCAGTTCTGGCCGACGAAGTGATGTTCAACGGCACGCCGATGGATGCGCGAGAGCTGGAGTTGCGTCAGCAGGTGAAGAAGGCGCTCGATCCAAAAGGCGCGCTAACATCGGTCCGCCATGTCATTGAAACCTTCGAAGAGCATGGCGCCATGCGCCCCCCGGATCAGAAACCGGTCAAAAATGAATTGCCTTCGCAGATGGAGTTTCCCTGGGCCATTCAGGAGATCCTTCTTCGGCGGGGATATATGCATCCCTGGACAAAAGAACAGATCGCTGAGGCCAAGAAGCTCTATCTGGAGACCCGTGATTATGGCGACCGAAAGTTTGACGAACATATGGGGCATGAAGAATGGCTGAACACATAAGTGATGACAATATCGGCAAGGGCCATCCGCCGAAGAAGACGCGATTCCCGAAAGGCAGAAGCGGCAATCCTAAGGGCCGACCGAAAGGGCGCAGGAACATCTCGACCATTGTTGAGCGCGTAGCCCACGAATGCCAGGGTGAATACAGAACGAAGGACCTTATCCTGAAAGTCCTGCAGCGCCGCGCGGCAAACGGGGACCTCGGCGCCAAGACAATGCTGGACAAGATCCGTGCCAAGTATCAGCCAGAGGATCACGCCTCGCAGCGGCGGGGTATTTTCGTGCCTCCGGTGCTGTCGCCTGAGGAATTTGAAAAGATGATGGAGGCACAGCGGGCGCGCACGCTCTGGCACCAACAGCACCGCGAATAGATCTGGGAAGAAGTGGGGCTGGCCGGTGAAAGCACTGCCGGGGACAGCCAGTTACCGTGTGCGCCTTAGATCACAGACACTGCGGGCAAACGCGGTGGTGCCTCATTAGCCCTATTCCTCAAGCAATCGCCACGAAGGAATTCCCAATGGTTTTGCGATCTGTTCCAAAACCACAACAGTGGGATTGCGGATACCTCGCTCGACGCCGCTGACATAAGTCCGGTGCAACCCACATTCGAGAGCCAGCCCTTCTTGTGAGAACCCTGCTTCCTTGCGGTATCTCTTGAGATTGCGACCAACGCGTTTGCGAACATCCATAGGTCATCATGGGTCACAGATGATGCCTTTAGGTCTACAGACTATAAGTCTCTTTTTGCTGGAATACTGCTGGAAAGAACGCCAGTACTTCTCGCAGATTCAGAAAGAGGCCAATCATGCGAAAAACACTTATTATCTCAACCTTTGTATCGACAGTCATTGCCGGTTGCGCTTCCACGACGCAGTTGTCGGGAACACCTGTTGCCATGGCACCAGACATCGACCGGCAAGCTCGTGCGCTGGCCAGTTATGATCTCTTTGACCCGGGCAGCGCGCAGTTCAGAAATCTGAGCGCATATAAACTATCAAATGGTGAAATCGCGGTTTGCGGAGAACAAAACGGTCGAAACCGTCTGGGTGGGTTTGTGGGGTTCCAGCCCCTCTATGTGCGTTTCACGCCAGGGTCCAACCCGACACGGCGGTCGCTCCATAGGGAGTTCCTCGCACAATCTGCTTGCGGGGCGCTCGGAAGCGGTCGTGGGATCCCGGTTGCGAGCTGACGAAGTAGCTACGCTTACAGCGATCTACTGAAGCGAAGCTCCATAGTTCGGGAAAGCTCTTTAGGTGTTTCCAGAATGTTCTTGTGGTAAGGGATTCTTAGAACCATAGTGTCAAAAAAATTCCCAGACGCGCGAAGCAATGGGACCAGAGGATGAGCGCATGACCGAATTTGAACTGCTTCTGCAGAAAACCGGACATTCTGTAGCAGAAGCCGCTAAGATTCTCGGATATTCCGAAGGGCATGTTTATCGCTGGAAGCGCGGAGAAGAAACCCCGCGAGACGGCGTCATGAACCTTCTTCGTATGGAGGTCGAAGCGCGTCATCCTGACACGTCAGACTCTGCGTTTTCGTTCATCGATCTTTTTGCCGGTATAGGTGGGCTACGAAAAGCGATGGAAGGCGCCGGCGGACGCTGTGTCTTCACCTCGGAGTGGGACAAATACGCTCAGCAAACCTATGACGCTAATTTCGCGGACAACCGACCGATCGCGGGAGATATTACCGAAATCGCTGCTGACGAGATCCCGGAACATGATGTTCTGGTGGCAGGCTTTCCCTGTCAGCCATTCTCAATCGCTGGCGTCTCTAAGAAGAACGCGCTCGGTCGTGCACACGGCTTTGATGATGAAACCCAGGGCACCTTGTTCTTCGATGTTCTGCGGGTTCTGAAACATCATCGCCCCGCAGCCTTCATGCTGGAGAATGTCAAAAACCTGCGCAGCCATGACAAAGGCAGAACGTTTGAAGTCATCATCCGTAAACTCCGGGATGAGCTGGGTTATTACGTGCCCGAGCCACGTGTGATCGATGCAGCACATTTTGTGCCTCAGCACAGAGAGCGCATTGTCATTGTCGGGTTCCGCGAAGAGGTCCCGTTCAGTTTTGATGATATGGTATTGCCGCCACACAGAAAACGCCGGATGAATGATATCCTGCACCCGGAAAATGGCACAGAGGACCCCGAAGGGCATTTCACGCTCGGGAATGATGCTGAGGTAAACAGTAAATATACTCTGTCTGACAAGCTCTGGGCTTATCTGCAGAACTACGCTGCCAAGCACAAAGCCAAAGGCAACGGGTTCGGCTTTGGACTGGTCGGTGGCGAAGATATCGCACGCACTCTTTCTGCCCGATACTACAAAGACGGCTCTGAAATTCTGGTCAGCCGTGGTGACGGCAACAACCCCCGGCGTCTCACGCCCCGGGAGTGCGCGCGGCTCATGGGATATCCCGAGGAGTTCCGGATCCCGGTTTCGGATACACAGGCATATAAGCAGTTCGGCAACTCCGTGGCAGTGCCTGTTTTTGCAGAAGTTGCCCGGATCATGGGACCGCATGTGACCGCACTTCTGGACAAGGAACGGTCGCCGGCTCTGAAAGTTGGCTGATGTTCATGACAGCGTTACCCGCAGTCGTAACATGGCGGCAATCCGCGGCGCGGACACAAAACCAGAGCTGACTGTCCGCAAGGCTCTTCACGCGCTTGGATTTCGTTATCGCTTGCATGACAGGAAGTTGCCGGGAAGACCTGACCTGGTCTTTCCAAAATACGCAGCTGCTCTGTTTGTCCATGGGTGCTTCTGGCATGGACATGATTGCCCGATGTTCAGATGGCCTGCGACGCGGGAGGACTTCTGGCGGCAAAAGATCAGCACGAACCAGCGCCGCGACGCCCGAAACCACGCAGAGCTCCTCCAAATTGGCTGGCGTGTAGGTACAGTCTGGGAATGTGCCCTGAAAGGGAAATACAGGCTCGACCCGGATACCGTGATTGACAGCACAGCCGGATGGCTGTCCTCTGATGCAAAAGAACTTTGTATCAGAGGCACTGGTGGCGATTGAGACCCTAGAAGCTTTACTCTCTGCATTCACGGATTTGGGGGCGACCCGTGTGCTGGCAAAGCCTATTGCCGCCAATGACAACTCCAAGAACCAAGTCTATCTAGGGGGTGGGTTCGGAGCTCTCAACATCATCCCCCATGGTGAGATCGTCACGGATGAAACTGTGCGTGCCGGCAGCGTGCGGCGCCGCGATAAAGCCCTCGTTGAATTCTACTGGGTGACCACGGAAGGTGCATTTCGTGCGCCGGACGCCCAACTGATCCTATACCCGAAATATCCCGAAGTGCGCATGTCGGGTTTTCTGAAGGGAGCCACCAATGCGCCTGCAGAGCTGATGAGATCTAGGGACGAAGGCCGGGTTCTGTTTCTCGGAATTTGCCGCGATGGTCGGGTCCTCGGCTTTGTAGCCGGACACGATCACGGGGCTTCAGCGGCTTTCCGGTCTCAGCTATCGCTGACCCGGACCGGTGTATTCGATGACCTGACACATCTGATGGGCGAGACCGCGGATTCAAGAACTGTGCTCATCAATACGCTTCAGAACATTCACCAGAAAGGCTGGATACCGTCACAGAAGATCGGCAAAAACGGTCTTCCCGCCCCATACGGTGCTCAGAACGGAGGCGGCTACACACTGGAAGCCGAACTGGGTGTTTCACCCAACGGATACTCAGAACCCGATTTCCTGGGATGGGAAATTAAACAATATGGCGTTGCCAACTTTGAAGCATACCGCGCCAAAAGCCCTGTCACTCTGATGACGCCTGAACCCACAGGTGGCGTCTATCGGGACGACGGTGTTGAGGCGTTTCTCAGAACATATGGTTACCCGGACAAGAGCGGTAAGCCTGGCCGCATCAACTTTGGAGGCATCTACTCGATTGACCGCGAGTTCCATGCTGACACCGGTCTGAAGATGGGTGTTGTAGGGTTTGATGCTGACACCGGTAAAATCGAGGACCTTGAGGGTAGCCTGATCCTCACCGATCGTGATGACCGCATCGCAGCCTCGTGGAGCTTCCGTGGGATGCTCAGTCACTGGAACCGGAAACATGCCCGAGCTGCCTATGTTCCGTCGCTGAAACGCGGACCACCGCCTGAGTACAGCTATGGCGCGCGCGTCGAGCTGTTCGAAGGAACGGATTTTCTGCTGTTCCTGAAAGCGGTCCACAGGGGAGACGTGTATTATGATCCGGCCATAAAAATGGAGCACGATGACACCCTTCAGCCTTCGATCAAGCGCCGAAGCCAGTTCCGAGTGAGGCACAATACGCTGGGCGCACTGTATCAGGCCGGGGAGGTAGTTTCGCTGGCATGGGCGGAAACCGGACATTCGCTGCTTTGCGGCAAGGAATTTTATGACCCCGCGGAACGCTGGCAATGTCTACAAATGCAAGCGTGAACAGAGACCGGTTCACCTCAGACAGTAGCGCGCAAGCTGACAGGTATTCCCATGGAAGTAACACTCGGAGGACCTTTGGCTATCCCGCCTGACCGGATCGATAACAACGCTGGGTATGTTCGAGGAAAGGTCCAGCTAACTGAATGGGCTGTGAACAAAGCAAAGGGGGGATACACCAGACGCCGAATTTCGCGAATTCATCAACCGAGTGTGAGCGGTAAAATAGGCTAGGTAGCACCATTCGACCTCGGTTACTTTGACAAGTGACTATTGCACTTGGGCACCAAGGCTCTAACTTGCCTCAGCCTCAGCCTCAGCCTCAGCCTCAGCCTCAGCCTCAGCCTCAGCCTCAGCCTCAGCCTCAGCCTCAGCCTC
>CANLSM010000035.1 GCA_947493745.1 uncultured Paracoccaceae bacterium | reverse complement strand
GCCGGAAGGCTCCAGACAACGCCTCCCGGTCCTCGACATGACCATCGACGTCAAAACCAAACCATACGAAGCACCAGCCGCCGCTCCAGACATTCCAACGCCAAACCTGCCAGCGCCGGGCGCAGGCTCACTTGAAGAGCTGATGGAGACCGAGGGTGTCAAATACAATCCCAATGACCGTGTGGCGACATCCGGACAGGTCTCGCGCTTCGTGGAAGGCATCAATGGTGGCAAGGTCACGCTTGCTGACAAGGACCGGATGGTTGAAGAAGGTCTAATTGTCCAGGACACTGAAACCGGAACATGGAGCATCGACAAATCCAAGCTGACCAATGAGACGATCCGCGATGGTGTGGTTGGCATTCTCGACAATGCTGAGATGACGCAGGACGAGAAGATGGAAGCCCTCGATGGGATCGGTTTAACCAGTGTCCAGCGTGACGTCATTCAGATGGTCACGCAGACAACCGACAAGCCCTTCTCATCGGACTCGGTGAACAAGTATTTCGCGCCTGAAAACCTGCTCACGCAAAGCACTGTCAAGGAGTACCTGATCGGCGTCAACGGAAAGGCAGATATCGCGCCGAACCAGACTTATGACCCGATCCCAAATGAGGTGCACAGGGTACAGCTTGATGACAAAGGGAATCTGGTGAGTGTCGGTCCGGCAACACCCGAAAGCCTGCTACCTCCCGCTTTGCCTGGTGGTGAAGGGACCCAACAGCAACTTCTTGCCTCTGCAGCGCCGGGCGCTCTCGCAGCTGCGGCAACGGGAGGTGCTGGCGGTGCAAACCAAACGATCGTGCCGGAGGGCGCGCCTACGGAAATGCCAAAGGGCATCATCCAGCGACTTATCAGCGATCCGGTCGGATACATGGCTGATGAGGCCGCACGCGGCATTGCCATGGCGGAAAAGTTCGCGACTGGTAAATTGACCGGAATGGAGCAGAATGCACTTTCCTCAACGTTCAAGTCCGCCAAGGAGATCTCGGAAAAAAGGGAAGCCGAATGGATCAAAACAGCTCAGGGACTGGGATATGATCCGGCAAAGGACGGTTCGTTGGACAAATGGATGGAAAGGATCGACAAAGGTGAAGTTGTCGTCACTTCCGAGCGATTTGATGCAATTGCGACGCTGGGCAGAGGAATAAAGAGTGCCCGCGCTTCGGGTATTTCACTCGATCTTCAGGTTGGCTTCCAGGACTTTGGGCAGCATCCGGGAGTACCAACCGCGCCTGGAATGCTGGGCTCGATACCAGGACTCTTTGGAACGCATAGCGGCCAGATTCCAAGGGTGCAGGCGACCGGTTTGCAGACTTTGCCTGACGGTCGTCAGACCATGAAGATCAGCACCGCCCTGTTGCAACATACCGGCACACGGTATCAGTGGCCCGGGGCCAACAACTTTGTCTCGGAGCTTGTTACAGGTGGAGAGGCCGGACCGGTCAGAACCCAGGCCATCGAAGTCACGCTTCTCTTTGATAAAGACAATAACTTCCTGGGCGTGAACGGCGCAGAACATGTTCAGGAATACGGTGTAATGTCACGGAACACGATTGATGCGCTCGGGGCGACGATGAAACTCGCTGAACGCAGGCTCGGCATGGATTTGAGGCCGGCCTGGGAGCGTGTTCAACTCACAAACCAGCCCGCAGAGCTTCCCGTCCAAGAAAACAACGCCTTAGGCGAGATCAATCCTGAAAACCAGGCTCAACCCGTAAACATTCTTCACGCTGCAGGACAATTCACCCGCGATGCCGCTGCATCCGTGCGTGGCATGATGGCAATGACTGCTCGACAGGCGTTGGGAACGCCACTTGGCGGCGCTCTCCAGACAGGTGCCGGAACCGCTCTGAGAATGCTCGGCAATCAGGAACTCATCGGCAAAGCATCGATCAGAATGGCAACTGACCTCACGGGCATTTTCAAGGCACCCAAAGAGTCCGGCGAAAGATACTCCCTAGCGGAGAGATGGGTGTTCAATCAGATGTTGAGTTCAGGCGCTGCCCTTCTTGTAAATGCAGGAACCTTCGCGGCCGTCTACAATAGCAGGCGAAATGGCGGCCCTCCAATTCCGCAATTGCCTGGAGGAGCGGCTCCTTTCACGGCGGCTGGCATTGCAACACCTGTTTTGATGGATATCAGCCGACGCGGATTTAAAGTCCTGTCTGACCTTACGGTTGCAAAAGTTGCAGGCGATGCCGCAGGACAACTGACTTCGTTCATCGGTAGTGCTGCTGGCAATGTTGCCAACTACAAAGACTACATGCAAGCTACCTTTGGGGTTACGGGCGTAGCCAATATCTTCTTTAATCCTCTGTCGGGTTACCAATTGCAAAGGCGCACCCCTGCCGGCGATCTTCCGCCAGACGTTCGGGTATTTACCGGACCCGATGGCACATCTGAGAGAGTTGTGATGCCCGTTCTTCCCGCCGGCCAATATGAAATCGGTCCGGAAGATCAGACGCCGTTCCTTTCAGGTCGCGCGTTCCGTTGGAAGAACATGTTTATTTCGCAAAACGGGGCGATAGGCCGACCGGGGGTGAATTTTGTTTTCTCAAGGGTACTCGCAGACATGCATACAGGCAGCAAATATGGGCAATCCAATCTTGCCGAGAGGGAGCCCGACCTTGGCGTCGTTCCGAAGCCTGACCCCGGGAACCCCAACGCCACTACAATCATCGAGGCCGCCTGACAGATCGTGATGCCTGAGTGTTAATAGGCCAAGAGCACGTTTGAAAATTGATGCGAACAGAAAGGTCATATGGGCGGGCGGAACTTATTCTGTTGCTGGGTAAGTGAACGTGGTTCGAGGACCAGGGTTCTTGCCAGCAACCTCGGTGTTGCGAGCTTCCGCTATGGGCGTTCTCACTGCAGAGCGGCTTGGTCTGGATGTGCCGATCTACGATCCTGAGGCCCATTTCAACGCGATCAAAGACGCACCGACGATGGAGGTCAACCCCCAAGGCCAGCGCCTTGACCGTATCTTGAACCGGCTCGGGAAGGACTGACAAAAATCAGTCGGTTTCCTCAGCAATCAATCTGCCAAACAAACCGACAAGCAGGGCGGTGCTAAGCCCGAAGGTCAAAAGTCCTGTGATCGACGCGAAGGATGCGAAAAGCCTGGTGCCCTCGTCCAGCGTTATATCGCCGTATCCAAGCGTCGTGTATGTCACGAGAGAAAAGTAGATCGCGGGTTCTGCGCCATCTATCGCTCCAAGCCAGGCTAACACGATCGACCAAATCGCAATTTGCAAAAGGTGGGTGACGACAATCATCGAGAACGCCACACCCACCAAAACAGTAGCGGCGTGTCTCGGCAAAACGCGCTTTGACCAAGCGGCAACACGCGGCAAAAGCCGGATAACCCATGCCACCATTGCAACGTGGAGGATGGAACAACAGGCCAGCAGCAACGTGCCCGACGACAATTGTTGCAGTATGCTCAAATCCGTCTAGCCAATTCAGGAAAGTGCTCCCAACGCCTTCATGTCAGGGTCATTACCAGAGGTGGCGTCCGTAGGTTCAACCGCAGCCTTGATTGTCACCACCGAGGCATCGGCGGTACCTGCCATGCCATTCTTGAAGCCCAAGAGCAGTCCGGTCAGAAACAGCGAGTCTTCCTCCGGCAGCGAAATGACCTCGAAGCAGGTGATTTCCGTGAGGTTGAACTTGGCGTCTTCAGC
The DNA here is from genome assembly GCA_947493745.1 of uncultured Paracoccaceae bacterium. Classification (GTDB taxonomy): domain Bacteria; phylum Pseudomonadota; class Alphaproteobacteria; order Rhodobacterales; family Rhodobacteraceae; genus CANLSM01. Next base: position 8,457 of record CANLSM010000035.1, on the reverse strand, counting down.
AAGTGCTGATGTGGCGAAAGCTGCGCATAGGGCGGGGATCAAAAGCTTTGTCATGTTTCTTCCTTATCTGAGCGATCCGTCAGCGACGGCGCATGCAGTCCTGATACTCAAGGCGATAAATCCGGGCGGTACGGCTGTTCGGTCTGTTCGCGGCCGAAAGCCCCCTCAGCGGCCCCTCCGACCACTGATTGGGGCGGCCTTTATAGCCGCATAGTTTTCTCGCACGTTGGTGGCAGTAGTCGCTGTAGGACTGCGCGCCAGCGGCCAGAGGCACCGTAAACGAAGCTGGCAGGGCGAGCGCAAGCGCGACTAGCAAGGTGAGTAAAGGTCCTGGCAAAGATGCCTCCAAATAGGTATCGCGTCGTTTCGGATTGAGCTGCGAGCCTACCCATTCCTACTCTCCAGTCTTATTCGCAGTATCGGCCAGGTGATCACGGGAATGCAATGGAGTTCCTTTGATGGGAGCCATTGTTTGCCTGTAGATGTCGAGCGTAAGCGTGTTCACACCTTTAGTATTTTCCGCTAACAATGACGAAGAGCAATATGTTGAGGCAGGATTGATGGAATTTCTCAAGATTTTGGGTTGTGCCGTTGTTTTTTCGAACCTGAGTGCCTTTGTGGTTTTCGCGCAAGATGAGGGTTCCCCGCGACCGGCAAAGGTCTTCTCGGTGACATTGTCGGACAGCGTTCTGAGCCGCACCTACCCTGCCTCCGTCTTGCCTTCCCGGGAAGTGGAATTGTCTTTTCGCGTCTCCGGGCGTTTGATTGAATTACCCATCCGCGGTGCAACGCAAGTATCGGAGGGCGACATCATAGCGCGTCTCGATCCGCGCGACTTTGAAAGCCAGATCGCGCAGCTGAACAGTCAGCTTGCGCAGGCCAATGCGCAACTCGATGCGTTGCGCGCGGGAGCTCGCCCCGAGGAGATTGCCGCATTGGAAGCCAACGTGGAAGCCGCGCAAGCTCAAGTCGATCAAGCCCGTGACAACGTGGAACGGACACGTACGCTGGTTGAGCGCGGTGCTTCGACCAACGCGCAACTTGAGGCGGCGGAGGCGGAATTCCGTGTAGCTCAAGCGAACCTAACGGCACAGCAGGAACAGTTGCGCATCGGTCAGGTCGGCGGCCGTGCCGAAGACATCGTTGCGTCGGAGGCGGCTTTGAAAGGTCTCGAAACGCAACTGAAAGTCGCAGAAGACAACCTTGCAGACGCGACCCTACGCGCGCCCTTTGACGGGGTGATCGCGCGGCGTGATGTCGAGAACTTCTCGAACGTTCAAACAGGACAAAGCATAGCCTTGCTGCAAGCGCTCGACGTCGTTCATCTGGCCTTTGACATTCCGGGGCCGGACGTCACCACATTGACGCGGCAAGGACCTGAACGCATCAGCAATAAGGCAAGTTTTGACGCCTTGCCGGGGACCACCTTTGAAGCGGAGGTTGTTGAGTTTTCTCTGCAAGCAGACTCGACAACTCAAACCTACCGTGGTCGGGTCGCCGTCGAGGTTCCGGAAGATGCCGTTATCTTGCCCGGGATGATCGCTAACGTGACGTCGTCTGCACCCGGAGATGCCGCCATTTTGAGAATACCTTTGACTGCGGTGGCGGCGAACGCCGATGGCAGCGCATCCGTCTGGAAAGTCAGCGAGACCAATTCTGTCAGTGCGCAGCCAGTCACTTTGGGTGAAGCCACGGGCGCCTTTGTGGCCGTCACTGAGGGCCTGGCAGATGGCGACACAATTGTGGCTGCCGGCGTCAGCCGAATCATCGACGGGATGACGATCCGACCGATCGAACAGGTCGGGAACTAAGCGGATGGACCTAGCACGTTTCGCCATTGAAAAGCGGCTGATTTCGCTTGTCTCGACGCTCCTGATCCTGGCCGCAGGCTACTATGCCTACGTGTCGCTGCCACGGTTTGAAGACCCGGAGTTCGTCATTCGGCAGGCGCAGATCATCACCCCCTATCCCGGAGCCTCTGCCGAGGAAGTGGCCGGGGAGGTGACGGAAGTCGTCGAAAATGCGCTGCAGCAGTTGCAGGGCGTCGACGAGGTGCGATCAGTGTCGCAGCCCGGTTTGAGCACTGTCACGGTTGAATTCACGATTGCCTCAACGCCGGATTATCCGGAGCTGAATCAACGATTTACGCAAATGCGTGCCAAGATCTCGGATGCGCAAACGCAGCTTCCGCCGAACGCGCTTGCCAGTCAGGTGTACGACGATTTCGGCGATGTCTACGCGCTCTATTTTGCCATCGTGGGTGAAGGCTACTCGGTGCCTGAACTTTATGAATATGCAAAGGATCTGCAACGCGAACTGGTCACGGTCGATGGTGTGTCAAAGGTTGTACTCAACGGAGTACAGGACGAGGTGATTTACGTCGAGTATTCGCCGTCCCGCCTGATCGAACTTGGTCTCGCCGCACAACAGGTCCAGCAATTGCTGGAAGGGCAGAACCTTGTAACGCCGGCAGGGTCCATCGTTGCCGGCCCGACGAGATTGACGATCCGACCAACATCCGCTGTGGGGTCGGTTGAGGCAATTGAGAACCTGCTGATCACCAATTCGCAAACGGGGATATCCTTCCGTCTTGGCGATATCGCGACCGTCTCACGCGGTCTTCAGGATCCGTCCAGCACTGCGCTTTTCCGGGATGGACGACAGGCCATCGGTTTGGGGATATCCAACACACTCGGTGGCAACGTCGTGACCATGGGCAATGACGTGAATGCGCGCATTGCAGAGCTAGAACTTGATAGGCCGATCGGTATTGAGGTCCTGCCAATCTCGGATCAGTCGAAAAGCGTGAAGGCCTCAGTCGACGACTTTGTCGTGAATGTCGTACTCGCTCTGGCCATCGTTGTCGGCACGCTTCTCATCTTCATGGGGCTGCGTTCAGGTATCCTGATGGGTGGCATCCTTCTGGTGACGGTCTCGGGAACGCTGTTCGGCATGTACCTCTATGGTTTGGACATGCAGCGCATCTCTCTTGGCGCACTGATCATTGCGCTGGGAATGCTGGTCGATAATGCGATTGTTGTGGTTGAGGGCACTCTCGTCCGCGTCCAGAAAGGTGAGGACACGGCCAAGGCGGCGATTTCAGTCGTGAACCAGACCAAGTGGCCCCTGCTCGGCGGTACGATTGTGGGATTTCTTGCATTTTCGCCCATCGGGTTTTCACCGGATAACACCGGCGAATATGCGGGCAGTTTGTTTTGGACGATCACCATTTCGCTTCTGTTCTCTTGGCTCGTTGCAATCTGGCTGACGCCATACTTCTGCACGCTGCTGCTGAAGCCCGGCGACTCCGACGCCGAACCGAAGGAAAACTTCATTCTCCAAGGCTATCGTAAGCTTCTTGCTCTGGCGATCAGGGTGCGCTGGATCACGGTCGCTCTGGTCATTGGCCTGTTCGTCTCTGCTATTGCACTTTTCAGCGCCGTGCCGCCGGGGTTTTTTCCGGCATCCACGCGCGATCAGTTCGTCATCGACTACTTCTTGCCGGAAGGGTCAAATATCGAGCGGACCCAAGCGGATATGCTCGCCATTGCCGAACATGCACGCAGTCTGGAAGGTGTCAAAGGGACCAACACCATCGTTGGCGGCGGGCATCTGCGTTTCATGCTGGTTTATGAATCCGAGGGTCAGAACGCGGCCTATGGCCAGGTTTTGGTGGATGTCGAGGATTTCAGCATCATCGACGATTTGCGCGCCGAGTTGCAGGGCTGGATTGACGAAACCTACCCGTCATCTAATTCGAAGGTCTGGAAGTTCGTCCTAGGCCCCGGTGGCGGCTCGAGAATCGAGGCCCGCTTCTTTGGACCAGATCCGGCTGTTCTGCGCGATCTGGCGGGTCAGGCGAAGACGATCATGGCCGATGCCGGCGCTGTGGCGATCAAGGACGATTGGCGGGAGCAAGTTCAGGTGGTGCGTCCCGCGATCAACACGGAGGCGTCGCGACGGTTGGGCCTCACGCAGGGCGAGATCTCGAACGCCCTTTACAGTCATCTGACCGGCACAACGCTTGGCATCTATCGCGAAGGGGACGAGCTTCGGACCATTGTGATGCGGCCTGTCGAAAATGCGCGGAACGACATCGGCGAGTTGCGCAATGTGCAGGTCTTTTCGCAGGCGGCAGGGGCCTATATCCCGATCAGTCAGGTCGTGGAAAGGTTCGACATCGTGTTCGAGGCGGGTAACCTGCGCCGTATTGACCGCGAACTGGCGATCACGGCGCAGGCGGACAATGCGCCGGGCGTCTTGTCGGGCGATCTGTTCGCGGACGTGCGCGGTCCGATTGAGGCCATCCAGCTACCACCGGGCTATTCCATGGAGTGGGAGGGCGAATACGGTAGCTCGCAGGAGGCCAATGCCGGCCTCGCGTCAACCATGCCGCTGGGGTTCGGTGCGATGATCCTTGTGGTGATCCTGCTGTTTAACGCAGTGCGGCAGCCGCTGATCATCTGGCTTACCGTACCGCTTGCCCTGATCGGCGTGATCTATGGATTGGCAAGCACACAAACGCCGCTGGAATTCATGGCGATCCTTGGAATTCTGTCCCTGACCGGGATGCTGATCAAGAACGCAATCGTGTTAATAGACGAAACCGATACACAGATTGCGGACGGCAAGGCGCGCATGCAGGCCGTGGTGGACGCCGCTGTCAGCAGAGTGCGCCCCGTATCGCTCGGTGTTCTGACAACGGTCCTTGGTGTCGTGCCGCTCCTTTGGGATCCGTTTTTTAAGTCGCTTGCCGTCGTGATCATCTGCGGGCTCAGCTTCGCCACGGTTCTCACATTGATCATCGTGCCGACGCTTTACGCGATGTTCTTCCGCGTGAAGCAGAACGAAAGTGAGGATGCCGCGGCATGAGCACACACTGGCTTGCGACGGGTCTTGTCGGGCTCCTCGCAGCCTGTGGATCGCCCGGCTCCATCACGCAGATCGACTTGATGGAGCCACCGGCAGTTTACGGCAGTGGCGATATCGATCCGTTCCCGGCGCGCCTTCCGCCGGACCGCGACATACCCTACGCCACGCAGCGCGTGCCAGCGCGCGACGAGGGCAAGGTATATTCCGACCGGCCGTCCACCATCCTCCGGGTAGGGCATGCGGATGTCGGCATCGGTCCCGAGGACGATCCGGGTCAGGGAACAAGTAGTCTTGCCTCGAAGACGAATCGTGAGACGCCGCTGGTCGTTGACGTGCAGGATGTTTACGAGACCGGGCCGCTCACGGCGTCCCGGCATGCCGCTGCAGACCCGAGATTGTTCCCGCGCGGAACCGAGAGCGTGGACCGAGCCTTTGCGAACCGGTTGAACCGTCAACTTGCCGCGACATCGGGCAAGGACATCGTGATCTATGTACATGGCGTGCGGTCCAACTTCGAAAGCCCGATCCTGGCGGCCTCTGAGTTGCAGCACTTTTCGGGCTACAGGAATGTCTTCTTTGCCTTCTCATGGCCCGCCAGCACAGGGCTTTTGACCTATTTCCAGGACACCGAAGATTCCGCAGACTCGGTCTTTCAGTTCCGTCGCCTGATCAGCTACCTCGCCTCTGAAACCGATGCGCGGCGAATCCATGTCATCGCGCATTCGGCTGGAACTCGCTTGGTTTCAGAAGCCATGGGACAATTTGCGCTGGAATATAGCCGTTTGAGCAAAGCGCAAATCCGACGCGAGCTAAAGCTTGGCCATGTCATTCTGATTGGCAGCGATGCCAGCCCCTTGCGCGTGGGCGGCTATCTTATTGACGGCGCCGATCGCGTTGTAGAGACGTTCACCATTTACACGTCCGGTCAGGATCGCGCCCTTACCTTGTCGAGCTTTGTTTTGGGCAGTCGCAATCGTCTTGGTCAAACGACGCAAAACCTTCCGCAACACGTGCGAGATTTCCTGTCTGGTTTCGACAATCTTCACATCGTCGACGTGACGGCTGCCGAACGCTCGAACACAGGAAACGGCCATGGCTATCTGCGCGGCTCGCCCTGGGTCAGTAGCGACATCCTGGCGACCGTGAACTTTGACATGTCGCCTCGCGCGCGCGGATTGGTGCGCAGCCCGGACGGCACGCGCTGGCGTTTTCCGGCGGACTACCCAGAACGGTTGCAGCAATCCATTCGCAAGACACGGCCCGATCTTGTCCGCTAAAGCCCGACGAAGAACCGGATAGCAAAGGCGTTCGCGAGGTCTACGAAAAACGCCGAAACCAGGGGCAACACGATGAAAGCCAAAGGTGCAGCCCCATAGCGTTTGGTCACGGAGGACATATTGGCAATCGCGGTCGGTGTCGCGCCGAGCGCAAAGCCTGCGAAACCCGCGCTAAGAACGGCGGCAAGGTAGGTGCTGCCGATGACGCGAAACACCACGAACAATATGAACGCCACTGTCATCACAACCTGAAGCAAAAGCACGACCAGAAGCGGCCCACCAAGCTCGGCCAGCGTCCAAAGCTGCATGCTCATCAGCGACATGGCCAGGAAGACCGAGAGACTGAAGTCCGAAACTACCGCCAAGGCATTCGTCCCTGCCGGCCAGATCATGGTCTTGAACAGGTAGGGAATGGTGTTGGACATCACGATGCCCATCAAAAGGCAGGGAACGAACAGGGGAAGCTTCAGCCCCATCTGTCCAATGATCTGATGTGCGAACCAACCCAGCAGAATAGCGACATGCGCCGCCAGAACCGCGCTCATCAAGTTCACGTGGGTCACGGTTTCTGCCTCGGCGTCTTCATAGGAAAGGCCGACAATCGGCGTGCCGTCAGGCTCCGCTTCAAGCTTGTTTCGGTCAATCAGGCGCTTCGCAATCGGACCGCCGATCAGGGCCGCCAGAACAAGGCCGAGCGTCGCAGTCGCGATGCCTACCTCATCAGCGGCCGCGAATCCCGTCATTTCCTCGATCTGCGGACCCCAGGCAATAGCGGTGCCATGTCCTCCAATCAGCGACGCCGATCCCAACAGGACCGAGACCGCATTTGGCAGACCGAACAGGTTGACACCCAGAAGCCCGACGACGTTCTGCAACAGCATGAACCCCACGGTCAGCGCCAAAAGCACGAGTAAAAGGCGACCGCCCCGGAAAAGATCGGCGATCCGGGCATTCAACCCGATGGTCGCAAAAAACAGAACCAGAAGGTAATCCCGGACCGCCATTTCAAAGACGATCTCGGTGCCGGTAAAGGCAAACCAAACCCAAGTCAAAACGGCTACGGCAATCCCGCCAGACACGGGTTCGGGGATATTGTAGTCCCTCAGAAACCCGACTTTTCGCGTCAGAAAGGCGCCCAAAAAGAATACAACAAACCCGAGCGTGGCAGCTATGAACGCAGGTACCAAGATGATGTCGTTCATGCGCTTTAGCCCTTTCGTCTCAATGGCTGCCATTGATAGCGTATGTCGAACCAAAGCAAAGGGTTATCTGTGCGGTGAAAGAATTCCCGCAGGCCCTCTATCGACTTCATCGTTGCCTTCTGCAAATGTTGCTCGTGAGGAAACATGAGGTCGGGCAACTTGGAAGCGGAAACTCTGGCTCAGCAAGACAGAAACGATGTGGCGACCGCGCTCGACTTTCTGAAAACGTCTTTGAGCGAGGCCCAGGTATCCGTTCGAGCGTACGACACCCGGGCTCAGATTGTTGGTGTCGGTTATGTCTTCGCACTTCGAATTGTGGGTGAAGTCGATGGACTCCTGCCGGAAACAACCTTGGAAACAATCGGCGTTGCGGTCGCCTGGTTTGTCGTCATCCTTCCGGTGGTTCTTTTTGGATATGTGTTGGTTCCGACAAGGAAGTCTTCGACAATCCGAAAACTTGCCAAGTTTGAAGAGCGCCAGCACGTGTTGTTTGTGGACACCAGCCAAGGCTACAGCGCAGAGGATGTCAGAAACGCAGCCTTCACACGCGCCCCAATAGCCGAATTCAGCCACGAACTTCTGATCGTATCTGCTTTGCGGGACAAGAAACGGCAAAGGTTTCTGAGAGGGCTTTATGCTGCGGCCGCCGCATTCGTTTGCCTGTTCTTGAGCCAAGTGTACCGCACGATGTGAGCCATCTGGCGGCAGGCGCATTCACCTGATAGCAGTTCTTTGCAATGCCGTGTTTCCGGCGTGGCACGCGCACAGGAGCTTTGAGTGACCAGAGAACGCCTTCTTTTCACTGTATCTCTCGTGACCATTTCGGTGGTTGGCCTTTGGGGCGTTCTTGATCCAGACGAACTCGTGCGTCTCGCATCCAGTGTGGTCGATCAGTATTTTGAGAGCCGCGGCTGGTTCACTATGCTGTCCGTTTCGGGGATGCTCTTTCTCTGCATCTGGCTGGCCTTTTCGCGCTACGGAGAGATCCGGCTGGGGTCAGATGATGACCGGCCCGAGTTTTCGACGCCATGTCTGCCGTCAGCGTTTATGGGTCCAAATAGGGCTATTTGCTAAGAGAGGGTTTGTTGCTCATCGTAGCCACTGAG
>CANLSM010000034.1 GCA_947493745.1 uncultured Paracoccaceae bacterium | reverse complement strand
CCCGAAAGCGTCGTGATCATCCCAACCTTCAACGGCTCCGCATGCGAAATACTCGCACTCAAAAATGTCAGAAAGGTAGCTGCAAGAAGTGGTGTTCTCATGTCTGGTCTCCCTGTTGTGGACGGCCGGGCGTCTGGTGGCCCGACACGTTGCCTCGCGTCTTGCGAGGTCATTTCTTGTCAGTTCTGTTTGAGGCGGAACCGTTGGATTTTCCCGGTCTGGGTTTTAGGCAAATCTTCCGCGAATACAACGCGTCGCGGGTGTTTATAGGGTGCGATCGTCGCCTTGACGTGATCCTGCAGCTCCTTGACCATGGCCGCATCGCCTTCCCGTTCGTCCGAGAGCACCACATGAGCCTCCACGATATGGCCGCGCTCCGGGTCGGGGGCACCGATCACCGCGCATTCGGCAACCGCCGGGTGGGACAGAAGGGCTGCCTCCACCTCCGGACCGGCAATGTTGTAGCCAGATGAAATGATCATGTCGTCATTGCGGGCCGCAAAATAGAAATACCCATCCGCATCGCGGCGGAAGCTGTCGCCTGTGATGTTCCACCCATCGCAGACATAGGCTTGCTGGCGGTCATCCTTGAGATAGCGGCAACCGGTTGGTCCGCGCACGGCCAGGCGTCCGACTTTGCCGTCCGGCACGTCCTGTCCGGTCTCATCGACAATCCTGGCGTCATACCCGATGACGGGTTTGCCGGTGCAGGCCGGTCGGTGATCGTCAAAGCGATTGGAGATGAAGATGTGGAGCATCTCGGTTGCGCCGATCCCGTCCAGCATCGGCTTACCGGTCCTGGCTATCCAGTCCTCGTAGATCGGAGCGGGCAGGGTTTCGCCCGCCGACACCGCAGCCCGCAACGAGGACAGATCCGCGCCGTCGTCCATTGCCTGCAACATCACGCGATAGGCGGTCGGGGCGGTGAAACAGACTGTGGCACGGTATTTCTCGATGATCTCAATCATGTTGGGGGGGGTGGCCTGCTCCAGCAAGGTGGCGGTCGCGCCAAACCGCAGCGGGAACACCGCCAGACCACCCAGCCCGAAGGTGAAGGCCAGCGGCGGAGAGCCGACAAACACGTCTTCGGGCACCACGCCGAGAACCTCCCTCGCATAGCCGTCGGCGATCATCATCAGGTCGCGGTGGAAATGCATCGTCGCTTTTGGCTCACCGGTCGAGCCGGAGGTGAAACCAAGCAGCGCGACATCGTCACGGCCCGTTGCGATGGTCTCGAATTTCACCGGCTTTTCCAGCGCCATCCGGTCCAGATCGGCGTCATGATTGGAGGTGCCGTCAAAGCCCACGATGCGAACCGTCCGGGACACCTGCTCGGCGCAGGCGGTCATTTCCTCCATCAGTCGCGTGTCGCACAACGCAAACTGGATCTCCGCCTTCTCGACATATTTCACAAGCTCGGCTGCGCGCAGCATCGGCATCGTGTTGACCACCACCGCCCCTGCCTTCGTGGCAGCAAGCCAGCAGGCGACCATTGCGGGATTGTTGGCAGAGCGGATCATCACCCGGTTGCCGGGCTCTACGCCCAGATCCTTGACCAGCGCATGCGCAAGGCGGTTGGTCCAGTCGGTCAGCTCCTTATAGGTGCGCTGCCGACCGTTTCCGATCAGTGCCGTGTGATCCCCGAACCCCTTTTCAACCATCGCATCGGTCAACTCATGGGCTGCGTTCAGCACCTCGGGGTACTCAAAGCCGTCCAGCATGAAATCCGGCCACTGCTCGACCGGCGGCAGATTGTCCCGCGCGAATGTATCGGTATGAGCGGAAGGACCAAGCATCATTTCATCCCCCGTTTGGCAGCCAGCGTCTGTCGCGCTATGATGATTTTCTGAACGTCCGAGGCACCCTCGTAGATCCGCAAGGCGCGGATTTCGCGGTAGAGGGTCTCGACCACGGTGCCGCTGCGAACCCCGTCACCGCCAAAGAGCTGCACCGCCTTGTCGATGACCCGTTGCGCCTGCTCGGTCGCGAAGAGCTTGGCCATCGCGGCCTCGCGCGTCACGCGGGCGGCGCCGTTGTCCCGTGCCCAGGCTGCGCGATAGACGAGCAGGGCGCTGGCATCGATATCGACCGCCATATCCGCAATGTGACCCTGCACCATCTGCAACTCGGCCAGCGGTGCCCCCTGAACCTCGCGCGTCGTGACCTGGTCGAGGGCGGCATCCAGTGCACGGCGCGCAAACCCGAGCGCGGCTGCGGCCACCGAGGGTCGAAAGATGTCCAGCACCGACATCGCGATGCGAAAGCCTTCACCCGGCGCCCCGATCATCGATGCGGCCGGGATGCGGCAATCCGTGAAACGAAGGGTGGCAAGCGGGTGCGGTGCAATGGTTTCGATCCGTTCAACGACCTCGAAACCGGGCAGGTCCGGCGTAACGACGAAGGCTGAAAGACCCTTCGCACCGGGTGCTTCGCCGGTGCGGCAGAACAGCGTGTAGACATCCGCGATGCCGCCGTTCGAGATCCAGGTCTTTTCACCATTGAGGATGAAATCATCGCCATCCCGCCTTGCCGTCATGGTCGAGTTCGCAACATCGGAGCCCGATTGCGGTTCGGTCAGTGCAAAGGCCGCTATCGCCTTTCCCGTGCGGGTTTTAGGCAGCCATCTGGAACGTTGCATGTCACTGCCAAACAGAGTGATCGCACCGGTACCGAGGCCCTGCATTGCAAAGGCAAAGTCGGCAAGCCCGTCATGGCGGGCCAGCGTTTCGCGGCAGACACACAGACTGCGCACGTCGAAACTGCCGTCTCTGCTTGCCGTGTGGGCCAGAAGACCGGCCTCGCCGAGTTGCGCAACAAGCGCCCGGCAGGCGGCATCGGTCTCGCCGTGATCGACATTCAGCCCGGCAGAGAACTCGGCAACCTCGGCGGCGAGCGCCCGGTGACGGTCTTCGAAGAATGGCCAGTGAAGGTAGGTCTGGTCCGCCATCAATCCCCCCCGAACACCGGTTTTTCCTTGGCGACAAATGCGTCATAGGCGCGGGTGAAGTCGTTGCCCTGCATGCAGATCGCCTGGGCCTGTGCCTCCGCCTCGATGGCCTGATCAAGGCTCATGGACCATTCCTGCGCCAGCATCGTCTTGGTCATCGAATTGGCAAATGTCGGACCGCTGGCGATACGGGTGGCAAGAGCGATTGCCTCCGCCTCGAGATCATCGGGTCCGGCGATGCGATTGAAAAAGCCCCAGCGTTCCCCTTCCTCGGCGCTCATCGCGCGGCCAAGATAGAGAAGTTCGGCGGCGCGTCCCTGACCGATGATCCGCGGCAGGATCGCACAGGCGCCCATGTCGCACCCAGCCAGACCGACGCGGTTGAACAGGAAAGCCACGCGTGCGTCCGGTGTCGCCAAGCGCAAATCGCTCGCCATGGCGATGATGGCGCCCGCACCCGCACAGATGCCCTGAACGGCCGAGATGATCGGTTTTCCGCAACCGATCATAGCTTTCACCAGATCGCCGGTCATGCGGGTGAAGGCGAGAAGGTCTTTCATGTTCATGCGGGTGAGCGGCCCGATGATGTCATGCACGTCACCGCCCGAGCTGAAATTCCCGCCATTGGGCAGGATCACGACCACATGCACCTCGTCGGTGTAGGGGAGTGCGCGAAACCAGTCGCGCAGCTCCGCATAGCTCTCGAAGGTCAAGGGGTTCTTGCGGTCAGGCCGGTCGAGGGCAATCCGTGCGATCCCGTCTTTGATGCTGCATCTGAAATGCTGGGTGTCTGAGAGGGCCATCACATGTCTCCGTCCCGGTTTTCTGGCTGGATCTCATCAAGCAAGGTCATCATCCTGTCCGTCTCGTCCGGACCCAGTGATCCCAGAAGATCGCCGATCCAGTTCTCGTGGGCGATGGCAAGGCGGTTGAACTCCGCCTGACCGGCAGCCGTGAGCCGCGCCAGCTGCGCGCGCCTGTCGCCCTGAACCGGTGCCCGCCGCGCAAATCCATCATCCGACAGCCGGTCAACGATCCCGGTGATGTTGCCGTTCGAGACCCGAAGGAAGTCCGACAGCTCGCTCATCCTGAGCCCCTCAGGGTGGCGCGCAAGCGCCGACATGACGTCAAAGCGGGGCAGGGTCGTGGCGTAACCGTCGCGCAGGCGTCGACGAAGCTCGGTCTCGATACCGTTGGTGGTCTTGAGCAGTCTGAGCCACAAGCGCAGCTTGTCCTTGGTGTCGGTGCCATGCGGAAGGTCGCGCTGCGCGATCATATCTCGCCTCCCGACAGGCTGAGCGCATGGCCATTGACCGACGCCGCCCCGTCAGAGGCCAGCCACAGGGCCGCATCAGCAACCTCATCGGCTTCAATGAAGCGCCTTTGCGGGTTGTCCGCCTTCAGAGTGCGGGCCGCCTCGTCAGGCGTCATCCTGGTGCTTTCGGAGATTTTCGCAATGCTCCGCTCCAGAAGCGGCGTGTCGACAAATCCCGGGCAGATTGCGTTCACGGTCGTTCCGCTCCGCGCCAGCTCCCGCGCCAGAGACCGGGTCATCCCGATCACGGCATGTTTGGTTGCGCAATAGGCGCTGACATAGGGGTAACCCTTCAGCCCGGCGGTCGAGGCAACCGCGATCATGCGGCCCCAGCCATTTTCCTTCATATCAGGCAAAGCTGCCTGCCAGAGGTTCATCACGCCGTTCAGGTTCACCGCCATCATCTGGTTCAGATCGTCCGGCGCCATCTTCTCAAACGGAATGCTGTCCACCACACCGGCATTTGCAATCGCGACATCGACCGGCCCACGGGCGGCGCGCGCGCGCTTCATTGCCGATTGCAGGGCGGTCGGGTCTGTCACATCGCAAAGCTCATAGGGAACGCCCTGCCGTTTGAGCGGGGTTTCGGTCCGCCCCATGATGGTCACCGTCGCGCCCACGCGCGAGAAGGCCTGCGCCATGGCCGCACCCACGCCTGACCCCCCTCCGGTTATTACGACATGTCGTGTGTCCATGCTCATGCGCGCAGCGTCTCCGCTTCCCGGTCTGCAAGCCGCCACAGCTGATCCCGGCCAGCGAGATAAGGCAGGGGCCAGTTCTGTGCATTCCTGTCGCCGATCCTGGCGGCCTCGCGCAGCGTCCAGTAGGGATCGGCAAGATGCGGTCGCCCGATGGCCACCAGATCGGCCCGCCCGGCCATCAGAATGGAGTTCGCATGATCCGCTTCATAGATGTTGCCGACGGCCATGGTGCGAATGCCCGCCTCGTTGCGGATGCGATCGCTGAACGGGGTCTGGAACATACGTCCGTAGACCGGCTGCGCGTCGATGGTGGTCTGCCCGGCGGACACATCGATCAGATCGGCCCCGACCCCGGAAAAGGCCCTGGCAATCTCCACCGCATCCGAGGGCGTGATCCCATCCGCCCCGACCCAGTCGGTCGCAGAGATGCGCACCGACATCGGCTTGCCCTTGGTCCAGACCGCCCGCATTGCGGCAAAAACCTCCAGCGGCCAGCGCAGCCGGTTTTCCAGCGATCCACCATAGGCATCTGTCCGGACATTCGAGACAGGTGAGATGAAGGACGAGATGAGATAACCATGCGCCGCATGAAGCTCGATCATGTCGAAACCGGCTCTTGCGGCCATTTCCGCCGAGGCTGCGAACTGATCGCGGATCTCGTCCATATCCGCCCTGGTCATCTCCCGCGGCACGGGATTGTCGGGGGACCATGGAATGGGAGAGGCGCTGATCAGATCCCAGTTGCCGCCTTGCAGCGGGGCATCCATCTGTTCCCAGCCAAGCTGTGTCGAGCCCTTTCGACCTGAATGCCCGATCTGGCAGCAGATCCTTGCATCGGTCTGGCTGTGCACGAAATCCGTCAGGCGGGACCAGCTTTCCTCATGTTCGGGCGCATAAAGACCGGGGCAGGCCGGGGTAATGCGCCCTTCCGCGCTGACACAGGTCATCTCCGTATAGACCAGCCCCGCACCACCTTTTGCCCGCTCGCCATAATGCACCAGATGCCAGTCCGTCGGGCAGCCATTCACGGCCTTGTATTGCGCCATCGGAGAGACGACGATCCGGTTTTTAAGCGTCATGTCCGCCAGCCTGAAGGGCGTGAACATGGGCGCGCGGGTCGGTTTTTCCGATCCTTCGCCGGACTGATCCATGAACCAGCGCTCCGCCCCGTCAAGCCAGGAGGCATCTCGCTCGCGCAGGTTTTCGTGGCTGATCCGCTGGCTTCGGGTCAGAAGTGAATAGTAGAACTGCACCGGATCAAGATCGAGATAGCGCTCGACGCGCTCGAACCATTCCATGGAGTTCCGGGCCGCCGATTGTAGGCGCAGAACCTCGAGCCGGCGGGCGTCCTCGTATTCCTCGAATGCGCTCTGCATGTCAGGCTTGCTATGCAGAAGATCCGCCAGCGTTATCGCGGACTCCAGCGCAAGCTTGGTGCCGGAACCGATGGAAAAATGCGCGGTCGCTGCCGCATCACCGATGAGCACGACATTCTCGTGATGCCATTTCCTGCAAAGAACACGCGGAAACCTGATCCAGGCCGAGCCCCGAATGTGGTTGGCATTGGTCATCAGCGCATGCCCACCCAGATGATCACGGAAGATCTCCTGACAGACAGCGATGCTTTCCTGCTGGGTCATCTGTCCGAACCCGAACGCATCAAAGGTCTTCTGGGTGCATTCCACGATGAAGGTCGCGGTGTCGGCATCGAACTGGTAGGCATGCGCCCAGACCCAGCCATGGGGCGTCTCTTCGAAGATGAATGTGAAGGCATCTGAAAAGGTCTGCTTGGTTCCCAGCCAGACGAACTGGCAGAGACGCTCGTCGATATCGGGCTGGAACGTATCTGCATAGAGCGCCCGCGTGCCGGAGTTCAGCCCGTCGGATGCGACCACTAGATCATATTGATGCCTGTAGGTCTCCGCGCTCTCGATCCGCGTTTCGAAGAGCAGGTTGATCCCCAGTTCGCGCGCCCGCTCCTGCAACAGGATCAGCAGGCGACGGCGACCGATCCCGCAGAAACCATGACCGGACGAAACGAGACGCTCTCCACGGATATGCAGGGCGATGTCATCCCAATAGGCGAAATGTTCCCGGATCGCGATGGCACTTTTGGCATCATTTGCAGCGAGGTTGTCCAGGGTCTCATCCGACAGAACTACGCCCCAGCCGAACGTGTCGTCGGCCCGGTTGCGCTCGATCACCGTGATTTCGGATTGCGGCGCACGAAGTTTCATGGAGATTGCGAAATACAGTCCTGCCGGTCCTCCACCAAGACACGCAATTCGCATTGTGACAGGTCTCCCGCACTCGATTCGAGGACCATCTTCAGGTCGGCGGGCAATTATTTCAAGCTTGAACTTTCATACTTAAACTAAACCGTGTGAGGTAAGGCTGTCATTTCTTGGTTCTGGCTGCATTTGTGCGTACAAAAATGCGATATGCCCTTGGCTGCTGGGCCTGTGCGCCTAGACCCGATTGGGCTCCGCAGAGCCTCGGTCCATGAAAAACAGTCGGGATCGGTTCTTGACAAGATCGGGGTCATCCCCTCAAAAATATCCAATATTTTCGAGTTCAGGAGGCGTAATGCTGTTCGGTGACCGCAAACGGGAGGACGAAACCGTTGTCGCCATGCTTGCAGCCGCCATTCGCCGCGACATCTCATTCGGTGTGCTCAACCCCGATCAGAAACTGAAGATCGATGCCTTGCGTCAGTCCTATGGTGGCTCCAACCATTCCATGCGCGAGACCTTGCGGATGCTCACCGCCGAAGGGCTGGTGGAGGCCACCAACCAGCGCGGCTTCCGGGTGACCTCGGCGACGCAGGAAGATCTGCACGATATCCTCATGATGCGGCTGGAAATCGAGAAACTGGGTCTGTCCCGCGCACTGGAGCGCGGTGATGTGGCCTGGGAGGCCATGGTCGTGGCAGCGCTTCATGCCCTCAGTCGCGCCGAAAGTGCCGTACAGGCAAACCCCGATGATGTCACGGCCCTTGAATGGGATGAGGCGTGCCGGACAGTTGCAGAGGCTCTGCTTTCCGCCTGTGCCTCGCGTCGGCTGATCGAGATGGCGGGGACATTCTACAACCAGTCCCGCCGATATCGGCTGGCGCTTTTGCGAGAGGGCCGGATTGACTTCGCGGCGCGCGCCGCCCGGCAGAATGCCTTGCGCCAGGCGGTTCTGGACCGAAACAAGACGAAGGCCCTGACGGTGCTAGAGGATGATATCCGTGCCGATCTGGGAGCGTGAGAAAGTAGTAAAAAAGGGAGGAAATCATGATCAAGTATAACAGAAGACAGACACTTGCCCTGGCGGCGTCAGCCGCGGCAACCGGCCTGGCCGCACCGGCCATTGCGTCGGGGCGGAAGATCGTCGTGGGGGCTTTGCGCTTCACATCCCATGCTGGAAGCTTCATCGCCGTTGAGCGGAACTACTTTGCCGAGGCCGGTCTGGATGTTGAACTGAAGTTCTTTCAGGCGGCTCAACCGATGGCGGTCGCGATTGCCTCTGGCGACGTGGACTATGCGGTCACGGCGATGTCGGGCGGACTGATCTCTCTGGCGGACAAGGGTGCAATCAAGGTGATCGGGGGCGCGCTGTCCGAGGAGGCCGGCATCGACGGGCAGAAAATCCTTGCCTCTGACGCTGCTTTCAAGGCCGGTTTGACAACCCCATCCGCGCTGGCGGGCAAGACCTTCGGCATCACGCAGGCCGGGTCCTCGTTCCATTACATGGGCGCAAAAGTTGCTGCCGCCGAAGGTGTCGAGGTCAGCTTCAAGCCGCTCCAGAAAGTGGGCGCGATCATTGGCGCGTTGAAATCCAGTCAGATTGATGCCTGGTCCATCGTCCCGCATATCGCGAAGCCGCTGGCGGGCTCGGGGGCGGTGCACATCATTGGCGACATCGCGGATTATCTGCCCGGATATCAGGTCACGACCGTGTTCACCTCTGCATCGAATGCAGCCGATGAGCGCCAGCAGACTGCCGACTTTCTGAGCGGTTTCGGGAAGGGCGTGACGGACTACAACGCGACCATGATCGACAGGGCTGGTGGCGAGGAAGGTGTCGATGGAATGGTCGATCTGATCCACAAATATGTCTACACGGACCGCCCGCGTGAGACGGCGGCCCCGTCGATCATCAATGGCACGATGCGCCTCAACGAGGGCGCAGGTCTGAATGTCGCCTCGATCAGGGATCAGCTCGGCTGGTTCCAGTCCGAGGGGCTGGTCGATGCGGATATCACGCTCGATACGATCCTCGACACGTCTTACGTCGAGACGTTCGAGGCGTGAGACAACCCGGGAGGGTGACGCGACCGCCGCGTTGCCCTTCACCCTGAACCTGAAGGGCATCTCATGGACATCCGGCTCGATCAGATCAGTCACGCCTATGGCGATACGCAGGTTCTGCGGGATATTTCGCTCGATATTCCGGCAGGAAAGATCGTTTGCCTTGTTGGCCCGTCGGGATGCGGAAAATCCACCCTTCTGCGCTTTGCCGGAGGGTTGGAGCGGCCCGCGTCGGGACGCGTTCTGCAACTCGGGACGCCACCCGAGGGATGCCTGAACCCGCTGACATATATCTTTCAGGATTTCGCGTTGCTGCCTTGGCGGTCGGTGCGGGGCAATGTCTCGCTGGTGCTGGAGGATCACGGCATAAGGGGCAAGCGGGCTGAGGCCATCATCGAAGACGTCCTGATCCGCACCAAGCTCAGCGACTTTGCCCGCGCCTTGCCCAAGCAACTGTCCGGAGGCATGAAACAGCGGGTGGCGATTGCCCGTGCTCTGGCGGTGAAACCTGCGGTGATGCTGATGGACGAGCCGCTCTCGGCGCTCGACGCGCAGACCCGCGAGCTTCTGATGGATGATCTCATCGGTCTTTGGACCCGTCAGCCTTTCACGTCGATCTATGTGACCCATAACCTGGCCGAGGCCGTCCGTCTGGGACACCGCATCGTTGTTCTGTCGCGCAGACCGGGTCAGGTGCGCGAGGTCGTGGAGATTGCGAAGCCCCTGGCCGAGCGCACATACGGAGACGCGGATCTCGACAAGGTTCAAAGACACCTCTGGGGATTGATGCGCGACGAGGCGCGCGCCGCTGATGAGGAGCTGATTGATGTCTGAGACAGCGGGTCGCGAACCGATTGAAGTCCGCTTTCGCGGTGGTGGCTTTGCCCCGAACTCGCGCCGCTGGGTCGGGTTTGCCGTTTTCGTCGCGTTGATCGCATTTGTGGAGTGGGGCACGCGGGCCGGTTGGATCACCTCCCTGACCCTGCCCAGACCCTCTGATGTGCTTGCGACCTTCGTGGGGCTTTGGGAGAGCGGGTTGCTGTTCAAGCATCTGGTTCCCTCGCTGACGCGACTGGTGATCGGTGCCGTCATCGGTGCAACCGCCGGTATTGCGGTGGGGATCCTGATCGGCCTCTTTTCCTACATGCGCGCAGGGGTGGTTCCGGTTGTGGCGGCGATCTTCCCGATCCCCAAGATCGCGCTTCTGCCGCTCTTCGTGATCTGGTTCGGCATAGATGAGGGTTCGAAATACGCGCTCATCGCCTTCGGAACCTTCACGCCTACGGTGGTCGCAACCTATGGTGCGGTCGATAATGTGGACCGGTCCCTGATCCGTATGGGACAGAGTTTCGGGCTGACCTGGTGGTCCATCGTTCGCAAGATCGTGTTGCCCGGGGCAATGCCCGGGATCCTTTCAGGACTGCGTATCAGCCTCGCCATCGCAATCATCCTGCTGGTGGCCGCCGAGATGCTGGGGGCCGAGTACGGTATCGGTGCCTATATTCTGGAAGCGGGCTCACTCTACGATCTCGAGCGGCTCTTTGTGGGTGTCGTGATCCTGTCCTTGCTGGGTATCATTGTCAGCGCAGCCATCGCGGCTGTGGAAAGACGGCTTCTTGCGTGGCGAACCTGACGGAGATCTGCTTCCGGCCGTTTCACCTGAAAACATGAAGGCGGCCTGCCTGCGGGCAGAGATCACCTGATCAATAACCTTAAACTGTAGCTACTTACACGGCCAACGACACCGGCAATGTGACCGTGATGCGGCGTTCATTTACGCAATTTTATTTCTGGCGTGCTTAAGAAGACGCGATTGTTGAGAGGGTTGGATATGCGTCTGCTTGCTTTTGCCGTGACATGCTTGTTTCTGGTTCTGGGGTCTGCCGCACAGGCATCGTCGGGATGGGTCGTCGATCGTCTCGGGGGCGAGGTTGTCCATGCGCCCGATGGCAAGACATGGGCCAGTATCTCGGTCGGCGATGAGGTTCCCAATTCCAGCTGGATCCATACAGGTCCGCAGGGTCGCGTCATTCTGCGCCGCGGGGCTGAGCGCATCCTGATCCGCCCGGATTCGCTGGCTGCAATTGCGACATGGTGGAACAACGGGATCAACACCAAGGTCGTCCAGCAGGAGGGTTCGGTGGTTCTGGATCTGGAGGTCCGCAATCGCCGGCACGCCAAGGTGATCACGCCACATCTTGCTGCGGTCGTCAAAGGGACCGTTTTTGAAGTTTCCGTAGATCGTCAGAGTTCGTCTGTCCGCGTCGATCGCGGTCGCGTTGACGTCCAAAGCGATGGTGCGTCCACAGATACCAGTGTCAGGCCCGGACAGGTCGCGAGAGTGACGCCTTCGAGAGGACCCGGTGTGGAGATCAATCGCGCCCCGCCGTCCAAAGATACGATTGATGCGGTGAGTTCGCGCCTTGAGGCACCCCGGAACCCGAATGCCGCAAACCGGACAGCGCTTCCTGGCGCAAAGCCTGCGGCAGGCAATAATGGCAACGGTGGCGGTAACGGCAATGGTGGCGGGAACGGTGGTGGAAGCGGCAACGTCGGTGGGAACGGTACCGGAAATGGTGGTGGAAACGGCAATGGCGGTGGGAGCGGCAACGGCGGCGGTAACGGCAATGGTGATGGAAACGGCAATGGAAAATCAAATCGGTAGAGCTTGGAAGCAGACCAGCTCACCTTGAACCGAAGGCGGATCACCATTGAAGGTATGGACGGAGAAGGCGAACGCCCTTCTGGGCAAACTCTCTCCGATCATTCTGATCGGCCTCGTCATTGTGCTTGCATCACTCTCGGGCGCGCTCAGATCCATCGATACCACCATTGGCGATCTGCGCATGGGCCTGACACCAAAGCCCGTCACCGGCGAGGTCGTCTTCATTGCAATCGACGATCAAAGCCTGAAGGAATTCGGACTTTGGCCCTGGCCACGCAGCATCCACGCGGACCTGCTCAATCATCTGACAGATGTGAATGCCAGGGATGTCTTCTTTGACATCGACTTCGCATTTGCCAGCACCGCAGCCGAGGATGATGCCCTCCTTGAGGCGCTGGAACGCGCCGGGGGAAGCACATATCTCGCAGCTTTCTCCCAGGCCCGGATGGCGCTGGCCGGCGATGCGACCGAGCCCAGCCATAACCTGCCATATACCGAATTCCGAACATCAAGCTGGCCGGTTCTGGTCAATGTCCCGTCGGGTCGAGACGGCCTTGTAAGACACTACTTTTTCAGCGCCCCGGTTAATGGAGAGGACCTGCCTTCGGCGGCGTCCTTCCTCTCGGGTTCTTTCGGACCGCCTGACGGTCGGTTTCTGATCAACTATGGACTGCGCCCCGAAACCATTCCCGCCTATTCCGTGGCCGATGTTCTGAGCGGTGGCGTCCCGGCAGAGGCGCTCACCGGGAAGTCCGTCGTTGTCGGGGCCTACGCGCTGGAACTCCGCGACAATTTTGCGGTTCCCGTGCATGGGATTATTCCCGGCGCCATGATCCACGTGCTCGCAACCGAGACGCTGATGCAGGGGGTCGTGCCGTACCGTTCAAACGGCCTTGTCTGCATTCTGTTGGTGATCGCAGCCATCGGCTACTTTCAGACGAGAGGATGTGACTTCAGCCCTTGGAGGTTGATTGGCCAGTCCGTCCTCGTGATCGCCGGTGCGGAAGTCGCCGGCCTTGTGCTCTTCCAAACCCGATCACTGCTGCTTGCAACCGGCCCGATCTACCCGGGCCTTCTGTTCTATGGCTTCTGGCGCATGGGAAAGGCGCTTGACCTCAGCCATTGGCGGATCAGGAACACGACGGCCGAGATCGGCAATACAAGACGCCTGCTTGAGCAGGTTTTTAACGACAGTTCAGACATGATCGTGGTGGTTGATGAGCGTGGAACCATCCTGAGCAACAGCAAAAGCGCCGACGTTCTGACCGAAGCGCCGCACGACACGGCGCCCCGTCTGCCCGATCAGTTCGTCTCGGCGGTGTTTGAGGCGATACAGGCTCACCGCGAGGGAAGGTGGCTTTCAAAAGGATTTCAGGAAACGACCCTTGGTGAGCGTGCTCTTCAATACGCCGTCACGCCCTCATGTCTGGAAGCGCCCAGAAAGGGGCGCGGATCTTTGAGTGGGCGGACATACATCGCGACCATTGCAGCCCGCGATGTGACGGCCTTGCGGAAGAAGGAAGAGCTGCTCACATATCTCTCGATGCATGACGAGCGAACCGGCGCCCTGCGGCGCAACGCCTTCCTGAAAATCATGCAGGATCATATCCGTCTGGGCAATGGTGTCGCGATCTTCGCCTTCAGCCTGCATCGTTTCAAGATCATCAATCTCACACTTGGCCGGGAGATCGGTGATCTGGTGCTGAAGGAGGCCGTCGCGCGACTGAGCCAGCCCGCGAACGGTCTGTCGCCTGTTGTCCGGCTGGATGGCGACAGCTTCGCGATCTTTTCTCTTGACCCCGTCGACAGTATTCAGCCCGATGGAGTGGCAGAGCGGATCAAGCAGATTGTTGCAGCGCCCTACGAATTGGGCGAGGCGCGGGCGCAGGTCGGCGCGCGCATCGGGTTTGCAAGTGAAGCCGATACAACCGGTCTGACCGCCGCGGACCTGCTGGAACAGGCCGAGGAAGCGTTGGACGAAGCACAGAAACTCGGTGGGACGCGCGCCCAGCGTCATGAACCCGCCCATACGTCCCGCAAGACCCGGGCGCGTGCCGTCGAGCGTGCCATGTGGACGGCCATCGAGCGCGATGAGTTCGATCTTGTCTACCAGCCGCAGGTTCGCATGACCGACAATCGCCTTCTCGGTGTCGAGGGCCTGTTGAGATGGGCAAGTCCCGAGCTTGGCCAGGTCTTCCCCGATCAGTTCATCGAAATCGCGGAATCCAACGGCTTCATACAGGATATCGGACGTTGGGTGCTGGGGAGGGCGACAGGGGATGCTACATTGCTGCCTTCGGATGTCACGGTCTCGGTCAATGTCTCGGCCCTGCAGATGATCGATCATGATCTCGTCTCCGACGTTCAGACCTCTCTTCGGGAAAGTGGTCTGGAGGCGAGACGTCTTTGGCTGGAACTGACGGAGTCCGTTTTCATGTCCCCCTCACATTCAGTCATCGAAACCATGCGTGATCTTGAAATGCTGGGCGTCTCCTGGGCTCTCGATGATTTCGGGACGGGATATTCATCGCTCGCCTATCTCTCGAAGCTGCCGCTGCGCAAGCTGAAGCTGGACAAGTGTTTCATTCAGGCGCTGGAGGCGGATGGCGATGCCCGGGCAATCGTTCGATCCGTCAGTGAGCTATGTGAGGGTATGGGTCTCGAACTGGTCTGCGAAGGTGTGGAGACCGAGGAACAGGTAAGAATTCTGCTGCAGGAAAACTGCAGGGAAGCGCAAGGATACTTCTACGGAAAGCCTCAGACCGTTTATGATGTTCTGGACAACTTCTGCAGCGAGCAGACGGTCCCGACTGCGGTGGCAACCGGAACATGACCGTTTGGACCCGGTGATGGGCTCCGACTTAAGCCACCCGACTGGCTGGACGAATGTGGGTTTGACGGCGGCTACACCATCGTCTGTCGTGTCCGTCGTCAGGGTTTTTGGCACCACTGGCCGCTTAAAGTAAGAGAGTGTTTGGCTCATCTGGTT
>CANLSM010000033.1 GCA_947493745.1 uncultured Paracoccaceae bacterium | reverse complement strand
GGCCTCCCCCGAACCCCCTCCGCAGAAGCCATCAAACTCAACAACAAAAACCAAATCCAGGGACTCTTTTGAGGAGATGATCCGGTGATCCGCAAAATCATGGTTCCGGTTCGCGGCGACGGCAAGGGCGACAACGTTGTCGCCCACGCAGCCGTGCTGGCACATGCCCATCACGCCCATGTGCAGATCACGCATTGCCGCCCGCGTCCCGAAGACCTGATGCCCTACGGCGTGCCGATCCCCGATTTTCTGCGCAAACAGATCCTTATGCACTCCTCGCAAGTGGCCGATATCGAGGAGAGCGGCCTGCGCGAAGAGCTGCGGGCGCTGGCGGCAAAGCTGAATTTGAGCATGAACGACCACCCCGATGGTCTGGAGGCGACCGTCAGCCTTATCGAAGAGGTCGGTCGCCAGGTCGACGTGATCAAACGCCACGGGCGACTGTCAGACATCATTGCCGTCGCACAACCCGATATCGACCGGAACCTTGGCACCAATACGCTGAAAGCGGCTCTTTTCCATTCCGGCCGTCCGGTGCTGATGTGTCCGCCACGCGAGGCCGCGCCCCGGACCTTGGGCAAGGCCGTTGCCATCGCCTGGAACGGCAGCGCCGAGGCCGCGCGGGCCCTGGCGCAGTCAATGCCGCTGCTGGCCGGGGCGGACAGGATTTCCATTCTGACAAACGGCTCCGATGCAGGGCCCGGAACCACATCAGAGGATGTGATCGCATATCTCAGCTTGCACAAACGCAATGCAGATGTCATTGATATTGATGCGAAAAAGAGCGTGGGAAACGCTTTGTTATCGACGAGTATCGAAATAGACGCAGACTTACTTGTTATGGGTGCATATGGTGACAGTCACGAGCATGAAACCCTGTTTGGTGGAAACACCCAAACCGTCGTGGACCGCTCTTCGATGCCCGTGTTGTTCAGTCATTAGATTGTAGGGGTGTTGTAAACGTTGCGGCTGCTGCCGGAGTTTTAAGGAGGCAAGCAAGACGAGAGCACAACGTGACCGCAAAAGGACTGCGACAGACAGTCTCCTGCGGCATAACCTGACCTAAGGGAGTACACATATGTCCATTCGCAAAAGGACTCTATTCACGATGATTGGCGCGGCCGTGTTGGCCGCAGTATCGCTACCGACATCCGTGGCAGCATTTGAGCCTACCAAACCAATTGACTTTGTTATCATGGCCGGCAAAGGCGGCGGAGCCGACAAGATGGCGCGTCTGATGCAGTCCATAATCGAACAGGAAGACCTGTCTGCCCGTCCTGTTGTTCCGACCAACAAGCCCGGTGGATCCGGTGCCGAGGCTCTGGTTCATCTCAATGGTGCATCCGACCCGGATCACACCATTATGGTGACCCTGAATTCCTTCTTCACCACACCATTGCGTCAGCCTGGTCTGGATGTTGATATCATGGAATTCGCGCCCGTCGGCCGTATGGCCGAGGATACCTTCCTCCTGTGGGTTCACAAGGATGAAGGGGTTTCGTCTTTTGACGAGTTCCTGGCAGTCGCGAAAGAGCGTGGTGACGGCTGGGTCATGGGTGGAACCGGCAAGAACTCCGAAGACAACATCATCACGGATTTCCTGAACTCCAACTATGGCCTGTCGATCAAGTACATTCCCTATGCCGGCGGTGGCGAGGTTGCCAAGCAGCTTGTGGGTCAGCAGATCACGTCTTCGGTCAACAATCCGTCCGAGGCTCTGGGCTTCTTTGAGTCCGGCGATCTGATCCCGCTGGTGGCTTTCACGGATGAACGTCTTCCGATGTTCCCCGATGTGCCGACCCTGAAGGAATCGGGTGGCGATTTCTCGTATTTCATGCAGCGCGCCGTGGTCGGTGCTCCGGGCATGTCTGATGAGGCCGCAACCTACTACAGCGACCTCTTCACCAAGGTCTACGAGTCCGATGCCTGGCAGGAGTACAAGTCCTCCAAGTCGCTGATGGGTGACTTCATGGCCGGTGACGATCTGAAGGCTTACTGGGACACGCAACGCGCGCGGCATGAGGACATCCTCAAGGCCTCGGGCGCAATCAACTAGTCTCACGAAGCGACAAAAGGGGGAGGGTCTCGACCAATGCGCAAAGCGGAAATCGTCACTGCGATTGTTCTCGCGATCCTCTCTCTCTACTTCATGTGGAAAAGCGGTGAGCCGCCCGCCTGGAACCCGGATGCGGGGCGGTTCGCGAATGTCGGAATTATCGACGGTGAAGGCCCCGGCAGCGGCTTCTGGCCATTCTGCTTGTCCTTCGTCATGTTCCTCAGCTGCTGCTGGATCATGGTCAACTGGTTTCGCGGCACGTCCGCGCCATCGCAATCGACCGAACCGTTTCTCGATGCCTATGGCCGAAAGATGCTGCTGCTGGTCGGAGGCGGATTGCTCGGCTTTCTGGTCATGATCGAGATTGCCGGGTTCTACGGCGCGATCTTCCTGTTCATGATCTACTACATGTATGTGCTTGGCAGACACTCGGTCGTGCAGACGCTCAGTATCGCTACTGCCCTGCCGGTTATCAGTTTCTTCTTCTTCGACGTAGCGATGCGGATTGTCCTGCCGAAGGGATATATGGAGCCGCTTTTCATACCACTTTACGACATTTTCCTCTGACGACTGACGGATTGAACACATGACGGGCCACAACGCGGACGCGGGTCACTCGACGACCCGAATGTGCGCCCGGAAACACTGGAGGTGCGAGCCATGGACATCCTGACATCCCTCATGGGCGGCTTTCTCGTCGCGCTTGAACCTCTGAACCTGGGGCTTGCAGTTCTCGGGGTGGTCGTTGGTCTCTTTGTGGGCGCGATGCCGGGGCTGGGGTCTGTCAACGGCGTGGCAATCCTTCTGCCCTTTACCTTTGTCATCCAGTCCATGACCGGCTCGGCCACCTCACCCATGATCTTTCTCGCGGCGATCTACTACGGAGCGATGTACGGAGGGGCGATATCGTCGATAACGCTGGGAATACCCGGGGCATCAACAGCCGTTGCAACGACCTTTGACGGAAGGCCGCTGGCGCTCAAGGGACAGGCCGACAGGGCGCTGGTGACGGCTGCCGTGGCATCCTTCATCGGTGGTACGATCGCCAACGTCCTCTTCACCGCCTTTGCACCGCCTCTGGCCTCGGTCGCCCTGAAATTCGGTGATCCGGAAATATTCGCACTGATGCTGCTGGCCTTTGCGACCTTTGTCGGTCTGGGCGGCGACGACATCCCCAAGACGATCTTTTCGATCTGCATCGGGCTGGTTCTGGCGACGGTCGGCTTTGACATCGTGTCGGGTGAGCCGCGGCTCATCTTCTTCGACATAACCGGTTTCTCCCATGGCGTAAGGTTCCTGGTTCTGGCCATCGGTGTCTACGGCATCGGAGAGATGATCTGGACCGTGAACTCGTCGCGCTATGGCTCAACAATGAGCGAGGTGAATGTCAGCTTCTCACGCGTCCTCGCCTCAATCCGCAAGTTCCACGAAGCCTGGAAAGGCACATTGATCGGGTCCTTCCTCGGTTTCTTCGTCGGTATCCTCCCGGCAGCAGGCGCAACACCGGGGTCGCTGATGTCCTATGGCGTGGCGAAGATGACGTCCCGCAACCCGGAGGAGTACGGCAAGGGCTCGGTCGACGGAATTGCGGCACCAGAGGCGGCAAACAACGCCGCGTCCACAGGGGCAATGCTGCCGATGATGACACTGGGCATTCCAGGTTCTCCGACAACGGCGGTTCTGCTGGCAGGCATGGTGATCTGGGGGCTCCAGCCCGGACCGCTCCTGTTCACCACCCAGCCAGACTTCGTCTGGCCGCTGATCGGCTCGTTCTATGTCTCCAACATCGTGGCCCTTCTGGTGAACCTCGCCTTCATCCCGCTCTTCCTGTGGATGCTTCGGATGCCGTTCACGATCCTTGCGCCTCTGATCTTCGTCTTGTCACTGGTCGGAACCTTTGCCGCCTACCAGAACATGTTCGATGTCTGGCTCATGGTTCTGGTGGGGATTGCCGCCTTCTTCCTTCGTCTGCTGGATTATCCGCTGGCCCCTGCCGTTCTGGCCA
The DNA here is from genome assembly GCA_947493745.1 of uncultured Paracoccaceae bacterium. Taxonomy (GTDB): domain Bacteria; phylum Pseudomonadota; class Alphaproteobacteria; order Rhodobacterales; family Rhodobacteraceae; genus CANLSM01. Next base: position 13,693 of record CANLSM010000033.1, on the reverse strand, counting down.
TTGTTCTTGGCCCGATCGCAGAGCCGAAACTGCGGCAGTCCCTGCTTTTCTCTGACGGTGATTTCTCGATTTTCTTCACCCGGCCCATTGCCGGACCGATCACGATCATCGCGATCATACTCATATTGCTGCCGATGTTCCGGCTTATCCGGAGGAAGATCAGAGGTAACATTACAACATAACAAAATATTATTCTGTTTTGTTAACAGAATACACATTTACGCGAATTACATGGTCGAATCCACCGCATTTGCCTATCTTCTGACAAGGTAAATGAAGGAGCTTGGACAATGGGCCTCAACATTCTGATCCTTGGAGCGTCCTACGGATCGCTTCTTGGAACCAAGCTTCTCATGGCAGGCCATGACGTCACTCTGGTTTGCCGGGCTGCGACCGCCGATCTGATCAACGATCAGGGGACGGATGTCCGTATCAAGCTTCGGGGCGAGGAGGCACATCGCCCCATCCAGTCGGGCGCACAACCCGGAACACTGACGGCACAATCCCCGGGCGAGGTCGATCCGGGCGCCTATGACATGGTCGCCCTCGCCATGGGCGAGCCGCAATACAGCATGGAGGACATCCGCGTCCTGCTCTCGCGGATCGCGGCAGCGAAACTACCCTGCCTGTCCATCATGAACATGCCGCCTCTTCCCTACCTGAAGCGCATACCCGGGCTCGACACCAAGGCACTTGAGGCAAGCTTCAACTGCCCCGAGGTCTGGGCCGATTTCGACCCCGATCTGGTCACGCTCTGCAGCCCCGACCCGCAGGCCTTCCGCCTGCCGGATCATGGACCCAATGTCCTGCATGTCGGGCTTCCGACCAACTTCAAGGCCGCTGCTTTCGGCAAGCCCGAACATACCGAGATGCTGCGCCGGATAGAGGCGGACATCGCGGCCATCACTCTCGATGGCAATGACGTACCGGTGAAGCTGCGGGTCCACGATTCCCTCTTCGTGCCGTTTGCCAAATGGAGCATGCTGCTGACCGGCAACTATCGCTGTGTCGAACCAGACGGGGTAAGGGCGATCCGCGATGCGGTGCACGGTGACCTCTCGCTTTCCAGGTCGATCTATGCACGCGTTGACGAGATCGTGCGAACGCTTGGTGCAGACACCGCCGATCAGGTGCCGTTCGAGAAATATGCAGCAGCAGCCAATGGCCTGCTCAAACCCTCGTCCGTCGCCCGCGCAATCGACGGAGGCACAAGCGATGTGGAGCGGGTCGATATGCTCGTCAAGCTGATCGCAGATCAACTCGGGCTCGGCAGCCCTCTGATAGATGCGGTTGTCGAGACGGTAAATTCCCGGCTGACGCAAAACCAGCGCGCCGCTGCATAGACGGCTGCCCATCCGGAACTGATCGGTGCTGCGTGTCCCGCGCAGCGCCTTTTTTGCATAAAAGCCATCTGCGCAATTTCTGCACGAAATTTCCGGCAGAGTTACGCGACCGTACAGATCCAACTGCACATCGTCCACCTAGAAAGGACTTGTGAGCAGAAGCGCGGTCCTGGTCTCTTCCTGCCACACACCGACATCGGGATCGCGCGCTGCCACTCCTCTTTCTCCCCGACAGGGCGGCCAAAATGGAACTCAGCCTCACCGCACCCCGAAGCACACCGCAGATTGCTCTCGTAATTAGCCTGACCAGCCTGATCGTTGCTGCGGACTACCTTTTGTGGGGGCTTGATCCTGGCCTTGGACTGGTTCTTTTTGCAACCCTGCTCTTCGCACTAACCGTTATCCAAAGCGGCGCGAGACTGACCTGGATGACCGCTGCCATCTTCGCAACAGGTGCGGCACCGATGCTGGAGGCGCCGAGCCTCCTCTCAGCTGGATTTCTGGTGACAGGCACGATCCTCGCAACACTTTCCACCGTTCACGACCGAAGCATTCCCGTGAACGCCGGACGGTTTCTGCTGCGCGGACCGATCCAGCCGTTCATCGACGCGCTCAAGCCCGCGCACCCGGCCGTGCAACCACACGATGCGGTCGCATTTCTGCGTCATTGGAGCCTGCCCATCGGGCTGTCACTCATATTCCTCGGGCTCTTCGCCGCGGCAAACCCGGTGATCGACAAATCGCTCGATCAAAGCGTGGAGGCTGTACTCGATCTCGATATCTCAATGGCCCGGGTCCTGATGTGGTGTGGCACCGGATTTCTGGTCTGGCCGTTCCTGCGACTGCCGCAAGTGCTTGCCGGCAGGTGGGAGAGACAGGGCCCTCGTCGGGGGCCGAGGGCCCTGCTGAGCGGTCAGACCATCGTCAATGCACTGATCCTCTTCAACGGGCTCTTTGCAATGCAGACCACATTGGATGCCATCTATCTCTGGGGCGGGGTCAGTCTGCCCGAAGGCATGACCTATGCCGAATACGCCCATCGCGGAGCCTATCCCCTGCTCGCCACGGCGCTGCTGGCCGGTGCCTTCATGCTGGTGGCCAGCACCGGGCGGAAGATTGGGGTCTGGCCGCGTCGGTTGCTGTGTCTCTTTTGCCTGCAAACGCTTCTGCTTGTGGGTTCTTCCCTGATGCGGCTGGACCTTTATGTCAGTCACTACTCGCTGACTTATTTGAGACTGTCTGCGGCGATCTGGATGGGACTGGTTGCCATTGGCCTCGGGCTGATCCTGATCGGCACAGTAAAACACCGAACAAGCGGCTGGATCGTCAGCCGGATCGCCCTTTCGGGTGTCGCAACGCTCTATGTCTGCGCGTTTCTCAACTTTCCGGCCATCATCGCAAATTACAATGTCAGCCATGCGCGGGAAATGACCGGCGAGGGCACCCTTTTGGACCGCCGCTATCTTTGTAGCCTCGGGTCCCATGCCATGCCTGCGATCCTGAGCTTCTCCGAACAGCAGGGCTCACCGCCTATCGCCTGCGAACCCACCTATGCCGACAGGCGGCTTGCCCCGCCACCGGGCGACCCTCTGTCCCTGCCCCAGACCGACTGGCAAGAATGGGGGTTTCGGGACCACCGGTTGAGGCTGTATCTAATAGAGCAACAGTTCAACGAATGGGGTGAAATGTTTTGAGCCACATACTTGTTGTCGATGATGATCCCTCGATCCGGGAAGTCATCACGTTCAAGCTGGAAAGCGCCGGTCACAATTTTGAGGAGGCGGGAAACGGGCAGGAGGCACTCGATCTCTTTCAGGCGCGCGGAGCGGACCTGATCATCCTTGATGTCGGCATGCCCGAGATGGACGGGTTCGAGCTTTGCCGTCGCATCCGGCAGAGCTCCGAGGTGCCGATCCTTTTCCTGACCGCCCGCAATGACGAGATAGACCGGGTGCTGGGGCTGGAGCTCGGCGGCGATGACTATGTCGCCAAACCCTTCAGCCCGCGCGAACTGATGGCCCGCGTCAAGGCAATCCTCAAACGCGGTGCGCCAGCGACCCAGACCAGCCAGGCGCTGACCCATGGCGACCTGTCGCTCGATCTGGATGCGCATCAGTGTCGCCTGGGGACCTGTGATATCCGCCTCACCTCGTCGGAGTTCTCGATCCTGGCAGCATTGATGAAGCGCCCGGCCCATGTGCTGAGCAAAAGGCAACTGATGGATGCGGTCTATCACGGCAATATCCATGTCTCCGACCGGACGCTCGACAGCCACATCCGCAACCTACGCGCCAAGCTGTCGGAGGCCGGGTGTCCCAAGGCGATTGAGACCATTCACGGAGTCGGTCTGCGGATGGATCATTGCGGCGCCTAGTTCGCCGCAAATGGCGCCCCTCTCTGGCCCTTGTGGTCACCGCCGTTCTCGGCATGGTGCTGTGTCTGCCTTTAGCGGGCCTGGTGCTGGTCAATTTCTATGGCAAGCAACTTGTGCAACAGACCGAAGAAACACTGATCGGTCAGGCCGCCGTTCTGTCAGCGCAATTCGCTGATGAATTCAGGCGTGCAGGCGGCGACGCAACGCTGGGGCGGGTGCCGGAGCCAGGTGAAAAGCAGGTCAAGAGAAGCGGGTTCGATCCGATCTTCCCGACCCTCAGCCTGAAATCCTCCGACATTCTGCCGCCTCGCCTCGATCCCCTGCCCGCCTTTCGCCCGCCCACTCCAGTTTATGAGAAGATCGGGGAACGTCTGACACGGATCTCGAAAAGCGCCCAACTCAGAACGCTTGCGGGATACCGGGCCATCGACCCCTTTGGCCGGGTTATAGGCGGATCAGGCGAGGTCGGTTACGATCTTGGTCATGTCGCGGAAGTGCGCGAGGCGCTGTCAGGGCGCACCGCGACCGTCCTGAGGCAGCGCATCTCGGACACGCCGACGCCGCCTGTCTGGTCGATCTCGCGACGCTCCAAGGTACGGGTCTTCGTCGCCCTTCCGGTGATGGTCGAAGGACGCGTGATCGGCGCGGTCTATCTCAGCCGCACACCGGGGAATGTCGTGCAGTATCTCTATCAGGAACGGCAGAACCTGCTCCGCGTGATCTCGCTTGTGGTGCTGGCCGCAGGCGTCATCGGGGTGGTGTTCTGGCGCTTTGTCACCCGACCCCTCGGGCTGTTGATCACCCAGTCGCGCCAGATATCGGAAGGCGGCCGGGACGCGGCACAGCCGCTCTTGCATTACGGAACGCGTGAGGTCGCGGAACTCGGTCAGGGTCTGCTTTCGATGTCCGAGGCGCTGAGCCAGCGCGGCGCCGAGATCGAGACCTTCACCAACCATGTCACGCACGAGTTGAAATCGCCGATCACATCGATCCGGGGTGCCATCGAGCTTTTGCGCGATCCCGGTGCGCCGATGTCGGCAGAACGTCAGCAACGGTTCTTCGAGAATATCGAGCAGGATGTGACGCGGATGAACGCGCTTCTGGAACGGCTACGGTCGCTGACCCGTGCGCGCTCCCTGCCCTCGGGCGGGCATACGACGATTAATAGTGTGATCACAGAGATCCGGCAGGCCTTTGAGCCTCTGGACATTGTGGTCGAGGGCGGTGACGAACGGCTGCCGATGTCAGCAGAGGTGCTGCTGGCGGTTCTCGAACACCTGATCCAGAACGCGCAGGATCACGGTGCTGACAGCATCGAAATCACTGCGGGTGACGGGCCTTCTCTGAACATAAGAGACAACGGCAAGGGCATCTCTGCGGCCAATCGCACCCGCATTTTCGAGCCGTTCTTCACGACCCGGCGCCAGAATGGCGGCACCGGCATGGGGCTCGGCATTGTTGAGGCCATGGTGAGCGCGAGCGGGGGTCAGATCTCGCTGACCGATCATACACCCGGCACCGAGTTTCTGATCCGTTTTCAGGCAGGTTGAGCCATCGCAGGCGGGCGCGGCATCCGCAGATAGGCCACCAGCGAACTGCCCCCGAAGGCAAAGAACGCCCAGACCCAGGCGTGCAGGCTGCCCGAGGCGACGCCGCCCAGATAGGCCCCGATATTGCATCCGCCCGAAAGACGTGCGCCGAAACCCATCATGAGCCCTCCGGCAACCGCTGTGGCGGTTTCCATGCGGGTCAGTCGCCAGACCGGTGCAAACCGGCTCGCCAGACCGGAAGCCAGAAGCGCGCCCAGCATGATCCCGAAATTCATCAGCGAGGTGGTCGAGGCGAACACACTGCGCTCCACCTGCCGCTCGCTGACCCGCCAATAGGTGATGTCGTCAATCGGGTAGCCTGCGCCATGCGCAACCTTGGCCCCCCAGACCGAGAATGCCTGCGTGATGCCCCAGGGGCGGTTCAGCACATACATCGTCGCAATGCCCACCACTGCGAGCGCAATCGCGCCGAGCCATGGCGACCAAGGGCCGGTCAGGATATTGTCGGTCGCCCGACCCTTTTCCAGACTGCCATGGGCGCGACGCTCTATGACGACCGAGGCGAACCAGATCGCGGCCAGAAGGGCGAGAGTGATCAGAAGCGCCGGAAGGATGCCAAAATCCTGCACCATGCGCACACGCTCGAACCCCGGCAGGTCGAACCACCAGCCCCGATGTGCCACGCCAAACATCGAGCCGATGATGAAAAATGTCAGCGTGATCACCATGCGGGTGGAGCCTCCGCCCACCGTGAAGAGCGTCCCTGAACCGCAACCGCCGCCCAGTTGCATCCCCATCCCGAAGAGGAACGATCCCGCCACCAGCGCCAGCCCGAGCGGCTGGTAAAATCCGCCTGCCCCCATCCACGCGATCATCGGCAAGGTGAAGAGTGCGGTCAGCCCCAGAAGCAGCACCTGCGCCCTTAATCCGACGCCGCGCCGCTCGGTCACGATGCGCCGCCACGCACCGGTAAAGCCGAAGCTGGCGTGATACAGCGCAATTCCACCGAGCAGGCCAATAAAGCTTGCCAAGACATACTGCGCTGCACCAAATTGTGCACCGCGGTAAGCTACGAAGGCAAAACCAAGAATCGCAATCGTGACAGGAAGTTTCTGGATTGTTGGCATGACGGGTCCTTGACGTGGCTCTGAATACAAAACCGAAACAAACTGTCCTTGCGAATAACACATTCGTGACCTGACGGTCATGTGAGTTGCGGGAGTCGCCTCTGGCACCTGATGAGGGTGAGAGAAACGCGCCAGCAGATCAAGGAGTGGGCCAAGTGACGAGACAGATGGATTTCAGCGGATGCGAGACATCTCTGCCGAGTGCTGAGGCCCTTGAGGCTTGGAATGCAACCATCCGGGCGTTCCTGGCCCACGGCGCATCGACACCGGTCCACCTTGGCAAGACGATAGAACTGGCCCCTGACTTTGCCCAGGCGCAGGCGGCACGCGGCCTGTTCATGCTGCTTCTGGGGCGAAGCGAATTGGTGCAGACAGCGCGAGAAGCGCTGACAAGTGCGCAGTCCTCGCTCGCCCGAACCGATGCCACCGCTCGCGAGCGGCTCTATGTGGAGGCGCTGGCAGCCTGGATCGGTGGCCATCCCAGCAAATCTGCGGCCATTCTCGAAGACATACTTCTGACCCACCCTCACGACGCTCTGGCGATGAAACTCGTGCAGGCGATCCAATTCGTGATGGGACGGCCCGAGGAAATGCGCGCCTCTCTCGAGCGGATCATGCCTGCCTATACGGATCACGAAGCTCTTGGATATCTCAAGGGCTGCTATGCTTTCACGTTGGAGGAAACTGGCGAGTATCAAGCCGCCGAGACCGCCGGGCGCGAAGGCCTGCTGATCTCGCCCAATGACGCCTGGGGGTTGCACGCGGTCGCCCATGTCTATGACATGACTGCGCGGGCCGAGGATGGCCTCTTCTGGCTGTCAGGCCGTGAAGCCGCTTGGGAGCATTGCAACAACTTCCGCTATCATGTCTGGTGGCATATCGCGCTGATGCATCTCGATCTGGGTCAGGTCGATGAGGCGCTGGCGCTTTACGATGCCGAGATCCGGGCTGACAAGACCGACGACTACCGCGATATCTCGAATGCGGCATCCCTGCTGTCCCGACTTGAAATCGAAGGCATGAATGTGGGCGGCCGCTGGGAGGAACTGGCGGATATCTCCGAGAACCGGACCGGCGACGGCTGTCTGGTCTTCGCCGATCTGCACTACATGCTGTCGCTGATGGGCGGCAAGCGGGATGCCGCAATCGCGACCATGCTGCGCCGGATGAGCCATGACGCCAACCGCCGCGAAACCGAGATCGACGCGCTGATGCACCACCCGGGCCTTTCAGCGGCCAACGGGCTGGAGGCGTTCGGCGAGGGCTCCTATGCCGAGGCTTTCCTCAACCTCACAGCCGCGCGCAAGGACATGCAGACCATCGGCGGCTCGCACGCTCAGCGCGACGTGTTCGAGCGATTGACCATTGAAGCAGCCCTTCGTGGCGGATATCTGGACGCAGCGGAACGCATGCTGAAGGACCGGACGCACAAGCGCGGTGGCGCAGTCGATGGATATACCCATCGTCGTCTGGACCTGATTTCAGGCGCGCGCGCTCCGATTGACCAGTTGGCAGGTATTCCGGGCGAGTGACGCCACCAGCCTTTTCGTGAGACATGAACTTGACCTCTGACACCAAATACGCCCCAACCATTCGGGACCCGCGGCTGGATTTCTTCCGCGGAATAGCGATGTTCATCATCCTGCTGGCACATACGCCGGGCAATACTTGGACCCGCTGGATACCCGCACGCTGGGGGTTTTCGGATGCCACCGAGATGTTCGTCTTCTGCTCCGGCATGGCCTCGGCAATTGCATTCGGCAAGCTGTTCGAGCGGCGCGGGCTTGCTGTGGGCTCGGTGCGGATCGGCTACCGGGTCTGGCAGGTCTACTGGGCCCATATCGGGCTTTTCTTCTTCGTGGCCATGTCGATGGCAGCACTCAATGCGTCAGGTGTATTCACCGAGCGGGACTATATCGGTCAGTTGAACCTCTATCCGTTCTTCAAGAACACCGAAGGCAATCTGATCGGCCTGCTGACACTGACCTATGTCCCGAACTACTTCGACATCCTGCCGATGTATCTGGTTATCCTCGCCATGATCCCGCTGGTGATGGGGTTGGCCAGAGTTCACAAGGGATTGCTCGCCTTCGTGCTGATCGCCGTCTGGGCCTGGGCCAATCTCGAAGTGCTGGAGCTCTTTGGCTACGAGGATATAACGCCCTTGCAGATTCCCGCGCAGCTCTGGTTTGACGCTCCCAATAACACGCGGCCGTGGTTCTTCAACCCGTTCGGCTGGCAACTGGTCTTTTTCACCGGATTTGCGCTGATGCTGGGCTGGATTCCCAAGCCGCCCGTCACGCTTTGGCTGATCGTGCCCGCAGCGATTATCGTGATCGGCTTTGTCGCGCTGTCGAATATCGGAATGCGGGAGTTTGGGTTCAGTTGGGCACGCGAATGGCGGGTCGAGAACCGGCCCCTGATCAACAAGACCGATTTCGGCATCCTGCGCTATATCCACTTCCTCGCGCTGGCCTATCTCGGCTGGGTGCTGGTCGGCCCGAACGGTGTCTGGCTGTCGGTCGGCAAGGCGTGGACCGCTGTTGTCGGTGTGATCCGCAAGGTGGGCCAGCAGTCGCTGGCGGTTTTCGTGACCTCCATGGCGCTTGCCCGTTTCATGGGCGTGGCCATTGACGAGTTGCGCGCAGGTGTCCCGCGGGACGAGCGGGTGTGGGACTGGTTCCATATCCTTTGCGTCAATCTGACGGGCTTTGCGATCATCATCGCCACCGCCTATTTCGTTGGCTGGATCAAGGGGCAGCCCTGGAAGAAACCCGCGCCCGCACCGCGTGACCCGGACCCTGTCGGCGTGTCCGCCACGCAAAGGACGGCATGATGGACATGGATCGCCGCACATCTTTGGGGTTGATGGCAGCGCTGGCCAGTATCGGGTTTGCGCCTGCCTCGGCTGCTGGTGAGGAAGAGTTCACGCTTGAGTTTGGCGAGGCGAAACCCTTCTCGGCTGATGCAGTGAAGCAGTTGGCCAAAAGCATGGCCGAGCGCGGCTACAAGCCCGGACCACGGGTGCCGGAAGAATGGCTCAAACTCGACTATGACACGTTTCGGAACATCTGGTTCGACACCAAGAAATCGGTCTGGAATGAGACCAACCGCCCGCAGCGCATCGACCTTTTTGTCGCCGGGCTCTACTTTCCGACGCCGGTCAGTATCAATGTCGCCGATGGCGATCAGGCCCGCGCCGTAAAGTTCGACATGCGTGCCTTTACCACCACTGATCAGTTCCCTCAGCTGCCTACCGAAGGCATGGGATATTCCGGGTTCCGGCTGCGCACCGAGTTCGAGACACCCGGCTTCAAGACCGAATATGCGGTCTTTCAGGGGGCAAGCTATTTCCGCGCCATCGGGCGGGGGGAGACATACGGCCTCTCATCGCGCGGCCTTGCGCTGAACACAGGTGATCCCGAGGGCGAGGAGTTCCCAGAGTTCCGCAACTTCTGGATCGAAGCCCCCGAGCCGGGGGCCACCGACATCATCGTCCATGCGCTTCTGGAGGGTCCGAGTGTCTGCGGGGCGTACCGTTTCCGCATCAATCCCGGCGACACAACCGTGATGGATGTCGAGGCGACGCTCTACCCGCGTGTCGATCTCGATCATGTAGGCATCGCGGCTGAGACCTCGATGTTCCTATTTGACGAGACCAACCGGGCGATGTTCGACGATTTTCGCGCATCCGTGCATGACAGCGACGGGCTGCTGATTAAGAATGGCGCGGGCGAGGTGCTGTGGCGGCCGCTGGCCAATCACAAGACGCTTCAGGCGAGCTTTTTCGTGGATGACAATCCGCAGGGCTTCGGGCTGATGCAGCGGGCACGCGATCTGGATGATTTCGCTGACCTGCATTCCAAGTACCACAACCGACCCGGACTCTGGGTGGAGCCGCTGGAAGCCTGGGGCAAGGGATCCGTCCAGTTGGTTGAAATCCCCACGGACAAGGAAATCTACGACAATATTGTCGCCTATTGGCGCCCGCGAGAGCCGCTGAAGGCCGGCCAGGAATACACCTACACATACCGCCTGCACTGGGGGGCCATGGCCCCGACAGCAAGGGATGTGGCGCCCGTGCTCAACACCCGCATGGGCAAGCGCGTGTTCGAAGAGGGCCGGATTGCCGCGATCGACTTTGGCCCGCATCCCGACTGGCCCGAAGATATTGATGAGATCGTGATCTTCATCTCGTCCAATCGCGGCCGGGTGAGTGAGGGCATCCTGCACAGGAACCCCTCAACGGGCGGCTATCGCCTTGATTTCACATACGATCCCGGTGGAGCCCGGATGATGGAAATGCGCGCCCAACTGCGCCATAACGACCAGAACATCTCCGAGGTCTGGATGTACCGGTGGACGGCATGACGGTCAATTTTCGCCATCCCCTGATCCCGCCCGATGCACCACTTGAGATGCCGACACAGGATCTCGGCAGGCCGTTCCATGATCCGTCGGCCCGCCCGGTACACAGCTCGACCGTGACCATCCTTGTCCGGTGTCTGGTCTTCGCGTTCGCACTCGCCACGACCGGATGGCTGGGATTTGTCTTTGCCGACTGGTTCAAGGGCGGGATGCTGAGCTGGCCCGAGGCGGTCATGATCGGGTTGGTCATGTTCACCTTCTTCTGGATTTCGCTGTCGGTTGCGATCTCGTTTCTGGGGCTTTTCTATCGGGACCGGCCCGCACAGGGCACGCGGCGTCCGCTGACCATGGCCATTCTGCTGCCGGTCTATGGTGAGCCGGTGGAGAAGCTGACCAGCAATCTGGAAAGCATGCTGCGCGATCTTTCGCAAACACGTCATGCGCATCAGATCGCGCTCTTTGTGCTCAGCGATACCCGTGATGCCGCGAAGGTGGAAGCCGAGCGCGCGATGATTGCTCGCCTTCGGGCCGCCATGCCAACGGAGGCAATCCACTACCGCCACCGCCCGCAGAACGCCGACTTCAAGACCGGAAACATTCGCGACTGGGTCACTCGTCACGGAGCGGACTATGAAGCCATGCTGGTGCTCGATGCCGACAGCCAGATGAGCGCGGAGGCGATGCTGCGACTGGCAGACGCGATGTCCGAGGATCCCGGCGCGGGGCTAATCCAGACCATCCCGCGCCTGATCGGGAGCCGCACATTCTTTGCCCGCATGCAGCAATTCTCGAACCTCGTCTCAGGCAGCACGCTGGGTCGGGGGCTCGCGATCATGTCCGGAACGGAAGCGAATTTCTGGGGCCACAATGCGATCATCCGCACACGCGCCTTCGCGGCCTCGGCAGGGCTGCCGCGCCTCAAGGGACGCAAGCCCTTTGGCGGTGTGATTATGAGCCACGACTTTGTGGAGGCGGCCCTGATCCGCCGGGCTGGCTGGACCGTGAATTTTCTGCCCGAAGCGATCGAGAGTTTCGAGGAAACGCCCGCGACAATTATCGAGTTCGTGCAGCGCGATCGTCGCTGGTGTCAGGGTAATATCCAGCATCTGCGGCTTCTGACCACACGCGGGCTCACCTGGATGAACCGCTTTCACATGTTTCAGGGTGCAATGGCCTATATCGCATCTGTTGCCTGGTTTGCGCTTCTGGTGCTCTGGGCGTTGCTGGGCGTCGGATCGGATGCTTTGTCGATTGTCTATTTCACAGATGCCGCACCGATGTTCCCCAAATGGCCCGAGATGGATATCGTCAGCAAGGTCATCGTGCTGGGGTTTGTCTACGGCATGCTTGTCGCCCCCAAACTGATCGGGGCCCTGCGCCTGATCAAGTCCGATCCAGGCCTTGCGGGCTTCGGCGGCTGGGGCTGGTTCTCCACCGGTTTTCTGACCGAGCTCGGGTTCTCCATCGCCATGGCGCCGATGATGATGGTCCAGCACATGCTGGCCGTCGGTAGGGCGCTGATCGGGCGCGACACCGGCTGGGCCCCGAAACGGCAGTCAAGAACAAGCCTCAGTGGCCTGCTGCGTTTCCACGCGGTCGAGACCATGCTCGGCCTGCTCCTGACAGTTGGATGTGTGACCGGAACCGTGTCGCTCTGGATCGCACCGATTGCAGGCTGCCTGTTACTTGCTGTGCCGCTGTCGGCACTTGGGAGCCTTGATATGTCCGGCTGGCGACTTCTCACCACACCGCAGGACGGTATCGCGACGGGCAGCCCCACAGTCGGCCTGGCGACCCGAAAAACGCCCCGGACTGTCTGAGGCTTTACCTCATCGAAACCAATCTTTGAAACAGTGCCGACAATGGTCCTGATGAAGATGGTGGCGTGTGAAACCTTGTCAAAAAACTTCTGAGACAGTCTCATGCCACGCCTGATGACCCTGGTCCTTGCCGCGGTCCTGACACTGGTGTTTCTGCCGGTCATGGGGCTGACAGCGCTGGCTCTGATCTGCAGCGGCACGCCGCGTGTGTTCTACTCCGATCAGCGCATCGGGCAATACGGCAGGCCTTTCAGAATTCTCAAGTTCCGCACCATGCGCGACCCTGACGGGACACCTTGCGCGTATCGCGTCACACCGCTCGGCCGTGTCCTGCGGAAGTACCGGCTCGACGAGCTTCCGCAGTTGTTCAATGTCTTCAAGGGGGATCTGAACCTCGTGGGATTTCGTCCGCCCCTGCCGCATTATGTTGATGGCAATCCGACCGTGTATGAACCGTTGCTGGTGGATCGTCCGGGTCTGACCGGACTTGCCAGCATCCGCTTTCACGCGCGGGAGGACCGGTTGCTGGCAGCTGCCCGCGACAATGATGAGGCGGCTTACATTCATCGCCAGATCTGCATTCCGGCCAAGGCGCGGCTGGATCGGCTTTACATCCGAAAGCGTTCCATTGGTCTCGACCTTTGGATACTCTTTCGCACACTGGTGGTGTTTCTGCCGTTGATCCGTCTGATCACTCCGGCACTTTCACAGGTCAGGTCAGATCAAACGGATCAGCCGAGCCCACAGCGCGCATCATGATATCGGCCTCGCCCTCTCCATCAACCAGCGCATAGAGGATCTGGCCGGTCGGTCGGTAGATGATGAAAGCCTCTTGCAGATTGGCATCGCCAGCCGGGTTTCCGAAACTGTCCTGCGTATGAGCGTAGTTGACCTGAAAGTCGTCCCTGACCGCCCCGCTGATCCCGAGCAGCAGAAGATCACCCTCCTGATCCGAGAAGTCCTGGATCCAGTCGGATCCATGATCTGCAATGCCCTGATGGTAGAATGCGTCTGCGCCCGCGCCCCCGTTTACCGTAAGCGGTGCTCCAGCCCCACACTTACGGCATAGTGCCTGATCTGCGATTCGGAGGCTTCTTTGATTTGAAGGGAG
>CANLSM010000032.1 GCA_947493745.1 uncultured Paracoccaceae bacterium | reverse complement strand
GCCAGAGACATAACTTGAGCCGTTGTCGCTGAGCAGACGTGGCTTGTGAACGACATGCACCTGATCACAGCCGGAAGACCTTCTCTTGCAACAAAGCGTTGGATGTCCTCAAACCCAGCAATGATCCGTTCTTCTAATGCCGACCGCTGCACAGGTTTCTGTTCGACATCAAACTCAGCCAGGTCATCGGCGAGTGCGTCTAAGTCGTCACTCATAGCGCCCCTCCTTGCGGAAACGCATGAATGCCGTAGCACCTTCGGCCATCAGACGTTCATAGGGGTCCGTCGCGGTCATCGATGGAGAACGCCCTCTATCCTTCTTGAACTGGCTTGCACGTTTCGCCCATGTCACAGCTTCATCAGGTGAGATCGGATTTCGTTTGGCCGCGATTACTGTTTCAACCTGCTTTAGCCTATCGTGGTCCATGGACTTTGCGAGGATGGAATAGGCTTCACCAAACGGGTTGATTGAATCGATCAGATCGATGTCCAGATCACGCACGGAAACGAACTTCCGCACACCATCGATCAGCGCAGTATTGGCCTTAGGCTCTCTGTCATCTCTGTCACCGCCGAAGACCTCAGTCTTGGCTTGCTGGGTTAAGTTCAAGGCGGCCACAGCCCGTTGCCGTATGCGCCTGCTCAATTACCCGGATTGCTTCGTCTGTAAGTGAAATTTTGTGTTCTCGCTTGGTCTTGGTTCGTTCAGGTGGGATCACCAGTACGTTGTCTTCAATTTCATCAATAGTGGCAAACCGAACTTCACCTGTCCTGGCTGCGGTCAACATCAAAAAGCGCAGTGCAAAGCATGCCTGCAGGTCTTTGGTGCAAAGCCATTGGTAAAATGCGGGGCTTTCTTTGTATGGGATGGATGGAACGTGCTTGGTCGTGTGTCGCTGCTTGCCCATAAGTGCTCGGGCTTTCATGGTAGCCTGCAGGTCAACATCAAGGCCAAGCGCTGCCGCGTGTTTGAGAGTGAGATTGAGGCGGTTTAGGCATTTGCGGGCGGTATCTGCCTTCTTGTGCCAGATGGGTTCAAGAGTGCGTTTCAAAACGTGCTGATCGACGTCCTCGACGGGCAAGTTGCCAATTTTAGGGATGATGTGGATCGAGAGCGGCGACATCCATCGCCCTGCGCTACCGTCGCCTTTAAGTTCCGCTTGCTTCGCTTTGAAGCATCCATCAACAGCTTCTTTGAGTGAAAGGCGTTTGGTGGCCAGTTGTGCTTTCTGACGGTCTGCCACCGGGTCAGTACCGTCTCGCAGCGAAGCTCTGGCTTCAATGGCTTTACTTCTGGCGTTAGCGATAGATACCTCCGGCCACGGCCCTAAGCCCATTTCACGCCGCTTTCCGGCAACTGACAAACGCAACACCCATTTTCCGGCTTGTTGGCTCCGCTTAACCAACCACAGCCCCTGACCGTCAGCATATTTTCCTGCTGCCAAGCTCTTCGCCTTCATCGGGTTAAGCGTGTTGTATATCATCGTAGTCCACCTTCTGGCCCACCCTTTCCAGTCCACCCTTTGGTCCACCTTTAAGCATGCAAAGGGTGGACCAGCTATGTTCAGCTATCAGAAGGCGTCTGGATAACTAACTGTATATACATTAATAAAATGAGCAGCTATGAGAAGCAAGGGAACGGTAGTTCAGTGCCTCTCCTGTGCACCAACAAGTGTATCTGAGATAGACAGGCGAGGCTTTTCTGACGAGCATTGCTTGCTGCCCCACAGCACAAGCCTGAAGACGCTGGTAATTAGGGCTCGGCTGACTACTGCGTAACTAAAGCTGCAGCCGCTGAGACAAAAGCGAGACAAAAAGTTTGCAGCAAGGAACGTAAGGGGCTGATTTTATTGGTCGGAGTGAGAGGATTCGAACCTCCGGCCCCTGCCTCCCGAAGACAGTGCTCTACCAGGCTGAGCTACACTCCGTGACCGGATCTTGGTCTACGCCAGTGAACCGGCTGAAACAAGTCCCTTACCGCGCAATCAGCGCTCTGACTTCGCTCAGCGTCGGCATGGAAGGCGCCGTGCCCGGGCGGGTGACGGAGATGCCCGCGGTGGCGCATCCGATCCTTGCGGCCTCGGCGGGGCTCGACCCATCTGCCAGGGCTGCTGCAAACCCGCCATTGAAGGCGTCACCCGCACCTGTGGTCTCGACGACCGGGCCTGCGTCCACGGCAGGAACCAATCCGTGACCGTGCAGATAGGCGCCTCTTGCACCCAGCGTTATGATCGGCGTGCCGACACCCATCGCGACCAGCGCCTCTGATGCGCGTTTCGCGTCCTCATCGGAGGTCACGGCAATGCCGGTCAGTTCCTCTGCCTCGGTCTCGTTCGGGGTGACATAGTCGCAAAGAGCGATCATCCCGTCCGGCAGTTCTGCCGCCGGGGCAGGGTTCAGGATCGTGGCCAGCCCGGCCTCTCTGGCGATCTGCAAGCCGCGAAAGGCAGCCTCCATGGGTTGCTCAAGCTGGGTGACGAAGACAGAACCGGCTGAAATGACTTCCCTCGCCGCATCCATGTCGGCTGCCGAAATCAGCGCGGCGGCACCGGGCGCTATGATGATCGCATTGTCGCCGCTGGCCTCTTCGATGAAGATGTAGGCAGCACCCGTATAGGTGTCCTCGACCTGCTCCACATGAGGGGTGACACCCGCCTCGGCCCAGGTTGCCAGCGCCATATCGGCGAAGTTGTCGCGGCCGAGCTTGGTGATCATGGTGACATCCGCGCCCATGCGCGCTGCGGCCACTGCCTGATTGGAGCCCTTGCCACCGGGCCCAAGTGCGAAGGAGTTGCCCAGAATTGTCTCGCCCATGCGCGGCATCCGCTCTGCCCGATAAGCGGTATCGGCCACAAAGACACCTAGGATGACGACGCTCCCCATGGCTCAGCCCTCCTCGGGCGGGATAACGCCCTTGCGGAGTGCGAAACAGCCGTAGAACCGTCGCTCTCCGGTCTGGATCACCGCATAGGCCCGCTTGGCCCGATCATAGAAATCGAAACGCTCGATCGACATCATGTCGGGTCCGCCTGCCGCCGTCACCTCGGCCTGGACCTCCTCCATCACGGGTAGAACGGTGTCCGGCTCGCCGACCACCTCCATCCGGGCCGCGGCATCATCCACGAACGTATCAATAGGGTAGACCGAGAGGACGGCCCGCACGACCTCGGCTGCGGGACGGTCGATCCTGAGGACCTCGCCCAGAACAGTCTCGCGCGCGACGCTGTCGGCGGGAAAGTTGGTGTCCGAGATGATCAGATCATCCCCATGCCCCATCGCGCGCAGCGCATAGAGCACATCCGCATTCAGGATCGGATCAAGTCCCTTGAGCATTTCTGCCTCCCTTCAGGCCGCGCCGAGGCGCAGGCCGGTTTTTTTGTCAAACACATGTCCAACACCCGCTTTCGGTCGCAGATGCACGATATCACCGGGGGCGAAGGCGTATCTTTCCCGAAAGATGGCCGTCACTTCCGTCTCACCATAGCGCAGAAAGACCAGTGTCTCGGAACCTGTCGGCTCGACCACGGCGACGCGCATCGGCAGCCCTTCATCTGCAAGCTCAAAATGCTCGGGCCGAATGCCGAACTGCACCGGCAGGCCCGCATCGTATCCGGTTGCGGGAACGGACTGCTCTCCAAGATCAATCCGGTCGCCCGCGACGATCCCGTCAAGCAGGTTCATCGACGGCGCGCCGATGAAGGTGGCGACAAAGACATTGGCGGGCGTGTCATAAAGCTCCAGGGGCGAGCCGATCTGCTCGATCCGTCCGGCCTGCATCACCACGATCTTGTCGGCCATGGTCATGGCCTCGATCTGGTCATGGGTCACAAAAACGGTTGTGGTTTTCAGCCGCTGGTGCAGCTCCTTGATCTCGGTGCGCATCTGGATGCGCAGCTTGGCGTCAAGGTTCGACAGCGGCTCGTCAAACAGGAAGACCTGCGGGTTCCGCACAATGGCCCGCCCCATGGCGACCCTTTGCCTCTGCCCGCCCGAAAGCTGCCTCGGTAACCGGTCGAGATAAGGGGTCAGCCCGAGGATTTCAGCCGCCTCTGCCACCCGGCGCGCGATCTCTTCCTTGCTGTCCTTGCGCAGCTTCAGGGCAAAGCCCATATTCGCCGCCACAGTCTTGTGGGGATAAAGCGCATAGCTCTGGAACACCATCGCGATATCCCGTTCGGCGGGCGGCAGGTTGTTGACCACCCGGTCACCGATGCGGATCGTGCCACCGTTGATCGGTTCAAGCCCTGCGATCATCCGAAGCAACGTGGATTTCCCACAGCCCGACGGACCGACGAGCACCACGAAGGCGCCGTCCTCGATCTCGATGTCAACGCCGTGGATGACCTGAACCGCATCATAGGATTTCTGAAGCGATTCGATCCTGACTTCTGCCATCTTTGTCCCGTTCCCAACCCGCTGGGCTGTCAGTGAAAGCTATCCCGACTGGCCGAGTCCAGAACAAAGTATCGCGCGCCGTTGCAAAAGTTGACTCGAAGGTAACTTGCCTCATACTCGGTGCCTCAAGGGGTGGAGAGACACCAGACAAAAAGTCTTGCCACAGAGTACGTCCTCCGAGGCCCCTGATGATCATGAGTGTCCTTGGGAGGAACCCGAATGAAAGTCGAACTCTACAACTTTATCCGCGCAGCACAGAAAATGAACCGGCGGCAGATGCTCAAGGGAACCGCTGCTGTGGGCGCGATGGCAGCAATGCCAGGCGCCGCGATGGCAGACGGGCACAGCAATCTGCGCGCCGAGATCCTGAAGATCCCCGGCGTGGGGGCCGGCTCGCCCACCGATGCCGACTGGCAGAAAGTCGGCGCAATGGTGCTGGAGCCGACCAAGGCCAATGTGGCCGAGGGCGAGTTTGCAGGCGTCGAGCTGACCTTCATGGGTCTGAACAACCAGAACCTGCACAACGTCCTGTTTCGCGGCTTCCTGAAACCTTGGGAGGCCTATACAGGTGCCAGGATCAACTGGATCGATCTTGCACAGGCGGACTACAATGCACGCCTTCAGCAGTCGATTGCAACCGGGACCGTCGATTTCGACATCATCGAGATGGGTGCGCCGTTCGAGGGCGATGTCTGCGGGCGCGGGCTTGCGTCCGAGATGCCGGACTGGGTCAAGGACCAGATCGAGATGGACGACTATGTCGGCTATCTGCAGGAGCCTGTGGGAACCTGGGAAGGCAAGACCTACCGCGTTTCCATCGACGGGGATTGCCACAACTTCAACTATCGCGCCGACTACTACGAGGACGGAGACCTTGCCAAGGCCTGGGCCGATGAGGGTCATTCCGGCGACTGGGCACCGCCCGAAACCTGGCAGCAGGTGCAGGAGCAGACCAAGTTCCTGTCAGGCAAGACCGATCCGCTGACCGGCCTGCCTGCGCATGGCTATCTCGATCCGCTGAAAGGCTGGGGCGGCTTCGGTTTCTACTTCCTCGGCAGCCGGGCGACGGCCTATGCCAAACATCCCGATGATCCCGCGTTCCTCTTCGATCCCGAGACCATGAAACCCCGCGTGAACAACGCCGCCTGGGTGCGCGCCATTCAGGATGTGCTCGACGTGATCGACGCGCAGCCTGCCGATCAGATCAACGCCGATCCAGGCACAACCGGCTTCCAGCAGTTCCTCGCCGGTACGGGTTCGATGCTAAGCTGGTGGGGGGATATCGGCTCCAGCGCCAAGACTTCCGACAGTTCGGTCGTGGGCGATGTCACCGCATTCTCGATCCTGCCCGGCTCCGACGATGTCTGGAACCATGCCAAGGGTGAGTGGGAAACGCTTTCCTCCGGTCCCAACTATGCCCCCAACATGGCCTATATCGGCTGGGGCATCTACGTGATGGCCCGTGTGGATGGCGACGAGAAGAAGCGCAAGGCGGCGTGGTCCGCAGCCGCCCATCTGGGTGGCAAGGATATCTCGCTCTGGTGCTCGGCCTACCCGTCAGGCTTCCAGCCCTATCGCCAGTCCCACTTCAACATCGATGAGTGGGAGGAAGCCGGTTATGACCGCGCCTTCATCGAGGATTACCTTGCCTCTGAGGCTGACAGCTACAACCATCCCAACGCCGCCATCGAGCCGCGTATTCCGGGCATCTTCCAGTATTACTCGGTTGCCGAGGATGAATTGGCCAAGATCTATGCCGGTCAGTACGGCTCGGCCCAGGAAGGCGCGGATGCGATTGCGGCGGAATGGGAGAAGATCACCGATCAGATCGGGCGTGACAGCCAGATCAAACTCTACAGGGCCTCGCTTGGGCTTTGATCATTTCGGTCCGGCGCGCCATGTGCCGGACCGGTTCGCCTTTTGGGATATCAGGCAGGCGCGATGAGCAGCGAAGGCGATCTTCTTCACACCGTCACCACCGAGCATATATCCGCGACCCGCATCCGCACCGGGCGGGCCATGGTATGGGGAGCCGCAGGTCTGTTCGTCCTGCTGGCGACCCTGCAGGGCTTTCACGAATTCGAGCGGATCAGCTTCGGGTTCGAGACCTGGCGACCCGTGCTTTATGCCTATCTCATCTGGGCCACGGCGCTTTGCGCGGCACAGGTGATCATGCGGGGCGAGCAGGGCAAGCGGACGCTGTTCGTGCTGCCTGCGGTGCTTTTCGTCGTCAGTCTTGTGGTCTTCCCGCTGCTATTTGGCCTCTACATCTCATTCACCGACTGGAACCTTGCATCCTTTGACGGCAAGAAATTCAACGGGCTGGATAACCTGCGGCAGATGTGGGCCGATGACTTCTACTGGAACGCGCTGAAGAACATGGTCTACTACGTCCTTGCGATCAGCGTTGAGTATGTGATCGCGTTTGGCCTCGCGCTGCTTTTGAATGCCCAGATCCGGGCGCGTAAGTTCTTCCGGGTGGTCTTTCTGTTGCCGCTGATGCTGTCCCCTGTTGCTGTCTCATGGATGATCGGCAAGTCGATGCTGGAGGTCCGGTTCGGCCCCATTGCACGCCTCTCGCGGGAGCTTGGCTGGGACAGCCCCTCCTTCTTCGGCTCGCCCGAGATCGCGCGCTTCATGATTATGGCGATGGACGCCTGGACCTTCATCCCCTTCATGATGATCATGCTGCTGGCCGGTCTCCAGGCACTTCCCAAAGAGGTGATGGAGGCATCCAAGGTCGATGGCGCAAACGCCTGGCAGACCTTCCGGGAGGTGATCTTCCCTTTGATGCTGCCGGTTTCGGTCACAGCCGTGGTGATCCGCATCATCTTCAAGCTGAAACTGGCCGACATCATCATCAACGTTACCTCCGGCGGGCCGGGCGGGGCAACGGACTCGGTCACCAGCTTCATTTTCCGTGAGTACCGGGACCGCTCCAATGTCGGCTACGGCACGCTTCTGGCGATGGTCTATCTGGTGCTGATCGTCATCTTCATCACCGTCCTGCTCAAGACCGTCAGTCGCTGGATGGAGCGTCCGCAATGAGCCAGATTTTCCATGATGCGGATGTGGACCGTAAACACCGGGCAAAATGGTGGACCAGCCGGGTACTGATCTACGGCGCGTTGATCTTCTGGGCTGTCATCTGCCTCTTTCCGATCTACTGGACAGTCACAACATCGTTCAAGATCGCGCCTGACGTGATGAAGGGCAACCTCATCCCGTGGGTGGATTACACACCGCAATGGAAGGGCTGGCGCTCGCTCGGCCTGTCGCCCGAGACGATTTTCGAGACCTCGACGGTGCGCGAGGAATTCGTCAAGCGCTTTACCAACTCCGTCATCACCTCTGTCTCCGCGTCCACGCTTGCGGTGATCCTCGGCAGTCTTGCGGCCTATGGCCTGTCGCGGTTCTCGTACCGCTTCGGGTTCATGCGCAACTCGGACATCTCGTTCTTCTTCCTCAGCCAGATGATCCTGCCGCCTGTGGTTCTCGCGCTGCCGTTCCTCGTGCTCTACAAGGAACTGGCGCTGCTCGACAGCCGCATCGGGCTGATCCTGCTCTACACGCTGATGGTGCTGCCCATCGTGATCTGGATCATGCGCGACCAGTTCGCGGGCATTCCGGTTGAACTTGAGGAAGCCGCCCTCGTGGACGGGCTGGGCATCTGGGGTGCGTTCTTCCAGATCGTCCTGCCGATTGCCCTGCCCGGCATGGTTGCAGCCTTCATCCTGTCGCTGGTGCTCTGCTGGAACGAATATTTCTTCGCGGCCCTTCTGACCTCGACGGATGCCAAGACCTTGCCGGTGATGGTGGCCAGCCAGACCGGCTCTCAAGGGATCAACTGGTGGTCGATGGCAGCGCTCTCGGCGGCAGCCATCCTGCCGCTGGTGGTCGTCGCGATCTTCCTAGAGAAATATATCATCAAGGGCATGGCGGCGGGGGCTGTGAAATGATCAGAGCCGTGCCATGATGGATTTGGTCGCCTCGTAGAGATCGCGGAAAGTGGCATAGGTCCGGTCAAGGGTATCGCTCGGGCGCGCCTCGATCACCTCCTGCACCGGGTTCCAATCATCCAGATCGCCCTCAGCTGCACCGATAGCAGACGCAGCCATATAGGCATCGCCATAACTCGCCCCCACAGTCTTTTCGCGCAGGATCTGGTCAAGGCCCGTCAGGTCCGAGGTCGCCTGCAACCACAGCCGGTTTTTCGTGCCACCCCCGACCGCAAAGAGCCGCCGTGGCGCATGGCCGATCTCGCCATAGGTCTCGGTGACATGACGGGTGCCGCAGGCAATCCCCTCGATCAGGGCGCGATACATGTCACCGCGCGTATGGGTCAGGTCGAGACCGAAGAACGTGCCTTTCGCGCGGGCGTCATGGATCGGCGTCCGTTCACCCGAGAAGTAGGGCAGCAGAACCACACCATTCGCACCGGGAGGTGAGGCGGCAGCTTCCTCGGCCAGCACAGCAAAGGCCTCCGACGGATCGAGATCGCGTGCGAACTGATCGCGAAACCAGTGGGTCAGCGTGCCACTTGTCGCGAGACCCGCCATCGAGGCCTGTTGCCCTTCAAAGAGCCAGGGCGCCGACCAGAGGCGCGGGTCGGTCACGCGCGCGGCTGTCAGAAGAACGATGAATATGGTCGAGCCATACATCATCATCATGTCGCCGGGTTCCGTCACCCCGACCGAAAGCGCCTCGGCTGCCGCATCAATGGTGCCTGCGGTGACGGGCGTACCAACGGCAAGCCCGGTTGCCTCAGATGCTGCCGTTGTTATCTCGCCCACGATATCCCCGGACCAAACCAGATCGGGCAGCCAGTCAAGCTCGATGATATCACCGGCCAGATCATCAACCCAACTCTGCGTGCGGATGTCATAGAGCGGCGAGAAGTTCGCCGCCGTGTAGTGGTCAATCACATAGGCACCTGTCAGCCGGTGCACCAGAAAGCTGGTCGAGGTCAGGATTTTCGCGGTTTGTGCATAAAGCTCCGGCCGCTGCCGCTTCAGCCACAGGATTTTGGGGCCGACAGACTGGGAGGTGAGGGCATTACCGCACCGCTTGAGGATCACGTCCTTACCTATCCGCTCCGTCAGCTCGCGCACTTCCGTCTCGGCCCGGTTGTCCACCCCGTAGAGAACACCGTTCATCAGGGGTGCGCCGTTCGCATCCACCGGCAGCATGCAAGGCCCGATGGCGCTGCAGGCCACCGCTTTGATCTCAGCTGGGTTGATCCCTCCTTCGCGCAGGAGGGTCTGGCTGATATGGCAGAAATCACCCCACCAGTCCTCTTCAGCCCGATGCTCCGCCCAGCCGACCTGCGGGACAAGCATCTTGTGAGGGCGGCTGGCTTGCGCAACCACATTTCCCGTGAAATCGACAAGCACGCCTTTGGACTCGAAGGTGCCGATGTCGATGCCGAGCGTGTACCCCATCAGGTGTAGTCATCCCTGTCGAGCGAGAAACCGGGCCCGATGCCCGCAAGCCCTGCCTTAAGCAACTCGGTCAGTCCGACAAGGTCGTTCAGGTCGCAGACCTCCAGCGAGGAATGCGAGTACCGCATCGGAAAGCCCAGATCGACACAGGCGACGCCTTCGCCGACATGCTGGACATAGGACAGATCGGTCAGCGCGCCGATATGGGCGCTCCGTTGCAGCGGCATCCCCAGGCCTTCGGCGGCTTGCTCGAACAGGTGCACCATCGCGGGATGCGGGATCACACCGTTCAATGTGCCTCGACCGTGGAAGGAGAAAAGGCTCATGGCCGGGCCTCCGCCCAAGGCGACATCCCCGCGCCCCGTCATATCCGGCGTGTCGGTCGCCAGCACCAGATCAAGCTGGATCGCAATATCGGGGGCAAGGCTCTGCGCCATGGGCAGTGCGCCGCGCAGGTTGTATTCCTCCTGCACCGAGAAGACGAGATGGACCGGCGGACCGGCGTCGCGCTCCGAGAGCGCCCGGGCCATCTCCAGCAGC
The DNA here is from genome assembly GCA_947493745.1 of uncultured Paracoccaceae bacterium. Classification (GTDB taxonomy): domain Bacteria; phylum Pseudomonadota; class Alphaproteobacteria; order Rhodobacterales; family Rhodobacteraceae; genus CANLSM01. The sequence goes on along the minus strand of CANLSM010000032.1, from coordinate 7,567 downwards.
ACCGCACATCCGGCGCGATCATCGACACTGGTGCCTGCGATCCGGTCACCAGCCAGTCGCACGACATTGGGCGCATAGACCACGGGTGAGCCGATGCGGATTCCGGCAGCCTCGACGGCTTCCGCCGAGGCGAGACCCGTATCTATGTAAAGCTCCTGATAGGGAACGACGCGGTACTTCTCTTCAGGCGTGGTCGCGTGATGGCTCTTGTTGGCGATGAGACCGGGCACGTCCCGCCCCTCGCCCACGCAAACCAGCACCGGCTGAGAGGGCAACGCCCGCTCTGGCACACCGCCGAGCCGCTCGACGCGCAGGAACCCGTCCGCCTCGATCCTGCGCACCACAAACCCGAGCTGGTCCATATGGGTGAAGAGCATCACCGACGGGCCGTCACCGTCAAAGGTCGCGACCAGATTGCCCAGCCGGTCGGTCCGGGTCGCCACGCCCATCGACGCCAGCCGGGTCGCAATCTCCCGCCGCACCCGATCCTCATGGCCCGAGAGACCGGGGATCATCATGAGATCGGTCAGATCCGCACGCAGCCGATCCTTCATCGCGCCTGCCTCACCCGGTCCATGAAGTCCTTGGCCCGCTCCGGGTCCACGGGTTTCCATGTGTCGCCATCGACCTTCAGCGACGAGCCGACGATGCAGCCATCCGCAATGCTTAGGACCTCCGCCACGGTATCGTGCTTCACGCCCGTGTTCGCGAGAACCGGAATATCCGGCAGAACCGCCTTCACGGCCTCCAGATCGGACATCGCCGCCGCCTCGCCCGTGATCTGGCCCGAGACCAGCACCGCATCGGGGATCGACGAGAACACCGCGCTCCGCGCCCGATCCGGCAAGGGACGCTGGTCGAGCGAATGGGCAAACTCTGCCGAGACGTTGTAGAGCATCGCCATATCCTCACGCCCCAGCCGGTCGCGGTAACGCATCGCCTGACCTGCGTCGGGGCTCCAGACGCCCATGTCGGACGCATATGTCCCGGTGAAGATCTCGCGCACGAACCGGGCACCGGTTGCGGCACCAAGTGCGACGCTCGCCATCGGGTCCCACAGAACGTTTACACCGAACGGAACGGTGATCTCCGCTCGCAACTGTCCGATCACGAAGGCCATGGCGGCGGTGGTCGCCGTATCGACCTGAAACTCATAAGGCCGATCATTCTCATTGCCGAACATCACCGCGTCGAACCCGGCCGCCTGCAGGGCCAAAAGGTCCGCTCTTGCATCCTCAATCATACCTTCGAGCCCGCGATCCGCATCACGAAGCGGCGTGCCGGGCATTGCCGCAAGATGCACCATGCCGATCACAGTTTTGCCCGTCCCGAAGACGTTCTGGAACCGCTGTGTCAAACCCTCTTCCCCCATGGATTTTTGTTCAGTCTATGGCTCAAGCCGCGTGCAGGCAAAGACAAACTGGGCTAGGCTGAGATGCACTGGGGAGGATCAGATGGCACTCAAGACACGACACTGGGACAGGCTGGACAATGGCGGGCTGACCTTCACCGAGCTTGGCTTCGGCACAGCGCCCATGGGCAATCTCTACCGGGCCATTTCGGATGAGGACGCCCGCAACATCCTCGATCTCGCCTGGGAGGGGGGCGTTCGGTACTACGATACAGCGCCGCTTTATGGTCTGGGCCTCAGCGAGACGCGGCTCAATCCCTTCCTGCGCGGCAAGAACCGGGATGAATATGTGCTCTCATCGAAGGTCGGGCGGCTTATGCAGCCCTGCATGCCCGAAGACCGCACCGGCCTTGGCAAGTGGTTCGACGTGCCACAAAGGCAGGAGGTCTATGACTACAGCTATGACGGGGTCATGCGCTCGGTCGAGTTTTCGATGGAGCGGCTGGGCGTGAGCCGCATCGACATCCTCTATGTCCATGATCTGTGCATCTTCACCCACGGCTCCAAGGACGCGTCGGACGCGCGCATCGAGGAGTTCTTCGGCACCCGCGGGTATGATGCGATGATCAGTCTGCGCGATCAGGGCGTGATCAAGGCTATCGGCGGCGGCATCAATGAATGGGAGGTTTGCCAGACGCTTGCTGAGCGCGGCGATTTCGACCTCTTTCTGCTGGCCGGGCGCTATACACTGCTGGAGCAGGAGGCACTCAATTCCTTCCTGCCGCTTTGCGAGACGCGCGGGATCGGGATTGTTGGGGGCGGGCCGTACAATTCCGGCATTCTGGCAACCGGGCCGGTGCCGGGGGCGAACTACAACTATAACCCGGCGCCCGAACCGGTCGTTGAGAAGGTCAGGCAGATCGAGGCGATCTGCAAGGACCATGGCGTGCCTCTGGTCGAGGCCGCGTTCCAGTTCCCGCTGCTGCATCCAACCCATGTCACGGTCATCCCCGGCGGGCAGGCGGTGGCCGAGATGGAAGGCAACCTCAAGGCAGCGGCGGCAGAAATTCCGGCAGCACTTTGGGCAGACCTCAAGGCCGCGGGTCTGATGCGCGAAGATGCACCGACGGGCTGAGCCGACATGAAGATCGACGCACATCAGCATTTCTGGCATCCCGCACGCGGTGACTATGACTGGATGCCGAAGGACAATCCGCTCCTGAACCGGCCCTATTCTCCGTCCGACCTTTCCACCCACCTGAGCGATCACGGGATCGGCGGCACCGTCCTCGTTCAGGCCGCCGCAAGTGTCGAGGAGACCGAATATATGCTCGGGCTTGCCGATGCTACCGACAGCATTCTGGGCGTGGTCGGTTGGATTGATTTCGAAAATCCGGGCCATCGGCGACATCTGGAGCGGCTGGCCGGGCATCCGAAGTTCAAGGGCGTGCGCCCGATGATCCAGGACATTCCCGACGCGGACTGGATGCTGCGCGACAATGTGGCCTGGGCCTATGAAGCGCTGATCGAATTTGACCTGACATTCGATGCGCTCGGGTTTCCGATCCATCTGGACAGGTTCCTGACCCTCCTGTCCCGCCACCCTGATCTGCGCATTGTTGTCGATCACTGCATGAAACCCCGAGTTCGCGAGGCAATGGCCGGACGCGACGCGTTCTCGGACTGGGCCGGTGGCATGGCGCGGCTTGCCGAAACCCAGGCCCTTTGTAAGCTCTCCGGTCTGGTGACGGAGGCCGATGAAGGCTGGACCCCGGACGATCTGAGACCATTCACGCATCATGTGCTGGATATATTCGGGACGGATCGTGTCATGTGGGGATCGGACTGGCCGGTATGCCGGTTGCAGGCGGAGTATGGCACCTGGCATGAGGTTGCAGAAGGACTGACCTCGCATCTCGATCCGGCCGGGCGGGCGCAGGTATTCGGGGGCACTGCCACCCGGTTCTACCGTCTGGACTGAGCAAAAGCGGCCCTCATGCTCTGCCCGACAGCCATTCTTTGTCGAATGGATTGTACCGGTTTCTCTGAGAGACTAACTTTGGTCTGAGTCCGACCGGTTCCGGCCGCTGACAGAAGGAAGATGACATGTTGCGTTTTGCACTTTGTTTTGCCGCTGCCCTTGCCCCGATGCAGGCGGCCGCGCTCAGTTGTCTGGCTCCGAACCCCGCGCGCGCGTTCAACGAGGCACATGCATCAGAGACGGTCTACGTCATGGCGCGTGGCTCGCTGAAACCTGTCGGGGCGATACCGGAGGTGCCTCCGGTCAAGATGGAAGAACAGCAACTCACGCGACCGCCAATCCGCACGACTTATACGTTCTCGGGCCGCTCGATCGGCCCATTTTCCATGGGCGGTTCGGAAACGGCACCGGTCGAGGTCAGCGTTTCCTGTCTTGGCATCTGGTGCGGCGGGTTTCCTCAATCCATTGAGGACGGCGTCTTTTTCTTCGAGAAATCACCTGAGACCGGCCTCACCCTGCAAATCGGCGCATGTCCCTCGGCGCATGTCAATGCCCCCATTCAGGACGGTCTGGTCGAGGTCCTTCAGAAGTGCTTCCGCAATGGCGCCTGTTCGGAGGCTGATATGGAGCGTTTCTCGCTCTACTGAATGAAAACCGCGGCATGTGATCACGGGTATTGCAAGGTGCAGGGCCGTGGTTTAGGCATCGATTGGTAAGGTTTAGTTACCAATTCATCCGCCGGAGGAGATCTCATGCCCGTTATCACCAATATCGAGGATCTGCGTGTATTGGCGGAAAAGCGGGTGCCGCGGGTTTTCTACGACTACGCGGATAGCGGGTCCTGGACCGAGCAGACATATCGCGAGAACACCACGGATTTCGAGAAGATCCGGCTGCGCCAGCGGGTCGCCGTCAACATGGAGGGCCGCTCGACCAAGACGACAATGGTCGGGCAGGAAGTGGCGATGCCGGTCGCGCTCGCCCCGGTCGGCCTGCTGGGGATGCAACATGCCGATGGCGAAATTCTCGCCGCCAAAGCCGCCGAAAAATTCGGCGTCCCCTTCTGCCTTTCGACGATGAGCATCTGTTCCATCGAAGACGTGGCCCAGAACACCCGCGCGCCCTTCTGGTTTCAGCTTTATGTGATGCGCGACCGGGCCTTTGCCCGCAGCCTGATCGACCGGGCAAAGGCTGCCGGATGCTCGGCGCTCGTGCTCACGCTCGATCTTCAGATGATCGGGCAGCGGCACAAGGACATCAAGAACGGCCTCGGAGCGCCGCCCAAGCTGACGGTCAGGAACATCGTCAATATCGGTACGAAGTGGCGCTGGTGCATGGGCATGGCAGGGACCCATCGCAGGACCTTTCGAAATATCGTCGGTCATGCCGAAGGCGTTGACAACATGGGCACCCTGCATGACTGGACCGCCGGTCAGTTCGATCAATCGCTCAGCTGGGACGACATCGGCTGGATCAGGGATCACTGGGGCGGCAAGTTCATCCTCAAGGGCATTCTGGATGTCGAGGATGCAAAACTGGCCGTCAAGCACGGTGCTGATGCGATTATCGTGTCCAACCATGGCGGGCGGCAACTTGACGGTGCGCTCAGTCCGATCACGCTCCTGCCGCAGATTGCAAAGGCCGTCGGCAAGAAGACCGAGGTCTGGATGGACAGCGGCATCCGGTCAGGCCAGGACGTGTTGAAGGCCCTGGCGCTCGGCGCCAAAGGTACGATGGTCGGGCGTGCCATGGCCTATGGTGTCGGAGCGATGGGTCAGGAAGGCGTCGAGAAAGCGTTGGAGGTTCTGTTCAAGGAACTCGACACGACAATGGGCCTTTGCGGGCGCCGCGATGTGCATGATCTGAACCGCGAGAACCTGATTTTCCCGCAGGACATTCCGGAGCCTTTCGGGCCGGCGTCCTAGCCCGGCAATATCTCACGACGTTCGAGCCCGGCGAACCGGATCGGCGCGCAACTCGCTCCAACACGCAGCCGCGTTGCGATACAAGGCGCGCTATGCCCGGTGAGCGCCATCCGCAAGCTGTCTGACGAAATCGAGAACATCGCCCGGCGACTTCCCCTCCCCCAGAAGGTTCACAATGGCGGACCCGACCACGGCTCCATCCGCAACACCGGCGATGGCTTCTGCGCCTTCCGGTGTCTTGATGCCGAAGCCGACACAGACCGGCAGATCGGTGGACGCCTTGATCCGTGCAACCTCGGGCGCGACAGCGGACGGGTCGGCATTCGCGGCACCGGTAATCCCCGTGATGGAGACGTAGTAGACAAAGCCCGATGTGTTCTGAAGAACCTTCGGCAGCCGCACGTCATCGGTTGTCGGCGTGGCCAGCCGGATGAAGTTGAGACCGGCCTTCTGGGCAGGCAAACACAGTTCGTCATCCTCTTCGGGCGGCAGATCGACCACGATCAGACCGTCGATACCGGCATCCCGCGCGGCCGTCAGAAAAGCCTCCACACCCATCGAGTAGATCGGATTGTAGTACCCCATCAGCACGATCGGCGTCTCGTCGTCACCCTGCCGGAAATCGCGGGCGAGCTGCAGGGTACGCTTAAGGGTCATGCCTGCTTCAAGCGCACGCTGGGCGGCAAGCTGAATTGACGGTCCATCGGCCATCGGATCGGTAAAGGGGAGGCCAAGCTCGATGATATCCACACCTGCATCCGGCAGACCGCGCACCACCTCAAGCGAAATCTCGTAGGTCGGATCTCCTGCCATAACATAGGAGACAAAAGCCGACTTTCCCTCGGCTTTCAGTTTCTTGAACCTCGTATCGATACGCGTCATGTCCGCTCCCTGCCCTTCGACCCGCTTGGTTTGGTGGAAAGCGGCGTGAAAATCAATGCCCTTTGGCCTTGACCGCCCGCCAGCGCAGCCCCTACATGCCGGGCGAGATTTCGCACATGGGAAAGGTCCTGCAAGATGGGTTTCAAAACCGGTATCGTCGGCTTGCCGAATGTGGGCAAGTCCACGCTCTTCAACGCCCTGACCCGCACGGCCGCAGCGCAGGCTGCGAACTTCCCATTCTGCACCATTGATCCCAATGAGGGCGAGGTCTCGGTCCCCGATGCAAGGCTCGACAAGCTGGCCGCGATTGCGGGTTCCAAGCAGATCATTCCGGCCCGGATGACATTCGTCGATATCGCCGGTCTCGTGAAAGGTGCCTCAAAGGGTGAGGGTCTGGGCAATCAGTTTCTCGCCAACATCCGGGAATGCGATGCAATCGCCCATGTGCTGCGCTGTTTTGAGGACGAGAACATCACCCATGTGGACGGTCGCGTCGATCCGATTGCCGATGCGGAGACCATCGAGACCGAACTCATGCTCGCCGATCTCGAAAGCATCGAGAAGCGCCTGAGCAACCTCACACGCAAGATCAAGGGCGGCGACAAGGAAGCCAAGGAACAGGCCGAATTGCTCGAACGCGCCCGGACGGCGCTTGAGGACGGCAAACCTGCACGAACCGTGGAGATTGCGGCCGAGGAAGAGAAGAACTGGAAGATGCTCCAGCTTCTGACAGCAAAACCGGTGCTCTTTGTTTGCAATGTCGAGGAGGACAGCGCGGGCACCGGCAACAGTCAGTCCGCTCTGGTGGCAGAAATGGCGGCTGCCCAGGGTGCCGCAAGCGTTGTGATCTCGGCGGCCATCGAGGAAGAAATCAGCCAACTCGACGACGCCGAGCGGGCCGAGTTTCTGGAAGAACTCGGATTGCAGGAAGCAGGCCTCGACCGCCTGATCGCGGCAGGCTACGAGCTTTTGGGGCTGCAAACCTACTTCACCGTGGGTCCTAAGGAAGCCCGCGCCTGGACTATTCCGGAAGGAACGCTCGCGCCGCAGGCGGCAGGTGTGATCCACGGTGATTTCGAACGGGGCTTCATCCGGGCCGAGACCATTGCCTATTACGATTTCGTCTCGCTCGGAGGTGAGCAGCCCTCCAAGGAGGCCGGCAAGATGCGGGCCGAGGGCAAGGCCTATCAGGTCGCCGATGGTGACGTTCTTCACTTCCTGTTCAACACTTAGGCGTTCATTAAGTTTAAGTCTGCGTTAAAGGCCTGCCGGGCCTTTAATCTCTCTTAAGTCGAGTATGCGAGACCTGACCTCGGGTGAATGTGGAAACGGGGTCTGGGGGCGAGCTTGTCGTAAGCGGTGCGTCGATCACACGGGTTTAGGGCTGGATTGCGGAATTTTCAAAATGATGCGGGTAATCCGCCATCT
>CANLSM010000031.1 GCA_947493745.1 uncultured Paracoccaceae bacterium | reverse complement strand
ATCAAACCAACAAGATGAGCCAAACTCTCTCTTAGTTTAAGCCGCCATTGGTTCCAAAAACCCTGACAACGGACACTGGGTCTCAGGCTGCAGAGTTACTTTGTATGACTCATTTGCCCACTCCCAAGGTGATCCCTTAACGATCTCTTTCTCTTCTTCTAACGTAGTTGCATCCTGCAACAAACTTACCGCTCGATAAGTGATCGTTGTCCGCGCCCAAGCCGGGTCGAAGGAGTCACTTCGTCGAATACGTTCGAAAAGACCAGACTCGACCAAGCAAAAATCCCACATAGCATGCAGATTTCCCGGCTTACGGCGAATGGTGCCGCATTTACCTTCGAGCCTCACTTTGATCTTGTTGCCACCCCAGTCGTCTGCAAATGATACGTGTAACGGTTGGTGAAGATCACCAATCCAATGCCCAATAGCCATGAGCGCAAAAACACGGTCTTCGTTAGACTGGCTCGTGTCCGATAGAATCTGAAGGTCTCTGTCGATCCCGGCGAATATGCAACTCGACGGCCCGGGGCAGGTACCTCCTTCAATCTCCGTTGTGTCCCGCTCAACGTTCAAAAAGTGATCCTTGGGATGCTTGCGGGGGCGTTCGTCTTCTTCGAGGCAACCAATATTGAACGACGTGTACCAACGATCAATTGAGCCATCACGATCTTTGATTTCAATTCCGCCCTCTTCGACTTGAAAAAGCTTGTCTAACTCCTCTCGCGTTTTTTCAGTCGTGTTTCGATATGCCAAATCGCACACCGTCAGATGTCCAAATTCGCTCCATGCAAGTGCCTTATTTGGAATGCCAACAAAGGCACCAGAGCCAATAATTAGCATCGAAAGTGCCAACAACAGTTTCATGAAAACCTCCCTAGAAAAATATTATCTTAACCTAGACTGTTGAAATCACTCAGATGTCTCCGTGCAAATTGGAAGTATGCGGCAAATATACATTGCTTGAACACCACCGTCGGGCTGCTGCACCAAAAGAACCGGTTCTGATCCGTCAGAAAGGAGGATTGCAGTTTCGCCAGTCGTATAGAGCTGACCACCAGCCTGCACCTTATCAGCGATATCGGATAGGTCGATATCAGAACCGTCCTTGGAAAACACATCATAGCCAGCATCAACATCCGGACCAACCTCAGTAAGGTCGGTAACGCCGAACGGGAGATTATTGAGCTCTTTGATTACCTGCTCTTGCGCTATCGACGACGATGGGCTGATTGCAAGCGCTGCACACAGTATCATTTTTCTTTTCATTTGCGACACTCCTAGATTGAAGAACAAACCAAATTCCGATGCAAACCACTCCGATCATACTAGCGATGAGATCAAGCCACACGAGAACTCTCAGTGTTTTCCGATGGCACTCCATGAAGAACGTCGTTGGTGACATGTCTTGTGGGAATTCACATCCACCAAACGGCTGGTCTCGAAGAACTTCAACATTGAATGACAAGGCAACGTTCTGAGCGACAAATCCCAATACAATCATAGTCAGTGCGCTCAACCCAATGACTACCAAAAGCCCTGAATTTGCAATTCTTGCAACGTCTTCGTCTTTCACGAGCCCGACGGCTCGAATCATCAAGAAAACGGTTGCGCCAAAGAGAGCTCCACCAAGCGCAGTGGTCGTGTCGAAAAATCGAATATAACCATTTAGTGCCGCTGATAGGGCATCAGAAATTTCAGGAATCATTAAAAGGCACCATCGAAATAAAACTGGACATCGCCACCAGCACACTACTTTCGGACGACGATTTCAATCGTAGATGAAACGATAAAGTGGTCCCATTACACATCACAACCGGCCTCACCCCAGCCTCACTGGCCCGACGCCGCACGAATGTGTTAACGGGTCAAAGGAAGACCAAAACCTGTACACAGCTAGTAAAAAAAACATGGGCTCCACGGGGAGTAGGTCAGCAATAACAACTTTGTTCATAGATATTCTCCAAAATTGCTTGTCACTCCCCTGTGAAAGCAGAGGTTTTATGCTCACTTGAGGTTAAAATCCTGCCTTGCGATTTCCAAAAGTGTCGTGGGCAAATTAAGGTCTGAGACTACACGTGCAAGCTCACTTAACTTACTCGCGACTTCTCCGTCGCTCATCTGCCTTTCTGGTATGCCATCTCTAGCCATCGTCATCATCATGGTATCTTCGATCAGATCGGGACCACCAAGCCATGTTCCTGTCCAAGAAATATCTGTCAGCCCTCGTGCCGCCGCCCAAGAATCTATTAGGTTGTCGATCCAGCCGTGTAGGTACCAAAAGCGTGGGTTCACATGACTAGAATAGGTATCACCGAGATAGTCGTAGCTAAGCTTGTCCCACTTCGGATCGCCATCCGTTGGGTTGGTGATGTCTATATTCGGACGGTACCCATCCGGATCAGAGCACCATCGCATGTGCATCATGTTGTGTATTGTCATTTCCGCTAGGTTGCCAAGCGCGCCCAAACTCATCCTGCGTAGGTTATTGGGATCAGAAAAGAATGCCTCCCTAACGCGCATTGTATCGTTAAAGTATGCGTCGGACTTAACCGTAACAAGAAACTGTGTTGTGGCCTCGTTTTCCTCGTCGCTATCGCTTGGATCCGCATACTCCCAAGGAGGCGGAACGGGAAAATCAGTATCGCCTGGCTCCGGTAGACTAGACCACCGAGATATTGGCGGCTCACCTTGTGCTGCCAGCGCCATATCCGTCATTCGTATCATGTCGCGATGCATGAAGAGGAAGTCTTCTCCTGAAAAGTTGTCCAGCAAGAGAGTTCCGTCAGCTGCAAATGGGGCGCGATCATTGGGCAAAGCCCAGCCCAAGTCTCGTAAAATCTGCCTCGCGGCTTCTGGCAAGGCGGGATTGCCCCAAACTGCGCGCACATAGTGCCAAAGCTCATGTCGCAGACGCATTGCTCTTGACGCTTGCATTTGTCTGACGGGTTCCGGAAATACACGCATGGCCATATTGGTTCACCTCTCGAATGCTGAGTAAAAAATCTCTATTGCTTGACCATATAGAAAGTAGCGCTGAAGCCAGCAGGCGCGCCTCCATGTGCGACAGTTCGGATGACCGAACCAACGATCACGTCAGCCTGATCGGTCGCACCAGACCAATCCGGAGTCCGCTCTCCGCGGTAGTCATAGACCCAACCCTCAGTAGGGGTTCCAGTTATGCCAGTTCCAGTCCATCGAACTCCGACAATCCCGCCGGTGTTTCGCTGTAACTCACCTCGAAGAAGGAGTTCATACCCACCACCCATGTCGAGCTTTCCATCCAGGATCTGATCATACGCGATGTTTCCAAACGTGATGATACCGGCGCCAAATCGCAGATCATTAAAATCCGTCTCCACATCCGGATCGTCCATCAGGCTTCTATATGTCCAAGTACCTTCATAAAATTCGTATTCTGGTAGCATTACATCTTCCCTTTCCTAAGCTGTTTCAGTTCGTTCCGTGTTTCCTGTTAGTGATGTCGTTTGAATTTGGGTCCCGGGCAGTTCGAAGCCCCAACTAATGATGTGAATTGATGATCCCACCTTCACCATCCGGTAGACCAATCTCGACCAATTGCATCATGCCTTGGTCTTCATGGTCCAAGATGTGACAATGCAGAACGAATTGGCCGATGTATCTTTGGTAGTGAGTCCTGACCCTGATCCTATAGGGCTCGCCCCGTCCCGAAGAAGCCGTGTTTGCGGCGAATATTGTGTCTTTCCAGGTGCCCTTCAATCCCGCGTAAATCGACGAGTTCCCTGGGTCGTGGTTGCTGACGTCAACTCCGTTTTCATCCAAGACCTCAATGATCTGAAAAGGGTTGACGTGGATATGAAACGGATGGCCAAAGAAGAAGGACCTAATCTGCCATTCCTCGATGGCCCCGAGAGGTAGTTTTCTATCAAGAATGTCAGGGTCAAAGGGTTTTGCATTGATCAGGTTGCCTGAAGCATCAAACTCACCAATTTGGAATTCAACACCGGAACCAAGGGCGATATTAAACCCCACAGAGCGCACGCCATCCACGTCAACATTTTGCAACGACGCATGGGGAGCAAATTTTGTCAGCCTGAGGCCGTCGTTCAGGTCCGCGACGACAGTATCAGCAACATCCGAAGGCATGTAGGCCTGAGCTGCCACAATCAATGCATCCTTCAGAACGCTCTCGGGTTCATCAACAAGGCTGCCGGCAGGCGCCACACGGACAAACCCAAGAAGTTTGCGGCTTTTGCTTTCCGTGCTTACCGTTTCATTTCCGGGGGCATCTCCGTCGATAACACAATAGATGCCCGGTTCAGGGAACACCATCACCAAGTCTTCTCGGTAGCCCGGGTGAAGAATGGACTGTGTCTGCTTTCGAATGTTCGGCCGGGTCAAACCATCCGTTGCGATGGAAAACTGAGCGAGTTGCTCGGACTGGCAGACTTCATCAACGAAATCAGACTGCACTTTTGCGTTTCGGGTAGCCGGGAGAGAGGGTGTGTCGCCAGAGGCGGACACCAGTTTCTGGAACTTGAGATTAACGGAATCCCTGACACCGGCATGGATGATCCGCCACCGCTCGGGTTCGCCAGCCACGGTATCGCGAAATTCTGGCACCACGAGGCCATTGATCGTGGTGAAACGGCCAGAGTTCTTCCAACTCGTGGGGCCGAACTGATCATAGGCTTCGATTGAGCCAACATCCCCCGGATCACAAACCCATGCTTCAGCACTGTCCTTCTTGATGGCCCCACTGGCATCACGACATGCATATTGAATCTGCTGCAACAAGACGACACGCTCTTTGAACCGGGCACCGTCCTGAGAAACGAGAAGCGTATCAATATCGCCTGTGCGGTCGACACTTGGGAGCCTGTCTCCTTGGATCACAAGGGCGCCTGCCATGCCGCTCGATACTTGCAGTGCCGTAGAACCATGCAGGTGGGGATGATACCAGAATGTCCCAGCCGGATGTTCGCTTGGAATATTGTATTCGTAGGTAAAGCGACTGCCTGGATCAATTTTCAAGAGAACGTTGTCAGAGTTCCCTGATGGGCTCACCCAAAGGCCGTGCGTGTGCATATTTGTAGAATTGAAGCAATGCGGGACATTTACGTCCGCAGGCATACCAACGCAACTTGGATCATCTTCCGGCAGGTCGTTTACAATTTTGAGCCGAAACGTACTCCCGGGTTTGATGCGTACTGTAGGTGCCAGGAACGGCACGTTTGGATCTGTGCTGTCGCCTTGGAATCCCCTCAACCTGACATTGTCAAACGTGCCTGATTCCGGATTAAAGATCGAGCCGCCAACCATTCGCGCGTGAACCGTCCAAGAAACGTCATTAGACGGTTGCACTGCCAGCGCCATGTTACCGGGATTGTCACTGAGGATCGCGGGTGGAGGATTTTCCGCAACCTGAATTGTCTCAGCCTGAGCCTTGGAAGCCACGCCAGAGTGGGCAAGAACTACGATCATGAACAAATCGCGAAGAAGACCAGAATCAAATTTGGAAGTCGATTGAGTCATGAGAACCCCAAAAGCAGTACAATTGTCTAAATTGACTATAAGTAGCGCCTAAGGTTTTCCGGTGTGAGTTAAACGTGAAAACGAACCTATTTAAGAATGAGACCCGCCAACTGATTGAATGCAATCATACTTTGGCCCTTAAGCAATTTTCAAAAACGCCGTAGAAGTTCGCGTGGAAGCCTGCCGCTGGAATTAACGGCAGACTGGGGTGTCCACAAAACTGCAAGGGATATTGAAGGCCGTCAAACCTTGCGATCAACGCGCCGTATGATCTGATCGGCAAGCTTGGGATGTGGTAAGATCAACCCGTGATCGCATCGAACGCGTTCTTCCCTAATTCGGCGATTCCCAGCACGTTCTGGATTTTGCGGATCCGGCCTCAGGACCTGCTGTGCTTTCGACTGAAGGATCGTTCTGGCATCAAAAGTGGCATATGCCGCAGGTGAAAGGTCTGCCAATGCGTCCGCCAAGCAACGTACGGCCTGCGGGGCCGCGACACTGGTCCCCCCCATCGCCACTTGTCCGCCATTGCGCGTCGTCGATGCGTGGATGCCTGTCAAAACCCTGGACGTGTCCGACGGGGCAAGAAAATGCGGCCTGCTCCGTTCAGTCTCGTTACCCGCTGCACTGTAAACGGCAGCCCTGTCGCTGTCCCAGAGCGCACCCCCGATCGCCAGAAGCGGTTTCACTTCACCAGCCAGATTAGTTGCAATACCGGATACGGTTCCGTCCCGCTTAACGATACTCTCGGGCTGGCTTTCGTCCGTGACAACGACATCACCAATCTCATCAAAGCGATTGTCCTCATAGACCGTGTCGTCGAAATAGGCTTGCCTTCCCCTGGTTCCAAACCCACCAACTGCTTCATCTCTCTGGATCCAGGCACGCACAGGTCCACGGCCATGGGCATCTCCTCGACACTCGACCTTCCAAATGCCTTGCGGACAAGCAGGCTGATCCGCTTTGAGGCAACTGCTGGGACCAAGCGCCAGAACAACGCGCCAGAATGGGGTGCCGTCATCTATTGTGGGATATGGGTGTGATGTTCCGGTCGCGGCTGGCTTCTCATTGGGACGGTCTAGCGAAATTCGAGCAATCGCTGTGCCGTCTTCGAACCCTTGGCCACCATCCTTTTTTGGTTCAGCCAAAACAAAGTCGTTATCAAGCGAAACATCGTTGTTGTACGCGCTGGGGATATCAACAGTAAGGGTTTTTGAAACTCCGTTGGGAGGTGCGACCGTCACCTCAATGTGTTTGGTCTTTGCACTGAACCAGATTTCAACGAAGCTGGGACTTCGGTCATCAGGTTGAACGCGCATCTCGAAATCCAAGGACGGGGCACCATCCGGTTGTGGTGCGGGCCCAACAGCATGGGTCTTCAACAGATGTCCATTTCCCGCCGGTAAGACAAATTCAGCAGGGGCGCAAACGCTGGCATGCTTTGGACGTTTGATCTTCCCTGTCTCGCGCCGGTATTCATCTGCCATAGAACGCAAAGCGCGCTCGACGATGTGTTTTCCGTTTCGAGGGCCTCCGCCAAAACCGTAGCTGAAATTCAACACCACCGGAATCGGGATTCTTTGGAATTCGCTCATCACTAAGGCGCGATCAAAAATGCGTCGCGCAGCGGCAATGATCGACGTCATGAGCGATGCGCCCGACGTATCCTGTGACGCGAAAGTGGGCAGTTGGACTGCAATTATTCTGCGGTTGACGGCGTCTTCATCATCCGGATCGTAACCCGTTGCCAAATCAGACACATGCGTACCATGCGAGCCTCGAAGCTTGAGCGAAGTCGGCAAATAGGGCTGATCTTCCGTTGGGATCAAGCCAAGCTTTCGCATAAGCGCATCATCGTCGTCAGGATGCTCCTGAATGGCAGAAGAGATTTGAGCGGAATTAAGTTCGCGTCCAAATAGCGTGGCGGAGTCCTCGTCCCAAGGTGCATCGTGGATCCAAGCGAAATCAACGCGACTTAGGTTGTTAGCATCGCGAAATCTGCGGTGGCCAATATGGATGGAGTCGTCGATCAACCCGACAATGACAAGTCTTTCAGGGTCGATAGCGTCTGGTAAAGGAAGCGGCTGTATACCAAAGCCTCCGAGAGTTCCTGACGCGATGTCGGTCCCAGCACTGGCTTCTCGTATTGGGAGACGGCCAAAAAACACGTCTTCAATCGGAGGGGATAGGGAGCCGCCCAGAGGAACAAAAGGTGGATTGGAAAAGTCAAACCGTTCTGTCAGAACCTCTATCCTTTCATTGCCTTCGACAATGATCAGGGCGAAATCAAAGTCAGTTTCGTTGACCTTGGGGATCTCTTCGGTGTATGCGAATTGCGCACCATACGATGCGACCCATTGCGAATAGGCGTCAACGATGCGTACCTTTCCTTTCCTCACTGCCCCGCCTGGTGGGTCAGGTGGAAGTGTGAGCTCTTCTTCAGTCAAGAAAGATGTCGGATCGTGGAACCATGCTCTGGTCTTTGCCATGATTGCCTCCCTTACCGCTTTCGCCACTCAGCGGCAGACTTATCCCAAAGGAACTTCAACGGCGCGCTCACCAGTCTGGGGGACGCCTGGATTGGACTGTCCAGATTAGTGACGATGCCACCGTGTTCCGGTGCTCGTTCCACTGGATTAGCATTCGCTCGCAGATATGTTTCAGTCTTGAAATCGACGGCCACGGAGGCGCCCGTTCCGGAGGTCGCTGGCTTTGCCACATTCGTCCCATCAAAGCTGACAGGATAGAGACACCCCGCGCCCGTTGCGCGGGCCACCACGTATTGACCTATGACGAGCCCGAGCATCGCGCCGGCCATCGAGTCAGCGGGAAAATGGACTCCAGCCACTGTTCGATTGATCGCGATACGTGCTGCCTGTCGCATCAGTTGGTCGACGTAGAGGTCTGTTACTGGTCCACTGGGTGCGCCTTGTCCACGTTCGATATCTATCAGCTTGGATAGAACAACCGCCATTGCAAAAGCCTCGGTAGCATGTCCACTGGGCAAGGCACCGTGACCAGGTGTCGGAATAACTGGTTGTACCTGCGGCGAGAACGCATCAGGCCTGTGGCAGGCAAGAGCCTGCTTCACCGCAAGGACAATTTGTGTCGCGTAAACCTGTGTAACTCCCAGAAGCTCGTGCGTGAATTCCTTCCGACCTGGATGCAGATCTGCAATCGATGTGAGATATGGAACTGGATACCCGGCTTGTGACAGAATTTCAGGCAGGCGGTCTGCTCGCAGATCGGCGTAATCGCGCACCAATTCAAGCTGAGCCACGAATTCTGCATGCCCCGGACGGGTGAATGCCGCGAGCCTTTGGGCTGTGATCTCAAAGGAACTTTCCATCGCTGTTGTACCGAGCGAACGGTCAAAATGGTAATACGCCGCCTCCGGCGGACAACCCGGCGTGCTAAAGGAAACACCGCTGTTCGCTATGAGGTCTTGAAGCACCACCATCGTCCGGACCATCTGTGACCAGTCTTCGAGGTTTGCAGGGTTGTTCAGGTCCCGTTCGGTGGGATTCAGTGTTGCACCGGCCCATTGTCCTACAATGCCGTCCCTTGCGATCAACAGTCCGGCGGCCGTCGTACCGTCATAGTTTCCAGCGGCCGAGGCATTGCCCGACATCGCCGTCATGGCGGTCATAGCGGTCGAACTACTCATTGCCGTCATCGCGGTCATGGCGGTCATCGCCGTCATCGCGGTCCCAGTTGCTTGAGTTGACATGAATTAGTTCTCCCAGTTGTTAGGTTTATGCAGCAGGCACACCTGCGTCTTTGAGGGCATCTGCCCATTTGCGTGTCATCGGGCGGTCACCCGCCGGATGGTTCCGAAGGTAGCCTTCGATGGTCAGTCCCGGTTCAAGACGAGTCAACAATTTCGCCGCGGTTGCGGCTTCTTCATCCCGTTCCATCAGTGCAAGAGCGATCACTTTTACACGGTGCGAAGAGGTATGGCGTGGATTTACAGCGATTGATTTTTCGGCGAGATCTAGAGCACCAATGTAGTCTTCACAGATCGACAGGGCGCTCGCCTTGATGATGTCAAAGAAGTAGCCATAAGGATCGATTGGAGACAACTCACAGGCTCTTTCGGCGAAGCGTAACGCCAACTCACCATTTCCATCGAACATGTGCAGCCGCGAATACATTAGCCAGGCGAGTGAGTTGTTGGGATCAATTTCCACCGCCCGGTCAAATTGCGCCTCGACCCTTGACAAATTGGCCAGATCACTTGAACGGATCATCCCGTCAAAGGTAAGTGACAACGGGCAATGGGGATTACAGTCGAGAGCTCGTTTGGTGCTGTCGATGGCGTTTCGACTGTCAAATTGTGGGTCGGTGCTCCATCCTTGCGCGATTGAGAGGACATACCATTTTCCAAGCCATGCATGCAGTTCCGAATTGTCTGGGGTTCGCGAAATGAGTTCTTCTAAATGGCTTCTAGCACGCGCAAATCCAGCGAGCCGATGTTGGTGCATGTTCGAAACAGCGGACATAAGCAAAACATGGCTCTCTACTTCGCCCGGTGCTCTGGCACGAGCCATCTCGACTGAAGCGGATAGGATACCGTGGCCAATCTGGGAGCAAAGGCCAAGAAGATCGTCAGAGCCATTTAGCAAATCAGTCACCCGACCCGATATTTGCTGCGTCCACTCGATATGGCCACTCGCTGTTTGTACCAATTCCGCGTCAATTCGATATCCGCCACCTTGCAGGCCAACCGTTCCATAAACCACATAGTCGGCTTCGAGGGTCTCACGTATTTGGGTGATATCCAGAAGTGTCCCGTCCACCCGTCTGCTCGATAGGTGAGATATGACGCGAATTAGTCGCGAACGAGACAGTAAACGGGCTACTTCTTGAGCGACTAGGTCGCTTAGGTGCTGTTCTTCCTTTGCCAAATGCCGAGTGGCAAATGGCACGATCGCAATTTTCGGTGCTATACGGGCATGCGGGACTTGGGACGACAAAACAAAGTCGTTGCTTAGTAGCTTACGCTTCTGATTTACCCACTGAGCAAATCCCTCCTCTGGAATGTTGATACCCTCCGCAAATTCACCATCTAAGTGATCTCCGATAAGTTCAAATCTGCTTGGGTCAAGTTGGAGGTCGATGTTTGTCGTCTTAAAGAACTGCTCAAAATCGTCACCAAAGATTTTGCGAATGTCTGACAGGGTTCGCCGAAGGCTGGCACGCCCGTGCTCTTCGCCAGCTCTACGCCAAAGCGTATCCTGGATCCAATTGCGGGTGTGGGTACCATTCGGAGCAGTCGCCAATAGAGCAATTAATGCCCGATGTTTTCCACCTCGGACATCGATCAATTGGCCAGTCTCCCACTGGCAAGAGAAGCTGCCATAGAGTCGAATCTGAAGTTTCCTAATAGCCAAAGTCGAACAATCCAAAAAAAGCAAGTTACTGCAACAATAATGAGGAGAATTGCCGGGATTGATAGTCCGCTCACACTTTTTTCACGCGACTAGAAGTCCAGGCAAGGATCATAATGGGTCCAAATCTTCGATCAATAGAAGCGCAACGTTGGGAAATTCACTTGAGTAAACAACACGAAATCGAATGCGAAACATCTCTCGCTAGTATTCGGGATCTGAGCGACTTCTGTGAGGCGTGGCCGGAACTCAGAAAACGCGTCCAACATCACATTCAGTGTGATACGGCGGAAGAATCAGAATTGAGGGACACTTTGAAGTGGTTGTGTCTTTTGTCTGACCGCATCTGCGCTCAAGCGTCGGACTTCGGAATTTGAAAGGAGACCCAATGGCGAATACCCTAGCTATCGCATTAACCCTACCGACTTATTCAATACCTTTCTTCGGTGTTGAGGACGGCAACGAAGGCTATCTTAAACTGGATGAGATCGATTTGCGCTTGCGATCTTTCCGTCCCGTTCCAGCCAGGTGGATCAGCATGATCGCTGCGCTTCACAACACGACAACTCGATCATTCCGCCCAGACCATGTCGATGGCCTCGGGACGCAAACTCATCCTTCCGGCTGACTTGCACCGGTATCGCAACGCCAAAAAAGTGAGGACCAAATGACAGAACCAGCTACACCCGCCGAATTCAGTGTCACCGAAACAGAAGTGTCTATGGATCCGCGTCTTCAACGCGCGGTTAGCAACAAGAAACGCGGCTTCCTGAGAAACGCCACCGCATCGTCGGCGCCCAGCGAAATCTCGGTCATCGGCAAGGTCACCAGTGCCACGAAATGGCACGGCCTGAGCGAGGTGCGGAACCCAATGACCATCGCCAGTCAAAACTCTGCCGACAAGACGACGATCGTCACGGGCCGTGTGCCGTTGGATAGGATCGAATTCATCCGGAAACAGGGCTTCGTCAAGAGCCTCAAGGCCGCACAGCCGGTCCAGCTTACGCTCGCCGCAGGGATTGCGGAAACTTCGGCCCGGCCCGATTTGCTACCGCCAGGTACGCTGGCCAATGGCGGTGAAGGCGTCGTTGTGGGCGTTATCGATTACGGCTGCGACTATGATCATCGCAATTTCAAAGACGGTGCAGGAAAGACGAGGATCGAGGCGATCTGGCATCAGGCAGGTGCGCGTGTCCCGACCTCGACGGCGGTTAGCTATGGTCGGGAGTATACTGCTGTGGATATCGATGCGGCTCTCGCTCAGGCCGACCCTTATGCAGCGCTCGGCTACGCCCCCGCCCGCGATACGTCCGACAGTATCGGCACTCATGGAACCCACGTGATGGACATCGCTGCAGGCAACGGCTTCGGCTCCGGCGTCGCAGGATTTGCGCCGAATGCGGCCCTGATCTTTGTCGACGTGGCTCATGACGACATCTCGTTTTCGGGACCAAGCGTCGTCGATAGTTCCTTTGGTGATTCAGTCATGCTGTTGGAGGCGGTTCAGTACATCTTCGATAAGGCCGGCGACCGTCCGTGCATCATCAACATCAGCCTTGGCACCAATGGTGGGCCTCACGACGGCTCGACACTTGTGGAAGAAGGCATCGACCGGATTCTGGCCGAGGCCCCAAACCGTGCCGTGACTATCGCCGCCTCGAATTCGCACGAAGACGGTATCCATGCCGCCGGACAGGTCGTTCAAGGAGGGTTCATCGACCTGACGTGGCGGGTTCCGACGAACGATTTCTCGCATAACGAACTTGAGCTTTGGTATTCAGGCTCCGATACTTTCGATGTCGAGCTGATCAACCCGCTAGGCGACAGCCTCGGCACGATTCCTGCGGGTAGCAATGGCCAGTTGCTCGACGCCGCGGGCAACGTTCAGGTTTTTGCCGCCAACCGGTTGGGCGACCCGAACAATGGTGACAATGTTATCGGCATTTTTATGGAAAACACAGTTGCCTCAGGGCCTTGGACGGTCCGCCTGCTTGGACGCACAGTAAGCGACGGCAAGTTCCACGCCTGGATCGAGCGCGACAACACCACGCCTTCGTCCTTCGATCCGCCGCATGACAATAGCCATACGATTGGATCAATCTCCTGCGGCCGGAACACCATCGTTGTGGGTTCATACGATGCCCACAAGGCTGCGAAGCCAATCTCGTGGTTCTCCAGCGAAGGCCCGACCAGAGACGGCCGGCAAAAACCAGAGATTTCTGCGCCAGGCCATTCAGTCTTCGCCGCCCACTCCCGCACTGAAACCGAGGCCGTGTCGAAAAGCGGCACAAGCATGGCCGCACCTGCAATGGCAGGGATCGTCGCGCTGATTTTCGCCGAGTCCCGCGAACGCGGTACTGACCTAGCCATCACGGACCTGCACGACATCGTAGCCGCGGCGGTCAACAAGTCACCTCCCGCGTCCAGCGGGACATGGAATGCACGCTACGGGCTTGGACGGATCGACGCCGCGAAGGCAATCGAGGAGACACAGCAGCGCACTGGCGCGCCACTGGTCGTATCTGCAAATAAGCCAAGCACCAGACGGTCTAAGAGGAAGGCCTAGCACCAAGGCCACTCGCGTTCGGTGGCCAAATGTTCTATGTTCGCGGCAGATGCATCACGAGCGTGGAGCAAAAGTTATGGGTGGCTTTGAGATCCAGAAAAACCGGTACAGCAAAGTCAGCGGGGTTGCGGAAGCCAAGCACGACAAGCTGGAAACCAACAAGCTACGGGCCATAATCAAGGTCAATGTCGAAGGTTACGTGCCTGACCATGTGGAGCTGCGTCAGAGGATCGACGGTGAAATGTTCACCGCTGAATTCGCGTCAGACCTGCTGGATCGACTCGAAGAAGACGAACGGGTAGCATCAGTTGCCGTGTCCGAGAAGCTTGATATTATCGACTAGGCTAGGTTTTTCTCGCAAACATTAACTCCGGAGAATTTACCGCCACTCAATTGGGTTTTTTTGTTTCCGATGTGTTCAGAAGTCATTGTCGGCCAAAATCGGTCTACATATTCTCTTGTAATTTTCCGGATATGGATGCGAAAACAGATCACCATGGAGAGCAGTCATGACTGAGGATGGCAATCGTCAGATTTGATAATGGGTCCCATTATCGTTACCGCTCCGGCGGCAGGACTCCCACTGCCAGTCAGGTGCGGCATTGCCTGACCCAGAAGGCTCCCATCGTATCCTGAAGCATGTTGGAATGCGTAGCGGCGGCGAAAACGTGGCAGAACGATTGGTGTTCTGCCATACGGCTCTGTCACACCTAAGCTGTTGTTTTCGCGTGCATCTGAGACGAGGGGCACAATTGGCCGTTCTTGTCTAAGTCATACAATTCGACACTCACCGTTAATAAATTTCTTGAATCCCAGCAGTCAGCATGCTTGTGTTGTATCACTTATGATAAAGGATATATCGTTGACCGAGAGCAAAGTCTCGAGTCGTGACAAGTTAATTGCCGTTTTTCAGCAACTACCGCGCCTCACATTCCCTAAAAATCTGATGCCACTGAAGGAAGACTTTCCAGCACTAAGTCATGCGAGAAAGCCTCGAAAGAAATCTTCGAAGAGCTTTAAGATATCGGAACCAGCTTTACCAAGTAAGCCAATTACGCAAAAGCCAATTGAAGCCTTCTCAGCTGCTGTGGAAAAGGCTTCCGTAAAAATGGAGTTTGGCAAAACCACTCTAGAAGAGTGGCACACGAACCTTATTTTTGCCGGTGATCGGGTGTCAGACACGAACACTCACGAACGCATGCCTAGCCAGGCAAAAGGTTGGCCCGACGGCAGCGCTGTAAACTTAAGCAAGGGCTGCGCTAACGACTGGTTCAATAATACTTTTTGCGCCCGTGTCATCACCGGCAGCCCACACAAGCACTCTCATGCCCTCCTCGGCACTAGAGGATGTGGAAAGTCAACGCTACTGAAGTATCTGATCTACGAAAATTTCTCCGAGAACTGCCAAAAGAACCTGATTTTCAGCCGCTTTGAACTTTACAAATTTCAAACAGGATCATGGTCCAACCTGGGTCGCGAAAGTAATGCTGCCTTAGCAAACTACATCTCATTTATTCATGCCCGAGATACAGTCATGGCAACCGTGTGTGAGATCGCACCACAAGGCGGTTTTAGAGCCAAATGGCCGTATAGCGATAAAACTGGTTTTGAAAAGAACGTCGCCAAACTATGGCGGAAACTAAAAGGTAAGGCAAAGCAACTACACCTCCCACAAGATGCACTGACGTTTGAAGATTTTGAAGAGGTCATTCACGCTGCAACCGTTGGCAATAAAGAACTCATGGACACGCTTCGCGGACTGAGTTTCGAGTTTCGCGAGGTGATCGTTGCAACGTTGGCTGCCTCACCGGCAGATACGCAAATGGATATGTTCTCTAAGGATTAGCGGCTCAAGCAATACGCCACAGCAGCGCGCTACAATGAAAGAGTTAGCAAACTACCTGATTGGAAGGCTTTGAGTATGGAAGGGCACAATTTTGAGAACTTGAAGGCACACATCCTTCCGCTTTCAATCTCCCAAGACTTCAATACCGCGCGGAGTGAATGGGATCTTGTAGGTGTCGAAGTAAGCGAGGAGTTTGACAATTGTCCTTGCGGGAAAGAGATCAAGGAGCATTGCTACATCAGGAACCGACTGACTCGGCATACCACCTATGTCGGCAATGTGTGCATCAACCGCTTCATGCAGATCGAAACTGGAAACCTTTTCGAGGGACTGAAGCGGATTGCAAAAGATGATACAGCAAACGCCAATCATGACCTGATCGAGCATGCCTTCCGAATGGGTTATCTGTTTTCGGAGAAAGAATACACATTCTTGAAGCAGACTGCGCGCAAGCGCAAGCTATCACCAGCCCAACTGTCGTGGAAGCAGAAGATCAACCGAAGAATAGTTAGCAAAACCGTGGTTCGCCGGCGATCATCAAGCTAGCTTGAAAATTCTCGATCTTATTTTCCTACGGACAAGCGCTGCCCTACACCAGATCGCACCCCGGTAACGTTGTAAGAAACCTCACTTTTTTCGATTGGGTCTTTGGGTCAATGCAGAGCCCGCTGCCGACTTCGCTGCCTTTGACGCTGATGTGCTGCGCAGTGTCTTTGATGCAGCGCTAGCGGCGCGCTTACTGGTAACCTCCTTACTTCGGACCTGCGTTAAAGCTGACCCAGCGGCCGATTTCGCCGCCTTGCTTGCAGTGCGGCTCCTTAGGGTCTTGCTCGCCGCAGATGCGGCACGTTTTCCTGTAGATTCTGATCGGGCTTTTTTGGGCATTTTTCGATTTCCTGTTTCTTATGGTGAACGTCGTTTCTTCGGTTATTCTCGTGTTAAATTGCAGCACTCGTCATCGGAACCACCTCGCCACCAGCTGCTGCAACCGCGACAACCAACTGCCATCGGGTTCGCCTTGCGCAGTGGCCTCTGCGGGCAGTTGCTGCCGCTGATCATGCCAAGAAGTCTTGCGGCGGGCGTCTCGGCCACGACCGACAGCGATTTGCTCGTCTGTCCACTCGCCCGCCCAATCTATCCGGTTCTCTGTGATCAAATAGTGAGATCGACAAGGGAAGCTCCAGTTGCCGATCGACGGTCTCATCGTGATCGACTTCCCATCGAATCTCAACCTCCAGTCCGTCGGGTGGAGCGGAAGAACCACCTTCTCACCGCAGCCGCAGGCACATTTATGAGCAGTGGTTGTGTATTCCCCTGAGACATACAGTGTTCCTGCCTCCAACTCCTTTGGAATGAATTCAACGAACTTGGGAGTAATCTTATTCAAGGCTCCAGTCATGCCGCACTTCTTATCATCTGGCGTGTCTCGATTTGATAATGCCAAATCGGTTCAGCAAAATCGGCGTAGAAGCCGCGAAAACCTTTCCAAAGTTGAACGGCCATATCTGCGTTCAAGGAATTCAAGTCTGAGATCTGTATGTTGTTCTCATAGATATTTTCGCGACCCCCGGGATCTAGAGGTATATGAGGCCGTACCAGGTCCCTATTGTCCTCTGTGCTCAATATGGCGCGAAGCGTTCCCCCAATGCCTTTGCTGCTCAGATGTAGGCCCATGCCAACGTCGACAAAGGGTAGTCTCCTGCGTTCGAGCTCCAAGACAATATCGGACTTCTCGGGACAGGCGTCGATTGCCATGAAAGCAAAAGTGACACCATCAAGATGCTCGAAGTTCGCGGGCGTGAGTTTGGTCGGGTGTGGAACGATGTTCCGTTTCATCTGTCCATAACGGGCAGCGTGATAGTCCACTTTGAACGGTGGTGGCTGCATCTCGAGCAAAGAAGGTGCACCTGGCGAGCGATATGCGTTGTGCGGATATTGCCGATCTCCATCAATCAAATGGTTTCTTAGCACAGGTGTTTTCGTCGCATGATCCAAGATGTACCCGCCCGTCCCACCCAAGCCGATGTGAGCAATGACTTCGCGCTTGAAAACACCGGCCAAGTGCGTCGTACCTGCTCTGGCTGACGCGCTATCAGGGAAGACAAACGGATCGTCGTCCGACGTCGTCAGTTCGATCGCACCGACCCGTGCTGTGACCGTAGGGTCCAAGGCATGAACCTCTCCGAGGATGATGTCCTCGTAGGTGCGGACTTTTTCGTAAAAGTCAGCATAGCCCCTATGGTTTCCGTTCGCGTGACGAAGCTTGTTGGAGAAACCGTGCTGAAATCTATGTGACCCAACCGAAGAGCATCTGGAACTTGTCCTCCCGAGTGCTCTCAAAGGGTTCCCGTGTCTATCATGCGGTTCGCCACCCGAAAACGACATAACGTGATCTCTCGGCGCAATTGTGCGCTCAGGAGTCGCATCAAGAGCACACCCAAAGGCGCCCCGACGAACGGTGCCTTGTCGATCGAGATATGGGATTTCTTCGACCAATAGATGCCCGTCGACGATGCTGACGGCGTAGCCTTCAGAAACAAGGCGTTGGAGGTCGGCACTATGACTTATCAGTTGCTGAGACATTGAATACCATCCCCTCTACTACCTTGATTTTGCCACCTTCCAGAAGAACACCTTCTCGACGACGTTTAGGTCCCCTTGAGAAGGAAACCGTGAAGCAGATCAACGCTCCTCCGAAGAGTTTGGGGAAAGCCAACTTCGAGAGCTCTGAGAACGAAAGGCGCCCCTTTTCGACCGTGACGACTTCGCCGTTAAGGATCACATCAACGGCTTCATCCTTAGGGTCACCTGACCGGAACCTTTCCACGCCACTTGTCTTCAAAGACATTACTTGGTGATCTTCGATCACTCGATCGCCCTTTGAATCGAAGAAGAGGTCCTGATCCTCTGGGATTTCGCCGATGGAGCGGAGGTCCAGCGCCGAAATTTCTTTCTCGCCCCAAACGATTTCACGTTCGTTCAGTAAGGCGCGGTACAACCGGTCGCCCCTGAACACGCGTATTTGCGGCGCATCCAACCCGCGAAGATCGACCGTTTCGTCAAGGCCAATCGACTGCGTTCCATGTTCCTTGATCATGATGACCGAGTAACTCGATGCGGGGGTGCGAGACGCGATCGTAAGTATGTCACGTCCGGTGACCACGGGGTCATATGACTGAAGCTCCTGATCGTCGACGATCAGGTGGTACTCAATTGTTCGGGCTGCCTCTGACATGCCGAAACTCCTTATTTTTCTGCCCGAACGCCTCATCTCAAAGAGCTTGACGGCAAGCGTATTCAGTGATTCAAGTGTCTTACCAACGAAACGCGTTACGCTTTAGAGACGATTAACGTCTTACTGATGAAACGTTTAGGAGCACTCACATGACCCGTCAAGAGGAATCTTGTGCGTTACGAGCACAATGACCCTAAGTATTGAGAATCTTGGGAGAATGATTGTCGAACGCCGCGGGACGCTCGGCGTACGTGCGGCCGCCAAAGAGATCGATATTAGTCCGGCCACGTTATCTCGCGTTGAGAACGGTAACGTCCCTGACCTCGCGACGTTCGCGAAAATCTGCAAATGGCTGGGAGAGGACCCCAACCGCTTCCTCGGCATGCAGCCGTCAAACTCGCCGTCCGAGACCGTCTCCGTTCAGTTTCGAAAGAAGAAGACAGCAAGCGCAGATACGGCAAATGCACTTGGGGGCATGATCATTGCCGCTCAAAACGCACTGCGAGACATCGAGAATCTTTGACGATGAGGCGCGGGTTTAAAGCAAACGCGGAAAAACTCGCGCTGAAGCACCGTTCAAGCTTCGGTCTTTCGGCTCGGGATTGCCTCAATCCCAAAGAGTTCCTGAAGTCTATTGGCATCCTCGTTTGGGAACCGTCCGATATTCCAGGTATGAATCCCGAACATCTTCACCAACTAACTGTCGTTGACCCCGAAAGCTGGTCCGGTGCTACGATTAAAGAAGGAGAAAAGACGCTCATCATCGTGAACTCGGAGCATGCACCTCAGCGGCAAGCAAACACTTTGATGCACGAATGGTCTCATATTGAACTACGACACAAGCCTACGCGCGCCGATCGCTCCGCTGGGGGGCTCTTGCTATTAAGTGACTATCCAGCTGACCTAGAGGAAGAGGCAAATTGGCTCTCGGGTTGCATACTTGCTCCACGAGATGGACTGCTCCATCATTGCAGTAATGGATTGAATGCTGATGGCGTCGCTCGCCACTATGGAATTAGCAAACAACTAGCCAATTGGCGGATCGGGAAAACAGGGATCAAAAGACAGCTCGGTGCACGCCAGTATTGACCAATCTACGTTCTAGGCGGCGCATCACTAAGCAACCATTCTGCACGAACATCCCTTCACTAAGCGCTCATTCCAGGGTTTTCACAGCTTGGTTGCCATTGAGCTCACGAGCTTTAGGTTCATAACTTCCTACATCCAATAAACCGTAGAGTATCGCAGTTGGTGCTTCATCTATGTTTGGGAACGGCCCTGTGTAAGCGGTGCTCCAGCCCCACACTTACGGCATAGTGCCTGATCTGCGATTCGGAGGCTTCTTTGATTTGAAGGGA
>CANLSM010000030.1 GCA_947493745.1 uncultured Paracoccaceae bacterium | reverse complement strand
CGCAGGGATCAAAACATTCGCATCCGCATCCGGAACACGACCCTCATACCACGTCGACGCCGAAAACCAGTCGCCGTCCGCCACGGCAACAATGGCAGCCTGGGACCTGTCCACGAGTTCGAGCAGCCGCATATGTTCCATGGCTTTCGCCGGATCATCCGCATGAGGGTGGCCGTCTGGGACGGCACGGGCCGCCTCGACAAAGGCGGATGTCTGGGGTGTCGCCGGATGCAATGCGCCATGGTCCGCCGCGCCGTGATCCATGCTGGCATGGGACATCGGCTCCTTGGCCGTGCTGCCATGTGCCATGCCCTGATGCTCTGCAAGTTTCGCTGCGGCAGGGCGGGTCACCGGACGCATCGCCTCCACGGGTGCCTTTGCAACCTGCAAGTCGGGTTGTTCCAGCGGCGCGCCGACCACCTGCCGTCTGTCGCCGGTATCGGGTCCAGACCAGTCCACAAGCAGAACCTGATTTCCGGAGTTCTCGAAATACCGGACCTCGAACGCATATCGGCCCGGGGCCAGCTCGACCCGGGCGCGGCGTTCCTCCGCGCCGTGCTTGCCGTCACTATCGATGACGATCACGTCCTGCAGGAAGAGCTGGGCACCGTCGTCAGATGTCAGGAAAAACTCGTAGGGACCGCCCGTGCGGATGGTGATCTGCCCGGTATAACGCGCGGCAAACCGGTCGAGCGGTCCGCCACTCCAGAAGGACCTGGCCCCGGCGGGCATATACATGCGCGCAACGGGCGAAGCTGCATCCGGCGTTTTCGAGAAATCGATGTCGGCGAGCGACTGGACATCCCTCTCAAGCACCCAGAAATTGCCCGTGAGATCCGTGATTGCCTCATCGCTGGGCTGAATGGCGGTCTGCGCGACGGCAGTCTTCGCCAGAAGACCGGCAAGAACACACAAGGCTACCATTAACTGTCGCATCACACCCCCCAAACATCTCCGATGATCGCTACGCAACCGGCCCGGCCCCTCCTGACCGGTCTCACACGGATCAATCTATCACATATCTCCGCCAAGGTCTTGTTCAAGACCCGGCAGCATGCACCATTTTCGGCCCGAAATTTGCCGGGAACAGTGACTTTTGCCATTTCGTGCCTGCGATATCGCTGACACCGACAAGACAATCGCGACTTTCAGGGCTATATCTGCGAGCGTGACGTTTGGGGTAAGCCTGTCGGTCCGCTGTACAGATGCGGCACGTCCTACGGGCGGATAATGAGTATTCGAGTATGACGCATACCTTCAGTTTCGAGGACCGCCGCAGTGGGGCGGAGCGGGGATATCTTCTGGGGGATATCTCGTTTTCCGCGATTGTCTGCCTCGTCCTGTCGGCGTTCACTTATTGGGTATTGCAGCCGAAATTCGGCTTCGATGACGCCAACATCACCCTGAACTATGCCGAGAATATCGCCCGTGGGCTGGGATACGTCTATTTCGAGGGGGGTGAACGGGTCGAGGGATCAACGTCCGCGCTCTGGACGCTCTATGTCAGTCTCGCCTTTGTTCTGTTCGAGCGGCCCGAGCCCTTTCTGGGGCTGACCGGCGTCGTGATCACGTTTGGCATCGTGCTGTTGAGCATCCGCATTGCCCGTATCCTGCTGCGGCTCATGCAACTGGACATGCGGTTCGCGGCCCCTTTCGTCGCGGTGCTCTTTGCGCTCTTCCCCGCATTCTTCGACTGGTCCGTCTGGAGCTTCATGGACGCGGGTCTGTGGTTTCTGACGCTGACGGCCCTGATCCATACCGGCCTGCGTCTGATCGAGATGCGCAGTATCGGGACCGGAGACGGGCCCGTACTGGGCTTCGCTGCGCTGTCGGCCCTGGTGACTGTCTCCCGGCCCGAAGGCGTCGTGGTCGGGGTTGGATGTTCGCTGGTGCTTCTGGGCGTCGGATGGATGCTGATGCGACCCCGAATCATTGCCGCCCCGCTGCTTGGCATGGCTGCCAGTCTTGCTGCCTTTGCCGCATTGGTCGGGCTCAGGATCTGGTATTTCGGCTATCCGCATCCCAACACCTACTACGCCAAGGTTTCGACGGATTTCCTGCCTCAGGTCATCCAGGGCGCACATTATACAAAGAGCTACTTGATGGTGCCCGGACATCTTCTAGTCATCGCGCTCGCCGCGCTTGGCCTTCTGCGTCTGAGGTCGCTGTCGCGTCACACACCGGCCTATCAGGCATCACTGTCCGCCGTTCTGCTGATTGCACTCACCGTGGCCGGCGGCGTGGCTGTCTATACGGCGCTTGGCGGCGACCATTTCAGCGCGCACCGGTTCTATCAGGTCTTTCTGCCACTGCTCATTCCGGCAGCGACCGTCCTGCTGACCATGGTGGCGTTCTCCTCGACCGGTGTGCCAAGCCGGGGTGTCCTTGGCGTTCTGGGGGTCTCGGCGGTGCTGGGGGGGATCTATCAATGGAACCACTACACCACGCCGTTTGGAAACAACGCGGGTGAATACCGGATCGCCGAGGGTGGGCGTGAGGTCGGGCGGCGACTCAACGATCTGCCGGGTCAACCCGGTGTTGCCATCTTCGTGGCGGGCGGTGTGGCGATGACCTATGACGGTCCGATCTACGACCTGATGGGGCTGAACTGGGTGGAAATGGCCCATACCGAGCGCAACCATCGCGGGCGCTACACAAACCATGGCGGCTTTTCCAAGGAGGTCTTCTACAGGACCCTGCCTGACATCGTGACGCCGGAACAAACCGAGTGCACCGATACCGGTTGGACCCAGAGCCCCTTCATCAATCGTATTCTGGGCGGGCTTTACAGTGACCCGGAATTTACCGAGCTCTACACGCTGGATTGCTGGAATGGGCTGACCTTCTATCGCCGCAAGGCGTTCGAGCTGCCCGGCAGCGGTTAAAGATCACCAAACGTCACTTTGAATTTGCCTGGGATTGCCATTGGCGGACCAATCCCGGATACAGTCCCGATTGTTTTCAGACCCGTTGCCACACCAAAGAGACCAGATATGCCAAAAGATACGCTCGCCCGGATTGATCCGCAAAGGCTGCAAGGCGAGATCCTGAAGCATTTGCGCAGTTCGCTTGGCAAGGACCCGGCACATGCGACGACCTATGACTGGCGGATGTCTTTGGCGCTCAGCCTGCGGGATATGGTGGTTGAGCCGTGGTTCGAAAGCACGCGGCGCACATACGAGGCGGGCGCGAAACGGGTCTATTACCTCTCAATGGAGTTCCTGATCGGGCGCCTGATCGAGGATGTGGCGATCAATCTGGGCGTCGAGGATGTGGCGACCGAGGCGATGGCTGCCTTGGGTCAGGACTACACGCGCATTGTCGCCGATGAACCGGACGCGGCGCTCGGCAATGGCGGACTGGGACGGCTGGCGGCCTGTTTCCTTGACAGTCTCTCGACACTTGCGATCCCGGCCTACGGCTATGGCATCCGCTATGAACACGGTCTCTTCGAGCAGCATTTCGACCACGGACGGCAGATCGAAACTGCGGAAAGCTGGCTGGCACAACGTCACGCATGGGAGTTCGAGCGCCCCGAGGTCGCCTATGACATCCATTTCGGTGGCCATGTCAGCGAGACCGATCATCATGCTGTCTGGCATCCCGCCGAGACGGTTGTCGCATCCGCCTATGACACGCCGGTTGTCGGCTGGCAGGGGCAATGGGCGAACACGCTGCGACTCTGGGCGGCGAAACCGAAGACGCTCTTCGATCTCGAGAGTTTCAACCGTGGCGACTATCTCGGGGCAAATGCGCCCGAGACGCTGGCCCGCACCATCTCGCGGGTGCTCTACCCTGATGACACCACCGATCTGGGCAAGGAGTTGCGGCTGAAGCAGGAGTATTTCTTCACCTCCGCCTCCATTCAGGATCTGATCCGGCGTTTCCTGTCGGAGGGCAACAGTATCGAAACGCTGCCCGATCATGTCGCCATCCAGCTCAACGACACCCACCCGGCAATCGCCGGGCCGGAACTTGTGCGGCTACTGGTCGATATCCATGGGCTTGAGATGGCGCGGGCCATCGAGATTGCCTGCAAATGTCTCGCCTACACCAATCACACGCTTCTGCCCGAGGCGCTGGAGCGCTGGCCGGAATGGCTCTTTGCGCGCATCCTGCCGCGGCATCATCGCATTATCGAGATCATCCAGGATATCCACCTGTCCGGCAACAACGTGCGGATCATCGAGGACGGGTCGGTCAAGATGGGGGAACTGGCCTTCGTGATGGCCCATCGGGTGAACGGCGTGTCGGCGCTCCATTCCGAACTGATCAAGGAGACGGTCTTTGCCGATCTGCATGCGGCCTACCCGGCCCGGATCGTCAATCAGACCAACGGGGTCACACCGCGCCGCTGGCTCTATACCAGCAACCCGCCGCTGCGGGACCTGATCAATGATACGATCGGAACCGGTTGGCCAGATGATCTGGAGCGACTCGAAGCGCTGACCGCTCGCGCCGATGACCCGGACTTTCAGCACGCCTTTCAGGGCGCGAAGATACAGAACAAGATCCGTCTCGCCACGTGGCTGAAAGAGCAGAGCAACGTCTCGATCAACCCGGACGCCATGTTCGATGTCCAGATCAAACGAATCCACGAATACAAGCGGCAGCTGATGAACATTCTGGAGACCGTGGCGCTCTGGAACGAGATGCGCGACAATCCCGGCGCTGACTGGACCCCGCGCGTCAAGATCTTTGGCGGCAAGGCGGCGCCCGGCTACGTTGTCGCCAAGTCGATCATTCACCTGATCAACGATGTCGCCGCCACCATCAACAATGACCCTCTCACGCGCGATCTTCTGCAGGTCGTCTACCCCGAGAACTACAACGTCTCGATGGCCGAGCGGCTGATCCCGGCCTCCGATCTCTCCGAGCAGATCTCAACCGCGGGGAAAGAGGCGTCTGGCACCGGCAACATGAAGCTGGCGCTGAACGGTGCGCTGACCATCGGCACGCTTGACGGCGCGAATGTCGAAATCCGCGAGCGCGTGGGGGCGGAAAACTTCTTCCTCTTCGGGCTGAGCGCCGAAGAGGTCGTGGCCCGGCGCAGCCAGCCGGGATATGCGAGAGCCGCCATCGAGGGCAGCACGCGCCTGTCGCGGGTGCTCGGACAGATTGCGGATGGTGCGTTCTCGGGCGGGGACAGGCATCGCTATGGCGCGCTGCTGCACAATCTCTATGAGCACGACTATTTCCTCGTGACCTGCGATTTCGACAGTTATTTCGATACCCAGCGCAAGGTCGATGCGGCCTACAGAACCCGCGACAAATGGACAAAGATGGCTATCATGAACACCGGTCGCATGGGCTGGTTCTCGTCTGATCGGACAATAAGGGGCTATGCAGATGATATCTGGAGGGTAACATCGCTCAAGGGCGGTTAGACTGATCCCGCCGCAATCGAAAGGGACGCATGACCTTAATCGACCCAGAGGATGCTCGTCAGATCATAGCGGGAACTCATGCGGACCCGTTTGCGGTGCTGGGTCGGCACCTTTGGGAAGGGCGGCAGACAGTCCGTGTCTTTGCGCCCGATGCAGATCAGGTCGAGGTGCTCGACATCAAGACCGGGATCCGGATCAAGGCCTTGGAGCCTGTGGAGGGCGCGCCCGGTCTCTTTGCCGGTCAGGCGACCCGGCGGCGCAATCCGTTTCCCTACTCCTTGCGGCTCTTCAAGGATCACCATGTCTGGACGGCAGAGGATCCCTACCGGTTCGGGCCTGTGCTGGGCGCGATGGACGAGTACCTGATCGGTGAAGGCGCGCATCTCAACCTCTGGAGAGTGCTGGGCGCGCATCTCATCACCCATGAGGAGATCTATGGCACCCATTTCGCCGTCTGGGCACCGAATGCCTCGCGTGTCTCGGTCGTGGGGAATTTCAACGGATGGGACGGACGTCGACATTTGATGCGCAGGCGCGGGCAAACCGGCGTCTGGGAGATCTTCATCCCCGATATCGTTGCGGGCGAGCCCTACAAGTTCGAACTGCTGGACGGCAGCGGGCACCTGCTGCCCCAGAAGGCCGATCCGTTCGGTTTCGGAGCCGAACATCCGCCCCGTACCGCCTCCGTCGTGCGGGAGATACACGGCCATGACTGGTCAGATGACGCATGGATGGAAACACGCGCGGTCCGGAACCGGATCGACCAGCCGATCAGCATCTACGAGGTGCATCTGGGATCCTGGCGGCGTGTGGCCGAGGAGGGAAACCGACCGCTCTCCTACCACGAACATGCGCATCATCTGGTCGGGTATGCGCGCGATATGGGCTTTACGCATATCGAGCTGATGCCGGTCTCCGAATTTCCGTTCGACGGCTCGTGGGGCTATCAGCCGGTCGGGCTCTATGCACCTACGATCCGGCACGGCACGCTGGAGGAGTTCCGCGCTTTTGTGGAGGCCTGCCACGAGGCGGATATGGGGCTGATCCTCGACTGGGTGCCGGGACATTTCCCCGAAGACGCCCATGGGCTGGGGAAGTTCGACGGAACCCCGCTCTACGAGCATGCGGACAGGCGCGAGGGTTTCCATCCCGACTGGAACACACTGGTCTACAATTACGGGCGGCGCGAGGTGTCGAACTACCTGATCGCCAATGCGCTTTACTGGCTGCGGGAGCATCATGTGGACGGACTGCGCGTCGATGCGGTCGCCTCGATGCTCTACCGTGACTATTCCCGCAAGGATGGTGAGTGGGTGCCGAACAAGGATGGCGGCCGCGAGAACCTTGAGGCGATCGCCTTCCTGAGGCGCATGAACGAGATCGCCTATGGCGAGATGCCCGGCATCATGACGGTGGCCGAGGAGAGCACGGCCTTTCCGGGCGTCAGCCGTCCCACCGATGCGGGTGGCCTCGGCTTCGGGTTCAAGTGGAACATGGGCTGGATGAACGACACCCTTTCCTACATGTCCGAGGACCCGGTGCATCGCAAGTACCACCACTCCAAGATGACTTTCGGGCTGCACTACGCGTTCTCCGAGAACTTCATCCTGCCGATCAGCCATGACGAGGTGGTTCACGGGAAAGGTTCGCTTCTGGACAAGATGCCGGGGCAGGGGGATGAGAAATTCGCCAATCTGCGCGCCTATCTGGGTTTCATGTGGGGGCATCCGGGCAAGAAGCTGCTCTTCATGGGATGCGAGTTCGCCCAGGGGACGGAATGGAATCATGACGGCTCGCTCGACTGGCACCTGCTGGAGCATGGCGCCCACAAGGGTGTGCAGTCGCTGGTGCGCGATCTGAACCGGCTCTACTGCGAGACACCCGCGCTTTACCAGCTCGACTGTCGGGGCGAGGGGTTCGAGTGGGTCGAGGAGGGGGCGGCGGACGAATCCATTCAGGCCTGGCTCCGTCACGGCTCGGAAGGGCCACCCGTGCTCGTCGTCTCGAACCTCACACCGGTGGAAAGATCCGCCCGACGAATCGGCGTTCCTCAACCCGGTCGCTGGGCCGAGCGGCTGAACACGGATGCGACCGAATATGGCGGCGGCGGACGCGGTAATCTGGGGGCCGTGGAGAGCGAACCCGTGGCTGCAGCGGGGCGGGCGCACTCCCTTTCGCTGACCCTGCCACCGCTCTCGACACTTTTCTTCGAACTGCAACGGGACTGAATAACAACGATAAAACTCCAAATGGGGGGAGACATCATGGACAGGAAATCTCAACGGCTTGCACAGCAATCCATGGCCTTCGTGCTGGCCGGTGGTCGCGGAAGCAGGCTTTACGAGCTGACCGACAGGCGGGCGAAACCGGCGATGTATTTCGGCGGCAAGAGCCGGATCATCGACTTTGCCCTGTCCAATGCGGTGAATTCGGGCATCCGGCGTATCGGGGTTGCCACGCAGTACAAGGCGCACTCGCTGATCCGGCACCTGCAACGGGGCTGGAGCTTCTTCCGGGCGGAACGCAACGAGTCACTTGATATTTTGCCCGCTTCCCAACGGCTCGACGAGGAGAACTGGTATCGCGGCACCGCCGACGCCGTCACCCAGAATATCGACATCATCGAAAGCTACGGGCCGAAATACATCGTTATCCTGGCAGGCGATCACATCTACAAGCAGGACTATTCCCTGATGATCCGGCACCATGTGAAAAGCGGTGCGGACGTAACGGTTGGCTGTATCGAGGTTCCCCGGATGGAGGCCACGGGGTTCGGTGTCATGAAGGTGGACGAGAAGGATAACATTCTCGATTTTGTCGAGAAGCCTGCCGACCCACCTGCCATGCCAGGCCATCCCGATCTGGCGCTGGCCAGCATGGGGATTTACGTGTTCGAGACCGCCTATCTCTTTGAGCGTCTTCGGGAGGATGCGGCGGACCCCAACTCCAGCAACGATTTCGGCAAGGACATCATTCCGAAGATCGTGAACTCCGGCAAGGCGATCGCGCATCCTTTCAGCCGCTCGTGTGTGCGCACCGGTCTGGAGGAAACACCCTATTGGCGTGATGTCGGAACGGTGGATGCGTTCTGGCAGGCCAATATCGACCTCACGGATTTCAGGCCGGAGCTTGATCTCTACGACAACGAGTGGCCGATCTGGACCTATTCGGAACTGACGGCGCCGGCGAAGTTCATCCATAACGAGGAGGGCAGGCGCGGACATGCGGTCTCGTCCATGGTCTCGGGCGGTTGTATCGTCTCGGGCTCCAGCCTCTACCGATGCCTTCTTTTCACCGGCGTGCGCACCCACTCCTTCTCAAGCCTCGAAGGGGTGGTGGCGATGCCTTATGTGGAGATCGGCCGCAATGCGGACCTCACGAA
This sequence comes from uncultured Paracoccaceae bacterium, assembly GCA_947493745.1. Lineage (GTDB taxonomy): Bacteria > Pseudomonadota > Alphaproteobacteria > Rhodobacterales > Rhodobacteraceae > CANLSM01. The sequence continues at coordinate 11,456 of CANLSM010000030.1, read as the reverse complement.
TGTCGTCATTGACCGCGGCGTCAAAATTCCCGAAGGACTGACTGTCGGCAAGGATGCGGAGCTTGATGCCAAGCGGTTCCGACGAACCGACAACGGCATCTGTCTGATCACCGAGCCGATGATCGCTGCACTGGGGTCAACATAGGTGAAACTGCTCTTCGTCGCCTCCGAATGCGCGCCGTTCATCAAGACCGGTGGGCTGGCCGATGTGATCGGCGCGGTGCCGAAAGCGCTCGCTGCACTCGGCGTCGATGTGAAGGTCCTGATCCCGGCCTATCCTGCGCTGGCAGATCTTGCGGCGCGCGGGTCCGAGCTTGCACACTTCCCGGACCTTTTCGGAGGTGACGCGCGCCTGATTGCGGTCACGGCAGAGGGTCTGAACCTGCTGCTTCTGGAGGCATCGCATCTCTTTGACCGCCCGGGCAATATCTATCTCGACGCGAAAGGTGGTGACTGGGCCGACAATCACCTGCGCTATGGGGCACTTTCAAAGGTGGGGGCGGAGGTCGCGACCGGCGCGCTCACGAACTGGCACCCGGATGTGTTGAACGTGCATGACTGGCAAGCCGGACTGGTTTCCGCCTATCTCAGACAGGCGGGCAAACCTGTTCCGCCTTTGGTGATGACGGTCCACAACATTGCCTTCCAGGGCCTTTTCGATGCGAAGGTGCTGCGCGCCTTGGGTCTGCAGAAGTCGCTCTTCACACCCTCGGGGATGGAGTATTTCGGGCAGCTGGGGTTCCTCAAGGCGGGTCTTGCGTTTTCAGACAGGATCACAACGGTCAGCCCGACCTATGCCCGTGAACTTGTCTCGTCCGAGTTTGGCATGGGGCTGGACGGTTTGATGAGAGCGCGGCAAGCGGACCTTTCCGGCATCCTGAACGGCATCGATCTGGAGGCCTGGAACCCCGAAACCGATGCTGAACTGGCTCAGACCTATTCCGTGCGGGGTCTGAAAGGCAAAGCGGCCAACCGGACGGCCCTTGAGGCGCGGTTCGGTCTGAAGCCGAACCCCGATACACCGCTCTTTTGCGTGGTCAGTCGTCTGACCTCCCAGAAAGGGCTTGATCTGCTGTTGGAATGCCTGCCCGGGCTGGTCGGGCGCGGGGCGCGTCTTGCCCTGCTGGGCAGCGGAGAGGCCGCGCTTGAGAGGGCCTATGCCGAGGCCGCGAGCCGTTACGCAGGGTCGGTCGGTGTGATTATCGGCTATGACGAGGGGCTGTCGCATCTGATGCAGGGCGGCAGCGATGCGATCCTGATCCCATCACGCTTCGAGCCGTGCGGGCTGACGCAACTCTACGGGCTGCGTTATGGGACGATACCGGTCGTTGCCCGCACCGGCGGACTGGCCGACACGGTGATTGACGCCAATCCTGCCGCAATGGCCGAGAATTGTGCGACCGGCATTCAGTTCACCCCGATCACGGCCCTTGCCCTCGATCAGGCCATCGAGCGGACCTGCGCGCTTTTTGCCCAGCCGAAGCTCTGGCAGGCGATGATGCGACGTGCGATGCGTCATCCGATAGGGTGGGACAGATCTGCGGCGGCCTATCTCGCGCTCTACCAAAGTCTTCTGGATGAACGCGGAGCATCATGACCGGATCTGAGATTGTCAGCGGAACGTCAGGGAAGCTTGGCGCTGTACCCGACGAAGGCGGCGTCAATTTCGCGGTCTTCTCGGAGCATGCAACGGCCATGGAGCTTTGCCTGTTCTCTTCGGATGGAAGGCGGGAAGAGACCCACCTGCGGCTGCCGGAGAAAACCGGCCCGATCTGGCATGGCTACGTGAAAGGCCTGCCTGCGGGCGCGCTCTACGGGTATCGCGCCCACGGGGCCTATGCGCCCGATCAGGGCCATCGGTTCAATCCCAACAAGCTGCTGATGGACCCCTATACAAGGCAACTTCGGGGCGGCTGGGTCCATGACAAGGCCCTGCTGGGGTATGGCGAAACCTCAAACGGCCTTGATCAGAGCCTTGATACACGTGACAGCGCGCCCTTTGTTCCCAAGTCGGTCGTCTCAGAGCCGGGGCTGTTTACCACGATGTCGCGTGCCGGAGCGGAGGCCGAGCGCGATCTCATCTATGAGGCCCATGTCAAGGGTCTGAGCCAGACCCATCCGGGTGTGCCAGAGGCGGTGCGCGGGACCTATGAGGGCCTCGCCTCGGACGCGATGATCGAACATCTGCAGAAGCTGGGCATTCGTTCGGTCGAGCTGCTTCCGGTCCATGCCTTTGTCGATGACGGGTTTCTTGTCGAGCGGGGGCTCACGAATTACTGGGGCTACAACAGCATCGGGTTCTTCGCCCCCGAGCCGCGCTATTTCGGACCCGAGGGGCTGAGCGGGTTTCGCACGATGGTCGACCGCCTGCATCAGGCCGGGATCGAGGTCATTCTCGATGTGGTCTACAACCATACGGCCGAAGGCGATCACCGGGGGCCGACGCTTTGCTACCGGGGGCTCGACAACGCCTCCTACTATCGGCTCATCGCGGGTCAGCCGTGCTATTATGTCAATGATACGGGTTGTGGAAATACACTCAACATCATGCACCCCTTTGTTCTGCGCATGGTCATGGACAGCCTGCGGTTCTGGGTGGAATGCATGGGCGTTGACGGTTTTCGCTTTGATCTCGCAACGACGCTGGGGCGCGAGCCGCACGGCTTCGACCCGCATGGTGGGTTTTTCGACGCGTTGCGACAGGATCCGGTCCTGTCGCAGGCCCGCCTGATCGCAGAGCCCTGGGACCTTGGTCCGGGCGGTTACCGGTTGGGCGAGTTCCCGCATGAGTTTGCCGAGTGGAATGACACGTTCCGCGACACCGTGCGGCGGTACTGGCGCGGCGACAGCCACAGCGCGCAGGAACTGGGTGCACGCCTGCTCGGATCGGCTGATAGCTTCGACCGGGCCGGTCGGAGGGCATGGTCCTCGGTCAACTTCATCTCTTCCCATGACGGGTTCACGCTGGCCGACATCACCCGCTACAATCACCGCCACAACGAGGCCAACACCGAGAACAACCATGACGGCCACCATTCCAACTATAGCGACAACTGCGGGGTTGAGGGCGAAACCGACGACCCGGTGATCCGGGCACGTCGGACGCGACGGCAACGCAACATGCTGGCCACCCTGTTTCTCTCACAAGGCACGCCGATGCTGCTGGCGGGTGACGAGATCGCAAATTCTCAGGGCGGCAACAACAACGCGTATTGCCAGGATAATGAAATCGGCTGGATCAACTGGGACAAGGTGGACGACGATCTGCTGGACTTCGTGCAGGCGCTCTCTGCGTTTCGCCGGGCCCACAGGTCGGTGCGCCAGACCCGCTTCCTGCATGGTCGCAGGCGCCCCCGCGACGATCTTCGCGATGTCGAGTGGACCGATTTCAAGGGCCAGCCATTGCACTGGCGCGATCCGGGGTTGTCGAGCCTTTGTCTGACCCTGCGCTGTTCTGCCGAAGCGCCCGACTTCGAGCCCGACGCCGATGTTGTCTTCATCGTCTTCAATCGCAATGAAGAGCCCGCCGAGATCATCCTGCCAAAGCCTGCCCCCGGCACCCATTGGGTCAGGTGCATTGATACCGCGCAGGCGGAACCGGCAGCTTTTTGCGAGATCGACACAGACCATGTGCCAACCGAGCCCCGCTCGGTCGTGGCACTGGCGCTTAAGGCCAATGAAACCGACGCAGACCCAAAGGAGCACTGATATGACAGTCGAGACCGTCCAGAGCGCGCCCATCGAGGGTCAGAAACCCGGCACCTCCGGGCTGCGCAAGAAAACCCGGATCTTCATGCAGCCGCATTATCTGGAGAATTTCGTCCAGTCGATCTTCAACGCCATCGGTGGTGCGGCGGGCAAGCGGTTCGTGGTTGGCGGGGACGGGCGCTATTTCAACAAGGAGGCCATCCAGACGATCCTGCGAATGGCCGCTGCCAATGGCGCGCACGAGGTTCTGGTTGGAACGGAGGGGCTCTTGTCCACGCCTGCCGCCTCGCATCTGATCCGGCTCAACAAGACCAACGGTGGCATCATTCTCTCGGCCAGTCACAATCCAGGCGGGATCGACGAGGATTTCGGCGTCAAGTTCAACACCCCCAATGGCGGACCGGCCCCCGAGGCAGTGACCGCCAGGATGTTCGAGGCCTCCAAGGTGCTCGACAGCTACGTGACACTGAGCACACCCGATCTCGACCTCGGCACACCGGGAAAGCTCCGGCTGGGAGATATGGTGGTGCGGGTTGTGGACCCGGTCTCGGACTATCGCGACCTGATGGCGAAGCTCTTTGACTTCGAGGCCATGCGGGGGCTGCTCGCGGGTGGTTTCACCTTGTGTTTCGATGCGATGCATGCGGTCACCGGGCCCTATGCGAAAACGATACTGGAGGGGGATCTGGGCGCGCCCGAGGGCTCTGTCATCAACGCCGTTCCGCTGCCGGACTTTGGCGGCGGGCATCCCGATCCCAATCCGATCTGGGCCAAACCGCTGATGGACCTGATGATGTCAGGGGATGCCCCCGATTTCGGGGCTGCCTCCGATGGTGACGGGGATCGCAACATGATTGTCGGGCGGGGCGCTTATGTCACGCCATCCGACAGCCTCGCGGTGCTCGCCGCGAATGCCCATCTGGCCCCCGGATATGCCGATGGTCTTGCAGGTGTTGCACGCTCCATGCCCACCAGCGGGGCCGCCGACCGGGTGGCGGACGCGCTTGGCATTGCCAGCTTCGAGACGCCTACAGGCTGGAAATTCTTCGGCAATTTGCTCGATGCGGGCAAAGCGACGATCTGCGGCGAGGAGAGTGCGGGCACCGGTTCTGATCATGTGCGGGAGAAAGACGGTCTCTGGGCGGTCCTGCTCTGGCTGAACATCCTGGCGGTGCGCAAGCAATCCGTGGCTGAGATACTGGACGATCATTGGACCAGATACGGACGCAATTACTATTCCCGCCATGACTTCGAAGCCGTCCCGTCAGACAAGGCACATCAGCTGATGGACAGGCTGGCCGGCATGCTTGCAGACCTGCCGGGACAGACTTTCGGGGAACTCACCGTCTCCAAAGCCGATGAATTTTCCTATCTTGATCCCGTCGATGGCTCGTCCAGCCACAATCAGGGACTGCGCATCTGGTTCGATGGCGGAGCACGGGCTGTCCTGCGGCTTTCGGGAACAGGCACGGAAGGTGCGACGATCCGGGTCTATTTCGAGCAGTATCAGGATGCCCCGTCCGGTGCATCAACTGAGGCCGTCCTGCGCCCCCTGCGGGAAGCCGTTCTGACGCTCGGCGCATTCGAGCATATCGTGGGACGGACGACGCCTGGTGTCGTGACCTGACCTTGGCAAGGACATGGAGGCTCCGCATTCTCACAGATTTGCCAGCATCCCGACGGCCATGCCAACCATCATCAGGTTCTCGGTCAGGCTGACAAAACCGAGCGGAACGCGGCTGTCGCCGACACAGGCGCATTTCAACTCGCGCTTCTCGATATAGACGGCCTTGAACACACTCACGGCTCCGATGCCTGCAACAAACAGCGCTGCGGGGGCCGCGATCCACGTCAGCACACCCATCAGCATAAGCAGACCCGCCCCGGTTTCGACAAACGGATAGATGTAACCATATCTGACCCAACGCTGCGCGAGCAGATCGTAGTTCAGAAACATGGTCGCAAACTTCTCGAGGTTCTGGAGCTTTTGCAGGCCCAGAAGTACCATCGCAGTTGCGATGAACCACCCAACCGTTTGCCCTGTGAAAAACGTACCCAATGCAACCCAGGTCATCGCGACCGCCAGCAAGCCTGAGACAGCAAAGAGTGCGATCACGGGCTGATACGTCACCGCGTTGTCCGCTTTCACCTGCTTGCCGAAATAGACGCTCAGATCATCAAAGCCGCCGATACGCTTGCCGTCGATGAAGGCCTGTGGTGTGGTTTTGACACCGTGCTCTGTCTTGAACGCCTCCACCTCATCACGAGAGGTCAGGGGTCGATCATCCACATCAAAGCCCTGCCGCTCCAGCAGGCCCTTCGATTTCAGGCCGTGAGGGCACATGTGGCCCGTCATCACCATTCGATAGAGGGTGGCGGTCTTCGTCGTGTCCTTGGGCATCTTGCGATCTTTCCAGAAACCGGGGGCTTGTGACCAGTTGGCGGGCAATTTAATCTCTCCAGTAACTGGAAGGTCAAGGGGCATTCAATGAACATTTCTGTCGCGGCGAAGGCCGCTGGATTACCGACGAAGACCGTGCGCTATTATGCCGACATAGGCCTGGTGAAAGCGCCCTCCCGAACCGGTGCCGGCTACAGGGCATATGACAATGCAGCGATCCGAAAACTCGTCTTTGTCCGCCGGGCCAGAGAGTTCGGTTTTTCCATAGAGGAATGCCGCGATCTGCTGGGGCTCTAACAGTCATGGCGGTTCAGACTCGGTCAGTATCAGGAGCCACAGCCTCAAATAAACTGCCAAATCCAACCCCAGTCTTAAGATTGAGTGCAAAATCCAATAATTGAGTGCTCTACTATCCCTCTGAAATCATTGTGCAATGAGTCTTGGCTTTAACATGTAGCGGTCCTTGCGATCGAGCAAGACCCCGCGCTGTGCGTAGTTCCAGACAAGCCCGGCCAAGCGGCGTTCGATGGTGCTGACTGAGAAGGCAGGGGTGGGGCCTGTCGGGGCGGCCAGGTAGAGCCCGATCATCTCGGCTGATGGGGGTAGGGGTTCTGTGCCTTTCAGCCGACACCAGCGGGCGAAGTGTTTCCAGTCGGCCGCGTAGGCCTTGTTGGTGTTCTCCGCCGTCGACGCCTTGGCGTAGTCGTGCGCTGTATCAATCAGCCGATCGAGTGTGCCGGACCCGGCAACATGAGAGGGCAGGGCGATTGGGGTCCCGTCCGGCGTGGCTCTCTCGTAATGCTGAGCTTGAAATTTCAGCCTCAGTCGTGTCGAAATCCTCGATTTTGGTACCGCTACTTGTGAGACTACCCATATTTCCGAGCATATCATCTTTGCGTCCAATAAGGCAAACTTATTGGACATAGAAAAGAACCGTAAGGTGGGGCGGTTTGTGCTCTATTTTGTGGATAAAAGCGCCGCGCCGCGATAGTGTTGGGGTATGACCTACGCCGCTGACAGTTTTGACAGACTACCCCGGTTGCCCGCCTGGGTCACCGCCGGACGACCCAAAACCCCTGAAGATGTGGCGTTTTTGTCAGGTGCCGCGCTAAGCCATCTGCATCTGGTGTTGGCACGGCCCGATGTGCCCCAAGACTTGTTGCGCGCTAGGCTTGCGCTGCGGGCTGCTGAGGTTTGCGTGACCCATTCTGGACGTACGGAACGGGCTGTGGACTTACGGGATGCAGTGGCGTTCTTACTGCCTGGAGATAGCCCAGGTCCGGCAGGGGAGGTCTATCAATCATGGCGGTGCGCCGTCGAAAGGCCGGTCTCGGTCAAGGCGCTGCACCGTGCGCTACCACATCTCGAGCCCGAGCAGATCGCAGTTTGGCTGGACGCGGTGCGGGGGGCGCCAGTAGCGCGGGTGGCGTCTATCTTAGAAGTTGTGTTCAAGGAGCGTCCGCGTGACTACGGTGCGGCTCTCATTTTTGCAGATGCCGTCTTGGCACAGGCACTCGGATGGTCGCTCTTGTTCCCGATGTTATCGCTGGGTTTGAGACGGGCGGATCTCCGTTTGGACGGAGATGATCTGCTCCGTACCGCTCATCGCGCGATCGTCAAAGCAACATCACAAGTGATGCAAGAAGCAGTGCAACTCACTCGCCGCACCAGCAAGCTGCGGGCTATCGCACCGAAATTACGCGCCAAGGGTGCTGATGCTGCGGTTGAGTTGTTTCTGAGCTGTGATGCCGTCGCGCCGATGGATCTGACTTCTCTTGGATCGAAACGGGCGGCGCGGCGGTTTTGCGATCGGCTAGTGGAACTCGGCGCCGCGCGCGAGCTGACAGGCCGCGACACGTTCCGGCTGTACGGGGTGTGACGATGGCACGAGACCACCTCGACGAGGATTTGGACCGGGAGCTTGAGGAACTGCCTCAAGACTTGCGCTGGCGTGAATGGATGCGTCGGATCGAGGCCGTGCTCTTTGCATCTGCATCACCGGTGCCGAGTGATGACCTTGCGCGCGTGGTGGGGCAGGGGGTTTCAGTCGAACTGTTGATCGAAGATCTCATCGGCGATCTGGAGGGGCGATCGTTTGAAGTGGCCAAAGTGTCAGGTGGCTGGATTATGCGCACGCGGCCGGCCTATGCACCAGCAATCGAAGCTGCGGCGGATGTGGAAGACCAAGACCTCGACCTGCGTGAATACGACGTCGCTGTTTTGGCAGCGATTGCTTACCATCAGCCGATCACGCGCGACGGGCTGAAGGATATCTTCGGCAAGGAGATCAGTCGCGACCTGATCGGCCGGCTGCATGCGCAAGACCTAATCGGGACAGGACCGCGGTCGCCGCGGCGCGGGGCGCCCTACACCTATGTCACGACCGAGAAGTTCCTGGTCGCGTTCGATTTGGAATCGTTGCATGATTTGCCTGATAGGGAGCAGTTGGTGGATGCGGGTTTGTCGGTTGGATGAACTTTTGGGGAAGCCCTTCTAGGTTGGGCACATGCTTCTGGATTCCGTGACCAGAAATGAGAGTTTGAGATGGTGAATGCCATTTTCATCAGCAACAACGATCAGTCCGTGACAGTCCCAAGCATTCCATGCGATACACAGAAACACTATATGTTGTTCCTATTGATAGTAGCTCGGAGTAATGGTGGCACTTGATCAGATATCCACACAGACGATGAGTAACATCGTCCAACCAGCGCTGGCGCCTACGCTGGCTGATGGCGCAGTGGATGCCTATCGATCCGACTCTCGCCATGTGTTTTCTGACCCCTTGGTTGGGGCACTGCTTTCAACTCGAGCACTCAGGCGTCTTTCTGGGATCGGTTTTCTTGGAGCGATAGACTACGTTAGGCATGGATCTGGACGCTCTGGGCATCGCCGTCGACACAATCGTCTTGAGCATTCGATTAGCGTTGCATGGCTAGCAGACATCTATGCGCGCGAAGCAGATCTTTCGCATGATCGAAGGCGGCTTCTACTCAGCGCGGCGTTGCTACACGATGTTGGCCATGGGCCGCTCTCACATACGCTGGAACCTGTGTTCGAGGCCGAATTTGGTATCAATCATCACATTATGACCCGCCGCCTTGTTACTGGTGAGATGACGTTCGGAGAAGAGATACCGGAAATTCTCGCCGACGCCGGTGTTGATTTGGACGAAGTTCTGGCGTTGATCGAAGGCGAACACGACGGAGATGTCGGTTTCCTGTTTTCTGGTCAAATCAATCTCGACACGCTCGAGGGGATCAACCGATGTCGAGCATTCATTGCGCGGCGGCCAGCGTTTGGGAGCTGTGATAGTGTGGTTCGTCGTTGGGCCCAAGGTCGAGCATCCAAGATCGAAAGTGACTTCGACGCTTTCTGGCGTCTCAAGCACCATGTCTACAATCTCTTTATTGGGGGTAGTCGGGGGGCTGTCCTAGATGCAGTCGCTCAGGCCTATATGCGCTCCAAGCTGAACGAGTTCTCCGCCAATGATTTCCTTGGTACCGAGGGCTTGCTCCGCCGTCGGCATCCAATCTTGTTTGGCTATCTCAACTCAGTTTCCCGTACTAATCACAAATCTGAATTCGAGCTTCCAATGGATTGGCTTTTGCAAGATGTCACAGTGAAGAAACGCGATTTTTACGTCGAGTGTGAGTCCACACTTAATGATGCGCAATCGATCAACCACCGCTATAGGCAGACCAAGACGGTAACGTCCAAAAGCCTGGCTGAGCTCGTTGCCTAAAGAAATGACTGTGATTCAAAGACTAAGCGACGCGAAAGAAGTCGATGGAGCGCTTCAAAGGGCGAAAGATGAGGCTGAACGTCAGATCAGCCTAATGCGCGGTATTGCAGTCGATGTCATTGGCGACGACAGGAATGTTGTTGTCGGTGTGAACGGCAGCGTAGCACGTCGAGAGGTTACGAGCGGTTCCGACGTCGACCTCTTCTTTCTGGTGCGCAACGGCGACTTCGAAAGAGCAAAAGATACCCAGAGCGCATTCCGTGAAAAGCTTCGAGAAGCGGGAATCAAAATGCCAGCCCATGATGGAGTGTTCGAGAACCCGCTTCTTGTGGAGGATCTCCTCCAAAAAATAGGTGGCGAGGCGGACACTAACGAATTCACAACACGCCGCATGCTCTTTCTTCTGGAAGGAGAGTGGCTTCACAACCCCGATGGCTTTCGTGAGGTTAGGATCGACCTCATCAGCAACTATGTCGATAACGAGATCGACGATCGGAAGCTCTGTCGCTACCTCTTAAACGACATCATTCGATACTGGCGGACGATATGTGTGGACTTCGAGCAAAAGACTGCTGAAGGAGCAAAACCGCGCGCGATCCGTTTGATTAAGCTCCGCTTTGCTAGAATGATGCTTTATTTCGGCGGAGTAGCAGCCATCTGCAAGACCATGGACATGCCAGCGGCCGAGAAGCGTGAAACTCTGAGACAGGTGTTCGCCATTCCTCCGATAGACCGGCTCAAAGATGTCTTCGGTGTCACCGAAACCCGGCCAGTTCTGGCTGCGTATGCGACTTTCCTGAATTCATTGAACGATGCCAATATACGCGGACAGCTCAGCTTGGCAGGGCGATCTGGTATGGACACCAATGAGTATTCCGAACTTGTTGAAGTCGCTCGGGAATTCCGATCTGCTCTGGAGACGTTGATTGTTGGGCCCGATAGTCGGCACAGGGACATCGCATCTGCTCTTCTGCTATAGGGTCTCTGCAACAATATGGTACGCACGATAAGCTACCTACCGCGCCCTACGATTGTTCTCGTGCGGCATGGTCAGACTAGTTGGAACGAGGCCGGTCTCGTGATGGGACAGGCGGATCTACCGCTGAGTGAAAGTGGAATCCAACAGGCCGAGGCAGCGGCTGGCGAACTCGGTTCCCTGCACGTCGGAACTCTGTTTTCTAGCGCGCTCATCCGATGTCAGCAAACGGCGGAGTATATTTCCCGCACTTTAGACCTCCCCGTCACCGTTCTTCCGGGTTTGGAAGAGCGAAGCTGGGGCATCTATGAAGGACGTCATCGCACGGAGCGTGACCCATCCGTAGATCCGCCAGAAGGGGAAGCCCTTTCGTGTTTTCAGGATCGCGTTGCAGCCTCACTAGATTTGATTGCTGCTTCGGTCATGCCCCTGATTGTCACGCATTCCGGCGTGATACGCTACATTTTGAAAGAGACGGGCCGTGATAAAGAGCACGCTTATATTCCACACGCGAAGCCCATCCTCGCAACGTGGGAAACTGACAGGGCCGTAAGCGGTGCGTCGATCACACGGGTTTAGGGCTGGATTGCGGAATTTTCAAAATGATGCGGGTAATCCGCCATCTT
>CANLSM010000029.1 GCA_947493745.1 uncultured Paracoccaceae bacterium | reverse complement strand
CGCGAATGTGATTGGCACCGACAATCAGATCGACGGCATCGGGCTTGTTGTCGGCACAGGCCGTAAGGGTGAGGGCGATAAGGCTGCTGATCGTTCTTGAGGCAAATGTCTTCGTCATCAAACCGCTCCCGGACAGTGCGACAGACTTTCTAGGATGGGTCTTCCGCGCAAGGAACCGGCAGACTTGCAGGGCACGAATGCAAATTCTCGAGTGAGGCCAGAGAGCAGGTGATTTGCCCCGGTTGATGGCACTACTATGCGTCAGCCGATTTTTGAGAAGCGCAGCGGGGCAAACGCGCTCTGAGTTCAGCCGCGATATACTGGGATGTAAGGACACGCCAGTATTGTTGATGTGATCGCGACCGTGATCGACTTCAATCGTCAACCACTTTGGGTGTATTTTGGGTGGGATGGGTAAATTCAGGTCCCCACGTTTCCCTAATGTTCCTTTTTCGCAGCGATGACGTACTGCAAAAGATGCGTTAAGCACCCATAAAAACAAGGATTTCTTTGGAGCGGGCGACCGGGCTCGAACCGGCGACCCCCAGCTTGGGAAGCTGATGCTCTACCAACTGAGCTACACCCGCCTGAGCCTGTGGTTATGTCCCAAGGGTGGAGAAGGGTCAAGGATCGAGCGGAGTTCCTTTTGACATTGAAACGAAAATAACGAACCATGCTCTCGCCATCGGAGGAGCAATATGGCCAATCGTCAACAAGCGATCCTGAGTCTGATCCGCCAGAACGGCAAGGTCTGGGTCGAGGATCTAGTCGAGACATTCGGGACCACACCGCAGACCATCCGCAAGGATCTGCGCGCGCTGGAGGATGACCGCAAGGTTCTGCGCTTCCATGGTGGTGCCACACTTTTCACCGGCGTCGAGTACATGGCCTATGACACGCGGCGGCATATCGCATCCGTGCAGAAAGCACAGATCGGTCAGGCGGTGGCCAATCTCATTCCAAATCATACGGCGCTATTCATCAATGGCGGCACGACGACAGAGGCTGTCGCCGGTGCGCTCAAGGATCATGTCGGGCTGAAGATCATTCTAGACAACGTCAATATTTCAAACGCTCTGAGGCAGATCGGCGGAGTCGAGGTTGTGATCGCCGGCGGCATTGTCAGGTCCAGCGACGGGGCCGTCATCGGCTCGACGGCGGTCGATTTCATTCGCCAGTTCCGCACCGACTACGCAGTGATCGGCGCCGCGGGCGTTTCGTCCGATGGCGCATTGCTGGACTTCGACCTGCGCGAGGCGCAGATCGTGCGGGCCATCATCGAGAATGCGCGACATGTAATTCTGGCGGTCGATTCGACCAAGTTCGAAGCGACTGCGCCGGTGGTGATGGGGCGCATGGAACAGATCGACACGCTTGTCACAGACCGCTGCCCTGTGCCGGCATTGCGGGCGTTTTGCCGCGAGCACGACATCGCATTGATCGAGACAGATGCCGATAAGTCGCTTCGAAATGCTTGACAGGGAGGTTCGTTTGCCAGAGCATCCGAAACCAACAATGCGGCTTCAGGCCCGATAAACCCGGGGAGGGACAGTCTTTTGAGCCTGCTTTGGCCTGCCTACAGCCTTCTGTCGCAGTTCAACACCCTGCTTTTGCGGCTTGGACGGTTCGTATCCTGGATTGCGCTGGCACTGATGGTGGTCGTGATCCTGCTGCAGGTCACTTTCCGCTACGTGTTCAATGCACCATTGCCATGGCCCGAGGAGGCCGCACGGTTTCTCATGCTCTGGATGACAGGCTTGTCAGCACCGTCGGCCTTTCGCTGGGGCGGCTTTGTCGCGATCGACATGGTGCCGCGGGCGCTTAAAGGGCGAAGCGGGGAGGTGCTGAACCTGTTCCTGCTCCTGATCTGCATGACGGTCATTTCGGTCGCTGTGCAGTTGGGGTGGACGAATGTGGGCTCCGGCTGGCTCTTCAACTCGTCCTCGCTCAAGATCCCGCTTGACTGGGTGGGCGGTGAGACGATCCGCATCAAGCTGGCCTGGATGTATATGTCACTCGCCGTGTGTTTCAGCCTGTTGGCCCTGATCAATGTCGAGCTGATCCTGAAATCGGTGATGCTGCTGATTGACCCGAAAAAGGACATTCCCGACGATCCTGACCTGATCACGGCAGGAGGGGATTGATGGGACGGATCGCAGGCTTCTTTGCCGCCATCACTCCGGGTCTGATCTGGTTCCTGCCGATCTTCCTGATCTTCCTGATGCTGGGGCTGCCGGTGTTTTTCGGCCTGCTCGCAGCCCCTGGCATCCTGCTTTACGTCAATGGGATGGAGCGTGATCTGTCGCTTCTTTATCGCAATGTCTACAACGGGATCGACAGTTTTCCCCTGATGGCGCTGCCGTTCTTCATGCTCGCGGGCGAGTTGATGAACCGAGGGGGCATCACGCTCAGACTGGTGGAGTTCTCGCAGGCGCTGATGGGGCATCTCCGGGGTGGGCTTGCCCATGTGAACATCCTCTCCTCGATTCTTTTCGCAGGGCTTTCGGGCTCTGCCGTGGCGGATACCTCGGCGCTGGGATCAACCCTGATCCCGGCGATGGAGAAGAATGGATACTCGCGGAAATTCGCGGCAGCTATCACAGCGGCCAGTTCGGTTATCGGCCCGATCATCCCGCCGTCGGGCATCATGATCATCTATGCCTATGTGATGGGCGAGAGCGTCGCGGCGCTCTTCCTCGCGGGCATCGTGCCGGGCATCATGGTGGGCGTCGGTCTGATGATCATGGTGCGGCTGTTGGCGGATCGGTACGACCTGCCCAAGGCCGAACGGATCGTGAAGACCGGGCAGGAGATCAGCCGGGCCGAGGGCCTCGTCTCTTTCGCGCTCTTGCGGCTCAACATCGCGTTGATTGTCTATGGCGTTTACCTGCTGGTCGCAGGCGCGCTGTCGCTGCCCGAGATCAACGGCTGGATTACCTATGCGATCTGCATCCTCCCCGCGCATTTCATCGTGACCGGCCTGAGGGCCAAGGTAAGCGCCGATTTCCGGACCGTCTGCAAGCGCGCGGTCGTGCCGCTTCAGACACCGATCATCATCCTTGGCGGTATCCTGATCGGTATCTTCACACCGACCGAGGCCTCGGCCATCGCGGTGGCCTATGCGCTGATCATCAGCTTCTTCCTGCTGAAATCCATGAACCTGCGAGACCTGCCCGCCATTCTGACCAAGTCGGCCATCGGCTCGGCCACCGTGCTGTTGCTGGTCGGGGCTGCGGTCGCCTTCAAGACCGTGGTCAGCCTCAGTCATGCGCCCGAGACACTGGCGGAGTTCATTCTGAGCCTGTCGGAAAACCCGCTGATGCTGCTCTTTCTGATCAACATCCTGCTTTTCATTGTCGGCATGTTCCTCGATGCGGGCCCGGCGATCATCATTCTTGGCCCGATCCTTGGCCCGATCTTCGTCGATATCGGTGTGCATCCGGTGCATTTCGCGATCATCATGAGCGTGAACCTGACCGTGGGCCTCGCGACACCGCCGATGGGGCTGGTGTTGTTCGTGGCATCATCCGTTTCGGGCGAACGGGTGGAGACCATCTCCAAGGCGATCCTGCCGTTTCTGCTGGTCGAGGTGGTCGTGATTTTCCTGATCACCTATATCCCGGCGATCTCGCTGACGATCCCTAGACTGACCGGATTTATTCAATAACACTCACGCATGTAAGAAAACCAATGGGAGGTAAATCATGAAACTTTCAACCGCCATCAAATCGGTGATGGTAGCGGCCCTGATGGCCGGATCGGCGGCGCAGGCTGCCGACTATACGATCCGGGCGACGGCCAACTCGAACGAGAATGACGAGGACTATGACGGTCTTGTCGTCTTCAAGAACTATGTCGAGGCCGCATCGAACGGCGCCATCGAGGTGGAGCTCTTCATCGGTACGCAGCTCTGCTCCAAGGGTGCGGAATGCCTGCAGGGCATCGCGGATGGCTCGATTGATGTCTACATCTCCACATCCGGCGGAGCGGCAGGGATTTTCCCCTACGTGCAGGTGCTCGATCTACCCTACCTGATGCGCGATGACCGGGTGGCAGAGGCTGTGCTCCAGTCCGATTTTGTCCGCAAGGTGCGTGAGATGGCGCTGGACGATTCAGGTGGCAAGATCCGCCTGATGACCATTGGAAACACCGGCGGCTGGCGCAACTTTGCCAACACCAAGCGCCGGGTGGCTTCGCCCTCTGACATGGAAGGTCTGAAGATCCGCACCGTGGTGGCCGATCTTCCGCAGGAGCTTGTGAAGGCTCTTGGTGCCTCGCCCACCCCGATCCCGTGGCCGGAGCTTTTCACCTCCTTCCAAACCGGTGTTGTCGAGGGCTCGAAGAATGGCATCACTGACATCATGGGTATGAAGTTCCCCGATGCAGGGCTCCAGTATGTCACGCTTGACGGGCACGCTTATATGGGTGCGCTCTGGTGGATGAACAACGACAAGTTCATGGGCATGCCCGAGGATATGCGCAAGGTGGTTGTCGACGGGTTCTCGGCGCTGCAGCAGGCGACCTTCGCCTCGCCCAAGCGCAAGTCGATCCAGGCCTATGAGGATTTTGTGGCCGGCGGCGGCGATCTCTATGTGCCCACACCTGACGAGAAAGCCGCGTTCGCATCTGCGGCCGAGCCGGTTTATGAGTGGTTCAAGGCCAATATCGACGGTGGTCCTGCGGTCTTTGACGCGCTGACATCTGCTGTGGCCGAGGCGGAAGCCGCCCTTGAGGCGGATCTTGCCAAGGACCTGAACTAAGACGACATGCGCGTATCCGGGAACATCTCGGATACGCGCCAATCTCTACCGGAACGGGTAGAGCCAGACCTTATAGTCATCAATCAGAACATGGGCTTTTTCGATTTGCTCGGGCGTCATCTTCTTGACCACCTCTTCCTGGCTTATCGCCGCGTCCGGGTCGCCGCCGATGGCCGACAGGACGTACCACATATAGGCGCGGGTCAGATCCGGGGCGGGCATGCCGCGCCCGATCTCATAATACCAGCCAACACCCGATTGCGCGCCGGGATGGCCCTTGAGCGCCGAGCGCAGATACCATTCAAAGGCGCGCTCGTCGTCCCGCTCGACACCCAGACCAAGCGCATACATGACGCCTATCAGCTCCTCGGCATCCGCATTGCCCGACCGTGCGGCGGGCCAGAGCGCCTCGCGCGCCTCCTCAAAACGACCGGTCTCCATCAGATCTCGCGCCGCTTCGATATCCGCTGTCGCAGGGCTGGCGAGCAGCATCAGGGCGAGGGCAAGGCGTTTCATGGGCATGTCCTTCGTTTGATGTCCGCAAACTGGCAAAGGGCGGGGCTGGCTGCAAGTGTCATCGCAAGCGGCGCCTTTGCCGACGACCTGCGGATCACGCAGGCTGATTTCCTGCCCTTCGATCCGGCCAAGGCGGCCATCGGGCAACTGCTCTTCTACGATCCGATCCTGTCTGGCAACCGCAATATCTCGTGCGGAACCTGCCACAACCACGATCTCGCCTCGGCAGACGGTCTGAGCCTCGGGATCGGCGAGGGCGGGCAGGGCATCGGGACCAAACGCACCGCCGGGACAGGGTCCGACCGGATAGAACGTCGCGTGCCGCGCAACGCGCCGGGCTTGTGGAACCTCGGCGCGCGCGAGGTGCGGGTGCTGTTTCATGACGGGCGGATCAGCCGCTCGGATGATTACGGCACCGGTTTTGACTCGCCTGCCGAGGAATTTCTGCCCAAGGGCCTGCCGAACCTTCTCGCGGTTCAGGCGCTTTTCCCGCTGACATCCGAGACCGAGATGACCGGCAGTCCGGAAGAGAACGAGATCGCGGGCCGGGTGAATGACCGCATCGATCTCGCCTGGCCGATCCTTGCCAAGCGCGTGCGCTCCATTCCCGGATACGCTGAGATGTTCGTGCGCAGTTTCAAGGATATCGAAACGGCGGAGGAGGTCACCATTGTCCATATCGCGACTGCGCTGTCCGATTTCATCAATGCCGAATGGCGCAGCCATGACAGTGCCTATGATGCCTATCTGAGGGGTGATGGACCGCTTTCCTCAGCGGCGGAACGCGGCCGCGAGCTCTTCTTCGGTGAGGCCGGGTGCGCCGCTTGTCACAGTGGCAAATTCCTGACAGACCAGAATTTTCATGCCCTCGCGCTACCGCATTTCGGGCCGGGCCGGACCCGCCGCTTCGATCCCTATGTGCGCGATGTCGGGCGGATGGGCGAAAGCGATGTGCTTGAGGATGCCTATCGCTTTCGCACGCCATCGCTGCGCAATGTCTCGCTGACTGCTCCCTACGGTCACAACGGGGCCTACCCGACGCTGGAAGGCATCATCCGCCACCATCTCGACCCGCTGGCCGCTCTTGAGGCGTGGAAAACGGAGACGGCGGCATTGCCCAAGGCGCAGTGGCTTGAGAATGTGGATTTCATCGCCTTGCAGGATCGACGCGAGCGGGACCGTCTAAAATCCCGAATAGATATCGAGCCGAGACGGCTGAAAGCGCAGGATATCAGTGACCTGGTGTCGTTTCTTCATGCGCTGGAGGGAACGGAAAGCATCAAGGGACGGCTGGGTAAACCGGTTTCTGTTCCAAGCGGTCTCAAGGTGGACTGAGCATGGCTAGCGTTCTCATTGGCGGTATGGCGGTTGTCGATTTCGTGTTCCAGACCGATCATCTGCCGCCCGATCCGGTGAAGTACCGGGCCACTGACGCTCAGATCATCGGGGGTGGATGTGCGGCGAATGCGGCGGTCGCGGTCGCGCGACTTGGCGCTGAGGCGACGCTGATCTCCCGGCTCGGTCAGGACCCGGTCGGCGACATGATCCTGACCGAGCTGCAGGACGAGGGTGTTGATTGTGATTTCGTCAAGCGGCGGGTCGGTGCGCGTTCGGCTTTCTCGTCGGTCTATGTGGACAGCGCGGGCGAGCGGCAAATCATGAATTTTCGCGGTGCGGGTCTTGGCGATGATGCGGACTGGATCCCGAAATCCGGCCTCCATTTCGATGCCGTTCTGGTCGACCCGCGCTGGGTAGAGGGGGCGATGGCGCTGCTTGAACTGGCGCGGCTGCGGGAGGTTCCGGGCATCGTGGATGGCGAGGCGCCATGTGATCCCGAACTGGTATCGCGTGCGTCCCATGTCGCATTTTCCGAGCAGGGACTGGCGGATTTCGCCGGAACCGACGATCCCGAGATGGGGCTTTATCTGGCCGCGAAGCGGACCGACGCATGGCTTTGTGTAACACGAGGAGCAGCCGGAACGCTGGTCAGAACCGGAGCGGGTGTCGCATCCCATGCGGCATTCGATGTCGATGTGGTCGATACGCTGGCTGCGGGCGACATCTGGCACGGCGCTTTCGCCCTGGCACTGGCCGAGGAGCGGTCCGAGGCCGAGGCGGTGCGGTTCGCTTCGGCGGCGGCGGCGCTCAAATGCATGAAACCGGGCGGACGCGCAGGTGCTCCGACCCGATCCGAGACAGAAGAATTCCTCAAGGAGAGACAAGCATGACACTGACACCCGGCAAGCTCTGGGGGATGCGCCGCATGGCCGACGCACAGGGACGCTTCAAGATGACCGCCGTCGATCAGCGCCCGCCGATCAAGGGGCCGATTGCCGCGCATCACGGAACCGACGAGGCCCCCTGGGAAGAGGTCGCGCGCTTCAAGACCCTGCTGGTGGAGACGTTGCAGGAGGCCTCGTCCGCCATGCTTCTCGATCCACATTATGCGATCCCACATGGAATTGACCGGTACGCGCCCACCAAGGGGCTGATCGTTACGCTGGAGGATAGCCTGTTTGAGGAAACGGATGGTGGACGGCTGAGCGCCGAGATCGACGACTGGTCGGTCGAGAAGATCAAGCGCATGGGCGGTGACGCGGTCAAGGTCCTGGCCTGGTATCGGCCTGATGCAAGTGCCGAGGTTTGCCGTGCGCAGCAGGATTTCACCAAGCGCATCGGCGAGGCCTGTGCGACATTCGACATCCCGTTTCTCTTTGAGTTGCTGGTCTACCCGTTGGCGTCAGATGCGTACCAGACCACTGACTATGTCGAGATGAAGGGCAAGAAGGCCGACGACGTTCTGGCCTCGGTCGAGGAGTTCGCAAAGCCCGATTACGGCGTTGATGTCTTCAAGCTGGAAAGTCCGGTCAATGCCTCGGACCTGGGCACTGCCGACGGAGTTCAGGCCAGTTTCGACGAAATGGGGCGGCTGGCCGGTCGCCCCTGGGTCATGCTGTCGGCAGGGGCCGGCAAGGCGGATTTCCGGAAGGTGCTGGAGCATGCCTATGCGGCAGGCGCCTCGGGCTATCTTGCGGGTCGCGCGATCTGGCTGGAGGCGTTCGCGAAATACCCCGACTGGGCTGCGATGGAGGCAGATCTGAGATCAGAGGCTGCGGCCTATATGGACGATCTGAATGCGTTGACCGACGCAAAGGCTGTGCCTTGGAGCACGCATCCGTGTTTCGGTGCCAAAGGTGCCGGGTTCACACCGGTCTCGCCTGACTTCCGCCACGCTTATTCGGGGTTCTGATGAAACACCAGAAGATCGGAATCCTTCCGCTGGCCCGTTCGACATTCGATGTGGAACTGGCGGAGAAGAAACTCGCGGACATGCTGGCGGCGCTGGATGCGACGGGGCACCGGATCGTCGGGCCACGTGGGTTGCTGTTCGACGGGGTCGCGGCGGAGGCAACGATGACCGCGCTTGCAGGCGAGGGTATCGATCGGCTTCTCGCTCTTCAGGTGACATTCACCGATGCCTCCACCATCGTCGATGCCGCCAACCGATTTGATCAACCCTTGAGCATCTGGGCCGTACCGGAGCCTCGTCTGGGAGGCCGCCTGAGGCTGAATGCGTTTTGCGGACTCAATCTGGCCAGCCATGCGCTCGGGCTGGCAGACCGCGCCTTCGGCTGGGCCTATGGCGATCCGGAGGATGTCGATCTGTCCGGACTTCTGGATGGTGGGAGCATCAGTGCGCCCGCAACGCTCCGCCCGGCCGACGGGATGGCAACCGCGAAGGCCGAGCGTGTTGTTGCAGGCCTGAAGGACCGTCGGATCGGGCGGATCGGGGCGCATCCTGACGGGTTTGCAACCTGTGCCTATGATAAGGAGCAACTGATATCGCTTGCTGGCGTAGAAGTGGATGAACTCGAACTCGATGACCTCTTTGAGACCGCTCATGCGCTGCCCGAAGACGCCGCAGAACCGCTGCGCAGGGAACTTGATGCTGAGGTCAGCGGCCTTGAGGCGGTGGATCAGGGGCAACTGGACCGCTCACTTCGGTTGAAGCTGTCGCTTGATGCGCTGCAGGGGCAGGGCTGCTATGATGCCTTCGCGCTGCGCTGCTGGCCGGAGACATTTACGGAGTATGGCGGGGCGGTTTGCGGGCCAGCCTCGCTTCTGGGTGAAGCGCGGGTGCCTTGTGCCTGCGAGGCTGACGTCTACGGCGCACTCACGCAACTGATCCTGCAGAATGTGGCTGAGGCCCCGGTCTTCCTCGTCGATTTCGTCGATTTCGATGCAACAGATGACAGCGCCGTGGTCTGGCATTGCGGGCAGGCGCCAAGGTCTATGGCCGACCCCGATGCGGTGGCGGCCGCGACCATCCACACCAACCGCAAGATGCCGCTGCTCTTCGAGTTTCCGCTCAAGCCCGGGCCTGTCACCTTCCTGCGGGTCTCGCAGGCGCGTGGCCAGCAGCAGATCCTGATCGCAAAGGGCGAGATGCTCAAGCGTGATATGGCGTTTACCGGCACCTCGGGTGTGGTGCGGTTCGACCGGCCTGCCTCGGAGGTACTGGATAACGTCATGGCGACGGGCATGGAACATCATATGGCGCTTGCCTATGGCGATCATACCGAAACGTTACGAGGGGTCGCTGCGGCCCTTCAGCTTCCCTTTTTCGAGTTCTGACAACAATGACGAAACGCTATGGAATGATCGGTGCGGGGATGATGGGCCATGAGCATATCCGCAACGTGGCCCTTCTGGAGGGCGCTGAGGTTGTCGCCGTCGCCGACCCGGATCTTGGGATGTGCCGTTCCGCGCAGGACCTCGCGGGCAACGGATGTGAGGCCTACCTCACCCATCAGGAGATGCTGGCCAGAGCCGATCTGGATGCGGTGCTGATCGTCGCCCCAAACCACCTGCATTACCCGATCCTGATGGATGTGCTTGAGACTGATCTGCCGGTTCTCTGCGAGAAGCCCCTTGGCATAACTGTGGACGAATGCGGTGTGATCGCGGCCAAGGCGGAAGCACGCGCCGCGCCCTTCTGGGTTGCGATGGAGTACCGTTACATGCCTCCTGTCCAGCGTCTGCTGGCTGAATTGGAGGCGGGCAAGGCCGGGCCGGTGCAGATGCTCTCGATCCGCGAGCACCGCTTCCCGTTCCTGCAAAAGATCGGGGACTGGAACCGGTTCAATGACAAGACCGGCGGTACGCTGGTCGAGAAGTGCTGTCATTTCTTTGACCTGATGCGGCTGATCCTGAAGTCCGAGCCGGTGCGCGTCTATGCCAGCGGCAATATGGATGTGAACCACAAGGATGAGGTCTATGACGGGCGCATGCCCGATATCCTCGACAATGCCTACGTGATCGTCGATTTCGCGAATGGCACACGCGCGATGCTGGATCTGTGCATGTTTGCGGAAGGCAGCTACTGGCAGGAAGTCATCTCGGCCACCGGCACCCATGCGCGCATTGATGCCCGCGTGCCGGGGCCTGCGCGGTTCAATGCGGATGGCATGGAGAGGCCGTCCCAGATCGTGATCTCCGACCGACACTCCAAACAGGTGATCAAGGAGGATATCGAGGTGGATGAGGCGATCCTGCGCGCGGGCGACCATCACGGTTCGACCTTCTTTCAGCACCAGCGCTTTCTGGAACTGATCACCAATGGCGGCGAGGTCGAGGTTAGCGCGCGGGATGGGCTGATCTCCGTCGCGGTTGGTGCGGCGGCCGAGGAAAGTGTGCGCAGCGGACAGGCCGTCCGGCTGCCGGATTTCGGGGAGGAGAACTGATGGCGCGGATCGTAATCACCGAATTCATGGATGGCGCGGCTGTCGAAAAGCTGAGCGCCGCCCATGATGTGCTCTACGACCCGGACCTTGTGGAGGATCGCGCACGCCTCATCGGTCTGATGCCCGGTGTCGAGGCGCTGATCGTTCGCAACCGGACAGAGGTCAATGCGGAATTGTTGGCGGCCAGCCCGGACCTGCGGGCGGTGGGTCGCCTTGGGGTCGGGCTCGACAACATCGCGCTCGATCGCTGCAAGGCGCAAGGGGTGGAGGTGTTTCCCGCGACAGGTGCCAATGCGCTTGCGGTTGCGGAATACGTCATCACCGCTGCGCTCATCCTTCTACGCGGCGCGTGGCTCGGGTCGGACGATGTCGCCGGAGGAGGCTGGCCACGACAGCAGATGATCGGGCGGGAGATTGCGGGCAAGACCCTTGGACTGGTCGGCTTTGGCGACATTGCCCAGATCACGGCGCGACTCGGTCGCGGGTTGGGGATGGAGGTTGCGGCCTTTGATCCGTTCCGCCTGGCAGACGATCCCGCATGGGAAGATGTCAGCCGGTACGAACTGCCCGATCTCTATGCGCGGAGCGACGTGATCAGTCTGCACACCCCCCTTACGGACGAAACCCGGCGCATGATCGGACAGGCCGCCATTTCACGGATGAAACCCGATGCGATCATCATCAACGCGGCCCGCGGCGGCGTCGTTGATGAGAGCGCTCTGATCGAGGCCTTGCGGGCAGGGCGACTGGCGGGTGCGGCGCTTGATGTCTTCGAGGCTGAGCCATTGACTGCGGAAGACGGGGAACGGTTCAAAGGCCTCAATGTTCTTCTGACGCCGCATATCGGTGGTGTCACGACGGAAGCGAATGTCCGCGTCTCAAATCTGATTGCGGATCGAATCCTCGAATTTCTGGGCTAGGTCGATCCGCCCCTTGCCTCATATGGCGAGGGGCGGGATATGTCAGGCGTCCCGCCGTCGGTAGGCGACAACGCCAAGCCCGCCGAGCGCTGAGAGCATCAGCAGAAGTGATGCGGGCAGGGGCACAGCGGAGACCGCGATGCGCAGGTCCACGCCGAGACTTGCTCCCGAGAACCCGCCACTGGCCAGAGGCGTTCCACCAGCCGCGCCCCAAAGCGCGATGATGCCGTTGGAAAAGCCGTTCACGCCCTGAGAGGCGACATGCAGCATGTCCTGAAACAGGAAGTCATAGACGCCATCAAGCCCGTGGCGGGATCCGCTGATCTGCATGCGGATGCTGCCGATAATGCCGGGTTGGACAGGCGCATCGAAATTCAGAAGACCAGCGGCCTGAACAGACCCTCCGCCGCGAAGCGACATCGCGAACTCGATCTCGCCGGTTTCGGAGTTCCAGTGACCGGAGCCGTTGTTGCGGCCGCCGCGTGCGCGATCATGGATATCGCCGCACATGGCATTGCAGCCATCCGCACCGTGGAAAAGCGTTGACGTAAAGCCACCGCGGGAGGAGTTGATAAACCTGTCTATCTGGTAGGTTGCGGCCTGTGCGGCTCCACATAGAATCAATAGGCCCGAAACGAGCGCAAATAGTCTGCACAACATACGTGATCTCCTTACTCAAAGCCCCACACTTGGGGAGATCGGTTACAATGAACGACTTAATCCTACAGGATCGGCCTCAAAAACACCATTGAATTGTCAGCGATTGGCCAGAACCCTTTGACGGGCCAGGCCGCTGTCGCGATCATTGACGCCGAGCAGACTTGAGGTCAGCCGCAGAAATGCGTTTTCCTCGGCCGCGCGTTCCTCATCGGCCAGAACGATCTGCCAGAGCGCCTCGATGAGCGATATCCGCTGATCATAGGGCACGCCATCCTTGATCACCTTGGTCAGATGCACTGTGTCGCCGACGGTTTTCTCAAGCTGTTCGCCGGTCTTTCGAAGGGCATCTGCGCCTTCGGGCGGGATCGCATGAAGAGCCGCCAGAACCCTGTCGATCATGTCCACCTCGTCGCGATCATAGTGATCGTCGACACGCGCGCAGCGCACCAGAAGAGCGGCTGTCGCTTCCGGGTGGTCGAATTCCGGCTGTGGTGGGGCGGTTTCGCCAAGCAGCGATTTGAGCAGATTTCCGAACATGATCTGAAGTTAGGGACTGAGTGAGGCAAAGGGAAGAGTCGGCCTTCGGCGGCATTGAGCCCCCTCGACCGGCCTTTGCGCCTTAGCGGCGATGTCAGACAAGACGGCTTTGGGCCACGGCCGCTCGCACGAAGTCGCGGAACAGCGGGTGCGGATCAAAAGGTTTCGACTTGAGTTCCGGGTGGAATTGAACACCGATATACCAGGGATGATCGGGGATCTCGACGATCTCCGGCAGGCGGCCATCCGGAGAGACACCGGAGAATTTGAGGCCTTGGGCCTCAAGCTTGTCGCGATACTTGATATCAACCTCATAGCGGTGTCTGTGACGCTCCGATATCTCGGTATCTCCATATATGTCAGAAACTTGCGATCCATCGTTAAGATTTGCGTTATAGGCGCCAAGCCGCATGGTACCGCCTTTCGCGTCATCCGCGTCCCGCTGAATGGTGCGATTGCCCTCGACCCATTCCTTGAGATGATAGACCACCGGTTCAAAGCGTTTCTTGCCGGCCTCGTGATCGAACTCCTCGGAGCCAGCATTCTTCAGACCGGCGAGGTTCCGGGCGGCTTCGATCACGGCCATTTGCATGCCCAGACAGATGCCGAGATAGGGTACCTTGCGCTCGCGGGCGAATTGCGCCGCCTTGATCTTGCCCTCGGTGCCGCGTTCGCCGAAGCCGCCGGGCACGATGATGGCGTGATAGCCTTCCAGCAGCGGGGCGACATTCTTGTCCTGCTCAAAGATCTCCGCATCAAGCCATTCGGCCCGGACCTTGACCCGGTTGGCGATACCGCCATGGGTCAGGGCCTCGGCAATGGATTTGTAGGCATCTTCAAGCTGGGTGTATTTGCCGACGATGGCGACCCGTACCTCGCCTTCGGGGTTGTTGATGCGGTCCGCGACATCGTCCCATTTTGCCAGGTTCGGCTTGGGCGCGGGCGAGATGCCGAATGCGTCGAGTACCGCCTGGTCGAGACCTTCGCGGTGATAGACCAGAGGCGCCTCATAGATCGAGTTGAGGTCCTGGGCGGCGATCACACTGTCGGGCCGCACGTTGCAGAAAAGTGCGAGCTTCTCGCGCTCCTTTTCGGGGATCGTGCTCTCGGACCGGCAGACCAGAACGTCGGGGGCAAGGCCGATGGAGCGCAACTCCTTGACCGAGTGCTGGGTCGGTTTGGTTTTCAGCTCACCCGAAGCCTTGATGTAGGGCAACAGCGTGAGATGCATGAAGATGCACTGGCCGCGCGGCTTGTCCTGGGAGAACTGGCGGATCGCCTCGAAGAACGGCAGCCCTTCGATATCGCCGACCGTGCCGCCGATCTCGCACAGCATGAAATCGACCTCGTCCTCGCCTATTGCGATGAAATCCTTGATCTCGTTTGTGACATGCGGGATCACCTGAATGGTCTTGCCCAGATAATCGCCGCGACGTTCTTTCTCCAATACGGTGGAGTAGATCCGGCCTGATGAGATGGAATCTGTCTGGCGGGCCGCCACGCCGGTGAAACGCTCATAATGACCAAGATCGAGATCGGTCTCGGCACCGTCATCGGTCACGAAGACCTCGCCATGCTCGAACGGGCTCATCGTTCCGGGGTCGACATTGAGATAGGGATCCAGTTTGCGCAGGCGCACCGAGTATCCGCGGGCCTGAAGGAGTGCGCCCAGAGCCGCCGAAGCAAGGCCTTTTCCCAGCGAAGACACAACTCCGCCGGTGATGAAAACAAAACGCGCCATGATGCCGGAACTCTCCCCGTAATTCGGGTTTTCTGAAGCGCAGAAAACCACTGTCCACGGGAATCCAGTGTTACGCGAAGTGTTGGGGGTGCACAAGCACCGCGACGCAACATGAAGTGGATTTTTTGCGTGTGTTCCTGATTAGGGGAGTGGCGGGACTTGTTGCGCGGAGAGAGAAATGCCTCCGGCGGGGATATTTGTCCCAAGAAGAGATTTACATGAAGCCCAGTTCAAGCCGCGCTTCGTCGGACATCATATCCATGCCCCATTGGGGTTCCCAGACCAACTGGACATTGACTGACTGCACGCCCGGCAGAGGCTCGATCGCTTCCGCGACCCAGCCCGGCATCTCGCCGGCAACGGGGCAGCCCGGCGCAGTGAGCGACATCAGCACCTCGATCTTGCCGTCATCCTTGATATCAATGGTGTAGATCAGTCCCAGATCATAGATGTTGACCGGAATTTCGGGGTCAAAGACAGTGCGGCACGCCTCGACCACCGTGTCGTAGAGCGGGTGGTCGGTCGTCGATGGTTTGATCAGCGGTGTGCCTTCCATCGGGCCGTCGGTCTCAGCATTCATTTTCGGGCGCCCTGTCTCTGGTGGGTATTCCTGACCAAAGATATAGGGAAAAGGCGTGCAGACGTCCAGTGCAGGCAGGTGATTTACAAGTCCGGGCAGACATCCTAGCAGGGTTCGAGAGGATATTGACGAATGACAGGACTGTTTGAGTTCAGGCTGAAGGCGCGCGATGGGCTGGCAAGAACCGGTGTGATCGGGACGCCGCGCGGCGAGATCCGGACGCCCGCTTTCATGCCTGTGGGCACGGCAGCGACGGTGAAGGCGATGATGCCCGAGAGTGTTCGCAAGACCGGGGCGGACATCCTGCTGGGCAACACCTATCACCTGATGCTGCGACCGGGCGCCGAGCGGATGGACCGGTTGGGCGGGCTGCATGGGTTCATGAACTGGGATCGCCCTATCCTGACGGATTCGGGCGGTTTTCAGGTGATGAGCCTGACCGGTTTGCGCAAGCTCACCGAGGAGGGTGTCCGGTTCAGGTCCCATGTGGATGGCGCCGAGTTTCACCTGACGCCGGAGCGGTCGATGGAAATCCAGGCGCTCCTCGGTTCGGACATCGTCATGTGCTTTGACGAATGCACGCCGCACCCGGCGACCAGGGACGTCGCGCGGGAGAGCATGGAGCTCTCAATGCGCTGGGCCGGTCGGTCGAGGGCTGCTTTCGGAGATCGGCCGGGTCATGCTCTTTTCGGAATTCAGCAGGGCAGCGTGTTCGAGGATTTGCGCGCCGAGAGCGCGGATGCGCTGACATCCATCGGTTTTGACGGCTATGCCATCGGCGGGCTGGCTGTCGGAGAGGGGCAGGAGGCGATGTTCGGTGTGCTCGACTACGCGCCGGGCCAGCTGCCCGATGACAAGCCGCGCTATCTGATGGGGGTGGGCAAGCCGGACGACATTGTCGGCGCGGTGCAGCGCGGCGTCGACATGTTCGACTGTGTCCTGCCATCGCGCTCCGGCAGGACCGGGCAGGCCTTCACGCGCCGCGGGCAGGTCAACATCAAGAATGCACGACATGCGGAGGACCCGCGTCCTCTCGACGAGGCCTGTGGGTGCCCTGCTTGTCAGAACTATTCGCGTGCCTATCTGCATCATGTGTTCAAGGCTCAGGAGATCATCTCCTCGATGTTGCTGACGTGGCATAACCTGCAGTATTATCAGGACCTTATGGCTGGTCTGCGGGCGAGCATAGAAGTTGGGGAGCTTGCGTCCTTTGTATCCCGTTTCGAGCAGGAACGGGATGCGGGAGATATCGAGCCGCTTTAGGGCTGACGGAGTAATGCAGCAGACCGAAGTGACATTTCAGTCCGGACCGTTGCGTCTTGCCGGTACATTCACCCGCCCGCGCGGCACGTCGCGCGTGCCTGTCGTGATCACCATCGTGGGCTCAGGGCCGATCGACCGCAACGCAAACGGCCATGCGGTCCAGTTGGATATCTTCAATGAACTGGCAGAGTTTCTGGCGCGCTGCGGTGTCGCCTGCTTTCGCTATGACAAGCGGGGGACCGGATCGAGCGCGGGCGATTTCATGTCAGCCGGGCACTCCGATTTGGTGAATGATGCCACCGAGGCCGTGCGCTTTGTCATTCGAAGCTTCGGCGCCAAGCTCACATCGATCATTCTGGCCGGACATTCTGAAGGGGCGCTGATCGCGCCGCAGGTCGCGCAGCGGGCACCGGGCGTCGGAGGGCTGGTTCTGATGTGCCCGTTCGTGCGCCCGTTCGGGGATATAGTACAGGACCAGATCAGGCGGGCCGAGATGGAACAGGTCGCAGGCAGCGGCCTGGGAAACTGGATGTCGCGGCAGTTGCTGACCCGGTTCGATCTGGCGGCACGCCGCAACGCGCGATATCTTGAACAGATCAGCCGCTCGGCCAAGGACGTCATGGATGTCGCCGGTCAGCCGGTCAACGCGCTCTGGATGCGCGAAATGATGGCGATCTCGCCGGTCGAGGTTTACAGCAAGGTCACCGTGCCGACCCATATTGTCGGGGCAGGCAAGGACTTGCAGTGTCCGCCGCAGGACATCGCGGGGATCAAAAGGGCCATCCCGGCGCCCGTGACTTCGCGGATTTTTGCCGATCTGACGCATCTTCTGCGGTCCAGTGCGGCACCTGCGCGCTTTGCCGATTACGACACATTGATGGGTCAGCCTGTGGAACTGGATGTTTTGCACAATGTGGCAGAGTGGGTGCTGCAGACTTTTGCAAAATAGTCCATTTAAAACCGCTTTTCCCGGATCGTCGGGAGCCCTACCATAGGGCCAAATCGAGTCGCTCGGTGCATCGGGACCTTGAAAGCGTCTGTGGCCCGCCACATCTGCTAGAATTCAAATGGGAGTGTGCCCTTTGCCGCTGGAAAGCCGGGGCAGGGCGCCTCGCCGGAAAGGACACTAAATATGACTGATACGAGCAGCGTCACCCATCCCGTTCTTCCCCTGCGCGACATCGTTGTGTTTCCACATATGATCGTGCCGCTCTTCGTAGGCCGTGACAAGTCGGTCCGGGCTTTGGAAGAGGTGATGAAGGACGACAAACAGATACTCTTGTCGAGCCAGAAAGACGCCAGCGACGAAGACCCAAGCACCGACGATATCTATGAAATCGGCGTTCTGGCGAATGTGCTGCAGCTTCTGAAACTGCCTGACGGAACCGTGAAGGTTCTCGTGGAGGGCAAGAAGCGTGCGCGTATTGTCGAATTTCTCGACAATGACGCCTATTTTGAAGCCGATGCGGAACTGATCGAAGAATATCAGGGGGACGAGGAGGCCGTGACTGCTCTTACCCGCTCGGTCGCGCAGGAATTTGAGCGTTATTCCAAGCTCAACAAGAACATTCCCGATGATGCGCAATCGGCCGTCGAGGAAGCGACCGATCCAGGCAAGCTGGCCGACACGGTAGCGGGCCATCTGGGGGTGCGGCTGGAGGAAAAGCAGGACCTTCTGGAGATTGCCGACATCTCGCACCGGCTGGAGAAAATCTATGGTCTGATGCAGGGTGAGATGTCCGTGCTGCAGGTCGAGAAGAAGATCAAGAGCCGCGTCAAGACGCAGATGGAGCGGACCCAGCGCGAGTACTATCTGAATGAGCAGATGAAGGCCATTCAGAAGGAACTCGGCGACGGCGAGCAGGGTCAGGACGATGCGGGCGAGTTCGAGGAAAAGATCGCCAACACCAAGCTCAGTAAGGAAGCCCGCGAAAAGGCCGAGGCGGAGCTGAAGAAGCTGCGCAACATGAGCCCGATGTCGGCCGAGGCGACGGTCGTGCGCAATTATCTCGACTGGATGCTGTCGATCCCGTGGGGCAAGCGCACCCGGGTCAAGAAGGATCTGAACAACGCCCAGATGATCCTCGATCAGGACCATTACGGACTTGAGAAGGTCAAGGAACGGATCGTCGAGTATCTCGCGGTTCAGCAGCGCAGTTCCAAGCTGCGCGGCCCGATCCTCTGCCTTGTCGGTCCTCCGGGCGTCGGCAAGACCAGCCTGGGTAAATCCGTCGCCAAGGCCACGGGACGCGAGTTCATTCGTATCTCGCTGGGCGGTGTGCGTGACGAGTCCGAGATCCGAGGCCACCGTCGGACTTATATCGGCTCCATGCCGGGCAAGATCATCCAGTCGATGAAAAAGGCCAAGACGATCAATCCGCTGATCCTGCTCGACGAAATCGACAAGATGGGCCAGGATTTCCGGGGCGATCCGGCGTCCGCCATGCTCGAAGTGCTGGACCCGGAGCAGAACAACACCTTCATGGATCACTATCTGGAGGTCGAATATGACCTCTCGAACGTGATGTTCCTGACCACCGCGAACTCCTACAACATGCCGCGTCCGCTGCTGGACCGGATGGAGATCATTTCGCTCTCGGGCTACACCGAGGACGAGAAAGCCGAGATCGCGCGCCAGCATCTGCTCGACAAGCAGATGAAGGGCCATGGGCTGAAGGCGGGCGAGTTCGTCCTCGAGGACGGCGCGCTCATCGACATCCTGCGCTATTATACGCGTGAGGCGGGTGTGCGGAACCTGGAACGCGAGCTGGCCAAGCTCTGCCGCAAGGCCGTGACCCAGATCGTCAGGGGCGACGCGGAGACCGTGACCGTCACATCCGAGAACCTCGAAGAGTTTCTGGGTGTGCGCCGGTTCAAGTACGGTCTGGCGGAGGAAGACGACCAGGTCGGCGTGACTACCGGGCTTGCCTGGACCGAGGTTGGCGGCGATCTGCTGTCCATCGAGGCGCTGAAATTGCCGGGCAAGGGTCGGATGAAGACCACCGGCAAGCTGGGCGACGTGATGAAGGAGTCGATCGAGGCGGCCTCGTCCTACGTGCGTTCCAAGGCGCCGGATCTGGGGTTGAAACCGCCGATGTTCGACAAGGTCGACATCCACGTGCATGTTCCCGAAGGCGCGACGCCCAAGGACGGACCGTCCGCCGGGGTCGCCATGGTGACCTCGATCGTGTCGGTTCTGACCGGCATTCCTGTGCGTCGTGATGTGGCGATGACCGGCGAGGTGACACTGCGCGGCAATGTCCTGCCGATCGGCGGGCTGAAGGAGAAGTTGCTCGCGGCTCTTCGCGGCGGCATCACGACAGTGCTGATCCCCAAGGACAATGTGAAAGACCTGCGCGACATCCCCGACAACGTCAAGGACGGGGTTGAACTGATCCCGGTCGGCGACGTGACAGAGGTGCTGAAAGTCGCGCTGACCGACACGCCCGAGCCGATCGACTGGGATGAGGCGGCCGAGGCTGCGGCGGCGGCTGCCGCCTCGAAAGACTCAGGCACATCCGCCGTCGCTCATTGATTGAGAGGGGCCGCCCGCTTTGTCGGGCGGCCCTTTTTCCCGACGATCAGGGTGGGGCGACAGATCCTGTGAACAGAGATTTCACATTTCTCCCGCCCGTCCGCTTTTTTGATGTTTTGCGGTCTTGCAAAAGCGGCGGATTGTCTGTACCTCACCGTTTCTAGCGGGTGATTAGCTCAGTTGGTAGAGCGCTTCGTTTACACCGAAGATGTCGGGAGTTCGAGTCTCTCATCACCCACCACCTCCCCGGAAAATTCGCTTAAGATAACAAGCTGTTGCTTGCGGAGGACCAAGGTGGAGCTATGAGCGAGTGTCCCAGATGGTCTCGGCCTGCAAGAGCCCCGCCATGGACACAGCCACTGAACAAAGAGCCACCCCCGCTGTTTTCTGTTGCGGGAGTGGGGTTTCTTGCCTTGGAGGCCTGCGGTCGACCAGCTTGGACGATGCAACTCCCGCAACAGGTTCCGTTCGACCTTGGGCCTTTGGATCACCGGTCAGGCGGGTGGCTGGCGTCCGACGTCGGTGAAGTCCCATTTCCAGCCAGTGTCGGCCCAGACCTCGATATTGTAAGGCCAACGAACGACGGTTTGTACGTCCGCAAGGGCTTCATTGATATGGGCCAGAGCATTGGGTCGTCGAAGTCTTGGACCAAAGTCGACAAAGGTTCCTGTGGTCACCCTAAGACTGTCTGGTATCCCGTCCATACCTCCTGCTCCGGGAATGAAGGGTTTGGGCGATCCGTCTGGCAGCGTACCCTTGGCGTCCGCGTTCCAGAAATCCAATGAGATAAATGGGTAATTGACGCCAGTAATGATAATTCCAAAATCCGGGATCGGCGGCACCTGTTGTTGTCTCACAGTCGGACCGCTGCCCGATGGACCGGCCCCCCCCGATGAGCCGCCTGTCCCCGGAGGCGGTGGTGGCGGAACCACAAGGCCCGTCAGGCCGTCTGTCCCGCTGGGCTGCGTACCCGTCCCGTTCTGGAGAAATTCCGCCACGACCTCCAGCCGGTAGTTGGCGTCCGTCGCGGCCTCCTCGAACTCGCGCGGGTCGGGAATGTTGTCTCCTTGACCATCGCCATACTGATCAACCAGGGCATCAAGGCGTTGAATGCGGTCAAGGGCGATATCGCGTGCCTCAATCATTTCCGGAGTCAGCCGGTCTTGAGGCAAGGTCTCAAGATACTGCCTTGCACCGGGGTTCATGCCCCTTACGGTATTGACGAAATCATCGTATGTGGGCGGCTGCAAGGGTTCCGGGATCAGCGGTGGCACGTCTGGTGGATCGCCGGGATCGTCCGGTCCGCCAGGTCCATCGTCTGGTGGATCGCCCATCTCCAAGTCAGGTGGCGGGTCGCGCCGCATACGTCTGGCAATGAAGGCGGTGAGCCCCTCACGTGCCGCCTGCAGACCCGGTCCCACATCTAGGACGGTTTGGTTTAGGGCTGTTATGCTTGCCTTGTCTAACCTGAATTGTGGCTTTCCGCCTTCTCCATCGCGTCTTACGGAGACTTTGACCCGGCCATCCAGCCCGACCTGAGAATCCGCTTGGCCGTTGGAATTGCGATATGGCAACCCCAGAACCGTTCGGAGCTTGACCTCATATGAAGTCGTATTCTCTGCACCGGCAACGGCGCGCCATGTGTCTCCGTGTTTCTCGATCGGGGTGGTGATAATGAGCCGTTCGGACACATTGTTGCCGCCCGGCGTGTCGACGCCGATCCGCAAAACGGTCTTGAGAGAGCGGGCTGTTTCACTGCTCCGCCCCCCCGTGACCCGCGCGGTCGTAACGATCTCGGGGGCGTCTTCCGCCAGGCCCAGCTTGGTATCGCCAGCCTTGATCGCCGCGTCGATTGCTTCCGGGTTTTCATTCAAGGCGGCCAGATGGGAGTCGTGGATCTTCGACGTCGCCGTCAGGATCGCACCCCTTGCGGCTCCCACCGCCGCGGTCGGGTCGGTCGCCAGATGCATCGCGTTCTCAAGGCGCTCCTTGAAGGTATCATATCTGGTGGCCTCAGCCGGGTCCGTCGGTCTGGCTCCGAATTCTTCCGCGAATATCTTGTCGTCATACTCGGTCTTGGTGATTTCGCCGGCATCCAGTTGCCTTTCCAGTTCAACCTGCGCGGCAGCTTTCTCCGGCGTGAAGAGTGGATCACCATCGGGCGGCTCGCTCGGCTCGGGCACCTCCGGTGCCGGCACTGGTGCTTCGTATGGTTTGGTTTTGACGTCGATGGTCATGTCGAGGACCGGGAGGCGTTGTCTGGAGCCTTCCGGCCCTGATCCGACGGTGTAGTATTGGCCACTGGACCATTGGATGCGGCGGGTGTTGCCGGTGCCGGTTTCGGTGATCTCGGGCGAGGCCGAGACGGTTTGTGTCGGGTCGCGGGCTTCCTTCGCGACCGGGTTCTCGGAATGCGTCCAGTGATAGGCGACATTGCCGTCCGCATCCTGTTTCAGCGTGCCATGGGAGGTTCGGTCGAACGTGCCTTCATAGTCGCGCGTCTGTGGCTTGGGCAGGTCGGCGGTCATGCGGATCTGCGGTGGCGGTTTGCCTTCGGTCACCGGCAGGCTGAATGTGTGCTCGGTGTCGTATGCCCCGTCGCCGGTGACACCCTCGCCCAGGACGATGGGCTCGTCAGGCTGCGGGTAGCCAACTTTCTTCTCGATAATCCGGGTCCATTCGCCGGTCTCCTGATTGAGGTATTCGACACGGGTCTGGCTGGCCCATTTGTTATGGACCTTGATCTTCAGATCGACGCTCTCGACGGTCTGCGGGTTGGCAGGCCCGGTCGGAGCGACGCCAACCGGCGACTTGATCGACTTGAACGTCATCTTGGTGGTTTGGTCCGTGGCCCCAGCGATTGCGTTCCCAAGACCAGGCTTGACCACGACTGCCGCCTCAAAGCCGTCCGGGGTGGGTGTTATACTCACGCCCTTCTGGTCAGGCACGACATTGATGTACCCGTCCTTGCCCGTGCGGAACCGCATCTCGGGCGTGCTACCGGTATCAGTGTATTTGAACGATGGCTCGGGGTTGGTCCAGCGATATCCTTGTTGGGAAGACGGGGCCGTGACGTCCCGTTTTCGCGAGGAGATTTCGTGCCACTGACCATCCTCACCTTTGACCTGAAGACCATAAACGCTTGAAAGGCCTGCATCGCCTGTTGTGCTCAGCGTGACCTGTCCAAGGGCCTCGCGTTTGTCGCTTACGTCACCGGGCTCCAGCGGCTGGACCACATCGGGTGGCAGGGCTGCTGCTACGGGATCGGCTGTGACGGCGGCTTTGAGGCTTGCCAGGAATTCTTCCTTGGTTGCGCCGTTTGCCA
>CANLSM010000028.1 GCA_947493745.1 uncultured Paracoccaceae bacterium | reverse complement strand
CAGCCTCAGCCTCAGCCTCAGCCTCAGCCTCAGCCTCAGCCTCAGCCTCAGCCTCAGCCTCAGCCTCAGCCTCAGCCTCAGCCCATCGGTTTAAGGTCTTCCCGATTGAATGACGTAGATCAGAGCCGACCTGCCAGCGTTGAAAATGACTGGCGTCACTTATTCTTTTTTGTAAATCGTCGTGCACAGTTTTCAGCCACGGTTTTTCACTTTCAAGCTCGTTTCCGGGAAAGTCATACCTCTCAGCAAGTGCTTGAAGCGCCTTTCTGCGACAGTCAGGGCGCAAAGCCATAAGCGAAGCAGCAAAATCAGAGGGGCGTATAGTCGCGAGAACCGGTCGTCTGGCGTAAACATTTTGCTTTGAGTTCGTCACAGAAATCAGGTGGCGAAGCTCGTCAACATCAGATTTCATGGTCAGGAGAATCTGGTCGCCGACGGCAGGGAGGCTCCTTTCATATGCTGAATCTTGCGCTGACATTAACTTGTTATAGAGCCGATTGAATGGCGCTCCCTTTGGGTAGTTTTCATCCCTTGGGAAACCCAAGTTGCGATAGCCAGTATCAGAATAACCATATCCGAGTTCATTGTTAAAATCTGCTACCGGATCAAACTCTCGAATGCGGTTCATCGCAGTTAGTTCATCAATGTAGGCAGAACACTCCGCCTCAATTTTAGAGAGGTCTTTTTCGACGAACCCCATGTCGACCAAACTCAACCGACAGTTAAAGACATGAAGGATTATGCCCGGATCCAAGTATTCGTGATCTGAAAATTTTTGCTCCATTGATTGAACTGCTGCACTAACGTCGCTTTCTTCACGTTCTCCTGCCCACCAAACAGTTTCCCATTCGGCTTCCTTGGTTGGCTGATGAAACGCCGAGGTTTGCGCTAGTTCACGGTTTATCGTGGTCCCTTCGACTACACCGTCGCAAAGAACCTTTTCCGCGAGAGCATAGGGAAGTACGGTCAGATAGCGGCCATGCTGCATTTGCTCCAAACCATACTTAGCCCGTGCGTCCCGCAGCTTTGCGTATTCTGGCTTATTATTGAAATCCATGCCACCGCGCCGACGCATGTCATCGCGCGAAAAATTACCCGATTTCAACTCAAGTGCCAGTGCAACAAACACGGTCAAAAGTTCGGTCATTCCATCAGGGTTTTCTCTAATAGAGTCGTCCAAACATGAGAAGAGGCGCTCGAATTCCCACAATACCTGCTTCAAACTTCTTAGATTGTTGTATCCGGCCTTGCGAAAAACCTCAGAAATCGTTTCTGTTTCATCTTCAAAGAATGCCCTTGCTTGCTCACTGAACGCCGACAGAATGGGTGCAAGTGCCGAGCCTAAGTCGGCAACTACCGTCAAAGTTCTTCCGACAACCTTTTCCTTTTCTTTGAGGCTCTCTTCATCCCATAGATTATCCTCGTTCGCTAAAAGCACTACATGCTTGCCTTCATGCTCAACGAACCCGTTGACGGCACCGAGGACTTCTTTGATGGACAGTCCTGACCGTTCGATATCATCGAATATCAAAGAGTTTGGTAATTTAGCGATTACAAATTCTGTTAGGTCTATTTTGTTCAGGTCGGCTGAAAATCCAAATGCCTTAATGCTCGATATGAAGTTTTTCAATTGGCGTCCGGCTTTAGCAATGTCGGAATCCGATTTGGGCAGGAAAGCACGTACTAACGCCTTGTCCAGTTCGGCTCGACTTCCAACGCCAAACAGACTGACATAAAGAGGTTTTTCTTTATTGCTCTCAGTCAATAGGGACTTCACCAAATGCGTCTTTCCGGCACCCCAAGGCGCGGTTAGCAACACGGCAAAACCCGGTGCGGCGGACGCTAAATATTGCTGTAAGTATTCTCGCGTCGATGCATTGAGATCAGTCATGCTCTGGTCCAATCACTTAGGTTGATAAGAAGATATGCTTGTCGATTTCTCGCATCGATCTGGAACTTCAGTGGGGTTCCCGTTCACAATGAGTGCTTGCTGGTCGGATTTTAATATTCGGGTGCCCAGTCGGGCACAAGTGTGCACAGCATGAATGGCGGCAAAAAACAGCAACCAGTCCATCCGCTATCCCTAGTACAAACAGTAGCGTTGGGCCGACTGTAACATCCTGATATATTTCGAAGAGGGCGGAAACCGGACTTTCGCCGCGAGTGCAAACGGCATTTGTCTGGTTTTCGATAGCAGACGTTCGTTGTTACACCTGTGCTCTAGCGTGGAGGGTTGTCAGTTGACCAAATGGGTTTCAACTGGTCAAACAAGACCAGAAGCTGATAAGCGCGCTTATGTAAGATAGAATACTGCCAGCATTCTTGGCATGGGCGGGCCGGGGCGATGTCGCTTCGAAACGGCAAATGCGTATTCTAGCGCTCTTGGAGTCAAGTAACAGCTCACGTGTCTATTTTAACGGATCCAGTAGTGGTAATCTGCCTAAAAAGATCACCACAACGTTCGAAGAATTCTTGTACTGGCGGGTAGCCCTTCGCAACAGGTTGAAAGCAGCGCTTTCGCTGCGAGCTCAGGTGCCTTGATCGTCACGAAACACATCTGGAAGAATTCTCGTCAGCACGCCGATCAGAAACGCGGTGCTGATCCCAAAGGTGAGTAGGCCAGTTATTGCGCAAAATGTCGCGACGATCCGTGCGCCTGGCCCCAACACAATATCTCCATACCCCAAAGTCGTGTAGGTGACAGTTGCGAAGTAAAAGCTGGTCGACAGACCGGGCAAGTCCGTTATGGCAAGAAAGCTCACAGCCCAAGTCCAGACTTGCAGGGTATGGGCGAATACCAGGACAAAAACCGCCAGCGCCAGCAAAGCGATGATCCGCAGCCGCGGCCACCTTTCCGGCGGCAAGCGCGCGGCGAGTTTGCCAAAAAATGGAACGCTCAGGGCGACTGCTGCAACATGGATCATTGCGCTAAAGGTCAAAAGGCCTGTGCCGAAGAGAACTTGTTGCAAGGCGCCCATAGATAGATTCACATCCGGAAACATTTGCTGTAACCATGAGATAGAGACACAACCAGTGGGCTGGAGCAAGTTTTATGACGCATTACAATATTTTAGCTCTTCTGATTGCTGTCGGACTGTCTGCTCCCGGTTGGCTCGCTGCGCAGGACACGGTACCTCGCCCGGCGAAAGTTGCCGAGGTGATCGCAACTGCGGCAGACGTAGCTCGAACCTACCCGGCAACCGTCTTGCCATCGCGAGAGATCGAACTGTCATTCAAGGTCTCGGGGCAAGTGATCGACCTGCCAGTCCGCGCCGCAGCTCAAGTTGCTCAAGGGGACACAATTGCGCAGATTGATACACGGGATTTTGAAAATCAGATCGCACAGTTGCAAAGCCAACGGGATCAAGCCGTCGCACAGCTCGACGCGTTGCGCGCCGGGGCGCGCGCCGAAGAGATTTTGGCCCTCGAAGCGGCCGTTGAGTCTGCTCAGGCGCAAGTGGATCAAACCCGCGAAGCGCTCGACCGGGCCCAGCAATTGCTCGACCGTGGCGTATCCACGCGCGCGCAACTTGAGGGTGCTCAGGCCGAGTTTCGCGTCGCGCAGGCCAACTTGCGCGCACAGCAAGAACAGTTGCGCATTGGCCAAATCGGGGGGAGGCCGGAAGAAATAAGTGCCGCTGAAGCTGCGATACGCGGGATCGACGCTCAGATCAAAATTGCACGTGACAGCCTGTCGGACGCCACGCTCACCGCGCCATTCGATGGGATTATCGCGCGGCGCGACATTGAAAACTTCTCGAATGTTCAAGCCGGTCAGAGCATTGTCTTGTTACAAGGGCTGGACGTCGTTCATCTTGCTTTCGATATCCCGAGCCCTGATGTGACAGAGCTGACCCGCAACGGTGCGGACAGGATCAGAAACCGCGCCGTATTCAATGCATTGCCTGGCCTCGAGTTTGAGGCCGAACTTGTGGAGTTTTCGGTCCAAGCGGACAGTGCGACCCAGACCTATCGTGGGCGCGTAGCCGTCACGGTTCCGGAAGGGTCCGTGATCCTGCCCGGCATGGTGGCAAGTGTCATCTCTTCGACCGAAGGGACCGCATCGCACGTGATGGCCCCCCTGTCCGCAATTGCATCTGCACCGGATGGCGCGCCGCTCGTTTGGGTGGTTGATGACACTGGTATGGTTTCAAAGCAGCCGGTAACGCTAGGCGAGGCAAGTGGATCGCAGGTTGTTGTGACAACCGGTCTGAAAGAGGGAGATACAGTCGTTGCGGCGGGTGTCAGTGAGATAATAGATGGGATGACCATCCGCCCGATCGCGCAAGTGGGGAACTAGGCAGATGGATCTGGCCCGATTTGCGCTTGAGAAGCGCCTCATCTCTGCCGTCGTAACGGTTCTAATTCTGTTCGCCGGTTACTTCGCCTACACAGCGTTGCCGCGGTTCGAGGATCCTGAATTTGTTATTCGTCAGGCGCAGATCATCACGCCTTATCCGGGTGCATCGGCCGAGCAAGTGGCCGAGGAAGTCACCGAAGTTGTTGAGAATGCGCTGCAGCAATTGCAAGGCGTTGACGAGGTGCGGTCCGTCTCTTCGCCCGGTGTCAGCACGGTCACCGTGGAATTCACGATTGCAGCAACCCCAGGCTATCCGGAGCTGGATCAGAAGTTTTCCAAGATGCGCGCAAAGATACTGGACGCACAATCCGGCCTGCCTCCCAATGCGCTCCCGTCCCAGGTCTATGACGATTTTGGCGATGTCTACGCGCAGTACTACGCTGTCACCGGCGAAGGCTTCACCATTTCAGATCTCTACGAGTATGCGAAAGACTTGCAACGCGAGTTGGTGACCGTCGATGGCGTCTCCAAAGTCGTCCTGAGCGGCGTTCAGGAAGAGGTCATCTATGTGGAGTATGCACCAGCGAGACTAACGGAACTCGGTCTGGCTCCCTCCCAGATCCAGCAACTCCTTGAAGGGCAGAATCTGGTTACGCCTGCGGGGTCCATTGTTGCCGGGCTTTCACGCCTGTCCGTCAGACCCGAGGGCGCGGTGGGCTCACTCGACGCGATCCAGAGTTTGCTGATTACCAATGCGCAGACGGGCACGTCTTTCCGTCTTGGCGACATCGCCACTGTCTCACGCGGGTTAAAAGAGCCCCCGTCCTCGTTGCTGTTTCGCAATGGCGAGCCAGCGATCGGCATCGGGATTTCCAACACGCTCGGCGGCAATGTGGTCAATATGGGCCAAGCCGTGCAAGACCGGATTGATGCATTGGTCGGTGAACGGCCCATTGGCATCAACGTACTGCCGATCTCCGATCAGGGCGCCAGCGTGAAAGCCTCAGTGGACGACTTTGTGGTCAATGTCGTCCTGGCGCTTGCCATCGTTGTCGGTACGTTGCTGATTTTTATGGGCTTGAGATCGGGCATCCTCATGGGTGGCATCTTGTTGGTGACGGTCGCAGGCACGCTCTTCGGGATGTACCTTTACGGGCTGGATATGCAGCGGATTTCTCTGGGCGCGCTTATTATCGCTCTGGGGATGCTGGTGGACAATGCCATTGTGGTCGTTGAAGGCACACTTGTCCGCGTGCAGCGCGGTGAAGACGCAGCCGAGGCGTCAAGGGCCGTTGTCAAACAAACAACCTGGCCCCTTTTGGGCGGCACGATCGTTGGTATTCTCGCGTTTTCGCCCATTGGCTTTTCGCCGGACAATACCGGCGAATATGCGGGCAGCCTGTTCTGGACGATTGGCATCGCCCTGCTGTTTTCTTGGCTCGTTGCCATCTGGCTGACCCCCTATTTCTGCAGCGTGCTTCTCAAAACAGGCAAGGTGGTGGCAGAGCAGGAAGAGAACATCATCCTCAGGGGCTATCGCCGCTTTCTCGCGTTGGCCATTCGGATCAAGTGGTTGACGGTGGGCCTTGTTGTTGCGCTCTTTGTCTCGGCGATTGTTCTGTTTAGTGCCGTCCCGGCGGGATTCTTTCCGTCTTCGACGCGCGACCAATTCGTCATTGACTACTTCCTTCCACAAGGGGCTGACATAACAAACACCGAAGCGGACATGCGCGAGATCGCTGAATATGCCCGCGGTCTTGAGGGTGTTACCGGTACGAATACGGTGATCGGTGGCGGACATTTGCGGTTCATGCTGATCTATGAATCCGAGAACAGCAATTCGGCCTATGGGCAAATTCTTGTAGATGTGGAGGACTATTCGATCATCAATGATTTGCGAACCGATTTGCAAGCCTTCATCGACGATACCTACCCAGAGTCTAACGCCAAAGTATGGAAGTTCGTGCTCGGCCCCGGAGGCGGATCAAAGGTCGAAGCGCGGTTCTTCGGTCCTGACCCTGCGGTGTTACGCGCACTTGCCGGGGAGGCCAAGGCGATCATGTCGGAGGCCGGAGCGGTTGCAGTCAAGGATGACTGGCGCGAACAGGTGCAAGTCGTTCGACCTGTGATCGACACGGAAAATGCGCGCAGGCTTGGCCTCACTCAGGGCGAGATATCCAACGCAATCTACAGCCATCTGACCGGCACAACACTGGGCGTTTATCGCGAACGGGACGAGCTGCGGAACGTCGTCATGCGCCCGGTTGAAGAGGCGCGCAATGACATCGGTGAGTTACGCAACATCCAAGTCTACAGTCAGGCCCTGGGTGGATACATTCCGATCAATCAGGTCGTGGAGCGGTTCGATATCGTGTTTGAGGCCGGAAATCTCCGACGCATAGACCGGGAGCTTGCCATAACCGCACAGGCAGACAATGCCCCCGGTGTTTTGTCTGGCGATCTGTTCGATGCGGTGCGCGCACCAATCGAACAGATCCCGCTTCCGCCCGGTTATAGCATGGAGTGGGAAGGCGAGTACGGCAGCAGCCAAGAGGCCAATGCGGGGCTGGCCTCGACTATGCCAATTGGCTTTGGCGCGATGTTCTTCGTTGTGCTGTTCCTGTTCAATGCATGGCGACAAACCGTCATTATCTGGCTGGTTGTGCCCTTGGCCCTCATTGGCGTGATCTATGGCCTTGCAGGGACGCAAACGCCTTTGGAATTTATGGCAATCCTTGGAATTCTGTCTCTGACGGGCATGCTGATCAAGAACGCTATTGTCCTGATTGACGAAACGGATACGCAGATTGCCAATGGCAAAGCCAGAATGGCCGCAGTTGTTGATGCGGCCGTCAGCCGCGTACGACCGGTCTCTCTGGGTGTGTTGACCACTGTACTAGGCGTTGTCCCACTGTTGTGGGACCCGTTCTTCAAGTCGCTTGCGGTGGTCATCATCTGTGGGTTGAGTTTCGCCACGATCCTGACACTGATCGTCGTGCCTGCGCTTTATACGATTTTCTTCCGCGTCGATCCGAGCGAGATAGAAGGACCATAGGGGTGGTCAAAAAGACACCACACGGACGGGTTACGCAAAACCAGTGTGCCCCGTTCTTGTGGAATTGGCCTAAACCCTTTGTATTCCTAGCCTTGTTTGTCGTAGTCGGCTGCACGGGAACTCCGGACCGGATTGCACTTTCGGAACCGGTCGCTGATGCTGCAGTTCAACAAATTTATGTAGCGGCTGGCCACATTCCCAGTGCGGAAGCGCTGGATGTCAGACAAGATCGGAATGCGAGAGCGCAAGTCGTGCGGTACTCGGTTTCGGTTCCGGCGACCCATGCTTTGGGGCAGATTGAGTGGCCGGACAGCGAAGTGGATGCAAGAATTGACTTTGCCGTCGTGGACGTCGATCATCTGGCTGGCAGCGAAGACTTGTTGCAAGCGATCAATTCGAAACCCGGCGATGAAGTCGCTGTTTTCGTTCACGGCTACAACACAACGCCGTCAGAAGCACTGTACCGCTACGCCCAAATCGGCCACGATTTCAATATCACATCCCCAAAGGTATTGTTTTCATGGCCATCGGCGGGTCTGCCGACAGGGTATGTCTACGATCGCGACAGCGTGCTGTTTTCCCGCGATCCGTTTGCCGACTTGCTCACAGACATCAGCCGAAGGACCGACAAAGAGATCACCTTGATGGCACATTCCATGGGTGCGCATCTGACAATGGAGGTTCTCAGACAGCTTGCGATAACCGGGCGACGGGACGTGCTGAATGACTTGAGGGTTGTCGTTTTTCTTGCACCCGACATTGACCCGGATATCTTTCGCGCGCAGGCCAAAGCAATTGGAAAGCTACCCGACCCGTTCGTCATTATGACCAATCGGGGCGATCGCGCGCTCAATCTTTCAGCATTCCTAAACATCGGGCGTCAAAAAGTCGGTGATCTGAGCCGAGCAGCCGATGTCGCTGGCTTGAATGTCACTTTGTTTGATTTCACCGCACTTGCAGACGGAACCAACCGGGATCACCTTGTGCCCATGACATCGCCCCTTGCGATTGCCGTACTGCGAGATCTGGTCAACTCTGATCGTCGTGGGCAGTTGGATTTGTCCGCTTTTGAAATTGGCGAAGACGGTGTGATCCGGGCCAAACCACTAAAGGGAAATGGTGATGTCTGAGATCGTCGTTCCGGCCTTCATCTCGGTCACCCTAGGGTCTGTCGTATTTTTCCTGGGCTCCTTTCTGACGCGAAAGGTTTCTGTGTTGGGGGATTACAATATTCCTGAACCTGTTTCCGGTGGTTTGACCGTCGCAGGTCTGACGTGGATGTTTTTTGCAGTCACGGGGCAGCAAATTGCCTTCGATCTGGAAGTGCGTGACTACTTGCTCGTCGCGTTTTTTGCGACGATTGGCCTGAATGCGCAGATCTCGGACTTGTTTCGCGGTGGGCGCCTGCTGGTTCTGCTTCTGGCGCTGACACTTGCGTTCATGATCTTGCAGAATGTGGTGGGCTTGCTTGGCGTTACCCTCTTTGGCTTGCCATCCGCGACCTCTGTTCTTGTTGGGTCTGCCTCTCTTATCGGTGGTCACGGCACTGCGATCGCGTGGGGTCCCCAGATCGAAGAGCTCACCGGGTTCGCTGCCGCGCCGGAAATGGGCGTCGCCTCAGCCACGTTGGGATTGATCCTGGCGGCGGTCTTGGGAGGCCCCATCGCAAAGCGCTTGATCGACCGCAACAACCTTCAAAGCAACGAGGCCGCGGAACCTATTGTTGGTTTGGAATTTGACGACAAGGAAAACCCGGACGATCTGATCAACCACGTGAGCTTGATGCGCGCTATGCTGGCCGTTCACGTCGCCATATTGATTGGCTTCATTCTGCATCTTGGGATTATCGAGGCCGGCGTGAAGCTGCCGCTATTTGTGCCGTGTCTTTTGGTCGGAATCGCGATGTCCAACACGATCCCACATCTCTTTCCACGCATAACTTGGCCTGCCCGTACCAAGTCGCTCGCGGTGATTTCCGACTATTGCCTGTCCGTGTTTCTGGCGATGTCTTTGATGAGCCTGCAGCTCTGGACCCTTGCCGAGCTCGGCGGGCCTATCCTTGCCGTCCTCGGGTTGCAGGTCATCATGACCGTGGCCTTCATTCTGCTGGTCTTTTTCCGGCTGATGGGCAGCACATATCAGGGGGCGGTTCTCAGCGCGGGATTTGCCGGTTTTACGCTAGGG
This sequence comes from uncultured Paracoccaceae bacterium, assembly GCA_947493745.1. GTDB lineage: Bacteria > Pseudomonadota > Alphaproteobacteria > Rhodobacterales > Rhodobacteraceae > CANLSM01. Next base: position 16,814 of record CANLSM010000028.1, on the reverse strand, counting down.
GCTACGCCGACAGCCATCGCCAATATGTCCTCGGTCACAAAGCGTTACGGGCCGGCGCCGCTGGCCTTTATCGTGCTTCCCCTTGTTTCGGCCTTCTTTGTCGATCTGGCGAACGCGATTATCATCCAGTTCTTTGTGAGCCTCTAGATGACCCGTTCCAAGGTTCTCCTTGTCATGTCGCTTGCAACAATCACAGTTGTTAGCGTGTGGGGCGTCGTTGACCCGGACGGGCTGGTGCAGCGCGCGTCTTCCATCGTCGATCGTTACTTCGAAAGCCGCGGTTGGTTCGTGATGCTCTCGGTGTCAGCAATGCTATTCCTGTGCATCTGGTTGGCGTTTTCAAGATACGGCACAATCCGGCTGGGCGCTGACGACGACCGGCCCGAGTTTTCCACGCCATCGTGGATCGCCATGCTGTTTGCGGCAGGTATGGGAGTTGGATTGCTCTTTTGGGCGGTTGCGGAACCGCTGACACATTATGCGTTTGGAAGCGAAATGATGGCCGCGCCGATCGCTGCCCAGCAGGCGCTTTTGGCAACAAACTTTCATTGGGGGATTCATGCTTGGGCGATCTATGGGGCAACTGCGCTGTCGATCGCATACTTCACCTTCCGCCGCGGCGCGCCCATGCTGGTGAGTGGGCCAGTTGAATCCCTCTTTCCGGATGAGCGTTGGTCAAAGATCGTCGGCTGGCTGTCGGATTTTATGGCCATTGTCGCAATTGCGATTGGAGTTGGTGGCTCCATCGCTATGGGAGTTTTTCAGGTCGCGGATGGTGTGGATGTGATGATGGGAGGCGACAAGGCTGCTGGGTGGCTGATTGCCGCGGTGTTTGCTGTGATGGTCATGGCGTACTTGCCGCCACTGCTTTTGGATCTTGGCTCTGGCATGTCTCGGTTGTCCAATATGGCTATGACCATCGCCATCGGACTGGTCCTGTACACCTTGATCCTCGGACCCACCGAGTATCTTCTGAACTCGGTTTTTAACAGCTTTGGAGACTACGCGTTTTCCGCGATACCGCGCGGGTTTCAAACACTGACGTTCTTTGGGGACGATTTGGGCAACTGGTTCCAGGATTGGACATTGACCTACATGGTGTGGTGGATTGCCTGGGGACCATTTGTCGGTGTCTTCATCGCCCGCATCTCAAAAGGTCGGACAATTCGGGAATTCGTGCTCGGCGTTCTGATCGGGCCGACAGTGTTTTCCGTGATCTGGTTCGGCACCTTTGGTGGTATCGGTCTTTATGACGCCTTAAATGGCAGTGGCGATTTGCTGGCGATGACAGCAAGCAACGTGGAGCGCGTGACGTTTACCCTGCTGGAACGTTTGCCGTTTCCGATGGTCACAACCGTTGCGACAATCCTTGCCGCGTTCTTGTTCATCGTCACCAGTGTCGTCAGTGCGGCCTTCGTGCTTGGATCATTTTCCTCTGGAGGGGATCCGGACCCCAGCCCGCGTATTCGCTTGATCTGGGGTGTGCTTCTTGGATTGCTTGGCGCGGCCATGATCCTGTCGGGCTCCATCGACGCCATCAAGAAGCTGATCGCGATCGGCGCTCTGCCATTCGTTTTTGTTTGCGTGTTGCTCTGTGTCTGTCTCGTGCGCGGGTTGCGACAGGAGGTTCAAAATGCTGATCGGTGAGGCGGTTGACACAGCTTTGAACCTGTCCACGTTTGCGTTTATCGGCGCGATGGTTTGGTTGCTGATCCGCTCATAATCGGGCGCTGACCAAGCGACAGTGACACATCATACTTTGACGAATGATGAGATCGTTTCGCGGATCGACCGAAGAAACTTTTCGTAGTCCGGCGTTCCGTCCGCTGCGTAATGAAAGTTCTTAAACAGCCCTGTCAGCTTTGTAAAATGTGCTCTAATCTCCGATTTGGAGGTTAGGCCGAGGTCACCCGATACTACGTCATACATGATTTCAAAGGTCAGCTTCTGGCGGTCGAGCGGCACGCAGGAATCCACGTCATCAAAGGCGTCTTGCTGCAGATAGATCATATCGATGAACAACGCCTTTTGCTGGATGATGTAGTCTTCGACGGTCACGCCTTCCTCACCTGTGACCTGCATCATCTGGCTGACCTGGTCGCCCTTGGCGAGCACGTCTTGAAGTTCTTTGACTTTGGCGATCCAGCCCGGTTCCATATTGCCTTCGTACCACCCGGACATCTGATCGAGATACCGCGACCAGGACATCAGCGGATCAACGGCTGGGTAAAACCGCTTGTAGGCTCGCTCGGAAGACAGCCCGAGAAAGCACTTGACTGTGGACAGAGTGGACTGCGTCACCGGCTCATCAAAGTTGCCGCCTGCGGGAGAGACGGTGCCGATCATCGTCAGGCTGCCCTTGTCGCCATCATTGGTCTCAATCACGCCTGCACGCTCGTAAAGGCCTTTGATGGAGCTTTCCAGGTAGGCGGGAAACCCTTCCTCTCCGGGAATCTCCTCAAGTCGGCCGGAGGTTTCACGCATAGCCTGTGCCCAGCGGGACGTACTGTCAGCAATCAGCAGCACATCCAGACCCATCTGGCGGTAATACTCTCCCAAGGTGATCCCGGTAAAGATCGAGGCTTCGCGGGCGGCGACGGGCATGGAGGAGGTATTACAGATGATGATCGTGCGATCCATAAGGCTACCACCAGAGGTCGGGTCGGTCATCTCTGGGTATTCATTGATGGTTTCGACCACCTCGCCGGCGCGCTCGCCGCAGGCGACAACAATCACGATGTCGACTTGGGCGTTGCGGGCAATCAGGTTTTGCAGCACAGTTTTCCCCGCGCCAAACGGCCCCGGAATGCAGGCAGTGCCGCCCCGCGCGATGGGAAAGAACGTATCGATCAGACGCTGGGACGTCAGAACAGGCTCATCGGGAAAGGTCCGACGAGAGATGGCGCGTTTCAACAAATCGCCTGAGACGGGCCGCCGAACCGGCCATTTCTGCGACAAGGATAGGGTTTGTTCTATGCCAGCCGCGTCAGTTAGGCGCGCGACCGCATCGTGCAGTTTTGCCGCCCCTTCTTGAATCCAGACGATGGTGTAGGTGCCAGTCCAGTTGAAGGGCACCATGATCTTGTGCGCAAAACGTCCTTCGGGGACCGTGCCAATGACGTCCCCTGCGCCAACCGTGTCGCCGACTTTCAGCTTTGGTGTGAAGGACCATTTCGCAGCCACATCCAAGGGTTCCACATCCGCGCCGCGGGGCAGGAATATCCCGTATTCGCTGGCCACTTTGGCAAGGGGTGCCTGCAAGCCGTCAAACACCTGACCCAGCAGACCGGGACCCAGTTCAACCGACAAAAGCTGGCCGGACTGCTCAACCGGATCTCCAACAGCCACGCCTTGCGTGCTCTCATACACCTGCGCATCCGCGGTGTTGCCTTTAACCCGCAGGATTTCGGCCTTTAGCCGCTCCTGACGGCCATTAGCGCCAAGAAGGCTGGGCAATATGTAGACCACTTCGTTCTTGACCAACCTGCCGGGCGCGCCGTCTGGGCCGGGCAAGGATTCGATCTCGACAAGGTCATCTTGAACGGCAACAATGCGCGCTGTGGCGGTGGATGAAGCTGTCATTGCGCCTCTCCTTCCAAAATGAGATCGGGGAAATCGCGTAGGGCATCAAGTGATAGGTCAGTGAACCGCCGAGCCGCCGCTTTGCTGTTGGACTGTGCCCAGCGATCAAAGATGTTCCATTTAAGCACGTAGATCACCACGGCTTCGAAATCGAATTGGTGCCTTGCGGCGTGTCGTTGCAGCTGGCGGAATGTGACTTCAAGCAGATGGCGCTCCAATTCTAAAGGGTCTTTGCGGTCCATCAGCGCTTGCGTCTGGCGCAGCCACGGCATTGATGCGTCAAGTCGAAACGTGGGATCTGTCCAATTGCCGGCAATATGCTGTGTCCAGCGGCCATACCCCCAGTTGCCGGTCGGAGCGGTATCGCCGCGGTTCCGCATGCGGAGCGCCGCGACAGCAGTGCGCAGTTCCATCCGTTCTTCGATGATGGTGCGAAGGGTTGGCTGTGCGATGTCCCGCAGCGCTGTTTTTGTACGCGCAATGACCGTGCCGATGTCGTCAGCCATATCATATTCAGACCAGCTGAGCAGGCGCTCCACCAAGGTCAGGGTTTGCGCATCCTCGCGGCTGAGCGTCGACAATCGTTTGTTCAGCCGCAGACGCGACAGCGGCGGTTGCTTGGCCACGAACAACCGCTCGGAACTTGGCAGGCTTGTAACTAACGCGGTGTATAGATCGGAGTCAGACATGCACTTACCTGATCACACCTTCCAAGACGGCGCGGAACCTGGGCTGCAGGTGTTGCATCAACAACGATGCAATCGCCTCATCTGACAGATCGAGCAAGATATCGTCCTTGGCCAGTTTCGCCTTGATCCCGCCTTGCAGGTCGTCCGACGCATGCAACGTCACTCCGTCCTCCAGCATCTTCTGACTCAGACCGAGCACGAACTTGGTCAGCTTTCCTGATTGGATATCGTCTGCATTCTCGCGGATCGCATCGGGCCCGACGACCTGCGCTGGCAGGATGACGTCCGCACCGTCGCCGGTGCCCGTGTCTTTGCGAGCGCGACCGACGAGTTCCAGCACCATCTGCTTAAGCATTTCCGGATCGGCCAAAATCTCGGAAACCATGCGCTGCACGTCGCTCTCAAATTGGGCCATCAACGTGGACTTCAGTGTTAGCACGGCGTCGCGCATCGCGCTGTTCAAGGCTTCCTTGCCCGCCGTCTCATAGCGTTCTGAAGCAGTTTGCGCCTTGCTTAGCGCCTTGTCCGCGTCTGCCTTCGCAGCCTTCAAAAGATTGGCCGCCTCCGCTTTGGCCTCGGCCACGATGCGTTCCGCTTCCCGCGTGCCGGCATCGATCCCATCCGAGCGCAATTGCGAGATCAGCGCATCCACGCCACGGGCATTCTGATCAGGCGTGTTCATGCGGGAATCCCTGCGCTGACGACCAGCGCGAAGACAAAGGCAAAGACGCCAAAGCCCTCAATGATGGCGGCAGGTGCCAAGGCGAGGCCAAAGATTTCGGGCTTTTCCTTTGAGGCATTGATCGCCGCTGCACAGGCACGTCCCTGCCAGATGCCGCAATAGAGCAGAGCAATGCCGGCCAGCAGGCCAATGCCGAACAGACCGCCCGCGTTGGTCGCCGTCACCTCACGGTTCAGCGTGAACATGATGACGATGCCGTAAATTACAAATGTGGATGGAAAGGCTGAGATGCCCACGAACCGACCGTAGCCGCCTTCGGTTTCCAGCATCGCCCCAATACTGGCCTGTCCCGCGATCGAACAGCCGATGGAACTGGCCACCGCCCCAAGCGCCATCGGTGCAAATATTCCCAGCCATCCCAACGCGATTACGAACTCAGTCATTCCTGCACCTCCTTGCGGGCAAAGGCCCGGAAGGCAACGCCCTCCTCCGGCAGTCCCCATTTGAAAAATTCGATATAGTTGAGCCGCAGCCCATGCACGACGCCGCTCATCAATCCCAGACCGAAGTTCAGCACGTGGCCAATGATCAGGATCAGGAGCCCGCCCAGAATTCCTAGGCCTGACTTTGATGCCATTGCGTCCATAGCCAGATCATTGAATGTCAGCGCCAACGACGCCGAGGCCAATCCCAGCGCGAAGAGGCGCATGTACGACAGCACATCGCCAAATGCCCCCATCAGACCGCTGAGCCGTTTGACTCCGTCAAAGATGCGCAGCGCCCAATCCGAAGGTTTGGTGATCGGGCGTTCGCTTGTAAAGGCAACAATGGTGCCCAGCCCGCCGAGCGCCGCTGCAATCCCAATGGCAAAGGCCGCTCCGGTCTGCCCGCTGAGCCAGATCAGCAACCCGCCGAATAGCACCGCGATCCACCCGAGATTGGCCCGCCTGCTGCGTCTGGGATTGACCCGAAACGCCATGAAATTGGCGAATGCAATATGGGCGACACCGACGATGATCGAGATCTGCATCATCATGTCAAAGTCGTTCAGATCCAGAAACGCCAACCCGGCAACCAAAGACCCCTCCGGTGGGGCCGCGCCGAAGTAGCTGCCCACAATCGCACCATAGGCAATGGTGCAGGCTGCGAGGATCAGGCCCAAACGGCGCCATGCCTTCATATGGGCATCCGCACCCAGACGCTTCCAGAACGCCAGCAAGCCCAATAGAATGAGAATGCCGTAGCCTGCGTCTGCAATGATCATGGCAAAGAAGATCGAAAAGGACACGATCAGCATCACGGTGGGATCCCATCCCCGGTAATGCGGGACCTGATAGAACATCGCCAGATCGACACCTGCCGACTCGGACTCTGGCTGCTCAAGCAATGTGGGTGGGATCTCGTCCCAGCTTGGGTCTTCGATCAGCATGGCCAGCCCAAGCGTTTCGCAGGCCTCTTCCACCTCGATCATCCTGTCCTCAGGCACCCAGCCTTGGACTGCAAACAAAGTGTCGTCATCCAGTGTCTGGGTTTCGGCAAAGGACAGTTCCGCCGCTGTTTCGGCCTCAGATAGGCTGGCACGCAGGAGCGTCAGGAAACGTGTTTGCGCCATCCTGTCGCCTTGCAGGCTTTCGATAGCGATCTCGGTTTCATCCAGTTCGGCCTCAAGCGCTGCGATTGGTTTGTCACCCGTATGAAGTCGGGGCACAGGCAGGACATCCGAGGCCGGTTCGTCCTCTGCGATCAGAACGACATAGGCGAATTGGTGATCTTCTCCCACGATCTGCCAGGGCAGGTCTACATTTTGCAAGCAGTCGCGCTGCTTGAGAGGCAGTTGGTAGAACCATAACCGCAGCCCTGCCATTGTCTCCTTCGGCGGAAAGGTGAAATCCCCCCATGGTCGGAGGGTCGCGATGCGATGGATCAGAAAATCCCGCTTGTCTCGTGCGGCCCGCAGATCGGCCTTAAGAGCGAGAATGTCCCCGACGAAGGCATGGACATCGAACGCAGGATCGGTGCGCACCTGACGGCGCGGACCCGGCACAACGGACAGGAAGTGGAGCGCCTTGTAGGCATTCTCGGCCTCGCGGCTGACGATTTTTTCGGGGTGTCTCTCTTTGGGGGACAGTTGCAGCAAGTGCATGACACCCAACGCCTGCAACCGCGCCAACGCCTCTTCTTTTTCCGCGCGTCGCCCGACCAGTGAAAGTTTCTTGAGCTGCGCGACACTCATGCGGCAGCCCGTTTGCGTTTGGATATCTTTGAACGCACTACCGAGGCCATTTCGGCGTCGCTGAGATAGATCCGGATTTTCTTGATATTGGCGCGCGCGGTCGGGATCAGAACCTTGTCGAACAGGTTCAGCCGTTGCGTGATCACATCAACGGCCTTCGACAAAGCCTCGACCCGCTGGCGCGCCACTTGAACCCGCAATCGCGCCTCGAGCATGTCATGCAAAAGACGGGCGACGTCATCGACCCAATGGGGTTTGGCCATGGGCGAATAGGGACGGACCTCTACCTCGATCTTCTCCAGGATGGGCAGTTTCGTTCCCACGATATTTTCAGTACCGATCTGATAGTCCGTCAGGCGTACCAACCCGTTCAGGTCAACACTTGCATTGCCCAGCATCGGCACATCGCGCCCGACTTTTTGGGCCAGCCCCGCCACCTTTGCCTCCATCTCGGCAATCGCCGCGACCGCTTTCGCCTTTTCGGCCATCAACTGCTGTCGCTTGAGGTCCAGAGACGGCAAAAACCGTTCATAGGTCCTCAGCTGCTCCATTTCGCGGGCGAGCGACGATTTATTCAGCTGCAACCGCGCCATCACTGCCTTTCGGGAAATAGGTGTCGACCAGGTTTTGTTTCATCAAGAGCTGCTCGGGCTCAAAGCATTCGGCGAGCGTTGTCCAGCACAGGTCCAGTGCCTCCTCCAAAGGGATCGAGACGTTGATGTCCATAAAGCGCTCGCGAAACAGATCGCCGAATTTCAGCACCTGCATGTCATAGTCCGACAGCTCGAACGCCATGGCCTGCTTCTGCGCCGCATCGCGCGCCTCGGAGTAGAAGCGGATCATCGTGTTCATGATCTGGCTGTGATCTTCGCGCGTGACCTTGCCGATCACGTTCTGCTTGAGCCGTGAGAGAGAGCCGAATGGGTCGATCACGCCGGAGTGAAGGTAGAACTGTCCCTCGGTGATGTAGCCCGTGTTATCCGGCACCGGATGCGTGACATCGTTGCCGGGCATGGTGGTCACGGCCAGAATGGTGACTGAGCCACCCTTGGCGTAGTCGCAGGCCTTCTCGTAGCGACGCGCCAGCTGACTATAGAGATCGCCCATATAGCCCCTGTTAGAGGGCACACGCTCCTGACTGATCCCGACCTCCTTCATGGCGTCGGCATAGGCGGTCATGTCGGTGAGCAGGACCAGCACACGCTTGCCTTCTTCTACAGCGAATTTCTCAGCCACGGCCAAGGCCATGTCGGGCACAAGCAGACGCTCGACCAGCGGGTCAGAGGCTTGGTTGACGAACATGATGGTGCGCGAAAATACGCCCGCATCCTCGAACGACTGGCGGAACGTGTAATAGTCGTCGAAGATCAGCCCCATACCGCCAAAGACCACGATGTCAGCGTCGGCTTGAATGCCTATCCGGGCGAGAAACGGGTTGAACGGCTCCCCTGACACCGAGAAAATCGGGATCTTCTGGCTTTCAACCAAACAGTTAAAAATGTCGATCATCGGCACATCGGTGCGGATCATCTTCTTGGGCACGACCCGCTCGGATGGGTTCACCGACGGGCCGCCGATGTTGTAACGCGGTTCGGATGACACATCTGGGCCGCCATCAATCGGCTCACCCGCCCCGTCGAACACGCGCCCCAGAATGTTGCCAGAATAAGGGGTCTGCATCGGATGGCCCAAAAACGTGGCGGTTGCTCCGGTCGAGATGCCTTTGGTGCCGGAAAATACCTGAAGCGAGACCACATCTCGGTTCACGTTGATCACCTGCGCCAGCGACGTCGCGCCATCGACGCTTTCCACAACCGCCAGATCGCCAAAACGGACAACTGTGTTTGTGCCAGACCCCTCGGGCACATGCACCTTGAGCGTGTCTCCAACAATCTCCAGCACGCGAGAATATTTGATCAGATCACGTGTCATAGCCTGCGTCCCTAGCTTCGTTCCTCAATGAAACACCGTTTCACCGGCATCCATGCGGATCGTCGTGCCTTTGCGACCCGCGACAATATCTTTCAGGTCTGCCAGTGCACCAATCGCTGCGATCTTGCCAGTACGACGGGCAAATTGACAGGCGGCCTCAACTTTTGGCCCCATGGACCCGGCCGCAAATTCAAACTCATCCATCGCGTCTGGTGTGGCGGATTTGATGCCGCGTTGAATGTCGGTGCCCCAGTCGAGAAAGACGCAGTCCGCATCTGTCGCCGAGATGAAAAGATCGGCCTCGGTGTCGCGTGCCAGAAGCTCAGAGGCCAGATCCTTGTCGATGACGGCCTCGATCCCTTCAAGTTTGCCTTCCGCATCGTAAGCCGTGGGGATACCGCCGCCACCGGCGCAGATCACGACGGTTTGCTTTTCGACCAGCCACTTGATCGGCCTGATCTGAAAGATACGCTGGGGCAGGGGGGAGGCCACAACCCGCCGCCACTTGTCGCCATCGGCCCGGATTTCCCAGCCCTTTTCAGCGGCCAACCTCTCTGCCTCGGCCTTTTGATAGATCGGGCCGATAAACTTGGTCGGGTCGGCAAAGGCCGGGTCTTTGGCGTCAACCTCGATCATCGTCAGCAGCGTGGCCAGCGGCGTTTCCTGGGGCAGGCGGTTGCCCAGTTCCTGCTCGATCATATAGCCGATCATGCCTTCGGTCTCAGCGCCCAGCACGTCCAGCGGATAGATCTCATCCGGTTTGTAGGCATTGCCCTGCAGGGCCAGCAAACCAACCTGCGGCCCATTTCCATGGGTTACGATCAGAGCGTGGTCCACGGCAATCTGAGCCAGCGCTTCTGCCGCAATCGCAGTGTTTTCCCTTTGGTTCTCAGCGGTCAATGCCTGACCGCGACGCAGCAACGCGTTGCCACCAAGCGCCGTTACGATGCGCATCGCTCAGGCCCCCAAGGTGGCGACAAGAATGGCCTTGATCGTGTGCATCCGGTTCTCAGCCTGCTCGAACTGAATACCTGCGGGACCTTCAAACACCTCTTCGGTTACTTCCATCTCGGTGATACCGAATTTCTCGAAGATGTCCTTTCCAACAACTGTTTCCGTATTGTGGAACGCAGGCAAGCAATGCATGAATTTCACGTTCGAGTTGTTGGCGGCGGCCATAAGCGTGCCGTTCACTTGATAGGGCGTCAGCTGCTTGATCCGGCTTTCCCAGACCTCTTTCGCCTCACCCATCGATACCCAGACATCGGTGTGGATGAAATCAACGCCATCCACGGCTTCCGCCGGGTCTTCGGTGATTGTCAAGGTGGCACCGTACTTGGCCGCCGCCTCTTCGGCTGGGCCACGGAACTCATCAGCGGGCCAGAGTTCTTTTGGTGAAGCGATGCGCACATCCATACCCATCAGACAGCCTGCGATCATCAGTGAATGGCCCATGTTGGAGCGCGCATCGCCAACATAGGCGTATTTGATATCGTGAAGCGGTTTTTCGCCGTATTCCTGCATGGTCAGCAGGTCTGCCAGCATTTGGGTCGGATGGAACTCGTCTGTCAGACCGTTGAATACCGGCACACCGGCATTGTCCGACAGGGTTTGAACAAGATCCTGACCAAAGCCGCGGTATTCGATGCCATCGAACATCCGGCCCAACACGCGTGCAGTATCCTTCATGCTTTCCTTGTGGCCGATTTGCGATCCTGATGGCCCGAGATAGGTGACGCCGGCCCCCTGATCCATCGCGGCCACCTCAAAGGCGCACATGGTCCGGGTCGAGGTCTTCTCGAAGATCAGGCAAATGTTCTTGCCCTTGAGATGTTGTACCTCTGATCCCGCGTATTTCGCCCGTTTCAAATCACGCGACAGGTCGAGCAGATAGCGTAGTTCACGTTGATCGAAGTCTAACAGCTTGAGGAAGCTGCGCCCTTTGAGGTTAAACGCCATGTCTGTTTCTCCCTATCAATAGTCTACTGGGTCGCGCCAAATCGGGCAGGTCATACAGTGGCCGCCGCCGCGCCCACGGCCCAACTCGGACCCGGAAATCGTAATGACTTCGACGCCCGCTTTGCGCAGCAACGTGTTGGTGTAGGTGTTGCGGTCATAGGCCACAACAACGCCTGGCTCCAACGCGACGACGTTGTTGCCGTCATCCCATTGCTCGCGTTCCTGGTTGAATGCATCGCCGCCGGTCTGGACGATATTCAATTTCTTGATCCCTAGGCAATCTGCGGCAACTTTGAAAAGGTGATCCTTTTCATGGTGGAAGTCGAGCGTACCTTCTTTGTCGCCAGGACGCAGGCTGATGCATTTGATTTCATCACACACTTCGACAAACGCGGTCGCTGTTTCGCGGTCGCAATGGCTGAACACGGTGTCCAGATGCATTGCCGCACGGCTGCGAGGCATCTGGCAGGCAACCACACGCTCGGCGGCACCTTTGGCAAAAAGCGCCTTGGCGACCTGTCCCACTGCTTGCGGGCTGGTGCGTTCGCCCATACCGATCAGAACCGTGCCGTTGCCCCATGGCATGACATCGCCACCTTCAACGGTTGCAGGCCCGTGGTCTTCGTCCGGGTCGCCCCACCAGATCTCAAAATCTCCGTCTTTGAAGGCAGGGTGGAATTTGTAGATCGCCGTCACCAGCAGCGTTTCGGGCCGCCGCGCGGGCCAGAACATCGGGTTGACGGTCACACCGCCGTAGATCCAGCAACTGTTGTCGCGGGTGAATTGGGTGTTTGGAATGGGCGGAATGACAAAGCCCGAATTGCCGAGATATCCCCCGAACATACCGGACGGCTTAAAGGGCAGGTCCGGCACCGTAATGCCGCCGATCAGATGCACCGCTAAATCCTCATCCAGCATTTCATTCATCCAACCACGCAACTCATCGAGCATCCCAACGCCGACCTGATTTTCCGTGATCCGCCGGTCCAGGATCCATTTGCGGGCTTCGGGGACCGCAACCGTGTCTTTCAGAAGCTGGTGGAACTCCAACACTTCCACGCCGCGTTCTTCCATCTTCATTCGGAAATCAGCGTGGTCCGTGCGTGCCTGATGGACCCACAGAACGTCATCATACAAAAGCTCGGCCGCATTTGCGGGCGTCAGCCGCGCATGGGCCAGTCCCGGTTGACACACCATCACTTTGCGAAGCTTTCCGATTTCCGAGTGCGCGCCAAATCCGGTCATGTCAAAGTGTCTCCTTGGTGGTTATTGGTTCTGGCTTGCCATCGCAGCCAGACGTAGATTGGCAATCCCAACATCAGCAATAAGAACCCCCAAAACACGACATCGCGGCCCGCGCCGTAGATCGCCCAAAGGGAGTACACAAAGCCTACACTGGCAAGTGTAACAACTTTGAAGGATTGATTGGTGGCAATTTTCCGCCCCGTGGTGACGCTGATCATCAGCTCGGACAAGGAACACACCAGATAGGGGACCAATGTGGACAAAGTCGCTAGCAAGATGATGAATTCAAACTGATCCGACAGGCTTTCGGAATAGTTCATCATGATCAGGCCGCTGGCCAAGACGTTTGAGACGACCAAACCGAAAGCCGGTGTGCCGGTTTTTGACCGGCGGGAAAATGCTTTGGGAAAAACGCCATCACGCGCCGCTCCCAAAGGGACTTGCCCGGTCAACATCGTGAAACCGTTAAGTGTGCCAAAGGTCGAGATACAGGCCCCAATCGCGATGAACGTGGCCCCGGCTGTGCCCCACATGACGCCGGCCACAATGGCGAGCGGCGCGTTTGAACCGGCCAGTTCGGACGAGGGCATCACACCCAGTGCCACGACAGTCACACCGATGTAGACGGCGGCGGCCAGACATGTACCGATGATCGTCGCGCGGGGAATGGTGCGTTCCGGGTCCACCACATCGCCTGCGGGGACGGTTGCGGATTCCAGACCGATGAACGCCCAGAGTGTCAAGGCTGCGCAGGCGGATATGGCCGATATCGCGGATTGGCCGCTGACATTGGCAGGCGTGAAGTTGGCTGTGTCGATATAGGCGACACCGAACACGATCAGGATCAGGATCGGGACCAGCTTCATCACTGTCGTGACAAGTTGGATAATGCCTGCTTCTTTCACGCCTCTTACGTTCATCCAAGTCAGAAGCCAGATCGCACCTAGGGCTGCCGCAAGCCCTGCAATTTGGCTCTCACCAATGAATGGCACCAGAAAACTGAGGTATCCGGCAAAGGCGACGGCAACCGCCGCATTGCCCGACCACAGAGCAATCCAATACCCCCAGGCGATCAGAAAGCCTGCGAAATCGCCAAACCCCTCGCGCGCATAGGCATAGGGCCCGCCGGTTTTCGGCGTCGTCGCTGCGAGCCTGCCAAAGATCAGCGCCAGCGCAATGGCCCCGCCCGCCGTCACGACCCATCCGACCAAAGAGATCGGCCCAAACGCCGCAAGGGACGACGGCAACAGAAAAATGCCCGAACCGATCATGTTGCCCACCACCAGAGCCGTGCACATCCACAGGCCAAGCGCGGCTTTGCCGCTGGGTTTGGGTGTACTGAGAGTGTCGGTGACCGCCACGATTTAGAGCACCGTCGCGATACTGAGTCCGGCCATAATGATGACGATCAAAATCAGCATGAGCGGGGCCATAAACTTCAACCAACGCTCGTAAGGCACCCGGCCCAACGCAAGCCCACCCATCACGACGGCAAAAGTCGGGTTAATCAAGTTCACCAAGCCGCTGGCGGATTGATAGGCTGTCACGATCAACGACCGCTCCACGCCAGAAAAATCACCCAACGGCGCCATGATCGGCATTGTCAGGACCGCCAGACCGGACGAGGAAGGCACAAGGAAAGACAATCCGGCCTGCAACGCAAACATGGTGTTGATGAACGCAATCTCGCCCAATCCGCTCACAGCGCCTTCAGCCCAGAACAGGATAGTGTCGGTCATATTGCCAGCATCCATCACCACAACGATGCCGCGCGCAATTCCGATCACGAGGGCCACACCCAGAAGGTCACGGGCGCCGTCAACAAAGGTCGAGGTGAATTCCTCTTCCCCCATCCAGTCGATCACACCCACCACAAGAGAGGCCACGATGAAGAGCGCAGACATCTCCGCCATCCACCATCCGCCGACGGACACGCCCCAGATCATCACCGCGAAACTGGCCGCAAAGATCACTAGAATGATTGCGTGTTTGTTCGTGAAATCTGTTGCGCTTCCGCCTTCATTTCGCCCTTTCAGGAAGTGCGCTTCATTGCTTTCGCGCCGGTCGGCCACGATGGACTGCTCGGGGTTGGCACGGACACGTTCGGCGTAGCGCATCACATAGGCCACGCAGGCCAGCCAGCAGGCAAACAACAGGATAAAACGCAGGACAATGCCGTCCGTAAATGGCACCCCTGCCGCGTCGGATGCGATAACCGTGGCGAAGGGATTGATCGTAGAGCCCAGAGTCCCCACGCCCGCGCCCAGCATGATGATCGCCACACCCGTCAGCGCATCATAGCGGGCCGCAATCATCACCGGAATAATGAGTGCGTAGAAGGCCAGCGATTCCTCAGCCATCCCGTAGATCGTCCCGCCTGCAGCAAAAAGCGCCATCAGGATTGGGATCATCCACTTCTCTCGCCCCTCAAGACGCACCATGGCACGGGCAATGCCCGCATCAATCGCGCCGGTCTTGGTCACGATACCCAAAAAGCCACCGATGATGAGAACGAACAAGGCGACATCGATGGCGCGTGCCTCATAGCTGCCCGGGTCATAAAACCCTGCAATCGGAGCCATAACCACGTCGAAGAATCCCTGAGGATTGGATTCGACCACCTGATATGTTCCGGGCACGGGCACGTCTCGTCCCAATTCTTCGTTTGCAACCCGTTCGTATTGGCCGGCTGGCACGAAATGGGTCGCAATCGCGACCACCGCGATCAGCGCAAAGAGGATGGTATACGCACTGGGGAATTTCAGCTTCATCTTTTGAATCCTTCGCGCCTTATGGGTGCATGAAACGAGTTCTTCGGCGCCATCAGTTGAAGAAAGACAAGGTTACAACAAGAATTTCGTCGTCCAGATTTCCCCCATACGCACGCAGATCGATGGCGGCATTGGCGCTAAGATCGCGGCTTACTCCGATATCGAAAACGTTCTTTTCAGATGACAAGTCGCGCGACCCAAAATCAGACCCTAGCCCACCTGAAAGCGTAAAATCCCATGGCAATCCAGAGAGTGATGCGTTGGCATAAACCCAATTCTCGTCAGCATAAACTTCACGGTAATAATCCAACCCAAGAGTCAAACGGTCAGACACGTTCCAATCTGCTTTGATGAACGCCTCACCATAATCATTGCTATCATCGCGGTACAGGTATTCGGCGTAGCCAATGTCGAAATCTACCGAGCCCCACGTCGGAGTGACACCGACATAGATATCAAGCTCGATATCCGAAGCGCCGTTAAAGCGCACATTGGACGCCCACAAACCTGCGTAAACAAGGCCATAACTCAACTCGATGTAAGGCTGTATCGCTGGCCTGTCTTCTGTTTGCGTAGTGCCCTTTGAGATATAGTTGGACGTGAAATCTACGCCGTAGCTTAGGTTGAACTCTTGAGCCGGAGAAACTGAAGGCAGCATCAGCATAGATGCCGCGGCAAAGATGCTCTTCAAGCGAGCTGAGCAGGTAATTGCACGCTTGGAGAAGTGTAAGAACACAATCGCCTTAAATGTGGCTGCGTACATCGAACGTTCGCCTTTTCTAAGAGGAAAATGGACTGTTATTACGTCTATTATACAGCTTAAGATTGCCCCGTGAAATTCATTTGTCGCCCTGCTACGGGTCAATCAACCCAGAAAGTACAATAGCACAAAGAGACAGATCAGCACCCCACTGTTAGTTTCTCCGCAATGAGCACGGTTGACCGGCCGGTTCGGCGGTGTGCGCGATGCCCAGATTCAACCTGCTTTGACAGCGTCAACCGCCAGCATATCAGGATTGTCGCCACAGGCGGTGTCCATCGCTTCAACTGTGGATTTGAGCATCGCGCCGGACATCTCGGTGGTGCCAGACACACCACTGACATGTCCGATGAGCAGCGCCGTCAGAAACAGTGCGTCATCTTCGGCCTGCGAAATGACGTCGAAGCATGTCAACTCATCCAGTTGGAAGGCCTCATCCTGCGCCAAAGCGGGGGTCAGCGCGACGCCGAGGATCAAAGCCGTGGTCGAGATTACCATACGAGAGTTCATGTGCATTTTCCTTTGCTCAAGCGGGCGTCAGCGGCGCGCCATACAATCCTCAAATTCCAGACGGTAGATGCGGGCTGCGCGGCTGTTGGGCCGGTTTGCGTTTTTTAACCCACCGATCACTGCGCCGATCGCGGCACCGCGTTTGCGGTCTTCCTTGCTGCCGCCAAATATGCTGCCAAGAACAGCGCCCCCAATTGCTCCGCGCACAGCACCCCCGGCGACATCGCCGCCACGGCCACTGTATCCGCTCAGCCGTTGCGCCCGGTCATGGCAGTATTGCCGGTAGGACTGTGCGTCCGCCGAAGTTGAAAAGGACGCCGAAACAGGGATCGAAAGTGCCAAAGCGACTGCCAAAGACACCGCGTGTCTTGCTGTGTCTGCCGTCAGCGTTTATGGGTCCAAATAGGGCTATTTGCTAAGAGAGGGTTTGTTGCTCATCGTAGCCACTGAG
>CANLSM010000027.1 GCA_947493745.1 uncultured Paracoccaceae bacterium | reverse complement strand
TCATAATTGATGGAAGGAACCGCCTACCTCGTGGCAGGAAGCAGACATTGTTGGTTGTAGATCAAAGGTCCGCTTCGCCCGCATCGTCGACATTCGCTGCGGCTTCAGCTGTGAAATTAGTTGATCGGTCAACTCACTTTCTGTGGGACCTACCCGTCCATTAAACACAAGCCAGTTTGCGTGTTGGCACCTTTTCACTTGATTCAGAATGAACTGTGATCACCGCATGCAGTTCTGCTAGATAGAGACTACGTTAGATTTTTGGATTGGCAGTTTAGGTTGCTGTGATGCAGACAAAACAAAAACGCTGGCAAGCTACCATCGCCATTTCCGCGAGTGGGCCAGAGCATACCCCCCTATTTCGTGCTGCTGGCCGACGAATGATGCCCAGAGCTGTCGCAGATTTGGACTACACGACTGCGGACTCGGACTACTTGCAAACGCACTTCAAGAGGAGGGACAATGACTCTTGCGAGTTTAAAAAATTCTTTCGTCTCGTTAACCCGACTGCCCATCAAGTTCTAAAAACTTTCGACAAGATAGAATTCTGGTTTAGCAAGCAACGACGAAAGGCAGAATGGGATGGAGGCGCAATTCAGGTTGTTTACGCAGGGCATGGATGCGAAACTGAAGGAGAGATGGTACTCAAAAATGATAGCCTCTTCTCGCCAAAAGACCTTATTGAACAGCTTTTGCCGATTGCACGAAGAAATGAACGAGGTGAGCGTCTCAGATTGTCCCTAGTACTGGATTCTTGCCATTCCGGTGAATTTGGTCTGCGTATATTGGACATGACACTTAACAAGTATGCCGACTACCTTGTTCCGTTCAACGTGGTAATGTCCTGCTGCCCCGATGAGTCCTCTTACGAGGACCCTGACTTGGGGCATGGCATTTTCACTTACTGCTTTTCTTCATATGGGAGTATCGGAAGCATCGCTGCTCAAGCGATTCAACCGAACAATACTTTCGGCCCTTCGCTGTCCATAGCGTCGGGGGAGCATGGTGTTGGTTTGTTAACAGGTGGCGCCCAAAATCCCGTCACCTACTTCAACGGGGCAGGGCATCTTGAAATAGGCAACACCACTTTTTCGATACTTGATTCCGACGCATGCGATGCACTTTGCATGTCGCACGAGTCAATGCGACGGCAAGTCATAGAATGCCGCAATTCGTATGAGCCCACAATTTCTGGCATTGGAAAGCTTAGAGCAAAGCGAATAAGCTCATCTGAAGCACGACTAATGGCAAAACAATTGAGGTTAGATCTGTCGCCCAGCGGAAAGCTGAATAATCGCAAGTCGTAGACTGTGTCAGTAGACAGACCAGCGAGCCCCTTCGATCGAATGTCGGGTTTAGGGGCTGAGACCGGTCATGCGAACGCCAAGCGCGTAGGTCGGGTCTGGGCCGTCCACGAAGGTGACCCAGATCTCCCACACTGCAGATGCTGCACGGGCTTCGATGACCGTTTTGAGCCCAATCTGAGCATTGAAACTTCTGCTTTAGCCGTATTTTCTCAGCGCCTCGGACACTGACATTGTTGGCACGCGAAGCAGCCCGTTCCCGTTCGGCTCGGCGGCTTCCATGTCGAGATTGAATATCTCGAACTGGTGCTCTGCCTCGTCGTCCAAACCCGTCACTATGACATCAAAGGTGTAGGAAGGTTCTTCGGCAATGAACCAATGCACGTTGTCATCGTCTTCTCCAATCGAAGACAGATCACCCGCGCCAATAAGTCTGTCCACGGTCGGCTCGATGATAAGCGAATGGGCGTCACGCGACACCTGGTCATACTGGCGAAGCTGGAATGCTCCCGTTAGCGGAAGATGGGCTGACACCATGTTTGCATGGCCGTGCGGTATGATGGATCGACCTGTATCCAAGGCGAAAATCTTTGGTAGGAATTTCAAAGTCCTGGTCTCATCGGAACCGAAATCGATACGTGCTGTTGTAACACCCAGTTCCGCAAATCCGATTCTCGACGCAAGACTTTCGAAATCTATCCCGTCCATGAGGTCTGTTTCCGGCACCGAGGACAACAACTCATCTATGCCCGTGCGCCAGTCCGCGACGGAGATCAATTCACCCCGCAATGAACCTGAAAGCTCATCTATCCTTGAAATCAGCCGTTCAATTTCGCGACCCGCAGGACCTGCAAATGCTGACGTGGTGCAGCCAATACTCAATAGCGAGGTGACAGCGCCGAGCTGCGCGACAACTGATCGCCGTGTCATCTTCGATTGCATGCGACAACACTATCAAATCCGGCTCAAAAGCGGAATGCTCCGATGAAGGAATCTAACGGCAGCAAAGTCCCGCGACCTGTGAATTCGCCCGTCCCTTGATTTCGCGGTCGCAGCGAATGGCAGGTTCGACGGGCCGCACCGCAGCATGGCCAAGGGTGAGTCAATGTCCGCAAAGGGCCGTCCTTACCGTCGATCAGCAGCCATTGAGGCCCGATGCTGCGCTGCATCCGAGGTCGGCTTGGAGCCCGTAGCAGAAGTGTTGAATTTGTGCTGCGCGCGCTCGCAGCATAGGAAATGCTGCGTGAGCGCAAAAACTCGCCGCCGCCGCGCGGCAGTAAAACCGGCCATTTATTAAGACTGCAGCACGGATTATTGGTCGAACTCACAGACTGCGGGACGTTCTGGACTTTTGCTGCATCTGCGTCGACGTACGGTTTCTGCGCATTGCGACCCATATGAAAAAGCATTGGCAGCCTTTTTATGGCATTACCGAGGGATATGATTAATGTGATCATGGAAATGAAGACATCTGACCAATCATGGAGGGCACTCGATTGCTTAGCCGCTGGAAGGACTGGGGGCTTGTTCCCTGCATAGTTCTTATTGCAACGTCGTTCCCACTGCCCGTTTTGGCGCAAGAGGTTCGAGAAATAGAGCCAGATCAAATTGCGCCGCTTGTGGCTGATAGTTCCAATGACAAACCCTTGGTTGTCCACTATACATCAGACGACGGATCATGTTCCCACTGCATGGAGAACAATGCCTTCATCGCAACCGCCGCACAGCGGCTTTCAGACAATTTCGACTTTGTGGCGGTTACGCTGAACCCCTGGCGACAGTTCTTCGACACACCCAACGGCAAAGTCGCAACTGATTTCCAGATCGGTCAGGGGTTTCCGCTATCGGGGGTTCCGGCAGTAATGATATTCGCAAACGGAGAACCAGTGCAGCTGCTGCCTGGTGCAAACCCGTCCTTAGACACGGCTTTGGAAACTGCGTTCAACGTTATCTCGGACCAACAAGTCGTCGTCAGGGGCGATGTATCTGTCGCCAACATCCCTCCCAGCCAGTTCGAAACCTACGTCAACGCTTTCAGCGCCGACAAGCCATTGCTGGTGACCCTGTCGTCTACAGATGAAGACTGCCCCCATTGCCTGTCCGGCAACGCAAAGGTTGACGATGTGTCACGCTATCTGTCGTCCGATTACGTCTTCGCACGGATAGACTACGATCCATGGCAGTCTGTTAGCGAGGACACCCAGACTACGGCCTATCTTGATCAGTTCGCGGTGGCGGTGAATGGTTTGCCCACATCGCTGCTGTTTTATCGCGGAAAATTGCTTGGAACGGTCGTCACAAATGGTCGTGATTTAAGAACGGTGTTGTCTCAGGCACTGCCAGCAATCAAGGAGGCGGATCAATGAAAAGACCAATCCTATTGCAACTTCGCAAGCGGCCGCTTGCATTTGGTGTGATCGTCAGCATCGTTATTGGAGCAGGTTTTGCGCATGCCCAAGACACCGTTTTTGAAGTCGATCACGGCCTTTGGCGCTTTACAAATGCCTTCGTTATCCCTGGGATGCGCGTGAACAACTCAGATACCGTCACAAAGTGCCTTACACCGGAACAAGCCCAACGAAGCCTGAACGAGATCACCAACGAGATGACGGGGGGCGAGGACAGCAATTGTAGCGTGTCCAACGTCTCGGATTTGCCGGGTAAGATATCGCTGGACATTGAATGCACGGCGACCCCCGGTGGTCTTCAGATGCGATCGATAGGTCGGATGTCGTATGAATATGACCGCACCTCATATTCTGGAGGCGCGACGGGTGAGATCACTGTTCAAGGCCGAACAATGCCATATTCCGGTCAGGGCGAGGCGACCCGACTTGGGGACTGTTGATCTGAACGCAGGGCCTATGACAAAGAACTAACTCAGGCAATGACTGGTTTGCGCCCGTTTCAGGCATCCGATTATGATTCAGCAATTGTCAATTTGGGCTCGCAGCGGCCTTATGCACTTGCAGAGATGATGCGTTTTAGCGTCTTGGCACAACAGCCATTCAACTCGATGCTATGCTACCGGCGTCAGCGCTGTGCTGATGCTTGGGTAATGGGGGGAGGATTGGAGGGCACATTATGCCAAGAGTCCAACTTCCCGCAGTCACCCGAAAGCGCAAAGCCTGGAACAAGGGGCGAATTATCGGGCAGAAGCGACCGCTGCTTCCTAAACAGGTTTGGGCGATCCGTGCGCGGCTCGAACTTGCGGGCTATCTTCGCGACCTTGCGCTGTTCAACGTCGCTATTGATAGCAAGCTGCGAGGCTGTGATCTGGTCAAGCTCGCCGTTGCTGATTTGGTCAAAGACGATCGTGTTCGCGAACGAGTTTCGGTGATCCAGAGCAAAACCAAAAAGCCGGTTCAGTTTGAACTGACTGAAAACACACGACATACCGTCATTGCTTGGGTGAGGTCACCCGAGATGATCGGTTGCTGCTTTATGTTTCCGAGTCGTTTCCACGACCGTCCGCACATCTCAACCCGTCAGTATGGACGACTTGTTCGCGATTGGGTGGCCGCGATCGGATTAGAACCGAGCGGCTACGGCACTCATTCGCTCCGCCGGACCAAAGCTGCCGAGATATACCGCAAAACAGGCAACCTTCGCGCCGTGCAACTTTTGCTTGGCCACACCAAGGTCGATAGCACAGTGCGTTACCTAGGGGTTGAGTTGGAAGATGCTTTAAGCATTGCCGAACGCATCGACCTCTAAACTATGTCGGCGAACGATGCTTGCCGTTCGCCGATTTAGAGGAGACCTGCAAACAAGCAGCGGCAAGAGCGAGCTGCGAGCCTAAACTGAATGATTTCTGCGTTGAAGCGAATGACCGCTCTCAATTACTGAAACACGTTTCTTAAAAAGCGGGCGCCGGCATCTATCCCGGCACAGTCCTAATGCAGCGCAACATGGCTTGGACCTTTTCAGTCCGATGAAGATCGACATGCGTCACCAGCCAGAGCGCCACAGACCACTTCCGATTTGGTGGTAGCACGCGTTGCAAGCCACCGCGGGCTTGCGCTTCATGATCGCTGATGAAACCCATACCGACACCTGCCGAGATCGCTTCGGTATTGACTGCGGCGTCGCGCGATGAAAAAGCAATCATGTCACGGTGCACATGGTCCTTTATCCACGGCCCAAACGGCAGCCGCCCTTCCGGTGCTTCTGGCACCACAAATGCGTGTCCCCCCAGATCATCTACGCTTTTGGGCAAGCCATGTTGCGCAACATAGTTTTCATGAGCGTAAAGGTTAAAGCTGACGCGGCCGTAGCTGCTAACTACATAGTCAGGATGATCGGGCTTGGGCCCTGCACGTAGCGCAATATGTGCCTCGCCGTACTCCAGCCGGGCGAGGTCTTCGCTTGCGTCAACGAGAACGCGACAATGGGGGTTCTGCTCGCGAAACCGTGTTATCGGGTCCATCAGCAATCCCGCAAATGGAGCGAGGAGCGTGACCTTGATTTCCCCCTCAAACTGGACCCTCCGCCCACGGACGCGACCCGCAAGATCATCGATCAGTTGCTCGGTCTTTTGGGCCACGCGCAGCACGTCCTCCCCAAGCTCCGTAAGGCCATATCCGCGCGCGTGCCGGATGAAGATGCGAGCACCGATCTCTGCCTCAAGGACATCAATGTGGCGGTTAACGGTTGCGCGGTGAAGTCCAAGAACTTCTGCCGCAGCACTGACGGTGCCCAGCTTCGCCACTTGGTACGCCGTTCTTAGTTCCGCCCATTTATCCATATCTCTTATGCTTATCCTTCGCGCACTTAGTGCGCGTTTTTGCGCGTTGTGTACATGCGTTGTACAGAGCATCTAGGAGGCCAAAGCAAACAATCAAGCTCGGATTTCCTCGATGCCTGCACGTTCCAACATCGTCGTCTTTGCGGCCAGCAACAGCACGAAATCTATCAACAAGCGACTCGCCACACACGCGGGCAAGGTCCTCCAAGATGAACTGGCGGCGCCAGTCGAGATTGAGGTGCTGGACCTGAACGACTACGAAATGCCGATTTACAGCCCAGAGCGCCAAAAAACCGGCATCCCGCAAGAGGCACAGGACTTCTATGCAAAGATTGGGGCGGCTGACGGGGTGATCATATCCTTGGCCGAATACAACGGCAGCTACACCGCCGCATTCAAAAACATCTTTGACTGGTGCAGCCGGATCAAGATGGAGATTTTCCAAGGCAAGCCGACCCTTTTGATGGCAACATCGACGGGCAAGCGCGGAGGGCAAAATGTGCTAGCCGCTGCGCAGGACGGCTTCCCGTTTTTCGGCGCAAAGGTCACGTCGTCCTTTTCGTTCGGGCCGTTCAATGATCACTTCAACAACGATACGGATCGGCTCAATGCGCCCGAACTGGCGTTGCAACTGCGCGAAGCACTTGTGGCGTTCGACGCCGCGCTCCCAACCTAGAAAGGGATAATCATGTCCACATCAACAACTTCGCTTCTACTTAAAATCGTTGCCGTACTTTGGGTCGTTTGGGGCCTTGTCCATATGTTTGCAGGTGTCATGACGATCTCGCTCGACACCCCTCAGGCCGTTGCGGGCATCGCCGATGCTGTCGACCCTACACTTCTGGTCGGCACGTATCATGAGGCCGTCGGCGCCGTCATCAACCAGCACGGCTTCAATCTTCTCTGGATCGGGGCATTCACATTGGTTGGCGCGGTTTTCATTTGGCGCGGCTCTGTTACCGCAATGGTGTTTACGGCCATTGTCGGCGGGTTGGCTGACGTTGGATACTTCCTGTTCATGGATTTGGGCGGCTTCGTGAATTTTGTCCCTGGAACCGTGATGACACTCGTTTCTTCTGCTGCAATCGTCCTGAGCCTTGTCGCATATTTCATGGGGATGCGCGACCAGGACCCGATCGAGGCCTGAGGCGCAGGCGTGTCCGAAGACGTTGCGACGGAGGGTAGCGCGTCCATAGATGAGGCCGCATTTGGTGTCATTTACGGTGCTGTCACGGTCATGGGGGTTTTGATGGCCACCAGGCCTGACGGCCTAAACCCTTTGCTGATGGCCGGAACGCTGTTTACGACCGTTTTGGCTGTCACCCTGGCCAAGACTTACGCCGACCTTGCCTCGACCGTTTTGAAGACAGGGCAGCAGGCCAACCGCGCGCTGGTGAGGGAAAGCTGGACGCATAGCCGGACCACCCTGATCGCAGCAAACGGTCCGACATTGGCCATGCTGCTCAGCGCCGCGGGTGTCTATGACCCTGCCGCTGGTCTGATCATTGCACAGGTATTGGCCATCATGTTGCTCGTCTTCTATGGCGGGCGCATCGGGTTCCGGCTTTCCCGGCGGATTGTTCCGACAATTCTGGGTGGCGCGTTCACCGGTGCAATAGGATTGGCGCTCAGCCTTTTGAAGAACCTGTTGCACTAGAGTGCGGCCATTTCTTGTCAGGTTTGCGCGCACTGACTGCGCGCGCAGTCGACTACTCAATGGTGAACTGCCGCGACATAGTTTGGGTGTGCAGAACTTGACCGGAGACACGTCATGATACTCTCAAGCCTCAAAATGCTATTATCCTCAGCAGCCGTCGCAACACTGCCCATCGCCGCAATGGCAGAAGCCCCCTTGTCCGCAACTGTTCTGGAATTCGCAGACCCGACAACATTGTTTGTGGCGGACAGCGCTGGCGCGGCAATCCACGCATATAGGCTGCCCGAGGCGGACGCGACAACGGAGTCAACCGCCTACAAGTTCGAAGGCTTCAGCCGGGCCCTCGCCGACACTCTGGGCGTCGCTGAGGCTGACATCACATTCAATGATCTTGCCGTCAATCCGGCAACAAAGGCTGCCTTCGTTTCGTTGACGGTTGGGACCATGCCTGCGGTGGTCATGGTCACATTCGATGGCACAATCACTCCACTGGATTTGGCAGCGCTGCCCGCAACCAGCACACAGCTTGGCGCCGCGCCAGACGATGGGGTCACATTCTGGCGCAACATCCCGTCGGCATCGCTGACGGTGACGGATTTGGATTTTTCCGATGGCACATTGTTCGTCTCTGGTTTGTCGACAGGCGAATTCGCGTCGACCCTGAACCAGATACCCTATCCCTTCGGCGGCGACACCCAAACCACCAGCGTTGAAATCTATCACGCCGTGCACGATCAGATGGAAACACGCGCGCCCATTCGGGCGATGGAGATTGTTGACCTTGATGGCGTTCGGACCATCGTTGCGGCCTACACATGCACCCCGCTGGTAACCCTGCCAACATCCGGCCTCACCGACGGGGCCCATGTCACCGGGAACACGATCGCCGAACTGGGCTATGGAAACACCCCGCTCGAAGTGCTGTCATTCGCCGTCTATGACCAAGAGCAAAACGCATCAAACTTCGTGATGGTGATCAACCGAGAGCTGCAGGCCAATCTGATCCCGCTTGAGGCCGTGGCCGAGGCCGCAAATGCGCCGGGCCTCTCCCAACCTGTCGGCATGGGGCCAGCCGGGATCGCCACAACACAAACTCCAATGAGCGGAGTCTATCAGGCAGCAGACCAAGACCCGCAATTCCTGTTGACGCTCAAGCGCAATCTGGACACTGGTGCAATGGATCTGGTGTCGGTCCGCAAGGGTGTCTACCTGCGGCTGAGCGACTTTGTCTCTGAATACGACTTCCCCGATTACGTGTACGCCGACAATCAGGCTGGCCAAGGCATGCGCGGCTTTCACAACCTTCTCAAGGCTGAAGAAGGTTTCCCCGAGTTGATCGAGTAATGCGACTGTTTTTTGCAATTTCGCTCGCCGCTGCACTGGCGGCAGGTTCACCGCGAGCCTGCGAGACGGGGCAAACCACCGTCTCGCAGGTCTATCCGACCGGGGCGGCTCTGCCCGAAAATCTGCTACGGTTCTACATCTACTTTTCGGCCCCGATGGGACAGGATGATATCTTGCCGGCTATTGATCTGCTGGATGCGGACGGCCGCGTTATGGATGGTGTGTTTCTGTCCAACCGGTTCGATCTCTGGTCCGCCGATCGAACGCGGCTCACGCTCGTGCTTGATCCAGGCCGCGTGAAAACAGGTCTGGCTGCAAACCGCGAAATGGGTCGCGCCTTAGTCGCGGGCGAAACCTATCACCTTCAGATTTCCAAAGATGCTAAGGATGCACAGGGCTGTCCACTGGTCGCCGCCCATCGCGTGAAGTTCGAGGCCACGAACGCTGACGTGTCATCGCCAACGCCAACGGACTGGGACCTCATCATTCCCAGGACCGGTACGCATGCGCCGCTGACGGTCGTGCTTGATGGCACCGTTGATCATGTGTCACTGGCCTATCGGCTGCGCGTGATAGGAGCGGATGGTTCGCCGGTTTCGGGCCGCATTGATCTGGATGCAGCCGAAACCCGCTGGCTTTTCACACCCCGTTTACCTTGGGATGCCTATGCCTATCAGCTTGCCATTGACCCATTGCTCGAAGACCTCGCGGGCAACCGCATGGATGCCGTCTTTGACCTTGATCTTGGGGCTGGCGGGCAAAGCATGATACCGTCCATCGGACGGATGATCCTATTTAGCCCCAAAGGGTAACGGCGCCCAATAAGGAGACCTCCCATGACCACCCAGCCAAAGATCACCCCAATTGAGAACGGCCCTTTGATGGTCACCAATCTGCCCAATCTGCGCGACGCCGCAGGAGAGGCTATAGAGGCAGGTGAAAAAATTGCGCTTTGTCGCTGCGGGCTTTCCGCGAAGAAGCCTTTCTGCGACGGCTCTCATAATGCCGTAGGATTTAATAGCACGCCCGACAGATCAAAGATTCGCAACACCCCGATCAGCTATGGTGGAGAAGTCGAGGGCACGGACGTCACGGTTCACTACACACCAGTTCTGTGTTCGCATGCAGCCGAATGTGTCAAAGCATCGGGCGCGATCTTTGACCCCGGTCGAAAGCCATGGGTCATACCTGAGAATGGAAAAATGGCTGACCTGCTTGTCGCCATGTCCAATTGCCCGTCGGGTGCTTTACGGCTTGAGGTCGGCAAGGCCGAACCGCAGCACATGGTGAATGGCGATGTCGACATGACGGTAGAACGCAATGGCCCCTATCGGGTCAAGAATGCAGCCCTGGATGCGGACTTTGACGGTGCCGGTGCAAGTCAGACCAAATACGTGCTGTGCCGCTGCGGGCATTCCAACAACAAGCCCTTCTGCGACGGTTCGCATCGCGACGAAGGATGGGACGACGGATCAAAGTGACGTCATTGGGCTGCGTCTTGTTAAGATTTGCCACACGCTCAAACCTGCCATTCAGTATTCCAAGATGAATGTCTGCGTCGTCCCGCTCCTCGATGGTCGATCCCGCGTGCAGTGAAAGGGCGGTTTGAATTTTACGCCTCAGACTGGCTTTCAATGGCCGGTATGGCGACATCGACCGCAACGCAGCGATAAGCGTGCCGCACCTGCGAGGGGATGCTGCGTCAGCGAAGGCGGGATAACGAATGTCGGTTGTGTCCCGCGATCTGTGAATTCGCCCGTCCCTTGATTTCGCGGTCGCAGCGAATGGCAGGTTCGACGGGCCGCACCGCAGCATGGCCAAGGGTGAGTCAATGTCCACAAAGGGCCGTTGTTGAAGGCGGCTTATCAGCTAGGTTCAGCAGATGATGTAGTGCCTCCGATGGCCGCAAAAAGCCCAAATTTAACTGGTACTGCAGAGACGATGAATGTCCGCATCTGAGGTAGTCTTCAATGTGCCAAGATTGTAGTTTCTTCCAGTTTGGCGTTTAGTTGCAGTTGTGGAGGAACTGTGATGCTCGAGGCTTATCTCATAACTCTTGCAGGCTTGATCGCCATGCAGGTCTCACCCGGCCCTAATCTAATTGCGATTGCTGGCGCAGCCATGGGTCAGAGCCGCAGGGCTGCGGTAATGGTAGCGGTTGGCATCGCAACAGGGGCTGCAATCTGGGTCAGCTTTGTCGCTCTTGGTATTGGAGAACTCATTGAGGCTCATCCTCATTCGGTCACGGCTCTAAAACTTGTTGGTGGAGCCTACCTTTTGTGGCTCGGGTTGAAGGGGCTGAAGGCCGCTTGGCGGGGCAATGAAGTACAGCTGAAGAGTGATGGTGCCTCAACCTCAATGAGAAAGGCATGGATGAAGGGCCTTCTTGTTGTGATGACGAATCCGAAAGTGGCCTTAGGTTGGGCGGCCATCGCTTCGTTCCTGTTCGGTTCAGGTCTTTCCACATGGCAAGTAGCGGCCTTCGCGCCATTGGCATCGCTCAGTGCCATTGGAGTCTATGGTGGCTACGCTTTTCTGCTATCGACGGGCGGAGCGGTGCAAACCTATCGACGTTTTTGGCGCATCATTGAAGCGGTGTTCGGATCGTTGTTCAGTGCGATGGGAGCATCACTTGTGATTGCGGGCATTAGGGACGTGCGAGGTGGTTGAGCCGGAACTTCGTCCACATTGCTAGTATTTGAGCCTCAAAGCCTCTTAGATCACCTGATTGGATTGGTCGGATGACTGATTTGAGCCCGACTCTACCGATGCTGTAGTGCAACCTAACGACAGAAACCTGAACATCGCGGCCGTTTAATTTGACCCGCAGTCGTCGTCGCGATTTTTGGATGGATGAATAGTGACCCTAGGAACAGACTTTCGCATCGAGAACGACGAAATCAGTCTTGTTATGTCGGGAGTGCAGTAAAATACCGCTATTTTTTGTATGAAATACCCAAGTAAAATGGCCGTGCGGTTTTATTTGTTATTATTTTGTGCTGTTTTTCAATGTCATCCTCCAAAGTAATTCTGCGTCGAATCCAAGTAGCATTGCAAAGCCACGACTGTGTTTTTATTAGCGACCTGCGATCTCTATTTGCCAACTGGTCTTCGCGCCGGATGGTGGCGGTGGGAATGGTGCTGCCGTGCGGATCACCCGCAGGGCGATTTGGTCCAGGTCCCGGTCGCCAGAGCTGCGAAGAATTCCAACACCCACAACGTCCCCATTCTGCGTAATTCTGAATGAAACCACCGCGACGCCGCGCGCGTTGGTGCGCGGACGGCGTATGCTGGCGATGCGACGCAAGACTTCTCCTGGGTAATTCGTGGCCGCCGCTCCGCTTTGCGCCGACGCAGTGGGTGCAGTAGTGATGGAACCCGATGGTGAAGCCTGCCCCTGATTGCTGTCGTTACTGGCTCCCGCAGTTGCGTCTTGGCCT
Organism: uncultured Paracoccaceae bacterium; assembly: GCA_947493745.1. Classification (GTDB taxonomy): domain Bacteria; phylum Pseudomonadota; class Alphaproteobacteria; order Rhodobacterales; family Rhodobacteraceae; genus CANLSM01. The sequence continues at coordinate 15,580 of CANLSM010000027.1, read as the reverse complement.
GCATTACCCGGTCGTGCCATCGGCGCAGCTGGTTTCACATCAGGTGGCCGCGCAACCGGGCGGATGGATTGGGTCAACGCCGTGTCACGTAACGCATCCAATGTCGCCGCTACCTGCACGCGGGCAGTTGCTGCGCTGCTTGGCGGTATGACAGCGCGCAATGGGGCCACTTCGGTTGCCTGTGCAGTATCCGACCGTGCAGCTGCGTTGGTCGATTTTATTGGCTGCAGCGGCTCAACAGTTGGTGCAGCTGTCACGGCGGTTGTTGATATTGCCTGCATCACTCCAGCGGCCAAGTCTGCAAAGGACGAACCGAGCTGCGCCTGCGCTGGGGCTCCTGCGGCGGCAATTTCGGCGGCATCATCATCAAACCACGCGCTGAACCCAGCCAGATGAAGCACAAATGCTGCCATAAGACATAGACCCTGGGTCAGACGCGCTGCCGCTATCATTGCACTTCGCGCTCTGTCGCGATGAGGATCGTTTCAGCGCCCGCAGCATATAAATCTGCGCTGATCTGCAAAAGCGTTTTAGCGGGCAAGGTACGGTCGGGGATCAGACGAACATTTGGATCATCTTGCATTGCAAAGAAGGTGTCGAGGTCAATCACATCCAAGCCACCTGCCTGCATTCGCCCATCGGCATGGATGACCAGCCCATCGGGCGGGGTTACCGTATCAAGGTTGCTGGTTCTGACCAGCTTCAATGTATTATCTATGGACTGCGCAAGTGTTCCGGCAATCAAAAAGAAGATCAGCATCAGGAATACGATGTTGATCAGGGCAATTGTCGGCTCTGGTTTGGATCTGCGATGCCGCCGTTTCATGTGGGCACCAGCACATTCAGCGACAGATTTGCAGTGCTTTGGAGCATGGCAAGAACGTCGGTAAGTCTTTGTGATGTCACGTCTGGACCAAGGCCGATGATGGCTGTGACAGGCGTGTTTTGGTCCGCAGCTAGCCTTAGTCCCAAGTCCTCAATCGCGACGACGTTGCCATTCAATGTGATCGCATCCTGACTAACCCGCAGAAAGACTGCCGGCACGTCCGTGACCGTCCCGCCAGCGGCTCCTATTGGCAGTGGCAGTTCGGCATATTTTGAGAAGGTGGAAGACAGCATGAAAAATAGCAGAAGAAGAAAGATGACATCAATCAGCGATGTCATTGACAGGCGCCGTTTGCGGACCCTACGCCGCATTGGCTGTTGTCAATGGTTGGTCATCAGGGCCGCGTGGCGACACGATCCTTTGGATTGCCTGGCTTGCAAAAACCCGTTCGGCATCCATCCGCTGTTCCAGCCAAGATAACACCAGTGATGTCGGCATCGCGACAGCTAGACCAACGGCGGTTGTGAGCAACGCCACCCAGATGCCGCCTGCCAGAAGTGACGGATCAACCTGATTGCCCGCGTCTTGCAGTGCCTGAAAGGCAGAGATCATCCCGAGCACTGTGCCAAACAGCCCCAGAAGTGGGGCCAGTTGTGCCACGTTGTCCAGAAAGCGGAAGCCGCGTTCGAGTTGCAGGAACTGCGCTTCGGCGTCAGCCTCTAACCGCGCTGTCAGTTCGGTGGGGGCGATATCCGCTGCCGTATAGCCAGACTGCACGACAGGAACCAGGTAGTTAGAACTGTGCGCTAATTCTTGGTTGGCAAGGTCAGGTTTGCCACTGTCCCAAAGCCGCAGTGAGCGTTGTAGCCGTCCATGACGGCCCACACCGGCGCTGCTAAACTGGAGCGTCTTGTATAGTGCGACGGCTAGCGCAAGGACTGAAAACCCCAGCAAAATTGCAACCACCGGACCGCCGGTCTGGATGACGTTTTGGAGTGACGCTAACATGTTTGTCTTCCTCTAACCCAGCAAGGCGATGGCTGTGCGGCTGCGAAGTTCAAGCGAAGTGGCGCAAACTGCGGCACCCAAAGTGCCTGCTTCACAGGTGCTGGCTCCGTTGATCAGGATGCGTGACAACCCATCGCAGGATGGACCCGACACCTCGAACTGGCGTACACGCGGGCGGGCGGCTGGCAATGTACCAAAGTCAAACAATGTCAGTTGGTTGACCGACCCGTCCGCGTTGAACAACACCATTTCATAGACGGCCTGCGTAATATCCGTCGCATGCTTGTTTTCGATAAGAAACGACAGGCGGCAGGCCGCCTCTGTCGTTTCTGCCGCATTCAATTCAATGCGCAAGACAGGGTCCTGAGCTGCTGCACGTCCAGCCGCAGAGATGAGCAGGGCCGCAAAAAAGAATGTCCAAGCGTACCGCATCAAAACGTCTTTGCCACGGTAAGGTTGACGCTGCGGCCCGCCCTTCGAATGGCATCGCTTTGCAGATGGGTGCGATAGTCCTTATCCGTCAGATTGGTCACGCCCAGCCGGATGATCAGGTCTTCCAGCGGTCCATCATCCGGGGTCCAGGCGGCATAAACATCGTGGATCAAGTTGCTGGAGGTATCGATCGTGACCGGTCCCATCATACCGTTCTGAACGCGGCTTTCGGCGCTGTAATAGGTTCCGGTCCAGCCCAGTTCGACATTCGCCTCAGGAAGCCGCGTGCCAAGCGACAACACCAGCGTATCAGCGGGAATGCGATCTTCCAGATTGGGGTTCGGCGATGATGGGTCGCTCTTGTTTTTACCCTCAAGCAGGGTGTAGGCCAAGGATCCGAAGAAGGACTCGGATTCATATGCTGCCTCAATCTCGATCCCTTGAATGTAAGCTTCTTCGATATTGATGAATGTGGGCTCTCCAGCCGCGCCGTCATTGTTGCGTGCGATCAGGTTGTCCAGTTCGTTGCGGAAGACGACCGTTTTGAATGACATCTGGTTTTCACCGCCGAACAGTCCGTCGTGGTTGTAGGCCAGGCCCAGCTCCATATTGCGGCTTTGCTCGTTTTCCAATGTCCCGGCAGGGACCTGATCTGCACCGCCGGTTGTCGGCCGTGAATCGTAAAGCTCATCAATGACAGGCACACGTTCGGTGTATGAGGCCGAGCCGAAGACCGCAAACCGGTCTGTGGCCTGATAGTGCAGCGCCAAGGTCGCAGCCCGCCCTGCGTCCTCGACCCGTTCTTCTGTCGGCACCTGATCGCCGGGAGTGGTTTTCTGCAAATCCACCCGCGTTCCGGCCAGAGCCGTCAGACGCCCATCCCAGATGAACTCATTTTGCGCAAAAACACCAAGCGTATTGGTTGTGCCTTCCGGCTGGAATGCGGCGTTCGCAGGGGATGCGCGGGTGCTGATGCGGTCCTGTGTGCTGAGATCAAAGCCAAATGTCAGGTAATTTTCCGAACGATTGCCCAGCATCTGCGCGGTATTCTCAACCCGCAGGCCGATACCCTCATAGGCATAGTCGGTGTCAAATGAGGATTGAATACCCGGACTGCCTTGAAAGTCAGTAACGTTGTTTTCCGATTTGCCATAGGAGAGCTGCACTTCGAGGTCTATGAGATCATTGTCGAGCGGGTTGAACTGATAGTTCACAAACCCTGTCGTATCAATGACTTCGCGGTCGACGGTGCCAAAGAACGACACGTTGTCGATGATGTCCAACAGCTGGTCATCCGCCTCGCCACGATAGAGGATGTACCCCCCTTCGATGGCGTGCTGCATGTCGTTGCCAAAGGAGTAGGTTCCTTTCACCAACGTATTTGTTTCGGTGACGCGAGTGCCGAAGATGCGATCTCCATCGCCGCTTTCCATAAAATCTGAATCGTCAAGGATGAACCCGACAAGGGCGTCGAGTTGCGCATCGGGCGAGAAGGCGAGGAAGGTCGTGGATTGTTTACCCGTGCCATTGCTGCGGTAGTCGAGTTTCTGTTCCAGCGCGAAGGCGTCCTCACCTTCAAGAAAATCTGCCGCATCCTTGGTTTCAAGTGACACAACCCCGGCCAGGGCGCCTGCGCCATACAAGGTGGACGATCCGGGGCCGCGTAGAATTTCTACGGTCTTGAAAAACTCGGGATCCGTGAAGAGCGATCCCTGCCGGTACGATTCGTAGTATTTCTTGACGCCGTCAATCAGCGTCACAATGCGTGGCTCATCAGCTGAAGTGCCACCTCCGATACCACGGATGTTCAGGCTTTCGCCAAAACGCGATTCCGATCCAACCGTCGTGATGCCGGGACTGCGTTCAAGAACATCACCAATGGTTGCGGGCTGCACCTCTTCGATATCAGTTTCATCCAGAACGGAAATGGATTGCGCCGCGTCGATCGCAACCTTTTCGACACCCGCGCCCAGAACGATGCGCCCCAGTGGTGTGTAATTCTCTGACCCCTGATCCTCTTGCGCCACCGCCGGAACGCAGAACGCGGCGAACATGGCCGCGGATGACATCAGAATTTGTCGGTGTGATTTGCTGTCGCACATAAACTTCCCAATCTTCTTCTCAGCTGTGGTGCTGGCGTGGAAGCTGGCGACAGACGCTACCTTTTCCGATTATTAATGCCGATAAAAAGAGTCAAGTATCATTTTGATAGCACATCAGCGACGCGACTATCGGGAGTGGAGGCAAAGGCCTCACCCACAGAAATCGGGCTTGCGCGTTTCGCCTCTTGCATCACACACCTATTTCTTAGTAAATCTATCAGAAATACCCGATGGCGCAATCGTCCATCACAAGCCAGGCCAACTTGCTCTCCCGGTCCAGCCAATCCCGTTCGGCTGTCGCATCAAAGCAAGGTTAAGTCATGGCACAGACATACACGCCCCAGGATATTCGGTCACGATATGCGGAAACCCCCAAAACACGAGAACGCGATCTGGCCCAAAAAATGGGGATATCCGAGGCTGCCTTGATCGCAGCCCATTGCGGCGAACAGGCGACCCGCATTGATGCCCACCCGGACGTGATCATGGGGCTGGCCGTGCAACTGGGCGAGGTGATGGCGCTGACCCGCAACGAAAGCTGCGTGAACGAAAAGGTCGGCACTTATGGCAACTACCATCCCGGCGAACATGTCGCGATGGTGCTGACCCGGGACATCGACCTGCGCACTTTTCCATCTCACTGGAAACACGCGTTTATGGTTGAAAAACAAACCGATGAAGCGACACGCCGCAGTATTCAGGTTTTCGATGCTGCAGGTGATGCGGTGCATAAGATTTTCCTGCGCGAGCCAGAAAGTCACGCGGTTTGGGACGCGTTCCGCAAATCCAGCGCACTGAATGATCAAGGTCAGATCGTCACCACAAGCCCGCGTGTCGCCCCCGAGGGTCCGAAGGCCGACGCCGGCAATGTCGACATTCTGCGCAGGGAATGGGCGCGCATGACCGATACACATCAATTCATGCGCCTGACCAGCAAGCTGAAAATGAACCGTCTGGGGGCTTACCGCATTGCGGGCGCACCTTTTGTGCGGCCACTGGCCCCGGATGCAGTCAACACAGCCCTTACGGCCGTTGCTGCGCAGGGGGTCGATGTCATGGTCTTTACGGGCAACCGGGGCTGCATCCAGATACACAGCGGTCCGATTGAAACATTGCGGCCCATGGGGCCATGGCAAAATGTGATGGACCCCCGGTTTAACCTGCACCTGCGTCTGGATCACATCAAAGAGGTCTGGGCGGTCGAAAAGCCAACCAAACGCGGTCCGGCCGTCTCGCTTGAGGCGTTTGACAGAGACGGCGCGCTGATCTTTCAGATTTTCGGTGTCGGCAAAGACGGCAATGATCAGCGTCCTGCTTGGGCCTCTATCATGGAAAATCTGCAAGGTCTGGCGCAAGAGGAAACGGTATGATGAAGACTTGCCTGAAAGCGGCAGGTATTCTTGCTGCAGTGTTTGTACCGCCGTCCTTGCTGGCAGACGACAGCCAGAACGTGCTGTCCATCGGCGGATCAGTGACCGAAATCATCTATGCACTGGGTGAAGGTGATCGCCTGATCGCCCGCGACACCACTTCTGTCTTTCCACAAAGCGCAAATGCATTGCCCGATGTAGGCTACATGAGGGCGTTGTCGCCCGAGGGTGTTTTGTCTGTCGGCCCCGGCCTCATCATCTCAGAAGATGGTGCCGGTCCACCCGAAACAATCGAGGTTCTGCAAGCCGCCGATGTGCCGTTTATTTTGATCCCGGACAAATACTCGCGCGAAGGGATTGTCGAAAAAATACGGGCCGTGGGTGCAGCACTTGATGCAGAACCATTGGCAGAGCAAATGGCCGCAGATGTGGGCACAAGGTTGGAAGATGCCGAAAACACCGCGAGTGCGCGTGCAGGTGATAGACCAAAACGTGTTTTGTTCATTCTGAGCACCCAAGGCGGGCGGATCATGGCGTCGGGCCAGAACACGGCCGCCGATGGGATTATTGAGATGGCCGGTGGCGTCAACGTCATAACAGAATTCGAAGGCTACAAGCCGCTAAGTGATGAGGCCGTCAGCGCAGCCGCCCCTGATGTGATCCTCATGATGGATCGCACCGACGACCATGGCACCAACAATGCCGCCCTGTTTGCCATGCCTGCCATTGCCACGACACCCGCTGCACAATCACAATCAGTGGTGCGGATGAACGGTCTGTATCTGCTGGGTTTCGGACCACGCACTGCGGATGCGGTTCTGGACCTCAGCGCTGCGCTATACGAAAACTGATATGCTTGCCGCAGACAACATATCGGGCGGGGCCCGCATCGTGGATCGGCGTCAATGGGCGCGAAAGGTCCATATCCTGTCGGCAATATTTTTGGCTTTGACGGCTGTGATCAGCCTTGCCTCTGGACCGACGGGTACGTCGCTTTGGAGCGCACTGATCAAGATAGTAACAGAGGAACCGCTGTCCACGTTGGAACTCATCGTGCTACGGGATATTCGTCTGCCCCGCCTGATCCTGGGTATCATGGTCGGGGCGGCTTTGGCGGTGTCTGGTGTGGTCATGCAGGGGTTGTTTCGCAATCCGCTGGCTGATCCTGGTCTGGTTGGTGTTGGGGCTGGTGCAGGACTTGGCGCGATCTTTGCTATCGTACTTGGAGGGCTGGTGCCGTTGTGGATTGGCAATTTGATCGGCAATGCCCTGATCCCGATTGCGGCTTTTTGCGGCGGATGGCTGTCCACGATCATCCTCTATCGCGTCTCAACCCGGCGCGGACGCACCTCGGTTGCAACGATGCTGCTGGCAGGTATCGCACTTGGCGCATTGGCCGGGGCTGTATCGGGCATTTTGGTCTACATGGCCGACGATCAACAATTGCGGGACCTGACGTTCTGGGGCTTGGGGTCGCTGGCAGGGGCCACGTGGTCCAAGGTGATGATCGCAGGTCCATTGATTGCGCTGGCCATCATCGGCTCACTTTTTCTGAGGCGCGGTCTGAACGGGCTGGCATTGGGCGAGGCGACGGCATCGCATCTTGGCATCCCGGTGCAGCGGCTGAAGTCAGGATCAATCCTGATCGTCGCAGCCGCCACTGGTGCCGCAGTTGCCGTATCGGGCGGTATTGGCTTTATCGGGATTGTCGTGCCCCATCTGTTGCGGCTTGCGACCGGACCGGATCACGAAACGTTGCTGGTGAATGCCGCTCTGTTGGGGGCCACTCTGTTGCTGGGGGCCGATATCATTAGCAGAATGATCATAGCACCTGCTGAACTGCCCATCGGGATTGTCACAGCGGTATTGGGTGCGCCGGTCTTTTTGTGGATATTGCTGCGTCGTCGCGGATTGGTGGACATGTAGGCGATGATCAAAGCACAAAGTATTGCGGTGAAGATTGGTGGAAAACCGATCCTGCACGGCGTCAATTTTCAGGCCAAAGCGGGCGAAGTCACAGTTGTCGTCGGACCCAACGGATCAGGCAAAACCACGTTGCTGCGCGCCATCACGGATGAGGTCGCGTGGAACGGCCATATCCAGATTAATGATCGGGATATCCACGACTACAAATCGTGGGAGCTGGCGGCGGTGCGCGGTGTCCTACCCCAAACCGCAACACTGGCATTTCCCTTCACCGTGATTGAAGTCGTGCGCATGGGCCTGCTATCCGGAATCCATAGCACCACGGATACGCTTGCCGAGCAAGCGTTGGCGAGGGTTGGATTGGCAGGTTACGCTCTGCGCTTCTTTCAGGAACTTTCAGGCGGCGAACAACAACGCGCCCATCTGGCCCGCGTGCTGTGCCAAGTCTGGGAGCCGGTGGTTGATGGCGTGCCGCGCTGGCTGTTGCTGGACGAACCGGTGGCCAGCCTCGATATCGGGCATCAACTGCTGATCATGGACTGCCTGCAGAACTTTGCCGCCAGGGGCGGTGGAGTGATTGCGGTGATGCACGATCTGAACCTCACGGCCATGATCGCCGATGCGGTCACGATCATCTCGGGTGGTCAGGCAATCGCAAGCGGGGCGGTTGAAGATGTCTTTACTGATCAATCCCTGTCCACCGCCTATCACTGCCAATTGCGCTCCAATACACTGCCACCAAAGCATTCGGCATTCATTCTGCCGCAAACAGCGTCACTCGCCTGACACCTATGGACCCGCATCTATGACCACGCCGCCAAATCCAAAACGCCCACCGCGCCTGATGCGTGTTCAAGAGGCGTGGCACCTGACCCCCAACATGATCCGCGTGACCCCCACATTGGATGAGATTAAACTGATGGATGGCGAATGCGCCGGTGCCAATTGCAAGATATTCTTGCCCATGCCCGATCAGACGATGCCGGATTTTGTAGCGCAACTGAATGATGGCCCACGGCCTGCTGTGCGTACCTATACAGTGCGGCACATCCGGCCACAGAGTGCCGAGATGGATATCGATTTCATGGACCATGGTTACGCAGGCCCCGCCTCCGCCTGGGCACGGCGTGCGAGATCTGGATCATTCTATGGCTTTGCCGGTCTGGATCTTGGAAAAATTACCGCTCTGGGCTAAGCGAAACTTTTCAATAGCAGACCTTTGCGCAGCCGCAGCGAAAGCTCACTTTGTCCCGCATAGCGGTCATCCGGCGCGGTCTCGTTGCCCTTGAACCCGACTGAAACCATAAGATGACTGGTTTGAGCGGCGGTTTCAACGGATCAACGCAACACTTTATTCTTTTTGGAAAGATGGAGAGTAAGTCATGGCGTACCGGAAGCGTATATTCTTCAACGACAAGCAGAAGGCCGAGAATTGGGATCGTTGGCAGCGCGGAGAGTCGATGAGCTCGATTGGGCGGCACTTTGATCGCACATCTTCTCCGATCTACCCGCTGCTGGAGCGGACCGGCGGCATACGCCCACCGGCCCTTAGAAGGTCAAGATTGGCCCTGACGCTTGCTGATCGTGAAGAGATTTCGCGTGGCTTGATTGCACACCTTTCATTGCGGGCTATGACGCGCATTGCATGGGTGGGTCGAAAGCCTGTCCAGGACGGCTCCTGGCTGGACCGCATGTTGAAACGCAAACCAAAGATGCTTGTTGCAATTGCACTGGCCAATAATATGGCCCGCACCATCTGGGCTGTGCTGACGAAGCAAGAAGATTATCGAGATCCGGCGAAGACTGTGGCCGCTTGAGAGCTAACGGGCGGCATAATCAGAAACCGGTAAGTGTCCACCATCGATAGTGGACACTTAGAGGGTCAGACCAAAAGCAACCGTCTGCACACGCATACAACTTGAACGGGACATGCTCGGACGCCATATTGCGTGTATTGAAAAGGGTGGACGCAATATATGGCTTCGTTCAGCGGTTTTATTCGAAAGTGTCCTGCCGGAAGGCTTCAACGCTATTTCGAGTCCCGGGAGGTGTCTGCGTCCAATGATTTCGCTTGGAGCAGTGACGGGCGCGGAACCGAATTGGTGCGCTCGATTGAGCTATTGATCGCAGAACTCCCAGAGAAACGCCAAGACGCGACCAAGGCTGAACTCGACTTGTTGGCCACCCTGTCAGACAAGGTGGGTCTTGTTGCGGCGGAACAGGTCTGCACCGGTGAAGACATCAATATCGAAGGGCTTCATGGCATTCAGGACATCTTGCTGTTCCTGGCAATTGAGCATCCGATCCTGATCAACCGAATTGAGGTGCAGGCGTCCATGTCGCGACGGCATGGTGGGCAGAACTGGTCAACCTTCCAGTTTGAAAACGATGGGAACGCTTGGACGCTCGAAAAGGAAACAGCACGCGCCGCTTTCCTGGTTGATACACTGGCGGTGCTTGAACTCCCCAAGCACCGGAAACACGTTGCCGATTGGTATGAGACTGTTCGCACGCACGCTGTCACTGGCGAAGAGACGACCTTTACACATGCGACGATCTATGTCGAAGAGCGGGCAGAAAGCGAGTTGGGGTTTGGGGTGTCTGACACGCTGGAACGGCAGATTGTTGCGAAGGTTTTGGAGGTGGGCATCGCCTGTGATCCGAAGTCACGCCTCGTCGAGATTTGCGCACGCGGCGGTAAAAAGGTGCGCGACCAGTTTTCAGCGGTGTTTTCGAAGAATTTCGCGCCAAACTCAAAACCGCCGCTCGAAGTCCCGCGGCGGGACGTTCTTCTGAAGCTCTTGAAGAGCGAACCTGATTTCGAGATTCTGCCGTCGGACGGTATCGCGCACGTAGAGGTCTCATCGCTGGATTTCGGCGATGCAAATGGCGGTGTCGCACGATTTGAAAAGCGTGGTGAAAGCGAAACCATTTATGGGTTTCTTGACCGGCGCTTTGGATCAGCATCACCACTACGTGCCAGCGGGTGGACCATTCTCGCGGCGACTGTCCGGACTATTCTCGCCGCTCAGGAAGGCAAACGGCGGCGAACCTTGACCGTGACCTTGCGCCTGCCAAATACGACAACCTCACCGAATACGACCGAAAGCGATCGGCAGTTCATTTTCGGATTGCTCGAACGGTGGGGCTTGCTTGCACCGCCTTTTCAAGACTGCGACGTTCTGGAGGCCAAGTAATTGCAGCCAATTGATTTGCTTTGCGAGATCGTTTCACAGAAGGGAAAGGTCGCCGCGTCCAGATACTCTCATGCCCCATGCTTTTCAGCCCTCCTGACGCATGGGTTTCTTGAACGGTCCGGGATGATCCAGTCTCTCCCTTGTTTGAATTGCGACGCCCCGCACGATGCCGACATCGTATATCACGACGGGCGCGCTGGGTTCTTCTGCCCGGACACGGGTTTCGTTCCGGTCTCCGCTGACGAGATCGGTGCAGTGCGGGCAAATGTGCCGAAGATTATCGACGGTCTGGCCAATGCCTTCGATTGCCGTGCTCGCAAGTCCTCGCCTGTTGCGGGCGAAACATGGCGCGTCGGGAAAGTCAGCAGAGAAGCAGGTGATATTGCGATCTACTTCCATCAGACAATGCAGGTTGAACGCGATGCAACGGACATTGCGGCGGCTTTGGCACAAGAACCCGGATCGACGTATCGGCTCATCCTGTCGGCGGCAGGCAAGTTGCAGGGCGCTGGAACTGTGACTGTATCTCTATCGGACGTTGTGGAGCTCGATGTATTCGGCTCAAGATTTCGGTCGGTCGCTGATCTGCGCGACTTGGTCGCCGCTCCGCGCAAAAACCCCGGCGGTGCACCGAACCGTTATAGCGAAACACTCACTGCGTTGATCAAGCAGAGGATTTTAGACTCCACGGCTTTAGATGGACGCAACGCAGAAGCTCGCGCTGTTCTGTCTGATTTCATTCAATCAAACCCACGTTCAAGCCCGCCGTCACTGTCTTCCGTTCAGGACTACGTTACCAAAGTTCGCGCTGGGCAATAACTGGTCAGAAACCTCGCTTCTGTTTCTGCCTGGACCGCATCCGTCAAGGTTCATTCATGCTCTTACAAAGGAGAATGAGCCATGACGAACCCAGTTGAACCTAACCGTCCGATCCCCCCTATCGCAGTTTCGCCTGACGAGGCCGCACGCCTTGCTGGTGTCGGACGCACGACGCTCTACGCGGCCTTGGCCAAGGGCGATCTTCCCAGCATCAAGATCGGCACGCGCCGCCTAATCCGGGTGGATGCGATCCGCGACTGGCTGGGCCGTAACGAATCCGGCACCAAAGCGTAGAGGCCGGTCATGCCGAAGTCAGCACGCCTGACGGGTATCAAGTCCCTTCGCTGTTACACGATCCCGGAGGCGGCGGATGTGGCCGACGTTTCAACCCGAACCATTAGCACTTGGATCAAACAGGGCTTGCTCGTTCTGGCCGATGAGCGTCCGATGCTTATTCGCGGCGATGATTTGATCACCTTCATCAAACGGCAACGAGCCGAACGAAAAATCGACCTGCTTCCGCACCAGTTCCTATGTTTGAAGTGTCACGCAGCGCGCGACGCGGCAGGCGGTTTCGCGACCTGTCGAAGAACGGGCGCGCGGGTGACACTGCAAGCTATCTGCGAGAAATGTGATGGGATGATGAACAAACCAGTCGCAGAGGCACGCCTATCCGAACTGCGCAAAAAGTTAGAGCTGATCGACGATGGCTAGGGCGCATGCTCGGCGGTTCAGCCGCTGAAACTGAAAAAACCTTCTGCAAAGCAGGGGCAAGAATCGACATTAAGGTAGTGGACACATGCCCTCTTGAACTTCCTCTTCGCGCCCCAGTCCTTACCCCCGTTTCTTCACCAGCAAATTCGCAGCAATAAGGCAGCCCGATGACCAAACGCCTGAATGAAAAAAATGAACGCACCAAACGCGATTTCTTGAACTACCGGAAGCACGCCAAACAGCTTTCGGAGAGTACGCTTGATCGCGAGATCGCCGCGTTGGAACGCTTCGATGTATGGAATGGGCGTAAGGATTTCGCAAAGTTTCACATCGACTGGGCGATGGGCTTTCGCGCGCATCTTGAACGCGCCAAGGCAGCGAACGGGAAACCTCTCGGCAAGTCCACCAGGCGGGCGATCATGGCGACACTGCGCGAGTTTGTAATCTGGCTGTCTCAACAAGATGGTTTCAAGCGGCGTGTCAAAGTCGCGGATGCTGAATACTTCCGTTTGTCCTTGCGCGACGAGGCCGAAGCGCGTGCGGCACCGCAACGCCCAGCGCCCAGCATCAAGCAGGCACAACGTGCTCTTGCAATGATGCCCGCAGAAAACCCGCGAGACTTACGAGATAAGGCAATTTTCGCGCTCCTTTGCCTGACTGGCATTCGAGGCGGCGCGCTGATCACGCTCAAGGTCAAACATGTGGACCTTGACGATAAGTCTGTTACACAGAACCCGCGCGAAGTCGCCACCAAACGCGGCAAGTCCATCGATACGTTCTTTGCCAAAGGCTTCAAGGCGGCTGAAGAAGTACTTAGGAAATGGATGACACATCTGGACGAGGTGGCGCTCTATGGTCCAGACGATCCGCTCTTTCCCGCCACGGCGCTCGCAGCAGAAGGCACCGATGGTTTCAAGGCCAATGGATTTCAGCGCCGCAACTGGACGACAACCGAACCGGTTCGCAAGATCGTCAATAGAGCCTTCCAGAACGCGGGTTTGCAGGCATTCGGTCCGCATTCCTTTCGGCATATGCTCTCACGCCACATCGCCCGGAATTCTAAATCGGTCGCAGAATTGGTCGCCACGTCACAGAATCTCGGCCACACTGACGTTCTGACGACTCTACGGAATTACGGACAAATCAACCGCGACGACCAGCGCAGGATTGTGACGGGCGAAGAACCGGACGAATTGATCGAATGATCGATCATTGAACGGCGATAGCGCGTGGGAACAAGTGTGGGAACGATTGATGGCTATTTCCTATTTATCATTGAAAGACAAATACATAGGATAGGTCTGTGGCGGAGACGAAGGGATTCGAACCCTCGAGACAGTTGCCCGTCTACTCCCTTAGCAGGGGAGCGCCTTCGACCACTCGGCCACGTCTCCACCGGTGGGTTTATCAGCGGCATTGGTCGGGAAACAAGTGGTAATTGGGGTGTTTAGCCAAATAGTCGGCAGATGCCCTGGGGCGGGCGTGACCGCATTTGGGTTCGATGATCTCAGTTGATCGGGGAATGACCGGCCGACTGCATTTGCGATCAACGCGGCATTGAGCAGATGCGCGTTCTTTCGTTGTCTCCGGAGCAGCGCCCGAAATCCTACCCGAAGATGAAATCATCCTGGGTCAGGGCATGCGGGTCGAGAATATCTCCAGCCGGATGGATCAGGCGGATGATGTCTTCCTGGACGCAGATTACGATGCCATCGACCCTCTGTTCGATCGTGAGCGAGGAGATATGGTGAAGGTTATCGTAGTTCGTGAGATCCAGCCGGTCGATGCCGATCTCGAAGTCAAGAACACGATCGGTCGCGTTGTCAGGGATGAACTCGAAGATATCCGCACCGGCTCCGCCAGTCATTTCGTCGCGCCCAAGCCCGTCGATCAGCCGGTCTGCGCCGTCCGCGCCAAATAGCGCATCGGCGCGGCCATACCCCCAAAGAACATCATCGCCGGCGGTGCCTGTCAGGGTGTCCTCCACCGCGCCGCCTTCGATGACCGCGCCCGAGCGGCTCAGATCAACCGTCAGCACAGTGATCCCATGATCAGTACCGCTTGAGACATAGAGATGTGCGGTATCGCCATCTATGATCGCCTCGATATCCGAGATCGTCGCAAGCGCGGTGTCGAAGTCGTCGACCAGGACCTCGACCAGATTGAGTTTTCCCTGCCAGGTAAGTTCAAAGACCGTGATGCCCGCGTCAGACCCACCGGCGACCACCAGTGTCCGGTCGCCGCCCTGCAGGATCTTCAGCGCGGTGATGTCGGCAAACCGGGTCTGGTAGCTGTCGATGAGATGGTCGACCTCTTTCAGATCGCCGCCCTTGGAAACGCGGTAAACCGTCAGACTGTCCGTTCCGGCCGACCCCATGATCACGAAGGATCGCAGGCCCATATCGACCGCTTCCACGACTGTGCTGGCTGCAAAACCGGATGCATCGCCGGGCAGGGCGCTGTCGCGCTCTTCCAGAGTGCCGCCGGTTCCGATCGCCCAGCTGTGGAGACCGGCCTCAAGCGAAGAGACCGTGAAGAGAAAGCTCTTGTCGTGCAGCGTCGCGATCTCGAAGTCGACAACGTCACCAAGGCGTCGGGCGCCGCTATCCGCGATATCGAGGATGTTTGTGAGGCCGCCACCCGTGCCAATCTCGAACAGCTGGAACCCGCCCTTGCCGAAGGCCGAGGAGATCAGATAATCGGTGCCGTCCAGCGTGAAAGTCTCGCTGGCGAGGCCGCGCTCGAACGTATCGCCGCTGTCGCTCAACTCACCTTGCGGGTTGAGGCCACCACCCGCACCGATACCGTAAAGGCCGAAACCATCATCATAACGGCCAAGCGAGACAAGATAGGATTGCCCGCCGGCCTGATAGGCCGTCAGATCAGACACCGCATAGGTGCCAGAACTGCTGGAATAGGCAACATCGGTGACGCGTGTGGGGACGCCACTGGCCGACAACCAGAAACTGGTGATGGCATTGTTCGCCTCCGATGCCGCATAGAGAACGGCCTGCCCGCCGATGACCGCAATCTCGAGATCGCTGAGGCCCTGCAGCAGAGTGTCTTGTGTGTCGAAGACAACCGTATTCACACCGAGAATTGACAAGCTGTAAGCGGTGCTCCAGCCCCACACTTACGGCATAGTGCCTGATCTGCGATTCGGAGGCTTCTTTGATTTGAAGGGAG
>CANLSM010000026.1 GCA_947493745.1 uncultured Paracoccaceae bacterium | reverse complement strand
ATGAGCGCCCCGGCATCATTCTCCGCGACCGTATCACCGGTCAGGCCGAGCGCCACCGGCGCCTCGTTGATGTCGGTGGGTTGAACCGGAACAGGAACCGTGGGGTCATCATCCGGGTTCAGTTCCGGCCCGTCTTCTGTCGGCTGGTCATCGACGTTGAAACCGGTGACAAGGGACAGAGCCTCCGACGTACCCGAGGTCACGCCAACGGGACTGCTCGCAGTGATGGGCGACCGGGTGATCTCGAAAGCGGATTCTGGAGCAATACCTTGGTCGGCGTTGCGCGGATCGCCTGCGGGGTCATCCGCCTGTTGTGTGTCCGGCCGCCGCTGGCTTGCGTCCTCAACCGGTTCGGTGCGTTCCACTTCTACCGACCGAACGCCCGTGAAACTCTCGTAAATGGAGTCGGTGGCGTCATGTTCGCCGTAGATTTCCTGATAGGCCATCTGCTCGACATCATAGTATTCTGCAGTTCCGGTGTGCAGAACACCCTGCCTGTCGCCTTGCTGGCTTGCATCCGTCAGATCTGCATCAGTCTCCCGATCGGCTGGATCAGCCAGATCGGAGGCGACATCCATCTCCGTCCAATCGACGGACTCGACCGCGCCTGCGGTTTCTTCCGCAACCTCCGGGTTTTCATCAGATCTCTCAGCCATCACTCACACCTCCACCTGCTTCTGTCATGGCAGGGAAAGTGTAAACGATTGCTTACCAGCGGGAGGGAGGCCGATCCTTAAATAGTCAGCTTTTTATGAAGCTTTAAGACTTCTGCGCCAGAACCCGGTGATCAGTGTTGCTTTCATATCGTGAGAGCACAAACCGGGAACACATGGTGCGCATGACGAGCCTGCCCTCTTCTTCTGTCCGTCAGAATACGTTCGTGCTGGTCGCGACCGTTCTGATAAACACACTCGGGATGGCAATCCCCCTGGCCATGCTGCAGGTGTTTGAGCGGATCATACCGAACCAGTCGTTCGAGTCCCTGCAGGCGCTCTTCATCATTCTTTGTGGTGTCGTGCTGGCGGACACTGTTTTGAAGATTGCGCGTGGCTTTCTGATATCCGCAGGTGTTCAGCGAGCCGAGGCGCGCCTGACAAACAACGTCATCAATCGCATCTTCCGAGGAAACATGACCGCCCTGGACAAGATCGGCTCGGAGCATCTGACCGAACGTGTCCTCGCGATACCGAAGCTGAAGATCAGGTGGAACGCGCAACGCCTGATCCTGTCCCTGGATCTGATGTTTTCCGCCGGGTTTCTGGGGATTGTCTGGCTACTGGCCGGACCGCTGGTGCTTGTGCCGCTTTCGATGATTGGTGTGATTGCGCTTGTTGCCTATTGGCTCAAACCCGGCCAACTCGAGGCGATCAAGACCATTGAGCAGAACGACGGTCAGCGCATGTCCTTTCTGATCGAGGTTCTGCAAAACATCCGGCTGCTCAAGATCTTTGGTGTCGAGCAGAGGATCCTGAGGAAATACGACTCGCTGCATAAACGCTCGGCCGCGGCCAATGAAATACTGGTCAAGAACGCCGGAGTTGCCTTCACGACCTCCGCCCTGATGGGTCAGGCGACGACCGGTGTGACCAGTCTGGTCGGCGCTTGGCTGGTTATCGGCGAACAGATTGGTTTGGCTGAGCTTGCTGCCTCAATCCTGCTGACCGGGCGCACGGTGCAACCCTTTACCGCTTGGGTTTTCTCGATCGCCGAGCTTGAAGACGCAGACAGGGTTTCAAAGGATATCGAGGACCTTCTGGAGATCAACGACCAGCACTGCGGCTCGCGGTTCGAGGACATCGGGCCTTGGGCTTTGGAATGCAGGAACATCCGGGTGCGTAGCGCCGATGGCGCCGAGCTGGAGATCGGAACCCTTCGAATTCCGCGCAATCGGATCACGGCCATCCGGGGGCAGCGAGGTGCCGTGGCCCAGGCTGTCCTGCAGATGCTGGCCGGGCAGATCTCTCCACGCCAGGGCAACCTGATTGTCTGTTCGGGCGCGGAGAACCGGGGTCCGCACGCAGTGTTCGTTCCTGCGCGCCCGGACTTGCTGGAGGGGTCATTGCTTGAAAACCTGACCGACTTTGAAGGGCGTGGGCAGGTAGCCGAACGCCTCAAATGGGCAAGGGAGCTCGATCTTTCAAAGGATCTGTCACAGATACCCGGAGGGCTGGATGCGGCTTTTGCAGGTTTCGGACGCGGCGCGGGAAGCCCCGGGTTTTTCAAGAAGCTCAGCCTTGCCGCCAGCCTTGGCCGACATCCCGCGATACTTGTTCTGGAAGATCCGTTTGCATATCTCGATGCATCTGCGGCGCGGAGACTGGAAGATGTGCTGATCGAGATCAGCAGGGACACAACCGTGATCGTCTCGGAGGCAGGCCCGGTGCTCGAAGCGCAGGCGGGGCTGATTGTTGCCCTTCAGCCCGATGGGCAGGCAGAGGAGATTGAACGCCCTGTTGCAGACCGGCAGGATCGAACGGAACCGAACAAACGGGCCGCCGGTTGATGGGTGCGCTCGACTTCATTCGGCCAGCCTCGGATCACTGGCGGACACAGTTTCGACCCGACACTGGCTCGCTGCTCCTTTGTGTCACGAGCCTGATGAAGCTGGTCAATGCTCACGGCTGGAACTGCGATGAAGCGGCGGCCTCCGCTGCGCTTCCGCTCAGGATTGGTCATTATTCTGGGCTGGGATCTGCTTGAGGCGCTGCACAACATGCGTCTGCCTGTCCAAACTGCCGAGATCCCCGAGACCGATCTTGAGGCGCTCTCGCTGCCCTGCCTTTTGCTCCGCGCTGATGGCGCGTTTGGCCTGATCACCGCTCATGATCCGGCGCGCGGGTTGATGGTGACACATCCGCAGGACGGGACGGAAACCTGGATAGGAGCCAGTGCGGGTCTCGGGACCCTTGTCCTGATCGGAGACGCTGACAGGAACGATCTGACGGAAAGTCCGCAAACGACCTGGGAGCTTCTCTCCGGCCTGATGCCGCAGCTCTGGCCCCTCTTTCTCGCGTCGCTGCTGATAAGCCTCTTGGGCCTGACAACGCCGTTTCTCGTCATGACGATCTACAACACGGCCATTCCTGCCGGGTCCTTGGAGTTTCTCGCGGCGTTGTCGGGGGGGCTCGCGCTCGCCTATGCCGCCGAGCTGATGATCCGACGGGTGCGCAGTGCGGCCATCGTGCATGTGGCCGCAGGTCTTGAGAACCGCCTCGGACTGCGGCTTCTGCACAAGCTGGTAAAACTGCCCCTCGCGACAGCCCTTCGCTCCGACGCCCTGCAACAAAGAGCCCGTCTGAGGCAGTTTGAAAGCATGCGAGACGCGATGCTGGGGCCTCTGGTGCAGGCTGTTCTGGACATTCCCTTCCTTGTTCTCTTCGCTGTCGCGCTCTTTGCCGTCTCGCCGAGCATTGGTTGGATGACGCTTGCCTTCGTCGGGCTGAATGCCCTCGGTTTCGTCGTAATAGGCCCGTTTCAGAGACGGCGCGAAGTGGCGGCAGCGGATGCCCAGACAGATGTGCGGAAACTTGTCTTGCAGTCCGTTTCCGCGCAACGCGCCATCCGTCAGGCGGGATCTCAAGACATCTGGCAAAGCCGTCTGGAGGAGGTCACAATGATCGCCCGCCTCGCCGAGGCCGACCTGCAGAACTTCGCTCGGACGGCACGAACACTGCTTCAGTCCATACTGACCATTGCCGGTCTGAGCGCGGGTCTGATGGCTGCCAATCAGGTGATGGCCGGAACACTGTCACTCGGGGCCCTGATCGCAATCCTCATCCTTGTGTGGAGGATCATGGCTCCGGTGCAGTCGCTGTCGCTGGTGGCGGATCAGGCGATCTCGATCTGGGCCGCAACCAGAACGATCGATGCCGTTCTCAGGATCCCCGAGGAGAAACATCGAGGTGTCACCCCCAGCATGAGCGCAACGGTTTCCGGCGACATTCGGTTCGAGCAGGTCACTTTCCGCTATCCCGATGCGCACTTCCCGGCGCTTGGTGGTGCCAGTTTTGCGGCAAGGCAAGGCGAGATTGTGATCCTCGCAGGGCCCATGTTGTCGGGAAAGACCACCGCAATTGAGTTGCTTGCGGGACTGCAGGAACCGCTGGCTGGCCGCATTCTGATAAACGGTGAGGATATCCGGCAAATTCCGCTGGACGATCTGCGCGCGGGGATGGCGGTCTGCATGCAGGAACCATCCTTTCTGCATGGCACGATCCGCCAGAACCTCGAGATTGCAATGTCCTTGGCGGACGAGGACGCCTGCTGGGCGGCATTGGATCAGGCGGGCATTGCAGGATGGGTCGCGCGTCTTCCGGATCATATCGAGACACTGCTTTCGACGGATGCCGTTGCGGCCATGCCGCTATCTCTGAAACGGGGCATCAGTCTGGCCATGGCGCTGATACGACCGTCCCCAATCTATGTACTGGACCAGCCAACATCCGGGCTCGATCCGGCCCATGCCGCGCATGTGCGCAACGAGATCAACTGGTTAAGGGGCAAAGGCACCGTGATCCTGACCACCCATGACCCGGAAGACCTTTCGCTTGGCGACCGGTTCATCGTTCTTGAACGCGGGCGTGTCATATCGAACGAGGCGGGAAAGCGCGGGCTGGAACGGGCAAGGGCATTGATGAAACCGAAGGACGCTTCAAAGGTTGCGTAACATGCATCACACGGAAAAAAACGCACCACGAACGGCCGGCAACACGGTGCTCATCGCCGGCGTCGCTGTATTGCTTGGTTCAGCCTGGGCGCATTTCACGGAACTGCCCGAAATGGCCTTCGCGAAGGGGTCAATCCAGCCGACCGGATCCTTGCGCCGGGTCGAACATCTCGATGGAGGGGTGGTGGAGAGCATTCTGACCACGGAAGGCGATCTTATCACGCAGAACGACCCGATCGTGCAGTTGAGCGATGTCGATGTTGAGACCGAGATCGAAAATCTCCGTGTTCGTGAGCGTGTTCTGACGCAGACGCTGGAGCGCAACCGCCTTGTTCTTTCGGCAATTGCCTTCAACGGTTGGGCGGCGGCGGGTCGTGTACTGAGCAATCAAAGGGCGGACGCTCAGACCAAATCCTATGAAGCAAGCCGTCGACGTCTGGCGGAAGCCGTGTCGGCCAGCGTCTCGCGCATCGCATCCATCGAAGCGAACATCGCAAATCTCCAGGACAGGCGAGCCATTGAGGAGAAGGAGCTGGCACGGATCCGTGACCTCCATTCCCGGGGCCTGACCGGCGACGAGACGCTCTACAAAAGCGAGATACGGGCGAATGTCACCGCTGCTGATCTGCTCGCAGCAGAGGCAGGCCTGGCACGCGCGCAGAGTGACCGGGTTGATGCCGAAGCGGCGTTGAACGAGTACTTCGCGCGCTTTCGCGAGACGCTGCTGGCCGACATCGAAGCAACGATGGAAGAGCTTGCGCTGGTACAAAGAGCGATCGTCGACAACCGCATGCAGCGCGACCGGATTACGGTGAGCGCTCCGATCAGCGGTGTGGTTCAGGCCATGTATCTCAGCTCTCCGGGCGAGGTCGTCGAACCGGGCGGATTGATTGCGGAGGTTCTGCCGACAACCGAGACCTTGATCGCGGAGCTGCAAATCCGACCACGGGACATCGGTCATATCGAGATCGGCGATCCGGTGGATGTCAATCTGACTACTTTCAACACCAAGCAATATGGTGCCCTGAAGGGTTGGGTGAGACAGATTTCCCCCACATCAACCGAGAACGACCAGCGCGAGACCTACTACCTCGTCCGGGTGGAACTGGAGGCGCAGAGTATCGGTGAAGGGGCGGATTTCAGGGCGCTCAAGGCTGGGATGGAGGTCGATGCCTCGATCCGAACCGGAGAGCGAAGCATCATGAACTATGTGCTTGCACCCATTCTCAGCCCCTTTGAGCGCGCCTTTCGAGAGCGGTGATCCTGCTGCCCAATGCTGAGATGTCTCAACCAGCACGTCACTCAGGTAGTTGAAAATACAACATTATCCGGGATGGATCGCCGACAACGATATTGTTCGGAAAGGCGATGCCATGATTTCCAATGAGAAAGTTGCCGCTTATGCCGCTGTAGATCGTCTTCGTGACATAGTCGCGAACCCGTTGAATATCGAACATGAACTGCCCGCGGCCCAGAAAACGCAGCATGTCTTCGCGATCAGCAATCACCTGAACGCCCTGATCGTTGGCGTTCTCGACAGATTGCTGAAAGGTAACAATGACATGTGCGGGATCCGGCAATTCACTGCTGACCTGATGGTTGCTACTGAACCACCCACGGCGAAGGGCGTTGACGAGATCGGGCTGATCGTCGGCGAGGGCCTTTCTCATAATGACCATACCAAAGATTTCGCCGGGAACATCGCCGCTGTCAAAAGCCACATTGCCGTCATTCCAACGTTCGAACCGCTCCAGATACGGGGCCCGCAACACTATGATGTCGGCCTCGTTCCTGGTGAACTGTGCCGCAGCCGTGTCGGCTGATCTGTCCTGAATGACCGGTGCATCAGGCGTTCCAAGCCTGTTTCTGTCCATTGCACGGGCCAGCAGATATGAGGCGACGGACCGCCCGTCCAGAACAGCTATTGCAGGGCCATTTTTCGGATCGGCTTGATCAACTTGAGTGATCACGGCATCTGCGCCCAGAGATATGTCGGTCAGAAAGACAACGACGGATGGGGGAAACGTCTCCTCCTGCGCCAACAGGAACAACACATCAATGTTGGAGATCGCCAGTAGGTCGATTTCCCCCGCGATATAGGCTCTGTTGGCCTGTTCCTGCCGGTAAAAGTCGATTGTCAGCAGCCGCTTGCCGGTGTTTTCCAGATCATGGGCAAGCGTGGGAACATGGGGCAGATCGTTCAGTCCGGCCCAGCCCGGATAGTCGGTGAAACCCAGCCCCAACACCCGTATGGGCGTGTTGCCCGCGCTCTCCGACGCCGCGGTTTGAGCGCTGGCCGCCTGGGGGAGCAGGGTAAGCCAGAGGAGAGCCAGAATTCGAAGCATGACAAAACCGCCTGATTGCGTCCCGGTCCGGTATACAGCCTGGTTCTGTATCAACCCTTAAGGCGGTTTGGCTGGGGAAGCGGACGGTTGTGCCGGCTTGTTGCGATCTCTGATGAACCATGGCCGACACGGACGACCACAGGATCGGGTGAAATGCGGATTGGGACATGTGTCATGTCCCAGTCGTGCGCCAGAGAGACCTGATGCCGCGTTTCACGAACCCGATCTGGCTCGCGACAAGGGCAAGGTTGAGTGCGACCAGTATGGCGGCGCCCGGGCGGCTCAGAAAAACCGACAGGCCGCCATCTGCCAGAAAGAGCGACCTTCGGAAGGTCTCGTCAAAGAGCCCCCCGAGGATGACACCGATGACCAGCGGCGCAATGGGATATTTCAGAAGGTTCATGGCATAGGCCAATGCACCCACGCCCAGCATCAGATAGAGATCGTTGATGCCGCCCCCCACACTGAATGACCCGATTGTCGTAAGCACCATCACAACAGGCAGAAAAACCGTCTGAGGCAGGCGGAGAATGCGAATGAAGACCCTCGCCGTAAAGAGCCCCATCAGAAACATCGTCAGCGATGCGAGCACCATGATCGCGCAGACCCGCAGGATGATTTGGGGATCAATTGTCGGCCCAGGGATGATGTTGTTGATCCGGAATGCACCCATCAGGGCCGCAGCAGGGGGGGAGCCGGGAATGCCCAGCACCAGCGGGGATCAGTGCCCCGCCGATACAGGCGTTGTTGGCGGTCTCCGAGGCCAGCAGCCCCTCAAGCGAGCCCTTGCCATATTTCCGAGGCGTTTTCGACACGGATTTGCCGACACCGTAGCTGACCCAGCCCGCGACATCCTCTCCGACACTGGGCAGCGCGCCGACGCCGGTGCCGATCACGCCGGAGCGGGCAATCGTCGGCAGATGTGTCCTGATCTGCCCGAGGTTCGGCAGAATGCGCCCGCTCAGCTTTGCCATTCGGGTTGGCCGGGCATGTCGGAGGCATTCGATGATCTGCGGTACCGCAAAAGCGCCCATAAGGACCGGAACAACCTGAAAACCCGACAACAGATAGGACCAGCCGAATGTGTATCGCGGCTCTGACAGAAGCGGGTCGAGACCGACCATCGCCATGGCAAGGCCCATCATGCCCGCGATCCAGCCCTTGATGACAAGGTCCTCACTCATCAGGGTGCCGGACAACAGGATACCGAACAAGGCAAGCAGTGCTTTCTCGGGGCTGGCTATGCTCTGGCTGATCAGCAACAGCAACCAGACAAACACCAGCAGGGCGAAGGTGCCGATCAGGGTTCCGATAAAGCTCGCCGTGGTGGTCAGCCCCAAGGCCTCTGCGCCGCGCCCCTCCTTGGCCAGCGGATAGCCGTCCATGGCGGTTGCAGCACTTGCCGCAGTGCCGGGAATATTCAGCAGGATGGACGGGTAGGAGCCACCGTAAATCGCGCCGACATAGGCCCCGAGCAGGGCGATCAGCGCATAGTCGAGCGGGATCTTGTTGCCAAAGAACCCGGTCAGGATCGTCACCGCAAGGGTGGCGGTCAGACCGGGCAGGGCGCCAAAGGCAATGCCGAGGAAAACCGACGTGAGAAGATAGAGATAGGTCACCGGATCACTGATCAGGTCAAAAAGTTGAGCCCCGAACCCGCCGAGCTGGGCAAGGACGAACTCCATCACTCGCTCCAGACCGGTCTGAGGGTGACATAGTAGTGATATTCGATCTGCGAAAACAGCAGGCCACCGCGGTTCGGAACGTTCTGGCGAAAGCCGAAGGCCATGGCGCAGACCAGAACGAACGGTATCAGAGCTGCAACGAGGGGGATGGCCCGCATGACCGCGCTACCTTTCGCATTTGCGATCACCACTCCGGTCAGAAACAGCCAGGATGCGAGGGTGACCCAGTCGTCATCATGCGGCTCGTTCCATTCTGCCTGTGGGAAGTGCATGAGCAGGGCGTAGCTACCCGCAATCCCCACAACGCCGGCTGCCAGGGCCATGCGCCGCGGGTCGCCGGTATGATATCCGTAGATCAGGGCGGTGATCAGCAGTCCGCTGCACAGGATGAAGTCAACGCGCGGGACGAGACCACCGATATAGAGGGCCAGGATCGCCGCGATCGTGGTGATGCGCCAGATCTCGGAAGGACACCACCCGAGCCCTGTGAACGAGAGGGCATGCCGCGCGCCGCCGTCCCGAATTGAAATGATCAGCATTCGGACCGACAGACCGAGTATCGCGCAGAAAATTCCCAATGGGACGATGGCGGCCGACTCGTACCAGGCTATGCCGGATATCCCGGCGTTGCTGTCTCCCCACATGGGAATGCCGGTCGTTTGCCACAGAAAGAAGAGTGACCCGACAATCAGACAGAGCGCGCCCCAGAAATCGCGCGCACGCAGGATCGTCTTTTCGTCAGGCTGTTGCATGGGGGATCATTCCTTCGGCAATCCTCGGCCGGGGTATCTGAAGATGTGCGGCGTGCCGTTTGGGGGCAGACGCGCCGCACAAACACGGGTCGCCGCTCAGGGTTTTTCGATACCCAGCGCCGCCGGGTCAACGGACGTCGCACCCAGTTCTTTCAGGGTGTAGGCGAAGGTGCTCTCCAGTGTTTTGAAGGTGGCAGATGCCTCGGTGCCGGACTGGCCGCCGATGTCATAGTTGTTCGCCTTCGCCCATTCAGCGACCACGGGCGATGCCATCGCCTTGCCGAAGGCCTCGTCGAGGACAGCCTTCACCGCGTCGGGGGCCGAGTTGTGAACGGCAAAGCCGATGGCCTGTTTCAGCGGCAAGTACTTGTCCAGCCCGTCATAAATGCCGAAGGCGGACGGGATTGTCGCGCCGTTGAACGTGGTGTCTTCGGGGGTCAGCATGGCCAACGGCCTCAGCTTCCCGCCCGCGATCAGTTGCGCCTGCTCGGCCAGCGATGTCACCACAAGCGCGACCTCGCCCGCCATGGCCGCTTGCTGACCGGCGGCAGAGCCCTTGTAGGGCACGAACTTGAATGTCGCGTCGGCTCCCTTCTCGATTGCCAGCAGGTTGAGATGGTGGATCGAACCTGAGCCCGACGCCGCAGCAGGGATGGAGCCCGGCGCTGCCCTGACCGCATCGACGAGGTCCTGAAGCGTGTCATAAGGGCTGTCGGCGGGAACCGAGATCAGATCGGGCGAGCCGCCGACAATAAACGGATACCAGTAGTCGAATTTCTTGTCCCAGCCGCCCTGAACGGCTGCCGTGACGTTGGATTCGGACAGGCCCACCAGTGTGTAGCCGTCATCAGCCTAGTTCATCACGTGAACCATGCCGTTCGATCCCGCAACGCCACCCGTCACATTGGTGACGTTGATCGAGACCGGCAGATGCTTTTCCATCTCAGCCATGATCATGCGATTTATGCTGTCCGTTCCGCCGCCGGCACCCCAGACAACCGCCGTCGTGATGTCCCGGAACGGATAGTCCTGGGCCTGCGCCATCGTGGACAGACCGGCTGTGGCGGCGGCTATTGCAGCGAGTTTCAATAATACTTGTTTCATGCTGTTCCTCCCAGAACGATTGTCGGACACTGTACTTCTATGTTGCATTAAATTACGTATGCATTAATAGATGCGTCGAAAATGCAATGTCAAACCCTTTCCTGCGGTTTCTGCAAAACCTTGTGTAACGGTCTGGCTGAATTGGGAAATCGAAGGAGCAAGCATGGCCGCCACATACAATGTCGCAGTGTTCGAGGGCGATGGAATCGGACCCGAAATCACCGCCCCGACCATCGAGATCCTGACCGCGATGGCGGAGATCTCATCCGAGTATGCGTTCTCGTTTGAGCATTTGCCCGCTGGTGCTGCGCATTATGCGAAGACCGGGGAAAGTCTGCCCAAGGCCTCGCTTGAGGCTGCCCGGAAGGCTGATGCGATCCTGCTCTCGGCAATGGGACTGCCGGATGTTCGCTATGCCGACGGGACCGAGATTTCTCCACAGATCGAGCTGCGCAAGGCCTTCAATCTGTTCGCCGGTTTGAGACCCGTCAGAATTGCCGAAGGGGGGCTGACCCCGCTGAGGATGCCCAAGGGCAAATCAGTCGATTTCGTTTTGATCCGCGAAAGTACCGAGGGCCTCTTTTTCTCGCAAGGTATAGGCGAGGTGAGCCACGGTGAGGCCCGCGAAACCCTGCGGATCACGCGTGACGTGTCGGAGAAGCTCTTCGCATTCGCGTTCAATCTTGCGCGCGCACGGAAAGAGCAGGGGCCGGGGCGCGGCAATGTCACATGCGTCGACAAGGCCAATGTCTTCCGGGCCTTTGCCTATTTTCGCGACATTTTCGATGCAGAGGCCGCCCGGCATCCCGATCTGAGCTTTGATCATGCCTATGTGGATGCGACGGCCCTCTGGATGGTGCAAAAGCCATGGATGTTTGACGTTCTGGTGACCGAGAACATGTTCGGCGACATCCTGTCCGATCTCGGTGCCGGTCTGATGGGGGGGCTCGGCGTTGCGCCATCTGCGGATATCGGTCTTCATAAGGCGGTGTTCCAGCCGTGCCATGGGTCCGCGCCGGATATTGCCGGGCAGGGCCGGGCGAACCCGTTTGCCATGATCCTCTCGGGTGCGATGATGCTGGACTGGCTGGGGCTGAAACATGATGTGCCCGCAATGTGCCGCGATGCGGCGCGCCTTCGGGACGGCATCGATGCGCAAATTGCAGCACGCCGAGGCCTTACGGCAGATCTCGGCGGAACGTCCACTACGCCTCAGGCATCGCAGGGCCTTGCTTCGATGCTGTTCGCGCGGACATAATGCAGGTCGCGTGTTTCGGGGCCAGGACGTTGGAGGAGATTGCACATATTTTTTGCAAAGGCATGTGATCAAGGCGCTGAAAGGCCGCAGATCCCATGAAAGTACAGCGGCGGGCGACTTATTTGTCATCGAGATCGAAGATGCCATATATAGTTCAACAGACAAAGGTATGAAGATCGATCTGAGAAAAGATGCTGACATCACCCGATAAACCTAGATCAAGTGCCAGTATTGCGGTTGAAAAACTGCGCGCCTTGATATTTTCGGGGGAATTGGGGGCCGGGACAGATCATCTCGAAAGTGAGCTTGCCGATACTTTGGGTATGTCACGGACACCTGTTCGCGAGGCCGTCGTGACGCTCGAAAGTCAGGGTCTGCTGGATGTGCGCCCTCGGAAAGGCGTTCGCATCAGGCCCATGTCGGCCTCCGACATGGCGGAAATCTATGATGTGCTGACCGAGCTTGAAAGCCTTGCGGCCGAGAACGCGGCCCGGAAGAACTATTCGGATCAGGAGTTGTCCAAACTTGCCGACGCCATTGATCAGATGGACGTGGCGCTGAAGACCGATAGTCGCGAGATCTGGGCGCAGGCCGACGAGCTTTTTCACCGGGAGCTGGTGCGACTGGGCGGCAATTCCCGCGTGCAGTCCATTGTCGGGATGATGTCCGATCAGGTTCGCCGGGCGCGGCTGGTCACGCTTTACATGCGTCCGGCCCCTGTCAAATCCAACGAGGATCACCGCGGTGTGCTGAATGCCATTCGGGAGGGCGACGCCGATCGGGCCCGCCGAATACACCGGGAGCACCGGGCCAATGCCAAGGTGATCCTGCTTGACCTTCTGCGCCGTCACCATCTGAACAATCTCTAGGCGCTGTGTCTTTCATCTGCGCGCTTCACGCCGCGCTTTGGATCGGTTGCGTCGTAACCGACCGGAGAGACTGTCCATGGCGACTGGTCGCGACGACACCGGGAAGATATCTGACATGTCCCGGCCTTATGCCCGCGAAAAGCCCCATAGCAGAGCTAAACTTGGCATAGCACCGGCGCAAACCGGCAAACTGGCGGTCTGATCCGTTTGTTGCTAAGACGCGCAAAAGTGAAAGCTGAGTAACATGGCACCTATGGCGCAGACCCGAGACCGGCGCACGAGCGTGGATAGAGTATTCGATCATCTATATGATGCCATCGTCTCCCTTCGTCTTTTGCCGGGTGACAAGATTTCCGAGGCCGAGATCGCAGCCCGGTTCGGCATCTCGCGTCAGCCCGTGCGTGATGCGTTCAACCGGCTCGAAAACCTCGACCTGCTGCTGATCCGCCCCCAGCGGGCGACAGAAGTGAAGCGCTTTTCCTCAAGGGAGATTGCAAAATCCCGTTTTGTCCGCGCCGCTGTCGAGGCAGAGGTCCTGCGCCGCGCTGCCCGTGTGTGCGGCGAGGCGGACAGCGCCCGGATGCAGGCCTGTCTTGCGCAGCAGAAGGCTGCGGTCGATGTGGTCGATCATGAGCGATTTGGCGTGCTCGACTACGCGTTTCACGAGACACTTTGCCAGATCGCGGGCGTCGATTTCGCCTTTGAAGTCATCTCGACCGAGAAGGCCCGTGTTGACCGGCTCTGCGTCCTCAGCCTTTCCAAGGAGGACCGGATGGAGGAGTTGCTGGAAGATCATAACCGGATCAGCCAGCATATTTCGGATCATGACGAAGACGCCGCCGTGGCGGCCGGTATGCTCCACCTTTCCCGGCTGGATGCCACAATCGAGGCGATATCAAGCAAGAACCCTGACTACTTCGACCCCTGAGCGCTCAACGCGGCGCAGGGGCTCTCTCGACGATCCCGTGAAAACGCTCAGACGGAAAAGTGGGAACTTAAAGGTTTGGTTCGGCGGTAGGGACGCGAAAGACCGAAGGTCGAGACAAATCCCCAAGAGCAACGTCAACGGCACTTTGCAGAACCCTTGCCATCGGACAGATCGCTGACCAACGGGGCCCTGGGCAGGCACTGCTTCTTTTCTGGTTGCTCTGCGACGATCTCATGAGGTGAGTTTTCAAAGAGCGCTACGGGACCTGACACAGTAATTTTCAAGAAACCTATTTCCTATTAGTTTTGTCGGGATTGACTTATCCGATTAAAACAATCAACAATAGAGCAGCGAGTCCCAGCCACCCGTGTCCTCCCGGATGCATCGGGCAGCCCCGACGTAAGATTCAGGAGCGCTCATGAAACGCGACAGCCGGGAAGATGATATTGCGTGGGGCAAATGGCGCGAAACACCGTGCCAAGGGGACCTCATGCAACGGGCGTTACGCGAACTGGATGCACCGGCGGTGCAACTGGAGTGTTACTCATGACTACGGTTTTGAGCACAGCCAGCAGGCCCCCCGTACCCGAGCCGAGACGGCAGGAAAACGACCTCGCCTCCTATGACGCCCGCAAGCTGATCACCAATGGTGTTCAGGCCCGCATCACGCTCGACGACCAGACCTACTACCTGCGCATCACCCGCGCCGGCAAACTGATCCTGACCAAATGACACCGGAGCATCATGCCCGTGGTGGCGCTGTCGTCGCAATTCTCACCAGTCTTGAAGCCTGGGAGGCTGATCTGATCCTCAACCTTCGCCTCTGGTGCGCAGGGCGGCGGGGGCGGGATCAGGTCCGCGGCGACTATCGCCGCGCTTTCCCGGAACTGGTCGCGCGCCGGGGCATCCGCGATTTCGAGAGCCTTGTCGCCATGATCATCGATCATGCGCATCGACCGATTGTGCATCACGAGGTTGGGTGTGCCTGCGTCGGTTCGGATGAGGGCATCTTTGCTCATCTTGTGCGCATTGCGGCCGACGGACATGGGACGGATGCGATCCTTGTCGCGATGATGCTTGTGGGTCCCGCTCATGCCGAGCCTGTGGCCGTTCTCGCAGCTCACGTCGGCATCTGCGCGCGCAAGATGAATTCGAGCTCCGATCTCCGCCGCGCTGACCCATCCATCACCGCCAGGGTCGTCAGACTGCATTGAGGTCTGCCGACACCAGACGATTCCATCCAGAAGAAGGAACTCCCATCGATGACATTGAAACTTGCGACTGTACTGGGCACATCCCTGCTGGCGGCCCTTCCCGCATTTGCCGACAAGGCTGCCGTTCTCGACACCTACGCGGATATCGCGCTTGCCAAATACGAGGACAGTCTGACCAGTGCGCAGGCCTTGCAGACGGCGGTCGATGCGCTGATCGCAGATCCGTCCGCAGAGGCACTTGAGACCGCAAAGGACGCGTGGCTTGCCGCGCGGGTTCCCTATCAGCAGACCGAGGTTTACCGCTTCGGCAATGCGATTGTCGACGACTGGGAAGGCAAGGTGAACGCCTGGCCTCTGGATGAAGGTCTGATCGACTATGTGGACGTCGCCTATGGCGGGGTGACGGATGAGAACGAATACGCGGCCCTCAATGTCATTGCGACCCCGTCCTTCACCTTGTCAGGGGAAACGATTGATGCGGCCCGGATAACGCCTGCCTTGCTGGAAAAGGCCCTGCACGAGGCTGATGAGGTCGAGTCGAATGTGGCAACCGGCTACCACGCCATCGAATTCCTGCTTTGGGGACAGGACCAGAACGGCCACAGTGCCGGGGCCGGAAGCCGTCCGTGGACGGACTACGCCGAAGGCGAGGGCTGCACAGGGGGCAATTGCGATCGCCGGGGCGATTACCTCAGGGCGGCCACGGACCTGCTTGTCAGCGATCTGGAATGGATGGTGGCGCAATGGCAGGCGGATGGTGCCGCGCGCGCGGAGGTGCTGGCTGATGAGGAGGCGGGTATCAACGCCGTTCTGACCGGCATGGGGTCGCTCTCCTATGGTGAACTGGCCGGCGAGCGTATGAAGCTGGGGGTCATGCTCAACGATCCTGAGGAAGAGCATGACTGCTTTTCGGACAACACCCATAACAGCCATTTCTACGACGCGCTCGGGATCCGGAATGTCTATCTGGGCAGCTATACCCGGATTGACGGCACAGTCGTGAAGGGCGCGTCGCTGTCCTCGCTGGTGGCACAGGCCGACGCGGGCGTTGATGCCGAACTCACCGACAAGCTCAATGCCACGGTCCTTGAGATGTCCGAGATGAAAACAGCCGCCGAGGCGGGTTTTGCCTATGACATGATGCTTGAGCGCGGCAATGCGGCGGGCGAGGCGCTGATCATGGGGGCCATCAATGCGCTCATCGACCAGACCCGGTCCATCGAGCGCGCTGTGGCGGTACTCGGTTTGGAAGGGGTCGCATTCGAAGGCTCTGACAGTCTGGACGACCCGGATGCAGTCTTCCAGTAGGCAGCCGCCGGGGATAATGCACAGGCATCTGATTCTTAATATACTGCCCATCAGGCAGGGTGAGACCCCTCATCCCGACCCAGAGGATCGACACATATGGCCAAGACGCCCAGCCCCTGCATCGATGTCTGCAAGTTCAAGAGAGACGGGCATTGCATCGGGTGTTCCATGACCAAGGCGCAGAAGGCGCTGTTCAAGGACCTCAAGCGCAACAGGCATCGCAAGACCTTTGTCGAGATTCTGATTGCCCAGCAGAGGACCATGGGCGGGTATGGGCACTGGGTGTCCCAATATCAGCGCAAATGTCTGAAGAAAAAGGTCAAACCGATCCCGGCCGTTCACAGAGCCGCAAAAAAAGGCGCCCGGGAAGGCGCCTTTCCGGAGTCCTGGCAAAGCTTTCTCAGCGCAGATGGCTGCGCAGAAACCAGGCAAACTTTTCATGTGTCTGACCCCGCTCGATGCACAGATCCTCGGTCAGCGTATCGCCGTGGGCGGCAGCCGTAGCGCCTGCTCCGGCCAGCGTGGCGGCAAGGGTTTCCTGTGCCTCCTGCAGGGCTTTGATCATCTCCCGGTCGCTTCCACTGCCTTGGAATTCAGACACCTTGGAGCGTTTGAGCATGCCCGCGAGCGTGCCTTCCGCATGGGCATCTATCGCCCTGATCCGCTCGGCAAGATCATCCTGCGCCACGAAATGATCTTCATATATCTGCTGGAACAGCTCATGCAGCGGCCCGAACGCCATGCCCGTCACATTCCAGTGAAAGTTCTGTGCCAGCATGGTTGCAACGGCGGTCTCGGCGACGGCCTGGTTCAATGCGTCAGCAATTTCAGTCCGTGCATCCGTCGATAATGCAGCAGCGGTCTGGGTCATCCCTCACTCCCTCATATGATGATGTGCATGGCTGGCTGGCGTTCCCGCTGGCTTGCTTGCCAGAGGCAATCTAGTGGGTCGGCGCAAAGAGGCAAGAACTTTTTAGAACAATTCTAATTTAGGCTGAAGCAAGCCGCAGCCCGACTGACCAGAAACCGAATGCTGCGCCTGTGTTCAACGGCGATGCGAGAACACAGAAGAAAGGTCGTGCTGGCCTCATCGCCGCGTGCCACTGCGCGTCCGAGTTGCATCAGCCATGCCTCATCGAAGGACAACTCATCGGTCCCGGGGGCATGCAACCTTGCGGTTTGCCCAAGCGCCTGGTTCAGACACCGCATCAGCGCCTCGGCATGGGCTGCCTGCGATCCGGTGCGGTCCATCGAGAGAAGAGCGCAGGCCTCGAAGAGATCGGCGCGCGCCTTTGCCCGGCATTGCATGGCGACAAGCCGAAGATGATTCAGAAAAGACAGCGCTTCGGCATCCGGCGGCGGTCTTTCGGCCCGGCACCGAGGCTGCAATTCGAGATAAAGAGGCACCATGTCGCAGTCTTCTCTGTTGGTGAGTCGAGGAATCGTCTCGCCAAGATATATTCCTGAGTATATTAATAAGGATATGCGTTTGATCACAATGACAATCCCGACAGTTCTGTTCGGCGCGCTTGCCGCCGCCGATACGAAACCGAATGATCTGGCGGATCTCCACCTCTCATATGAGCCGAGAACAGAGGAGGAAATCGTTCGAATTGAGGCGGTTACGAGGCCGACAACGGATTTCAGCGGGCCGGAGCCGTTCGAGATGAATTCCGCCGGGGCCGCCACAGTTCCGGCCCGTGATACGTCAAACGCGTTCAGTGCGCCTTCGGGTAATATCAGCTTTCAGCGTGAGCTTGATTTCAAGGTCGGGAACGGCCTGTTCAGGAAGCTTTGGGTGTCATCGCCATCCTCCACGCTTGCCTCGGACGGACTGGGGCCGCTTTACAACGCGCGCTCCTGCCAGCGCTGCCATCTGAAGGACGGGCGCGGACATCCGCCGGAGGGGGAGGGCGATGGTACGGTCTCGATGCTCATGCGGATCTCGATCCCCGATACCGGTGCTGCAATCTCTGAAATCGCCGAATATCTCAGCACCCTGCCGGACCCGGTCTATGGCGGGCAGATCCAGGATTTTTCGGTCGCAGGTCATGCCGCAGAAGGCGAGATTGCGATTGCCTATGCCGAGCAGCAGATTTTGCTGTCGGGCGGAGATACGGTTTGGCTGCGCAAGCCGCGGTACGGGATCGCCAATCCGGGCTATGGACCGCTGCATCCCGATATCATGCTAAGCGTTCGCGTTGCACCGCAGATGATCGGACTTGGGCTTCTGGAGGCGATCCCGGTAGCGGATATTCTCGCCCTCGAAGACCCAGGAGACGCGGATGGTGACGGCATTTCAGGACGCGCCCAGATCGTTATGTCCAGCACCTATGATGCGCCAATGCTGGGCCGTTTCGGGCTCAAGGCGGGTCAGCCTTCGGTGTGGGAGCAGTCGGCAGTGGCCTTTGCGGGAGATATCGGAATATCCACCACGCTCTTGCCCGCCGGATACGGCGATTGTACCGCCGCCCAAACGGCATGCAGGATGGCACCCGACGGCAACACGGACGTCCATGATGGTGCCGAGATCGGTGATGAGGGGCTCGGTCTTGTCAGCTTTTATGCCTCCAATCTTGGCGTGCCCGCCCGCCGGGATCTGGATGCTCCGGAGGTTCTGCGCGGCAAGCAGATATTCTACGAGACCGGTTGCATCTCATGCCACAGGCCGAAATTCGTGACCCACCGCCTGCCGGACCAGCCCGAGCAGAGCTTTCAGCTGATCTGGCCCTATACCGACATGCTGTTGCACGATATGGGACCGGGTCTTGCGGACAATCGCCCCGAGGCCCGCGCGACGGGTCAGGAATGGCGGACACCGCCGCTCTGGGGCATTGGCCTGACCGATGCTGTCTCCGGACACACCTATTTCCTGCATGACGGTCGCGCCCGGTCCCTGCTGGAGGCTGTGTTGTGGCACGGTGGCGAGGCCGAGGCGCAGAAACAGCAGGTCGTGAACATGCCGGAGGCGGATCGTGACGCTCTCATCCGTTTTCTCGAAAGCCTTTAGGACATGCGGCCCTTCTGCCCCCTGCCGCCGCAGATGGTCAGACGGTGGTTGCGGAACATGTCATGACGGGTCACGCCCGGTTGGCCTGCGCGACGCAGGCTCGGGAGAATGCGGGGAAGGCATTAAATCCGATCTATCGGTTTTACCGGCCCGTCATTTTGAGCAATAGTCGAGATATGACATCAGGACCCAAGGGTGCGCCGCGTTTGCGTCGGCCTAGAACTGCAGACATCAAAGCCAGCCTGTCACTTGGGCTGCGGGACTTTCTGTCGGCACCTTTGGTTGCCGCCTGCTTTTCGGGCGTCTTTGTCATCGCGGGCCTCTTGATGACCTGGATCACGTATGTCACCGGCCAGACATTCTGGCTTGTTCTGGCCGTGCTGGGCTTTCCTCTGGTTGGCACGCTTGCCGCTGTGGGGTTTTACGAGATCAGCCGCAGGATCGAGGCCAAGGCGCCGCTCACCCTTGCCAGCGTACTCGGCGTGGTCTGGTCGCACCGGACCGGGCAGTTGCCCTGGCTTGCGACAATTATCGTGGTGATTTTCCTCTTCTGGTTCTTTCTGGGCCACATGATTTTCGCGCTTTTTCTGGGGCTCTCGCCGATGACGAACGTATCGACATCGCTGGATGTTTTCCTGACCACCGAGGGTCTGTCCATGCTGGGGTTCGGCACGCTGGTGGGCGCCGGGTTTGCAGCCCTTGTCTTCTCGCTCAGCGTCATGGGGATGCCGATGCTGATTGACCGGGAGGTGGATTTCATGACTGCAATGCTGAGCTCGATGTCAGCGGTCGGACAGCACAAGGTGCTTTATCTGATATGGGGGGTGATCATCGCGGTTGTCACGCTGGTGTCGATGATCCCGCTCTTTCTGGGGCTTTTCGTGACGATGCCGGTGCTGGGTCATGCGACATGGCATCTCTACAGACGGGTGGCCGAAGATCCTGAGCCTTAGGGGGCTGCTCGCATCGGGCTTGCCCGACGACCAAAATGCATTAAACATCCGTCATGGTTGCGTAATCAATGCGTTAGAAGCAGTCCCCGCCATCGCATGAGGTGCCCGATGTGGCTCAAGAGACTTCTGGCCGTGACCATCCTGCTGATCACAGGTCTGGCTGTTTTCATCCTCCTGCGCGATGAGACGGCATCCGAGGACCCCCTTTCGCGCGAGGTGGTTCTTGAGAAGGAGCGGCAGGATCCAGACAGCCTGACCTATGATGAAGCCCGCTTGCTGCTGAGGGATTATGGCCGGATCACCGGAGAGTTCGATCTTGAGTTGCTGATCGACACTCCGGGCGAAGATCAGCGCCACCGGTTGATTGACAGCGAAGATGCGGGCCTGAGCGTGTCGCGCGGTGACATCACCACAGGCGATCTGAAACGGATCGTTCGATTGTTCAGATCATTAGGCGGGCTGGAGCATCTCTATGTGAGAAATGCGACCGGGATCACGTCGCTGGACGGGCTTGCCGATGCACGGCTGGAAAACCTGGCATTGGGCGCGGCAGTTGATTTGCGGGACATCTCTGCTTTGGCGGGTATGCCTTTGACGAAGGTGGAAATCGGCAATCCTGACAGCGCCCTTGATCTGAGCCTGCTCGCCGAGGCGCCTCTGACCGCGTTCAACATCTGGTCCTACGGGCCGCTGCCCGATATGGGCTGGATCAAGGACAGGCCCCTGACCTGGCTTTCGATGTCGTCACCGACCCTGACCGATCTGTCTCCGTTCGCGGGAATGCCTTTGCAGCAGGTTCATCTGAGCAGCACCGCCAGCGACGTCGATATCTCGCCGCTGCGCGGTGCGCCAATTCGCGATCTCTACCTGAATTTCGGGTCGATGAAGGGCCTCTCCGCCCTGAAGGGCATGCCCCTTGAAGACGTCTCGCTTGATGGGCGGGGAACGGTCGATGGGTCCGTCCTTGCCGGTGCCCCGCTGACCCGACTGTCATTGCAGGGCTTTGACAACGTCGCGGGGCTTTCGGCTTTTTCAGGGCGACCGATTGAAACACTGGGTCTGTGGAACATCAAGGGCCTGTCCGATATCGGCGCATTGCGCGACATGCCCTTGCAGTCGCTCTGGCTGATCGGGCTGCCCTCTGTGACCGGTCTTGATCCCTTGCGTGGCAAGCAGATTTCGCGCCTTGAGTTGAGCGGCCTGTCAGTCACCGATCTGAGCCCTCTCAAGGACATGCCGCTTACGCAACTCCGCCTTCACGCGATGCCTGATGTGACCGACCTGTCGCCCTTGACCGCGCAGCCGCTGGAGGTGCTTGCCCTTGGCATGATGGACAATCTGTCGGACCTCTCGCCGCTGAGCGATCTGCCGATCGGCACCCTGGAATTGACCAACCTTGGACAGGTCACCGACCTGAGCGCAGTTTCCAACATGCCGATCACCTATCTGAGCCTGAGGGGGATGACGGGAGTGACAGATCTCGGCCCGCTGGCCGATCTGCCGTTGAAGGTGCTTGATATTGACGCCTACAGTGCGAGCGGCGGGCTGGACGCTCTCAGCGGCAAGGATATTGATCTGAGAACCGGCGATCCGGAACTTCGGGCGCAGTGGGATGCGCGCAGCAACTAGACGCGGGCAGGGATGGCGGTTTGCCCTTGCCGCTCATCCCTGCGTTTTCCTCGAAAGCCTCGTGCGGCAGCAGCCGGTCTTTCCGGGGGTCCATGGTTCAAGTTCGAAATCGAACCCGGCGGCCTCATAGACCGCCTCGTCAAAGGCCGTCGCGCACCGCAGAAGGGCGCAGACCTCCTCTTCGCTGCATCCCATATCCAGCCACCCGTCCTTGAGAGGGCAGGTCATCATCTGAACATCCAGACAGGTCTCGCTGATCTCATGGACTTTCGGAGAATAGGTCGCACCCCTGTCCTCTCCCTCGAAAAACTCCCGAAGCAGACCGGGGAAGTCCTGAGGCGCCAGATGTGCAAGCGATGCGCCGACTTCAAGTCCATGGTCCCGGCTGGCGCTTCGCATCGCGCTTGTGGCCTCGGCCTCTCCATAGCGTTTCGACAGTTCACGAAAGACCGCGACATAGATCCGGCCGCGATCCCTCACGGCGCGGTAGTGGAGGGCGTTCTTGTCCGTCTGTGTCATTCTGCCGCCACCGCCTCAATCTCCAGGAGCCAGGCTTCATCAAAGATGCCCGCGATGATCACCGTCAGGGCCGGTTCATGCGTCC
The DNA here is from genome assembly GCA_947493745.1 of uncultured Paracoccaceae bacterium. GTDB lineage: Bacteria > Pseudomonadota > Alphaproteobacteria > Rhodobacterales > Rhodobacteraceae > CANLSM01. Next base: position 16,522 of record CANLSM010000026.1, on the reverse strand, counting down.
CCAGCACCCTGCGCCTTACTGCACTGTTTTCCGCGCGGTACTTGCGGTCCGAGAGGTAGGTCGTGTGCCGGACGATGTTGCCCAGTCCAAGGCCCGCGGCCTTGAGCTGTGCGTTCAGATTTGCCCAGGCCTGCTCCGCCTGCTCGGTGAATGTGGACGGCACGGTTCCGTCGGGCCGGACCGGAATCTGTCCGCTGACATGGATTGTCCGTGTGTGTCCGGACAGGACGACACATTGGGAATAGCCGCTCTTCAGGTCGTGTGCGTGCTCTGATGTGATGTGGTCCAGTCGCATTGGATGTACTCTCCGGCTGATCAAATATGGCCGCAACGCTACCGGGCGGGCAGGGCATCGCTCAACGCAGAACACCTCATGCGGAGGGATAGAAATACTAAGTCTGCAAATGCGGTCCGATATGCCATTCTGAACGCGAGGAGGAACGACATGACCTACAGGCTTCCATCGTTGAACACATTGCGGGCCTTCGAGGCGGCGGGCCGGCATCTCAGCTTCAAGACAGCGGCAAGCGAGCTTGGAGTGACCGCAGGTGCCGTCAGTCAGCAGGTCCGGAAACTTGAGGATTCGCTGGGTGTCGCGCTTTTCCGCCGTCTGCCGCACGGGCTGCTTCTGACAGACAAGGGAGAGACCTATCTGCCCGCGATCACGGCGGTTTTTGATGATCTCACCGAAGCCACCGAAGCAATTGCGCCCAAGATCAACAGCAAGAAGTTTCGGGTCGGCGTGTGTGCTTCGGTCAAGCGGATGTTGCCAGTGACATGGCCAAACCATGTCGACACCTTGCGAAACCACGTTCGCGACTGGGTCGAGACCAACGATACCGAGATGATCCGGAAAGATGAGATAGACTGCCTTGTCCGGTCACGCGGCGGTCCCTACGGAGAGCTGACCCTGATCATCATTCCAGCCCCGCCCGCGGGGCAGGACCTGCATTTCGTGTGCAAGCCCGGTCTGGCCGATTGCAGGCAGTCGAAAGCAATCCTGCAAGACCTCATGCAGCATGTTGCGCGGGCCTCGTAGGTCCACCACTCCGGTGAGCATCCTTGCCCGGACACCACCTTTACACACGTCGAAAGAGCAGGGCGTTCACAGTTCTCCCTGATCCCGGACATCGGGAACGTGTTCCGGCCTGTAAAAAGGCTGGTCCAATCCTTGAACTCCAGCATCGCCACAGCGCCTTCTCTGACATTCATTTTCTCAGGGATCGCAAAACATCGGAGCGGTCAGAATAAATCCGCAGGGTCATGCGTAATTCAATGACAGGAGACGACAGTATTTGAACCAAACAGATAGGACCAATTCATATGAACATCCTTTTCATCATGTACGATCAACTGCGTTTTGATTATCTCAGTTGTGCCGGGCATCCGCATCTTCACACGCCGAATTTCGACCGTGTCGCCGAGATGGGCGTGCGCTTCACCAACGCCTATGTGCAATCGCCGATCTGCGGATCCAGCCGGATGTCGTATTACACCGGTCGCTATCCTTCGAGCCATGGCGCGCAATGGAACAACTTTCCGCTGCGTGTCGGCGAGCAGACGATGGGTGATCATCTGCGCAGGCTGGGCATGGATTGCTGGCTGATCGGCAAGACCCATATGCATGCCGATGTCGAGGGGATGGAGCGTCTGGGCCTGGATGCGGACAGCGTCATAGGTGCGAGACAGGCCGAGTGCGGTTTCGATGTCTGGATCCGCGATGACGGCCTGTGGGCGCAGGGTCCGGCGGGGTTTTATGACGAGAAACGCTCGCCCTATAACGAGTATTTGAAAGCCAAGGGCTACGCGACCGACAATCCCTGGGCGGATCACGCCAATGCAGGCGTGGGCGAGGGCAACACCATCGCCTCTGGCTGGATGTTCGAGAACGCGGACAAGCCCGCTCATATCCATGAGGCGGATTCCGAGACGGCCTGGCTTACCACCAAGACCATCGAGTTCATGGATCAGGCTCAAGGTCCATGGTGCGCGCATGTCAGCTATATCAAGCCGCATTGGCCCTATATCGTGCCTGCGCCGTACCATGACATGTTTGGCTCCGATCACGTGCCTGCCCCGCACCGTCACGAGATGGAGCTTGAGGACCCGCATCCGGTCTTCAACGGCTATATGAACAATCGCGTCGGCACCGCCTTCCAGTGCGAAGAAGTCCGGCAGAAGGTGATCCCGGCCTATATGGGTCTGATCAAACAATGCGATGACCATCTGGGCCGCATTCTGGATCATCTAGACGAGACCGGCGCGATAGACGACACGATGATCGTGCTGACATCGGATCACGGTGACTATCTGGGCGATCACTGGATGGGCGAGAAATCTCTTTTCCATGAGCAATCCGCCAAGGTGCCGATGATTGTGTACGATCCGCGCACGTGTTCCGATGCGACCCGTGGCACGACCTGTGACGCCCTGGTGGAAAGCCTCGATCTGGTCGCAACTTTTGTCGAGGCGGCAGGCGGCGAGGTGCCGACGCATATTCTGGAAGGACGCTCGCTTTTGCCATGGTTGCGTGGCGAGACGCCGGACTGGCGTGAGTTTCTGATCAGTGAGTTCGACTATTCCGCAAGCACGGTTGGTGGCGAAATCATGCAGGACCTCGGTCTTCGGTCGCGCGATTGCCGCCTGTTCATGGTCTTTGACGGGCGCTGGAAGATGATGCACGCCGAGGGTGGCTTCCGCCCGATGCTGTTCGACCTGGAAACCGATCCGGACGAATTTGTCGATCTGGCCAAGACCGACATGCACGATGACGAGATCGCGCGGCTCTACGGATATCTCGCACAATGGGGGCGGCGGATGTCGCAGCGGGTGACGAAGTCCGATGCCGACATCGAGGAAATGCGCGGCAAGGCCGGGCTGAAAGGTGTTCTGCCGTTCCTGTATGACGGAAGCGAAGTGCCGGCGCCATTGATCATGCATTATGTGGGAGAGGCGCCAGAGCTCCCCGAGAAGTAGGTTGAAAACAATTTCCGGTTGTATCCGGAAGATGCCTTGGGAGCGAACGTGAGATACCTGTCGCGTTCGCTCTAAAAGAGGCGAGAGCGCTCGTGCTCGTCTCGCGCTTTTTAGGGGGTTGATCACATGAAAACCGCTGCCCGGTCTCCCCTCGCGCACCAGGTCGGCAGATTGACAGGCGGCTTGCCGAACGATCAGGCCAAGGCGGGCCATGAACCTGTTGAAGCGGGAAATGGAACTGTTCTCGGGCACCCTCTCCAATTCGCAATTGCTGTCTGATGACAGCGGAAGTTCATGGTGATTATTCTCACTGCGCCAGGCTCGTTTGAATGCACTTTATCCTCTAGGCGCATATATTTTCACAATAATTTCAACTTCCGCGTGTCACACATCCTCCCGCGTCACGTCCTTACTACCACTACCGAAAGCAATTTTGTTCGGGGGAGGTGGAATGCGAGATCACGGCGACACCGGATTGAGCGAACAAGATCAATTTATAGAAACGGAATTCGTAGAAAAATGGATTAAGAGCTACCCGAAGCTTCTACGACGGGCCCGCAGAATGTCGTCGCGCTCGTGCAGTGACCCAGAGGATGTGCTGTCGCAGGCAACCATCAAGGTGCTCTGCTACTCACGGGCGAATAACCGGATCAACAATGTCGAGGCCCTGATGCATTTGTCGCTGAAACAGGCGCATCTCGACAACCACCGGAATCTCGGGGAGCGTGTGTTCAAGGAGTCGTCCGAGTTCCGCGACTTCGACCAGACCCACAAGGGGCCGAGCGCCAACAACTCGCCTGAGGCGCCATTCTGCTGAACCGCGAGGCGATCAAGGGCATACTCGGCATCGTCGCGACCCTTCCGGAAATTTATCAGAGGCTGTTCAACCTCCGATTTCTCAATGAGAAGTCCTATGCGGAAATCGCAAGCGATACCGGAATGACCGAAGCCAACACCCGCCAGTGCATTCGCAGGTTGCGGCTCAAGATCTGCGCCTTTGAGCCCGACAGATAGTTTTTGTCACGGAATCCGTCCGACCACGTCTTGCTAGACGAGAAACAGTTCGAGGTGATCAAGATGGCGGATGGGGACGGCCCGAAGGTACCGGTCAATTCACAGATCACGGACGCGGTAACGCAGACCAATGTAAAGGTCCTCGGCGAGGCACCTGCGCAGGCGATGGCCACGCTCTATCAGATTGCCAGTCAGGCCGCCGGGATTGCGATCAACAATGCGAATGCCAATCAACACAACCTCAATCAGTTGAACCCGTCGATCGTCGCCGAGGCGATCAACATCATCAAGAAACCATAGTCGAGGGCTGACCGATGGATGCCGATGAGCAAGACAAGGACCCGACGGTTGAAGCTGAGCCTGGCGCGGTAAATGTGATGACGGATGCCGAGCAATCGGTCAGGTTCATCAATTCCGAAGTGCTGGATCCGCCGCAAACCGGCGAATTGTCCTTCGTGAAGCCTTATGCCGATCAGGTGGCGGCCATGATGCTGGAGGATGCCCGCAGCTTCATGCAGGGCTCCGAGCAGGTCATGGTGATTGCTCTCGCGCGCAGCCTCGAACTCATCTTGAAGAAGGATCCCGCCGGTGCCGCTGGCCTGGCGGCGGTGGAGAGCCTCATGCAGAAGGTGCCCCAGTTCGGTGCCGATGTCGCAACAACTACAGGAAAGATATTGGGAGAATTTTGATGCCGCAGCAACGTAGACCCCGAAGCAATTCCGATGCCCAGAAAACCGAATTTCTGCCTGCAATCGTCTTTGACAGGCCGACACCGGAGCAGTGGGAAAACCAGTTCTTCCTGACGGAGTTTCAGGAGTCGTTCGATGCCAACGGCTATCTGATGCGCCATTCCGGCCCGCTGACCGATGATCCGAGCAGAAACTCCGTCATGCGCCTCATCACGCCGGTTCTTGGGTTCGAGCCGCTCTTCCGTGACGTCGAGATCCTTGGTTTCAAGGACCAGCAGGCGGTTTTGATCGAAAGCGACACGGACTCGACCGGTTTGCTGCTCTATTCGAGCGAGATCGCCGATCAGGGCTCGGGCGAGGCGGAGGTTATTGTGACGGTGACCGTCCTGCCATTCGCCAAGCTGGTCGACGTCGTCGCGGGCTCCAACACCATGGGCACGACACAGATCAGACTGCCCGATACAGACATCGCCACCATGAAGCTGGCCCTGCGGGCCTCATCCACGGGCGAGCCGGTCTTCGCCGTCGATACGGTGAAGGTGAGCTTCGATCGCATGACAGCGGCTCAGACCAAACGGACCTGCGACCGGTTGCGTTTCGAGGCGAGCGGCATCGTGGCCTTTCTGGCGGCACAACTGCTGGAGACGCAGAATGCCTGGCCGCCATCACCCGATATGGAGCTCGGCGATTTCGCAGCCCTGTCGCCGAACGCGAAGAAAGCGCTCGCATCCGCGCTGGTCGGAACGGCCGCAGTTCTTGAGGTCGTCGCCCTTGGTCTCGAGACGGCTGATCAGGGCATCGCTGCCGCGATTGTCGGGGGGACTGGCATTCTTCTGGCGGGGACGTCGGCGATACTTCTGATCTGGGCGGGGGAGGCCCAGGCACCGGTTCTGCCGGTCGTTGTCGATCCGCAGGACACCGGCCAGGTCCCTCTGGAAATCTGATTGATGCGCTCGCGCACCCGAAAGCAGAGGTGAATGACATGCAGCCGCCCAGGAAAACCGACACCAGACGCCTGATTGATCGGACGATCGAGAACGAGATCACCGAGACCATCGACGTGATGAACAAGATCAATGTCAACGCGAAACGTGTCCTTCGCGCCACCGAGACCATAGCGGAGCGGCTGGGAGAAAAGGAGGGCGAGCGACTGCCACCGGCCCCGCCGCTCGAACCTGACGACTGGGACGGGTTCATCACGCAGGTACGTAAGGAGATCGTGCGCGAGGTAATCGCCGAGATCATGCCGATCCTGGAAGCACTGAAGAAGACCGAGGCGGGGCCGTCCGATCAGGTCGTCCTGCAGGATTTCCAGCGCCGCATGGAGCAGCGGATGGCGATGCGTCGCGGGCAGCTTTTGGCCTCAAAGTAGCAGCAACAAGGAGTTCTCAACATGGAGAAACAAAAGGAAAGGTCTGACCCGTCAGACAACACCGGCGGCAACGGGAGCCCTGAAGCCAATGCTGTCGTGATTGGATTGGCGCCTGCCAACGCAAGCGCCAACCTGATGTCGACGGGGGCCATTGCTCAGGGCATTTCATACATGAATTTCGTGAACGCCCAGCATCAGCAGTTCACGCTGGGCCTGGCCACGACGACCCAATGTGTGGCCGCGCTTCTGGGCATAAAGGCCAAATCCCTCAAGGAGCTGGAAGAGTTCGTCGAAGGTATCAGTGAGAGCTGAAGAGATTGGCTGATCACGCAGCTTCGCATCGCTGCTTGATCGGTTGATGAAACGGGCATGTCTCATGCCGCATTGAAACACAGACAAGGAGATCACTATGCCGATCAATCAGGGTATTCAGGACGCAATTGCGGATGCTGTCACCTCCACGAATGTGAAGGTGGTCGCAGAAGCGCCCGCCATGGCAATGGGCACGCTCTATCAGTCGCTGTCCCATTCCACCGGCATCATGTTTGAGAATGCTGTCAACGCGCAGAATCAGGCGAACATCGTCGCTCAGGCGGCCACGACCCAGGGTGTCATGCAGATCTACAGCGTCGATACCATCACCGATGCCATCTCGGTCGCGCAGATCATCGCAGCCAACAACCCTCCCAACTGAGGCTGCCAACTGGCCCGACAGAAAGGCGCTTCCTGCCACCAATTGCGCCTTTCTGAACATCCCTTCGATCCGCTTGATGCCGCAGAACTCAGCCACAGGGCCGGTCACGCTTTGCTCGTCAAATCCTCTTCCGGTCAGTTTTGATTCCTTAGCGAGACGGCCCCGAATGTAACCGCCAACATGACGAGACCTCCAAGGATGAAAGCCGCGCCGGTGGAAAACAGCGAGGCGATCCATGCGCCGATGAAAGGAGCGGTCAGCAGCGCCATTGTGTTCGTCGCCTCACTGAGCGCGGTAATCTGGCCAATCGAGCGCTCATCGGTGTTGTTTTGGATGATTGTGCGGAACGGCACCACCGACATTGCCGAGCCAATGCCAAGGACAAAGAAGGCCGCGATGAACAGCAGAAGGGCGATTGGCTGCGCAGTAGCCTCGGCGAGGCCAAGCGCGATAACGGTCGCGCCGCCGATACCGGCCCCAAGGGCGACCGAAAGGAAAGGCCGTTTCATTTCGCCGATCATCGCAAGAATTGCAGCCCCAAGGACACCGCCCGCGCCGACGGCCGCAAGCGCGAAGCCGAGATGGGTCTGGCTGAAGGACAGGTCGCGCGTCAGTGGTGCGATGAGCGTGTCGTAGAAGAACATGGCAAAGAACCCCGCCGCCATCATGCCAATGGCGGCCCTCAGCACCATAATGTCGGCCATCATCTTCAGGCCGCCGCGGATCGCTGACAGCGCACTCGCCTGTTCCTCGATTGTGGTCTCCGACCTCATCGAGCGCAGACGCATCAGAAGCGATGCTGCGATGACCGAAACCCCTGCGTTGATCAGAAAGACCAGATGCGGGCTCATCCAGATCAGCAATACGCCTCCAACCGTCGGTGCAACGATCTTCGATGACTGATTGATGCCGTGGCTTATCGCATTCGCGCGGGTTCGCCGGTCCCGGTCGGTCAGAGCCTGAATCGCGGATTGTTTGGCGGGGGTGAAGAACGTGTCGATGGCGCTTCGCAAGGCAATCAGCGCCAGCAGCAAAGGCCAGTCCGATGCCAGGAAAAAAGACGCCGTGACAATGCCGCGTCCGACGTTGCTCCAGATCAGAACAGATCGCGTGTCGGAACGATCGACAAACACGCCCGCAACTGGTCCCACAGCGAGATATGGCAGACCCATGCTGACCGCGAGGAGCGCGAAGACATAGGGCTCCACCTGCCAGGTGAACGCGAGCAGGGCACCAATCGCAACAAAATCCAGCCAGTCGGCAAAGTCCGCGGGAACCTGGGCGACGAGAAGCCGGCGAAGCTCCTGAGAGGGGTCGGTCATGGGATCGGCGGGCCTCCGCGGCGATGGCCGCTCCAATGGATCAAGGTCAAGACCAACCGTCGTTCTGCTCAGATGCGGGTCCTGTCGCGCTCACCCGCTCCTGACGAAGCTACCGCTCCCACCATGTCTGGTTTACGGAGGCCAGATATGGCTCGACGGTCTTGAAGAACGGCACGTTACTGCCCTGATCGAAATTGAAAGACAGGACGGTGTTCGGATTGCTCGTATCCACGATGATCAGGCCGGGGTCGTCAGCATCGACGCCTTGCGTGGCTACAGCGCGGTAGACCCAGCCGGAGCGGTCTTCGCGCTGACCGTCCCAGATTTTGGCCCAGTCGAGCGGTGCGAGCAGCGCGTCCAGGGCCGAGACCGGCGTGCCGTCGAGATAGAGGAGCGGCGTGGCCTCCCGATCTTCTTCATGCAGCCAGAAGAAGTCCGGCTGACCGATCCCGGCCTCAGGGTCCCAGACAATCGGCGCAACGCCATCACCGACATTCTCAAAAACCACACGAACGCGGTCGTACCAATTGCGCAGTTCTGTGTCTTTGGCTGGCAGGGCGCTTTCGGGAACACCTTGCCCGATTTCCCGCTCCGACAGACTGGGCCAGCTTGGCTTGCCACCGGGCCGCCGCATCTGGAAAGCAGGGCCGATATATGAGTGATCCTCGACAATCATATCGCGGGTGACAAAGGCGTGAAGCTCGGACGGCAGGTCAGTGCCAACGTCCTGCCGAACGGCCTTAATGATGTCGGCCTCCGGGATATCGCGCGTCGTGATCCTGAACCACGAGGTGACATCTGCATCGAGCGCCAAAAGGCTCTCCCGATACCGATCCAGACGGGTTCCGAAATCAAGGGACGGGTCTCGCAGGACACCAGTCCAAGGGCTCACATCGAAGAACGTGTAGGATGCGTCGAAACTGCCGGACGCATACTCGCCCTTGAAGCTGCCCGATATCGAGATGCCCGACCGGTCAGCGGGATTGATGCGACAGCCTGTTTGCTCGAAGATTTTGCTGGTATCGCTGACCTCAAGCACGATCTCGCAAAGCGTTTCGTCACCTTGCGTGACCTTGGCTTCAAAGCTGTAGGCCCCGTCTTCCGCGATCACCAAGGGTACATCGGCGAGCGTCGGCGTGGCCATCGCGATCCCCATTATCAGAATGATGTTTTTCATGACCGCAGATTATGTCGTTCGCGCATGCGGCTTCAAGGCATCATTTGCAGCGACCGACACCGTCACTGACCTGCCACTGGGTGCTGAATTTCGAGGAGATTGACGTCTGACGACGTCAGAGCGTGGTCACGTCAGAGGGCTGTTTTTGTGGAAACGTTTGATGAACGTCATGTCATCAGATGTTGGGGGAGGCGATAGCGCATCCCCCGAAAGAGCTGGCCTCAGGCCAGTTCAATATTCACGGCGCTTTCGCGGCCGTCACGACCAGCTTCAACGTCGAAAGTAACCGCCTGGTTGTCAGCAAGGCTGGACAGGCCGGAACGTTCCAGTGCCGAGATGTGCACGAACACATCCTTCGACCCGCCCTCAGGGGCGATAAATCCGAAACCTTTGGTTGCGTTGAACCATTTCACGGTGCCTTTTGCCATCGTGTTTCTCCACTTTTTTGTTGTTGCCCGCGGAAGTGCGGCAACCCGGCTCGACTGGTCTGTGACGAAAGACTGACGGCCTTGTTAAGGGAGACAGCGGTCGAAATTAGCATGCAGAAGTGCGCGAGTCATGTGACAGATCACGCCGGAATAGTAAAGAGTTTAGTAAATGAGACAAAAACGCCGCTTTAGTACGGAAGACCGACATAATTCTCCGCAAATACCGTCTGCGCAGCCTGTGAATGCGCCAGGTAGTCGATCTCGGTCTCCTGCATTCTGAGATCAAAATCCGTGTGCTCGGGGAACCGGTGCATGAGGTTGGTCATCCACCAACTGAACCGAACCGCCTTCCAGACCCGGGCCAGGGCGCGCGTCGAGTACTGATCAAGGCTGTCCTCAATTCCTTGATAGCCGGTGATAAGCGCGTCGCTCAGATAGTGAACGTCCGACACCGCCAGATTAAGGCCTTTCGCACCGGTTGGCGGCACGATATGCGCCGCGTCGCCGCAGAGAAAGAGCCGCCCCCAGCGCATCGGTTCGGCCACGAAGGAGCGCAACGGCGCGATGGATTTCTCAATCGACGGACCTGTCACCATCTGCTCGGCGACGTCCTCCGGCAGACGTCTGCGCAACTCGTCCCAGAAGGTCTGATCTCCCCATTTCTCCAGCGGATCATCAGCGGGGGCCTGAATATAGTAACGCGACAGTTGCGTGTTGCGCATGGAGGCCAGCGCGAAGCCCCGCGCATGGTTGGCATAGATCAGCTCGGAACCTACGGGAGGTGTTTCCGACAGCACGCCGAGCCAGCCGAACGGATAGGTCCGGACATGTTCGGTACGCCGTTCCTCAGGAATGCTTCGACGGCTGACACCGTGAAATCCGTCACAGCCGGCGATGTAATCGCACTCCAGTCGCTGATCGCGGCCATCTGCGGAAAAGGTGACATAGGGCGTCTCGGTGTCCAGATCATGAAGCTCCACCCCGTCGACGCAATGAATGATGGGCGTCCCGAGCTTGTCCTGCGCGGCGTAGAGATCCTGTGTGACCTCGGTTTGCCCGTAGACCATAACATTCCGGTGGGCACGTTCGGCAAAATCGATGCGGAAGCTCTGATGTCGGGAGGCGATGCGCGTGCCATCATGGACAAAGCCCTCCCGGTCCATCCGCGCGCCGACACCTGCCTGGCGCAACATCTCGACCGTGCCCCATTCCAGAATACCGGCGCGAATGCGAGAGAGAACATAGTCCCGGCTGCGGCGCTCGAGCACCACGGTCTCGATCCCTGCACGGTTGAGGGTCTGACTGAGCAGCAGGCCTGAAGGCCCGCCGCCGATGATCGCCACTTGTGTCCGCATACTTGCTTTTTCTGTGCTCGCCTTCGAACATTAGGCAGAGGCGCGGTACAAGAGAATGGACGCTTGTCACCCATTCTTGTACTTTTCGAACATGACCGTGATCCCCGCAATCCCCTCCTATGGCCTCTATGGTGAAGAGCAGAGCCTGCCGGACCTGCTGCATTGCGAGACCATCGGCGCGCGGGCCCAGCCGCTCGACTGGCAGATCAAACCGCATCGTCACAATGCGCTGCATCAGATTTTCCTGTTCAGGAAGGGCGGCGGGGTGATCACCTGCGAGGGCGTGCGGACCCGCATCACCGATGATCTGCTGATCTCGATGCCGGCGCGCGTGGTGCATGGGTTCTCTTTCCAGCGCGACACCGTGGGCTTTGTGCTGACGCTTCCGGTCAGTCATTTTGCAACGCACGATCTCGATCGGCCGCTGCGGTTCAAAGCAAGCCCGGACTTTGAGCAGGTGTTCGAGTTGATCGCACGTCAGCATTCGACCCGCGTGCCGGGGCGGGAGGCGGTTCTGCAAGGTCTTGCCGACACGCTTCTGGCGCTGGTCCGTCAGGACCAGTCGAGCGAGGCTTTGCGCCGGGATCTACCCTCGCAACTCGTGGCGTTTGACGCGGCGATCTCGGACATGACCTCGCCGATGAGAAATGTTGCTGATTTCGCGCGCGATCTGGGCGTCAGCCCGACGCATCTGACACGGCTCTGTCAGCAATACTGGGGCAAGCCGGCCTCCGGGATCATCGAGGCGCGCCGAATGGACGAGGCCAGGCGCCAGCTGGTCTATACCCGCCTGCCAATCGCTTCGATTGCGGAGACCGTTGGATATCTCGACCCGGCCTATTTCAGCCGCGCCTTCAAGCGCTGTACCGGCGCATCTCCCAACACCTACCGGGCGCAGTTCTCCACGCTTTAGGTGACATCGGGCGATTGGGGCCTGCTGGTCTGTAAGTCAACCGACATACCAAGATACCGGTGGCGGTCCCGCCAACAGCTTCTTCACCCAAGGCGATGCGGAGCATGGTTTTCCGTTCCCCGAAGGTGGCGAGTTGGTGAACTGTTTCACGCCGCACCGATGTCCATTGCGCCCCATCCGACGCCCTTTCGGGACCTCGAAACCGACAGATCCTGCCTTCGCTGATGGAGAGGTTCCAACAGGCTTCCCAAGTCTGGTATGCTAGTATACAAATTTAGCGGATCCAGTCGGCAAGCGTTGACCGGAACTGCAACAGGGCCGCCGAACGGTCCGATTTTCTGGGAGGAAACCATGAAACTGAAATCGCTTCTCGGTGTCGCTGCAATTGCCGTGCTTGTGCCCGTCATCGCTGCTGCTCAGAACTGGCGGGGCTGGAACATTCACCCCGAGGGATATCCCAACAGCGTGGCGCTTGATCAGTTCGTGGAAGAGGTGAACGCCACGACGGATCTGGACCTGCAGGTCTTCCACGGCGGGGTTCTTGGCTCGCAGCCCGACGCCATCGAGCAGGTACGCAACACCGCCCTCGATTTCGGTCAGTTCAACATGGGTCCGATGGGGCCGATCATCCCAACCACCAATGTGCTGTCGCTACCCTTCATCTTCTCGGGCGTTGATCATATGCACAAGGCGATGGACGGCGAAGTCGGCGACATCTTTGCCGCCGCGATGGAGGCGGAAGGTCTCGTGCCGCTGGCGTGGTATGACGCCGGATCGCGCAGCTTCTACAACTCCAAGCGCCCGATCACCTCGCCCGCGGATGTCGAGGGCCTGAAACTGCGCGTCATGAACAACGATCTCTTCGTTGACATGGTTGCCCAGCTTGGCGGGAATGCGACGCCGATGGCCTTTGGCGAGGTTTATCAGTCCCTGAAAACCGGGGTGATCGATGGTGCCGAAAACAACTATCCGTCCTATGAATCCACCGGCCATTTCGAGGTCGCGGGTTTCTATTCGATCACCGATCATCTGATCATTCCGGAATGCCTTTGTGTTGCGACCGGTTCGTGGGAAAAGCTCGATGACGCCACCAAGGATGCCGTGCGGACAGCCGCGCTCAATTCGGCCGATACGCAGCGCAAGCTCTGGGCGGAGCGCGAGAAGGAGAGCCGCGCAAAGGTCGAGGCTGCGGGCTCGGTGGTGAACGAGGTCGAAAACAAGACCGCATTTCAGGAGAGGATGGCCCCGGTCTATGAAAGTTTTCTCGCGGCAAACCCCGATCTCGGGCAGGTGATCGACGCCATCCAGGCGGCTAAGTAGACTGACGCGCGGTCAATCGGGAGAGGGTCTTTGGGCGCTCTCCCTGTGAGGGTAAAACACATGGGTTCATCGGGGCAGGGGCTCTCGGACCGGGTTCTTGACGGTCTCGCGCAGATCGCCATGGCCATTGCGAGCGTGCTGATGGTCATTCTGCTTTTCATCTTCGGATGGCTTGTCTATGGCCGCTACGTTCTGAATGCGACGCCGACATGGGTCGAGCAGTTGTCGCTTCTGATTGTTGTCTGGATCGCCTTTCTGGGGGCTGCTGTCGGTATCCGGCGCCGCACCCATCTTTCGGTCGACTTCATCCGCGAAGCCATGCCGGCGCCCTTGCGCGGCTTCTGTTTCCTGCTCGCCATTGTTGCGATGCTGTTCTTCGGCTTGGTGATGGCGTGGCAGGGCTATGTGATGTTCGAGCGCACGGCCCAGCGAGAGATCCCGCTCCTGGGTGTCTCGGAAGGATGGCGTGCGGTGCCTGTCAGCCTCAGCGGAGCGCTGATCGCACTCTTCTGCCTTGACGACCTGTTCAAGGCCATCTTCGCCGGGAAGAGAGACTGATATGGAGCTTCTGCTGCTCTTCGGGGTGTTTTTCATCTGTCTGATCGCCGGTGTGCCGGTGGCGTTCTGTCTCGGGATCGCGGCTGTCATCGGGTTTCTCTACGAGGGGCTGCCCCTTTTCATCGCCTTTCAACGGATCGTCTCGGGCATCTCGATCTTCTCCCTGCTGGCCGTTCCGTTCTTTATCTTCGCAGGCGAGCTGATGCTTCAGGGCGGCATCGCCACCCGTCTGGTGAGGCTCGCGTCCGCGGCGGTCGGCTGGATGCGCGGCGGGCTGGGTGTGGTCAATGTCGCCTCATCCATGCTCTTTGGCGGCATCTCGGGATCCGCGGTTGCCGACACGTCGGCGCTCGGCTCCATCCTGATGCCGGTGATGAAGGAAAAAGGGTATGACAGCGACTATGCGGTGAATGTCACGGTGACCTCCTCGATTGCCGGGGTCGTCATCCCGCCGAGCCACAACATGATCCTCTACGCCGTCGCTGCCGGTGGCCTGCCGATCAGCCAGCTTTTCATCGCGGGTATCGTGCCGGGCATTCTGATGTGCCTATGTCTGGCTTTTGTGGCCTGGGTGGTGGCTGTGCGTCGGGGCTACCCGGCAGAGGCCTTTCCCGGCCTGGTCAGTCTGGGGGTCTCCTTCATTGTCGCGCTTCCAGGACTTCTGACCGCTGTCATCATAGTGGGCGGCGTTCTGTCGGGCATCATGACAGTGACCGAGTCCGGGGCTTTCGGGGCGATCTATGCCATCATCGTCACAGCACTGGTCTATCGCGAACTGAGCTGGGAGAAGTTCAAGACCGCCGTTCTGGTCTCGGTCCGTACCACAGCGATGGTGATGATCCTTGTCGCCTGTGCATCGGCCTTCGCCTATCTGCTGACGCTCAACCGGGTGCCGGATCTTCTGGCCGGGTTTGTGCTGTCGATTTCCGAGTCCGAATTTGTGATCCTTCTGCTCCTGAACCTGACACTTCTGGTGCTCGGCATGATCATGGATATGGCGGCGTTGATCCTGATCACGACACCGATCTTTCTGCCCATCGTCATGGATCTCGGCATGAGTCCGATCCAGTTCGGCATCATCATGATGATGAACCTCGGCCTCGGGCTGACAACCCCGCCTGTGGGCTCCTGCCTCTTCGTCGGATGCGTTGTCGGGGAAGAGCGGATGGAGAACGTCGTGAAGACCATCTGGCCCTTCTATTGCGCAATTCTCTTTGCTCTGATGCTTGTGACATATATTCCCTCAGTGTCGCTTGGCCTGTTCAACCTGCTGCCGAACTAGGCTTCGCTTTCGCGAGGAGACGGGCCCATGCGGCGGAAAATCTCAAGGATCGCCTGTGTTGGCGAGGTTATGCTGGAACTCTCGCCCACGGGCGATGGTCACTACAGGCTCGGGGTTGCAGGAGACACGTTCAACACTGCCGTCTATCTGCGCCGAAGCCTGCCGATGGACATGTTCGACGTCGCCTATGTGACCGCTCTGGGCGATGATCCACGATCGGACGATGTTCTGGAGGCGCTTCAGCGCGAACATCTTTCCATCGACCATGTCGAGCGGCGCGCGGGCATGTCGCCCGGCCTCTACATGATCTCTGTCGACGGGGCAGGCGAGCGCAGCTTCAGCTATTGGCGGTCCGCATCCGCGGCTCGCACATTGTTCTGCGATCCCTGGGCGGAGGGTCTCGAACGGCTGTCGGAGTTCGATCTTGTCTATCTCTCGGGCATTTCTCTGGCGATCCTGCCGCCGGCCGTTCGGGCCGCTGTGTTCGATTGGGGCGAGCGATTCCGCGCCGGAGGCGGCACAATCGCCTTCGACTCGAACTACCGCCCCAGGCTTTGGGAAAGTGTCCTGGCCGCGCGCGAGGCGATCTCGGCTATGTGGTCCGGCTGTGACATCGCTCTTCCTTCCCTCGACGATGAGATGCTTCTATTCGATGTAGCGAGTGAGACCGAGGTGCTGACCCGGCTGAGGGCGGCTGGCGCAACACTTGGCGCACTGAAACGTGGTGGACGCGGCCCGCTGGCGCTCGACGGCAGCGAAGTCGACGAGGCAGCTTGGGTCGATCTCAAAGTGGTTGATGCGACAGCCGCAGGCGACAGTTTCAATGCGGGCTTTCTGGCGGCACATGTCTCGGGACAAAACGTTCCGGACTCCATCCGGGCAGGTCATGATCTGGCTGCCCGGGTTATCCGGCATCGCGGAGCGATCATCCCGAAGCGACATTGATGTTCCGGGCTCCCGAAACAGGCGCAATGGTCCACATGGCGTGGCCCGACCCGACGAACGAAGCGATTTCGCGGGGCGTGCCAGAGCACTCGCCCGGTGCGGTAACCCGGAGCAATGCCGGCGGTTCTCAGGTGCAGTTGTAACCGCTTCCGACTCGGACGGGGCATCGGACGCCGTCGGACGGATCCGGTCTGTTCTCAAGAAGTAGCGTCTATGTCATTGATTTTGTTGGTACCAGCTCCCCGGCTCGAACGGGGGACCTCTTGATCCACAATCATGTGTGAATTCAATGGTTTCAATAAGATGCAAGGTCGCGCTCGTCGGACGCACGATCAATTGGCTGTTTTAGGACTCGGCCCGGACCTTCGCTGTGAGGCACTTGGAGGTTCGATTTGCGGGACGAAGCGGACCTTTGATCTACAACCAACAATGTCTGCTTCCTGCCACGAGGTAGGCGGTTCCTTCCATCAATTATGA
>CANLSM010000025.1 GCA_947493745.1 uncultured Paracoccaceae bacterium | reverse complement strand
CCCGACCTCGGAGAGAACCATGAACCCGATGAGATCGAAAGACACCCTTGAATTAACGGCCGCAGATAGAGAACATTTGCGGGCTGGATGCGAACAGGTATGGCCTGCATAGCTCTCGCCTTGGGCCTGAAGGCCGTCTTCAAAGACACAGATTACCCTCTTGTCGCGAAGGCGGTGGCGGAGGTGTTCATCATTGTTGCCATCCTCATATTCTGGGCGGCTGTTACAAAGTGCCGGGAGGCCCAGAGACGTATGAAGGATCATGACGTCGAGGCCCAATCGCATCAACGTATGACAACACTGGCAAGCATCTTGACACTCGGGGCACTGGCAACCGGAGTCATCCTTTGGTTGCTGTAGGAGCTAAGGGATGTCGGTCTCTGCCAATTCGCGCCTGACTTGGCCCCAAGCCATAAGGGTAAAAATCACTGTGCCGCCGACAACATTGCTTGCCAAAACCGGCAATAAGAAGCCAAAGACAGCATCAGAGAAACCAAGATCACCAAGAACCGCAAGCAAAGCCATTTCTACGGAGCCTGCTAAGACGTGGATGAAGTCTCCCGCCGCGATCAGCCACGTGAAAGTCAAAATCAAAAAAATGCCGCATCTTCTGCTTGTGGTAGCATCCAAACGATCCAGCAATGAGCACTCCGGCTGGAATTCCAGATAGCGCCCGCCCTCCCCAGAAACCTTGCTCAAAAGTGGCTCATAGGTATGGATTAACTTTGTGAACGCGGACCCTTCTCGGATCTCTATTTTGTGCTCAGACAGTCCGCCAACAGGTCGAACACCAATCGTATTCTGAGATTGGTCTTTAGTTCTCGGTGTGCGACAAGCCAGGTTTCTATCTCTATCGGCTCAAAGTCAGGATAGGGATCCTCAAGTTCAGGACAGGCTGCACCCACATCGATGGGTAAAATTCCGATCCCCAGCCCTGCGCGCATCAGTTCCAGAGCCATGGTGACACTCGCGGTGGAGTAGTTAAAATTGGCCACAGTCAAATTGAGGCCGCGCGAAGCCATCAATCCCAGCATGCGCTCGGGGTATTCAGCCCCCACGAACTGTAGCTTTGCAATGTCGTTCGGATGGGAAGGACGACCTACCGCATCGAGGTATTCTGAGGACGCAAAGAGATGCGCGGTCGTGTCCTTCAGGCGTTTGGCAAACAGGTTTTCGTCCTGCGGGCGGGCGTGCCGGATCGCGATATCCGCCTCACGCCGTCGCAAGTCGCTTATCTCATTGGACGCGATAATTTCGATTTGAAGGTCTGGCGCCTGGGCCTGGAGTTTCTTGAGGATCTCCGGAAGGTAAAATGTTGCCATTCCATTCGTACAGGCGATAGCCACATGTCCCGTCACGGCCTCGGACTGGCCTGTCGCCGCGATGGCAATCCGGTTTGCGGCCTCTCCCATGCATCGGAAATGCTCGAGCAGCTGGGTTCCGGCCTGGGTCAGCAGCAGCGCGCGTGACGTCCGTTCGAACAGTGTAACGCCCAACGTGTCTTCTAAGGCCGCGACCTGTCGGCTAAGCGTGGGTTGCGTGAGCCCAAGCGCTCGTGCGGCTGCTGATAACGATCCTTCCTCGGCGGTGGCAAGAAATGCCCGCGCTTGATTCCAGTCGAAAGCTGATCTTTGCCACTCCATGATCTGCGCATACCAGAACTACAAATATATGCAATTTTGTTGTGCCTTAGTGGCAGCTAGAAGGCTGTGAGCAATCCACATTACGCAAGGAAGTTGGACCCAATGCATATCCGCAGGCAATTGGTCGATGCGCCGACTGACCCATCAGGTCACCCCACAATTCCGATGACTGACTATCGTTTTGGCTCGTGGCAAATTGCCATCAGTCGGCGACCGAGGGCCAAAGAGGACCTGACCAGACGCTACGATGCCGCGTCTCGCAAATGGCAAAATATAGCACGGCGGTACGGCCTAATGGCGGCTTACCGAAGATCGCTGGTGGCATGCGGTGTAGGGGCCGCGCTTGGACAAATCGGATCGCGGGCGGAGGTGCTGGATTGCGGTATCGGGAGTGGTGCGCTTGCAATTGCACTGGACGGCATTCTGGTCTCGCGCCCCAATTTCCATGGAATTGATCTGTCATCTGAGATGCTGGCCCGGGCGGCTGTTGAAATGCGGCAGGTCGGTCTGGTGCCAGAGTTGCTGCAAGCCGATATCGTTTCGATGCCATTTGCCGACGCGTCCTTTGACGTTGTGATGGCCGCGCACGTCATTGAGCACTTGCCGGAACCGCAACTTGCGCTGAGAGAGATGGTGCGCGTGCTTAGGCCGGGCGGCATGCTTTTTGTGTGCATGGTGCGGCGATCCGGCTTTGGCGCGTTCATTCAGATGCGGTGGCGGACCTGGGCGGTTTCGGAACGCCAAGGCATCGCTTGGCTTGGTGCATGTCAGCTGGAAAACATCGGGTCCCAGCCCGTTAACCTCGGGTCCTTCGCAGGCCAAGCTAGCATCGCATTCTGGGCACGCCGACCGGGGAGACCGAAGCACATTCCTGATATCGACGCCGCAACAGCAAATCGGGGGAACGACCTTTGAGAGTTCTTCGAAAGTCTGAATGGGCGATCCTTGTCTTCATCATTGCCTATTCATTCGTACCGACATTTGGTGGCCTGTTCCGCGTTCTCGAATTGGCGGGCGGTTCTGTCATCATGCCCGCAAACCTGCGGGCCGCGGCAATGCCCCTCCCGATCATCCTGCACATTCTCAGCAGTTTTCTGTTCCTTCTTCTTGGCGCGCTCCAGTTCCTGCCAAGCATCAGGCAGAAGCATCCGGCAACCCACCGGATTTCCGGCCGAATTGTCGCGGTGGCAGGGTGTCTTTCGGCGGGAAGTGGCTTGTGGATGACGCATTTCTACGGCTTCCCGATCGGCCTTCAGGGGAGCTTGCTATATTGGGTGCGGATCACCCTTGGCCTGCTGATGGTCGGGCTCATTGTCTGGGCCGTTCTTGCCATCCGGTCACGCAATGTCTTTCAGCACAGCGCCTTGATGCTGCGCGCCTATGCGATCGGGCAGGGTGCATCGACACAGACGTTCATCGGCATCGGGCGGATGATCCTCTATGGGACAGAAGCGACAGGGCCGCTTCGGGACGTTCAAATGGTGTCTGCCTGGGCAATCAACATGCTGATCGCCGAGGCCTTGATTTGGGCGACCCTGGCACCAAAGCGGCGTTCGGCGGCACGTGACTTGCAAATAAAGCAACTCAGAGTAGGACGCTAAGATGATCGGCTATGTGACGATTGGAACCAATGACCTGGACAGCGCGATCGTATTCTACGACGCGTTGCTGGGAACCATAGGAATTAGGAAGCTCTGGCAGCATGGGGACATGGCGGCATGGGGGCCGTCTCGGACCGAAACAGCGTTATGTCTGGCGCGCCCTTTTGACGGGTTAAAGGCGAGCATCGGGAACGGTGTTATGGTCG
Source organism: uncultured Paracoccaceae bacterium (assembly GCA_947493745.1). GTDB lineage: Bacteria > Pseudomonadota > Alphaproteobacteria > Rhodobacterales > Rhodobacteraceae > CANLSM01. Next base: position 38,178 of record CANLSM010000025.1, on the reverse strand, counting down.
CTCTCAAGGTCGGCAGCGCCAAGCAGGTCGACGCCCTTCATTCCAAAGCCATCGCACTTGGGGGCAAGAGCGAAGGTGACCCGGGGCCACGCGGCGATCACGGCGTCTACGCCGGTTACTTTCGTGATATGGACGGGAACAAGTTGAACGCTTATGTCGCTGCACCGGACGAACCACGATGAGCGACTTTGAATTGAAAGAGCGATCTGCAATCGATTTTGTTCGGTTAACCGATGTCTCGCTGGAGGACATCGTTTCGCATATGAATGATCCGCGTGTTGCGGAACACATGCCGCTTCTGACGTCGAAATGGACGCACGAAGACGCCAAAGACTTCGTATCCAAGAAGGAAGAGACCTGGCAACGTGATGGGCTGGGGCATTGGGCCATCCTAAATGATGGAGTTTATGTCGGCTGGGGAGGGTTTCAAAAAGAGGGCGAGGATTGGGATTTCGGCCTCGTTCTCAAGCCGGACAATTTTGGTCTAGGGATGCGAATAGTTCGAAAAGCCATCGCGTTCGCGAGCGCAGACCCGCGCATCGATTTCGTCACCTTTCTACTTCCTCTTTCCCGCAGGAATTTGGGTTTGATGTCTCGCGTCGGGGCCGAATTCGTCCGCAATATTGAATATGACGGTGAGGTTTTCAGGAAGTATAGACTTGAAACGAAGTGAAAGCCTTATTCAGTAATGTGTGCAATGCAGCCCCAACGGACTTTGGCCGCTGTGCAGAAATGTTGCAAAGAGGGCCAAAGCGATCGTTGCGCTACGGCCCTTTCCTTCAACGCTCCGGCACCAGAACTTCGCGTTTGCCGACATGGTTGGCCTGGCTGACGACGCCTTCGTCCTCCATCTGCTCGACGAGGCGGGCGGCCTTGTTGTAGCCGATGGCGAGTTTGCGCTGGATGTAGGAGGTGGAGCATTTGCGGTCGCGGGCGACAATCGCCACGGCCTGATCGTAGAGTGCATCCTCACCATTGGTATTGCCACCTAGGCCGAGCACCTGATCGATCTCGCTCTCCACGCCGTCCTCGGGTCCATCGACGACGCCCGAGACATATTCCGGCTCGCCTTGTGCCTTGAGGAAGTTGACGACCTCCTCGACCTCTTCGTCGCTCACGAAAGGTCCGTGCACGCGGGTGATCTTGCCGCCGCCAGCCATATAGAGCATGTCGCCCATACCCAGCAATTGCTCGGCGCCCATTTCGCCCAGAATGGTGCGGCTGTCGATCTTGGAGGTCACCTGAAAGCTGATCCGGGTCGGGAAGTTGGCCTTGATCGTACCGGTGATTACATCGACCGACGGACGCTGGGTTGCCATGATCAGATGGATGCCGGAGGCGCGCGCCATCTGGGCAAGCCGCTGGATGCAGGCCTCAATCTCCTTGCCCGCGACCATCATCAGATCGGCCATCTCATCGACGATCACCACGATGAACGGCAGCGCCTCGGGGGCGTATTCCTCGGTCTCGAAAACCGGTTCGCCGGTGTCGTCGTCAAAGCCGGTCTGGACGGTACGGGTAAAGGCCTCTCCCTTGGCCAGAGCCTCGCGCACACGGGCATTGTAGCCGTCGATGTTGCGCACGCCCATCTTGGACATCTTGCGGTAGCGCTCTTCCATCTCGGCCACGGTCCATTTCAGCGCGACAACGGCTTTCTTGGGATCGGTGACAACCGGCGAGAGTAGATGCGGAATGCCGTCATAAACGCTGAGCTCCAGCATTTTGGGATCGATCATGATCAGGCGGCATTCATCGGGGTTGAGCTGGTAAAGCAGGCTCAGGATCATCGTGTTGATCGCAACCGATTTGCCGGACCCGGTGGTCCCGGCGATCAGCAGATGCGGCATCCGGGCAAGGTTGGTCACCACCGGGTCACCGGCGATATCCTTGCCGAGCGCCAGCGGCAGCGAATGCGAACTGTCGCCATAGGGCTTTGCGCTGAGTATCTCGCGCAACAGCACCTTCTCGCGATGCTCGTTTGGCAGCTCGATCCCGATCACCGAGCGTCCCGGAATGGTCGAGACGCGCGCCGCCAGGGCAGACATGGACCGGGCAATGTCATCGGCCAGTCCGATCACCCGGCTGGCCTTCAGCCCGGCGGCCGGCTCCAGTTCGTACATGGTGACCACCGGCCCCGGCCGGACGGAGACGATCTGCCCGCGGACCCCGTAGTCATCCAGGACGGTTTCCAGCATCTTGGCGTTTTCCTCCAGAGCATCATCGCTGAGGTGGTGGCGCACGATCTCGGTCGGGCTCGACAGAAGCGACAGGGGCGGTGTCTGATAGCGCGGCGCCTGATCCTGACCGAGCGCGAGGCTTGGCTGTTCTTCGGCCCGGGCGCGGTCGCTCTTGGGCGGTTGCTTGCGCTCGGGGTGCTGAACCCTCGGTTCGGCCCGCCCGCGCTTGAAGGGCGAGATCTTGGGGACGTCAGGCGTGCTGCCGCCGCCCAGAGCCTCGTTGGGATCGATCGGCCCCGACCCTTCATCATCGCGGGTGACGCCGCCAAGTTCCGGCGTCGCCTGACCGACAGGGGTGGGCGGCGGCGGGATGTTGATTGAGTCGAGATCGATCCCGCTGGAGCTTTCTGTCGTCTCGCGCTTTTTCACCGCCTCGGCGATCCGCGCCATGATGCGCGCCTCGTTCTTGTCGGTTCCGTCAATATCATAGCGGTTTTCGGACCGGTTTTCGTTCCAGACAATCGCTTCGCCATCCGGGTCAAGGTTCGCGTCGATCTTGAGCGACCGGAATTCGGCTGCGCGTTCAGCCTTGAGCGCGCGTTCCTCGGCAGCCCTGGCGGCCCGTTCCTTTTGCAACTCGCGCGCCTGTTTGGCCCCCACCATGGCTTTGCGGCCAAGAACGCCGCTGGCTGCCGTGAGATACTTTGCACCTGCGACAAAGCCTGCAAAGCTCAGAATGGAGCCGGTCTTGAGGAACCGCGCGAAGGCCCGTGCCTCGGATCTGGTGGTGCCGAGTGCGAACGATGCGAAGAGGAGCGCTATGAAGGCGAAAATGAGGGTCAGCACCTTCAGCGACAGACCGGTGTTGCCGGGCACAGCGAGCACGAGACCCCGCAGCACCGCATCGCCGAAGACACCGCCCAGCCCGTATTCATGAGCCCAGCTGTCAAGCGGGACATGAGAGGATGCAAAGACCGCACAGATCGCGATGGCAATGGGGGCAAAGATAAGCCGGCTGACGACCCGCTCTTCGCCCTTGTGCCGGATCAGGCGAAATCCCCAGATCAGAAGCGTGGCCGGGATGCCGTAGGCGGCCCAGCCAAGGGCCTTGTGGATCGGATCGGCAAGTGATGAGCCCACCAGCCCCAGGATGTTTTGAGGTGGATTGTCGGTGGACGAGAAGAAGCTTGGATCGCCTGGGGAGTAGGTCCACAGAAGCGCAAGAAACAACACACCCATACCTGTCAGGATCACTCCGACAAGCTCGGTCCCACGCCGCTTGAGCACGGCCTCGGTTTTGCTTTCGACAAGCGGGGATTTACGTTTACGCGGTTTTCTCTTTGCTGCCATCGTCTTAGTCCTGACCATCCGGGCCCAGAATGTCGCGGATTGCGGTCAGACCCTTCGAAACCTCCTCAATCGGTGCAACCAGTGCTGCGCGGATGTAGGATGCACCGGGGTTGACCGATCCGTCCAGAGGGTCGCGGCTGAGATAGAGCCCCGGCAACACTCGAATTCCGGCCTTCTGCCACAGTTTCAGCGCGGCATCTTCGCCGTCGTGAACCTTGATCCAAAGGAAAAATCCGGCCTGAGGGGATGTATAGCCCGCCATGTTGCCGAGGATCTGATCGGCAAGATCGAATTTTGCACGGTAAAGCGCCCGGTTGGTCTCAACATGCGCCTCGTCCTGCCAAACGGCGGTGGCCGCATGTTGCAGCGGGATCGGAAGCGGCGCACCCGCGTAGGAGCGGAGTTGCTTCATCGCGCCAATGGCTTCCGTGCCGCCAGTGACCGCGCCCGACCGCAGGCCTGCCAGGTTCGAGCGTTTCGAGAGCGAATGAAATGCCAAGATCCGCTCGGGATCGCAATCGGCCGCCTCGAGGGCTTCCAGCACGCCTGTGGGGGCCGTGTCGCGGTAAATCTCGGAATAGCACTCATCGGCAAAGACCCGGAAATCATATTTTTCGGCCAGTGTCAGAAGGGCCTTCCAGTATTCCAGAGAGGCGACAGCGCCTTGCGGGTTGGATGGCGAGCACATGTAGACAATCGCGGTCCGATTGAGGATCGCCTCCGGCAGTGCTGCGAAATCAGGCAGGAAACCGGTCTCCGGTCCGGCCGAGACATAGTGGGGCTCTGCCCCGACCGCCAGCGCCGCGACCGCGTAGCACTGGTAAAACGGATTGGGCAGCAGGACGACCGGCGGCTCGCCGCCCTTCGTCTCGGGGCACAGGGCGAGACAGGCGTTGAAAAGCCCCTCGCGTGTCCCGTTCAGGGGCAGGATATGCCGTTCGGGATCAGGCGCGCTCACGCCGTAGCGCCGGGCAATCCAGTCGGAAATCGCCCCTCTCAGACCCGGCAGTCCCTCATTCGGCGGATATTTGGAGAACTCGGCCGTATGTTTCGCAATGATCGGGCTTACAATGTCCGGAACCGGATGTTTCGGCTCACCAATAGACATATGAACCGGTGTGCCACCCGGCGTGTGGGTGTCAAGAAGGCTCCGCAGGCGCGGGAACGCATATTCCGGGAGATCGGAAAAACGCATCGGGAGCGTCATAACTGTACTTGCCTCATCACGGGGTCTTGGTGCCCCAGTAGCGGACACAGTATCGCTCCAATAGCACATGGTCCATCCCGGAGCGTCAAAAACCCCTATGACAGTGCTTTTTCCGCCCCGGCCCCCAGTTGCAGCAAAACGCGCTCGGTGTGGGGCGGGCACATCATCATTAGTCCGCAATGCGGCGTGCCGGTGGGCAAGGTCAGCGCGCAAAGTCCCATAAGATTGGCAACGCGGGTGTTGCGAAGGGCGAGAAGGTTCTTTTCCATGAAGTAGGTCTCATCCGCCAGCAGGTTGGCGGTCATTGGGGGCAGGATGGCGGCTGTCGGCATCAGCACCGCGTCATATCCGCAGGTCTCGGCAAGATAGGCCGCCCGAAGGCGTCTGAGTTCCAGCCATGCCCGCGCATAATCAACACCGGAAAAGCGCAATCCGGCCTCGAACCGTTCGCGAATCGGGCCATACATCGCGTCGGGATTGGCCTCGATCTCTCTGCCCCAGGTCGCGTAGGCCTCGACCGTGTAGAGGCAGGCTCCGAATTCCATAGCCTGATCGGCAGCCTCGGCAGGCCCTTCCACCAGCTTCGCGCCCGCCTTGCCGAGGGCTGAAAGCGCGCCCTCAAAGGCGGCTTGCGGAGCGTCATCGATGGGGGCAAAGAGCGGCGACTTGAGCACCAGAAAGGTCTTGCCCGACAGCGACGTGTCCGAAAGATCGGGCGCTTCAGCCCCGCCCATGGCCGCGTTCAGTTGACATGCATCCTCGACCGTGCGGCTGAGTGGCCCGACCGTATCAAACTCGGCGCAAAGCGGGACAACGCCTTCCAATGACAGGGCGCCGTGGGTGGTTTTAAGGCCCACCAGATCGTTCCAGACGGACGGGACCCGTACCGATCCGCCGGTGTCCGACCCGATCCCGGCAGCCGCCAGCCCTCGCCTGACCGATACCGCCGCGCCCGATGACGAACCGCCCGGCGCGCGTGGCGCGTCCAGGCCATTGGGCGGCGTTGCTGTCATCGGATTGACCCCGAGGCCCGAGAAGGCAAGTTCGGTCTGATGGGTTTTGCCAAGACAGACAAGACCGGCCCGGCCCGCGTTATACAACACCTCCGCGTCCTGGTCGGGGATGCGGTCCTTGAGTAGACGTGAGCCGGATTCAGTTGCGACACCGGCTGTGTCGAAGAGGTCCTTCCAGGAGATAGGCACCCCGTCGAGGAGCGATCTGCGAGTGTCGGATCTGGCGCGATCCCGTGCGGCCAGTGCTTCTTTCCGGGCTCGGTCAGTGGTGGGTCTGGCGTAGATCAGATGATGATCGGGATCGTCTGAAAGGGCTTCCAGAAAGCACTCCGTCAGATCGACAGGATCGATTTCGCCAGAAGCAATGCGCCGACCCAAATCGCTTGCGCTCATCCACCGCCAGTCCTGCATGCTGCCCTCCCGAATTTGCCGCACCTTGTTGCATGGACACCGGCCTGACAAGCGTCATATTTGGAGCATGCGATTTGATACGGATATCGTGATTGTCGGCGGTGGCCTGAACGGGCCTGCTCTGGCGCTGGCATTGGCTTCGGTCGGTCTGCGTTCGGTGCTGCTCGACGGGCAGAGGATCAGCCGCCGCAAGAGCCCCCGGTTTGACGGGCGCGCCTATGCGCTCGCGCTGAGTTCCCGGCGCATGCTGGGCGCTCTCGGGCTTTGGCCTGAACTGGAAAGCAAGGCGGAACCCATTCTCGATATCAAGGTCTCCGACGGCAGGCCGGGCGAGGGTGCGTCTCCGCTTTTCCTGCATTTCGATCATCGGGAGATCGCCGAGGGTCCGATGGGGGCGCTGATCGAGGACCGATATCTCAGACGGGCGCTGCTGAATGCGGTTGACGAAAACCCGCTGATCGACCACCGCGCACCTGTTCTCGCAATGACGCAAGGCCCCGGCCCCGGCGGTATCGAGGTCGGCCTCGACAGCGGCGAGAGCCTCTCGGCCCGGCTGCTGATCGGATGCGACGGGCGGCAATCGCAGGTGGCCGAACGGGCGGGCATCCGGCGAACCGGCTGGGGCTATGGCCAGACCTCGCTGGTCTGCGCGGTTGAACATGAACTGCCGCATCATGGCGTTGCCCATCAGCTCTTCATGCCTTCAGGGCCGCTGGCGATCCTGCCTTTGCCGGGCAATCGCAGTTCGATCGTCTGGACCGAGAGCGCCGGGCGGGCCATCGAGATCTCGGCATTGCCGCCAGCGGGATATCTGGCGGAACTTCGTCCGCGTTTCGGGGATTTTCTGGGTGGGATCAGCCTGGCAGGTGATCGCTATTCCTACCCACTGGGCCTGTCGCTCGCCAACTCGTTTGTTGCAGAACGCGTGGCGCTTGCAGGCGATGCGGCCCATGGCATCCATCCACTGGCCGGACAGGGCCTCAATCTGGGTCTGCGCGATGTTGCGGCCCTCGCCGAGGTTCTGTCGGAAGCCCGCCAGCGAGGTGAAGACATCGGCAGCCCGCTTGTGCTGGCGCGTTATCAGCAGTGGCGGCGGTTCGATACGTCCGCGCTGGCGGTTGCGACCGACACCATCAACCGCGTCTTTTCCAACGACAATCCGCTGTTGCGGATTGGGCGGGATCTGGCACTTGGGGCCGTCAATGCGGTTCCTGCCGCGCGCCGCACCCTGATCCGCGAGGCAGCGGGCCTTACCGGAGATCTTCCGAAACTTCTGAAAGGTCGACCGCTGGCCTAGTGAAGCTGCCCACCGAGATCGTAGCGGCCGTCCATCAGGTCGCCGAACATCTCGTCCACTTCCGGGTGATCCACAGGCTCGCCTGTATCATCCATCACCAGATTCTGTTCCGAGACATACGCCACGTAGTAGGTCGTATCGTTCTCAGCCAGCAGGTGATAGAACGGCTGATCCTTTTTCGGACGGCTTTCCGCAGGAATGGATTCATACCATTCATCGGTGTTGTTGAAGACCGGATCGACGTCAAAAACCACGCCTCTGAAGGGGTGAATGCGGTGCTTGACCACCTGACCCAAAGTGAATTTTGCCGTCTGCCTTAACATGCCTTCAACCATGATACTTCGACTCAACAATCTATCCATCCGTTGACTTTCTGTCCATACAACGCAACTGATCGGGCGTCGAGGGGCTGCTTGGAGGCGCCACAAAATGGCCTTGTTCCTTCAGGTCCTGCAGATCGTAGCACCCGTTTTTTTGCTGGCTGCAATAGGTTTCTGCTGGGTTAGGCTGGGGCTGGAGTACCGCGTCGAATTCGTCACACGGCTCGCCATGACGCTGGCGATTCCCTGCCTGATATTCATGGCGCTGGTCCGAACGGAGATTGATCCCGCCGCTCTGCGCGACACCGCTATCGCCACGCTGGTTTGCTATGCGGTGGTCGGGCTGCTGGCGCTGGGTCTGCTCCGATTGTTGGGGCTTGAGACGCGCACGTATCTGGCACCGATCACGTTCGGAAATACCGGCAATCTCGGGCTTCCGGTCGCGCTCTTCGCGTTCGGCGAGGCCGGGTTTGATTTCGCGGTCGTGGTCTTCGCGATCATGGCCTTCCTGTCCTTCACGATCGGTGTTTGGATCGTGTCGGGCTCGGGCTCCGTCTGGCCCGCACTGAAGGAGCCGATGGTGGGTGCAACGGCACTCGGCGCTGTTTTCATGATGATGAACTGGGATGTGCCGGTCTGGCTGGGCAACACGCTCGATCTGGTCGGGCAGATCGGCATTCCCGTCATGCTGATCACGCTCGGTGTTGCGATCTCCCGACTGCGCCCCGGTCGTGTGTTTCATGCGATCTGGCTCTCGCTGGTGAAGTTGGCGATTTGCGTGCTGGTGGCGCTGGGGGTGGGGCTGGCTTTCGGGTTGCCGAACCTGGCGCTTGGTGTGCTCATCCTGCAGGTCAGCACGCCTGTTGCGGTCACGAATTACATGCTGGCCGAGAAATACGGCGCGAAAGCTGACGAAGTTGCGGGTCTGGTTGTCGTCTCGACCCTGCTGTCTGTTTTGTCCATTCCGCTCATCCTCGCGTTCTTTGTGCAGGGCTGAAGAGCCAGCTCACGAGGTCCCGGCATGTTGCGATCCCGGGCGGCGTATGTAATCTTTTCAGGTGTCTGTCATATGGAGGTTGGGATGCACAAAGTGCTGTTGTTCGCCTTTGCAGCCATGATCTTGCCTGCAATATCAATCGCCGGAGAAAGCGAGCAGGTTGTCACTTTCAGTTCTCAGGGTCAGTCCGTTGTGGGAACGCTTCGTGTGCCTGAGGGTGATCCGGCTGCTGTTGTGCTGATGCTGCACGGTTTTGTGGGATCGCGGGACGAGTTGACAATCCCAAGCACGAATGAGGGTGTCTTCGTTCGTGCAGCCGACATTCTGGCAGAGAAGGGCTTTGCCAGCTTGCGGATCGATTTTCGCGGATCCGGCGAAAGCATTGCGGATATGACCTATGAGGCGACCACCTTCGATGGTCAGATTGCCGATGCGCTTGCTGCAATCGAGTATCTCGCCTCTCTCGACAAGGTCGATGGCCAGGACATCAGCATGATCGGCTGGAGCCAGGGTGGACTTGTTGCAGCCGGTGTCGCGGCGCGCAGTGTGAAACTGGACTCGGTGGCACTTTGGCAGGCGGTGGGGGATCCGCTTGCCAGCTATGGCGGGATACTGGGGTCCGAAAAACTTGCCGAGGGGCAGGCCGCTTCGCCTGACCAGACGATCACCGCGGCCCTGCCGTGGGGTGGCGAGGTTTCCCTCAACGGTGCCTTTTTCGACGGTGTCGAGACATTTGATCCCGTTGCCGAGATCGCGGCTTACCCGGGCCCGCTATTCGTGACGCAGGGTATGGCGGACACTACAGTGCTGCCGGAGGTCGCCACGTTCTTCATGGCAGCCCATGAAGGGCCGGAGGAGCTTTGGACCGCCGAGATGGATCACGTCTTCAACGTCTTCTCCGATACCGAAACGCTCGACGAGATGGTTGCCGCCACTGCCGCCTTCTTCAAGGCGCATGACGACTGATCCATAAGGCCCGCCTGCGCCAATTGGGAAGTGATCCCGTTGACCGCTTTCGTGCAATTTGCCCTGCCGTGCGGGAGACCCCATGAACTCATGGGCTCCGGCTCATGGGGTAAATGTGATCGGGACCGATCCGTGCCGACTTGAAAAAACTGCGAACTGTGGCATTCTGGCGTCAATTGAGAGCGTCAGAAAAAATCAAGACGCCCGCGAGCAGTATAAACAATCACAGGTGGCCCGTCAGACTATGTGGCGCATTGCAATTTTGTTCGTTCTGGCGCTCAGCGCCTGTTCAACCAATTCTCAGGACCCCCCGCCCAATCTCAATGATGCCTGCGCAATCAAGCGGGATCGTCCGTCCTGGTTCCGCGCCATGGAACGGACCGAGCAGAAATGGGGCGCACCGGTCTATGTGCAGCTGGCGACGCTCTATCAGGAGAGCACATTCCGTCCCAAAGCGCGCACGCCGCGCAAATATATCCTCGGTTTCATTCCCAATGGACGCATTTCGAGCGCTTACGGCTATGCACAGGCGCTCGATGGTACATGGGACGAGTACAGGGAACTGACCGGCAATCGCAGGGCGCAGCGGGACAACTTTCCCGACGCCTCGGATTTTATGGGCTGGTACATGTCGCAATCGAACCGGCGCAACCTGATCCCGATGTCTGATGCCTACAACCAGTATCTGGCGTATCACGAGGGACAGACAGGATTTGCGCGCGGCAGCTACAACCGCAAGCGCTGGCTTTTGAACACGGCGGCGCGGGTGAATACGCGTGCGCTGACCTATCGTGATCAGTTGAGCACGTGTCCGTGAACGGTGATATCCTTGAAATTTCTCGGAAACCTCCAATATAGCTGCAAAATGTTTCACTAACGGGGGCAGTGCATGGATCGCCTGAGCGAGATGGAGGCCTTTATCTGTGTCGTCGATCAGGGCGGTTTCACGGATGCCGCGCGCAAGATGGGGGTCTCGAAATCAGCGGTCTCCAAGCATGTATCGGCACTTGAAACCCGGCTCGGGGCGCGGCTTCTGAACCGCACAACCAGGCGTGTAAACCCCACGGAGATCGGTTTGGCCTATTATGACCGGGCGCAGACCGTTCTTGCCGGGGCAAGTGAAGCCGATGAGATGGTCACCGCCATGCAAACCGAGCCGCGCGGCGTTTTGCGCATCTCGGTCCCGGTGAATTTCGGTATCTCGCAGTTGTCCCACACCATCGGGGAGTTTCTGAACCAGTATCCCGAAGTGTCGATCAATATGGTTCTCGATGATCAGTTTGCGGAACTGGTCTCGGAAGGTTTTGACATGGCGATCCGCATCGGTTCGCTGGAGGACAGCAGCCTGCGGGCCCGAAAACTGGCGGAGTCGCGCGCGCTTCTTGTCGCGTCCAAGGAGTATCTTGCCAACAACGGCATCCCGCAGACCGTCGAGGAGCTATCCTCGCATCAGCTCTTGCACTACTCCAACCTCTCAACCGGAAATTCATGGCGCCTGCACGGCAAAAACGGCGATGAACGGCATATCCGGGTGGGTGGTCGGCTCACCGCGAACAATGGCGAGTCGCTCAAGCGCGCGGCTGAAGTTGGCCTCGGGATCAGCCTGCTGCCGACCTTCATCCTTGGCGACGCGATCAGGCGCGGGAGCCTGATCGAGGTCCTTCCCGATCTCGACCTTGAGCCGCTCGGCATCTATGCGGTCTACCCGCCGGGGCGCTATACTCAGCCGAAACTGCGCGCGCTGATCGATTTTCTGGTGGACCGGTTCAAGGGCGTCGGCCCCGATGGCTGGGAGGTCTGAACGCTCAGGGCGCCTTGAGCACCAGTTCCACACGCCGGTTGAGCGCGCGCCCCTCTTCGGTCTCGTTGGATGCGCGAGGGGCCAGATAGCCGATACCGTTTGAACTCAGACGCTCCGGCGCAATGCCATAGGTTTCGACCAGTGCCTGCCGCACCGCCGCTGCGCGCGCCTTCGAAAGGGTGATGTTGGCATCCAGCCCACCGACATTGTCGGAATGGCCTACAATCTCGAAACTGAGTTCCGGTTGGTCCTTCAGGAACCCGGCAAGATCCGTCAGGATGCCGACACTTTCCTCAGCAATCTGGACACCACCGACGTCAAAGCTGAGCCCTTCTATGACAACACGCCCTCTGGCAGTCAGGGACGCTGCCCAGTCGGATGCGCCAAGGTTGAGGCCTGATACGGCTTCGGGAAGATCCGTAACAGGGTCTGCAAGAGGTCTGACTTCGGTCACCTGCACATAGATCACCGGCCCGGCCCGGCTGACCAGCAGTGCAATGTCCGCTGTCTGATCGCCATCAAGGCGGAGATGAGCGAACTGGAAGTCGGTCAGATCGACTTCCATATCCGGCGGTGCGATCACGTCGATGCCATAGCGGAAGTCGAACCCGCCACAGGACGCCGTCTCGCATTCGAAGACGACCTCGAACCCGTCCTCGGTCAGTTGTTGGCGCAGAAGGCGCAGGACGGTCAGCGTCTCCGCATTGTCGGCCGTCAGCCGCCAGCTGCGCCGCGTGATCCGCCCCTCGAGCCGTTCGGTCGGTTGCTCGGCGAGCGAGAAAGGTGCGGTGGGCATCCGGTAGATGTCCGGTGCAACGGCGGTGGACGATGTCAGCTGTGCCCCCTCACCAAGCCGGATCGCGGTCTGTGCTGCGGCCTGACCCGCAAGCAGGGACACCAGAAGGACTGCGCGTATCATCCTACCGTCCGGCTGCGTGATAGTCCGGATTGGGGCGCATATCGACGGCCGAGGCCATGCGGTTCGACATGTTGAAGAACCCCGCCACTGCCGCAATGTCCCAGATATCGGCATCCGTAAATCCGGCATCGCGCAGGCGCTGGCGGTCGGCTTCCTCAATCCTGTAGCTGGCCTCGGTCATCTGTACCGCGAAGTCGAGCATTGCCCGCTGGCGAGGTGTCACATCCGCGACGCGGTGGTTCATGACCAGGGCTTCCCCGAGTTCCGGGATGCCGGACAATTCGCGCACGGCGGCTCCATGGGCCACGAGGCAGTAGAAGCACCGGTTCACTGCCGAGACCACAACGGCGATCATCTCCCGCTCCAGCTTGCTCAGCCCGCTTTCGCCCAGCATCAGGTCGTTATACATGCCCGTGAAAGCATTGAGCTTGTCGATGTCGAACGCATAGGCGCGCAACACGTTGGGAACCAGTCCGAGCTTTTCCTCGCAGATTGCAAAGAATTTCGCAGTCGCCTCCGGAAGGGGGTCGACAGGTGGCAGGTCGAGCGCAGTGGGCAGGTCTGTCATGATGTCCTTCATGTCTGTCTGATGCGGTAATGGTATCCGGCAGCCTCGGTCATGCCTATCCCCGAATAGAGCGCGATCGCACCTGTATTCGCACGCGTGGTGAGCAGGGCGAAGGTGTCGCATCCCTGATCCCTTGCCCAGCGGGCAGCGGCAAGCGTCAGATCGCGACCGAGCCCCTTGCGTCGATGCTCGGGTGCAACTTCGAGACTGTGAAGCATCGCGATACCGCCATGGCTTGCGACAAACCCGACGGCTCCGGCCTGATCCCCGGCGCGGGACAGAAGTTTTGTCTTTGGCCCCCGGACGCGGTCCATGATTGCCAGACGGGCCGGACCGATACCGCCGCGCGCCCAGAGTTCATTCATGATGGCAAGATCGGCATCCACCAGCACGGTTCTGCCGAAGATAGGCTGCGTGTCTGCCATCTCATCGAGCGGGGCGGTCAGGACGGACACGGGGTCGATCACTGCATAGCCCTGCGCATCGAGCCGTTCGTCCAGGTCATCTTCATTTTTGCGGAGCATGAAGAGCGGCGTCTGACCCATGCCGATCATCGCAGCCTCTGCCAGCCTGATATCCGCGTGTTCGTCGATCGCGGTCGCGGCTGAAACCCGCTTGCCACCGCCCGCACCGTCGCGCAGTGTCCAGCCCTTCCGGGACCACAGCCGGGCGGCAGGCCAGGTCTGCTCGATCGCTTCATAGAGCTGATCCGTATCGGGCCAGGGCATATGCGGGACACCTTCAAGTTGCCTGGTCACTGATAGCCAAGCCCGTGCCCGGGGTGAAGTGGTCAATGCAATAAGGGTGATGGCCTACGCCGCTGGCGCTGTTTCACAAAATTTTCCATTGACGCCGGGGAACTTTTCCGCATGTTACCGCTAACAAACGCTTACTCAGACGTTGATGGAGGGACCCGACCTGATTAGGGCCTTGGTCGGAACCCTTTTACTGCAAGGGGCGGCGCGTGGTTCTCCCCACACGCGCCCCTTGCGGATATACTCCGGGGCTTGAACACAATGAGAAAGGGACAGGTTCATGTCTCAGATACTGGCCATTGATCAGGGAACAACTTCAAGCCGCGCCATCCTGTTTGATGCGAACATGGACGTTGGTGCCATGGCACAGCGGGAGTTTCCGCAGCATTTCCCGAAATCCGGATGGGTGGAACATGACCCGAAAGATATCTGGAACACGACGCTGGAAACCTGCCGCGAGGTGCTGGACCAGACCGGAGATGTGGCGGCTATCGGCATTACAAACCAGCGCGAAACGACGCTGGTCTGGGACAAGACCACCGGTGAGCCGGTCTATAATGCGATTGTCTGGCAGGACCGCCGTACATCCGAGTTCTGTGCTGGGCTGAAGGCCGAGGGCCACGAAGCGCTGGTGCGGGACCGCACCGGCCTCCTTCTTGATCCCTATTTTTCCGCAACCAAGTTGCACTGGATTCTGGAGAATGTGGAGGGCGCGCGCGCGCGGGCGGAGGCGGGTGATCTGCTCTTTGGCACCGTGGACTGCTTTCTGATCTGGAAGCTAACCAACGGTGCGTCACATGTCACCGATGCAACCAATGCCGCGCGCACGATGCTCTATAACATTCGTGAAGGGGCCTGGGACGCGGATATCTGCGAACTGCTCGGCGTGCCAATGGGAATGCTGCCCGACGTTCTGGATTGCGCTGCCGAGTTCGGCGTGACCGCGCAGGAGCATCTTGGCCGGGAATTGCCGGTTCTGGGCGTTGCCGGCGATCAGCAGGCCGCCACCATCGGACAGGCCTGTTTCGAGCCCGGGATGCTGAAATCGACCTATGGTACGGGATGTTTCGCACTGCTCAACACGGGCGAGACACTGGTGACGTCCGAGCATCGCCTGCTCGGCACCATTGCCTATCAGTTGGACGGCAAGCCGACCTACGCGCTTGAGGGGTCGATCTTCATTGCAGGGGCGGTTGTTCAGTGGCTGCGCGATGGTCTGAAGATCATCAGCACGGCTGCGGAAACGCAACCGCTGGCGGAGGCTGCCGACGCGGAGCAGTCAGTCTATCTCGTTCCGGCCTTCACCGGGCTTGGCGCGCCCTATTGGGATGCGGATTGCCGGGGGGCGATCTTTGGTCTGACCCGCAATACCGGGCCGGAGGAGCTTGCCAGGGCCGCGCTTGAGAGTGTCGCCTATCAGACCCGCGATCTTTGGGACGCGATGCTTATGGACTGGGAAGGTGGTGCCGAGACGAGCGTTCTGCGGGTCGATGGCGGAATGAGCGCATCCGACTGGACCATGCAGTTTCTGGCCGACATACTGGGCGCGTCTGTGGATCGCCCGAAAGTGCTTGAGACGACGGCTCTGGGGGCTGCCTGGCTGGCGGGTATGAAGGCAGGTCTCTATCCTGACCGTGCGGCCTTTGCCGAAAGCTGGGCGCTGGAGCGGCGTTTCGAGCCCACCATGAACACGCAAGTCAGGGACGCAAGATATGCAGGTTGGCGTGATGCCGTCAGCCGGACCCTGAGTGATCGCAATTAGACAAGAAAGAGGACACCACACCATGACCGTAAAAGTTGCCATCAACGGGTTCGGGCGTATCGGGCGGAATGTCCTGCGCGGGATCATCGAGCTTGACCGCACCGATATCGAAGTGGTCGCGATAAATGATCTCGGCCCGGTCGAGACCAATGCGCATCTGCTGCAATATGACAGCGTGCATGGGCGTTTCCCCGCGAAGGTCAAGGTTGAAGGCGGTGAGATCGATGTCGGCCGCGGTCCGATGCGGGTCACTGCCGAGCGTGACCCAAAGGCCCTGCCATGGGGCGATGTCGATATCGCACTTGAATGCACCGGCATCTTCACGGCGCGTGACAAGGCGGCGATGCATCTGGAAAACGGCTCTAAGCGGGTGCTGATCTCGGCCCCCGGCGCGGGTGCTGACAAGACAATTGTCTATGGGGTGAACCACGATGTGCTGACAGCCGATGACCTGGTTGTCTCAAACGCATCATGTACGACCAACTGTCTCGCCCCTGTGGCTAAGGTCCTGCATGATACATTCGGGATCACGTCGGGCTATATGACCACGATCCACTCCTATACCGGTGATCAGCCGACGCTCGATACCATGCACAAGGATCTCTACCGTGCGCGGGCTGCCGCCATGTCGATGATCCCGACATCGACCGGAGCCGCCAAGGCCGTCGGTCTGGTGATGCCCGAGTTGAACGGCAAGCTGGACGGGTCGGCGATTCGTGTTCCGACGCCGAACGTCTCCTGCGTCGATCTGAAGTTCATGACCGACAAGAAGGCGTCGGTCGAGGATATCAACGCGGCCATGAAAAAGGCGTCTGAGGGCCCTCTCAAGGGTGTCCTTGGCTATGTCGATGCGCCGCTGGTCTCGATGGATTTCAATCATGACCCTGAATCGTCGAATTTCGCGGCGGCTCAGACCAAGGTTATGGACAGCGGTCTGTCACGCATTCTCAGCTGGTACGACAATGAATGGGGCTTTTCCTGCCGGATGGCCGATACTGCCGTGGCCATGGGGCGCCTGCTCTGAGCCATTTGAACAAGGGATCGCCCTCAGGGCGGTCCCTAAAACTTTCACGACTATGTCCACGCGGCATTTGCCGCATTAAATTCTGAGAAACCTTCCTCCGCCATATCTTCCGCAACCGGATCCGGGATGTCCTGTCCAGGCTCTGTGAATGCAGGAGATATCCATGGTGCACGTGAAATTACGGCTGTCCTGCCCAGCCAACCGGGCACCCTGAGAAATGGGCGACATCGACACACATGCACCGGACGCCGAAGAGCAGTTGATCACACTGCCTCCGAAAGCGCGCGGGCCCGAGATCGAGAGCCTGCTGGCAGATATACGCGCCGTGCCATCCCGGACGCTGATCGTGTTTGACGGATCGCGGGTCGAGACGATGTCCACACCGCTTGCCCTCCTGATGCTGTCCACTTTGAAGTCGCGCGAGGATCAGTCCCCGCCAGCAGCGGTTCTCAACCCGACCCCTGCCATTGTCGACGGGTTTTCCGACCTCGGCCTTTTCAAGGATTTGATGAAGATGGAGTTTCGTACATGAGCCGTGTTCTTGCTGTCGATGACACCCGAGCCTTGCGGAATATGCTGGCCGACTGCCTCAAGCGAGGCGGACACGATGTACTGCTCGCAAGCGACGGGGTCGAGGCGCTGGAGCAGTTGCGCGAACACCGTCCCGACATGGTCATCACCGATCTGAACATGCCCAAGATGAACGGCCTGGAATTCATCGAAGCGGCCCGCAAGGAGCCCGCGGGACAGTCTTTGCCAATGCTGCTTCTGACGACCGAGACCGCGCAGGAACTCAAGGACCGTGCCAAACAGGTCCGTGCGACCGGTTGGCTTACCAAACCCTTTGACCCTGACCAGATCCTCGGGCTTGTGGATCAGTTGGCCTAAGAGGCGGGCGGATGGAAGAAGACGAAGACTACCAGTCGCTTTTCTTTACGGAATGCCACGAACTGCTTGCCGACCTGCAGGACCACCTTGATCTGTTGAGTCAGGGTGGGGGGGATGGCGAGACCGTGAACGCCGCGTTCCGTGCCGTCCACTCGGTCAAAGGTGGAGCGGCGGCCTTCGGCTTTGACCAGCTCATCAGCTTTGCTCATGTCTTTGAGACCGTCATGGACAAGGTCCGCTCAAATCGGCTGGAGTTGACCGAGGAGATCGGCAATGTGCTGCTGCGCGCGGGCGACGTCATGGAGCAACTGGTAGAAAACGCCCAGAACGGGTCCGACGCGACACCGGACAATCTGAAAAAGGTTCTGTCGGAACTTGAAGAGATCGGCGATCTGGATCCCCAAACAGCCACCGGGGGCGCTGCACCGGAGGTGGTCGCGACGGCAGCTGCGCCCGAAGCAGACACCGAAGAGACAGAGCTGCTGACAAGAGAACTGGTTTTCAGTCTGACACCCGGCCCGGACTTTTTCAGCTCAGGTCACGATCCACTCAGGCTGTTTCGCGCCGCCCGGGCGCATAATCTGATTGAAGTCAGAGCCACCGGAGAGGTGCCAGATATTGACGCGTTTGACCCGGATATATGCCCGCTCAGCTGGGAGCTCGTTTTTGAGACAGAGGTTCCGCTGGCTGATATTCGGGCTTTCTTCGAGATTTATGATGCAACCGCCGAAATCAGGCTGCTGACCGAAGAAGAAGAGCCTGCGACACCGGAGGTGCCGTCCGAACCCGTCGCTCTGGCCGAAGCAGAAAGCAAGCCGACAGCACCGACAGCCGAGCGGCCGCCCTCCGCCGAACCGGCGGAAGACCAGCCGACACAGCAAGAAGCAACACAACAACGCACAACCGTCATATCCAAATCGCTTCGCGTGGAACTTGCGCGCATTGACCGTCTGGTCAATCTGGTCGGCGAGATGCTGATCACGCAGGCGGGTCTCGCCCAGCGACTCACAGAGGACGAGAAGACCGAAGATCTGGACCTTGGTCATTCGGTCGATGCGATGTCCCGACAGCTGAGAGAGCTGCAGGAAAGCGTCATGGCAATCCGGGCGCAGTCGGTGAAATCGGTCTTCAGTCGCATGCCCCGCGTCGTTCGGGACCTGTCCGACAAGCTCGGAAAGGAGGCGCGGCTCGAACTTGCCGGTGAGCATACCGAGGTCGACACCACCGTTATCGAGGAATTGGCCGAACCGCTCACCCATATGCTTCGGAATTCGATGGATCATGGTATCGAAGGCCCCGAGCAAAGGATCGCACTTGGCAAACCCAAAGTCGGGACCATCACCCTCAGCGCTGAACATCGCGGTGAGCGCGTCATCATCGTGATCGAGGATGACGGGCAAGGGATAGATCGTGACCGCGTACTGCAAAAAGCAGTCGAGCGCGGACTGGTCTCGGAAGATGAACCCCCTTCGCCAGAAGAAATCGATCAACTGATCTTCCATCCCGGATTTTCGACCGCTGCCGAGGTTTCCTCGGTTTCCGGTCGTGGTGTCGGCATGGATGTCGTGAAGAAGAAGATACAGCAGCTGGGTGGTCGGTGCACGGTCAGAAACCATCCGGGAAAGGGAGCGTCATTTACGATCACGCTGCCGCTCACCCTTGCCGTGATGGACGGCATGACGATCACCACTGGTGGTCAGCAATTCGTGCTGCCTCTGTCCTCGGTCGTGGAAGCCGTTCGGTTGGAAAACTGTCAGCTGCGCCAGCTTCCCGATGACAGCACTCTGGTGGAACGGCGGGGTGAATACCTCAAGCTGATAAGCTTGAGGCGCGTGCTCGGCATGCCTGACGGGCAGGGTGGAAACAGCATGGCGATCATTGTCGATACCGAGACGAGCGGTCTGGTCGCCCTTCAGGTTGATGATCTCATAGGACAGCGTCAGGTGGTTCTCAAAAGCCTGGAGGCGAACTTCCAGAGAGTTGAGGGCGTGTCGGGTGCCACCATTCTCGGAGACGGGCACGTTGCCCTCATTCTGGATATTCCCGCTCTTTTGACCTTGAGCGGCGGATGTCCCCAACCACAGGAGTTGGTCCATTGACAGATATCGAGATGCTGGAGCCGTCCGTAGAACCCGATAGGCAAATCGACCGGTCGCGGCAATATGTGACATTTCTGGTCGATGACCGCTCTTATGGCGTCGACATCAAGCTGGTGCGGGAGATCAAGCAATGGTCGCCCACAACTGGATTGCCAAACCAGGCGCGCTACACCCGTGGCGTCTTGAACCTGCGCGGAACAATCGTGCCGGTTCATGACCTTCGCGCGCGGTTTGGCGGTGACCTGACCAATGCTGCCGAGAACCACGTGGTTGTAATCGTCTGGATCGGGGACAAGACCGTCGGCATCCTGGTCGACGCGGTTTCAGACATTATCTCCATTGCAACGGATGATATCCGGCCTGTTCCACCTGGGCAGCAAACCGGTGATGCCACGATCATCAGCGGACTTGTGTCATCTGACGAAGACATGGTTGCCCTTCTCAATCTGGACGCACTCTTTCCGTTCAGCGTTGGCGGTACGCTCTGAGGCATGGTCACATGAACCGATCATCCGACCTAGGCACAGCGTCAGAAAAGGTGGACATTCTGTTTGCTCCGCCGGACTACAAGCTCACGGAAAGCGATTTCCGCCGGATTGCAGACCGTGTCTACGGGGCTGTCGGCATTGTGCTGGAGCCCCACAAGAAGCAGATGATCCTCTCGAGGTTGTCGCGCAGACTGCGGGCGCTCAATGTGCAAGACTTCGGAACCTATCTCGATAATCTGGATAAACCGGCGGGGGAGCCAGAGCGTGAAGCTTTCATAAATGCGGTCACGACCAATCTGACATCCTTCTTTCGCGAGCGGCATCACATTGATCATTTCGCTCAGAATATACTCAAAGATAAGATCAAGACCGGAAGTCAACGATTGCGGGTCTGGAGTGCAGGTTGCTCAAGCGGCGAAGAACCATACTCCATTGCGTTGACCATTCTGGACGCGATCAGTCCGGTGCCGGCCGACTACAAAATTCTGGCGACCGACCTTGATACGGACGTATTGGCCAAGGCACGTGCCGGTCGATATCAAAAGGCCAAATCGGCTGGTATCTCTCAAAACCTGCGAAGGCATCTGCACGACGATGGCGAAGGCATGGTTCGAATGTCGAGAGAGGTGATTTCTCTGGTGAGCTTTCGCCAACTCAATCTGCTCTCAAACTGGCCAATGCACGGACCGTTCGATGCGATTTTCTGCCGGAATGTTCTGATCTATTTTGACACCAAGACGAAGATGGAACTTATCGAGCGCTTCTGTGATCTGATCCCGGCCGGTGGGATGCTTTATCTCGGCCACTCGGAGTCAATTCTGGAAGAGCATCCCAGGCTCCAGTCCCTTGGTCAGACAGTCTATCGAAAGCTGGACCGATGACGGCTGTCGCTTCATCAGTTGCCGAAAACTACTTCGAGCCAAAGGTCAATTCATGGGTCGCTCCGGTGCTGCCCGGGTCCTATCTGGTCACGGAAAATCCGGATATCGCCGTCACCACGCTTCTTGGTTCCTGCGTGGCGGCCTGTGTGAGAGACACTGCCACGGGCATCGGCGGGCTGAACCACTTTCTCCTGCCTGATGATGACCATTCCCGATCGGGCGACTTCTCGGCCAGATATGGTGTCCATGCGATGGAAGTGCTCATCAACGAGATCCTGAAACGCGGTGGCAACAGACGAACTCTGGAGGCAAAGGCCTTTGGTGGGTCGAATGTCATTGAAACGGGCGGAGGTTCCGGCATCGGGATCAGAAACGCGGAATTTGTCCAACGTTATCTTCAGACCGAAGGCATCAAGCTGACTGCGACGGATTTGGGCGGTCCTCGCGCTAGGCGGATCTACTTCTTTCCCAATACCGGCCGGGTCACGGTCCAGCGTCTGCCCGCGAGTGAAAGCCGAACGGCCACGAAGTCGGAGGTTGAGTTGAAGACTGTCGTTCAAAAGGCCTGTCCGACAGGTAAGGTGGAACTCTTTTGAAACAGGAATCAAGTCAGTCGGGAAGCCAGGGTGGGCCGGTCCGCGTGGTTGTTGTGGATGACAGTGCACTTATGCTCAAGATGATATCGGCGCTGCTGAACAGTGACCCACGGATAAGTGTTGTGGGATGTGCCAGGGACACAAACGAGGGGCGTCGTTTGATCCGGGAGACTGATCCTGATGTCATAACACTTGACGTCGAGATGCCTGGCATGAATGGTCTTGAGTTTCTGCACAAGATCATGACGCTCCGCCCGACGCCCGTCGTCATGGTATCCACCCTTACCGCCGCGGGGACCGACGTGACGCTGACAGCGCTGGAAGCGGGTGCTGTCGATGTGGTTGCGAAGCCGAACGGCCCGAATGCGATCGAGGTGTTCGGTGAGGTCTTGCGCAACAAGGTTCGCATCGCATCCCGGGCCAATCTGGGCTCCATTGCGAACGCCTCTGCCGAACCCTTACTGCAGAGGCACAAGAATTTTGGAGATAATCGACAGGTTTCGTTGATCGCAATGGGTGCGTCAACGGGTGGTGTCTCGGCAATCTCGAGTATCCTGTCAGCTATTCCTCACGATACACCCCCGATTGTCATCACTCAGCATATGCCGCCTGAATTCACCAGAAGGCTCGCCAGCCGACTAGATGGCGTGTTACCTCATAAGGTGCGGGAAGCCCGCAACGGTGAACGTCTTGGTCGAAATGACATCCGCATTGCTCCGGGCAATGCGCACCTGGAGATCGGAAAGAATCCAAACGGTCTGATCACAAGAGTAATTGACGCTGATCCGGTGTCAGGCCATCGGCCGTCAGTAGATGTACTCTTCGGATCCGTTGCGAGTACGGTTGCGGCGGATGCGATCGGTGTCATCCTGACAGGCATGGGCCGCGACGGTGCGGAAGGCCTTCTGAAGATGCGCCGTGCAGGGGCCTTTTGCCTGGGGCAAACTGAAAACACATGTGTTGTCTACGGAATGCCGAAGGCTGCAAAAATGCTGGACGCGGTTTCTGAGGAGCTTCCGCTTCCCCAGATTTCCAAACGGATTTGTACTTTTCTTAATCTGTCACCGGTTAAAAAGGCTGTGTGACGAGAAGGAGTGAACGCCATGCCGGCTGCCAAAGCCTTGAAAATACTGGTTGTTGATGACCAACAGACAATGCGTGGTCTCGCCCGTCAATGTCTCAAAAAACTTGGCGTGCTCGATGTCTCACTTGCTGCAAGCGGGGAGGCAGCGCTTGATGTGTTGACGCAGAAAAAATTCGATGCCGTCATATCCGATCTCAATATGCCGGGCCTCAACGGTGTCGAGCTGGCAGAAAAGATCAAGGAACATCCGGTCTTGAAATCAATTCCGGTCTTTCTCGCAACTTCCGATGCATATCGTGATCGCGCGGTTGAGGGCACGATCGACCATTTTGTCGCGAAACCTTTCAGTGTTCAGGACATGCGGGTCGCCATTGAGTCCCATCTTGGGGCGCTCACCTGATCCGGTAGACCAATGGCTTGATGCTCCGTTGCTCTTGTGGTCCTGTCTGACGGGAAATCACAAATGAACGGAATCAATCATGCTCGATCAGACGAATCTCGCCTCACTTCTGGATGACCCGAGTCTGCTTCTGGATCGGGCCTATGTCGCTGGTGACTGGTGCCTTGCGGATGACGGAAAGTCCTTCGATGTCGTCAACCCGGCAAGGGGGGATGTTATCTCGACTGTTCCTGACCTGGGTGTCCAAGAAACCAGACGTGCGATTTACGCTGCCTACGAGGCGCAAAAAAACTGGGCGCAACTTTCTGGCAAAGCCCGCAGCGCCGTTCTCCGCCGATGGCACGATCTGATGAAGGAAAATGCCGATGATCTCGGTCGGATTCTGACAGCGGAGATGGGCAAGCCATTTGCAGAAGCAAAGGGCGAAGTCCTCTATGGCGCAAGCTTTGTCGAATGGTTCGCCGAGGAGGCGAAGCGGGTCTATGGCGAGACAATCCCAGGTCATGAAAGCGACAAGCGCATTGTTGTCATCAAGCAGCCGGTTGGCGTTGTTGGGTCCATTACACCATGGAACTTTCCGAACGCGATGATCGCCAGAAAAGTCGCGCCTGCGCTGGCCGTCGGATGCGCTTTCGTTGCAAAGCCCGCGGGTGAAACACCACTCTCGGCGCTTGCGATGGCCAGGCTGGCAGAGGATGCGGGCGTTCCGAAGGGGCTGTTCAGCGTGGTGACCTCGTCGTCCTCTTCCGCAATCGGGCATGAACTCTGCTCCAACCCCAAGGTTCGCAAACTCACCTTCACGGGTTCAACGGAGGTCGGACGTATTCTGATGCGTCAGGGCGCGGATCAGATCATGAAAATGTCGATGGAGCTTGGGGGCAATGCGCCCTTCATCGTCTTTGATGATGCCGATCTTGATGCTGCGGTCGAGGGCGCGATGATTTCAAAGTATCGCAACAACGGGCAGACATGTGTGTGTGCAAACCGGATCTATGTTCAGGCTGGCGTCTATGATGCTTTCGCCGAAAAACTGGGCCAGGCCGTGCGCGACATGAAAGTCGGAGATGGGCTGGAGACGGGCACAACGGTTGGACCTCTGATCAACGAGGCGGCCGTCGCCAAGGTCGAGGAACACATTACGGATGCGACCCAAAAGGGTGCGAGAATTGTGGAGGGTGGAAGCCGCCATCCAAATGGCGGATTTTTCTTCGAACCGACAATCCTGACCGGTGTCACAAAGGACATGATGGTTTCACATGACGAAACATTTGGCCCGGTCGCCCCTCTCTTCAAGTTTGAGGATGAGGAGGATGTGATCACTCAGGCAAATGACACGATCTTCGGCCTCGCCTCGTACTTCTACGCGAAGGATCTGAGCCGTGTCTGGAGAGTTGCCGAGGCGCTGGAATATGGAATGGTTGGGGTCAATACTGGGCTGATTTCCACAGAAGTGGCGCCCTTTGGTGGTGTCAAACAGTCCGGTATCGGTCGCGAAGGATCCCGCCATGGAACGGAAGACTATCTGGAGATGAAATACATCTGCATGTCAGTCTGACATTCACGAGGCGATGCGCTTTGGTGTGCTGACCTCGCGTCGCGCCTGCCTGTCGGCGGAGGTTGCGCTGGTTGGTGCCGCGCTCATAAGGAAGCGTTTCAAGGCCGAGCCGTAGCCGGATTTCTTGTATCTGCTGGCAAGTTGCGCCAGCTCAAGCAGATCAATCCAGCCGTTGCGAAAGGCGACGATCTCTGGCGATCCGATCGGGGCACCGATGGCGCTTTGCAACTGTTCAACGTGTTGGGCAGCGGAGAAAAGGCTGCGCATGGTTCCTGTGTCAAGCCAGGTGCTGCTCGGCCCGAGCGTGTGTACCGAAAGCGCCTTGTCCTGAAGGTAGGTATTCAGAAGGCAGGTGATTTCCAGTTCTCCCCGAGGCGATGGTGCGATGGACTTCGCTCGGCCCGGTGCCCGGCTGTCCAGAACATAGAGGCCGGTAACCGCGATATCGGATTGTGGATGTGTCGGCTTTTCCACAAGGCTGGCAGCTTTTCCATCCGCGCCCAAAGACACGACGCCGAACCGTTCGGGATCCGGCACACGATACCCGAAAACCGATGCTCCCTCATCCCGGTCCATCGCGTATTTGATCTTACCGGCAAGCTCGGAGCCATGAAAAACATTGTCGCCGAGAATGAGAACCGAAGGCGCGCCGTCCAGAAAAGCCTCACTGAGAATATAGGCCTGTGCAAGCCCGTCGGGAGTTGGCTGAACGATGTATTCGATACGGATGCCCCACTGCTCCCCGCCGCCAAGCAGTTTCCTGAAACAGGCCTGATCCTCAGGGGTGGTTATGACAGCTATTTCCTGAATTCCGGCGGCCATCAGCGTGCTGAGCGGGTAGTAAATCATAGGCTTGTCATAGACCGGCAGCATTTGCTTGGAGATTGCAAGCGTCAAAGGGTGCAGCCTCGTTCCCGAGCCTCCTGCCAGGATGATGCCTTTATGGGCGCGGGGTTCGCTTTGCATTGTAAGCTCCATTCTGGACCGGGGTCGGTTGTCTCTTTCCCTTATGGGAGAGGAATCAGATTTTTTGGTTAACGTGGTGATGGATTCTGCGAAGACCCGAGGAGTTGCTGTTCATGGGTGGCGATTGCCCGCTCGACATCGTCAAAATAGATCAGTTTTCCATCTTCAAGCACCATCGCCGCGTCACAGAGCCTGCGCAGCATCTGCATCGAGTGAGAAACGACAATCGCGCCTGCATTCTTGAGCCGGTTGGTAATCACCCAGTCGCATTTTTCGCGGAACGCGGCGTCGCCCACGGAGGTTACTTCGTCCACCAGATAGAAGTCGAAACGGATGCCCATGGAGACGCCAAACGCCAGCCGCGAACGCATGCCGGAAGAGTATGTCCGGAACGGCATGTGAAAGAAGGCACCCAGTTGTGAGAAATCCTTGGTGTATTGCACCAGCGCGTCGGTATCGGCGCCATAAACCCTTGCGATAAATCGGGTATTCTGCGCACCCGTCAGGTCGGGATGAAAACTGCCCGCGAAGCCGATTGGCCAGGACACGGTGCCGGTTCGGCGGATATGCCCACGGTCGGGATCAAGCACTCCGGAGATCATCTTCAACAGCGTGGACTTGCCAGCGCCATTGCGCCCCAGAAGTGCAATCGATCGTCCGGCGGGGAACGTTTGCGTCGCCTCCGCAAGAACCGGTTTCACCCCCGAGGGCGTCCGAAAGCCTTTGCTGACCTCGTCGAGATGGATCATCTGCGGTCCCGGATCGAGTAGGCGATGAGGCATAGCAGAGCCCAAAGCAGCGACAGGAAAAGCCATGCCAGCGCAGCCATCACCGGTCTGTTGGGGAATGTCGATGTCTGCGCGGTGGTGGGTGGAACATGGGCCGCCAGATATCTGCTTTTGCGCCGCGCCTCTGCCAGTGCCTGATCATAGGTTGCTAGTGCAGATACATAGGCCTGCTCGGCAAACTCCCGATCGACAAGCAGCCCTTCATACTCGCCGACAATCTCGGTCAGAACGGCGCTCTCTTCGGTACTCGTTCCGCGCCCGACCTTCTGGCGCTCCGCGTTGATACGGGTTTCAATCGCGCTGATCCGCCGATCTGTCTGTGCCAGCCGCGGATCGCCCGTCCGCGTGGTTTCGCGCAGAAGATCACCTTCTATCAGGGCACTTGCCAACTCGGCCTCAAGGGCGGCCAGAATGCCGGATCTCGCTTCCAGCGCGGCAGCAGGGTCAACGACCTGCTGGGTGTTTCGAAAGGTCGTCACGGCGATACGAGCATCCTTCAGCCGGGAGGCGGCCATGGCCAGGTCCTCGCGCGCATATTCGGTCGCATCGTGCCGTGCAACGACGCTGAGTTCATTGATCAGCAGGCTGCTTTGCTCGAAAATCGCAGTGGCGATCCGGGTCGCGGACTGAGGGTCGAAGGCGCGGGTCTCGATTTCTATCAGCCCGGTCCCTGGATCATAGTTCACGTGAACCATGCGCCCCCAGTGATCCACCAGATCTTCTATCGAGGCGTCCGTCGAGAAGCCAAAGACCGGGTCATCTTGGGGCGTCGCATAAATGCTTCGCAGATCGAGGGTCGCCTGAAGATCCTCCACCAGTTTCTGACTTCTGATATAGTCATAAAGGATATCCGTATCCGACGAACTGCCGGAGCTGAGTTGTCCCAACCCACCCAACACATCAAGCGGTGAGGAAAAGTCCTCCGTCCTTACGGAAAATGCCACCGTGGACGAGAACTGGTCAGCCGCCCTCAGGAAGAGATACCCGGTCACGAGCAAAGCCGGAAGAACGACGCAAATCACGAAGCTGATAAAGAGTGCCAGATGTCTGCGTTTGACGCGCGCTTGCGGGACCGGGGCCTGCGGTGCGGACGGGCGGTTCACCGGTGCCACCTGCAACGTGGGCCGACCGGGTCCGGGCAATGTTTGCTGCGCGTTTTGTGCCAAGATGATGCTCACCAGATCAGGAATTGCGATTAACCAAGACTTCGTACTCTGCCTGTATTGCGGTTGCGTTAAGAAAAGAACGTATCAGGAACGGCCTTGGCGGAAATTCTTGGAAAACCACTTCCTCAACTGCCGAGTCTGAGGATCGTGTTCGCGCTTGTGATGCGCGAGATGACGACGCGCTATACGCGACTGGCCGGCGGGTATCTCTGGGCGATTGTGGAGCCTGTGGCGGCAATTGCGCTTTTGTCGTTTGTCTTCAGTCAGGCCTTCCGGTCCCCGCCGGTGGGTGTCAGCTTCGCGTTGTTCTATGCAACCGGTTATCTGCCTTTGATGCTCTACACGGACCTGTCGGAGAAAACGGCGAGCGCCATCAACTTCTCGCGTCAGCTGCTCTTCTATCCGGCGGTTACTTTTGTGGACGCGTTGCTTGCCAGGTTTCTGCTCAACCTTCTGACACAGGTGCTGGTCTTCACGCTTGTGATCGGGGGGATCCTGTTGATCGGCGATGCGAGGGCGCGCCCGGACTTTGAAAGGCTGGTTCTGGCATTGTCCATGGGTGCTGCGCTTGGCTTCGGTTTTGGTGCGATCAACTGCCTGCTCTTCTCGATTTTCCCGATCTGGCAGCGGCTCTGGGGCGTCTTGAGCCGGCCGCTCTTCATAATCTCGTGCCTGTTCTACACGTTCGAGTCACTGCCCTCTGCC
This sequence comes from uncultured Paracoccaceae bacterium, assembly GCA_947493745.1. Classification (GTDB taxonomy): domain Bacteria; phylum Pseudomonadota; class Alphaproteobacteria; order Rhodobacterales; family Rhodobacteraceae; genus CANLSM01. Next base: position 9,995 of record CANLSM010000025.1, on the reverse strand, counting down.
TATCAGGATATCCTGTGGTTCAACCCGCTCGTTCATGTGGTCGGGGAAATGCGCGCAGGACTTTATCCCACCTATGACGCTCCCTACGTCTCGCGGGCCTATGTCTTCGGGCTATCGCTGGTCACGGCGGTTTTCGGTCTGCTTCTCCTGCGGCGCTTCAAGAGCCGGATCCTCAATGACTGAAGGGGCGGTGCAAATCCTCATGGCAACGCTGAACGGGGCGCCTCATTTACCGGATCAACTTGCCTCGTTTCTGGCCCAGGACCATGAGAACTGGTCCCTGCTTGTCAGCGATGACGGGTCGATGGATGAGACGCGCGGCCTTATCGCGCGATTTCAGACCGCAAACCCGGGCCGGAGGATTGAACTTAGTTCCGGGCCGGGCCGGGGATTTGCGGTCAACTTTCTCAATCTTATCGGGCATTGTGACAGGCATTGCGAGGCGGCAGCTCTCTCGGATCAGGATGATGTCTGGCTGCCCGCCAAGATCGCCCGGGGGCTCAAGCTCTTGCGCGGTTGCGTCCCCGGGCGTCCGGCCCTCTATTTCGGTCGGACCCGGATTGCCGATGATACGTTGCGGCCATCGGGGCTTTCGCCGCTCTTCCGCCATCAACCTTGTTTTCGCAACGCTCTGGTGCAGAGTATCGGCGGCGGCAACACGATGATGCTCAACCGGGCCGCAATTGATCTGGTCGCGGCGGCCGGCACACCGGATGTCGTCAGTCATGATTGGTGGATCTATCAGCTTGTTACGGGCGCGGGCGGGCAAGTGATCTATGATCCCCAGCCATTCCTGCTCTATCGACAACATGCAGCCAATACATTCGGCAGCAACCGGGGTGCAAAAGCGGCTTTTTCGCGGATCAGAGGTTTGGCAGAGGGGCGCTACCGGGGTTGGATTGACCGAAACGTCGATGCGCTCTTTTCAGTGCAGCACCTGCTCTCGTCAGAGGCGTTGCAGACCTTGGAGGCGTTCCATTCCGCCCGCAGCCGTGCCGCCTGGTATCGTCCCGGAGGATTGGTGCGGGCGGGCGTCTACCGACAGGGCACGCTTGGTCAGGCGAGTCTTCTGATGGCGTCCTGTTTGGGGAAAGTCTGACGGGCATAGAGGGCGCGCGCCAACCGGAACCAGATCGGCCCCTTCAGTTCATCGCGATGAACCACATCCGAGAAATCGGGGTAAGGATCGATGTCGAATGCAGGGTCGGTGCGATTGATATCGGATTTGAAACAGGCGTTCCTTGAAGAGAAATGCTCTGTGATCTGACGGCATTCCGCATGGCTGAACAGGGTCGTGCGGACCTTTCCATGCATCTGCTCCAGTTCATCTCGGACAAGGTCGCGGAGCGCCGCATCTGCAGGCTCCTTGCGTGAAATCTGATGCGCGACCCAGGCCATCAGCGGATCGGGCGACTGGTTTCTCAGTGTCACATCGACGGGCTCCAGTGCCGTTGCATCAATCGGCCAGTCCAGACGCTCGAAGATTGCAGATAGCGGCCCGCCGGGATGGCGCTTGAGCGACTGATACGGCATGAAGACCAGTTCAGCCTTCTCAAATCCTTCAAGAAGATGGGCAAGCAGATCGTTGGGATCGAAGAAGAGCGATTCCGCATCCGGCGCGCGAAGCGTTTCCGACACAAAGCGTTCGATCGGCCAATGGTCCCGGTTCTTGATGACTTCAAGATAGACCGATTGCATGAACTCGATCTGGTTGCGCAAGACACAAAGGATCCGGACTTTGTCGAAGCGTTCCGTGAGCGCTTTCAACTCGGCCATGTCGACCCGATTGGGGTAGGCCCGCGAAAACTCTTCGCTCGACAGAAACGTGTACTGAGTGTCGGTCCTGATCGAGGCCCATTCATCCATCGGATTGGTTCGGGAATGATAAACCGGGGGCAGGGTACGGATCCACGGGGTTGCGAGAACATGGTGCCCGGTCGGAACGCCGAAGGCGGGGTAGTGCAACCCGAACTCCCGAAGAAGGAGGCGGTTCGCGGCGAGCGTGTTCTGGATGGTGGTTGTCGCTGTTTTGTGCGTGCCGATATGGATCACAAGTTCAGACATCAGCGATCCGCCTTCTACAATGGGAAGGATTGCGGTCACGCCTAGATTTGCTTCTGCCGGTGATCATCTCGGGGTGTCCTCCTGCAGCGCGGTGCGCAGCACGTCGAGATTGGCCGCTCCGAATTGCTTGGAAGGTTCCAGGACAGCCTTCTCACCCCATTCGTTCCATGCATTGAGAAACAGCTCGCGCCGATAGCCGTCGGGCACGCGGTTGCGCAGGCAGGTATCGAGCCATTTGGCAAATGTCGCCGGATTGGCTCCATAGGCGATATGAGCGGCCATTCCCCGCCGCGCCGTATTGTCCCATGATGGCATCAGACCCGGGATCACATGGGCAGCATCGATGTCGTCCGGGGCGGTTCCGCTGGTCTCGGCCACCGTGATGTAGTCGTAAATCATGCCCTCAAAGCCGGGATATATGCCGGGTGTAAATGCGCCTGTCTTTGCGTCGCCGCCCGCCAGATACATTCCCGGCTTGACCAGGCCATGGGGCGGCATCTCGATCATGAAATCGAAGAGATCAGCGAACTCGGCCCCACGGTCGTCGCCGTGAAAGAGAACCGCGCCAAGCTCTACTTCACCGATGCCCGTTTCGACCCAGGCCTGCCTCATGCGCCTGATACTATGTGCAGGATCGGGCATATCCGACGGCCGGTAGATGACAAATCTGGGTCGCTTGCCGTCAGGATGCGCATATCGTGGATCGGTGAAGTAGGGAATGGTATCCGCCACGAGAGCATCCTCGAACCCCAAACGGTATGTCTGCTCGACAAGAACGTCCCCGCTCAGCCCGTCCCAGTTGCGCCGCCAGCTTTCATTGGCCCAGCAAAGATAGAACCCGAAAGGGATATCGGGTCTGGTCAGGAGGTTGTCCAGCGGCTTTTCCAGCAGACGCTCGCCGTCAAACCAGTAGTGATAGACGCAGAATGCATCGATCCCGGCGGCATTGGCGAGGCTGAACTGTTGGCCCATCACCTCCGGCACCCGGAGGTCATAGAACGAGAGATCGCCCGGCAGAAAGGGTTGATGATGATCCGGAAAGCAGGGCGCGGCCTGTGTGACGGATCGCCATTCGGTGAAGCCCTGGCCCCACCAAGCGTCATTTTCGGGTGTCGGATGGAACTGGGGCAGGTAGAAGGCTGACACAAAACTCGGGCGCGGCGGCGGCGAAACAACCTCGCGGTCAACCTCACCGGTCTGCAGAACCCTCTGGCCAGCGGCCTGGGCGAAGTATCCGAGTGCACGCTCAACGCCATGGGCCGTGGTGCCGTCGACCTGTCCGGCCTCGGGCGGGAAGGAGCCAGCGTCCAGCCTCAGACCCCGTAGCATCGAGATCATCAACGGTTTCAGCCAATAGATGGAGCCCGCCGGGAAGGAGAGACGATCCGGGTCCGGCGTCAGCTCCACGCGTGCGAGAATGTCCCGGACCACGTCGCGGTTTGACCCCCACCAGCGATCACCGGCCAGAACGTTGCCGTTCGCCACCATGATGGCGCCGTCCTTCTGAGCCAGAAACCGCTCCAGAAGAGCAGCTGTTTCCTGCGCGGGCAGAATTCCGGAGATCAATGCCCTGCGCCAGTCCTCGCCATCGTCGCGATGCGGAGATCGTTTTGTGTGCAGCTTCGCAACCGCTTCATAACCGTCCAGAAGACCTGCATTTGCGAGATGAAGAAACGGGAAGATGTCCCGCCCGATGTTTGGAAAACGATAGATCCGGGCACCGGGATAGGAATTCAGGATGCTTTCGGTTGTCGCGTCAGTTTCGTCCTCCTTGTCGGTGAGCGTGACATAGAGGTCGAAGTTGATGTCAATCGCCTCAAGCTGTTCCAGCAGTTCGGGCCAGAGATCATGATAGTAAAGATGCAGAACGATGGCGAACCGCGCCTGGCGGTCGACAGGGCGCAGAATGGGAAGACGGGTCTGGCGCGATTTGTCATCCGGAATGACAGGACGGGTCACGCGGTTTTCGATATGACCGATCCGGATATAGTGCTCCAAGGGCGCATAGGCAGACACGGCCACATCGGGGTTCGCGGCAAGATAATAGTTCGGCTGAAACTCTTCGCAGGGGCGAAGCCCGTTCCGCTCCCCGAAAAGGACGAAATGGCGGATGGGAAACCGCGCGGACATCCAGTTGTGCCCCTGCTGCTCCCGATAGAATTGCGGATCGAAATAGGTGCTGCCTGCGATCTGCCTCTGATAGGAGAGCTGCCTGGGTTTCACCAGCATGAAGCGCCCCAGTTTCCGCAGTCTTTGCAAGGCAGTCCGAAGCATGCAGTTCTCCAATTCGTCGGCGGTGCATTCTGCACTGCCCCCGTTGAAGACGTATGTGGACCAGAACCTGTAAAGAATCTGTTAGCCTAAAAGGCCCGACAGTTTGCCACCCACCAATCATCTCACGTTCACCAGTTTTCAAGACGGCCCGCGTATCACTGGTTCCTGTCGGCGAGGGAGCTTGCCGTCGCAAATACGGCCCCAGGGGTGGGGTTCGAGGTGGTGCGTCGAAGGGATAACAACCCATTTTCCCAACGAACACCTGTGTCCTTTTTGGTGGGAGCGGGAAAATGTGTATTTACTGTGAGTTGGCGGTCCTTGAGGCCGACCTTCAGGATGTCGAGGTAACGGATAACTTCTCGACCGAGGCAAGGATTCTCGACGACCAGCTCAATGATCAGATTGCCTATCAGCTGACCGACGGTTTCTGGAACTATCGTGGGTCCGGCAAGCCGCGTCTCGATCTGTCGGAAGATCGCGAGATCACAGTGAATATCGAGGATCTGAACACGCTCGGCCAACAGCTTGCCCGCGAGGCGCTGCAGCAGTGGACCGACGTGTCGGGTATCAACTTCGTTGAGATCTCTGGCAATGCGCAGATCGATTTCGACGATGAGAACTCGGGCGCCTACGCGTCCTCGCGCCGCAGCGGCGGAGAGTGGACTTCGGATATCAACATCTCGAAGACCTGGGTCGGGGTCAACGGCTCGGGCTATCTCGATTACTCGACCTACTTCCTGCAGACCTACATTCACGAGATCGGCCACGCACTTGGCCTTGGACATGGCGGCAATTACAACGGTTCTGCCAATTTCGCGAGCAATGCGCTGAACGAGGCCGAAAGCTGGCAGACCACCGTGATGTCCTATTTTGACCAGCGGGAAAATCCCAACATTGATGCGAGTTTCGGCTATGTCGTGACTCCGATGATTGCCGATATCATTGCGATCCAGAACATTTACGGTGTGCCTGACGATGTGAACGCCGGTGATACGGTCCATGACATTGCGGATATCTATGTCGAGTGGGACATCGCGCAGCCGATCACCTTCACGCTGGTCGACAGCGGCGGGCGGGATCTTCTGGACTTCTCAGGCCTCACGCAGCGAGTTGAAGTGAACATGTCGGATGAAAGTGTTTCCAGCATCAACGGGATGAACGGGAATCTGGGTCTGGCGCGTGGGTCGCTCTTCGAGGACGCACTGGGAACCGCAGAGGACGACGTGATAAACGGCAACGCTCTGAACAACCGGATTGACGGTGCGGACGGCAATGACACGCTTGATGGCGGTGCAGGATTTGACATTCTGTTCGGCAGTGATGGCGACGACTTCATCTTCGGCGGGCCGGATACGAACGATCTGATCGATATCGCACTTGGCGGCGACGGCAACGACTACATCGACGGGGGCGCCGGCAATGATGTGCTGCTGGGGATGAACGGAAATGACACACTGGTCGGTGGTGCCGGCATGGATCTTATGGTCGGGCATGGCGGCAATGACACCCTCAGCGGCGGGGCGTATTCGGATGTGCTCTTCGGCAATGCCGGAGATGATTTTCTGGATGGCGGTGCGGGTTCGGACCGGATCAATGGTGGCAGTGGAGCCGACACCTTCTATCATTCAGGCCTTGCAATCGACGGGATGGACTGGATCCAGGATTATTCCTACGCGGATGGCGATGAGTTGATGATCGGCCTGTCCGGTGCGTCAGCCGACGATTTCATGCTGCATTATGCGGATACCTTTGCTGCAGGTCGGGCGAGTATCGACGAGGTCTACCTGATCTATACGCCCACCGGGGATACGCTCTTTGCGCTCATTGATGCTGAGCTTCAGGCCTCGATAACCGTGAACATCGGCTCGGCGTCTTTCGATATCACCTAGTTTCCGCCTATTTGTGGCAGGCCGGTCTTGGGTCTGCCGCGGCCAAGTTGATCCGCGATGCTTTGCTGTTGGCCTCCGGGGACTGACTTGCGTGTTGCGGTGCCGACGGTCAACTGGCTGAACAAACCGTCCAGCGCATCCGAGATTTGCATCGAGAAGGCAACCTGCCGACCGCCCAGATTACCGATGGCGGAGACCACCGAGACGACCTTCGGACTGCCGCTCGATGTGTCAAAAACCGGCGAGCCGGAGGCCCCATAAGTCACATCACAGGTGAGCGTCAGAACATTCCTGGTCGCGCCAAGGACATGGCAGACATCCTGAATCGAGGGGATTTCGGTACGTCCACGGGCGTAGGACACAATGGTTACTGCACTCTGCCGCACTGGAAGGCTTGCGGTGTCAAAGGGTCGAACCGCAGTATCGAGGATCGGCTGGTCCAACTCGATCAGCGCAATGTCGCGGGAAATCCGCCCTGTCGTGATCGGTCCGGGATATTTGTAGTCGGGATGAATGGCGACCTTGCGCGCCCCGCGGATCGATTCCGCTGACCCGCCGCTCCACCCCGCAACGAACCGCACCTGTGCATCCGGCACCCGCCTGCCGTTTGCCGCATTGAAGAAGCAATGCGCAGCGGTCAGTACAATGTTGGACTTGATCAGGGTGCCGGTACAAAAGCCGTCGCGCCCGACATTAACCCGACCGACAGCCGTCCAGCCGCGCGCCTCATCTGCACGGCTCAGCGTTCTCAGAGCACTGTCCTGGGCCAGCGCACCGGTCGTGAGCAAAAGCGTTATGACTGCGAGCCGCAAAAGAAACATGAACGCCAGTCTATTCGAGTTTCCTCAGGATCAAAGCCAAATTTTCATGCTTTTTCAGCGGCCAAAACCGATCTGCAGTCGGACATGCAGCGCATAGTCGGTCTGATCATAGGCTCGCAACCGGGTTTCCAGTGCAAGGGGAGGGGTGTCGCCCTTGCGGTCCCGCCCTGCCCGGAGGCCCAGATGCACGAAACCGTCGGTCAGATAGAGACGACTTCGCACATCCAGCAGGTTGGAGGACAATCGGGTCGAGATGCGGGCGCGCGATCTGCCCAGCCCGAGCGACAGGTCAGGCTGATAGGAAAAGAGGGTTCCGCCCGCAAGTGCCACGCCGCCTGCAAGTTCGACGCTTTGTGCGCGCACTGAAAGCCGAATGGGGTCTTCAAGGATGCTGAGACCTTCGGGCAGCGAATAGTCTATGTGGGACAGATCGGCGCCGATCTCGACCCAGTATCGAACCGGCCCTGCCAGTTCAAAGGACCGATGGTGCCGCAACCCGATGTCGTAGTAGTCCTCGCGCGTGTAGTTCGCCCGGTCGAAGTCAAACAGGTCTTCGGGGTCGTCGAGCATGCGCGCCGACCCAGCGGTATAGGCCTGCGCGCTTTGCCCTGATGTCGCAAAGAACTGATCCCGGGTCCGGTCGAGCGCGAACGGAACAACATGTTCCGATCCCTGTCCGATCGAGAACTCGGTATGGCTTTCAGCCGGAATCGGTCTATCTGAGCAGCCGCTCAGGCCAACGATGATTGCTAAAATCCGCAGCACATTTATGCCTCTGATTTGGCCGATTTTCACCCCCGGAGCGTTAACTGTGCCGGGATCACTGGTGAGGCAGGGTGTAGATGCTAACGGTTAACACTTGGAAAACCTTCTTTGACGCAACGGCCGCCGATTTCTCCGCAGCCGCCGGTTTCGATTTCGATCCACAGATTGATATCTCCGGCCTGACCGACCTCGCCGGAAGCTGGACGCCGCGATCGGTCACCTCCACCAGAATTGTCATGGTGCAGGATGACAGGACCATAACCATTGAAGGGTTGAGCCTGTCTCCGATATCGAACTTTGCCGAGTTTCAGCAACTGATCGATGGCTTGTCGGGCAATGGTGATGTCTCACGCATCACCTTCAACGATGCCGATACATCGGAGCTGTTGCGCATCGACTTTGTGGAACCCGATCCGGGTCCACCCGTGATCGCCGGGCAGATCAAGCTGACCGCCGGTGAGAAATCCATCCTGCTTGAGGGCTCGAACATCGAGACCATGGATGACCTGCTGTCGGCGATGGAGGCGCTGCGCACGCTCTACCCGACAACGTTCTCGTTTCTCACAGGGAACGATGCGACGGCTCTGACACGGGCAGAGGCCTTCACGGTCATAAACGACCTCGACCTGCGATCCATTTCAATGATGGACGGGGCGGTTCCCGCATTCAGCACTGTCATCGATGATGACAGGATCACGATCATCTCGGGTGCGTATGAGGTTGTGGTGACGGGGGATGTCTCATCAACCGATCTGGGAAGCGTTTACAGCTTTCTTGAAAGGCTGGAGCAGGACATCATCGCTATGGTCGAGACCGATGTGCTGATCGCACCTTCGGTCGAATATGCCAGTTTTGACATCCACGCCATTGAGATCAGTCATGATGATCAGATCCGGTTGAGCATGGGCGATCCGGCCTCGGATGCTGTCATTACCGATCTCGGCCAATCCGGCGTGCTGTGGAACATGGGATTGAGTGCGGGCGATGATGTTTTCGTCTTCGATGACATGTCTGCATGGCGCGATCCATTGCAGGTCACCGCAGGGTCGGGGTCTGATCTGTTCGTTGTGGATATGGCGGTGATGGACACGGCCAAGGCGGATCGCCAGACAGCAGGGGACCCGGCGCTCGATCTGACGCTTGCAGGCGATGCGTCGGACGGTTCCGTTGATACATTGCACCTTATCGCCGCCAATGCAGGATCGGTTGCCTTCACTCAGACGGACTACTCGGTCGTGGCGGATGTGCTGGTCGATGGCCAGGCCGCGTTTCGCGCCATGATGCTTGATCACATCATCATCGACACTGGTGGGAGTTTCTCCTGGGAGACCCCTGATGCGAACAGCACCTTGACGGTAACCCATGCTGACAGCGTCAGCTATGCGGGAAGCAGCGCGCAGGACATATTGGATCTCTCCGGTTTCGAGACGCGAGACAGTGGGGGCGCTGTCCTGTCAACCGGGCTCAGCTTTCAGGACTTTGTGGCTCAGGGCTGGTTCTTTCAGGAGACACTATCTGGCTCCTTTGATCTGAACGGTGGCTGGATCACGTTGGAGAATATCGAAAAGGTGGTTCTCGCGGACGCGACCTATGATCTTGCCGCGCTTGAGGGAGATGCGGCCTCCGGCTCGACCATCCTGACCGACAGCATCGGCAATACCGGTTCTGTCGTGACGCAGATCCTCAACGGTGGCGGTGGAGATGACTATGTCAACGGCGGGGCCGGTGATGATCAGCTCGATGGCGGCTATGGCAATGACCGTATCGTCGGTGCAGGCGGTGCGGACACTCTTCGCGGCGGTGATGGCGCGGATATTCTCAATGGCGGTGACGGAGACGATTTCATCTTCGGCGGCGATACCGAGGCCGATCTGCGTGATACGGTCTATGCGGGGTCCGGCAACGATCATGTCTTCGGCGGTTACGGCAACGACCTGATCTTCGGGATGGACGGTAACGACACTGTCGATGGCGGCTTCGGGGCTGACGAGATCCAGGAACAGGCGGGCAATGACGTGCTGAGCGGGTCCGCGCTGTCAGACCTGATCTATGGCAATGATGGCGCGGATTTCATCAACGGTGGTTTCGGTTCCGATCGGGTAAACGGTAAGCGGTGCGTCGATCACACGGGTTTAGGGCTGGATTGCGGAATTTTCAAAATGATGCGGGTAATCCGCCATCT
>CANLSM010000024.1 GCA_947493745.1 uncultured Paracoccaceae bacterium | reverse complement strand
CACTCACAGAGCCCGTAGGATAAGTCCGTCCGGGGAAAGGGGAAGAACGCTCTTCACCCGATTTGTGCAACAAAGCCACCCGGACAAACTATCTCGGCACTTTGCAAACAAGTATGGCTGGCTGCTGCATGAGTTCCTAACGCGCACTCTTGATCAAGTATTGGATGATGTCACTTCGGAGATTACAGGGCGTGAAGTGTTGTAGTTTACCCCCTCATCGCCCGATCCCTGTGCTCCAGCTGACGCAACACCGTGACCAGCGTCTCCGCCCGCCCCGGCCAAGCCGCCCGGTCATCGGCATGGGCAGCGGCCTCCACCAGAAACGCCACCTCATCCAGCGGGCTCGCGTAGAGGACTGCAGATCTCGGCATCACGCTCAACCAGCCGCTCTGTGCAAGCGAGAGTGCCAGAAGGGCGATCTTCTCGCCTGTGCCGGTTCTCGCGCGGCGGGTCACGCTGTCGAACCCGGCCTTTCGAACATGCCCTCCGATCCCGGCATAAACATGCCTCGCCGCCAGAATGCCGGGGCGGCAGGTGACAGGCAGGGCTTTGACCCCGGCCTCGGAGCGATTGTAGAGCCTTGCCGCCTCTTTCAGCAGGCGGCGGTTGATCTCGGCCAGTTCCGGACCCGGTCGGGGATCGGCGAGAAATGCGTCCGGCTCCAGCCCCAGCTCGGCCATCCAGTCCAGCGGCAGGTAGAGGCGGCCTTCGCGGGCGTCTTCTCCGACATCCCGCGCGATATTGGTCAGTTGCATCGCCACGCCCAGATCGCAGGCGCGCGCCAGCGCATGCGCGTCGCGCACCCCCATCAGCACCGTCATCATGGCGCCAACAGCAGCCGCCACGCGCGCGGCATAGGCCCGCAGATCGGACAAGGTCTCATAGCGGCGATCCATGGCGTCCCAGGCGAAGCCCTCGAGCAGAGCCTCTGGCAGGGCGCGGGGCATGTCATGATCCCGGATCATCGCCGCAAAGGCTCGGTCGGTCGGTGTGTCACGTGGGGTTCCCGAATATGCGAGGTCCAGCCGGTCCCGCAAATCGAGAACGGCGGCGGCCTTGTCCTGTTGCAGATCGACCGCATCGTCGGCAAGCCTGCAAAAAGCATAAAGCGCAAGCGCCGGGTCCCGGACGCGCGACGGCAGCAGTTTCGAGGCCGCATAGAACGAGCGGGAGCCATGGCGGATCGCCTCCCGGCAATGATCCAGATCGGCACTCATGGAGTTGCCATCTCATGTGCGGCGGAGACCAGCTTGTCGAGCACCTCGGCGCTGGACACCACACCGGGCAGACCGGCGCCGGGATGGGTCCCGGCGCCAACCAGATAGAGACCCCTTATCTCTTCAGAGATATTATGCGGCCGGAACCATGCGCTTTGGAAAATCCGCGGCTCCAGCGAGAAGCCCGAGCCGTTGGGGCTGAGGTAGCGGGTCTGGAAATCTCTCGGGGTCAGGATGTGGCTTGGGCCGACATGGTCGCTTAGCCCCGGCAGAAGCTCTGCCTCCAAAACTCCCTCGACCCGCTGGCGATAGGTCTCCCGCATCGCCTCCCAATCCACCGGATCGCCAAAACCGATATGCGGCACGGGGGAGAGCGCATAGAACGTGTCATCGCCCTCGGGCGCGCAACCCGGATCGGTGACGCTGGGGCGATGGACGTAAAGGCTCATATCGTCAGCGAGATGGCCCTTGATGAAAATATCCTGCACCAGATCACGATAGCGGGGGCCGTTGAGGATCGTGTGATGCCCGACATCGCCCCACATGCCTTTCGTGCCCTTCGTCCCGAAATACCAGACGAACAGCCCCATCGACCAGCGCGAACGCTTCAGTTTTGCGGGTGTCCAGCGGCGCTTGGACCGTTTGCGCAACAGATGCTCATAAGTATGCCCCGCATCCGCATTTGAAACGACGATGTCCGCGCGCAGGGTCTCGCCCCCTTTGGTGATCACGCCGGTGGTCCGGTCTCCGCTCAGCGTGATCTGATCGACCTCCTCGCCGAAGCGCAAAGTGCCGCCCTGTTCCTCGATCACATCCGCCATCGCGCGCGCAATCGCACCTGCTCCCCCCATCGCGTAATGCACCCCGAATTCCTTTTCGAGATGCGAGACGAGGATGTACATCGATGTCACGTGAAACGGATCCCCGCCGATGAAAAGCGGATGGAAGCTGAAGGCCATGCGCAGGCGTTCATCCCTGAAGCGAGTCGCGGCATGGGCATAGACGGAGCGGTCGGCGCGCAGCCAGCCGAAAGTCGGCAGTACCTTGATCAGATCCAGGAGTTTGTGCATCGGGCGGCGGCCCAGATCCTCAAACCCGAAACTGTAGCGACGCTGGCTGTCCTTGAGGAACCGATCGTAGCCCGCAACATCATCCGGAGACAGGCGTTCCACTTCGGTGCGCATCGCAGCCTCGTCCTGCGAGGCGGTGAAGGTCGAGCCATCGGGAAAGCGGATCTCGTAGAACGGGTCCATGGCGCGCAGATCGACATAGTCGCCGAACTTGCGCCCGGTTGCGGCCCAGAGTTCCTCGAACACCTGTGGCACGGTGACAATCGTCGGACCGAGATCGAAACGATGCCCCTCCATTGATATGGATGATGCACGGCCGCCCGGAATGTCGAGATTGTCCACCACGACGACCCGGTACCCCTTGGCACCAAGCCGCATGCCCGCGGCCAGACCACCAAATCCCGCACCAATGACAACAGCCACCGGACGCGTGTCGCGCCCCTCCTTGGCCTCTGCAACAGGGTCCGTACGTGTCAACATTAGTTGACAGTACCATGTCTCATGTCATTTACAATCACTTCGCACAGGTCTTTTCACCCGCCCTGAGATATGCAACGCTCAGGCGGCAAGCGCGGGAGAGGAATTATTCAGGTCGTTACCCTCAGTTTCTTTCGGTTTGACCGGTTTGCGGCGCGGGCATGGGCGTTTGCCCAGATGGGGCTGGCGCGCCGCTCGCTGGCACGCACGCCGGGGATCGGGTTTCACAAGCTTCTGGGCAGCGGCACCGGAGAAGGCTTCACACCGATCCCGAACACATCCGTCTATGCAATCCTCGCCACATGGCCGGGACTAGACGAGGCGCGAGGGCAGATTGCCGAGGCGGCGACGTATGAGCGCTACCGGGCAAGGGCATCCGAGGACTGGACGGTTTTTCTCGCCACATCATCGGTTCGTGGAGCGTGGAGCGGTGTCCATCCCTTTGAAGAAGAAAGCAGCCCGTCTGACACCCGCATTGCCGCCCTGACCCGGGCAACGATCAAGCCCTCCGTGGCCTTGAGGTTCTGGGGCCAGGTGCCCGCAATCAGCGATGTGATCGGTGCCGATCCAAATGTGCTGTTCAAGATCGGTGTGGGCGAGGTGCCATGGCTCCATCAGGTCACGTTCTCGATCTGGCCGGATGCCACCTCAATGGCCGCCTTTGCGAGGCGGGAGGGGCCCCACGCCCGGGCGATCCGCGCGGTGCGCGAGGGCAACTGGTTCTCCGAGGAACTTTATGCCCGCTTCTCCATCCTTGCCGAGCGCGGCACATGGGGCGGTCAAAGCCCTCTCGCAACAGTCAGGCACGCATGACCCAACCTTTCCCGTTTTCCGCCATCGTCGGTCAGGACGAAATGAAGCTCGCACTGATCCTGACAGCCATCGACCCGACCATCGGCGGGGTTCTGGTGTTTGGCGACCGGGGGACCGGCAAGTCCACCGCCGTTCGCGCGCTGGCCGCCCTTCTGCCGCCGATTGAAGTGATGGAGGGCTGCCCCTACAACTCCGCGACCGCCAGCAAGGACTGCCCGCATTGCGCGGAGGCGAAGCCCACCAGGCAAGTATCCCGTCCCACACCGGTCATTGACCTGCCGCTTGGTGCGACCGAGGACCGGGTTTGCGGCGCGCTCGATCTGGAACGCGCACTGACCCGGGGCGAAAAGGCGTTCGAACCCGGACTGCTGGCCGCTGCCAATCGCGGCTATCTCTATATCGACGAGGTCAACCTGCTGGAGGATCACATCGTCGATCTGCTGCTGGACGTTGCAGCCTCGGGCGAAAACGTGGTGGAGCGCGAAGGGCTCTCGATCCGCCATGCCGCGAAATTCGTGCTGGTCGGATCTGGAAATCCCGAGGAAGGCGAGTTGCGCCCTCAGCTTCTGGACCGGTTCGGCCTGTCGCTGGAAATCACGACGCCGACGGACATCGCGCAAAGGGTCGAGGTGATCCGGCGGCGCGATGCCTATGAGACGAACACGGCCGCGTTTCTCAAGCGCTGGCGGGCGCAGGACACCAGATTGCGCAAGGCAATCGTCGCTGCGGTCAGGCGGGCGAAGGATGCGTCCGACGACAGCTTCAAGATCCCACAAGCGGTCTATGAGGACTGCGCGCGCCTCTGTGTCGCCCTTGGTTCAGACGGATTGCGGGGTGAGCTGACCCTGCTCCGGGCCGCCCGCGCGCTGGCATTTTATGAAGATGCGCATGAGGTGACCCGGGACCATCTGAAACGGGTCGCGCCGATGGCACTTCGGCACCGGTTGAGGCGCGACCCGCTGGACGAGGCCAGTTCGACCACACGGGTGGAACGGGCCATTGCCGAGACCTTCGGTGACTGACCCGCTTTCCATCCGCGAACAGGTCCGCTGGGCCACACGACTGCTGGCGGTTGATCCCAACGGACTGGGCGGCATCTGGATCCGCGCGCGCATGCGCCCGACCGGATTGCTGCGCGATCTGGGGCCGATGCGGCGGATCACGCCAAACACCTCTGACGAAGTGCTCTATGGCGGGCTGGACCTGACCTCTACCCTGGCCGCAGGACGGCCTGTTCGAAGCGAGGGGCTGCTGAAGCACCAGAGCAGCCGGCTGTGCCTGAGCATGGCCGAGCGCGCCGGCAGACGCCTGACCGCACGGCTTTCGATGGCGCTCGATCAGGGCCGGGGTCCCGCGATCATCGCATTGGATGAAGGGATCGATGACGAGCGGCTCGACCCCGGACTGGCCGACCGGCTGGCCTTTCATCTCGACCTCAATGATCTGCACGGCACGAAGGAGGATCCGCCTGCCGACATGACCGGAATCGAAGACGCCGCGATGCGGCTGGCAGACGTTCATGCGCCAGATGAAATCCTCAGACAGACTGTCATGCTGGCAGGACATCTGGGGATCGACAGTCTGCGTACGCCGGTCCTGGCGATCCGGGCGGCACGGGCAGCAGCAGCCCTTGCCGGGCGAAAATCGATCAGTGAGGAGGACATGACGCTCGCGGCAACGCTGGTACTTGCGCCTCGCGCACTGGTTCTGCCAGGCGATGAGATGCCGGAGCAGGCCGAGACATCCAAGCCGGAGGATAACCCCGCCGAACAATCTCGCAAACAGGAAAACGACGTGCCTGAGGATCTGTTGCTGGAGGCGGTCAAAGCCGCATTGCCGCCGGGTTTTCTGGATCAGATGGTGGCCCGCAATCGGGTCCGGGCCGCAAAGGGAGCGCGCGGTGCGGGAGCGCAGAAAGTCGGCAACCGGCGCGGGCGCCCCCTTCCGCCACGTCCGGGGCGTCTCGATGCATCCTCGCGGATCGATCTGATCGCGACCCTCAGGCAAGCCGCCCCCTGGCAGACCCTGCGCCGTCAGCAGACACCGGACCATCCGGCACGCGTGCTGATCCGCCCCGACGACATCCGCTTGAAGCGATTTGAGGAGAAATCCGACCGGGTCCTGATATTCGCAGTAGATGCCTCCGGTTCCACGGCACTGGCAAGGCTGGCCGAGGCCAAGGGTGCCATCGAGCTCCTGCTTGCCGAGGCCTATGCGCGTCGTGATCACGTCGCCCTGATCGCATTCCGTGGCGCGGGTGCCGAAATCCTTTTGCCGCCGACCCGGTCGCTTGTGCAGGCCAAGCGACGGCTGGGAAGCCTGCCCGGCGGCGGCGGCACGCCGCTTGCCGCAGGGCTGGAGGCCGCAGGTCGTCTGGCCGAGCTGGTGCGCAGCCGGGGCGCAACCCCGTCGGTCGTCCTTCTGACCGATGGCAAGGCGAACATCACCCATGACGGCAATGCGGACAGGCCTCTGGCCGCGCAGGATGCAGAACGCTTTGCAAAACTGCTGACGCAACTCGATCTGCCCCTTGCGGTGATAGACACCGGGAACCGGCCCCAACCGCAGGCGGCGCAGCTTGCCCGCACACTTCGGGCGCAGTATCTGCCGCTGCCGAGAGCGGACGCATATACCATGTCGCGAGCAGTAAGCGAGGCTCTGCAGTCGTGAACTGGGACGGGCACAAGTCGTACTGGCCCCATTCCGCACATTCCAGCTTTGTCGATTGCAGTCCCCATCGCTGGCATCTGCAGCGTTGGGGGGACGGAGACACGCTGCTCTTCCTGCATGGCGCCGGCGCCTCCACCCATTCATGGCGCGATCTGATGGGCGACCTCGGGCAGGATCACCATGTCGTCGCAGTCGATCTGCCCGGGCAGGGTTTCACCGAGCTTGGAGCCAGAAACCGCTGCGGACTGAGCCAGATGGCCGAGGACATCTCCGCCCTCCTGCGCAGTCAGGACATCATGCCCGCGGCGATCATAGGTCATTCGGCCGGGGCGGCCATCGCGCTTCAACTCGTATCGGACCGGGCGGAGACGCAGATCAAGGTGATTTCAATCAATGGAGCACTGGCAAATTTTCAGGGCGTTGCGGGCTGGCTCTTTCCGATGTTGGCCAAGGTTCTGGCACTCAACCCGCTGACCGCACTGGCCTTCTCCCGGCTGGCAGCCGGACGTGGCAGTGTAGCCAACCTGATACAGTCAACCGGCAGCCGGATCTCGGAGGATGGGTTGCAATATTACCGCGCGCTGATCTCGGATCGGGGGCATGTGGACGCCGCCCTGCAGATGATGTCGCAGTGGTCGCTGGATGGCCTGCTTGCCCGGCTGGAGCAGATCGAAAACCCGGTGCTCTTTCTGACCGGTGCGCGGGACCGGGCGGTGCCTGAGGCAACCACCTTGAAACTGGCAGATCAGATGCAGGCCGCCCAGGCGATTTCCTATCTCGATCTCGGCCATCTGGCACATGAAGAGCAGCCCGATCTGATCGCCGGGGCCATTCGCGCGTTTCTGGCGGCCTGAATTTCGCCAAATTAACCGTCAAAGGTAGGTGACCTGAAGTAAAAACACATGTAAACAAGGTTTTACTGTGTACTAACGAGGACGTGGGAAATGAAACTGTTAACTATTTTGAGTGTGTCTGCAGGTTTGGCACTGGCGCCGATGGCGCAAGCCGGGAACCTGATCTTCGAAGCTCCGGTAGAGCAGCAAGTCGACGAAGCCGAGCCAATCGGCGGGTCGGGTCGTGGCTGGATTGTTCCGGTGCTGGCAATTGCGATCGTCGCGGCAGCCATCATCGCCAATGACGACGATGATGAGCCTGCATCCCAGGAGCCGCGTGGCCGCGAGATACCCTCGGATCTCGAGATCAATCTGCGCTGATCCGCGCGAAAAAATCCCCGCGCCGGTGATCCGGCGCCGGGGCAAGTCACTCCTGTCAATATCAGCTGAGCGCCTGGAACTCCACCCTGCGGTTCTCGCCGCTTGAGGGATCACCGTCATTGTAGAGGAAGCGTTCACCGAGCCCCACGGCCTCAAGACGGCTGTCGGGCAGGCCGCATTCCGACACGAAGTACCTCTTCACCTCCTTGGCACGCAGCAGGGAGAGCCGTTCGTTATAGGCATCCGGCCCCGAAGCATCCGTGTGACCAATGATCCGGAACACATTGACCGGGCTCTTGTCCATTACGCGACAAAGCTGAGCCAGCTTCGGCTTCTGATCTTCCGAAAGCGCCGCTGAATCGAGTGCAAAGACGACCCTGATATTGACCTGCTTTGCCGGGTCGAACTGACCGTATTCAATCTGCGGCGGAGCCGTTGCCGGATCCGCTGCAACCAGTCGCGTACCTGCGCCGGTGTTTACGCCTGCATCCGGACTTGCGGGCGTCAGCCCCGTTCCGACCACGGTGCCGGGCGTGCCCGTCAGCGTCGGGCTGCCATCGGCAATGGTTCCGACAACCGGGTCATCCACGTTGCCGGCATCCAGCGGAACAAGCTGCCGGGTCAGCCCAAAGGGCTGCTCCCCGGCGGCAAGTTTGCCGAAGTCCTCAACCTGGGACGAAAACAGCGCCCCCAGTTCCTCGTCTGTATATTGCTGTGCGGCGGCCCCCACCGGACATGCAATCGCAAGAGCAAGAATGCTCATGTGCCATCGTGTCATCACGCCTGACTTTCCAATCAAGAAATTGTTTCAGAACACCAAAAATATAAGGTAGGCTTGATATCAAAGCAAATGACATTCATCACTATTCATGAACAGTCCTACGACGAAAGTACCTTTTTCAACGGCGCCTCAGCCGGTCTTTGTCGGGGCGGGCATGACCCATCGTGGACGGGTACGGGACCACAATGAAGATGCGATCCTGACCGATCCCGGCGGCACCCTATGGGTTGTCGCGGATGGCATGGGCGGACATGGGCATGGCGACATGGCCTCGGACATGGTGATTGATCATCTTAGTACCATTGGCGAGACGCGCGACCCCGCCTGGCGGTTGAAACAGGCTTTCGAGGACGCCAATCGCGCGGTTCGCGAGGCCGCCCGTGCGCGCGGGATCGGTACCATGGGCTCCACCGCGGTGGCCGCTCTGTTGAGCGGTGCGGTCGCGCATGTTGCCTGGGTCGGGGACAGCCGGGCCTATCTGATGCGCGGCGGACAGTTGCGTATGATCACCCATGATCACTCGGTCGTGCAGGATCTCGTCGACTCCGGTCGCCTGACCGCTGACGAGGCCGAACACCACCCCGAGGCACATGTCATCACACGCGCAATCGGCGGCGAGGACGCAATTGAGGTGGATGTGGTCAGCGTGCTCATGTCCATCGGGGATCGCCTTCTGCTGTGCAGTGATGGGCTAACCCGCTGTGTCTTTGAGCAGACGATTGCCGAAACACTGCGCAACGAACCGGACCCCGAAAAAGCCAGTTTCAAGCTGGTTGAGGCCGCCATGGAGCGGGGTGCCCCCGACAACGTCTCCGCAATCGTTGTGCTGGCGACGGAGGGGTAGGTGAAACCTGGAAATCTGATCGGGGCAACAATCATCGCGATTGCGCTTGTGGTGGCGGCAATCGCCTTTGCCATCGTCTCCTCGATCCTGAATGATGCGAGCGAGGGCAGCGACCAGCGACTTACCCGCCTTCAGGCCCGGATTGATGCGCAGGATGACAGGATCGACCAGCTGACGGGCGATGTGCGCGCACTGAATTCAGAGATCACCCGCCTTGAAATAGCCATTGCGAATGTGGATCGGACACCCGTAGCACCGCCGGTCGCCGATCTGCCGGTCGGGACCATCGTCGCGGATGAGGACTTGCTGGCACCGACCGATGAACTCAAGGAAATCATGATCATCGCCAAGGGGCGCTACAACAAGACCGTAAAGCAGCCCCGCAACTCGATGATGAAAGAGCTTCTGGGCAATCCACGACAAAACTATTCGACCGATTGTCAGGCGGTGACCAACTCCAAACTGGTGGACGCGCTTGAAACCCGCCGGATTGGAAATTTTCGTGTCACCATGCTGAAACCCGCGCTCGACAGCTTTGAGCGCGTGATGAACCGGCTGAAGGAAACCGACCCGGACATCTATGAGCAGGTGGGCACCGCCGGGGCCCTGTGCGCGAGGCTGATCCGGGGTTCGACGAGATCGGTCTCGAACCATTCCTGGGGAACCGCGATTGATATCACGCTGGAGGGCGCGCTCGACCGGTTTGCCGATGGCGGGACGCAGTTCGGCCTGTTGATCCTGGCCGAATACTTCAACGATGAGGGTTGGTACTGGGGCGCCGGTTACGGACGCGAGGACTCGATGCATTTCGAGGCGGGCGAGGATCTGATCCGCTCCTGGGTTGAGCAGGGTCTTTTGTAGGCCCATGCAGCCGGGCGGTGACCCTACCCTCTTTCCGCAACTCGCCAAGCCGGTTCTCGATCTGGCCGAGATCGTGGCGACCACCAATACGCGGGATATCCAGGGGCTTCTGAAGGAAGCCGACCGCAGGCTGAAACGGTTCGAGGCTGAGGCACACAGGCGCGGAGCCGTTGAGACCTCGGTCGCGCCTGCCCGTTACGGGCTGCTGGTGATCCTTGATACCCGGGCTCGTGACAACCGGGCCATTCCGATCAAGACATGGTCGGCCGGGGCACATAGCCTGCTCTTTGACGGGCGTGATGTCAGCCTGTCGGGTCTGCGCGACCTGCACGACAAGGCAGAGGCGGCAGGCGAGGATTATCACGCACTCCGGGTCTTTCTGGGCCACTGCATCGAGGCTGTGGAAAGCACCCGCGCCAAGGTGATCGAGCGCCGAAAATCGCCAATTGGCAAAGCCCTGCTGATCGGTCTGCCAGTGGTGGTCGTTCTCGGGCTTGCCGGCGTCTCCTGGCTGGAATGGCAGTATCGGGCAGAGCTTCTTGCGAGCCTTGATCAGCCGGAGGCGGCCCTTCGCGGCGGCTCTGCGCGCGATCCCAAGGTGCTGGCAGAGCGGCTCAATGCCCTGGCAAGCGCTACGCGGGCGGTGGAAAGTCGGACAGGCGATGCGCCGGCAGGTCTTTTCAACGCCATTCCCGCACTTAGTCCCGCAAAGGCCGCCACCGATCGCTATCATGCAGGCGTCGCCGCGACTGTGCCGCCAATCCTGCATCAGGCCGTCGATATCTCGCTGGCTTCCGAAGGTGAGAACATCGCGCTCTACGATACGTTGCGGGCCCATGGGATCCTCGGCGGGCAATCGGACTGGTCCGTGGCCTATCTCGCGGGCTGGGCAGCGGCGAATGATGATCTTGTACCGGGACTGGCCGGACTGGCCGCCCATATCCCGGCCCTCTCGGGTCCCGACCCGAACGGCGCTCTGCCCGACAGCGAACTGCTGGCACAAGCCCGTCAGTTTGCCGTTGAAGCCGATGAGGCCGAACGCGCCTATCTGGAACTGCTCCGTTCGGCGCCTGCTGCTGACCTGCCCGGCTGGGTCCCGCGGGACGAGATATCGGGCCTCGACACGGTGCTCCTGCGCCGCTCGGGCGTGCCGCTATCAACCCCGATGCCAGGACTATTCACTGATGAAGGCTGGACCTATGCGCGTGATTTCGGAGCGGGCCTCGCCGTGCAGGAGACCCGCAGACAGGCCCGCCTCATTCTGGCCGAGACCCCGTCCCAGATCAACAATGCACCCGACCAGGTCATGGCCACGCTTCAGAGGGAGACGCTGGATCAATGGCGCGCATTCCTCAACGACCTCAGGGTCAAGCCGTTTGAGGATCAGGGTGCGTCGGTTCTTATCTCGGGGCGGCTCGGCGCCAGCAACTCCCCCCTGAAACAACTTCTGGAGGCGGTCTGGGTGGAGGTCGGCGGCCGCGACCGCAATCGCGCGCACTCCAACCAGTTGGCCATTGCGACCGAATTCGGACCGATGATCCAGTATGTCGAGCAGGGCCGTATGCAGCGGATTTCCCAGCTCTTCGCCGGGCTTAACGTGGCGCTTTCCACGCTCGACCGGAATGAGGATGTGGGCGCGCGCAAGCTGATGGATGTGCAGGCCCGCGCCCGCTCGGTCTCCACCTTGCGGCAATCGCCCACGCTCGTGGTGCAGATCGTGGAGGATGTGCTTGCGCAGACCGGGGCCACCGTGGCGCTTGAAAATCCGGTACAGCAGCTCTGGCAGCGTAATGTGGCGCCATCATGCCTTGGAACGGTCGATGGCCGGTTTCCGTTCGGCGAAGGGCCGGATATCTCGATGGAGGAGTTCACCCGCCTCTTCGGACCCAACGGCGTGATCGATCAGTTCTATCGCCTACGGATCGGCAATCTTGTGGACACGACCGCAAGCCCGTGGCGCTGGAAGCCCGAGGCCCGCTTCGCCGGTTTCGATCCTGAAACCGCCCAGTTCTTCGAGCGGGCAGCGGCAATTCGCACCGCCTTCTTTGCTGACGGGGGCAGTCCGGCAACGAACCTGACCATGGCCGCACTTGCCCAGCGCGGCGAGGCCTCGGTGACCCTTGGCGGGCAAAGCGCGCCGGTGCGCACAACCGGCGAGCCCGCGGTTCTCGCCTGGCCCGGTGCCAATCCGGCCGGCGGCATGGAACTGGCCTTCCAGACCCCCACCGGCGTCCAGCGAAAGGCCGAGGCCGGTCCCTGGGGGCTTCTGCGCATGCTGGCCCCTTTGCGACTGCGCGAACGCGACGGCGGAAAGCGCTATCTCCTCGATTTCCGCTTTCAGGGCGCCCGCCTCTTTGTCGAGATGAGCTTTGAAAGCGAGATCAACCCGGTTTCGCGCCGGGGCCTCCTCAAGGGACTGCAATGCCCGGCCAGTTTGTAGAGCAAGGGTGACAAAGCCCACAGCCAAGGCCCGATAAAGGGACGCAAACTTTGCCGCAGGGCCTATTTTCGCGCATAGTCAGACAGGGTTGATCCTTTCGGGGGACAGGTAACGATGGCAGATACAGACGGTCGGAATATCATTGCAGCCATGCCTGCTGACTTCGACGATCTCGAATTCGCGGAAATGAGCGGGTCGGATCAGATCAGCGTACCGTTCAAGTTCGATCTTGTCGTCGCGGGCGAAGACATCGAGAAAGACCCATTGGGTATTCTGGGCAAGCCGATCGGCATCACTGTCGGTGCGACCGAGGAGGTTCAGCGTTACTTCCACGGCTACGTCACCGATTTCGGGTATCTCAAGCACGAGAACAACTACGCGCATTATGCGGTGACGCTCCGACCCTGGCTTTGGTTTCTGGGCAACCGGACCGACTGCCGGATATTCCAGAACATGTCGGTGGTCGAGATCATCGAGGAGGTTTTCGCGCTCTACCCCAATGCGGCCTACGAGTTGCGCCTACAGGGGACTTATGATCCGCGCGAATATTGCGTTCAGTATGATGAAAGCGATCTGACCTTCGTGCAGCGGCTGATGGAACATGAGGGCATGTTCTATTTCTTCGAATATGCCGACGGCGCACACACGATGATCCTGACCGATGACAACGCCAAGCTGGAGACAGTACCGGACTTTGAGGAGGTTCCCTACCGGGTCGATGTCATCAACGTGGCGCAGGAGCAGGACTATATCGATCAATGGGTCTCGAACGCCTCCGTCCGTTCGGGAGCCTATGCCCATGTGGATTATGATTTCACCAAACCCGGCGCAGATCTGATGTCGTTGCAAAGCGATCCGACAGGCCATGATCAGGATGATGCGGAGGTCTACTCCAACCCAGGGTCACATCTGGATCTGGGACGTGGCGATGACATTGCCCTCATCCGCCTTCAGGAATTGCAGGCCGCACAAACCCATGCCGAGGCTCATGGCACGGTTCGGGGACTTTGGGCCGGTGCGAGATTCGATTTCGTCGATTTCGCCCGCGAGATCGAGAACGATACCTATTTCGTGCTGCGCGCCCGCTATCACATGGTAGAGGCGGCGTTTGCCGCCGGAATGGGCGGTCAGTCTCAGGGGTTCGAAGTGGTGCTCGAAGTCTCGCGCTTCGACATCCCCTATCGTCCGGCACGGCTTACCAAGGTGCCTGTCATGCGCGGGCCGCAAACCGCCGTCGTCGTGGGTCCGGCGGGCGAGGAAATCTACACGGATGAGTATTCGCGCGTGAAAGTGCAGTTCCATTGGGACCGCCTCGGGGAGGACGACGAGAACTCGTCGTGCTTTGTCAGGGTCAGCTCGGTCTGGGCGGGCTCCGGTTGGGGCTTCATTCAGATCCCGCGCATAGGCCAGGAAGTCATCGTCGATTTCATCGAAGGGGATCCCGACAAGCCGATCATCACCGGTCGGGTCTATAATCAGGATCAGATGCCGCCCTACGGCCTGCCCGACAACGCAACGCAATCGGGGTGGAAGTCAAACTCGTCACCCGGTGGCGGTGGCTCCAACGAGATGCGGTTCGAGGACAAGGCCGGGGAAGAGGAGATCTGGATCCACGCCCAGAAGGACCAGAACGAGGTTGTCGAGAATGACGACACCCGCACGGTTCATCACGACATGATGGAACGGGTGGACAACGACTCGACCCAGTCGATCGGCGGCTTCCGGCACGAATTGGTCGAAAAGGACAAGGACACGACCATTGACGGCCACCGCATCGTTCATATCAAGCAGACCGATACGGAAACCGTCGATCTGGACCGCTCACTGACGGTCAACGGCTCGGAGACGATCCATGTGGTCGGCAGTTCCACCGAAGACATCGACATGAACCATTTTCAGACCGTTGGCCTGGCGCAGAAAATCCTGGTGAAGGGTGCGCGCAAGGACGATGTCGGGCTGGCTGAGGTTCGGGCCGTGGGCGGCCTGAGGCAGCTGACCATCGGCAAGCAGAACACGGTGCGGGTCGGGTCCAACAGCTCGTTCTACGTTCAGGCCGAGGACAGCTACGAGGTCAAGGGCAACCAGACAACGACAATCCACCAGAACCACACCTCCAAGGTTGACGGAGATCAGAGCCTGACCCTGAAAGGCAATCAATCCTTCGACATAACCGGCGGGCGGATGGTCAAGGTCAAGAAGGGCCAGACCCATGACGTGACCGAAAGCGTCTGGGTGAAGTCCGGTGAGAAAATGATGCTGGAGGCCAAGGACAGTATCACGCTGAAGACCGGTGATGCCTCGATCACGCTGGAAAGCGACGGGACGATCACCATCAAGGGCAAGGATCTGGCGCTTGATGGATCGGGAAAGATCACCATCAAGGCCTCGAACGAGGTCAAGATCAACGGCAGCAAGGTCACTCAGAACTAGAGAGATTTGCCTCGGGCGGGGATATTTGACCCAAGAAGAAGTCTGCGGAGCGCCTCGGTCGGGCGGGCGGGGTCGCAAAGGGTGCCGGCACCACCGAAGCGCCAGAGCAGCATCTGACCGGATGGCTCCGCCGCTCCGCCTATGCTGTCGGTCGTGAGCGTCTCAAGCGCAGAGTGAAGCTCGTCGGGGCTCATGTCTCCGCTCAGCGAGGCATTGATCAGATCGGCACGGTTCTCGATCCATATATCGATATCCGGTACCTTGGGCAGGCCATCGTCAAACTGCACGAAATAGGTCATGGGAAACTGGCGGCCCGCTCTGTCCGACGACGGTATCGCGACACCGGCCAGACCATCCATTGCAAAGCGGAGACCGCCCTCGGGCCAGATCACATCCCGCCCAAGGGTGGCAAGGATTTCCCGTGTGATCCAGCCGTCCCAGTATTTCTGCAAGGCGGGTGTGATGCCGCGTGCGACGAAATCACCGGCTGAGGGAAGCTTTCCGAAGAAACCGGGACGGCTCAATAGAACCCTTCCGGACAGGAGAAGTTGCCGAACATTTGGAAATTGAACGGATTGTCGACGGAGTTTGCCCTGAGTTCGAAATCGGCCGTGAAGCCCGCTGTGCCGAGGCGCAGCTGGAAGAGTTCCGGCAGCGCGGTTCCCGACAGGCGGCCCTTGCGGATCAGCCGCAGCCATGCCCAGTTGCCGGTCTCGGTCGTGAAGACCTCTGGGGAGCCGTCGATCGGCGCAAAGGACATGGTGATCATGTTTGTGCCGTCCTTGCCGGGCCATTGCATCGGCATCGGGCGGGCGGCCGCGTTGAAATAGACCAGTTGCTGTCCGTCGAGATTGAGCGTCACGCGGCTGGCATTCGGCGACAGATCCTTGGGTTCGAGTGTGAATGCCATGATCGGGCCAGCTCCGCCCGGAAAAAGGCCGTCACGGATGGCGCGGGCCTGCTGAAACGGGGCCAGGACCTCGGGCGAGAGGCCGAAGTCGGCACGCCATGACCAGGGACGCCGTGCGGTGTCGATATAGGGGCCCAGCTGATCGTTGGTGAAGGCGTCAATCAGACCGCCGGGGCCGAACAGGCGTTGGAAGTCCGCCACGTTCACGTCGATCACGCTGCTGGTGTCGAACGGGTAGCGCCCGGAGGTGGCCGAGTTGCAAAACGGCAGGACATCCGCGCGCCAGCGGGCCTGAAGCTGGGCCAGAACCGCATCGCGGGTCAGCGTCACCGTGTCCCCTGCGATGCCGGCCAGCCAGTCATCAATCGGATCAGGCAGCGATGCGGCCTGATTGGCAATCGCCCCGGTGAGCTGTGCAAGGCCACCGCGCTGGGTCAGGGTCTCTTCT
The DNA here is from genome assembly GCA_947493745.1 of uncultured Paracoccaceae bacterium. GTDB lineage: Bacteria > Pseudomonadota > Alphaproteobacteria > Rhodobacterales > Rhodobacteraceae > CANLSM01. Next base: position 26,095 of record CANLSM010000024.1, on the reverse strand, counting down.
GGATTAGGCGTCGCGCTCACGGTCTGCAACTCGTTGGAGAGCGCAGTGAGCGCGATTACAGTATCCTCCAGCAGCGGCGGGATACCGTCGATTTCCTCGACCGTGCCGCGCAGCGGCTTGAAATGTTCGGAGACCGGTGCGCCGGGCAAGAACTCAGGTCCTCCGGCGCCTCCCCCGCCGGATTTCGGCACAAGGTTCTTGCCACGCTTCAACAACCCGCCAACCTTGCCGAGCTTCGAGGTCGCCGCTTTCAGGACACCGGGCGGGACGCCGCCGCCGCCCTCTCCTTCACCTTCCGGTCGGGTCAGATAGGTCTCATCAACGACCGCGACCAGCAGGCGCTTGAGTGCGGAATCCGCGCTGGAAAGGTCCTTGAGATTGGTATTGGCGGTCCGCAGGTCCTCGATCGGGCTAAGCCGGATATCGCGCAGCAGACCGTCCCACTGATCGATGAAGTCCTCGTAGTAGAGCTTCAGGATGTCCTGCTCCAGCAGATCGGTCGAGACCTGAGAGCTTTCCGCACAGCCACCGGAGAAAACCGTGCGGTCCAATGCCGCCTGGGCCGCCACCTCCGGCAGCAGTTTCAGGACATAGTTGTGAAATCCGTCCTTGGTGAACGCGCCGTTGAGGCCGACACGCAGGGTCTTCTCGGAAACCCGGGTGAAGACACGGGCGCCGTTTGGCCCCGCAAACTCCGCCGGGATCCAGTCCTTGACGCCGGCAGCGGACACCTCGGACAGAAGCGTGTTGTAGGCCCTGACCGAGAGCGGGATGGTGCAGATGCTCGCAACCGCCTCGTTCACCAGCGCATTGTCGGAATCGATCTTGTCGACATCGTCTGCCAGACGCTCGAAGGCCGCAAGCTGATGGTAGACCGCGGCCTCGGTGGGGAAAGCATCGACCGGCGCATGGGTCGGCAGGTCCTCGACCCACCAGGTCTGGGCGAACTCGACATCCACCGGGGCGAGACCCGTCATCATCTGGTAGACCTTCAGCGCGCCAAGCAGATATTCCGGGTCGCGGATCTGGCGGCGCATCGTGGCCTCCAGCATGGCGACCATACGTGGTTCAAGGATGTTGCGCAGCCCGTGCTCGTAGGCGATTTCCTGTGCCCGTCCGATCTCCGATGATGCACCGGGGCCGAGCGCTGTGGTGAAGCCCGACGGCATCTCGGAGGCACTGGCGGCAATCTCGTTCACGGCCTCAAGCGCAAGATCGAGATCGAGCGGATCGAGCGGGGCCTGACGGGCGGCCACGTTGGAAAGCCTGGCCTGAAGGCTTTCAAGACTTGCCGCCTGATCGTCAATCCCGCTGTCGAATGTCAGGAAAGAGAGTGTGAACATCAAGGCGGCCACGACGCAGGCAAGTGCCGCTCCGGCGGCGGTCCCGCGGAATACCCAACGGCGCCGGTCCTCTGAGGCCTGATTGAACGTGCCCAGCCCAGCCTCGCGAAAAATCACATCTGTGATCAGATCGCGGATGAAGAAGGAACGCTTGTCAGAGCGGCCAACAGCCGGTGCAGGTGCCGTTTGCAGACCGAAAGCCTGCCCCAGCGAGCCCATCAGGCGATCGATGGGCGAGCCTTCCTGCGTGGCGGATGTCAGATAGAACCCGCGCAGCCAAGCGCTCTCCTCATAGCGGCTTTCACCGAATACGGTGTCGATCAGCAGGCGGATCGGGTTGAAAAAGCTCTCCAGTTGCGCAGGGAACCGGAACATCTCGGCGCGCTCTTCAAGCGTTTCGCCCTTGGCGACCTGTCCGACGAGGCGCTTCTCCAGTTGACCAGCAAGTGTTTTCAGCTCCCGGTTGATGATCGTCCCGTCAATGCGCGCATCCGTGGGCAGCGTCGCGCCCCAGACCTTCTCACGTTCCTCGGTGGAGAGATCGCCGAAGAACGCCTCAAAGCCGGGAATGCGGTCGGCCTTGGTGACCACCAGATAGACAGGCAGACGGATCTGCAGCTTGTCCTGCAATTCCGACAGTCGCTTGCGGATTTCCCGGCCATGCTCACGCACTGCGATGTCGTTGCCCGAAAGTTCATCGACCGAGATCACAAGCAGCACGCCGTTTAGTGCGCGCCGTCCGCGGTGTTTCTTCAGCATGTCGAGGAAACCAAGCCATTCGGCTGCGTCCACGTCAGGCTGGCTTTCCTGCTGGACATAACGTCCGGCGGTGTCGATCAGAACCGCATCCTCGGCAAAGAACCAGTCGCAGTTGCGCGTACCTCCGATGCCGTGCAGATCCTCGGTCAGATCAATCGGGAAATGCAGGCCGGACTGGCGCAGCGCCGTGGTCTTGCCAGAGCCTGGTGGGCCGATGATCACGTACCACGGCATCTCGCGCAGGAACTTCTTGCCACCCATCTTGGAGCGCTTCATCTCCGAGAGCACGCCCTGAAACTTTTCCTGCACCTCGGCAATGTTTTCCTCTCCGGGCGCGGGCGGCTTGTCTTCCTGCACCAGTTCGGCGACGAAGACCTGATTGGCGCGTGCCGCCCTGATCTGACGCATCAGAAGCATGATCAGCCAGATCAGCAGGATCAGACCGACAACGATCAGGCGGACGAGGTCATCGGCCAGCGGGGTTGCCTCGCCAAAGGCTATGATCGGCCCGAACTGCCAGATCAGCCAACAGATCAGCAGGACGCCCGCAAGGCTCCAGAACGTGCGGGAGAGGAAGAAACCGAAAATACCCTTGATGAGTTTCATGCGTCAGAGCCTCTTCTGTATCTTGATCTCGACCCGGCGATTGCGCGCGCGACCTTCCTTGGTCCCGTTGTCGGCAATCGGCTCCGTTGCCGCACGACCCTCGAAATTGATGATTTCGGGCGGGATGCCGGATGCTGCGAGAATTTCCGCAATCCGCCGTGCACGGGCCTCCGACAGACCCTGATTGGAGGCAAAGGGGTTGGTCCGCTGGACCGGAATGGAGTCCGTGTGCCCCACGACCGTGATCCGTCCGATAAGCTCGGAATTGGCGAGGATAACCTTCGCAACCGAATTGATCAGCGAGCCATAGCCGTCATTCACATCCGCCCTTGCGGATTTGAAGAGCTCGGGGTTCGAGGCCTGAATGAGCAGAACCGTGGTCGAGACATCTTCGTCGCCCGACAGCGCACCAGCCACTTCCGGCGGAGCTTCCTGCAGGAAAAACGGCAGCAGATCGAAGGTGATCGGCTCAAACTCGGGAATTTCCGGCGCATCTTCCACAACCATGACGGGTCTGAAAATTTCGGCCCTTTCCGGCGGCGGCAGGAGCCGAGCCAGATCATAGAGCCGCTCGGCCCGGCCTGTCAGGTTAATACTCATGGCCACATAGATCACGGTGGTGACCGCAAGAGCTGCAATGCCGATAGCCCAGAGAGGGACAGCAAAGCGCGGCGGCTCATTGGGGGCAAGGACCCCCTCCCAGTTGGGCGCAAGCGGGGCCGCATCCCGTTCAGGATTTCTCAGAAGGCGGGCCGTGCCGTTGCGCACCTCTGCCAGCGAGGAATGTCCGCCCTTGCCCTCGACCCGGTAGCGCCCGCGAAACCCCAGTGAGAGGCAGAGGAAGGTCAGCTCCAGCAATTCCGGGTCGCGGTTGGGATAGCGTTGCAACTCCTCCAGCCGCTCATAGAACTGGTTGCCTGCATCCACATCGCCATAGAGTGTGGCCACCAGCGACTGGCTCGGCCAGCTCGAATTGCCACCCCAGGGCGTGTTGAGTGCGATGTCATCCAAGGTCGCCGCCACGTTCCAGGCCGCCGCATCTGCACGGTTCATCGCAGCACCAAGCCGGACCGCCTCATCCCGGCAGGCCGTCACCTGATTGACAAGCTGAACGCGTAGCTCCTCCGGTGCCGCAGGCGGATGCGCGCTTTCCAGAGCCGGGGCAAGTTCAAGCAGGGGCGCGAAAGCGGCCGTCAGCGCGTTGGAAGTGTTGCGATCTCCTCGCTGTATCGAGACCGGTTGCACCGGCTGATCCCGTTGCGGCTGCGGCGCCGGTGTGGGTTTGCCGCTGACCGGCCGGATGCGGGTACGCCCGGCGTCATTTGTGAGACCAAAGGGATCATCATCTACCATGTCATCACCGTTTTACCGCATAACAGTCGATCCGGGTTTCGCCTTCCAGCTTGCCCGACACACCCATCACGAAACCCGGCGCATTGGCGAGCGAGCCCCAATGCTCGGACCGCTGGTCCAGTTCAAGGCAGAGGCACTCGCCATCATATGGGATCTCGCGCGGCTGGGAGTGCAGCGGCTTCAGCGGAATGCCCGACAGCTTCACCTTCCACAGCTGTTCGAACTCGTCGGCTGCACCGACCGTCACCTGATCGACGAAGATCCTGCGCAGCGCCTCTTCGGACATATCCGATCCGATCCGCAGAACAATCCGGCTGTTGGTCAGGATATCGGGGCTGTCGATCCGCACCTTCCAGACATTGGCCGAGTGTTTGGCCACGGCCATGATATGGGTCTTCTGCTCCACATGGCGCAGCGTCAGGATGAGCGAGCGCAACGTGTTGGTCAGCGCCGTATAGGCCGGTTGCGGGTCCATGTGGTCATAGGCCGGCAATTCGCTAAGCCGCCGGTTTCCCGAGCCGTAGGTCGCCATCCGGCCTGCCAGCCCGGCGAGTTCCAGAAACAGGTCCGCGGGATGATAGAGGTTCTGTTGCAGCAGATGCGCGATCCTTGGCCGTGCCGTGTTGGCAAGTTCCAGGATCATCAGGTTGTCGATCGAGCGGCCTGTGCCATTCACGATGATCTCCCCATGCGCCTCCGCTATCCGGTCGAGCCCGGTCAGAACCTCCTGCAAGAGCTTGGCGTAGTCAGGCACAGCCTCGGATGTGATCGAGGGCGGCAGATAGCCATCGACCAGCGCCACGGCCCCATCGGCCTTCAGCCCGTCGATGCGGGCTATCGGCAGGGTCGTATAGCCGCCCTGTTCGTCGCCGGGCAGCATCAGGCGTCCCACCGGGCGGGCCAGTTCGATGTCTTCGGGATCAGCCCCGCCGCGAACGGCATCGCGCACACGAACAATCTCGCCCTTGTAGCGCGCGCCCGAGCTTTCCGCATGGGCCGCATCAAAGCTCGCGGCACCCGGTTTGACAATCGGCAAGGCCAGCAGCACCAGGCCGGAGGGGGTTTCCGTGCCCACGGCGACTGGTTGAGGCGCATCCATCGTATCGGGAATCGCAAAGGGCGTCCCGTCTGGCAGAATGCCGGTTGCCGCCTCGATGCTCACCCGCCCCGCGTCCAGCGCCGATGCATCAAGTGTCAGACTGCGGAACCCGAAGCTCTGCAACGGCGTCGCCCCCATGGCACCGCGCACAAGACCCTCAGTATAGCGATCCTGCTGCTGGAAATGCTGGGTTCTGAGGAAAAGCCCCTCGGACCAGAGAACCTTGTTGTCGTCACTCATTAAGTCAGACCCTTGTTCACGTCGCCACGCTCATGCCCGAGGATCCGAGCGTGATGGTGGCCGTCACTTTGTCGCCCGGCGCAACAGGAATGACCGCCCGGAACGCCTTGCCTGCCGGGTCGCGGTAGCCGGCGATCAGACCGATAGCCGTTGTCCCGGCAGCGGCCACCACCGTCTTGGCCGCAGGCGCACCGGGCGCGACCGGCAGTGTGTCCGCACTCACCAGATCAGCCGCGAGCGTCTTTGCCGGATCCTGCAGCGCGAAATAGTCGGCTGCGTTGAAGGCGTCGGGCGTGCGAAGCTGCACGATGGTGATCGTAAGGGGTCGGTCTGACCCATCGGGACCCGGGTTCATCCCTGCGGCACCTGTTGCGTTCAGGGTCACTTCGGCAGCCCCCGGCTCGCCGCCACAGGCCGTCAGCAACAGTGTTGCGCCACCGGCAATCAGAACAGTTCTGCGATCTACCATCTCACTCACCCCTTTGTACTTTCATAGGCATCCCGAAAATCGGCCCCGACCTCACCAAGGAAACGATCCTCGGCCGAGCGGGCCATCTGCTTGTACTTCTCGGCGTAGAGTTGCCACAGCTTTGCACTCCGCCCGCCTGCAAACAATGTTTCTATCAGGCTGGCATCGTCCATTTCCCTTTCGAACTCCGCCGGGTCGAACTTGTCGATCATCCGTCTGAGCGAGGTCTGCACCCCGTTCCACGACTTGATGTGATGCTCGGCCAGATCACGGAAGGCATCGGTGATTGCCGGGTCCGGCTCCAGATAGCCCTGGCCGCGATGATGCACCAAAGCCTCGACCGCATCATCCGTGGTGACCGCAAATTTCAGCGGGTTCACGTCGACATTACCAATGATCGTCTGGGCAATGCGCGCGTCCTGCTTTTCCTTGGCGCGCGTGCGCAAGAGGTGCAGCAGACCGTCAACCAGCATCCGGTAGCGCGCACCCATCGCCTCCATCTGTGCAACCGGGTCCATGTCGGCAAAATCCTTCGGATCAAGGCCCATGCCGCGAAAGAACGCCTCCCGCTCGCCTTTGGCAGACAGGACCGGCGCCGGTGGTTCAGGCGCTGGCTGCGGTTTCGGCTCAGGTGCCGCAACCGGCTCAGCCCGTTCGGGCTCGACAGGGGGTGCGGTGCGGGGGCCAAAGTCGAAATCCAGATCGCCGGAAGGATCGGATTTCACGGTCCGCTGATCAACGGGGTCGAGCGTGAAGGTATCGTCGAAGAACGGTTTGGCCTGGGACTTCTCTTCCTTCACTTCGTCGCCGAAGAAGCTGTCGCGTGCGCCGGTCTCGAATGCTGGCGGCTTGTTTTCAGGCGTCTTCTGAGGTTCGCGCGGGGGTGTCGAGACAGAAAAGAAGGGATCATCGTCCAGATCGGTGGTCCCGCCGGCAGGCGGGCCAGAGGGCGGGATTGTGCGCACAGCCTCGCGTGGTGCCGCCTTTGCCGGAGCACCAAGCCCGACCTTGACGACATAGTCACCCATGCGCAGCCGCATTCCCTCCTCCAGCGGCAAGGAGTTGCCCGCCCCGAGCGGTGTGCTCGATCCATCGACAAACAGCCCCCCACGCGAGCTGTCGGTGACGGTGTACTGCCCGTCGGAACCGGAGATCAGGCAGTGCTTTCGCGAGACATACATCTCGGGGTCGTCAATCTGCCAGTCCACATCCGCATTGCGCCCGATCACCAGATCACCGCTCTCATGCCGGATCTCCATCCGGGCCTGCGGGCTGGGGGCATGTTCAAGAGTGAGAACCAGTGTCATGTCTCACGCCTCCATCATTTTGGGCACAGCACCGACAAGGCCGGTCAGACACATGTCATCGGCATCGCGCGTCCCGTCGTGAGCAAGCCAGGTCGTGCGACCCAGCTGCGCCTCGCCAAGTCTAGCAGGCGGAATGTCTTCGCGGCTAAGCACAAGGCGCAGGTCGAACTGCAGTTCCTGCCCCGCCACATAGCGCACAGACTTCCGCAGAACGGGCAGTTTGTCACCGCCGGGCAGAAAGGATTTGAACTGCTCAAGCGACATTGGACCGATGCGCAACTCTGCCCGGTCCGTCCGTTGAAAGACGCGCGGGCCGGTCACAGCCGTTTTGCCGAGGGCGGCAAACGCGCTCCCCAGACGGGTCTGGAGCCTGCCGGGAACTTCGAGCCAGTGCCCGATGAACTCGACGATCCGCACCGGCGCTCCGACAGCGTCCGAGATGAAATGCGCAACCCTCTCGGGCGACAGCACCGGGCGGGCAAGTGACGGGGCCTGACGCAGCTTGATCGCATCAAGCGCCGGATCAACATCCGCCATGCCCGGCAGTCCGATCCCCCCCAGCGCACCGAGCATCGTCCGGATACGACCGCCCATGGGGCGCTGGATCTGAACCTCGGGCCGGGTGTCGGCCCAGGCACGATAATAAAGCGAGATGATCCGGTGCTGGATCATGTTGGCGAAATCGACAAAGGTCGTATCTGACGTGGCCCCTTCCGCGTCGCCCGCGAACCAGCGGTTCGACAGACGGTCCATGGTCCAGCGGGTCAGGTGCAGCGGCATCGGCGCATCGGGGCCCATCAGACCGATCGCCATCGCCTCGACCCTGGCCGGTTGCTGTTCGGTTGCGGGTGTGAAGCGCGCAACGTCCTGGGTCGCAAAGGCAAGCCGGATGTTCTGGCCAAGCCGGGCCGGTTCCTTTGCCGGATCGTTGGAGCGACCGAATTCCAGCCCATCCTGCTCCAGCTGGCGGAGCATCTGGAAGAAGCTGACACCCTGCAGCGGCAGCTCTTTGAGGGTCGCTATATCAGGTGGCGCAGCCCAGGCATCATCGGCCATTGGATCTCCTCCTGATTGGTGAGCAGTTTGGTGCGGGTCCGCACGAACGAGTTGAGGCCGACATGGCGGGCAAAGATCTGGTTCAGAAGCGCGCTGAGCAGAAGCGATGAATTCCCGGTGAGGGTGTTCTCGTCCACATGCAACGTGATCTCCACGCCGTGGCCGAAACACATCGGCCCCTCGATCTCCAGCCGCTCGACAACGGGTTGCGACGTGATCTTCTGGATCGAGCGGATATGGCGGGCCAGCGCCGGGTCGCCCCGGTCGGCGTATAGATCGAGCATCGCGCGGAGCGGCTCCGCATTCTTCGACTCCTCGGCCAGCGAGAGGTAATTCAGTTGCAGTTGCGCAATCAGCCGCCAACTGAGGTCGTCAAGACGGCTTTCGCCCCCCCTTGATTTGGGCAAGGAGGCCGGGAGAGACGGGCGCGGCGGCTTCATCGCCGAAAGCAGGGTGATGCTGCTCACCGGATCGCCGGTTTCCAGGGTCAGCCTCGGGTTGTCATCCAGAATCGGCAGATCGCGGTTGGTGCAGAGTGCGCGCACATCCAGCCGCCGCACACCCTTGCGGTTCCGTGCATTGGCCGGGCGGGAGATCGAGATGAACATGTCATCTCCGGCATAGGTCGTGCGTGTCTGTCCGTCACGGATCTCATCCTCGCCCGGTCGGCGCGGTCGCCGTTCCGTCGAGTAGACAATTCCCGTGCCGCGGTTCTGGCTGAGGGTGAAGAGCGGCGGGATCTGCGCGTCCAGCCCTTCGGTTTCCGCGTCCTCGACATTCTGAACGAGATACACCTCATAGTCGCGGGGCCGCGTCCGGTCCGCATGCAGCACCTGCTGAGACTTGCGACGATCCAGATCTACGATGTTGCACTCTTTCTCGAAGAGATTGATCACCGGAGTGGCAAAAAGCTGAAAGTCGGCAGCAGAGATATCCGCGATGCTGCGACATTCGGCATCGAACAGAATGACAATCTCCAGATTGGCATCACCACAATTGGCGACGCTGGTCTGCAACCCGCCCAGTCTGCCGTAGTAGAACCGCTCGGGCATGAGGAAGTATTCGCGCAGCAGGCGATAACCCTCAAAGGTCGGCCGCGACCGCGGCAGGAGGCCTTCGGTATCGCGCAGACCAACCATCTCCACATCGCTGGTCGGCGCGTATTTGGCCGTCTTCTGCTGCGGACGCGACAGCGCGCGCAGATGATGCCCGAACAGCGCATCGAAAATCGCGGGACTGGTCGCGCTGCGGCAGAAATGCATGTCGAACCCATCGAGGCTCAACTCGGACAAGGTCCCAGGACCATCGCGCGCGATCACCAGCCGCAATCCGCTTTCCGCACCCTCGGCGTCGGCATCGCTCAGCCCCGCCGCTTTCAGGGCGCCGCGATCCTGCAGGAAATCGGCAGTTTCGATGCGGATCGGCCAGAGATGCACATCCTGTGCGGTCGTATAGGTGCAGCGCGTCGAAAGGCCTTCTTTCAGGCCGCTGATCAGCCGGGTGCCCCGCTCGACGACATGGCCCGACAGCATGCTTTGCACCTGCGGGCCGGGGTTGAGAACAACCGTTGATACAGCCGGTGCGGGGCCGACCAGATCAGGATAGAGCGCATCAAGGATGTTGCGGGCAAACCGGCTGCTCTCGGCATCGACCTTGAGCCGGGTCCGGGCGGACAGGAACGCCACGCCTTCCAGAAGACGCTCCACATAAGGATCGGGACATGGCACGGTGTCGAGCGACAGATTGCGGGCAACCGCCGGGTGGAGCGCCGAAAACTCGGTCGACAGCGACCGCAGATGCGTCAGCTCGTCCTCATAATATTCGAGAAAGACACGATCCATCAGACATCATCCATTGCTGTCTGGGCCTGTCCGTTATTGAGATCGATGCTGGTTCGGAACCGCAGACGCTCGGGCGTCGGCGTCATAATCAGCAGACCGTCAATGTCGATCTTTAGGCCTTTCTTGGGGTCGGTTGACACCACAACCTTGATTGAATCGCGCTTCAGACGCGGCTCGAAAACTCCCAGGATTTCCTTGATTTCCTTGGCCAGGTTCTTCTTGTCAAAGCTGCTTCCCGAACGACCGGCAAAGGACGGCACCCCGAAATTCACAACGCTGCGACGCACTTCGGGGAAATCCCTGAGGTCGAGCAGGTCGTTTGAAATGGTGTTGTATTCCTCGTCCGTCAACAGATAGCCCGCCTCGAACCGTTCGGTGTTAAAGAGCGCTTCCAGATCGCGCCGCACAGCTTCCCGCAACACCTCGGAAGAGACGATGATGCCGCGCTCTTCAAGAAACGCGCGCTGCTTTTCCTGGCGCAGAAGCTTGTGCAGCACCTTTTTCTGACCGTCGGTCAGTTCGCCGTCCGCCTCGACAGCCTTCACGCCGCCGTCCAGCAGATCCTCGACCTTCTCCGCGCCGATATCCGCTGCCAGATCCTTGCGGCCCTGATGCAGTTCGGAAAGCAGGCCCGGAAGATCGTCGACCAGCCGGTCCCAAAGGCTCGGCTGGATCGTTTCTCTTGAAGCTTTTCGGGCTGTGACCGAGGTCGCCATATGGCTCTACCCCCTCAGATATGCCCGAGTGCGGGACATCAGACCGCGGCACCTTCGACCAGGTTGTACGCGAACTCATGCTCGTTGCTGGCTGCGCCATCCGCACCCTGCTGAACATAGGTGAACTTGATCTCTTCGGCCGAGAGTGAAATGGACTCGACAATGTTCTGATCGCCACCACCCGACAGGGAGTAGTTGGATACCACGACGTTGGTCAGGGTGACCGTCAGGTAGTCAAGATGCGCATCGCCCGAGTCCTTGCGAACAGCGAACACCGCATCGGCAAGATGCGCGCCCGTCAGGCTGGCCTGCATCAGGTAGACTGACGATGCGTCATAGAACTTCTGGAAATTGAAGCTGCTGGCATGCGCCGTACCGGCAACAAGTCCGGTTGTCGCCGTGGCCGACGACTCCTGCATCACGCTGAAATCAGCACCAAAGATGTCAATCTCGTCCGTATGATCAGCCTTGACGGACTCGCCCGGAATGTCGGGAAGTTTCAGATAACCGGTGAAAGCCATTATATGGTTCCTTTATTCATTAATGTTACAATTCAGCCTTTGACTGACGGAAGTTCAGAGACCAGACGGAGGCTCGCATTGATGCCTTCCAGCTGGTAGTGCGGTCTGAGGAAGAACCGGGCGTTGTAGTAGCCGGGACGGCCCTCAACACTGTCGACTTCCACCTCAGCCATGGCCAAAGGCCGACGGGCCTTGGCCTTTTCGTCACCCATTGCTGGGTTCGCCAATACATACCGGTTGATCCATTCGGTCAGCCAGATCTGCATATCTCCCCGTTCTTTGAACGTCCCGATCTTGTCGCGGGCTATTGCTTTTAGGTAATGGGCAAAACGGTTGACCGGGAAGAGGTAGCTCAGGTTGGCCGAAAGCCGTTCGTTGGCCTGCGCGTCCGGGTCCACCAGACGACCGGCACGGGCCTCGTCGTCCTGAAGCGAGTGCGCCCCGATGAAGGCCGCGATGTCGGTGTTTTTGCGGTGCAGGATCGGCATCATGCCAAGCTTGGCAAGCTCCGCCTCACGCCGGTCATCAATCGCGATCTCGGTCGGACACTTCATCGCCACCGAGCCGTCGTCCGTCGGGAAGGAATGCACCGGCAGATTGATCACCGAGCCGCCGCTTTCGACGCCACGGATCTGCGAGCCCCAGCCGTAGAGTTTGTGGCTGCGGTTGATGTTCACGCCCATCGCGTAAGCCGCATTCATCCACACATAGTTGTTGTGGTCGCCCGCGATCTCTTCCTCATAGTCGAAACCTTTGACCGGCACGGTTTCCGCACCATAGGGCAGGCGCGCCAGCACGCGCGGCATGGTCAGGCCGATGTAGCGTGCATCCTCGCTTTCGCGCAGGCTCTGCCAGGAGGCATAGTCAGGCGAAGAGACGATCTGCTCCAGATCCTGCGGGTTGGGCAGTTCCTGCCAGCTGTCCATGCGGAACAACTTGGGATCGGCTGCGGCCAGGAATGGCGCATGCGCCGAGGCACAGATGCCCGACATATTGCGCAAAAGGCCGACGTCACGCGGATGGTTGGAGAACTCATAGGCGCCGACAATGGCCCCCAGAGGTTCGCCGCCGAACATCGAATACTCATCGGTGTAGATTTTCTTGAAGATCGGAGACTGGTCCCACATCTGACCTTCATAGTCTTCCAGCGTATCGGCCAGTTCATCCTTGGAGATATTGAGGACCCGGATCTTCAGCTTCTGATCGGTCTCGGTGTTGTTCACCATGTAGTGCAAACCGCGCCAGTTGCCTTCCATCTCGCGCACTTCGGGGGAATGCATGATCGCATTCATCTGATCGGTCAGCAGGCTGTCGATCCCCGCAATAAGCGACTTGATCGATTTGACAGCGTTGCCCGAGATCGTGGTGGTCTCGGAGCGCTCCTTGGCGGCAAGCGCGAGGTTCTGAACCAGGCCTTGCAGACGGCTGCTCTGATCTTCCTTGACCCGGAAATCCTTTTCCAGCAGCTCGCTGAACTCGCCCAGATCGAGAGCTTCAGCCTCGGCACCTGCACCTTCGGTTTTGGCGTCTGTTTCAGCCATGCTTATTCTCCCTCGCCTTCGCTGGATTTCATCGCCTCTTCGGCGGCCTGTGCCAGCAGTGGCTCATTTTGCAACAGTTGCGCGATGCGCTTTTCCGCATCGACCTTGCCGTCCATGAAGCCCAGAAGCTCTTCTAGCTGGCGGCGCATCTTCATCAGTTCGGCCAGTTGCGGCACCTGTTCGGCAACCTTGTCCGGCGCGAAGTCACCCATGTTGTTGAAGGTGAGATCAACGAACATCTCTTCGTCCTTCTCTTCCCCTTCAGCAGCGGGCAGCGTGTTGGGAACGCGCGCCTTCACGCGGGGACCGAGGGCTTCCATGAACTTGTTGAAGCGACCGGCATCGGTCTCCACGAAGCTGCGATCATTGACCGGCTTTTGCGCCTCGCGTGTCTCGGAGGACCCGGCGAGATCGGCCATCACACCCATCACGAAGGGCAGCTCGATTGTGGTCGGGCTGCCGTAGTGCTCCACGTCGTAGGCGATCTGAACCCGTGGCGCGCGATTGCGTTCAATTACTTTGGATTTACTCTCACTCATTTGCTAGCCTTTCGCTCATTCGGACCGCTATCAGCCCTATTTGCCGTCCTTGCCCGCAACCGACTTGAACTCTTTCAAGCCGCTTGGCGCCAGTTCCTGCATCAGTTCCATGAAGTCCATCGGAACCATTCGATTGAGCCGCTCCGCGAGAAGCGGGATCGGGCTCGAAGGCTCTGTGCGCTGGTAAAACTCAATTACTAACTCCAAACATCGCTGCACATCCGCCCTGGAATTCAATCGATCCGGTATGGTGCGGCCCCCTTGTGATTGAGGGGAAGGTGCACTGTCAGCCGCCGCAGTCGCAGTGACATTTGTCACCTGATCCCCAGAAGTTTCCTCGGCATTGCTGTCGTCTGTGTTGACCCCGCCGAGACAGGTGTTGATGCGGGTCAGGAACTTGGTCAGATCGCCTAAAGCGATCCCGAACTCGCCCAGTTTTTCGGTGACCTTGGCCTCTATGTCGGAGGCCGCCTTGAGAGCGGCGGCCGCATCGGCCTTGAGCGCGGCGAAGGCTTCGGCATCCTGATCCGCCACGGCCCGACACCCGGATTTCACCCGGCTGACCAGAGCCTGATGACGCTCGACAAGGGCAGCCTTCTCGGTATCGTTCATGCCGCTTGCAGATTCCGACAGGATCTCGTTGTCGCTCAGCACCGACTGGGCCAGATCGGCGCCCTGCAAGGGGCCGATGCCGCGCGGAGACAGAAGCGGCATGCGTTCCAGATCACCCAGAAGCCCGTTCTCGTCATTCTCGATCTGCCGGATCGCGTTCAGGCGCCGGATCGCCGCTTCCTTGGGTGGCTTCCCCTCGCGCAATTGCGGGTGAATACTGTCCCAGAACCGGTCGAGCGCGCTGACGATCAGTTCCAGTCCCTGGGCCGCACCCGCCAGCCCCTCCTGCCCGGCAAACCCACGGGCCACCAGCGCCAGAAGACGCAGATCGTGCCCCTCTGCTGCCAGCTCGGTCGCCTTGTCCAGGACCGTTCCCCAATCGATCGGAGCTGCGGTTTTCGAGACCGGATTGTTGTTCGCATCCCGCACGATCTCGATCTGCGGTTCGGCCAGACGTTCCAGTTCGCTGTACCGGTTATCATTGCGCAGCGAGACGCCAGACGGGTTCTCCCCATCTATTGGCGCAAGCCACGTATCCAAGTCAAAACTCACCTTTGCCCCCCAAAAACTCTCTAAAATCACAAGTGACAACAGCCCCTTGTATTCAAAGGTTAGTCACGTTTGCTTGAGTCGTGCAACAATTGGCGGGGTCAGGGGCGCGCGTCGATCAGACGGGAAGCAATGGCATAGATCTTTATTTCACCCGCGGCGACGACCTCATTGAGTGCATCAACGATGGAGGCAATCGACTCGTCGCGCGGCCGTCTGATCCCGAAGAGCGGCTTGTCGGAGTGGATCGCAATGACCTCGCTTTTGCCGTAGGATCCGGTGCCGATCCGGGTTGCGAAACGGGTGTTGTCCTCTCGCCATTCCTCTGCCGAATGAAGCACCCGAACCCTGCGGATCCCATCGCTTGTCTCTCCGATATCCGCCAGATCATGTTCCAGCCGGTTCTGATGCGGAAGCACATGGAAGACCCGGTTGGTGTTATCCACAACCATCACCCACAGAGAGCCATTGGTCACGGTTGCGGGCACATGCACCTCGGCCACCGGAATATCGCCGGCATTGTAGATGCCGGACAGATTGGCCTCATTCGTGTCACCATAGCCAAGCCAGATCGACAGCGCCCCCGACGTTGTGCCCGGCAAGGTGGAGCGCACCGCGCAGAGATCAGGGTTGAGGGTGACCGTATCGACCCGCAACGCCCTGTCGCCGATGATCTGTTTCAGGGCATCCTCGATGGCTTGCGCATCCTCCTGCGCAGCCACCTGGCCGGTGATCGTGATGTTGGCCCCCAAAGGATAGCCGTCCCCTTCCGCCGGGCTCCGCTGCAACGGACCACAGGTCTGCAAGCCGCGCAGCGCCTGCTCCAGAACAGTAGTTTCGAGCAGTCTCGGCCCCGCAACAAGCGAATGTTGCAGCGTCAGGCCAACAGCGCCCGCCGTCTGATCCAGCACGTCGCGCATGGCATCGCGGGTTGCAATATCCTTGGCCAGCCCCTCGACGCTTGCGGCGTCGTTGGTGATGTCCAGTGACCAGTCTTCAAGCTGACCAAGCTCCTCTATCAGCGCCTCGACAGCCTCGGCCCAATCCGGACGTGGCATGCCATCGGCCAGTTCAATCGCATCCGGTCCCGGCGCGGCCCCGGCAGCGCCCGCAAAAGCGTCTCGCAGTGTCAGCCGCGTCTCCTCATCCGGCGCATATCCTTCCAGCGTGACATCTCCACTGGGCGCGAGCGAGGCGCTCAGCGTGTAAGGCTCCACCACCTGCAATGGCTTGGTGAAGACATCCCGCAGGACGTCCGAGAAGAAAATCCCCGCACCGACGGCACCGATCAAGACCAGACCACCGATCCATTTCAGCGCGCGGCCCCTACCCTCTGCCGAGGTCGGCTCGCGCTTGCGGCTGGGCGATCTCGCCCTCTTGGTCTTGAGGATCTGGTTGAGCCGGTCAACGACCTCATCGGCATCGCGGGGGCGATCCTCCAGCGCTGGTGCCGCCAACCAGTCGATCAACCCTCTGAGCGGCTCGGGCACGCCATCGCTGTCCAGCGGCTTGTCCTTGCGGCGCACGATCTCGCCGGGCGTCGTGCCCTGAAACGGGATCTGCCCTCGAAAGCCGGCCAGAAGCAGCGCGCCAAGCGAATACAGGTCCGAGCGCGCCTCAGCCTTGCCCTCCATCTGCTCGGGTGCCGCGTATTCGTACTTGCCCGCAAACTCATTGCCGACAATCGTCTTGGCACCGACCGAATTGTCCTTGGCAATGCCGAAATCGATGATCACCGCCTGCTCGGGATCACCGTTGCGCAGGATGATGTTGTCGGGCGAAAGATCGCGGTGGACGATGTGGTTGCGATGGGTCACCGCCAGCCCCTCGGCCACCCGGTGGGCAATGATCAGAAGATCGCGCGGCTCCATTCCGCCACGCTCCAGCAGATCATTCATCGACGGCCCGTCGACGAAATCCATCACCAGAAACACATGCCCCTGATCGGTGCGCGAATTGTCCGAATACCGCACGACCGCATCATGGATGATGTTGCGCATCTGCTCTTCGCGCTTCATCAGTTCCAGATAGTCCTCGTTGCCCGAGAACTGCGCGTTGAGCGCCTTCAAGGCCACGATCCGGTCGGATATCTGGTTGCGCGCCCGGTACACCTCGCCGGTGCCGCCCCGGCCCAGAATGCCTTCGATTTCATAGGTGTTGTTGAGAACCTGGCCGACCTGAAAAATATCGCCGGGCAGTGGATCAGTCATGTTCTAACCTCAAAAGGTGAGTTTGTGCACAGCCCGAGGCAACAATGGTTTTCCACGCCTGCTTCAACTACGATACTTACCGTAGAGGCAGTTTGCAGGGCATTTCAACTAGGAATATCAGTCACAAAGTCTCGGGGGTTACAGCATGTCGAAGCGTGGTTCGCAGAATTCCGTCAAACGCAAGGAGTTGGTCGGAAAGCTCAATCCTGTCTGTCTCAAGGCTTTCAGCTCTGCCGCAAACACCGCCAAGATGCGGGGCAATCCTTATGTGGAACTGGTGCATCTGGTCGAGCAACTCATGCTCTCGGAGCGTTCTGATTTCGCCCTTCTCTGCCAGGCAGCCGGTGTTGATGCAGCGCGTCTGGCCGCGGATGTGACCCGCGCGACCGATGCCCTGCCCCATGGTGCCGGTTCGGTCGAAGAGTTCTCCGACCATATCTTCCGCGCCATTCAGGAGGCCTGGCAGTACGGATCGCTGGAGTTCGGCGACGAGACTGTGCGGTCGGCCTATATCATGCTTGGTTCAATGCAGAATTCCGTGCTTGAGGGGCTCTTCCTGAAGATCAGCCTTGAGTTCGACAAGATCGACGCACCTGCCATGGCCGAACAGCTCGACGAGTTGCTGGGGGCATCGATCGAGGGGGCGTCGGACGCCGCCGCTCCGACACAGAAGGCGGCACCGGGCGGACAATCGGCGCTGGATCAATACGCCACCAACCTGACCGAACGGGCCAAAGACGGCAAAATCGACCCGGTCGTCGGGCGCGACCCGGAAATTCGCCAGATCATCGACGTGCTGATGCGCCGTCGACAGAACAACCCGATCCTCACCGGTGAGGCCGGTGTCGGCAAAACGGCGGTGGTCGAGGGCTTTGCCCTGCGGCTGGCACGCGGCGACGTGCCCCCGCAGTTGAAAAACACTGCCCTTCACATGCTCGATGTCGGCCTGATGCAGGCCGGCGCGTCGATGAAAGGGGAGTTCGAAAAGCGCCTCAAGCAGGTGATCGACGAGGTCCAGTCCTCCGACACACCCATCATTCTTTTCATCGACGAGGCCCACACGCTGATCGGTGCGGGTGGGGCTGCGGGCACCGGCGATGCCGCCAACCTGCTGAAGCCTGCCCTCGCACGCGGTGAGTTGCGGACCGTCGCGGCCACCACCTGGGCCGAATACAAGGAACATATTGAAAAGGACCCGGCCCTGACCCGCCGTTTTCAGGTCATCAAGGTCGATGAGCCGGACGAGGAAAAGGCGATCCTGATGTTGCGCGGCATCGCGGGCGTTCTGGAAAAGCACCACAAGGTCGAGATTCTGGACGAGGCCATCGAGGCCGCCGTCAATCTCAGCCACCGCTATATCCCGGCACGCCAATTGCCCGACAAGGCGATCAGCCTGCTCGATACGGCCTGTGCGCGGGTCGGCGTCTCACAACACGCGACGCCTGCAATGGTCGAGGATTTGCAGCGCAAGGAAAGCGCCCTGCTGGTCGAACAGGGAATTATCGAGCGCGAACAGGCCATTGGCATAGATGCGGACGATCGGGCAGCCTCGGTCGAGGCGACCCTTGTCACCACGCGCGCCGATCTCGACGCCGCCACCGAGCGCTGGGAAGCCGAGAAGGTCCTCGTCGATGAAATCCTTGATCTGCGCGCCAAACTCCGCGGCGAGGGTGAGACACTTGACGATATCGAGGACGAGCAGACGGAGGAGGCACCCACTGACGAGATGGCAGAAGATGCCGGTCTCGAAGAGGATGTCCTAGAGGCACCCGCCCCGCCCGCCATGACACCCGAGGAGCGCGCGGAAACCCTGACCACCCTGCGCGCCAAAATGGCGGAACTGCTTGCCTCACAAGGCGAAAGCCCGCTGATCCTGCCCTCTGTCGACAGCAACGCTGTCGCCTCGGTGGCGCAGGACTGGACCGGGATCCCGATGGGCCGGATGATGGCGTCCGAGACCGAAAAGGCGCTGCAACTCGCCTCCATCCTGTCCGAACGCGTCGTGGGTCAGGATCACGCGATGGAGATGATTGCCAACCGCATCCAGACCACCCGCGCCAATCTCGACGCGCCCAACAAGCCGGTGGGCGTCTTCATGCTCTGCGGCCCCTCGGGCGTCGGCAAGACAGAGACCGCGCTGGCGCTCGCCGAGCAGCTCTATGGCGGCGAGCAGAACCTGATCTCAATCAACATGTCCGAGTTTCAGGAGGCCCATACCGTCTCCACCCTGAAAGGCTCACCGCCGGGCTATGTCGGCTACGGCAAGGGGGGTGTTTTGACAGAAGCCGTCCGCCGCCGCCCCTACTCCGTGGTCCTGCTGGATGAAGTGGAAAAGGCCCACCCGGACGTACACGAGATCTTCTTCCAGGTCTTCGACAAGGGCATGATGGATGACAGCGAGGGCCAGCGGATCAATTTCACCAACACGCTGATCCTGCTGACCTCCAATGTCGGCAGCCAGGAAATCATGGACCTCACCGACAGCGGTCGGGGCACGGCGGATTTTGAGACACTGGACAAAGCGCTCCGCGCTCCACTCCTCAAGACATTCCCCGCAGCGCTTCTCGGCCGGGTCATCACAATCCCATACTACCCGCTCTCCGACCCGATGATCGAAGCCATCGCAGGCCACCAGCTTAGCAAGATCACCAGACGTCTGGAGGAACACCACGACGCCAAACTGGAAATCGGCGACGGGGTCCTCGACCTCATCAAGGCCCGCTGCACGGAGATCGAAAGCGGCGGCCGGATGATCGACGCAATCCTGACCAACACGCTCCTGCCCGAACTCTCACGCGGGGTCCTGAACTGGAAACTGGAAGGCCGGGAACTCAAGTCCGCCAAAATAGACGCGGACGGTAGCGGCTTCACCTACGACTTCAGTTGACAGGAAAAAGGCCCCGCTCTCTCCCGGGGCCTCTTTCATTTTTCCTCAAGTATCCCCGCCGGAGGCGGAAGACCGGTGCTGCGTTAGACCGAGAGCTGGGCCAGTTCAGCCGAAAGCGCCTTGGCATCGGAAATCGCCTTTTGCAGCGCCGAGATGCGTTCCTGATCACTGCTGCCGCCGGGCGAGGTGCCAAGTGCCGTGTTGAGCCGTGTCTGAACCGCGGCTGGGATCGGCTTGCCGGAGGCGGCAATGTCCGAGCGCTGCTGCAGGAGCGTCAGACGCAAACCGGAATACTGTGACTGAAGGCCCGCAAGCTGAGCTTTCAACTCCGCCTGACGCGCTTCGGCAGCAGACAGGTTCTGTTCCCGCTCCTCGATACGGGCGTCGTATCCACCGCCCGCAAGACCGGCGATACCGTTGATGAACCCGCCCTCCGCCGGATCATCCGACGTCTCGCAGGCACCAAGTGTCAGCCCCACCAAAACCAAACCAAATACACGCATAACCACTCACTTTCATCCACCAGGCAGGAAATCGACCATCCAGGAATAAGACCCGCGCGTTGCCTCGTCGCCGGTCTTCACCTGATTTACAAAAAGGGACGCGTCAGCGACGAGACGTTGCTCGATCCCGCCCGCACCCCGGCTCAAGGCACCACCGGCAACAAGATCCGGCGTTACCTGATCTTCAAAATTGATCTGCGCGCTCTGGATCAGCGTGTCATAGTAGCTCCGGCTTTCATCCAGTCTGCGCAAAACCACCTCGCGCGCCGCCTCGATCGAAGCGATGTCCACAAGCGCACTGGCGATCACGGTCTGACCCGCCTCGGTGTCGCCAGCAACCTGTCGGAGCTCGACAAGGGCACCGGCGGCCACTTCAAGCGTCTTGTCGAGGCTCGCGAGAGCGGCAAGATCGGTGCGGATACGTTGCGCGGTGCTCGCGGCAAGATAGATCGTCGCCCGGGCCGCATCCTGGTAAAGCTGATCGACGCTGGCAAATTCCGGCTCGGCCAGCTGTTCGCGATATGCGTCAAACGCCGGTTCCAGAACCGCATCAAGCGGAACCAGAGCCCGTGTCTCGGGCACGAAGCCGAGCACCGAGAGCGCCGCCTGCACCCGGTCCGTCTCGGCGGATGCAAGAAGCACGCCCGTCGGTGTTCCGGGGAAAACGGGTGCATCGGAACCTGCTCGAATGGCCGCCTTCTGGTTCTTGGCCATATCGGCAAAAAGGCCTTGCGGGTACGCATCCAGATAGGCGTCAAGCGCCTCGGTCTCGCCTGCCTCGCTGGCCGCTCGCCAGGCGGCAATTTCGCTCTCCAGCGCGACCGTTGCTTCATCGCCTGCAACCGGCTCACCGATATAGTGCTCTCCCAGAACGGATTCCTCGACCCAGGGGATCTGCGCGCCCCGCGTGGCCCGGATCACCTGCTGGCGCACGCGACCGAACATCAGTCGGACATCAAGTCCGTTGAGCGCAATGTTGTCGACCAGAGCAGACGTGAAAACGCTGTTATCGCCCGACCCATCATAGGCCACATTGCCCGGATCCGTGGCGTAGGCAATCAACAAACCGGCCCCGCCGGCTGTCCTGGCCAACCCTTTCCGGATACCACCGCTTTCGGCCAGCGGATTGTTGCGGCACGCATCAAGCACCACGATACCGATATCGGCCTGGGCCGCGTTCACCGCCTCGCGTATCTCGCTCATGCTGAGACTGGAAGCGATCAGCGCCTCGGGCGTCAGCGTCGCAATCTCGGTTCCGATAAGGTAGTTCTCCCCCGAGATCTGCACGCCGTGGCCCGCATAGAAGAAAAGTGCCATCTCGGCACCCTTTGCGGCACGTGAGAAATCGGCCAGCTGAGACCTCATCTCGGCGCGAGTGCCGTTTCGCACCTCGAACACCTCGAAATCGAGCGATCGCAGGCGATCCGACAGCGCGGTCACATCATTGACCGGGTTTTTGAGGGACAGTGCTGACTGGGCATAAGTGGCATTGCCGACTAACAGCGCGACGCGGTCCGCAGACCAGGCCGCAGAAGCGCCAACGAGAAAAGCAAACAGAACAAACAGGCGCATGAAGCCTCCGGGGGTACAAAACAAAAATCACTGGGGGCTAGTCAGACGACCCTAGCACATCCGCTGAATTTGTCCCGGTGATGATTGTCACATGCTACCGCTGACGCCGAAGCCCGCGAAGAACCTTGGTCATTGGGGGTTTCGCATCGCTGTCGTCCGTGCAGAATGCACCGCAGCACTGCTGCACCAAATCGCTGAAAGGATCTGCCCCATGTCAGCCAGGATTGCCTCGCTCCTTGTCGCTTTGATGATCACCTGCCCGGTTCTGGCCCAGGATCAGGTCAAGCCGGTGAAGGTCATCACCGTGTCAGAGGTCCAGTCCGGTCTGGTGCGTCAGTTCTTCGGACAGGTTGTGGCGCGGCAAACCGTCGATATCGCCTTCCAGGTCAGCGGACAGATCGTCAAGTTCCCGGTCATCGAAGGAGAGCCGGTGGCGGAAGGCGCGTTGATCGCAGAGCTTGATCTGGAGCCCTTCGAGCTGGCCCTGGATCAGGCCCGCCTGCAAAAGGAGCAGGCCGACCGCAATGTCGCACGGCTTGAACAACTCAGCAGCAGCGCTGTCAGCCAGGTCAGTGTGGATGACGCGACGACGCTGGCGGGTCTCGCACAGATTTCCGTGCGCAATGCCGAATACTCGCTGGAACATGCGACGCTGACCGCCCCCTTTGACGCGCTGGTCGCCACCCGCAATGTCGCGAATTTCACGACGATCTCGGCTGGCACGCCGATTGTGCGGCTGCATGACATGTCCGAATTGAGGATCGAGATCGATGTGCCAGAGATCCTGTTCCAGCGCGCAGGCGAGGACCCCGATGTGGAGATCACGGCGCAATTTCCGTCCAAGGACACGATTTATCCGCTGGAGGTGCGGGAGTTCAATGCCGAGACCTCGGCCGTCGGGCAGACCTTCCGGCTGACCTTCGGGCTTACCCCGCCCGATGATTTGCGGGTTCTGCCCGGATCGTCCGTGACCGTCACGGCCAAGCTGAATGGCGGGCCGGGCGCCATCCGCGTGCCAACCTCGGCGGTGAAGATCGGAGCCGACGGATCCACCACGGCAATGATCTTTGAGGAAGACGGCAGCGGCGCCAGGCTGCGCGAGGCGCAAGTGGAGGTGACACCGGATCAGGATGGCGGCGTCCTTGTGACGTCCGGGCTTTCTGTGGGGGACGAGATTGTCGCGACCGGTGTGAATGGGTTGACGGATGGTCAGACCGTGCGCCGGTTCACCGGCTTCTCCAATTAAAGGGATCGCAGATGAACATCGCGCGCGCCTCGATCGACAAGCCGCTTATCACATGGCTGATCATTCTCATCTCTCTCTTCGGCGGGCTTTGGGGCTTCAATTCGCTGGGGCGGCTTGAAGATCCGGCCTTCACGATCAAATCGGCGGTCATTTCCACGAGTTATCCCGGCGCATCTGCGGAACAGGTCGCACGCGAAGTGTCCGAACCGCTCGAATCCGCCATTCAGAAGATGGGCGAGGTCGATCGCATCACCTCGGTCAATCAGCCCGGTCAGTCACTGATCGAGATAGAAATCGAGAGCACTTATGGCAGCGACGCACTGCCGGGCATCTGGACCAAGTTGAGAAACCGCGTGGCCGATGCGGCACGCGGCCTGCCCGAAGGGGTCAGCGAGCCATTCGTGAATGACAGTTTCGGGGATGTTTTCGGCATCTACTACGCTGTCACCGCGCAGGGTTTCAGTGACGCGGAAAAACACGCGCTGGCCACGTTCCTCCGCCGGGAACTGCTCGCGGTCGATGGTGTCGCGGATGTCGATGTCTCCGGCCTGCCGGAGGAGGCGATCTATGTTGAGCCGAACCTGACGGTCTCGGTCAACCAGGACGTGCCGCCTCAGGCTATGGCGAACGCAATTTCCACGGCAAACTCCGTTGTCGATGCGGGCGGCGCAGACCGGGAGGGGACCCGCACCCGCATCGAGGCACCCAACGGATCGGACACGCTGTCTGCCATCGCGGGCCTGTCCGTCGGTGTGAGCGGCGAGGTCCTGAACCTCTTCGACATTGCAGAGGTGAGCCGCGGCCGGATAGAGAACCCGAGCCTGATCGTGCGTTTCAACGGGGTGGAGGCCTTCACGCTCGGCATTGCCGGCCTCTCGACCGAGAACATCGTGGAGGTCGGAAAACGGGCCGATGCCCGTCTGGCCGAGCTGAGCCCCGAGATCCCGCATGGGGTGGAGCTTCATCCGATCTACCAGCAGCATATCGTGGTCGAGGAAGCATCCAACGCGTTTCTGGTCAATCTGGCCATGTCCGTGGGCATCGTGATTGTGGTGCTCGCGCTCTTCATGGGGTGGCGGGCTGCAATCGTGGTTGGCAGCACACTGCTTCTGACCGTGGTCGGAACCCTGCTCTTCATGGCATTGTTTTCGATCGAAATGGAACGGATCTCGCTCGGCGCGCTGATCATCGCAATGGGGATGCTGGTCGACAATGCCATCGTTGTGGCCGAGGGCATGCAGATATCCATGCAACGGGG
Source organism: uncultured Paracoccaceae bacterium (assembly GCA_947493745.1). Classification (GTDB taxonomy): domain Bacteria; phylum Pseudomonadota; class Alphaproteobacteria; order Rhodobacterales; family Rhodobacteraceae; genus CANLSM01. The sequence goes on along the minus strand of CANLSM010000024.1, from coordinate 1,868 downwards.
CCGAAACTCCCGCGAGGCTGCGGACGAGGCTGCGAGCAAGACCCAGATCCCGCTTCTCGGGGCCACCGTGATCGGCATCATGGCCTTTGCCGGGATCGGCCTCAGTCCCGACGCCACCGGCGAGTTCCTGTTCTCACTCTTTGCGGTGATCGGCATATCGCTTCTGCTCTCATGGGTGCTGGCACTCACCGTGACGCCGCTTCTGGGCCACTATTTCTTCAAACAGGGGACGGCGGACGCAGCGGACGCCTATGGCGGGCTTGTCTTCCGAGCCTATGGCAAGGTTCTGGGCGTGGCCCTGACCCTGCGCTGGCTTGTGATACCGGGGCTTGTGGCGATCACGGCGCTCTGTTTCATGGGCTTTTCCCAGATGAAGCAGCAGTTCTTCCCCAACTCCAACACTCCGCTGTTCTTCGTGCACTACAAACTGCCGCAGGGCAATTCCATCTCGACCACGTCTGCACATCTGGCTCAGATGGAGGCATGGCTGGCCGAGCGGGACGATGTGGTGTCGGTTGCGTCTTTTGTCGGTCAGGGCGCGACGCGGTTCATGCTGACCTATTCAGCGGAGAAACCAAATCCCAGCTATGGACATCTGATCATCCGGACCGAAACGCTCGACCAGATCCCGCCCCTTCAGGCCGATCTGGAGAGCTTCGGACAGGCCGCTTTCCCGGAAGGTGAGTTCCGAACCAAACGGCTGGTTTTCGGCCCGGGCGGCGGTGATCCCATTCAGGTGCGTTTCTCGGGAAGCGACCCGACTGTTCTGCGTGAGCTCGGCGATCAGGCAATCATGCGGATGGCTGCGGCCTCCGATAACCTGATCGGTCTGCGCACCAACTGGCGCGAACCGGAACTGGTGCTCAAACCAATCTACGCGACGGAGCGGGCGCAAACCGCCGGTATCACGCGGGACGACATCGCCGAGACCTTGCATTTCGCAACCGATGGCAATCCGGCGGGTGTCTTTCGCGAGGACGAGCGCCTGATCCCGATCCTCGTGCGTCTGTCCAAGACGTCGGGGCTCAGCCTGATGGATCAGGTCGTGTATTCAAGCAATGCCGGAAGCTTTCTGCCCATTGAACAGGTGATCGACGGGTTGCAGTTCGAGGTTCAGAACACGCTTGTGCATCGGCGCAACCGAGTCTCGACCCTGACTGTGGGCGCTGACATCCCGTCAGAGCGGACGGCAGCCGAGGTACATGCCGAGATCAGGACTACCATCGAAGAGATGCCGCTTCCAATCGGCTACAGCATGGAATGGGGTGGCGAGTTCGAGAGCGCGGGTGACGCACAGGCCAGCCTTGCACAACAATTGCCGCTCAGCCTGCTGATCATGGTGCTGATCTCCATCCTGCTCTTTAATGCGCTGCGACAGCCGATCGTGATTTGGCTTCTCGTGCCGATGTCGGTAAACGGGGTGGTGATCGGGCTGCTCGGCACCGGTCTGCCCTTCACCTTCACCGCACTTCTGGGACTTTTGAGCCTGTCGGGAATGCTGATCAAGAACGGGATCGTGCTGGTCGAGGAAATCGACATTGTCCGCGCAGGTGGCAGACCGCTTCGCGAAGCCATCATCGAGGCCTGTACATCGCGTTTGCGCCCGGTGATGCTGGCGGCGGCAACCACAATTCTCGGCATGGCACCCTTGCTGACGGATGCCTTCTTCGTCTCGATGGCGGTGACGATCATGGGAGGGCTGGCTTTCGCCTCGATCCTCACACTGATCGCAGCGCCAGTGTTCTACTATGTCTTATTCGCAAGGTCCGGGCGGGATGTGACCGCCTGATGTGGGCCTTTTGTAGATAGCTTAAAGGGCGGGGGTTTGTTCCCGCCCTTTTGTTGTGGTGATTACTGGGACGACTGGA
>CANLSM010000023.1 GCA_947493745.1 uncultured Paracoccaceae bacterium | reverse complement strand
ATCAAACCAACAAGATGAGCCAAACTCTCTCTTAGTTTAAGCCGCCATTGGTTCCAAAAACCCTGACAACGGACAGTAGAGTCTTAAGGCTAAATGGAGGTCCTAGCGGCCTAGTGAGCTACAACGGTTTGATAAGAACTCAGACTGAAACCGACCCCAATGTAGTAATTGATTTTTCTCAACAGGAGATCGATCATTGCCTTCCTGCAGCAACCTGCGTGGCCGCCGCAAAGGAAAATGCGTTTTGTGTATCGTCGAGGCAGCAAAGGGGCTGCTACGTGAATTTGGAATGGCATCGTTGGTACAATGAGATCTATCCAAGCGAAAGAAAGGTAGCAGGCCAGATTTGCAGCCCGGATAGACTTACAGCTGACTAGGTTTTCGTTACACTGATAGAGTCCAGCCGAATAACTGGCTCCAGTGCCGGTCAGTATATTCCAATTCATTAACCTAGCGAGTGAAGGAGTGTAACAGGCGTAAATTTCTGTGCAATCTCAGTCCTACTTTGCGCTCCCCCCTCACCCCCTCCGCCTGAGCGAGAACCTGCGCTTGCGCCTTGGCACCTTCTTCGCCAGCTCATCCTTGCCGGTCAGCGTGACCACGCCAAGCCCTGCGCCCAGGCAGAGATATTGCAGCGCATCGGCATAGTCGGCCGCCCGCACCCGCTTGTTGGGATCGGGGTGGTAGCCTGTCACCAGCCTCCAGCTTGTTGATGTGGCCATCGGCAAAGCCCCCTGCCCGGCAGAGCTGCTCCTGGCTCAGCGCCAGCGCATGCCGACGCCGTCGCAGCAGGCTCGTGAAGCTTTCATACGTGCTGATCGCCTGCAGGCCGTACTCGCTCTTGTGCGGCAGCGGGCAGCGCTCGGGAGGATCTCCCAGTTGGTCGAGGTCAATCAGGTGGTGTGACGGACAGCCCACATGGTCGCAGCGCAGGTGCAGTTGCACCCCCGAGAACTGCGACACCCGCCAGCCATTGGCTTCCGCTCGTTGGATATAGGTCTTCAGGGGCATCGGATGATACCTGCGTTGAGACCCGGAGTTCAGGATAGGCTGGTGGGAGGGGTTTGGCTAGGGGGTTAGGGGCAAGGAAGCACCACCGTTCGGAACTGGGAGTGTCACAGAATGTCAAAGAACCCGATTTCACTACCGAATTGAAGTTCGATTTGATCGTTCCTCGCACCGTCTACCAAGACGAACAAATATTGCTCAGAATCCGCCACATATACCAGCAGTTCGGCGATCTCATCCGAGCCAGCACCAGAGATGAACCTCTCTTCAATTGTAAACTCGTCGGCAGAATAAAAATCTCCATCTACAACGAGTCGATCTCCTTCGCTTTCGTCGAAATCCTGAATCCAGTCCTGCCCGTCGCCTTCAGCTCCACTATGCCAGAAGATATCGGCACCGGGCCCACCATTTAGCCTGTCAGCCCCGCCACCACCCCATATGAAGTCATCTCCAGCACCGCCGAACAAAGCGTCTGCCAATCCACCTCCAAGCAGGCTGTCATTTCCGTCTTGCCCTGCGAGCAGATCTGATCCTGCCCCACCTTCAATATGATCATTTCCGTTCATACCAAAGATGACATCGTTCCCCGCCTCTCCGAAGACAAAGTCATCACCACTGCCAGCAATCACATGATCTCCTGCGTCACCAGCGTAAATGGTATCTTGCCCTGCACCACCATTGAGCCGATCAAATCCAAATGACGAATCTAGCAGGTCATTGCCGTCTCCTCCGACAAGGATATCATCACCAAAGCCACCAAAAACTTGATCATTGCCTGCGCCACCGCGAAGCAGATCGTTACCACTCTGACCATCGACCCTATCATCACCGGAACCTGCTAAGGCAATGTCGTTACCATCCCCAAGGACAACATAGTCGTCGCCACCATTAGAGATCACCTCATCATTGCCGCCGCCCGTCTCAAAGGTATCAGCCCCACTTCCACCAATCATCAGATTGGCTTCGTCATCCCCCTTTAGAAGAAGCTGACTCTCTCCAGGCGCTTCCTTCACCAGAACCAAGCGATGAACTTCGAAGTCGGAGCCGAATTCCAAGCTGACGTTGCCAGAAAGGTATTCCGAACTCGGAACAACTTCAGTAGAAATTAGAGCTTGAGCGTACGGGAGCATGATATTACCAGCCGCAGATAACCTCTCACTCCACCCATAGCTAATGCCATCATCTAATTGCGACAGATCAAGCTGCACAGACACTGCATCTTCTTCATCGTTGATCTCCCTCGCTGAAACAAAGAAGACATACTTCGCATCATCCTCGAATCCATGTATGAGAAATTCGCCTTCGCTCGTGTCCAGCGCAACGTCAACAATCAACTCCGTTCCAATCAAGGTCTCGCTCATCATTCGGAATGCCTCGCCAGCAACCCTGAGACCATCTGTGTTACCCTCTTGACGAGCTAGGTTAGTCCGATTGTTCTGCTGGACGGCCCAAGCAGTAGCGTAATCTACTCCTTTCTTGGCGATCTCCGCTACTATATCAACCAGCGTCGATGCCTGAGCCAACCCGTAGTCCATAAGCACTGGATCGTAGTCTCTTAGACTACGAACATTCCATTCAGAAAGAAAAACCTCGGAAGCGATACCTCGAGACTCCCAAGTCTCTGCCAGTTCGGCTTTGCTATCAAAAAGGGACTCAACCGTGCCTTGCCGCCAAGGATAAGCGTGAAATACAACCACATCCACAGCGTCGCGCTCCTCTGCTGTGTCAAAAAACTCCACTATCTGTTGATTATCTTCTTCCGTGAATCCGGTTTGAACAGCAATTGGCACATCATATTTCGATGCCTCCTTTACTGCTGCCGCAAGCGCACTAGCTACTTCTCCATACTCCTCTGCCGTGATTCCTGCCTGCCCAAATGCTTCGGCTGAAAAATTGTACTCGTTGCCGATCTCAAACATGAAGACTTCGACATTCCCAAAGGCACCTGAAGTTAGTTGATCAATGAATCCTGAGACCTCTCGGATACCAGCATGGATGTCATCCACATAACGTTTTGTCGGTATCTGAATTACCGGCTTGAAGCCGTTGATTTCGCACATCGACAGAAAGTCAGACAGTGGCGTTATGGACTGGCCGAGCGCCATATCCGCATCTGGATTCGAAACATCAAAGAGACTCTCGACATTCGAACCGCCTGGGAATCTGACAATAGACAAGCCCAGATCCAAGCCCTTCTCAGAAAACGTTCCATCGCTTGTGTCATAGTTGTTAATATAGTTTCCACCAAAGATGTTCTCAGAAATCCTCTCGTTTCCAAAAACCGAACGCTCTACAAGTATTCCCACATCAGACATAGCATCACTCCACCATCACTCGCCTTGGATCGTAGGGTGAAGCTGTCAACATCGAGTGTATGACAGAGAAAATAGTGATTCAATTATTAAAAAAATCTTCAGAAGTAAGGCTACTGCGGTGGCGTGCCGCAGTCAACCAATAACAAACACAAAGTTAGGCCGCCAATTACGCATAATACTAGTTTTTCAGTTTTTTCAGTTTCACTTTGATAATTTAGTGGGCGCTGCTCACGCCAGGTAGAAATCTAGGCGACTTCTCACGCCAATGTAAAGAAATTTATAGTTAAGAAAGTTTAGGGATCATTAAGAAGTCATTAGCGCCCGGATTGCATTCCCCTACCCTGCCGCCTCTCAACAAATTCACCTGCGTTAATTAAAACTTAACACTCTTGCATCAAAATTATCGATCAGTTCGGCGTGAGAGTTGCTATGACAGATACAATATTAGCTTTGAAGTTCGCTGCCTTGAGCGCGCGAATTTCCGGCCTTCTTGAATTATCCGAGGAGATTGAGGACACGCTTCTGAAGCACTATCGTGAACTGCTATCATGTAGTTCTCACTTAAGGCCAATTGTCGGCTTCATATGTGAAGAAGAAGACTTGTGACATCTAAACCGCCTCTCGGCAGCGATCGCCTCCATCGAAATCTCGAACTTGGCGAAACAATTTGAATAGCCCTTTGGACTAGCATTCCTCAACCAACGATGGTAGCGCCCAAACAGAGGCAGAGGCGGTCCAACTGGAAGCACTTAGCCAAGAGCTCTGCCACCCTCTCCCAACTCTGCGACGCAGCTTCTTCTACTCAAGGTTTGCGCCTTCCAGCTACAATCAACTTTCCAAAAAACTTAAACTCTAAGCTATTGCACCGAAAGATATGTGCAAATATCAATTAGTAAGAATACATGCTTGGTCGCCAGAAGAGCGCCATAGCGGCACTCCGAAGACCTCACCTATAGGTTTGGTTTGTGAGTTCCAATCAGACTACTTTGTTTCGAAGTTGAACTCGGCAGTCTTCTCGAAGGCCGCTGTTCGAAGGAGGACCAATGATTCTAGGAAAGTGCCAGATTCTGGTAGTTGAAGACAACGAGCATCACGCAGAGCTAATTAGGACAGCTTTTCTCCTCAGTGGGTGCAAAAGCGAAATAGTCACAACGAGCAGTGTAGAAGAGGCAATACTATATCTGCGTTCAGGTCCGGACAATCGCGCCAGCAGATCACAAACAGCAGTTCTATCGGATCTCAACCTCCAGCCAATGAACGGCCTTGACCTCATCGACATCATGAAAAATGACCCGGACTTGGAAGAACTGAGTGTCTCGATCTTTACCACTTCAAGAAATTCGGAAGATCGGTCCAATGCCCTAGCAAGAGGTGCAGACAGATACATAGTCAAGCCACCCAATTTTGAGGAATTCTGTGTCACAGTTAAGTATCTGGATGCAATACTGCGCTTCGAAATGGAACAGCATCGGATGTAGGCAGATACTCGGGTCGTTAGTGCGTTGCAGCCAAACGTCTCTCGGCAGTAGCTGAACTCGTCGCTGCTTGATTGACAAGCGTATTTGACTTGAGTGCAGCGCTGAACTCATCTATGCGATAGCCACGCCCCCACACGGTCTGGATCAAATCTACGCACCCGATGGATCTAAGCTTTTGGCGCAATTTGCAAACCACCACATCGATGATCTTCTGGCATGGATCGTCAAGACCGTCATAGATATGTGCGAGAAAGTTCTCCTTAGTCACCGAGCGCCCTTGATGGTACAGCAAAAGCTCAAGCACCTTGGTTTCTAGCCTCGTCAAGCTTGCTTTTGTGCTGTGATGCGTCACCAAGCGTTTGGACAAGTCAATTTCCAAGCTACCTATTGAAATGTTTGGCTGTGCAAATCCATGGGCACGGCGCAAGATGGCTCCGATCTGGGCATTCGCTTCACGTCGATTCATCGGCAAGCGAAAAACTCCATCTGCTCCAGAAACCAAACATGCCGCTCTAAACTTTGCGCAGTCCTGGTTTGTTAACACGATTGATGTCTTTGCCTTTCGACCAATTCTTAGTTTTGCTAGAATTTCCTGTGCCTCATCGCCCTTCTTGTCTAGGCCAACAATCAACATCGAGAACTCATACCAGGCAAGTAACTCAGTTGCCTCAGTCAAGGAGTGAGTTGTCAAAGGATGGTGGTCGAGAAAGCTGAGGTTCTCTTCTAGTGTCCTTTGTTCTTCGTCTTTGTCATCAATGATATCCAATATGAGAGTGCGCATAATGCCTCAGCTCAGTTAACTAACCATTACTCAATCTATGCGTGCAATTATGACAATAATATGACGAATGCGTGTATCCGCTAGGTATTGATTCGCCCCATGAACTACATCCGAGTCACACCTGATCGTGCTTGACAAACAGCTTGCTTTCCCATCTCACCCTTCCTCCTGCTTGATCTGCCGCAGAATGTCTGCGCTGCCATAGCCTCGCTGTTCCCGGCCGCTCGCCCTCTGCCCTGCCCTCGCCCTTCGCTCCACCGCGGTGCGGATCACCGAGCATGGCTATGACATGCAGATGGCCTTTGCCTGCGAGTGCTTTGATGCCCTGACAGATCAATGGCCGAATGCGGTCGGGGTTCTCTTTCAATGGGACCAGCCGCCCTATCACACGATCCTGCGCCCCATCGAAGAGGCAGACCTGCGGGTCGCCCAATGGCGCAATCGCAAGGCCCTGCGGATCTTCAGGGACTGCCTGTCGAGCGGCCACTGGCCCGGACCGGGCGAAGACATCGGCGCATATCAGCGCCCGGACTGGCAGGCCGCGATGATCGAGCGGCAGATGGAGGAGGACACGCAATGACCCAGACAGCATCAGCCACGGCCACAGGAAACAGCCAGCCTGCCACGGCACAAAGGGATCCGGGCCTGAACCCGATGGTCTCCTTCAAGCGTGAGCTCGCAACCATCGCCCAGGAGCTTCCGACATCGAAGGACATTCCGGTCGAGAAGATGAAGTCGGCCATCACGGTGGCGGTACAGAAGACCCCCGATCTGCTCCGCGCCGATCGCTCGACGCTTTGGCAGTCCGCCCGCCAATGTGCCGCGGATGGCTTGCTGCCGGACGGGCGCGAGGCGGCCTTTGTCACCTTCCGTACCCGGATCAACGGCACCTATGTCGATGCGGTGAAGTACATCCCCATGGTCTACGGGCTGCGCAAGCGGGCGATGAACTCCGGGGCGGTCCGCGATATCGATGCCTATATCGTCTATCAGGGCGAATGGGAGGCGGAGCGCTTTGTGCTGCGCGCGGGCGACAATCCCGGCATCGAGCATCAGCCGATCATTGATGGCGCGCCCGGCGAGCCCGAGCTCGGCGCGCCCATCGGGGCTTATGCCATCGCCACCTTCCGCAATGGCGACAAGGTCCGCGAATGGATGTCTGCGGCCGATATCGAGAAGGTCCGCCGCTCGGCCGCCTCCCAGCAGATCTATGAGAAAGGCAAGAAGCCCCGGGTCTCCGAAGAGCGCATCGGCGTCTGGCTGAACTGGTGGGAGGAGCAGTGGAAGAAGACCGTTGTGCGCCGCCTGTCAAAGAAACTGCCGCTCTCCAGCGAAGACATGAGCGTCATTCAGGAAAGCGATCGTGATCACGACTTCAAGGATGTGACCCCGGCGCGCGAGGCCCCCAAGGGATTGGCCGCACGCGCCCTGGAAGCCCGCCAGAAGGCGCAGGCCACCGGGCCAACACCGGATGCCCCGGAGCCCGCAGACGACAAGGCAGAGCCCGAGACCATCGAGGGCGAGGTTGTGGAGGCTGACATCAACCAGGATGCCGACACAGCACCCGCAGACGCCCTCTCCGCCTTTCCGGGCTCCGACGAATGGTCCGAGGGCATGAAGGCTTTTGCGGCCGGTGAGGAAGAGACGGCACTGCCCTATCCGCAGAACAGCCAGGCGGGCGTTGACTGGTTTGGAGGGTATCACAGCGCAAAGAAGGCGGCCGAGTGATGAGCATCTACACCGAAGAAGAAGCCCGCTTTGATGTGCTCTGCCCCTTCGCCCGGACCTTTGCCGTGAAGACGGCCGAGCCGACCTGCCGGGCGGGCGGGTGCCCACTTTGGCGCTGGTTGCCCAGGACCTGTGACGAGGGTTGGAAGCAGCTCCTCAAGCAAGTCGCGGCCGAGATCGGCGACAAGTCCCCGGCAAAGGCCAAGGCAGCAGCAGAGATCGCAACCTATCCAGAGAAGTACGGCCAGTTGCCTGATCGCGGCTACTGCGGTGCCGGGGGCAAGCCTGAGGTCTTGGGCCGGTGATGCATCCCAAGCCCTTCACCATCGTCTCCAAGGCGATCCGCTCCCTGCCCGGGCGCGAGACGATCACCTGCACTCTGGGCTGGCGTTGTCGCGGTGCGGTCTGTCTCTGCCACCTGCGCGGCAAATGGGCTCTGGGTCTGGCCAAAAAGCCCGACGACACCTTCGGCGTCTATGCCTGCGATGGCTGTCACGCCATTCTTGATGGCCGCGAGACAAAGCCCCACTGGATGCTCTGTCGCCCCTCTCACTACGTGATCTTCGGCCTCTACCTCAGCCAGCATCTCATGCACCAGCACCAGCTCATCGAGGTCCGCCCATGAGCCAGGCCCGTTTTGACAATCGGCAGAAGCGCGCAGTGCTCACCCGGGTCATCGCCCTGCTCGAGCAGATCGCACAGACCGAGCAGGCCGCAGCTCTGCGCCAGGGCGAGACCAAAACCCTCCTGGCCGTCCTGCGCGATATGGCAGGCGATTATGCCACCGATGATGTGTTTGGAGGATTGAGGTGATGGCCGACAAGCGCATGCCCTTCACTGGACCCATGATCCGGGCGCTCTTCGCTGGTCACAAGACCCAGACCCGGCGGGTTCTGCGATACCAGGGGGATGCGAGCTGCACGCCGCATCTCCGACCGGACGGGCTCTGGGCCTATCTGCATCCCTATGAGCTGGACAAATACGCACCCTTCAAGGCGCCCTATGCGCTGGGAGATCGGTGCTGGGTGACCGAGCAGTACAGCGGCCCGCAGTCCATGACCGGCACACCGCCGCGCGACTGGCCCGAGGATGTGCCGATTTGGTACTGGGCCGATGGCCATCCCGATCACGGCGACTGGACCAGACCCAAGCCCGGCATGTTCATGACCCGCCGCAGCTCGCGCGCCACGGTCATTGTCACCGACGTCAGGCTCGAGCGGCTGCACGACATCAGCGCGGCCGACGCCTTGGCCGAGGGCATCATCTGTGAGCGCGTCATCGTGGGATCTGACGGATCGACCGGCGTTCATCGCGAGCAGCATGAAGACCGCTACTTCTGGCATCACGCCGATGATGCGGGCTCGGTCTATGCCGAGAGCGCCTATGCCGATCTCTGGGACGTCATCAACAAGCGGCGCGGCATCCCCTGGGACGCCAACCCCTGGGTCTGTGCCGCGACCTTCGAGTTCCATCCCTGCAACATCGATCAGTTGAGAGGCGCGCATGGGTGAGTACGCTGACATGATGCTCGACGGGACGCTTTGCGAGACCTGCGGCGCATATATCGGCCGTGACTGCGGCTATCCGCAATACTGCTCCAAAGCCTGCGCGGCTGAATCCGGGATCGAGGAGCCGGATCTGCAGCACCAGACCAAACCCTATGCCTGCGCGCAGTGCAGCAAGCGATTTGCAACCGAAGGCGGGCTGCGCCAGCACACCCAGGTCAAGCACAAGCCGGACAAGACGCCCTGCCCGGGCTGCGGCAAACTCTGCACAGGCGACCTAGGCCTGCGGGATCATATGCAGGCGAAAGGTTGCAGGCCGGGGCATCCGGGCGGCAGCGGGAGGCAGAATGCAGACCCCGAAGACGACTTCGATGTCATTGAGGAGTATTAATGCCTGCTTCGCGCGCCACCAAACACAAGATCGAAACTGCCATCGAAGCCTGTCAAAACAAGGGCTTGGAGATTGAAACCGTAGAGATTACCGGCGGCACCATTGTGGTACGAAGCAGAAACCCGAAAGTAGATACTCCTTCCGAAGAGGCAACATCCCTGAACAAATGGACTCCATCATCGTGAAGGAGGCCGTCGTGGACATCAAGTTACCCGGAGTCTACCGAGAAAGAGCACGTGGAAAGTGGAGGTTTCGCTATCAAGCCAACCGCAATGCTCCAAAGAAGACGCTGCGTGGTGAGCCTGGATCGCAGGAATTCCTGGATCACTATCGCGAACTCAAGGCAGGAAACGAAAAACCTCCTTCGCAGATGGGGTCAATTGAATGGCTAAGAGATCTGTACCTCGCCAACTTCGCAAAACTGGTCGAAGCAGGACTTCGGTCGGACGTCACCTTATTGAACCGACGCAACATACTGAACCGGGTCTGCCAGCTGTATCCAAACGAGGACATGAACATCCATCCACTTTGGGCAACAGAGGTCCGCAATCGAATGGCAGCGACACCCACGTCTGCAAATAACACGATTAAGACGCTGCGGGCCATGTACTCTTGGGCCAAGGAAGCAGGCCATGTCCGGGTGAACCCCATCACTGGAACAGCGCCAATCAAATTCCGCACTGACGGCTTCACACCATGGACGATGGCGGACTTGGAGAAGTTCTCGAAGCGTCACCCAATCGGCACCAAGGCTCACTTGACGATGAGCTTGGCGCTGTTCACCTCAGCACGCCGCAGCGATCTTGTAATACTTGGGAGGCAACACGAAAGGCAGATAGCGGGTGCGACCTGGCTATGCTGGAAGCAGTCCAAGACCGCCAAGGGGTTCATTGAGATCCCAATGCTACCAGCTCTACTGAGAGAAACGCGGATGCCATGTGCCGGAGAAATGACCTACCTTCTGACAAAATATGGAAAGCCCCACAGCGCGAAGGCATTTGGCAACACGATGCGTGTTTGGTGTGACCAGGCTGGCATCTACAACAAGTCTCTCCACGGCATCAGAAAGGCGGCAGGAAATCTGCTGGCTGAGCTCGGATGCAGCAGCTACGAGATAATGGCTCTTCAAGGTCATTCAGATCCCAAATCGAGCGAAATCTACACCCGAGGTGCCCGTCAACGAGTGCTCGCCGAGAGCGCGATGCAGAAGCTGGAGACCTTAAAATGGTAGGCCAAGCGTCCCCCACAAAAATTCTGGCGTCCCCCACAGAAATATTTTATCGTACAATTTCATGGTTTTATATGTCCCAAAACAGCAATGTGAGAGTCCCGTTGGGCGTGCCACAATCCCAGACACCCAATGATCCGCGCGCTGTTCATGCCCTTTGGGCTATGAGACCCCGCATTCCGGGACAATCCCGCCAGCTTGCGTTGCTGGCGGCCGAAGCATTCCGCCCTGTGGCAGACGCGCAAGGCATCTGCCGCCACCTCCGGATCACACCGTCCACTCAGACTGTACGCCCTCTTGGCAACAGCCCTGCCGCGCGCACCGCAGACATGTATCCCCGACTGATCGGACGGATGGACCCGTCTGACAGCACCGCCTCACCACGGTCGCCGTTGCGGGTTATGCGCCTGATCTGGTCGAGCGCGATCCAATGGGACCGGTGGATCTGCAGGCCTCGCGTCGTGCCGACCTCCCTCATCGCATCGGACAGGCGCATCAGCACCAGTTCCGTCCCTTTGCGTGTCACAACCCTTACATAGTGATCTTCCGCGCTCAGCCCGACAAGCGGGCCGCGCTTTTCCAACGGCAATCGCTCCAGCAACGGCGCGGGTCTTTCAGGCTCGGACAGGGTATCTGCACGCAGGGCAAAGCTGCAAATCTCGATGACACCGGAAATCAGCGTCACGATCCCGAGCAGTTCCAGAAACTCCGACCAGGTCGCATGCCAGGTTCCGAACAGGATCAGGTTCAATGCGCTGAGAACCGCCGTGACGGCAGCACCAACAGCACAGGTGCTCATCACAAGCCTCGGCCAGCCCGCGCGTTCCGGCAAAGCCGCATGCACCAGGTTGCTGACCAGACTGCCGGTCACAAAGGTGAGTACGACGACAGTCGTCCAATAGGCGACCCTCGGGAAAGCAGGCAATGAGCGGAAGGTGTCAAACGGACCCGAGATCCCGAGGATCACTCCGGCTGAAAGCAAGACGACAATCGCCGTGCGTTTGGTCAGATCTTCGCGCAACTCGCGAAGCGCGGATGGGAAAAGCCCGTCAGTCACGTGTTCAAGGCTCCTTTTGCGTATCAGGCGTTGAGGCGACCGGCATCCTTTGGTGAGGAGAGTGCCATGATCACACCGGCCTGCCAAGACGGAGGATATCCATGACGCTCGCCCCCCTGCTTGACGCACCGGTCGCCGTGCAAATTCACGTCTGCGCTGCGATCTGTGCGGTGGTTCTGGGTCCCATTGCGCTCTGGCGACGCTCCCGTGACCGGTGGCACAGGCGTTTCGGCTATGGATGGGTGGTAGCGATGGCCCTGACGGCACTGTCGTCGTTCGGCATCTCGGATGCACCTGTCATCGGGCCGTTCAGCCCGATCCACGCATTGTCGGTGTTCACGATATGGGGGCTGTGGCAGGGGCTCAGGGCAGCCCATCAGCGCCGCATTCTCCGACACCAGAACGAGATGCGTGGCCTCTATTTTTGGACAATGGGCATCGCGGGTCTGCTGAGCTTCCTGCCCGGAAGACGCATGAATGCCGTTTTCTTCGCAGAAGCCCCGATGCCGGGTTTCATGCTGATGGTCTGCCTGATCGGTGCTGGCCTTATCTGGTATGCTTCTGTCCGCCTTGACAGCGTGCAGCGGTGATGAGTATCGGGCGAGGCCCGAGGGATCGGCCCTCCGTCAAACGGCTGCGGTTGAAGTGCCGGACCTTTGACGACATGCTAAGGTGCCGATTGCACGGAGATACCTATGTCGAAGACCGCGATCTTTCCACCCGGCTCCAGGGAACAGGCGCAGCAGATCAAGGTATCTCCCGGGATCGTGTCGGGCGGGCATGTGTTTCTGACGGGCATGACTGGAAGCCGCCCGGATGGCTCCATGCCTGACGATCCGGAAGAGCAGATAAGGAGCGCTTTCGAGAAAATCGGCGCTGTTCTCGCCGAAAGAGGTCTGACCCATGATGCCATTGTCGAGATGACGACCTATCATATCGGCATTCACCAGCACTTCGATTTGTTCAACGAGATCCGGGGGCAATATGTCGGCGACCCCTTTCCCGCATGGACAGCGGTCGAGGTCGCGGGATTGAGGCGTGCCGGGGCAATTGTTGAAATCCGGATCATCGCGGAACTCACCAGCTAGACGGGACGAAGTTCGTTTCGTTCAGTCGTTGGCAACGGAAGTCACCAGCCTGGTTCTGAACCCGAAATCAGCGGGCGCCGGGGTTTCTCCGTTTGCCATTCCATCCTCCGGCTTTCACCGAAGACATAATATCAACTGGCCACGGTGTTTTGCACCTCAAGCGGTGCCCCTTGATCTACTCCGCTTCCGGTATCAAAGAAACTGAGCGCGGGATGGCCGGTCATTTCCGGCGTTTTGATTGCGGCCAGCGTTTGTTCGAGATCACTGCGAACACTCTGCTCATCATGATTTTCTAGACGCAAACGTGCCTCGGACGCCGCGATCATCGCCTGCCAGGCGCGCGCGCCCTGACGTCTTGCCATGCCGCGCGCCTTGTCGAGTGTCGTTCGAATCAGTCTGCGGTCCGGGTCCGACGTCAGCGCCTCAGTCAGCGCATACTGACGCAGGATCTCGGGGGCATACATGTTGTTGCGACCCGCCTCGACCTCGGCCAGTGCCGGTGCGATGCATTCGCGCGCGGCCTCAAGCTGGCCAGTCTGCGCAAGGGCAAGGGCGGCCGTTGCCTCAAAGAGACCGGTGACAAACCGCATTCCGCTGGCATGGACCCCCTCCAGCGCGGCAACCAGAGGCTCAAGAGCGGCCTCGGCCCCCTGCTGCTGGAACGTGCTCTGAGCCAGCCACATGTTGCCGGACATGATCCAGAAGGGCTGGCCGATCTCGTGTGCGAAGGCAGTCGCCTCCTCTATCCGCTTTCGGTATTCGGCATCTGTCGGACAGTAGGTGTAGGGACCGCGACCGAAAATATGGACATAAGGCCGTAGGAACGGCAACTTTAGCCGCGCCTCATGCTCAAAGACGTCTTCGAGCGCCTTGCGGAACCCCGCATAATCCCCGACGATCCAGCGACGATGTGCCTGAAAGAGAAGCACCTGTCCGAGACTGTCCATCGAATAGCTGATGGCCTGCATGCGGTGCTTGGGAAAGTCATAGAGCCGTCGGACCCGCCGGTAACTGTCATCCTGGGTCTCGTAATCCCCGAGGTTCCAGCTCAGAAGCGAGCGCGCGCTGTTGGCGAGCACGTCGAAGCCTTCATCGATCTGGGCGATCTCCTCCATCCGTTCGACCATGCGCTCGGCGTCGTCTGTCTCGCCCACGACGACTTTGTGCGCCCAGATGCCCCAGGCCATCTGGAACTCTTCCTCGCTCTTGCCGTGATAAGTCAGACAAAGCGAAAGCGCCCGGTCATAGGCAGCACCCACGGACGGGTCGCCAAAACCACGGGACTGAACCAGCGACGTGCCCAGCGTGAACTGAACCGCCATCTCCAGTCGCCCGGCAATCTGCTCATCATCAATGCCGTCAAGCGCCGCCTGGGCGGTTTCGATCAGCCGCTGACATTCACCAAGCTCGGCGCGCATCATGGCCAGCCGGGAGGCCGCCAGCAACATCGGTATGGCCTCGATATTGCGCCCTGCCCCCAGAAGGTGCTCGCCCATGCGCTTGGGGTCGGTCTCCGCCACCTCGGGCGCGAGACGCATGTAGCAGTCATAGGCCGTCTCATGCAGATCGCGTCGGCGCTTTGTCAGAAGGCTTTTGCTGATCACCTCCCGGATCACCGCATGGTCGAAGGCAAAGGACGTCCCGTCACGATCCGACAGCACGTTTCGCGCAACCAGCAATCCGGCTTGCAGGCGGACATGCTCGATCGGCTCAGTCAGCATCTCGGCCAGCACGTCGAGCCGGAAGTTTTGTCCCAGAATGGCCGCTGATTCCACCAGTGGCAGCGCGTTTCGCACACCCTCAACCCGCTCCAGGACGGCCTCGACGAGGCTTGCGGGCACATGGGAGAGATCACCGGTATCGGGCCGTTCAGCCACCGCGAGCGTCATATGCTTGATGAACAGCGGGATGCCGCGGGCCTGGAGCACAATTTCCTTGCGGGTCGATCCGGCGATGCGCGAGGCCGGGTCGAGCATGTCGATCATGGCCAGAGCCTCGGCACTTGAGAGCGCCTCAAGATCGACCTCCACAACCTTGTCAGTCGCAACGGCTGCGCCATCGGGCCTTCGCGCCGAGAGGATCATCAACGGCCGGTCCGCCAGCAGATCGGTCAACTCGTTGAGCATCTCGACCGAGGCTTCATCCAGCCAGTGCGCATCCTCGATGAACAGGAGTTGATGTCCGGTGCCGGTCAGGGAGGTCAGCAGATCGCTCAACGCCTGTTTGATCCGCGCAAAGCGCACGACCGGCGCCAACGGGGTCGGATCAAGCCCCAGCAACAGCGCCAGACCACCTGCGGTGTCCTCCGGTGCCCAGCTTTCCAGTTGTGCAACCTGGCGGGATGCCTGATCAGGTTTCAGACCGGCAAGCCGCCGCACAAGGCGGCCGAAACAGGCAAAGCTCTGATGCGCCTGATGGGCCTGCCCGGTCAGGATCATAGGCGCCACGTCATCGCCGAGGGTTTCCATGAAATGGCGCACAAGCGTGGTCTTGCCCAGCCCTCCGGGGGCCGTGACGGTCACACATCGCAGCGTCCCCGACGCAGAAGCCGTCCAGTTGTCCTGCAACGCCGACAGGGCCACCCCTCGCCCCACCATGTTCGTACCATCGGACTGCGTGGTCGCCTCAAGAGCGGTCCAGACCGCAACCGGCTCGGACAACCCCTTGAACTCGGCCGTTCCCGCAGGCTCGAACCGGTGAGCGGCGGGGTCAATCAGATCGCGGACATTGTCCGAGATCGCCACGGTGCCGACAGTGGCGTTGGCCTGCAATCGGGCCGCCATGTTGACCGTGTCACCGATGGCGAGCGTTTCCTGCGCGGGCATGCCTTCATGCATCTCTCCCACCACGACCCACCCGGTCGCAACCCCCGCACTGGCCCCGAGTGGAACACCACCGGGCGCGCGCATCTTGGCCACGCGGGAAACGACGGCTTGCGCGGTGCTCACAGCCGTTTGTGCACTGTCCTTCATCGCCTGCGGATATCCGAAATAGGCCAGAATGCCGTCACCCATGTTGCGGGCCACATAGCCGCCTGCATCTGTGATCATCTGGTTGCAGAGCTTCTGATAGGCGGCGGTCAGCTCGAACATCGCCTCGCCGCCGATGCTCTCCGTCAAAGCCGTCGATCCCGCGAGATCGATGAACGTCACCGTCATGAACCGCGATCTGGCCTGAGCATCCGCGGAAAGTTTCGCGCCACAACTGGAACAGAACCTGTCGGTTTCCCGAACAAGGGTCTGACAGGAGGGGCAGAGAAACTCACTCAATCGAAAGTCTCCAACGAACGTTTGATGTTCCAGCTCTGGAACGGATTATTGATCGTAGCGGCACTTGTGAGAAAAAATCCACCCAAAGACGAGTTTTCGATGGAAGGTGCTGTGTATGTTCCGGGCGGCAGACCGAACGCGTCTGAATGGACCCGAACCTCGACATCGAGAGGTTTCACCCGGCACTGCCCCAGCGAGAAGTCATAATACGAATACTGCCAGCGCCCGAACATGTTGGGATTGACCATCGCCATCTCGTAGGCGGTGCGGGTTTTCTGGAACTCGGCAAACTGGGCTGAATTGCCCTCCTCGCCTGCGGTTTTGAAGTAGCATGAGACGATGGGCTGCTGCGTCCGCAGATCATTCACGATGTAAGTATCGTCATCGGCGGTCATCTGTGCCTTGATCTTTGGAAACCCGTAGCCGTATTTGCCCAGCCAGATCGGCGGGTTCGAATTCAGATAGAGCCGTGTCGCGGTGATCATCGGCGGGAAATGGGTGCGCGCATCGCCCGCATGCTGAACCCAGGGCACAGCGCAGATAAACTCAAGATAGTTCATCCCCCAGGGGAACTGATTGGGCCGAACCGCTTTTTGCTGTCCAAACAGCAAAATGACGGGATGCTGACCCGGTGCGGTCAGGGATTGGGGCCCAAGCTCCAGACCGACCGGCAGCATCTTCTGCACGACCTCACGATCAAAGGGCAGCACGACATTGGGGCCGGAGGTCTCCGCCATCCCGTAAAGCCCCGACCACGGCCAGCGCGAGTTTTGCGGTCGCAGCGAGTGCAGGATCGGATAGGGCGCGCACGGCACATCAGGCAGATCATCGGCCTCGCCCACGATCCTGAACTTGTGCCCGGTGATGCCGGAGGCGCATCTCAGCCCCGACATGGCAGCCGCCTCGACACAGCCCGCATTGATGCCTGTCAGCGTCCAGTCACCCGCCAGCCACAGGTTGGAAAAGCCTGAGCGGTCCGAGCGCAGCCGCGCATTGACCGAACCGGGGGTCGAGAGCACATAGCGCTCCGACGGGTCGATATTGCCACGGAAGAACTGTGTCTCCCAGCCGGGGTTCTTCTTGCCCACCGCAACCATTGCGCCGGGTTTCAGCTTGCCGTCCTTGAACGCGTTGGGAAAGAGCAGCGGTCCGTCCTTCAACATCCACTCCTTGCAGCGTTTGGTGACCTCAGCCTTCACACGTTTGGGATAGTCGGTGTCGGTAAAGGGTGGAATAACCTCCGGGTCGGCCATCGGTCCGCAGAAATACGCAATGGAGCCGGGTTTGTTGTCTTCGGGCCAGTCTTCCTCCGGGTCGAGATGGGTCATATCGGCCCAGGTATTCAGATCATCGGCATAGGCGGTCAGGATCGAATTGCCGTTCTTCCAGCCGATCTGGTCAACCGTGTCCTTGAACCAGATCTGGAAGGCTTGCGTCGATGCGGTCTCGACCTTTTCGGTCATCCGCCGCCATCGCGGATTAGCCGCGATCAACTCGCCGCAGACATGCGGGAAGGAACCGATGGAAATCCCCAGGATCACATCATCGAAGTCGCGCCCCAACTCCAACCTCTCAGGAGGATAAGGGGCCCAACCCGACCATGCGGATTCCAGATTGATGCCGTCCTTCTTGAGGGTCTCGCCCTCTTCCAGCTGGTCATAAAAAGGCTCCGTCGGCCAGCAATCGAGCGATTTGACGCGCACAAACGGGTCATACTCGCCCGACTTCACGGTCGCCTGTCTGGCAATCGACAGCGCCTCGATCCGCTGCTTGGTGACATCCAGATGCACGTCCGTGACCTTGTGGAAGAACCTGAACTTGACGCCCTTGTTCTTCAGCGCCTTGTAGAACGGCGTGAAGATCGTGTCACCCATGCCTGCGCGCATCTTGTAGAAGATCGCGCCCTTGTAGGTGAAGGCCAGCCGCATCGTGCCGTGCAGGAATGTTCCCGCTCCGATGGCCTTGTGCGCGTCATCTGTGATGCCCTTGGAAAACCCGAATGCGTAGTCATAGACCGCCCGGATCAGCGCAGAGTTCACGGCCGTCTCGGATGCCCCATGGGAGGCGAGCCATTCGGAGATTTCGACATTGTCGATGTGGTTGAACCCATGCGTGATCACACCATCAAACAGGATACCCCGCATCGAGGCGGAGCCGATCTCCATCAGCAGAAGGAAACGCCGCCAGTTGGTCGAATGGCTGTCCTCATCCACCGTCTCAAGATGGTCCATCAACTGCTCATGATGATCATCCACAAGCGCCGAGAGATGCGCGAGGTCCTTCTTGCTGAGCGCGGAGCCATGGTGGTGCAGTTTGTCCGCAAACCCGTGCAACGCATCAAGCGTATGCCCGTTGGTGTCAGGCGCCCCCAGAACACCGTGCAATTCGGACAGTTTCTCGGCAGGCAGCACCTCACCGAAGAGCGCCTCATGGATCGGGGCATGCCCACTCAGGAGATCCTTGAGGAAGCTGACCAGTTCCTTGAAGTACTGAAACGGTGTCAGCGTAACACCATCAGAGCCCGGGACCGCATCGTTGAAAGGCGGTTTCACGACCCAGGGCAGCCATTTGTCGTTATGTCGATCCCCCAACGCGATGTTGTTGTGCGGGATGAAGGATTCGTTGAACGAATGAAAGACACCGGGCTCATCGGGAAGCTCCGCCAGACAGTTCTTCATCAACCGGATCGCATTGTCGTAAAAGCCGGACCAGACATGCAGCCCATGCTCCTCGATCCGTTGCGCGTCCGTCGCACGCCTGCCGCTGGCCCCCTTGCCGCCCAGACGCCACCCCATCTGATAGAGCGTCACGTCATACTTATCCTGCGCGCCCGGCAGCGACATCAGTGCATAAACAGCCGTCATTGCACCGACACCCCCGCCAAGAACGGCGATTTTTCTTTTTGTCATGGAACCCACCCCGTCAGTCCAAATGGATCAAATCAATTGCACCCGTACTTCTGATCGATGAAAACGCCAAATTGATGGCAAGGTTAATGCTAACCTGTTGCCGAACAGATGCGGACTCTCAGGGCGCTTTCGGGGTTCTCAGAAGTAGAATGAGGGCCGTTGTTGTCAGACCTGCCGCCAGAAGGAACGGTGCGCCGGGGAAATAGACCCCTGCGTCTTCGCGGGTGAAGTAAGAGAAGGTCTGCGTCATCAGCGGAAGGCTGATCAGGGTGGCAAGACCCGCCACACCGGCCAGAATGCCCTGCAACTCTCCCTGCTCATCTTCGCCCATGCGCCGTGACATCATGCCGGTCATCGCCGGATCGGCGACCGCACTCAGCGCGAAGATCGGCATGAAGAGGAAGATCAGCACGCCCCAAGTGATCTGGCTGGCCAAAAACAGCCCCAGAACCCCGCAGCCCAGTCCGAACATCGCCGTGTTTCGCTCCCCCAGACGGGTCAGGATCGGACGGATCAGAAGCCCCTGCACAATGCCCGAGCACACTCCGTACATGGCAAGCGAGGCACCGACCATGGCGCTCGTCCAGCCAAAGCGTTCGATGGTGAAATAGGCCCAGACCGCCGGATAGACATAGCCCGAGATGTTCTCGAAGAAGTTGACGGCCACCAGACGCCGGACCGCAGGCACCTCTCGCAGCCGGAAGAACACTTCGAACGGATTGGTCCGGCGCAGAACGAAGGCACGGCGTTTCTCGGGGGGCAGGGTCTCGGGCAGGATGAAGTACCCGAAACCGGCGTTCAGGAAGGCAAGCCCGGCGGCGGCTACAAAGGGCGCGCGAGGTCCCAGCTCGCCCAGCAGGCCGCCGATCGCGGGGCCGAAGATGAAGCCGATCCCGAAGGAGGCACCGATCAGGCCGAAATTCGCAGCCCGCTTCTCGGGCGGGGAGATATCGGCCAGATAGGCGCTGGCCGTGGAATAGGTCGCCCCCGTGATCCCGGCAATCGCACGGGTCAGGAAGAGCAGCCACAGACTGCCCGCCAGCGACATGACCACATAGTCGAGCCCGAGCGCTATCAGCGACATCAGCAGGACCGGCCGCCTGCCGAACCGGTCCGACAGGGTGCCCAGCATCGGGCCGAACAGGAACTGCATCAGCGCATAGATCAGCGAGAGACGACCGCCCCAAGCCGCCGCCTCGGATATGCTGTTGATCCCGAACTCCTGAATGAGCTGAGGCATCACGGGAAGGATCAACCCGATGCCGATAGCATCGAGCGTGACCGTGATGATGATGAAGACAAACGGAAGGCGCGCTTTCATTCCGCGACGTTAGGGCATTTTTTTGCACCAGCGAAACCCTCAAAGATGCGCAGACAGACCAATCATGTCGCTTTCGCCGAAGCAAAGTCCGGCCCCGGATCGCATCACGACGAAAACCGGCAGGAGAGATCATGATCAAGGCAGCCGTTTGTCAATCTTTTGGGGAAGACCTTAGTATCGAGACCATCCGCATTCGTGCACCTCGGGCAGTCGAGGTCGAGGTCAGGATCGAAGCCTGTGCCATCTGCCATTCCGATATCGCCTATGCGGACGGCGCCTGGGGTGGCACCCTGCCCATGGTTCTGGGGCATGAGGCCGTTGGGCGGATCACGGCCCTCGGAGAGGGCGTCTCGGACTATGGCCTGGGTGACCGGGTTCTTGTCACGCTGATCCGGGCCTGTGGCGCTTGCCCGTCATGCGAAAGTGATGCGCCGACCAGTTGCGATCATGCCTGGGACACGCGGCCAAGCCCGCTCAGCAATGAGGATGGTCCTGTGACCCAGGCCATGTCCACCGGAGCCTTTGCCGAGCGCGTGGTCGTTGATGCAAGCCAGTGTCATGCCATCGCAGACGATCTCGACCCGGCTGTGGCAAGTCTCCTCTCCTGCGGGGTGATCACCGGGTTTGGCGCGGTCACCAATACGGCCCGTTTGAAGGAAGGTCAGACCTGCCTCGTGATCGGGGCCGGTGGCGTCGGTCTGAACACCATTCAGGCGGCCCATCTCAGTGGTGCCGCGCGCGTCATCGCCATGGATCTGTCAGAGGACAAACTGACGGCGGCGACCCTCTTTGGCGCAACCGACGGTGTGCTGGCAACCGCGCCCGACAAGCTTGCCGCCGTTCGCAAACTCACGGGCGGGCGGGGGGTCGATTTCGTCTTCGTCACGGTCGGCGCGCCTGCGGTCTTCGCTTCTGCCCCGGACTATCTCGCCCCCGGCGGTGCGGTGGTACTGGTCGGCATGCCGCCGTCGGGGACCGAGATCGCCTATGACCCAGGAACGCTGGCCGCGATGAACCAGTCGCTGCTCGGCTCCCGAATGGGACAAACCGTGCTCAGCCGTGACATTCCGATGCTGCTGGATCACTACAATGCCGGACGGCTGAAGCTGGATGAGCTGGTCTCGGGCCGCTATCCGATTGAGCAGATCAACACCGCCATCGCGGATGTCAAAGCCGGGCGCGCCTTGCGCAATGTGATCGTCTTCGACACTTGACCAGCTGAGGCCATACGGAAATGGTGACCGGACCAAGAGATGGGGTGAGGTGACATGAAACTCCAGGACCTAGAGATTTTCGTTGTCGGAAACCCGCCGCCGGGCTTTGGCGGACGCTACTTCATCTTCACCAAGCTGACCACCGATACCGGGATCACCGGCTATGGCGAGGTCTACGCCGCAGCGGTCGGACCAAAAGCCATGGTCGCAGTCATTGAGGATGTGTTCGCCCGCCACATGCAGGGAAAGGACCCATCGGACATCGAAAGGATGTTCCGCCGGGTCTATTCCAGCGGCTTCACCCAGCGCCCCGATCCGACCGTCATGGGGGCCTTCTCCGGGCTTGAAATCGCCTGTTGTGACATTGTCGGCAAGGCACTGGAGCGACCCGTGCATCAGTTGCTCGGCGGCTCGGTCAACGATCGCCTGCGCTGCTATACCTATCTTTATCCCGGCCCGGATCAGGATCCTGCAACCTTCTACGGCTCGCCCCAGCAATCCGCTGAGGAGGCGGCGCGTCTTGTCGAGACCGGGTTCACCGCGCTGAAATTCGACCCTGCCGGTCCCTACACCATCATGGGCGGCCACCAGCCCTCCATGGAGGATCTGGACCGCTCCGCCGCTTTCTGTCGTGAGATCAGGGCTGCCGTGGGAACCCGGGCCGATCTGCTCTTCGGGACCCATGGGCAGTTTACCGCCTCGGGCGCGATCCGGGTCGCCGACGCCATTGCACCCTATCAGCCGCTCTGGTTCGAGGAGCCGGTCCCACCCGATAACGTCGCGGCCATGAAACAGGTGGCCCACGCAAGCGCCGTGCCCGTTGCCACCGGCGAGCGGCTGACGACCAAGGCCGATTTCCTGCCGCTTCTGCAGGCGGGCGCTGCCAGCATCCTGCAACCGGCGCTCGGGCGTGTAGGCGGCCTCTGGGAAGCCCGCAAGATCGCCATCCTTGCCGAGGCCTTTGGTGCGCAGATCGCGCCCCATCTCTATGCCGGGCCAATCGAATGGGCGGCCAACCTGCAACTCGGCGCTTCCTTGCCGAACCTTCTGATGATCGAAACCATCGGAAAGGGCCTCGGTTTCCATGCCGACCTCCTGATCGGGGATGTCGAATGGGAAGACGGATTTCTTCATGTCCCAAAGGGTCCCGGCCTTGGCGTCGCCCTCAATGAAGAGCTTGCGCGCGCGCATCCCTACAAGGGCGACCGTCTGCATCTTGAAATGCAGGACACGCCCCATGGACAGTCCAGCCAGACCTGGGCGGGTGGATGAATTTTCCCGTTTCCGCCCAAACCCGATGCTGCTAAAAATGACCGAACCAAATCAAGAAGTGAGGCGAACATGCGTATCGTATTCTGTGCACTTGCAACGCTCAGCATTCTGGGCGCCTGCAACACCATTCAGGGCGTCGGCAATGACATCACCGATGCAGGCAACGCGCTTGAGCGGACGGTGAAGTAGCGCAAATCTGTTTCGGGCCCCCGAGGCACGAAACTCAAAAGGTGTGAGCGGGCCTCAGCCCGCTCTCCATTTGCTTCAATGCTCAGACTTGATGAAGGTCCCGTTCTGCAGATCCTGCATGGCCTGCATCAGTTCCTGTCGTGTGTTCATCACGATGGGTCCATGCCAGGCGACAGGCTCCTGCAACGGCCTGCCCGAGATCAGGAGAAACCGCATCCCCTCCTCGCCGGACTGAACCGTGACTTCATCACCGGTGTCGAACTGCACCAGCGTGCGATTGCCCGAGAGATCGCGAATGTTGATCTCTTCGCCGCTCACCTCTTTCTCAACCCGCACCCCATAGGGCCTGGATGCGTCCCGAAACCGCCCCGAGCCTGCAAAGATATAGGCAAACGCATGGGAATAGGTATCGACCGGCAAGGTCTTCCGCGTGTTCGGCGGCAGCGAGATATCAAGATACATCGGTTCGGCGGCAATCCCGTCCACCGGACCGGACTTGCCCCAGAAACTGCCCACGATCACCTTCACGCGGGTGCCGTCGTCATCGATGACCTCGGGGATATCGTCGCCCGAGATGTCCTGATATCGCGGCGTCGTCATCTTGAGAGAGGCGGGCAGATTGGCCCAGAGCTGAAATCCATGCATCTGCCCGCGGGTGTTTCCGCGCGGCATTTCCTGATGCATGATCCCCGAGCCCGCGGTCATCCATTGAACCGAGCCTGGCCCAAGAATGCCGCGATTGCCGAGACTGTCGCCATGCTCCACCTCGCCTTCAAGAACATAGGTGATGGTCTCGATGCCGCGGTGCGGATGCCAGGGAAACCCTTTCTCGAAGGCCTTCGGGTCATCATTTCGGAAGTCATCGAAAAGCAGGAAAGGATCAAACTGGCTCGGATCGCCAAACCCGAACGCACGGTGCAGATGAACACCGGCGCCCTCAATGAAAGGTTGGGCCGTGCTTTCGGCTTTTACAGGTCTGAAAGACATCTTTGTGCTCCTTGAAAAGTCGCTTTGTCTCGATATAGGAGCGCTTCCCGCAACACAAACACATCCCACAGCAAGATATTGTTTCCAAACGAGCACCAAAACCATGCAACGAACGCGCCATTGCGATGTCGCATCGGATCAAGCCGCAGGGCTGACAAGACGTAACGCTCCCGAATTGAGAGCAGTTTGGAGAGGTATCATGAAGGTCGGGTTCATAGGTCTGGGCAATGTCGGCGGGAAGCTTGCGGGGTCACTCCTGCGCAACGGGGTGGAACTTGCGGTTCGCGATCTGGACAGGCAGACAGCCGAGCCGTTTCTGACCAGAGGTGCGCTCTGGGCAGAGACACCCGCCGACATGATGACGACATGTGATGTGGTCATCACCTGCCTGCCTTCGCCTGCCGCATCGGCTGCTGTTCTTGAGGGCAAGGAGGGCCTGCTCGGCGCAATCGCACCCGGAAAGATCTGGCTGGAGATGTCGACAACAGACGCGCGGGAGGTCGAACGCCTCGGCGCACTGGTGGCCGCAAAGGGCGGTCATGCGGTCGACTGTCCGGTCTCGGGCGGTTGTCACCGGGCCGACACCGGCAACATCTCGATCTTCGCAGGGTGCGAGCGGGCGGTCTTTGAGCGGATACTGCCGCTTCTGACGGTGATGGGCCGCCGGGTGCTGCATACGGGTCCGCTCGGCTCCGCCTCGGTGCTCAAGGTGATCACCAATTACCTTGCCACCGCAAATCTGATTTCCTGCTGCGAGGCGCTGGTGACCGCGAAGGCGGCGGGCATGGACCTCGCAACCACGTACGAGGCGATCCGTATCTCCTCGGGAACGTCTTTCGTGCATGAGACAGAAAGTCAGGTGATCCTCAACGGGTCCCGGGATATCTCCTTCACAATGGATCTCGTCGCCAAGGATATCGGCCTCTTTCAGGACATCGCCGATCGCGCGGGCGTCCCCTTGGAAATCAGCCCGTTGATGATCGATATCTTCCGGGACGGGATCGAACGCTACGGCCCCAGAGAGCTTTCCCCCAACATTATCCGCCGCCTTGAGGAGGCTACGGGACTGCGCATACTTGCACCCGGCTTCCCACCCGAGATGACGGATGATGAGCCCGAGGCCCCGGGCCGGGAGGTGCATGTCACGCGCTGAACGAAAACCGCTGGCCTGCCCGTGGAAAACGCCGTATCGACAAGACCAGCGAAAGGATAGGGTGTGAACGAAGAGCGTATTCTGGCCGAACTGTCGGTCTCGAAGGGGCGAAGGTATTTCGGTGCCGGCACCCAGATGGCCCTCGGACTGCTGTTGATCTACATCGCAGGCGTGCAGCCGCCGCAGAACGTCTTCGCTCTTGTCGCACTGCTTTTCTTCGGAGCGGTCGCGCTCTGGCAGGGGTGGGTCCTGTGGTGCAGCACCGGACACAAGCTGGTACTGACCTCGCAGGAATTGCGGGACACGTCAGGTCGAAGGCTGGCCAGGCTGGATGATATCGACGGCGTGGATCGCGGCTTCTTTGCGTTCAAGCCATCCAACGGCTTCATGATCAAACTGAAGGAAAGCGCGCCGAGAGCCTGGGCGCCCGGGCTCTGGTGGCGCATTGGTCGCCGGGTAGGCGTCGGCGGCACAACCTCGGGCAGAGCGGCACGTGAAATGGCCGACCTGATCTCGGTTCTTCTGACCGATCGCGGACGGGAACTTCTGAAGGATGGCAGGGATGAAAGCTGACACCGGAGATTTACGGCCGGTGCCAGCGAGGTCTCAGAGGCCCTTGGACTGGTAGCTCATCGCAACTCGGCCGATGGACACCAGATAGGCCGCAACCCGCAGATCATGGACGTCATCGCGCTCATGCCAGACCTCGCGCATCGACTGATAGGCCGCACGCATCGTGTCATCGAGACCGGAGCGCACCAGTTCAAGCTCTCCAGCACCGCGCAGATAGTTCTTCTTGAAACCGTCTGACATCTGCCACTGCAGATCGCTCGATTTCGACAGCCGTTCAAGCTCGACGGCAAGCAGGTTGTGGCGCGCCTCTTCCTGTCGACGCTGCATGCGGCCAAAGCGGATATGGCTGAGGTTCTTTACCCACTCGAAATAGCTCACCGTCACGCCGCCGGCATTGGCGTACATGTCGGGAATGATCACAGTGCCTTTCTTGCGCAGGATCTCGTCCGCGCCGGCGGTCACGGGACCGTTTGCCGCCTCGACAATCAGTGGGGCCTTGATGCGTTCGGCATTGTTGAGGTTGATCACCCCTTCCAGCGCCGCCGGGATCAGGACATCACACTCCTCTTCCAGCCCGATCGCGCCGTTCTGGGTGTAGGTGGCCCCGTCAAAACCGGCCACACCGCCATTCTCGCGGATATGCTGGTAGAGCGCCTCGATATCGAGCCCGTCGGGGTTCATCACCGCACCGTCGCGTTCGATCACACAGGTGATCTTCGCGCCGTCCTCCTCGCTGAGGAATTTGGCCGCGTGATAGCCCACATTGCCGAGGCCCTGAACGACGATCCGCTTGCCATCGAGCGAGCCGGAAAGCCCCGCGATCTTCATATCCTCGGGGTGGCGGAAGAACTCCTGCAGCGCGTATTCGACACCGCGTCCCGTCGCCTCGACCCGGCCGGCGATACCACCGGCATGAGGCGGCTTGCCCGTCACGCAGGCGGCCGAGTTGATATCCGTTGTGTTCATGCGACGAAACTGGTCTGCGATCCAGGCCATCTCGCGCTCCCCGGTTCCCATGTCGGGCGCAGGCACGTTCTGGGCCGGATTGATCAGATCCCGCTTGATCAGCTCATAGGCGAACCGCCGGGTGATCTGTTCCAGCTCATGCGGTTCCCATTCGCGCGGATCGATGCAAAGCCCGCCCTTTGAGCCACCAAAGGGCGTCTCCACCAGCGCGCATTTGTAGGTCATGAGTGCCGCCAGCGCCTCGACCTCGTCCTGATTGACCGCAACTGAATACCGGATGCCGCCCTTGACCGGTTCCATATGCTCGGAGTGAACCGACCGGTATCCGGTGAAGGTCTGGACCTTGCCACGCAGCCTGACCCCGAAACGTACCGTGTAGGTCGCGTTGCAGACCCGTATCTTCTCTTCCATCCCCGGTGGCAGGTCCATCAATGCCACCGCGCGTGTAAACATCATGTCCACGGATTGACGGAAGGAGGGTTCTTGATCAGTTGCCATTTGTTCTATCCCGTAACTTGATTATGCCTCGTCAAAGAGGGGTTTTTGGATAATGCGGCCTTTTGAGCGACCCTGTGCAAACGGTTCGCCAAGACCAAACGAGACCTTTAGAGCGCGAATTGCAACAAAATTTCACATCTTTTTGCCCGCCTTGATCGATCCGGACGGCTTGTCGACCTTCAGTAGATCGATCACCTGCTCGATCGGCATGGCCTTGCTGAAGAGATAGCCCTGCCCGACCCGGCACCCCCGATCCAGCAGGAACGCGCGTTGGGTTTCGGTCTCGACCCCTTCGGCTACGACGTCAACGCCCAGCCCGGTTGCAATCGAGATGAACCCGTCAACGATCACATCAGAGACCGGGTCACTGCCCAATCCCTGCACGAAGCCCGTGTCGATTTTCAACTCATCGAAGTCGAGCTGCCTCAGGTGCTGAAACGAGGCAAACCCGGTTCCGAAATCATCCAGCGAGATCCGCACCCCCAAGTTGCGGAGCTTCCGGATAGACTGCTGCATCATGTCACCGGCCCGGGCGATGAAGACATTCTCGGTAATCTCCAGCGTGATGTGGTTCACCGATCTGGGGTTTTCGGCAAAGAGCCATTCGATATCCTGACGACCGCTGACGGTTGCGATGGAAAGCTCGGAGATGTTGATCGCAACCTGCCCCGGGTCGAGCCCGAGCGACACCAGATTGTTCACCTGGGAAAACACACGGCGGGCGATCCTGTAGGTGAATTCG
Source organism: uncultured Paracoccaceae bacterium (assembly GCA_947493745.1). Taxonomy (GTDB): domain Bacteria; phylum Pseudomonadota; class Alphaproteobacteria; order Rhodobacterales; family Rhodobacteraceae; genus CANLSM01. Next base: position 28,524 of record CANLSM010000023.1, on the reverse strand, counting down.
CTTTGCAGACCCAGCTTCTCAATCCGGGGAATGAACTCCGACGGCGGCAGGACGCCCTTTGTGGGATGCTCCCACCGGGCCAGCGCCTCGAAACCGATCAGCGCTCCGGTGGCGAGATCGACCTTCGGCTGGTAGTAGGGAACGATCTGCCCGAGCCGCAGCGCATCCTCCAGCTCCACCGTTTCCTCGGTGGTCAGCTTGGGGGCGTCAAGGGTCGCATCAAAGACCGCGTAGCCAGTCCCGTTTGCACCTTTCGCGCGATACATCGCCTTGTCGGCGGCGGCCAGCAAGTCCGTCGCGGTCTGGCCGACATCGCGTTGCAAGGCAACACCGATGCTGACGCTGACGCTGAGCGCCCTCTGACCACAGGCGACATGTTCGGCCACGGTCTCGACCATCCTGCACGCGACCGTCTCCGCATCCTCGACGTTGTCGATGTCGGGCAGCAGGACCGCGAACTCGTCTCCACCGATGCGGGCCGCGTGTCCGTCGTCGCGGATCACCGTGAGGATCCGCTCGGCCACGGCTTTCAGGATCACATCGCCTGCGCCATGCCCATAGGTGTCGTTGATAGGCTTGAAGCCGTTCAGATCGAGAAGAAAAAGAACCGGTCGTCGCTCGACCCGGCGTTTGCTGTCCAGAGCCTCCTGCAACACGAGATCAAAGGCCGCGCGGTTCAGCAGGCCGGTCAGCTTGTCGTGGTTCGCTTCATGCTCCAACTGCTTCAGACGATCCCCGGTTCGATCCTGCGCGTCCCCGCGAGGGGCCACGACGCGCCAGCTCTGCGCAAGGAACATCGGCAGCATCAAGAACGGCAACACCCATCCGGCAAGACCCTGTGATCTCGGTCCTGCCCATGAAAGAGCAAGCGGAAAGGCCAAAGCAACCAGGCCTGCTGCCAGGAGCGAGGCGAGCATGAGCACAGGGACCGACCGGTTGTCATGCCCGATCCGCAAGAACTCGGCTGCAATCCACAGAAAGCCTAGCAGATTGACCGATGCAAGCGGATGGGTGGCCAGAGACAGCCCGGCGCCGAGGTATGTGGAGGTACCAAGCCCGACCAGGAGGATTGCGGGTGCCGCCCTTGCATCTTTGAGCTTTGTGGTCGCGAGGGTGATCCAGCGCAGCAAGATCGCATCGATCAGGACGAGCAAGGCGATACCGGCGGCGGCAAGTCTGGCCGTGCCGATCTCTCCGATCAGAGTCAGCGCCATTGCCAGAGCGGCAAGACTGGTGACCCGGTAGGTTCGTTGCCTTCGATACTCATCAAGGCAGATTTGCGTCGTCGCCCCGGTGATGAGGTCAGCAGATCGTATCTTCAGGATATGCATGGACCTCTTACCTTTCGGGGAGGTATTAACGCGAAACCTGAAACGTCCGATTAAGAACTAGTTCTCAATTTTTTAAGAATTGTCGCTATAAAAGCGAAAAACCCCACAGGATGCGGGGCCTTTCTACACACACAACTCGTGCCGGTGTCAGTCGACGATATCGTCGAAAACCTCTTGCTGCTTGGCCTGATCGAGGTAGGACGCGCGACGCTCGGCATAAAGACCGTTCATCTCCTTGGAGAACGGCATCACGCGATCACGGTATTCGAGGAAACTCTCGACCACGCGGCGGGAGAACCGCGATTCACCTGCAATGTCCTGCATCGTGTCCGCATTGATGCGCGCGGCTTCCGCATAGAGATCATCAGGGAAGCGTATGACTTCGGTGCCGTACTCGACCTGCATCTGGGTCAGCGCCCGACCCGATTTGGCGGAATACTCGGCCAGCATCTCACGGTTTTCCGCGGCTGCTGCTGTCTCGATGATCTTCTGCTGACGCGCGTCGAGCGAGTCCCAGACGCCCTTGTTCATACCCAGAGAAACCGCCGTACCCGGCTCATGGAAACCGGGATACATGTAGTATCTCAGCGCCTTGTGTACGCCGAATTCAAGATCGTTGTAGGGGCCGACCCACTCCACCGCATCAATCTCGCCCGAGAACAGGGCCGCAGGGATCGCGCCACCGGGCAGCGATACCGGCTCCGCGCCGAAAGCACGGAAGATATCAGCCGCGAGGCCGGGAATACGGATCCGCATTCCCTTCATATCCTCGATGCTGCGGACGGGCCGGTTGTACCAGCCCCCCATCTGCACGCCGGTGTTACCCGCCATCAGGGCCTTCAGACCGAATTCCGCAGACAGTTCGTCCCAAAGGGCTTGCCCGCCACCATTGTTGATCCAGGCGGTGAACTCCGTCGCAGTGAACCCGAACGGAACGGTGGTGAAGAAGTTGTAAGCCCGGTTGCGGCCCTGCCAGTAGTACTCGGCAGCGTGGTACATATCCGCTTCACCCGACTGGGTTGCCGGGAAACTGTCAAAGGGAGCAACCTTTTCGCCGGCGGCGAAATACTCGATCCGCAGATCCCCGCCACTCATTGCATTGACGCGATCGACAAGACGACCCGCTGCCGTGGCCAGTCCCGGAAGACTGCGCGGCCAGGTGGTGACCATGGTCAGGGTCCGCCCGGATTGGGCAACCGCGGGCGCAGCCAACGTTGCAGCAGATGCCGCACCAAGTCCGAGCAGCGCACCGCGGCGCGAAACGGAGGTTTTACCATTCATGCTCATCACGCACTCCTCAAAGCGTTGGATCGCGCAACCGAGAACAGAGCCTCGCCGACCCAGGTCCAGCCTGAGATCTCGGAAAGGAAGGCCTGGTAGGCGTCAAAAACGTGCGGCGCAGCGCTGTTGCCCATCAGCATATCGCCGATTGCCGTTGTGGATTGCTGGCCCATGGACACAAATGTCGCCTCATCAATGGCAGCAATTGCGACATTGGCGTTCTTCAACTCAAGGAAACTGGTCATGTCCTGTTGCAGACGCTCGGTGATCGCAGAGTTGGCCTCCGCCTCACAACAGGAGGTGATCAACATCTGATCGTCCGCGCTCAGACCGCTCCAGACATTTGCGTTGATACCCAGCGTGACAGCACGATGCGGCTGGAAGAGCGAGGGCGTGACGAGGGTCGAGAACGACCGGTGCAGCCCGAGCCCCATATCGACGTTGAGCCCGTAGCTGATGCTCGCGTCGGACTCAGACGCGATCCGGGAGCTGTCGGCGCGCACCGGTGTGCCACCCAGAGCCTGAACCGCGACATCACCCAGCCCGGTCGAGTTGAACCGCACCCCCTTGAGCGCGTTTGCACCGGCCAGCGGCGCTCGGAACCATCCGGCAAACCGGGGGCCTTCGTCGCTCAGCAGGATCGGCTTCACACCGAACTGCGACATCACATCATCCCAGATCTGCTGACCGCCGCCTTGATGGATCCAGGCCTCGAATTCCAGAGAGGACATGCCGAACGGCATCGCCGTGAAAGCACCCATCACGGGATCGGCTCCCATCAGGTCCTCGCTGGTTCCCAGGTATCCGCTCAACTGCCCCGAACCGACCTGCGACAGGGTTCCGAGCGGGTCGGAGCCCCTTGCCAGTCGCAGCCTAATACGATTTTCCGATGTCTGCGCCAGTCGTTCGGACAAACGGCTTGCGAGTTCCTGATTGCGCAAGGAACCTTCAAGCAGGGAAATGTTCAGATCTGTGCGAGATTGCGCAAGACCGGGAGTAGCAAGAGCCGCCCCTGCCGTGGTGGCCGCAGCGGCCAACGGCGCCTTGATCGCAGAACGCCGGTTCATTCTCGGTGATGACACGTCATGCCCTCTTTCCTTATGACGGTGCCCTCGAACGCGGCCTTATCGGAACGCTACCGAATTACCTGGCTCAGGGCCGTCACACTACAAAAAAACGTGCTGCCCAGGAACATCAATAAAAGACAGGCAGCGGATCTTCGGCATCAGAATAAATACCAGAATGTGGCAGCAATAGGTCCTATCTGAGGTCCTCTCAAGTCAGTCTTTGCGCGCCGTTCTTCTGGTTGGTGCGGCTTGTTCGGGATCTTCGGGCCAACTGTGCCTTGGGTATCGGCCGCGCATGTCCTTGCGTACATCCGCATAGCTGGTCCGCCAGAAATTCGGGAGATCGGAGGTCACCTGGATCGGTCGTCCGGCGGGCGATGTCAGTGTGAACGTGACCGGATGGCGATCCGGGCCGATTGTCGGATGCACGCGCGTGCCAAGCATTTCCTGAAGACGGACCGTGACGGTGGGTTGCTCGGCCCCGTAGTCGATGGCCAGCCGCGTTCCCGTGGGCGCTTTCAGCATTTCCGGTGCAAGACGGTTCAGCGTCTGCGTCTGGTCGTGATCCAGCATCGCCCTGAGCGCCGGGAGAACATTGATGCTTCTGAAATCCGCGGCCGTTCTCATCCCGCCGAGCCAAGGAGCAAGCCAGTGCTCCACCCCATTGAGAAGGGCAGTCTCCGACAAATCCGGAACGCCGCCGCCTCTTTTGGCCAGCCAGGCCACGCGACGCTGAAAGAGGCGGGCCGACCGGCTCCATTCAAGACCGTCGAGGCCCAGATCCCTTATACCATCAAGTGCGGCCTCTATGCTTTGCTCCGGGCTAGCATCGCGCCACGGGGTCTCCTCCAGCACCAGTGCGCCGAGCCGTTGCCGCTCCACCGCAACGACCCGCCTGTGCCTGCGATCCCAATGACAGACCTGTTCGTGCGTCACCCGGTCAGCATGCAGGTCGCGGATCTCCTGAAGGTCTGCCTCAATTGCCCGGCGAATGCGCGCTTCGCGCCTGTCACCGTCAAGATCGCTGACCACCAGCATCTTCGCGCGGGCCAAAGGATCACCCTCATCCAGATAGGCACCCTTGCCGCCAGTCATCAGGAACCGGGGTGCCTCGCCCATCCGGCGCATCGCGATACGGTCGGGATAGGCCAGCGACAGAAGCGCACCGGACGACAAACCGCTGTCCGGTCCCGCATGACGGCGCAGGCGCGCCCGAGCATCGCGAACGGAGGCAAAACCGGGCGGATCATCGCCGGATCGGTTTTGGATCGCGCGCAGATGCTCAACCAGATCGCTGGTGCCGGAGGTCAGCGCCCCCGCGTTCTCGCAAAGCGCTGCAAGATCGACCGCCTTTGATCCGCCACCCCTGACCAGCATATGTGCCAGACGTGGATGGGCCGGAACCCGGCTCAGCTTCTGCCCGTGATCCGTGATCCGACCGGTGCCCGTCAGAGCGCCCAGCACCTTCAACAACTCGGAAGCTTCCTCAATGGCCGCCGTCGGCGGAGGGGTCAGGAACCGCATCTGATCGGGGCCGGATGCACCCCAGAGCGCCAGATCGAGCATGAGTGGCGCCAGATCGGCCACCGATATCTCGGGCGGCGCAAACGGGCTCAGACCGCCCTCCTCACCGCGGGTCCAGAGGCGATAGCACCAGCCAGTCGCAACGCGCCCGGCGCGGCCCCGGCGCTGCTCCGCTTCCGCCTTCGTGACCCGCTCGGTGACAAGCCTCGACATGCCTGATCCGGGATCGAACCGCGACCGGCGCGCGCGGCCGCCATCTATGACCACACGAACGTCCTCAAGCGTCAGCGAGGTTTCGGCAATCGCCGTGGCCAGCACGACCTTGCGTCCCGCGCCGCCGGGCCGGATCGCTGCGCGTTGTTCGGCAAATGGCAGCCGACCATGCAAGGGAAGGATCCTGAATTCCGGCGGCAGATCGAGAAGGCCCGCAACCCGGTTGATCTCACCGACACCGGGGAGAAAGACCAGGATACCGCCGTCAGTCTCGCCAGCGGCGCGCTCGATCAGAGCTGCGACCGCCAACGCATACTCACGGGCGTTCTTTGGTCGGGCGGGACGATCCAGCCAGATGGTCTCGACATCAAAACTGCGCCCCCGGGAGGTGACAACCGGCGCGTCACCCAGAAGCTCTGCAACCGGAGCCGCATCAAGGGTTGCAGACATGACCAGAAGCTTGAGGTCGCCCCGCAGCGCCTCGCGGATCTCCAGACAAAGGGCAAGCCCGAGATCGGCCTGAAGCGAGCGCTCGTGGAACTCGTCAAAGATGACGCAATCAATGCCCGACAGTTCGGGGTCGGACTGTATCATCCGGGTCAGGATGCCCTCGGTCACGACCTCGATGCGCGCACCGGGCGAGGTCTTGGTATCCCCCCGCATCCGGTAGCCGACCATCTCGCCCACGCGACTGCCGAGGCCCTCGGCAAGGCGTTCTGCGGCCGCGCGTGCCGCGACCCGGCGCGGCTCCAGCATCACAATCCGGCCCGCTCCGAGATTTCTTTGCAACAGATCAAGTGGCACGCGGCTGGTCTTGCCTGCCCCCGGCGGGGCCTGCAAGACGCACAACCCCCTGTCGCGAAGCGCGGCAAAGACCTCGGGCAGCACAGGATCGATGGGCAAACGGGTCATGCCGAGCGGATAGCCGAATTTGAAATCGCTGTCTGCCCCAAGGGTTGGTGCGGGGTTATCTCCGCTCCGCTGTCACGCGCCCGTAAAGCGACTGGGTCTGGAACCGTTCCGAGATCATGACACCGTCAACTTCACGAAACACCAGCTCGAAATTGAAATTGGTCCGCTCGGCCAGATCATCGGCGGCCCAGCCCTGGATACGGGTGTAGGTGCCGGGACATATCCACAGATCACCTTCCGCACGACGTTTGCCGACCTGGATCTGCGAGCGCTTGGAGCCGTCGAATATCTGCACGGTCTTGTTGCAGGCCTCGCCGACCGGCGCATTCCCGACAAGCTCGAACATCGCCGAGATCGGGTCAAGCGTACCACGCTGGTTCTCGGGCTTTGCATCATAGGGCCGTGGATCGCGTGCAGGCGTGATTGTCGCGGGCCTCGGCACACCACCGGCATATTGCATCCTGGTGTTGCGCAGACGTCCCCGCGCCTCGTATTTCGCGACATAGCTGCTCGGCCTCAGATCACCTGAGCGCCTGACGGAGCCCTGTGCTGTCCCCGAAAAGCCGAAATTCACCACAGCCCCCACCAGCCCGGTCGCCCGAACCGACGCGCTGAGACCGTAGCGGTTGCCCTCAACCTTCGAGCGCACCTGCATCTGCCCCGCTTTGATACCCTTGATGTAGACATCATAGGTCTGGGTCTGCTCGGCTGCAGTGACCGGCATTGCAAAAGTGAGCGCGACCAGAAGGCCAAGCCAAATTCTCAAAGCCATACCGTTTCCCTTTTGATCCGGTTTGTCCGTAAGCCGTAGACATAAGGCGTTCTTTTGGACAATAGAAAGGGGAAGAAACCCAGATTTGTGCAACGAGGCCATCACTTTGAGTGCCAGTTCGGACATAATTTGTGATGAGATCGCCGCCGGATCGAGGCGTGCGCTTGCCCGTGCCATCACGCTTGTCGAAAGCACCAGAGCAGACCATCAGGCCCAGGCCGAGGCGCTTTTGAAAGCCCTGCCACATACCGACAAGGCGCTCCGGATCGGCCTTACCGGAACACCGGGTGTGGGCAAATCGACTTTCATCGAGGCATTCGGGTTGATGCTGGCCGACCAGGGCCTGAAAGTTGCCGTGCTGGCGGTCGATCCCTCGTCGGCGCGCTCCGGCGGGTCCATTCTGGGCGACAAGACCCGTATGGAAAGGCTGGCCCGCCACCCCAACGCCTTCATACGCCCCTCCCCCAGTCAGACCACGCTCGGAGGCGTCGCGCGCCGAACATGGGAAGCGATCCGGCTTTGCGAGGCCGCAGGTTTCGATATCATCCTTGTCGAGACAGTCGGTGTCGGTCAGTCGGAAACCATGGTTGCCGAGATGACCGACCTCTTCGTGCTGCTCCTTGCACCGGCCGGTGGCGACGAGTTGCAGGGCGTGAAGCGCGGCATCATGGAACTGGCCGACCTGATCCTCATCAACAAGGCCGATGGTGACCTGAAGGCCCAGGCGATCCGCACATGTGCGGATTATGCCGGTGCGCTGCGCCTGCTGCGCCGCCGCGCCCGCGACCCGGACGGCTTCCCCAAGGCGATGCCGGTCTCCGCACTCACCGGCGAGGGGATCGAAGCGACCTGGCAAGACATCGAAGACCTGATGACATGGCGGCGACAGAACGGGCTTCTGGCCAGCCGACGTGAGGCGCAACTCCACAACATGATGGAGCAACATCTGGAGAGCGAACTGGTCGAGCGCATTCGAAACCTGCCGGGATGGCCGACGCTGAAGGACCGAACGGCCAGCGGCGAACTCACTGTTGAGGAGGCGGTAGAACAGCTTTTCAAAGAGGCTGCCAAACCCCTCTAGGTCGCTTTTCTCTGCGATTCCAAAGCGCTTTCTGCTAATGAAAATCCATTGAAATGTATCCAGCGATTCGCGTCATAGTTGATTTTAGATGATTTACACGCCTCTCGGCGCCCTGCCCGAAACAGTGTTCTGTCGTTCTGGAACTTGGGTTCTGACCATCATTGCCGCCCTGGCATCCTCGGGATGCAGCTATGTCGAGTTGACAGAGCAAGGCGACGTGCGCGCATTCGGAACCGCAATCGTTGAAGTCGTGGAAACAGATGAGGACGCGGCCAACAACCGCTCGACCTTCACCCATGTCCGCTCCGTTGGCCTGCAACTCTACCGCTCACCCACCCAGACCGGCATCAGCCTCGGCCTGACCAGCACGTGCCTGGGGGAGATCGGAAACGATGTCCTCATCCGAAGTGAAGTTAAAATCTGTTAGTTTCAGGGAGTTTGATATGAAGTTCTTTTTGCCACTGCTCGCGACCTCGGCCAGCATCCTTGGAGGGTGCGCAGGCCCGGATCGGGTGAGTTTCGTGACATCAACCGAACTGGCAGTAAGCGCTGATCCTTCGGCCCTGAATGTCGTGATCGGCTACGACAGGACAGAGGCCGTGATTGCACCTACAAATCCTGACACTCTCGCTGTTCCCGACGTCGCCGCAAGCCTGCGATCCAACGGAAATGTGTTCAGCCCGGTCGTCGAACAGGTCTACGCAACCGGACAGGCGGCACAGGCGGTGACGAACAGCAAAGGAAAATCCGATGCTCCAAGGGTGTGCACGACCGCACAGAAAGGATGCTCCACCGAGCGCCGCATGCTTGTGTTCGGGACATCAAGCACGTTGGGCGCCAAGGCGAGTTGGGGAGAAACAGTGGTCGCAGGACCACAGCTTCCCAGTATTTCGATAGGCTTCAAGCGACGTGAACATGCTTCGATACCGGTCAACCGGGAAGGTGAGATCAACGACATTGCTCCCGTAATGGCGGGTATTCGAATAAACCCGCAAACCCAGACATTCGAGACCTCCGGGCTGAGTATCGAACAGTTCATGGCCACCGGGAAGGCCGCCATCAATCTAGCGTCGGAAGGGTGTTTCGCGGAACAGGCAAAGGACGCAGAGCAGGTTGCCGCGAGCAGCACCGAGGCCGCCGTGAGCATCCAGAGGAATATAGCCGCTGACAATGTTGAGCAGGCGAAGCAACAATTGGATGCACTGGACGAGACGCAGAAGCGGGCAGTAATTGATCTCTTTTCAAGATGTTTTGGCGGCGGCGTTCCGGCCAAAGCATCTGAGTAGAACAATAGGTACGACACCGGCCAATCAGGCTCAGATGAGGGTTGACGGCAGCGGATTCTCCGCCTATCCACCGGGCTTCGGATTTTGCTCCCTGCCACCGGGCGGGTGAAGCCATGTGAAAACACTAACTCAAAGGACGCAGATATGTCTCGTCGCTGTGAACTGACTGGCAAGGGCGTGCTGACCGGCAACAATGTCAGCCATGCCAACAACAAAACCCGGCGCCGGTTTCTGCCGAACCTCAATGATGTGACACTCGCATCCGAGACGCTGGGCCGGTCCTTCAAGTTCCGCGTGGCAGCCTCTGCCCTGCGCACTGTCGATCATCGCGGTGGTCTGGACGCCTTTCTTGCGAAAGCCAAGGATGGTGATCTTTCGGCGAATGCCCTGAAAGTGAAGCGCGACATCGAAAAGGCTCAGGCACCCGCCTGATCTTTCGACCATTCGATCTGCTCATGAGCCCGGATGCCCCGCAACCGGGCTTTTTCATGCGCGATTGCGTCGCATGTCCCGGCCTTGGCCTCGGCTCGCCGGGGGCATAGGTTCACCGCCATGATGACGCGTGTGTTCTCCACTCTCCTGATCGTGGCGCTCTTTGTGCTGTCGGTGCAAACGGGCATCGCGCGGGTCCATGAGGCGACAGGGAACACCATCACGATCTGTGGTGGATCGACCATCAAGACAATCACCATAGGTCTCGATGGAACGGTTCAGGAAACCTTCCACGCCTGCCCGGATGCAGCCCTTGCCGGAGACCTTCCGACAGACGCTCCGGCCCTGCGCCGGTCCGGTCAGGTCTGGCTGGCGACAGATATTCCCCGAAAGACTGTCTGGAACCTGCAGTCGGCTGGCAGCATCTATCCAAGCCGGGGACCGCCGCATCTCTTCTGACACAACCCTTCCCCCAACCGATGTCAGGAGAAATCCCATGCTCAAACCCCTCCGTCTTGCGCTCGCCGCAACCCTCAGTCTGGCCGCCCTTCATGCCCATGCGGGCGATACGGGGATTGTCGTTGACGATCCCTATGCGCGTGTCAGCCGTCCCAATGGTCCGACCGGGGCCGCCTTCATGCAGATCACCAATCAAGGCAATCAAGATGACCGGCTGGTCGCGGCCCGATTTGAAGGCGCACGCACGACCGAGCTTCATACCCATTTGATGGACCCTGCATCCGGTGTCGCCAAGATGCGGCCCGTTGAGGACGGCTTCGCGATTGCCGCGGGAAAGACCATCTCGCTCATGCGCGGCGGCGATCATGTGATGTTCATGGGGCTGTCCGCACCCTTGGTCGACGGCGAGACCATCACCGTCACGCTGGAGTTCGAGACCGCAGGCGAGATCGTTGTCGAAATTCCGGTGGACAGCCAGCGCAAGGCCGAACACGGCGGGATGGACGAAAAGCACGGATCCAATTCGAATTAGCGATTCGGCGAGTTTCTGCCACCATATGTAGGCGTGTCCCAAGTGCTTTGACCGAAATCGCGGTGAATCCTACGATTCACCCGAGGCAACAACAAAAGAAGCACAACATATGGCAGGTTTTCTCAAAGCAGGCGTTGCTGCGTTCGTCGCGGCAGCGTTGGTTCCCGCAATCGCAAATGCCGAAGCAATCGCGACTTCGGCCAGATATGCACCGCAGATCGTTGTCCCCTTCGAGGTGCACGAAGCACATACCCTCGGCGTCGGTCGCCATGTTCTTTACGATCACTTTATCGACAAGGCGGAACAACCGATACTGGCACGCAGCCTGAACAAGCTGCCGTTTCCGGCATGGGGGAGCGAGCCGCTTCCCGCAGAACAGCTCCCGTCGCGCGGTCTGTCGAGATACATCCTTCCACAAAGCGACAAGATAATTCTGTCACCCGAAGATATCGCAAAGCTTTCCATCGCGGATCTCAGCCTTGCACATTACGAGATCTTTGCCCGCCATGGCCTGATCTTCTCGGATCCGGAACTGGCGCGCTACTTCGCGGCACATGCCTGGTACTTCCCCCGGACCGGCGCAATCCTGCTGTCGCAGATCGAGGCGCAAAATGTGCGGCTCATTCTTGAGCAACAGCGCGAACTGACCCAGACCGCCAGCAGGTGACGGGCATGAGAAAGGGTGGCCGGAGATCCGGTCACCCTTGAACGCAATCCACCTGAAGCGGCTATCTAGTTTCCGGTCGCACCGCCATAGGCGCCGGTCAGGATGGTTGTCCCGTCAATGACCTGCAGCGTGCCAACAGCCTCTTCGCCGCCAAGATAGAACTGACCATCCGTGGCCCCGGTAGCCCCGTTGGAAATGGCAAAGTCGCCGCTACCGGAGGAAACCACCGTGACATCGGCTGTAAAGCCATCGCTGCTCAGCGAACCACCCGAGATGCCCAGGCTGTCCAGTTCGCTCTGGTTGAACGTGATCGTGCCGGTCACGTCATCGCCCGCGAAATCGACATCCAGATCGAGATCCCCAAAGATATAGAGCGTATCGCCCGCAGCAGCCGTTGTTCCAGCCGCGCCGAGCGCGATGACACCGATGAACCCGCCGGTGTAGTTCGCATCTGTCGACACGATCGTTCCGGGGTCTACCACCGTTCCGCCAGCGGTGTAGGCGGTCAGGTTCTGATAGGTGCCGTATTCCGGTTTGGCCTCGGTGACATCGAGAACGCCGAACAGTGAGTCCGTCTGGCGTGCTTCACGCACTGTGAAGTCTCGCGTATCGACCCGGCCGGGCGTATTGTCCGTCTTGACCTTCTGTCCCTGGAAGAACGTCACACCGTCTTGCGATGTCTGGGAAAACTCAGACGCGAAAAACACCAGCGAGTCGGATGCCGTTGCCCCGTTCGGACTGCGATAGCGGAACGAGATGCGGTTCTCGGCGACCGCCTTGCGATAGAACTGATCCAGCGTGTAGGCCTGCAGGACATCACCGGTTTCGGAATTGACGGTGCCATCCACCAGCCGCGTGCGGGAGCTCTTCTCGGTTGAGTTGAGTTCGTCGAACCCGGGACCGCCGATCTGGCCGAAAATGATGTTGTCGCTGAGCTGCTGGTTGCCAGAGCCGCCACCGCCGCCTCCACCACCACATGCTGCAACTATCGCAAGGGCCGAAACGCCGCCCACCAATCTCAATACTGATCCCAAGACCCATCCTCCGGAGGATTGCACAACTTGGAAAGTTAGCTATCGAATGTGTGCAAATTGAGTCAACTTAATAACGTGTCATTAACTAAACTGGCACTTCGTTGGGCCATTTGAGACGCATTAAGAGGCAGAAAACCGCCGTAAGACTTCGTTTTGCTCAGAAATCCTCAACATGGGCAACACCCGCAACATGCTTGATCGCGCTCTTGATCTGGGGCGTGATCGGATAGGTCTCGGGCAGGTCGATCTCGATCTCTCCGGGCAGGTCGGGTGCCATCAGAACCAGACTGACGGCGCCGCCGCCGCGACCGCTGTTCTGGGCCGCATCAGCGAGCCGTGTCGCCACGGATGCCGCCGCGCCGGGATCGTTGAGGAAAATCTTGAGCCCGGCAGCCGCTGCATTCTCGGCCGCCATATCGACGGGCTGAACGGCTCGTGCGAGAAGCTTCAACTGATCGCTCTCAAGCGTCGCTTCCACGGACAGAACAACGCTGTTTCCGGGTTCGAGATAGTCGCGATACTTCTCCAGCGTGTCCGAGAACACGGTGACCTCATAAAGACCGGTCGGGTCTGACAGTTGAACGAAGGCAAACCGGTTGCCTCTCGCCGATTTACGCTCCTGCTTGCCTGCCACTGCACCGGCAATCTTGGCGGCAACGGCGCCGGACTGAACCCTGTCGGTCAGTTCCTTAAGCGTCAGAACGGGTTGGGGCCGCTGTCGTTTCAACGCGGGCATGTAGTCGTCCAGCGGATGTCCCGAGAGATAGAAGCCCACTGCCTGATGCTCCTGCCCCAGCCGTTCGGTCGGCAGCCAGTCCTCGGGCATCGGAAGGCGTGGATGCGGCAGATCGGCGCCCGCATCACCGAAGAGCGAGACCTGCGCCGAGTTCTTCTCGTCATGGGTCGCCGTCGAGAAGGCCACAAGGGCGTCAATGCTTTCAAAGACCTTGCGGCGGTTTGCATCAAGTTGATCGAACGCGCCCGAGCGCGCCAGCATCTCCATCGGTCTTTTGCCGATCCGCTTGAGATCGACCCTGCGGGCAAAATCGAAGAGATCGACGAAATCGCCCTCGCGCCTGGCCTCGACGATGAGTTTCATGGCTTCGACGCCGACATTCTTCAACGCCCCCAAAGCGTAGGCTATCTTGCCTTCCGTCACGGTGAAGGTCGCGCCCGAGCGATTAACACAGGGTGGGATCAACTCGATCTCCAGCCGGTCAACCTCCTGCTTGTAGACATTCAGCTTATCGGTGAGATGAATATCGCAGTTCATGACGGCGGCCATGAACTCGACCGGGTAATTCGCCTTCAGCCAGGCTGTCTGGTAGCTGACGACCGCATAGGCGGCGGCGTGGGACTTGTTGAAGCCGTAATTGGCGAACTTGTCGAGCAGATTCCAGACCTCGGTCGCCTTGGCCTTGTCCACATCATTCTCTGCCGCACCGGCCAGAAACTTGGGCTTCTCGGCATCCATCGCCGCCTGAATTTTCTTGCCCATAGCGCGGCGCAGAAGATCGGCCCCACCGAGGGAGTAGCCAGCCATCTTCCGGGCAATCTCCATCACCTGTTCCTGATAGACGATGATACCTTGGGTCTCATCCAGAATGCTGTCGATGGAAGGGTGCAGCGTGTCGCGTTCCTCCTTGCCATTCTTGACCTTGCAGAACTTGGGAATGTTCTCCATCGGCCCGGGCCGGTAGAGGGCAACGAGCGCGATGATATCCTCGATGCAGTCAGGCTTCATCTGCCTGAGCGCATCTTTCATGCCCGAGCTTTCCACCTGGAACACCGCGACCGTGTTGGCGGAGGCGTAGACCTCATAGGCCTTCGGATCATCGAGCGGTATAGCTCCGATATCCATCTCGATCCCGCGCGCCTTCATCAGATCAAGTGCGTTCTGAATGACCGTCAGCGTTTTCAGCCCCAGAAAGTCGAACTTCACAAGGCCTGCGGGCTCTACCCATTTCATGTTGAACTGGGTCGCAGGCATGTCGGAGCGGGGGTCCTGATAGAGCGGCACAAGCTCGTCAAGCGGGCGGTCGCCGATGACCACGCCGGCGGCATGGGTCGAGGCATTCCTCAGCAATCCCTCGACCTTCTGGGCGTAGTCGAGCATCCGGGCCACGACTTCCTCGGACTTAGCCTCCTCACGCAGACGCGGCTCATCGGCTAGCGCCTTTTCGATCGAGACCGGTTTGACGCCTTCGACCGGGATCAGTTTGGAAAGCCTGTCCACCTGCCCGTAAGGCATCTGCAGGACCCGGCCCACATCGCGCACAGCCGCCTTGGACAGGAGCGCGCCGAAGGTGATGATCTGTGCCACCCGGTCGCGACCGTATTTCTCCTGCACGTAGGCGATCACCTCCTCGCGCCGGTCCATGCAGAAGTCGATGTCGAAATCGGGCATCGAAATCCGTTCGGGATTGAGGAACCGCTCGAAAAGCAGACCGTAGCGCAGAGGGTCGAGATCGGTGATGGTCAGGGCATAGGCGACCAGCGACCCGGCGCCCGAACCCCTGCCCGGTCCCACGGGAATGTCATGGTCCTTGGCCCATTTGATGAAATCGGCCACGATCAGGAAATAGCCGGGGAAGCCCATTCCCTCGATGATACCAAGCTCGAAATCGAGCCGCTTCTCATAGTCCTCGACCGAGGCTGCATGCGGGATCACGGCGAGACGCGCCTGCAGGCCCTCGACCGATTGCCGCCGCAACTCCTCGATCTCGTTGTCTGCGAATTTGGGCAGGATCGGATCCCGTAAATGGGCCCGATAGGCGCAGCGCTGCGCAATCTCGACCGTGTTCTCCAATGCCTCCGGCAGATCGGCGAAAAGTTCCGCCATCTCGTCTTGCGACTTGAAATAGTGATCGGGCGTCAGACGGCGGCGCACCTCCTGCTGGTCCACATAGGATCCGTCGGCGATACAGATGAGCGCATCATGCGCCTCATACATGTCCCGATTTGGGAAATAGACATCGTTGGTGGCCACAAGCGGCAGGTCATGCGCATAGGCCAGCCGCAGAAACGCGGGCTCGGTCCGCGCCTCATCCTCGGTGCGGATCGCATCCCCGCCATGGCGGCCGATCTCGACATAAAGCCGGTCTGGAAACATCTCCGAGAGACGCTTGAGAAGCGCTTCAGCCGCATCGGGCTGGCCATCGAGGATCAATTGCCCCACCGGCCCGTCGGAGCCGCCGGTCAGGCAGATCACTCCATCACTGTGAGAGGCAAGCTGCGCCAGCGTGATATGATGCGCGGCGTCACCGCTTTCGAGGAAATAACAGGAATTCAGCTTGAGCAGATTGAGATACCCGGCCTCGTTCTGCGCCAAAAGAACGACCGGCCTTGTCTCGCGACGCTTGTCGCCGGGGGCCATGTTTTCCTGCCAATCGAGCGTCATCTGACAACCGATGATCGGCTGAATACCGGCCTTGGCCGCCGTCTCGGAGAACTCCAGCGCGCCGAACATGTTGCCGGTGTCGGTGATCGCGACTGCTGGCATTTTGGCTGACCGGCACATGGCGGGCAGTTTCTTGATCGCAATCGCCCCTTCGAGGAGGGAATACGCGGAATGAAGACGGAGATGGATGAATCGGGGCGTGCTCATGGGCGCCAGCCTAGCTCAAGCAGCGGAGGGACGGAAAGCTCAAAGCACTGAAAGAAACTCGAGCCGATTGCCAAACGGATCGGCTACGTAAAACCGGCGATATCCCGCCAGATCATCATCGGGCCTGACAGTGAAACCACGTTCCGAAAGACGCGCCTCCAAAGCTGCAAGATCGCTTACCTCGAAAGCAGGATGCGCCTTGGCGGCAGGCCTGAAAGGCATTTCCACGCCAAGATGAAAGCGGACCGCACCATTTTCGAACCACACACCGCCGCGGGCTGCCAGAACCGGTGGCTTCGGCACTTCCGTCAGACCCAGAACATCTGAATAGAAGGCGCGGGCCATGTCCTCGCCGCCTTCGGGCATGGCGAGCTGGATGTGGTGGAGAGCTTCGATCATGCCTCGTTTTTCGGCCGCTCCTTGCCCGGTCGTCAAGATCAATTGCGCGCCCCTGCGGGCCGCATACCTTTTTCGCAGGTGAACCTGCGGCATGCGCTGCCCGCGCAGGGGGATATTTTGACCAAGAAGATGTGTTGGCGGATCGCACGGGGTGAAACTTGGCCATCGCCCTCTTGCCAAAGGGCATGGATTGCGCTCGACTGACCAAAAGGTCAAAAATTTGCGGAGACTCGCAGCAGAGATGAGCCAGATCCAGTTTCTTCTCAACGGCACAAGGCAGGTTCTGGACGACCCGGACCCGAGGACAACACTTCTGGACTGGTTGCGGGAGGAACGTCATCTGACCGGGACGAAGGAAGGCTGCAACGAGGGGGATTGCGGGGCCTGCACGGTGACCGTCTCGCAAAGCGAGGATGGAGAGGTCACCCATCACGCGCTCAATGCCTGCATTCTTTTTCTGCCGCAGTTGCACGGGAAGGCGGTTCGGACCGTTGAGGGGATTGCACCTCAGGGAGAATTGCATCCGGTGCAGCGGGCGATGGTGGAGGCGCATGGCAGCCAATGCGGGTTCTGCACGCCGGGGATCGTGATGTCGCTCTATACAGCCCATCTGAACGGGCGGACCGATTACGACGATGTGCTAGCGGGCAATCTGTGCCGGTGCACCGGTTATGCGCCGATCATCCGGGCCGCGAAGGTCGCAGGTCTTGAGGCTGGCCCCTCCGATGATCAGGCGGATGCGCTTGAGGCGCTCACGCCTGCCGGGGACGTTCATATCCCGACCGATCTCGATCAGTTTGCCCACTGGTATGTCGAGCATCCGGATGCCACGATTGTGGCGGGTGCCACGGATGTCGGGCTTTGGGTCACCAAGCAGATGCGCGATATCCGGCCCGCCGTCTTTCTGCATCGTCTGAAGGATTTGCAGACGCTGATAGCTGACGAGACGGGGATCACCATCGGCGCGGGCGTGAGCCTGGCGCGGCTGCGAGGGGCGATGATCGGGCGCCATTCGGACTTTGCCGAACTGATCCGGCGGTATGGGTCGGTCCAGGTGCGCAATGCGGCCACCATCGGCGGGAACATTGCCAATGGCTCACCGATTGGCGACGGGCCACCGGCGCTGATTGCACTTGGAGCAGAATTGACGCTGAGGCGCGGGGACGAGCGCAGAACGATGCCGCTTGAGGATTTCTTTCTCGACTATGGCAAGCAGCACCGGCAACCCGGCGAGTTCGTGGAGAGCATTTTCGTGCCCGCCCAGCCGGACACTCTGAAATGCTACAAGATATCGAAGCGCTTTGATCAGGATATCTCGGCGGTCTGCGGCTGTTTCAACATCACCGTGGAGGGTGAGTATGTGACGTCTGCGCGCGTTGCTTTCGGGGGCATGGCGGCCATCCCGAAACGGGCCCTTGCGGTTGAGGCGGCGATGATCGGTCAGCATATGCAGGGAACGCTTGTGGAGCCGGTGCAATCGGCCCTTGAGCAGGACTTCCGACCGATCAGCGACATGCGGGCCTCGGCTGAGTATCGGATGAGAGTGGCCAAGAACCTGCCGGCGCGCGCGATCATGGAGACCTGCGGCGCGCCACTTGCACAGACCCGGATTGCCGGTCGGGGCGCCATATGAGCGTTGCGAAGCCAAACCCACATGACAGTGGCCGTCTGCATGTCACGGGCGCTGCGCGCTACACCGATGACGCGGCCTTGCCAGACAACGCCCTGCATCTGGCCTTCGGGCTGAGCACCTGCGCGCGTGGCACGATCATCGGAATGAACCTCGACCCGGTGCGCGCCCATCCCGGCGTGGTGGCGGTTCTGACAGCGGGTGATCTGCCCGGTGAGAATGACGTCTCTCCCTCGGTCCATGATGAACCGCTGCTCGCCGAGGATACCGTTCACCATGTGGGACAGCCGCTCTTTCTGGTGATCGCGGCAAGCCATCTGATCGCACGGAAGGCAGCCACCCTGGCCGAGATCACCTATGACGCCCTGCCGCCCTGTCTGAGTATCGACGATGCAATGGCGGCGGGCTCCTATATCGAGGAACCGCTGGTCTGGAGCCGCGGTGATGTGACTGCGGCCATTGCCAGGGCAGATCACCGACTGAGCGGCAGCATCTCCATCGGAGGGCAGGAGCATTTCTATCTGGAAGGTCAGGCCGCACTCGCCATCCCCGGCGAGAGCGGGGACATGGTGGTGCAAAGCTCCTCCCAGCATCCCAGCGAGATCCAGCACAAGGTAGCTCATGCGCTCGGCGTTGCCTTCCATGCTGTCCGGGTGGAAGTGCGTCGCATGGGCGGCGGCTTCGGCGGCAAGGAGAGCCAGGGCAATGCACTGGCGGTGGCCTGCGCGGTCGCAGCAAAGGCGACGGGTCGTCCCTGCCGGATGCGCTACGATCGCGACGACGATATGATCATCACCGGCAAACGCCATGACTGCCGGATCGGCTATGAGGTTGGCTTTGACGCGGCGGGGCGGATTGACGGCCTCCGGTTCGAGCATCTGATCCGGTGCGGCTGGGCGCAGGACCTGTCGCTGCCGGTGGCGGACCGGGCGATGCTCCATGCGGACAATGCATACTATCTGCCCGCAGTCGAGATCACTTCGCACCGGTTGCGCACCAATACCCAGTCGAACACCGCCTTTCGCGGCTTCGGCGGCCCGCAGGGCATGGTCGGGATCGAACGGGTGGTGGATCATATCGCGGATCACCTGAAACTTGATCCTCTGGTGGTCCGCCGGGTCAATCTCTACGGCCCGGCGCCGCGCAATGTCACGCCCTATGCGATGGAGGTCGAGGACAATATCGCGCCGGAGCTTATGACGAAACTGGAGGAAACCGCCGAGTATCAGGCCCGCAGGGCCGAGATAGAGGCGTTCAACACCACCAGCCCGATCCTGCGCCGCGGCATCGCGCTGACGCCGGTCAAGTTCGGGATCTCCTTCACGCTCAGCCACCTCAACCAGGCGGGGGCGCTGGTGCATGTCTACTCCGACGGCTCGGTGCATCTCAACCATGGCGGGACGGAGATGGGTCAGGGGCTTTTCACCAAGGTGGCCCAGGTCGCAGCCGAGGTCTTCGCCCTGCCGCTCGATGCCATCAAGATCACCGCGACCGATACCGGCAAGGTGCCCAATACATCCGCGACGGCGGCATCCTCAGGCTCGGATCTGAACGGGATGGCCACCAAGGCGGCTTGCGACACGATCAAGGGACGGCTCATCGAATTTGCTGCCGAACGCTGGCAAAGCGATCCGGCGAAAATCAGGTTCCGCGAAGGTCATGTGGAGATCGGAACCGAGCGCGTGCCCTTCGCCGAACTCGTCTCGCTCGCCTATCAGGCGCGGGTGTCGCTGTCCTCCACAGGCTTCTATGCAACGCCCAAACTGCATTGGGACCGGATGAAAGGAGAGGGACGTCCGTTCTTCTACTTCGCCTACGGGGCCGCAGTGACGGAGGTCGTCATCGACACGCTCACCGGCGAGAACCGCATCCTGCGCACGGACATTCTGCATGACGTGGGCAAGTCCCTGAACCCGGCGCTCGATATCGGGCAGATCGAGGGGGGGTATGTTCAGGGCGCGGGCTGGCTGACGATGGAGGAGCTGGTCTGGGACGATCAGGGCGCACTACGCACCCATGCGCCATCCACCTACAAGATCCCCGCCTGCTCGGACCGGCCCAGGGAATTCAATGTCACATTGTGGGACGGCGAGAACCGCGAGGAAACGATTTATCGCTCCAAAGCTGTTGGCGAGCCGCCCCTGATGCTGGGGATTTCCGCGCTGATGGCACTCAGCCATGCGGTCGCGTCCTGCGGCGATGGCAGTCTCTATGCGGACCTTCAGGCGCCCGCAACACCCGAGGCGATCCTGCGCGCGGTGGATGCGCAGAAGGGCCAGCCATGGACGTGAGCCTGGATCGAAACGCGCTGAAGGCAGCAGTTGCATGTCACGGGTCCGTCGCGCGTGTCGTTATTCTGGCCGCCGAAGGCTCGACACCGCGCGACACCGGAACGTCGATGCTGGTCTGGGAGAACGGGCAGAGCGGCACCATCGGCGGCGGAGCACTGGAATGGGAGGCTGCGAAGGTGGCGAGAGGCCTGCTTCAGGGCGGCGAGGCGCGGCAGGTCTTCAAACTGCCGCTGGGTCCCGGCCTCGGGCAGTGCTGCGGTGGCGCGGTCACTCTGGGTCTGGAGCGGTTCGATGCCGCGACGCTTGAGGCCGTGCCGCAGACCGGTCTCCATGCCCGGCCAATGCTGCGGGACGCCTCCCCGACACCGCCACTTGCTGTTGCCCGCGCACAGACACGGACCAGAAATGGCCAGATCGTGGAGACGCATCTGAGCGAAGGCTGGCTTATCGAGCCATTGGCCAGCCACAAAAAACCGTTATGGATCTACGGTGCAGGACATGTGGGGCGCGCGATCGCGACAGCCGCCAAAGGTCTGCCCTTCGAGATCGTTCTCATAGATGATGCCAAGGCGCGCTTTCCAGACGCCCTGCCCCGCGATATCACGCCGCTTGTCAGCGCCAACCCGGCCGATGCGGTCGCGCACGCGCCCGATGAGGCGCTCCATCTGGTGTTGACCTACTCGCACGCGCTCGATCTGGAGATCTGCCATCGCGTTCTTTCGCGCCCTTTCCGGCATCTCGGCCTGATCGGCTCGGACACCAAGAAACGGCGCTTCCTCAAACGGCTGGGCGAGCTTGGCCATGGTGAGGCGTCCCTTGCCCGTCTCATCTGCCCGATCGGGAACAAGGCGCTCGGGAAACAGCCCAATGCCATTGCCATCGGCGTTCTGCATGATCTATTGGAGATGGACGCCGAAACGGGCGCGGGGCAAAGTGAGGTGCGGGCGTGACGGCGCTCTTGAGTATCCGGGAGTTGACCAAATCCTATCCCGGCGTTCTGGCCAATGATGCGGTGAGCTTCGGACTCGCCCCCGGCGAGATACACGCGCTTCTGGGCGAGAACGGGGCCGGGAAATCCACGCTGGTCAAGATGATCTACGGCCTCGTGCGCCCCGACAGTGGCCGGATGATGCTCGACGGTGAGGCCTTCACACCTGCCAATCCGCAAGCGGCACGCGCCGCCGGTGTGGCCATGGTCTTCCAGCACTTCTCGCTCTTTGAGGCTATGAGCGTCGCCGAGAACATCGCTCTTGGCATGGCGAATGCGCCGGGACGACGCGATCTGTCCGAGCGCATCCGCACGATTTCCACGGCTTACGGTTTGCCGCTCGATCCGGAACGAATGGTCGGCACGCTTTCGGTGGGCGAGCGGCAACGCGTCGAGATCGTCCGCTGCCTACTGCAAAACCCGCGCATTCTGATCATGGACGAACCGACATCGGTGCTGACCCCACAGGAGGTGGAGATCCTCTTCGGAACCCTGCGGCGGTTGTCCGAAGAAGGCGTCGCGATCCTCTACATCTCGCACAAGCTGGAGGAGATCCGCAGTCTCTGCTCGGCGGCCACCATCCTGCGCGGCGGGCGCGTCGTCGATACCTGTACGCCGTCACAGAAATCCGCACGGGAACTGGCGGAAATGATGATCGGCTCGGCCCTGGCGCAACCGCCCGAACGGCCCGAGACAACCGGCGAGCCGATGCTGACGCTCACCGGGCTCAACATGGCGACAGAGGACCATTTCGGCATTTCTCTCAAAGACATCACTCTCACGGTCTTGGCAGGTGAGGTCATCGGCATCGCGGGCGTTGCTGGCAATGGTCAGGATGAGTTGCTGCTTGCACTTTCGGGCGAGACGAAATCCGCGCCCGGCCAGATCATGCTGGGCGAGACCGATATTGGTGCGCTCGGACCCAACCAACGTCGCAATCTCGGACTTCTGGCCGCGCCCGAGGAACGCCTCGGCCACGCGGCAGCGCCCGACATGTCGCTGACGGAGAATGCACTTCTCTCAGGAGCCACGCGGGAACGTCTGGCCTGGCAGGGCTTCATCAAGCCAGTCACGACCGCAAATTTCGCCCGGGCGATCATCGCGCGTTTCGATGTGCGGACACCGGGACCCGAGACCGCGGCCAAGGCGCTTTCAGGTGGCAATCTCCAGAAATTCCTCATGGGGCGCGAGATCCTGCAACGCCCCAGGGTTCTGGTCGTCAACCAGCCGACCTGGGGCGTGGATGCCCATGCTGCAGCCACAATCCGGGCGGCGCTGGTTCAGCTTGCAGCCGACGGGGCCGGTGTGATCGTGATCTCGCAGGACCTCGATGAACTGATGGAGGTCTCGAACCGCTTTGCCGTGCTCAACATGGGAGCTCTGTCCGATCCGCAGCCGGTGGGTGAGGTCAGCGTCGAGAAGATCGGTCTGATGATGGGTGGCGTACATGGGGAGGTCGCGGATGCTCATCCTTGAACCTCGCGCCACGACGCCCCGCTGGCTGACCGTGCTGACCCCGGTCATGGCCGTCATCGCGACGATGATCGCAGGCGGTATCCTCTTTGCGATCCTGGGCAAGAACCCGGTCGAGGCGATCCGCATCATCTTTCTCGACCCCCTGCTCGATCCCTATTCGCGCACCGAAATCCTTGTGAAAGCAGCCCCGCTCATCCTGATTGCCATTGGCCTGTCTCTGGGCTTTCGCGCAGGTGTCTGGAACATCGGTGCTGAAGGCCAGTTTATCCTCGGCGCGCTCGCAGGCGGGGCGACAGGCCTTGCCTTTTATCCGGTCGAGGGCATCTGGCTGCTACCATTGATGACCGTGGCCGGCGCGCTTGGCGGGTTCCTCTGGGCGATGATCCCCGCCATCCTCAAGATCCGTTTCGGAGCCAATGAAATCCTGGTCTCCCTGATGCTGGTCTATGTGGCAATTCTGTTGCTTTCGGCGCTGGTCTCCGGCCCCCTGCGCGATCCAGACGGCTTCAACTTCCCCGAAAGCCGTCAGTTCCACAACGCGGCGTCGCTCCCCATTCTGATCGAGGGCAGTCGGGTCCATGCCGGTGTTCTTGTGGCGCTCGGAGCCGTGATCGCGGCATACGTGATCCTGCAACGGCATATGCTGGGTTTTCGCATCAAGCTAACCGGACAGGCCCCGAGAGCGGCACGGTTTGCCGGTGTCTCACAGAATGTGATCATCGCGATCTGTCTGGGCATCTCGGGCGCGCTGGCAGGTATGGCGGGCCTTTTTGAGGCTTCCGGCCCGGTTGGCCAGCTTGTCCCGGCCCTGCCTGCGGGTTACGGCTTCACCGCCATTATCGTGGCATTTCTGGGAAGGCTGCATCCGGTCGGGATCCTTTTGGCCGGACTGGTGATGGCGCTCACCTATATCGGTGGCGAAACCGCCCAGTTGATGCTGCGCATTCCGTCCGCCGCGATTTCTGTCTTCCAGGGCATGTTGCTGTTCTTCCTTCTCGCCGTTGATGTGCTGACCGGCTTCCGACTGCGCTGGGTCGGGAGGACGTCCGCATGAAGACCGCAGCACTCACCCAACCCATCCTGATCGTCACAGCCCTTGTCACACTGGCGCTCTTCGCGCTTTTTTCGGGGCTTGATCCGGTTCTCCTTGCGGTCTCGATCATCATCGCGGCCCAACCGCTGCTTCTGGCAGCGCTTGGCGAGATGGTGGTGGAGAAATCGGGCGTGCTGAACCTCGGGGTCGAGGGGATGATGATCATCGGGGCGATCTGCGGGTTTGCAGCCGCCGTCGAGACCGGCTCCCCCGCGCTGGGATTTCTTGCGGGCGCAACCGGGGGCGCCGCGCTGGCACTGATCTTCGGGCTGCTCACGCAATATCTGCTCAGCAACCAGGTCGCCACGGGGCTGGCGCTGACCCTTTTCGGCCTCGGCCTCGCAGCCCTCATCGGCCAGAGCTATGCGGGCATCAAGCCGCCGCCTTTCCCCAAGCTCGACTTGCCAGGGCTCAGTGACATCCCGGTCATTGGGCCGCTCTTCTTCTCCCATGATGCCATGGTCTATATCGCGCTTGCGCTGGTGATCGGTGTCTGGCTCTTCCTTGGCCGCTCCCGCCCCGGTCTGATCCTGCGCGCCGTGGGTGAGAACCACGATGCGGCACATTCGCTGGGCTACAACGTGATCCTGATCCGGCTGGCCGCGATCGCCTTTGGCGGCGCGCTCGCAGGGCTTGGCGGGGCCTATCTCAGCCTCGTGCGGGTGCCGCAATGGAATGAGGGTATGACTGCAGGTGCCGGCTGGATTGCGCTGGCCATCGTTGTCTTCGGCGCCTGGCGTCCGTGGCGGGTGATGCTGGGCGCCTATCTGTTCGGAGGTGTCACGATCCTGCAGTTGAACCTGCAGGCCGCGAACCTCACGCCGCTCTGGCTGCTGGCCTTCGGGTTCTTCCTGTTTGCAATCTGGCGGACGCTGACCAGCCGCCGCCCGCTGGAGTTGCTCGGCCTCTGGCTCGCCACGGTCCTGACAGCTGCCATCGCCGCAAAATACCCGATCTCGATCCAGTCGCAATATTTGTCGATGACACCGTATCTCGTGACAATTATCGTGCTGGTCGTCATGTCCGCGGACCGTCTGGCCGCCAATCTGAATGCGCCTGCCTCGCTGGGGCGCGTATTCCATAAAACCGGATAGAAAATCCCGTTTCCAACAAGGAGAGTAACATGCGTTTTCTGACAACCCTTCTCGGTGCTGCCGCTCTGGCGCTCGGGACAACAGCCTTCGCTGACGGGCATGAGCCTACCAAGGTCGGCTTCATCTATGTCGGCCCCGTGGGCGATTTCGGCTGGTCATATGAGCATGACCAGGGCCGTCTGGCGATCGAGGAAGCCTTCGGCGACAAGGTCGAGACAACCTATCTGGAAAGCGTCCCCGAAGGCCCGGACGCAGAGCGTGCGATCCGTCAGCTTGCGGCCTCGGGTCATGATCTGATCTTCACCACCTCCTTTGGCTACATGAACCCGACCCTGAAAGTCGCCGAGCAGTTCCCGGACGTGAAGTTTGAACATGCGACGGGCTTCAAGCGCGCCGACAACGTGTCGACCTATTCGGGCCGGTTCTACGAGGGCCGCACGGTTCTGGGGCACATCGCCGGGCACATGACCGAGACCAACACCATCGGCTACATCGCCTCCTTCCCGATCCCCGAGGTGGTGCGCGGCATCAACTCCGCCTATCTCGCGGCCAAGGAGGTGAACCCGGATGTGGAGTTCAAGATTGTCTGGGTCTCGACCTGGTTCGATCCCGCGAAAGAGGCTGATGCGGCCAACGCGCTGATCGAACAGGGCGCGGATGTGATCATGCAACACACCGACAGCCCTGCGGCCATGACCATTGCCGAGGAGAAGGGAATCTACGCTTTCGGTCAGGCCTCCGACATGAAGCAGTTCGGGCCGAACGCGCGGCTTTCGTCGATCATCGACAACTGGGGCCCCTACTATATCGCCCGCACCCAGGCCGTGATGGACGGGACATGGGAGAGCATGGATACATGGGACGGCATTGCGCCGGGGATGACGGAAATCGGTGAGTTCTCCGACAAGATCCCGGCAGAGGTGCGCGCCTCCGCCCAGGCCATTGCCGATGCGATTGCCGCCGGTGAGATGCATTCCTTCACCGGGCCGGTCAACAAACAGGACGGCTCTGTCTGGCTGGCCGAGGGCGAAACCGCTGATGACGGCACGCTTCTGGGCATGAATTTCTATGTCGAGGGGATCGAGGGCGAACTGCCCAACTAATGCAGATGCGGGGAGCCCCGGGGTTCGGGCTCCTCGCGCCTTAACCGGAATTTATGAAAACACCGGTAGTGGTTTTGCCATCTTGAGAAGGCAAACCGCATGAAACAAACGCCCTCAATGGGTTACGTCCTGAGGCGTTCCGCAACGGTGGCGCTTGTCGCCGGACTGATCCTGATTCTCATCAACCAGTATGAAGCACTGATGGCGCTTGAGGAGCTTCATTGGGCAAAGGCTGGCCTGTCGCTCATTGTTCTCTTCTGGGCAGCCTTTGTCAGTGCCCTGCGGACCAGGATTGTTTCGCCGGAGCCGCAGGTCTCCGAAAGAGGTGCGGCCATGCAGGACGGGCTGCGGCGACTGGAAACCGACCTGATCACATCACGTCAGGAAACAGAAGATGCGAGGGATGCGCTCCGCACGCTGGAAACCCGAACAGTGGCTCAACAGGCGACAATCGCGCCCTGCCCAGCCGCCTCGAAACCGGACATCCAACGCGCCCTCGAAACCGTGCGCGAAATTCATGCCAATGCGACCAGGGTGAACAACAGTTCCGTCGAGCGTGTCACCTTCATTTCCGAACTGATCGAACGACTGGAGCGTGTCGGCGAAACGGTAGAGGCCCTGGGGCAGGAGGCGAGCACCACCGGCACATTGGTCACGAACGCAAATCAGGAAGTTCAGCGGATCACAGAAAGCGTCGAAGCTCTCACCGGCGACATCTCCGAGGCGGCGGAAAAGGCGGGCTGCATCATGACGGTGGTGCGCACTTTCAGCGAGCATTTCGCGTCTGTCAGGAAAACCACCGAAAGCATCGGCCAGCTTTCGCTGCAGATCCGGCTTCTTGCGGTGAACGCATCGATCGAGGCATCCCGCGCCGGTGAGGCCGGGCGCGGTTTCTCGGTTGTCGCCGATGAAGTCCGGAGCCTGGCCGAACGTTCGGGAGGGGATCTTACCCACATCAACAGTGTCTTCGCGCAGCTTGAGCAGACCCTGGAGCGTCTGATTACAGGAATGACCACGATCAACGACACATTGACGAAAAACTGTGTGTCAGGTGAGGCGTGCCGGGACCTGTCCATATCTGCTGGCCGGGAGATACTTGGCGTGTCGGAATGCATGGCCTCGTTCGGCAGCCAGACTGCCACCCAGCTGCCCGCTGTTCTCAGCGTGATCGGAGCCGTACATCAGATCAAGGCGAATACAGAGGCTGCCGTCGAAGGTTCCGCCACGAATATCCGTCTTTGCGATCAGGTGATCGAGACCCTCGAACCGCCAGAGAGAAGGTATCTGGCAGCAGGGTGAGACCTAGCCCAGATCGCGCTGGTAGATCCAGTCGTGGTCGGGATCATTTTTGAACCGCCATTTGCGCAGCGGGCCCGCCATCACGTTCAGATAATACATGTCATACCCGTAAGGCGTACCAACCGGATGATGCCCCCTGGGCACAAGCACGACATCACCGCTTTTGACCGCCATGGTTTCATCGAGCGATCCATCCTCGGTATAGACCCGCTGGATGCCATAGCCCTGTGGCGGATTGAGGCGGTGATAGTAGGTTTCCTCCAGATAGGTCATATCGGGGAAATTGTCTTCATCATGCCGATGACTTGGATAGGACGACCAGTTGCCCTGCGGCGTGAACACCTCTGTCACCAGCAGACTGTCGGCGACCTCCAGATCCTCCATCGCGATATTGTTGATGAAGCGCGTATTGGCCCCCTTGCCACGCGGGGTCGTGGTGATCCCTTCGGGTCCCAGTCGCCTGACCGGATGGTTGCCCTGCCCGGGCGCGGTGCAGACCGCAAGAGTACAATCCGTCGTGGCCTTCGCCGTCCAGTCAATGCCATTGGGGACATAGAGGCAATGGGGTGGCGTGCGCTCGAAAACATCGAGTCTCTCGCCCATCTCGCCAAAATCCTCTCCGCCGGACGCGATCTCCGCCCGCCCCTCGACCAGCACCAGAATGGCCTCGCGCGCACCGGTCGCCTCGCCAGCGGTCTCGCCAGCCTTCAGATGGTAGAGCCCGAAACCGACATACCCCCATCCGGCGCTCTCCGGCGTGATATCGTGGACCTTGCCGGTTGCGGCCGTCGGCTTGCGCAGAAGATCAGCCATGTCCTGTTCCTTGTCTTTCGAGGTCTTTGCCGGGGGCATCAGAGCCCGCGGTAGTCAAACGACCTGTTCGATTACGAGCGTTGCAGCCATGTTTGTCCTTTGGTGTGTGTCGGCCGCCGGGGTCGGGGTCGGGGGGGCGG
>CANLSM010000022.1 GCA_947493745.1 uncultured Paracoccaceae bacterium | reverse complement strand
CTCCCTTCAAATCAAAGAAGCCTCCGAATCGCAGATCAGGCACTATGCCGTAAGTGTGGGGCTGGAGCACCGCTTACCGACTGTGGCTATTGGATTAGAACTCATACTAGCCTGCATTCCTCTCGCATTCTTCTCCCGTTAATTCTCCGGCTACATGTGCTCAACCGCGAAGCTAGGTCAGATCCGATGATCTTTATTGGCGAAAACTCGGAACGTATTGAGCTAGGCAGAAGGCCACGATCTTTGAGTTTGTCTCGGTAGTCTCGGAGCATTCGCAATTTCACCTGACCGACAGGGATATTCCCAACATCGTCGATGAATCGATCAATTGTCCGCCGATACTTATGCTCCGTTTTCTCACGGAGCTGAGCGAACGCATAGAACCTCGTCGACACCTTTCTCAGTGTGTCTGGATCGCGCGCTACGCGCGCTATCTTTCGTGCGAGCTTCATCTTGGTAAAGTCGTATCGATCTCTTTCATCTGGGTCAGTGGGCAAGAGTTCGTCTGTGTTGAAACAGGAATTGAGCACACCGACCAAAAGATCATGATACTCGTCGTCATCCATTGGGAAGTCATGGAGGACTCTCCCTTCTGGGTGATTCCGTTCGTTCTCGATAGCTTCTATCATCCCATCCGCATGTTCCCATTCAGGGATTTTCTCCCAGTCACCGCTGGCGATTTGTCTTTCTTCCTCTTCCCAAAATTCTTCCTCCTCGGTTTTGTGACCATTTGCGTGACACCACTCTCGGTATTCATCGTAGTCGGTTTCGTGCTTCGCCAGTTCAGCACCCTCTATTTCTCGACGTCTCGAAGTGTGGAAATCTCTGCGCTCTTCGGGATCAGTGAGCCTCTCCAAGAGAGCGTCATGCTCATCCCGCAGTTCTCGTAGTTTGTCGTAAGCAGCTTCGAAATCTGGGCCCAACGGTGCGCGCCATTGGGACCGCCCTATGATTGCGCGAAAATCAAGCGGTACTTTGCGTTGATAGAAGTATCTATCGTGCTCGACGAGCATGTATTTTGGCTTGGTCTGGGGCATCTCGGTACCGAAAATGGCTCTGAAAGTACCGAAAATAGGCACTTATTTCGGCCATTGTATGGCAAAAATGTATATTTATCAACGAGATGAAGTAGATGGTGGGCGACCCTGGAATCGAACCAGGCATGAGTCACCTCGGCGGAGTTACAGTCCGCTGCCGCACCTTGCAGCCCGTCGCCCACTGGGGGTGTGGAATACGCAAGCCTCCCTGCCCCGTCAAGATGAAACCTCGGCCCTCAGGTTCTCTTGCGCGGGGGCCTCATTCCATGTCATGCGGGGGCGTCTGCATGGGAAGGGACGGGGATGGCGGGAAAGCGTACGCGCAAGCCTGACTGGGTGATCGAGAAGGAGCGCGGGCGTCGGGCCGGCGCCGCCGAGACGGTCTGGCTCTTTGGCCACCACGCCGTGCGTGATGCGTTGGTCAATCCCAGGCGGGATCGTCTGCGCCTGATCGTGACGAAGAATGCCGCCGACAAGCTGAGCGACGAAATTGCCGCATCCGGCATGGCGCCCGAGATTGCCGATCCGCGCAAGTTTCCGGCACCGCTTGATCCTCAGTCGGTCCATCAGGGGGCCGCTCTGGAGGTCAAGCCGCTCGACTGGGGTTCGGTCTCGGAAATGTGCGCACCACGGGACGGGACGCCGCAGGTGCTGCTGCTCGATCGGGTGACCGATCCACACAATGTCGGCGCAATTCTGCGCTCGGCCGAAGTGTTCGGTGCGCGGGCTGTCATCGGGCCGCACCGGCATTCCGCACCGGAGACGGGTGCTCTTGCCAAGACCGCATCCGGCGCGCTCGAACGCCAACCCTATCTGCGCGTGCCAAATCTGGCCAATGCGATGCTGTCACTGAAGGAGATGGGGTACTTCATCATCGGCCTGGACGGTGAGGCGGAGATGGATATCGATGAAGCGCAGAAGGATCTACCAGATGTTCCGATTGCGCTTGCGCTCGGGGCGGAAGGTCCGGGGCTGCGGGATCTGACCAAGAAGACCTGTCACCGACTGGCACGGATCCCGGCATCGGGGGCGTTCGGATCGCTCAACGTCTCGAACGCTGCGGCAGTTGGCCTTTTTGCCCTGCGCCGTTCTTGAAACGAACCCGGACACTTGCCAGCTTAAGCCCATGCCAGATCTGACAAAAATCGCCACATGCTGTTACTGCGGAACCCGCGCGGTGCTGCGCCTGCGCGGCAAGGAACGCCATGAATTGAGCTGTGCCGGTTGCGGTGCCGCTCTTCATAATATGAAAGCCCTCAAGGTCCCGGCTCGGGCCGCACCTGCAGCAAGACCGGCGCGCGTTTATCATGCGAAACCGAAAAAACGACCCAAGAAGCGGAAGTCCCTGCTTCGCCATCTGATCTCGGAGGCCTGGGACGAGATCGAGGACATTTTCGACTGACGCGGATTTGACGTGAAATCCGGCTTCACTTGGTGTATCTGGTGTAAAAAAACAAACAGGCACCAAGATATGACATCATTGACACGACGATCCACGCTGGTCGGTATGGGCGCATTGTTGGCGGCACCAGCACACGCAGAACGTTATTTCATGGATTCCACCGGTCATGCGTTAAAAGGCTATGACACGGTTTCCTTTTTCGTCGACAAGACCGCCTTGCGCGGAAAATTCGACCTGCGGACCCAGTGGCAGGGGGCGAGTTGGCAGTTTTCGTCCCAGAAGAACCTCGATCTCTTCAAGAAATCCCCCGAGGACTATCAGATCGAGTTTGGCGGCTATTGCGCCTGGGCCATGTCGCGCGGATTCAAGCAGAGTTCCGACCCCAAGCTCTGGGTCAATGTGAATGGCCGCATCTTCATGCATTACACCGTGCGCGACCAAAATCTCTGGGCCAAGGACATTCGTGGCAATATCGCGGCTGCCGATGAGAACTGGAAAACCGTCAAGGCCTACTAGTTCTTAAGGTTTCATTCACAAATTGCTTACTAAGCTGGAGAAGTGAGAGAGCGTGACTATGTGTCATTTTGAGGCGGTCTTCTGGAACCAGATCGCTTCATCTCACTGTCCCTCGTTCCAACTTCGCCCGGAGCCCGGCTCCGGGCGTTTTTTGTTGCCAGACGCGCGGCAATCCGGATAGCCCAAGATCATGTCGCGATTTTCCTATTCCGATGAAATGCTGACGCGCCTTTTGAAGGTCCCCCAGACCATTGCCTGCGTCGGGCTGTCTATCAATCCGATCCGGCCATCCTACTATGTTGCACGCTACCTCCAGCTCAAGGGATTTCGGATCATTCCGGTCAATCCGGCCTATGCGGGAAAGGAGGTGCTGGGCGAAACGGTTCTGGCTTCACTGGCGGAGATCACGACACCGGTCGATATTGTCGACATCTTCCGCCGCTCGGAATTCGCGGGCGCCGTCGTGGATGAGGCGCTGGAGATGCGTCCCATGCCCCGAACCATCTGGATGCAGATCGGCGTGATTGATGAGGCTGCCGCTCTTCGGGCCGAGGCCAAGGGGTTGACGGTTGTCATGGACCGTTGTCCCAAGATCGAATACCAGCGGCTTTTCGGCGAGCTTCGCATGGGCGGGTTTGCGACCGGTATCATTTCGTCGAAGCTTTAGAAATATCCGCGTGCAAGCGCCCCCAGTCTCGCATAATGTCCGCCCGGACAGAGACAAAGGGGAGGTGAGAATGTCAGATTCACCAAGTTACGGCTTCGATACGCTTCAGATCCATGCGGGCAGCAGGCCCGATCCGGCGACGGGCGCGCGGCAAACGCCGATCTACCAGACCACGGCCTATGTGTTCCGCGATGCCGATCACGCAGCCGCGCTCTTCAACCTCCAGGAGGTCGGGTATATCTATTCGCGCCTGACCAACCCGACGGTCGCGGTTCTGCAGGAGCGCATTGCGACCCTTGAGGGTGGTGTCGGCGCGGTTGGCTGCTCATCCGGCCATGCAGCCCAGATCATGGCGCTGTTCCCCCTGATGCGGCCCGGCGACAACATCATTGCGTCCACCCGGCTTTATGGCGGCACGGTCACGCAGTTCTCCCAGACCATCAAACGTTTCGGCTGGTCGGCGACCTTTGTCGATTTCGACGATGCGGCTGCGATCGAGGCGGCGGCGGACGAAAACACCAAGGCGATCTTCTGCGAGAGCATCTGCAACCCCGGCGGTTATGTCACCGATCTCGCGTCGATTGCTACTGTGGCCAACAAGCTCGACGTGCCGCTGATCGTCGACAACACCTCCGCGACCCCCTATCTCTGCCGCCCCTTCGATCACGGCGCGCATCTCGTGGTCCATTCCACGACAAAATACCTGACCGGCAACGGCACCGTCACCGGTGGTGTCGTGGTGGATTCGGGCAATTTCGACTGGACCAAGGCAGGCAAGCACCCCTCCCTGATCGAGCCGGAGCCTGCCTATCATGGCCTCAAGTTCCACGAGACCTTCGGCCCGATGGCCTTTACCTTCCACGGCATCGCAATCGGCCTGCGCGATCTGGGCATGACGATGTCGCCCAACACCGCCTTCCAGACCCTTCTGGGGATGGAGACGCTCAGCCTGCGGATGGAGCGGCATGTCGAGAATGCGATGAAGGTCGCGGCCTGGCTGGAGAAGGACCCCCGTGTGGACTACGTGACCTATGCTGGCCTGCCGTCCTCGCCTTATGCGGATCGGGTAAAGAAGCACTATCCCAAGGGGGCTGGTGCGCTCTTCACCTTCGCGGTCAAGGGTGGGTATGAGGCCTGTGTGAAACTCGTTGATAACGTTGAGATATTCAGCCATGTGGCCAATCTTGGCGACACGCGCTCGCTGATCATCCACTCTGCCTCAACCACCCACAGGCAGTTGACGCCCGAGCAACAGGAGGCAGCGGGTGCTGCCCCGAACGTCGTGCGGCTCTCGATTGGTATCGAGGATGCCGACGACCTGATCAAGGACCTCGATCAGGCGCTTGCTGCGGCGACAAGCTGACGAGAATCATCCCGCGCGCCAAGCCCTTGGCACGCGGGATCCTGCCCGCAATATCCCGCGCCCGGCGGGTCTTTGCCGGAGGCAAAAGCACCTCCTTTTGAGCGGCTTGCCTGAATTTACCATGAATTGACGGCATCTGTGACAAATCTCACATGCGGCCCACGGAGCAGGCTTTCGGGCATAAACCCTTATCTGCTTTTCCGGTGGTCAGAGCCGGACACCATCGTTATAGTTTTTGCGGGTCCCTGAAAATCGTTACGAGTGAAGGCCTTTGGAGGAGTGAATCCTAAGCGATGAATGGTTCCGACCTAACTCTCGCGATTGATCTGTCGCCGGCGGGGATGAGCCTTTATCGCCGCGAGAATGGCGCTTGGACTGTCGTCAAGGCTTTCGACGCCAAGTCGGACGATATCGAGTGGACGATGCGGACCATTGCGCGCGATGTCGAGCGGATCGGCGGCAAGAACGCGCAGGTCGAGATCTGGATGCCGCAGGAGCAGGTCGAGACCATTGCCCTGCCGCTCGCAGGCTTCTCCGACAATGCCCGCGACAAGGCGATCCAGCGACGGTTCAGCGGCGCCCCGGACCTCTATTTTTATGATCATGCAGAGATCAAGGCCTACAAGGACACGCCAGTTGCGGGCATCAAATCCTCGGTGCTGCGCGAGACGGAAGCCTTCCTTCGCGCCCATAACCTGCGGCCCGGGCGTTTCACAACGCAGGATCCGGTCACTGGCCTCGGCCGCCCGCCTGTCTTCCAGCTGGAAAGCGGCAAGACAGGCTCGGCGTTCTGGATAACGCAAGCGGCTGTCGCGGCGTTCGGTGTCGGCATGATCACAGCAGCAGGGTTCTATCTTCAGCCGCAGACAAGCGAACTGACGATCCCCGAGGATCTGGTAGACGGGGTGCCGAACCTGACTGCGCCATCGGTTGGGAAGTTTGAGATTGCGCTCGCAAGCCCCTTGGGCGTCACGCGGGTACCGGCTGAGGGCCCGGCGCTCAACCTGCTGATCTCCGACGCTTCACCCCTGCCCGGTTTCGCCGGTCCGCTGGAAATATCTCCGACACTTGTCGCAATGGTCGAGCCGGAGGTTTCCCTTCCTGGGGATATCTCCCTCGCCCTCCCGGCGACCGCGCGTCTGGTTGCGAAGCAGGCAGCCCCCTTTGCGCTGACGGTGGAGGAAGCAGGCGAAAAGTCCATTGATCGCTTCGAAGGTGTGGTGGCCTATGTCGAGGCGCGCGAAACGGACGGTCCGGTGGCAGAGCTTTTCGAGGCACCCGAATGGCCGCAGGCCGCGACGACCGTGACACCTCAACCGGCTGCCGAGGTGATCGAAAGTGTCGATACCGGCGATGCGGACGCGGACGCCACGGTCGATATCGGCGAGACGCGACCCGATACATTCGACATCGCGCTCGTCGGTGAAACCGACCCTGCCTTGGGCGAGACCGGTGCACCGGCTCTCCCGATCATCGCGGATCGTCCGGCTCTTGTCGCCGCATCGGTTGCGCCCCGGGCCGATCAGGGCTTTGAGGCGCTGCCGACCATCGCCCCGACCTTGCCCGCCCCGGTCGAGGAACAGCCGGTGGCCGAGGCGGAACCGGCAGACCCGCTTTCACAAGACCCTGTTGAAACGACTGAGGCTGCTCCGGAAGAGGACACTCTCCCGCAGACGACGGAAGCTGCCGAGGAACCCACAACCGTTCTTGAGGCTGACGCCGACGACACGACACCGGCTGATGCACCCTCGACTGACGATGTGCTCGTGCTCGCCGAACGTCCGCCGGAAGAGCCCAAGCTGCGCCCGCGTCAGGTGAACAACACCGGTGAGGAAAATCCCGAAAACTATCCGGCCCGTCCGGTGCGGGTCGTCTCTGCGCTTCCGCCGCTCATGCCGCAGATGCGGCCCCGGTCCGACATCGAGCAGATCCTTGCGGATATTCAGGCCACGGCTGAGCCGGAACAGGAGCGGCCACCTCTGCGCCTGCCGCAAATAGGTGTCAGCGACGAGGATGCGGAGGTTTCGACCGAAGCGGAGGTTGTACCTGACGAAGCCGCGCCGGAAACCGACATAGCATCCGCCGATGCGCCGGGCACTGCGCCCGAGATCATCGGCCCGAGCCTTGAGACCGAAACGGCTGAGACCGATACAAACCCGGTTGAGGTTGTGGCACCCGATGGGGCCGAAAGCGAAGCGGAAACGCCCGAAATTGAAGTTGCCAGTGTCGAACCCGACGCCGTTGGGCCAGACGAGTCCGATGCGGATGCAGCGCCGGTCGAGCTTGCCAGCGTCGAACCCGAAACGGTCGAACCAGAGGCCGTGGAAGCGCCGGATGCGACAACGCCAGAGCCGGATGCTGCCAACAACCCGGTACTGCCGATCATCGCGGACGCGACCGAGCCGACCGAACTTCCCAGTGTTGAAGCGCCCGATACCATTCCAACCGATGAGGCCTCCGTCGCTTTGCCGGAAGAGACCGGGCAAACGCTTGATGTGGCGGCCCTTGTCGAGGAGGCGATAGAAGGCCCCGATGAGGCTGATCCGCAATCCTCGACGATCCAGCGCCAGGCCCCGCCGCTCGCCCGCCCTTTCGAGGACATCCCCGAACCGGCTGAAACAACGCCCGAGGCAGATGGCGAAGACAGCCCGGAGGTCACTGTTACCGCCATTATCCGCCCCCAGGCCCGCCCGGCGGACCTGGCCGAAAGGGCAGCGGCACTTGCGTCGCGCCAGACACCGTCCGAGACAGCACCATCCGTCACCACGCCACAGATCAATGTCGGACCACAATTGCCGACGACGGCGTCCGTCGCCGCAGCTGCCACAATTCCCAATGTGCTGCCCAACCGGCAGCTCGCACTCATCGGCGTCTATGGCAAGCCGGGCAAGCGGCATGCGCTGGTGCGACTGCCCAATGGTCGCTTTGTGAAGGTTCGTCAGGGCGATCAGCTTGATGGCCATCAGGTCGCTGCCATCGGGCAGGAGGCCATCCGTATCCGCAAGAACGGACGCGACCGCATCCTCGTGATCCCGAACTAGCGCCCTTCGCGATAGGCAGCCCAGGCCTCCGGTGTGTCGAGGTCGATCACACCACCTTCGCCATCCGTTCTCACATCAACGACAACGTCCCTGTTGGCCGCGAGGACCTCGCGCGCGCCCTCGTCGCCTGCCAAGCGGCCAAGCGGCTCGAAGAAGCGGCGGCCGAAGAGCACCGGATGACCCCGCTTGCCCGATCCGGTGACGACCCGGCAGATCTCCCGCCCGTCTTCAACCGAGAACGTGCTGACAAGCGCATCGACATGAGCGCTGGTGACATCGGGCATGTCGGCCAGGGCAATGACTACGGCATCGGCGCGTGACGCAATCTCGGCCAGGCCTGCTGTCAAGGACGCTGCCATCCCCTCGCTGGCACGGGCAGCCTCGACAATCTGCACGCCCAGCCCCTCAAGCGCCTTTCTGCGATTGGCGGATGCCGGCGGAAGAACCACCAACACGTCGCTCGCGGCGCTCTTGAGCATCTCCGACGCCGCGTGCCGCAGGAGCGGCATGTCGCCCATCGGCTCCAGCAGCTTGTCCCGCCCCCGCATCCGACGCGAGGCTCCTGCGGCCAGCAGGATCACGGTGACCTGCGGTGTCTTACCATGGGAAATGGGGAATGCGCGCGGCTGCGGACGGGTCGGGATCTCTTTCAGCAGACCACCAACCCCCATCCCCGCAATATCTCCCGAGGTGACCGGAATGCCGCAAACCACCCGTTCCAACACCCAGTCGACCCCGTTCAAGGCAGGCGACCGGGCGCATCCGGGCAGCCCGATCACAGGGCGTCCGCCAAGCGTGCCGAGAAACAGAAGATTGCCCGGATCCACAGGCATCCCGAAACGCTCGATCGTGCCGCCTGCAGCGATCACACCGGACGGACAGACATCCGCGATATCGGATGTGGCGGATGCGCCGAGCACGAGCGCAAGGTCTTCCTCAAATCCGTCCAGCGCCTCTGCGACCGCGCCGGTTTCATGCGGGACCGTAACGCTGCGCCGCACCTCGACCCCCAGGCTCCTCAGCCGCGCGACCACGGTCGCCTCACCCTTTGTCAGCAGCTTGGCGGAGAAGCCCGGTGTCTGCGTCAGCACAAGCCGCGCGCTTCGAAGCCTTGCCTTGTGAAGCTGCAACGCCGCAGAGTTGCAAAGTGCCAGAACCCTTTTCAGGACAGATTGCGGGACGGCATAGGGGATGATCTTGATCGTGGCCAGCATGTCACCCGCACCGACCCGGATCAGATCGGGCAGGGTTGCGACTGTGATGGCCGGATCCACCGCATTCAGGGCATCGATCGGTCGGGCGTCAACGGTGAGAACCCCGGGCGCCGTGGCGATGATGTTCACCCGCCCCGTGAAGGCCTCGCTGAGCGTCATATCCTTCTGCGAGCCGACCTTCCGTGCGAGTTGCAGCGCGGCCTCGTCCTCTCCGACATCCCCGGCTTCGAGAGCGGCCACAACGACCTCCGCGATGCCGTGACGCTGCAGGGCGGCAATGTCCTCACCGCTCAACACACGCCCCTTGCGCAGGCCCAATCCGTCGGACTTGAGCGAGTGCGCCAGAATGGCACCCTCAGCCTCGCCAACCGGAACCGCGCCGAATTTCATTCGGCGGCTTCGGCGCGTAACAGAGGTCTGCGCAATCGCTCCGTGAGCTCGGCCATGATCGAGATGGCGATCTCAGCAGGGGACTTGGCCCCGATATCAAGCCCAATGGGCGCGTGAATACGGGCGATGTCAGCGGCACCGAACCCGGCTTCGGTGAGCCGTCCGACCCGCTTGGCATGGGTCTTCTTCGATCCCAGACACCCAAGATAGAACACCTCGCTTCCCAGAGCGTAGCGGATCGCAGGATCGTCCAGTTTCGGATCATGGGTCAGCGTGACGACCGCTGTGCGCCGATCCAGCGCAAGCCTTTCAAGGGCTGTGTCGGGCCACTCCCGCAGGATCGTCTCGTCGGGAAACCGCGCATCGCTCGCAAACGCATCACGCGGATCGATCAGGGTCGCGTCATATCCCGCGAGCCGCGCCATCTGCATCAGCGGCTGGGCAATGTGCACGGCACCGATCACGGCCATACGCAGCGGCGGGTTGTGAATGCCCACAAACCAGTCACCATTCATTGATGACCTGTCTGTCAGGAACCCGTTCTGAACAGCCGTGCCCAGTTCCGGGTTTGAGACCGTCGGCAGGAACCGCTCCCACGTGCTCAGATTGACCGCTGAGGCCACCGGCTGGCGCCCTTCCCGGGCCTGCACAAGCGCGGCCAGATGATCACGGCTCATTCCCTGACCGACATCAATCGGTTCGACCAGAATGCGGATCGTTCCTCCACAGGCGAGACCTACGGCAAAGGCCTCCTCGTCGGAGACGCCATATTCCAGAACCCGGCACTTGCCGTCGTCGAGCGCATCGAGCGCCTCAGCCACGACCGCACCCTCCACGCAGCCGCCTGACACCGATCCGACCATTTCGGCTTTTTGCGAGATCGCAAGCTGCGATCCCATGGGCCGGGGCGCAGACCCCCAGGTCTCGATCACGGTGGCCAGCAACGCACTCTGCCCGGCCTCGACCCAGTTCAAGGCCTGTTCGGGGATCTGGTCATGCGTGGCCCGGCTCATCTCAACCCTCCATCATCTGCATCAGACGCATCTTGTCGCCCTGATCATCAGCGCGGGTCAGGGCCACGGCAAGTGCCTCCAAAGAGGAAATATTGTGAGCCGCCCTGAAACTGTCAACATTGGGCAGGAGCGCCCGTACACCCTGTGCGCGCGGCGCGAACCCGTCCCAGCGCAGAAGCGGGTTGAGCCAGATCAGTTTGCGGGCCGACAATCGCAGACGTTCCGCCTCGCGCGCCAGCTGGTCGGCATCATCCCGGTCCAGGCCGTCGGTGATCAGCAGGACCACAGCACCCTGTCCCAAAACCCGCCGGGACCAGTCCCGGTTGAACGCGTGCAGGCAGGCCCCGATCCGGGTGCCGCCTTCCCAGTCCTGCGCCTCCTTCCCGGTCGCAGCCAGGGCGGCATCCACATCGCGATGTCTCAGATGCCGGGTGATATTGGTCAAGGACGTGCCAAAGGTGAAGGAATGTACCCGTGCCCACCCGACACCCTTCGCGTTCGAGGCAGCATGCAGAAAATGCAGCAACACCCTGCTGTAGGACGACATGGAGCCCGAGATATCGCAAAGCGCCACCAGATTGGGCCACCGGTTGCGCCGCTCGCGAAGCGCAAGCCGCTGCACATCGCCGCCTGAACGCATGGCCGCCCGCATGGTGCCCCGCCAATCCGGCACATGCCCCAGCGCGCTCGGGCGTGTCCGGCGCGATGCAATGGGTTTCACCGGCAGATCCAGCCGCGCAATGGCCCGCTTTGCGGCGGCCAGTTCCGCCGTGGTCATCTGCTCGAAATCCGCCTGCCTCAGCTTTTCTTCCGAGGAAAATGTCAGCGTCGCATCGAACTCGACCTCCTCGCCGCCCTCCTCCATCTCCGGCGCGTCACCCTCAGCCCCGTCGAGCAGCGCTTCCGCCGCCCGGCGCTCGGCTGCATCGGCCTTAGGGGTCTCGTTGACGCCGCGCACCATCGGGGTCAGCAGCCCCATCATATGCTCCAGAAACTGCGGATCGCGCCAGTAAAGCCGGAAGATCTGCGCGAACACGATCCGCTCCTCGGGCTTGGAGACAAAGCAGGCCTGCAGGGTCGCATAGAAATCCCGCTTCTCGGAAAATCCCGCCACCTCCACGGCCCGGATCGCATCGACAACACGGCCCGTGCCCACCCGCAACCCCGCCTTGCGAAGCGCACGTGCAAAATGGGTGATGTTCTCCGCCAGCTTGCCGTCCTGGGGGACCGGCAGATCCGCAAAGGTCACCATCAATCGCGCCCGATCCGGCCCAGATGCGTGTCGCGAAACCCGCTCATATGCTTGAGCCCGTATTCCAACGCCCGATCAGCTACAATATGCAGCGCCCACAGCGCCGCCACCGCACAGCCCGTATCCCAGCCACCAAGGCAGGCCATTGTGCCGAGCCCCGCCGGTCCAATGTAACTATGCGCCGCATTATAAAACCATGCCCCCGCACGAGGCCCCCAAAGATATCCCGCCATGCTCAGATCCGGCGCGATCAGAACTGCAACCACCAGCCAAAGCTCCGGCTGCATCTTCCATAAGATGGCCCCCAGGACGATCCCAACTGCAAGCTTTTCAATCCGCAAGAGCCAATGCATCACCTTCATTTTTCCCCAAATATCCCCGCCGGAGGCATCCCGAGATTTCAACCTGCTCAAACCGGCCCCATCTCGGCCTTGGCCTCATCCAGGATCCGCTTTGCCTCTGATCCCTCCAGCTTCTGGATGTCGTCCTGATACTTCAAAATCGCCCCCAACGTGTCCGCAATCACCTGCGGGCTCAACTGGATCGCATCAAGCGCCACCAGACATTTCGCCCAGTCGATTGTCTCGGCCACACCCGGCTTCTTGAACAGATCCTCGGTGCGCAGCTTCTGGACAAAGGCCACAACCTCGCGGCTCAGCGTCTCGCGGGCCTCGGGTGCGCGGGCCTGCAGGATCTCCATCTCGCGCTCAAAATCGGGATAGTCGACCCAGTGATAAAGACAGCGCCGCTTCAGCGCGTCATGCACCTCCCGCGTCCGGTTCGAGGTCAGAATGACAATCGGCGGCTCGGTAGCCTTCACCGTCCCAAGCTCGGGGATCGTCACCTGAAAATCGCTGAGCGCCTCCAGCAGGAAGGCCTCAAAAGGTTCGTCCGTGCGATCCAACTCGTCGATCAGAAGGACCGGCGCGCCGCCCTCGCGCGGCTGCATCGCTTCCAGCAACGGCCTTCGGATCAGAAACTCCTCCGAGAAAAGCTCCTTTGTCAGGGCGGCCCGATCTGCACCACCGGCAGCCTCCGCCGTCCGGATCGCCACCATCTGCGCGGGGAAGTTCCACTCATAGACGGCCGAGCCCGCATCCAGCCCCTCATAGCACTGCAACCGGATCAGGGGCCGGTCAAGGGCCGCCGCCAATGCCTTGGCAATCTCCGTCTTGCCCACGCCCGCCTCGCCTTCCAGAAAGAGCGGTCGCCCCAGCTTGAGCGACAGAAAGACGACCGTGGCGAGCGCCCGGCCACAGATGTATCCCGCCTCGCCAAGCAGGGACTGGGTGTCATCGATACTCTCGGGAAGGCTTGTCACGCGGGGTATTCCTTGTTCAGTTCGGGCAGGTCATAGGAGACATCCGCCAACAGAAGTTCAAGTCCGACTTTAGGCCCCTGCGGATCAGAGCAGCAGCGCGCCTGCCAGTCCCAGAAAGGCGAAGAATCCGACCACATCCGTGACCGTGGTCACAAAGGCGCCCGAGGCCAGGGCTGGGTCCGCCCCCAGCTTTTCCAGCCCCATCGGGATCAGGATGCCGGCCATGCCAGCAACCAGCAGATTGATGATCATCGCAATGGCCAGAACCACGCCAAGCAGCGGCGTTCCAAACCAGATCACACCGACAATCCCGATGATGACCGCGAAGACCGCCCCGTTGGCCAGCCCGACCAGCGTCTCACGTCGGACGACACGCAACGCATTGGACGAGGTCAGATCGCGCGTGGCGAGCGCCCGGACCGCGACGGTCAGCGTCTGCGTTCCCGCATTCCCGCCCATCGACGCCACGATCGGCATCAGAACGGCGAGCGCCACGATGGCCTCGATGATGTCCGAGAAAAGCGAGATGACAATCGAGGCCAGGATGGCGGTCACAAGGTTGACCGCCAGCCACGGAAACCGCTGCCGCGCGGTGTCCCAGACACTGTCGGATAACTCTTCCTCCGCCCCCACGCCTGCGAGCCGTTTCATGTCCTCCTCGGCCTCGTCTTCAAGAACCTCCATCGCATCATCGATGGTGATCATGCCCACAAGCCGACCGTCATCATCGACCACGGGGGCCGAGACCAGATGATACTGGTTGAAGGCATAGGCCACATCTTCCTGG
The DNA here is from genome assembly GCA_947493745.1 of uncultured Paracoccaceae bacterium. Classification (GTDB taxonomy): domain Bacteria; phylum Pseudomonadota; class Alphaproteobacteria; order Rhodobacterales; family Rhodobacteraceae; genus CANLSM01. Next base: position 44,071 of record CANLSM010000022.1, on the reverse strand, counting down.
CTCTGATTGGCCGGAATGGTGCGCATCTGCTCCTCGGCCAGATCGGTCAGCGCCCGGTCCCGCGGGTTGGCCATGATCCGTCCCAAATGCACCGTGCCGACCGGTTTCATCCGCGCATCGATCAGGATCACCTCATAGAAACTCTCAGGCAGATCATCGGAGGCCCGCATGAAGTCGATGATCTCTCCGACCCGCCAATGCTCGGGCGCGATCACCATCTCGCGCTGCATCAGCCGCCCGGCGGTGTCCTCGGGATATGTCAGCGAGGTCTCGACCGCGACCCGGTCGGCATCCTCCAGCGCTTCAAGGACGCGGCCCTGCTGGTCCGCATCCATGTCCTCGATCAGATAGACGACATCATCGCTGTCCATCTCCGAGACCGCGGCCGTCAGCACCGCTTCATCCAAATCCTGGACGATCTCGTCGCGCATGCCCTCTTCAAGCTCGGTCAGAACAGAGCCGTCGAATTCCTTACCCCAGATCTCCAGAAGCGCCCGCCGCTCCCGGTCCGAGATCTGTTCCAGCAAATCCGCGATATCTGCTTCATGGAGCGGTTCCAGCAATCGCAAAAGCTGTTCCTGTGATCCCGCCTCGACCGCTGCCAGAATTGCGTCGACGGTATCGGCATTCAGCGCATAGGCATCCTGGATCTGATCTTCGGCAAAGTCGGTTTCGGTCTCGCTCATGGTCCGGCCCCTTGTCCTGCGGCGTCGATCGGGCAATTGCCAATCAGCGGTTGGAATGGTTCAAGGGATGCATAATGGCTCAACCCGGCAAGGTCACCATGGAAACGACGGTTCTGACAGGACAGACGCTCAGCTTCGAGGCAAATCCCTTTCAGGTGCCCACAAAAGAGGCAGCGCGCCACCTCGCTCATGGTGCCGTCGCCATTCAGGCAGGCAAGATCGTTGCGACCGGCCCCGCTGACGAGGTTCTTGCCAGCCATCCCCACGCAAGGCGGATCGATCACGGGCAGCACCTGATCCTGCCCGGCTTCATCGACGCCCATGCGCATTATCCGCAGACAGGCATCATCGCGTCATGGGGCAAACGGCTGATCGACTGGCTCAACACTTACACATTCCCCGAGGAAATGCGCTTCAGTGACCCGGACTATGCGGCCGAAATCGCCGATCTCTACCTCGATCTCTGCCTTGCAAACGGGATCACGACCGCCTGCAGCTTTGCGACCATCCACAGCGAGAGCGTGACAGCCCTTTTCGACGCCGCCCAAGGGCGTGATCTTCGCCTGCTGACCGGCAAGGTGATGATGGACCGCAACGCGCCGGACGGTCTTAGGGACACGGCCCAATCGGGTTATGACGACAGCAAGCGCCTGCTGGAACGCTGGCACGGCACGGATCGGCTGTCCTATGTCATCACACCGCGCTTTGCACCGACCTCGACCCCTGAACAGCTTGAAGCCGCGGGCGCGCTCTGGTCCGAGCACCCCCAATGCCTCATGCAGACGCATCTGAGCGAGCAGACCGAAGAGATCGCCTGGATGAAGGACCTTTTCCCGGACGATACCGACTATCTCGGCGTCTATGAGCGGTTCGGCCTCACCGGTCCCGGCGCCGTCTTCGGCCATTCGATCCACCTGACGGACCGCGAGACAGACCATCTCAAGGCCTCGGGTAGCGCCATCGCCCATTGCCCGACCTCCAACACCTTCATCGGCTCCGGGCTGTTCGACATGAGGGCGGCCCAGTCCGCCCGGATCCCGACAGGCCTCGCAACAGATGTCGGCGGAGGCTCCAGCTTCTCGATGCTCAGAACCATGGCCGCCGCCTATGAGGTCTCACAACTGCGCGGCACGACGCTCCACCCCGCACAACTCATCTGGCTTGCCACGACCGGCAGCGCCGAGGCCCTGCGGCTGGCAGACAGGATCGGCACCCTGAAACCCGGCATCGAGGCGGATCTCTGCATTCTCGACCTCGCCTCCACCCCTGTCATCACGCAACGCGCAGCCCGCGCCGAGACTGTCTGGGAGGCCCTCTTTCCCACCATCATGATGGGCGACGACCGCGCCATCGCGCAGGTCTACATAGAGGGCACACCGGTTCCCCTTTCTTTTTGGTCATAAATATCCTCGCGCGGCACCGCGCGAAACAGCGGCGTTTCAGGCGGCTTCCATCAGCCGCCGCTTGGCATCTTCCTGCCGTTTCAGAATGTCCGGAAGATCGACCCTCTGAAGAACACCGCCCGCCACCACGGACCGCCCTTCAACGAGAAGGTCCCGCACCCGATGCGGTCCGGTCAACACCAGCCCCGCGACCGGGTCCCAACTGCCCGCACTTTCCAACCCACTCGCGTCCCAAATCGCCAGATCGGCACGCTTGCCGGGCTCAATCGAGCCCAGATCAGACCGCCCCAGCACCTGAGCACCACCCCGGGTGGCAATCTCCAGCACTTCGCGTGCGCTTATCGCATCGGCACCATGGGCGACACGTTGCAACAACAGGGCCTGACGCGCCTCGGCCAACAGATGCCCGGCATCATTGGACGCCGATCCATCGACCCCGAGCGCCACCGGCACACCCGCGTCCCGCATCGCCCGCACCGGCGCGATACCTGAGCCCAGCCGGCAGTTCGAACACGGGCAGTGCGCAACTCCGGTTCGCGTTTGCGCAAAGAGATCAATCTCTTGAGCGTCCAGCTTCACACAATGCGCATGCCAGACATCCCTTCCCGTCCAGCCGAGATCGCGAGCATATTCGCCCGGTCGGCAGCCGAACTTCTCCAGCGAATAGGCGACATCCTCGTCATTCTCCGCCAGATGGGTGTGCAGCATCACCCCCTTGTCGCGGGCGAGCAGGGCCGCATCGCGCATCAGTTCGCGGCTGACGGAGAACGGCGAACAGGGTGCGATCCCCACCTCGACCATCGCGCCCGGACCGCGCTCGTGAAACGCGTCCACGACCCGGATACAGTCGGTCAGAATATCCGCCTCGCGCTCGACCAACGCATCGGGCGGCAGGCCTCCGTCGCTTTCGCCGATGCTCATCGCCCCGCGGGTTGCGTGAAAGCGCAGACCGATGCTGCGCGCGGCTTCGATACTGTCCTCCAGCCGCACGCCATTGGGATAGATGTAGAGGTGATCGGACGAGAGCGTGCAGCCCGACAGCGCCAGTTCCGCGAGTCCGGTCTGCGTGGCCACGAACACATCCTCGGGCGTCAGCTGCGCCCAGATCGGATATAGCGTCTTGAGCCAGCCGAAGAGCAGCGCGTCCTGCCCGCCCGGCACAGCACGGGTCAGGGTCTGAAACAGATGATGATGTGTGTTGATAAGCCCGGGCGTGACGACACATCCCCATGCGTCGATCACCTCCCCATCTGTTGTCAGATCAGACCCGATCCCGACAATCACGCCGTCCCTGATCAGAACCGAAGCGCCCGCGAGCTCCCGCCGGTCCGCGTCCATCGTGACAACGATGTCGGCCCCCCGGATCAGAAGCTCGCCCGACATCACTTGGTCCCGAACATCCGGTCTCCTGCATCACCGAGACCCGGCAGGATGTAGCCCTTCTCGTTCAGCCGCTCATCAAGAGCCGCCGTCACGATCCGCACGTCCGGGTGGGCCTCTTTCATCCGCGCTACACCTTCGGGCGCCGCCAGAAGGCAGAGGAAACGGATATCCGTGGCACCAGACTCCTTGAGCAGGGACACCGCCGCCGCAGACGAATTCCCCGTTGCCAGCATCGGGTCGACCGCGATCACCACCCGGTTCTGCATCTCAGCAGGCACCTTGAAGTAGTATTGCACCGGTTGAAGTGTCGCCTCGTCCCGGTAGAGCCCGACAAAGCCCACACGCGCCGACGGGATCAGTTCCAGAACACCGTCCAGCAGACCGTTGCCCGCGCGCAGGATCGAGACCAGCGCCAGCTTCTTGCCCTTCAGCGTCGGCGCCTCCATCTCGACCAGCGGTGTCTCGATCTGTTTGGTCGTCATGGGCAGGTCGCGGGTCACCTCATAGGCCAGCAGGTGGCTGATTTCGCGCAGAAGCTGCCGGAACACGGCCGTTGACGTATCCCGCTCCCGCATCAGCGTCAGTTTGTGCTGCACCAGCGGGTGATCGACAATGGTCAGGTGATCGCTCATGAGGTGAGCCTTTCTTTCAGTTTGGTCTTTGTGTCCTCGTCGCAGAAAGCGGCATCGATGGCGGTCCCGTTGATCTCGCTGAACACCGCCGCATCCCAGCCGAAGGTCCGGGCAAGCATCTGATATTCGTGCACCATGTCGGTGTGAAAGTAGGGCGGATCATCTGTCGAGACCGTGACCTTCACCCCTGCCCCGCGCAGCGCGTCTATGGGATGCGCCCCCCATGTGGGAAAGACGTCGAGCGAGATGTTGGAGCCCGGATTGACCTCCAGCACGATCCCGTCGGCCACAAGCCGGGCGACCAGCGAGGCGTCTTCGATCGCGCGCACTCCGTGGCCGATCCGGGAGACCGGCAGATAGTCCAGCGTCTCCTCCACACTCAGAGGGCCGACCAGTTCGCCCGCATGAGACGTGATGCCGAGCCCTGCCTCGGACGCGATTGCAAAGGCACGGACAAAATCGGCGGCGGAGCCATCGCGCTCCTCACCCCCCATGCCCCAACCGGTCAGCATCGGACCTGCGTGATCCACCGTCAGGCGCGCAGCATTTTCCGCCTTGTCAGCCCCGAGATTGCGGATACAGGTCGAGATGTAGCGCGCCTCGATGCCATGGGCTGCTTTCGCGGCGGCAGCCCCCTCATAGAGCGCCGCAAGATACTCGCCCCAGGCCACCGGATCACCGCCGCCACAGATATCAGGCGCTATGAAGATCTCGGTGTAAATCACTCCATCGCTTGCGGATTTCTCAAGCACAGCTTCGGCTAGGCGACGAAACTCATCAGGCCCGGTCAGAACCTCGCAAGCCTTGTGATAGGTCACGAGAAACTCGGCAAAATTGCTCCATGCGTAGCTGCCATCGCTGTTGAAAACGCCCGCAAGGTCAATGTTTTTCTCCGCTGCTAGCGCACGAATGAACCCGGGCGGCGCGGCACCTTCCAGATGCAGATGCAACTCGACCTTCGGGACGGATCGGAAATCGGTCATATCAGGCTCCTGCCATGGGCACCGGGGGCGAGGCCAAGATGGGCGGCGAGTGTTTCGCCCACATCCGCAAACTTGCATGGGCCTGCGGGGCCAGGCGTGATCCCCGGTCCGGTGATCAGGACCGGCACCTGTTCGCGCGTGTGATCGGTGCCTTCCCAGGTCGGATCATTGCCGTGATCGGCGGTGAAGATCAGCATGTCGCCAGGACGCAAAGCATCGGTGATCTCAGGCACACGGGCATCGAAAACCTCCAGCGCGCGAGCATAGCCCGAGACATCCCTCTGATGTCCGTAAAGGCTGTCGAACTCGACGAAATTGGCAAAGATGAAATCACCGTCCGGCACCTCGCCCATCAATCGGACCAGATGATCCAGAAGCGCCATGTCATCCTTGCCCTTGGCGAGCGTCGAGATGCCCTGATGCGCGAAGATGTCACCGATCTTGCCGACCGCATGGGTCTGACGGCCTGCCGCAACCACACGGTCGCAGAGCGTCGGCTCCGGTGGTGCAATCGCGAAATCCCGCCGGTTGGAAGTGCGTTTGAAAGTCTCCGGTGTCTCGCCGACAAACGGACGGGCGATAACACGTCCGACGCACAGGGGGTGGAAGATCCCAGCCGCGATCCGGCAGATCTCGATCAGCCGCTCCAGACCGAAATGGGTCTCGTGGGCAGCGATCTGAAAGACGCTATCCGCCGATGTATAGCAGATGGGCTGACCCGTTTTGATATGCGCCTCGCCGTATTCCCGAATGACCGGAACGCCCGAGGCATGGCAGTTCGCAAGCGTGCCGCCGAGCCCGGCCTTCTCGATGAACTTCTGCATCAGGTCATCGGGAAATGCCGGAACTTCATGGGGGAAATAGTGCCAGTCGAATGGCACCGGTACGCCCGCAAGCTCCCAATGGCCCGAGGGCGTGTCCTTGCCGTTCGATATCTCGCGCGCCGCAGTCCAGAACCCTTGCGGCACGGCCCCAAGCCCCGGTGCATTGAGGCCTGACGCCTGCCTGATTGCCTTACCCAACCCCAGTCTGTCGAGATTGGGCAGGGCGAGAGGTCCGCTGCGCCCCTCCTCCGCCCGACCCTCGGCGCAAGCCTCGGCAATATGGCCCAGCGTGTTGGACCCCTCATCGCCAAAGGCGGCTGCGTCCGGTGCCCCGCCGCACCCCGCCGAGTCGAGCACGCAAAGGATCGCACGCGCCATCAGCCGATCCTCTGCTTGATCAGCGGCAGGTCCTCGACCGGCCTTTCCGACACGGTGAACGCATCGAGAAGCCGCGCGCGGGCGCGCTCCACATCCTCGGGTTTGCGGGCATGAATACGCGCAACAGGCGTTTCAGCGTCAACCAGCCGGCCCGCTCCCGCAATCCAGTCGAGCCCGACGCTGTGATCGATCCTGTCGCTTGCCACCAGACGCCCGCCGCCCAGTTCCACGACAGCATAACCCAGGGATTTCGCGTCGATTGCGGTGATGAAACCCTCAACGGGCAGATAGACCTCCTCGATCACGGGGGCCGCTGCAAGATGGGTCTTGTAGTCCTCAAGAATGTCTGGCGGTCCGCCAAGTGCATGAACCATCCGCCGGAACTTCTCCGCCGCCCTGCCCGATTGCAGGGCATCCGTCATCTGCGCCTCGCCGGCCTCGGCGGTCTTTGCAATGCCGGAGGTCCTCAGCAATTCTCCACCCAGCGCGACGGTGATATCCCAGAGCCGGGTATCAATCTCGTCGCCGCGCAGGAACTCGATGGCATTTGTCATCTCGATCGCATTGCCAGCGGCAGAGGCCAGCGGTTCGTTCATATCGGTGACGAGCGCCGAGGTTCTGCACCCTGACCCGTTGGCGACCTCGGTCAATGAGCGCGCCAGCGCCTCGGCCTCCGTCTCGGTCGCCATGAAGGCCCCGGTTCCGCATTTCACGTCGAGCACCAGTGCATCCAGCCCGGCGGCCAGTTTCTTCGACAGGATCGACGCCGTGATCAGGTCGATGCTTTCCACCGTCGCGGTGACATCGCGGATGCCGTAGAAGCGCTTGTCAGCCGGTGCGATGTCCGGGGTCTGGCCGATGATCGCACAGCCGACATCCCGCGTGACCTCGCGCAGGAGCGCCACATCGGGCTGCGTCCTGTATCCCGGAATGGCGTCGAACTTGTCGAGCGTGCCGCCCGTATGACCCAGCCCGCGCCCGGAAATCATCGGGACATGGACACCACAGGCTGCCAGCGCGGGCGCCAGCATCAGCGAGACGTTATCCCCGACCCCTCCGGTCGAGTGCTTGTCAACCACCGGCCCTGGCAGATCCCAGGCCAGCACCTGCCCGCTGTCGCGCATGGCCAGTGTCAGATGCACGCGCTCATCGGTGCTCATGCCGTTGAGAAACACCGCCATGGCAATGGCCGCCACCTGGCCTTCCGATATGCTGCCATCGGTCAGGCCCGCGACGAAGAAATCGATCTGCTCGGCCGAGAGCGCCTTCCCATCCCGTTTCGTGGCGATGACCTCGGCTGCCAGCATCAGTAACCGTCGCCCGTATCCGGGGCGGCCTGTCCCTCGAGGGTCGCCAGAAGCGCGTCCAGAACACCCGATGCGCCGAAGCGGAAAGTGGTCGGGCTGACCCAGTCCGGCCCCATCGCGGCATCGCACATGTCGAGATAGAGCTTCGCGTCCTCGGTCGTCCTCACGCCGCCTGACGGCTTCAGACCAACCGGCAGCTTGGAGGTCCTGATCACCTCAAGCATCGCTTCGACCGCCTGCGGCGTCGCATTGACCCGAACCTTGCCGGTGGACGTCTTGATGAAATCGGCCCCTCCATCGATCGCAAGCTTGGCGGCTTCCGCAATGAGCGCGCGTTCACTAAGTACGCCGGTCTCCAGAATCGCCTTGAGAACGGCCCCGTCGCATGCCTCCTTCACGCGCGCGACACGGGCCGGGATATTCTCGGGATGCCCTTCCATAAGGGCCTTGTAGGGAACGACGAGATCAATCTCATCCGCTCCGTTCGCGACCGCCTTCTCCGTCATCGCAATCACATCGGAAACCGGATGATCGCCCTCGGGAAAGCTCACGACCGTCGCCACCCGAATGCCGGTTCCATGCAGCCGGGTCCTGGCTTGCGAGATAAACTGTGGCCAGAGACAGACGGCAGCCACCGGACCGTGCGGCGTCTGCGCCCGCTCGCAGAGAAGATCGATGTCTTCATGCGTGCAGTCATCGTTCAGATTTGTCAGATCGAGACAGGCCAGACCACGTCGCGCGGCTTTCACGAGATTATCCATTCAGGGCTCCATATGATCCGGGCCGAAGGCGCCGGGCAAGAGTTCGGCAACGCTCAGAGATGTGACGGGGCCTTGCAGGTTCGCAAGCGACACGACCACATCCGCCGAGCTGAACTCGGCTATCTTCTGACGACATCCGCCGCAAGGCGTAATCGGGACCGGGCTGTCGGCAATCACCGTCATCTCGGCAATCGCATACTCACCGGCAGCCGCCATGGCTGCAATGGCCCCGGCCTCCGCGCAGGTGCCTTCGGGATAGGCGATATTCTCGACATTGCAACCGACATAGACCTGACCCGATGGCGTTCTCAGGGCCGCACCGACCTTGAAGCCGGAGTGAGGCGCATAGGCGTTCTCGCGGGCCGCCCGCGCGGCCTCGAAAAGGTCGGTCTCATCTGGCATAGCCAAGTCCCTGCAGAGCTGTCCTGATTTCATCCAGAATGGCCGGGTCGTCGATTGTCGCCGGCATCTTGAACGTCTCACCATCGGCGATCTTGACCATCGTGCCGCGCAGGATCTTGCCCGAGCGGGTTTTGGGCAGCCTGTCAACCACGCAGGCAAGCTTGAAAGCCGCCACCGGTCCGATCTGCGCGCGCACATGTTTGACCGCGTCTTTCACCACCTCATCGGACGGCTTCTCGGTTCCCGCATTGAGGCAGAGAAACCCAAGCGGCAACTGCCCCTTCAACGGATCGCTCACGCCGATCACCGCGCATTCGGCGACCTCCGGCAGACTGCCGAGCACCTCCTCCATCGCACCGGTGGACAGCCTGTGCCCGGCCACGTTGATCACATCATCGGTGCGCGCCATGATCTTGAGATAGCCATCCTCGTCGATCACGCCCGCATCGCCGGTCTCGTAATATCCCGGAAACGTGGTCAGATAGGACGACCTGAAGCGGTCCTCGGCATTCCAGAGCGTCGGCAGTGTTCCGGGTGGCAGCGGAAGCTTCACGGCGACCGCGCCAAGCTCTCCGGGCGGCATTGGATGGCCGGTCTCATCCAGAATCTGGACGTCATATCCCGGCATCGCCACGGTTGGCGAGCCGATCTTCACGGGAAGCATCTCGATCCCCAGTGGGTTCGCGACAATCGCGTACCCCGTCTCGGTCTGCCACCAGTGATCGATCACCGGCACGCCAAGCTGGGCCTGCGCCCATTCGATCGTATCGGGATCCGCACGCTCGCCTGCGAGAAAGAGGCTCTGCAGGCAACTCAGATCATACTCCCCCACCAGCTTGCCCTCGGGATCCTCGCGTTTGATCGCGCGAAACGCTGTCGGAGCGGTGAAGAGGCTCTTGACCCCGTGTTCCTGGATCACCCGCCAGAAAGTGCCCGCATCCGGCGTGCCGACCGGCTTGCCCTCGAAGACCAGCGTGGTGCAGCCGATCAGAAGCGGCGCATAGCAGATATAGGAATGCCCCACGACCCATCCGACATCGGAGGCCGCCCAGAAGACATCACCCGGATCGATGTCGTAGATATGCTTCATCGTCCAGGCGAGCGCGACTGCATGGCCGCCGGAGGGTCGGACCACGCCCTTGGGCTGGCCCGTGGTACCGGATGTGTAAAGGATGTAAAGCGGATCCGCGCCGCCTATCGGCACGCAAGGCGCGGGGGTCGCCCCGGCCATCGCATCGGCCATGTCGAAGTCGCGTCCGTCAATCAGATCGGCGCGTTTCTCGTCACGCTGCAGGATCAGGCAGAAATCGGGCTTGTGAGCGGCCTGCTCGATGGCACCGTCCAGAAGCGGCTTGTATTCCACGACCCGGCCCGGCTCGATCCCGCAGGAGCCCGCGATGATCGCCCTGGGCTTGGCATCGTCGATCCGCACCGCGAGTTCATGCGCGGCAAAGCCTCCGAAGACAACCGAATGAATGGCCCCGATCCGCGCGCAGGCCAGCATCGCGACAATAGCCTCGGGCACCATCGGCATATAGATGATCACGCGGTCACCACGTGCGACACCCCGGCCCTGCAAGGCCCCGGCGAGCCGGGACGTCTGGTCGAGTAACTCTGCATAAGTGGTCTTGCGTTTCGCCCCGGTGACGGGGCTATCATAGATGATCGCAACCCGGTCGCCGTGACCTGCTTCGACATGGCGGTCCACGGCATTCCAGCAGGTGTTCATCTCGCCATCGCCGAACCATTCATAGAACGGTGCGCGGCTGTCATTCAGCGCCTTGGCGGGCTTTCTGGTCCAGTCCACCGCCTCGGCCGCTTTCAACCAGAAAGCCTCCGGATCCGACCGCCAGCTCTGGTAGACATCCGCGTACTTCATTTCTCAGGCTCCTCCCTCATCCGCCGAGCCGGGGTATTTCGGCAGATCATCCGCGATCTTCAGCCACGGAACTTTTTCACAGCTATGTACATGAAACTCAGGCTCGAAATCAGCCGCCCCGTCAAGGGCGGCAAGGTAGAAATGCGTCTCTCCCGGGAAACGTCCCGCCGCATAGGCCATCGGTGTACCGCAGGTAGCACAGAAGTACCGTTTGACGTCAGGGGCGGATGCATAGACCGCAGGTTCGGCACCACTCCAGCGCCAGTGCTCGTCCGCCATCCCGAAGAAAGCCGTAACAGGTGCCGCGCATTGCCGCCGACAGCTTTCGCAATGACAGAAACAGGCCCAGCGGACCGGGCCGTTTGCCTCCCACCGGATGGTACCGCAAAGACAGCCTCCCCGCATCATTCGATCACGCCGCGCGACCTGCCGAGCGCCTTGCAATAGTCGATCCAGTCCTTGTTCTCGGCAAATGTCAGGAGCTCGGAAAATCGGCCATCCCATTTCTCGTGCAATCCGGGATAATGCTCGCCAGCCCAGGCGCGGGTGTCCGTGTGTCCCTCGTCAGAGGCCTGAACATGAGCAGCCTCCAGGAAGGCCCGCGCGGCCCCCTGAACCAGGTCCCGGTCGGTACCACGATTGCGGGCAGCAGACAGGTTGCCAATCTCCTCGTAGATCACGTGGCATTCCAGCAGCGAGATCGAGATCGGCTGGCGGTTCTGGGCCTGTGCCATTCCCGCCAGCAGGCAAAGAAGGATCGCGAGCCTAGCCATAGATCGCAACCGGGGTACCGGCGAGTGCTGCGGTGTTGAGCAGCCCGCGCGAGGTGATCGAGGGCGTCACGATATGCGCCTTGTTTCCCATGCCCATCAGGATCGGACCGACCTCCAGCGCACCGCCCAGCATCTTGAGGATGTTGCGCGCGCCGCTGGCCGCGTCGGTGTTGGCGAAGACCAGCACATTGGCAGGACCGTTCAACCGGCTGCCCGGGAAGATGCGCTCACACAGTTCGGGATCAAGGGCCGCGTCCGAGTGCATCTCACCCTCATAGACGAAGTCCCGCCGTTCGCTGTCGAGAATGTCGAGTGCCCGCCGCATCCGCCGCCCGCTGCCATTGTCGAGATTGCCGAATTGCGAGTGCGAGCAGAGCGCGATTTTGGGCTCGATCCCGAACCGCCGCGCGTGCCGGGCGCAAGCCACGACAATCTCGGCAAGCTGCTCCGAGGTCGGCTCCGCATGGACCTGCGTATCGGCTATGAAAATCTGCCCGGTCTCCTGGATCATCAGCGACAGCGCGCCGACCGGGTGCAGATCATCCGGGCCGAGGATCTCGTTGACGTATTTAAGGTGCCACAGGAACTGCCCGAAACTGCCGCAGATCAGGCTGTCAGCCTCGCCACGATGCACCATCACACCGGCAATCGCCGTGGTGTTGGTGCGCAGGATCGCCTTGGCGAGATCGGGCGTCACGCCGCGTCTGCACATCAGGCGGTGGTAGCTCTCCCAATAGTCACGGAAGCGCGGATCGTTTTCCGGGTTCACAAGTTCAAAGTCCGTGCCCGGGCGCAGCTCGACCCCGGCCCGCTCCAGCCTGCGGTCAATCACCTCGGGCCTGCCGATCAGGATCGGGCGGTCATGGGTCTCCTCCAGCATGGCATGGGCTGCACGCAGCACCCGCTCATCCTCGCCTTCCGCAAAGACGATGCGCCGATGGGCCGAGCGGGCGGCCTCGAAAACCGGGCGCATGATGAAGGCCGTGCGAAAGACCGAGCGATCCAATTCCTCCCGATACGCGGTGAGATCGTCCACCGGACGGGCAGCCACGCCGCTTTTCATCGCAGCCTCCGCGACCGAGCCCGCGACAATCGCCAGAAGGCGCGGATCAAACGGTTTGGGGATCAGGTAGTCACGCCCAAAGACCATGCTTTCGCCCTGATAGGCCGCCGCCGCCTCGGCGCTGGACGTGGCGCGGGCAAGCTTGGCGATGCCCTCCACACAACTGATTTCCATCGCGTCATTGATCTCGGTCGCCCCCACATCGAGCGCGCCGCGAAAGATGAAAGGAAAGCACAACACGTTATTGACCTGATTGGGAAAATCCGAGCGGCCGGTGGCAATGATCGCATTGGGCCGGACCTCGCGCGCCTCATCGGGCATGATCTCCGGGTTGGGATTGGCCAGCGCAAGGATGATCGGCTCCTCGACCATCTTGCCGACCATCGCCTTGGTCAGGACGCCCGCACCCGAGAGGCCAAGAAACAGATCCGCTCCGTCAATCACATCATCAAGCGTGCGAAGATCACTGGCCTGCGCGAACTCGGCCTTTTGAGGTGTCATCTCCTCTTCCCGGCCCTCATAGACGAGACCTGCGATATCGCAGAGCCAGACATTCTCGCGCTTCACACCGAGCTTGAGCAACATGTTGAGGCACGCAATGCCCGCCGCGCCCCCACCGGTCGAGACGACCTTGATGTCCGCAAATTCCTTTTTTACCAGCAAAAGGGCGTTGCGCGCGGCAGCCCCCACGACAATCGCCGTGCCATGTTGATCATCATGGAAAACGGGGATGTTCATCCGCTCGCGGCAGAGTTTCTCGACAATGAAACAATCGGGTGCCTTGATGTCCTCAAGATTGATCGCACCGAAGGTTGGCTCAAGGGCTGTCACGATATCGGCCAGCTTCTCGGGATCGGATTCGTTCACCTCGATGTCGAAACAATCGATATTGGCGAACTTCTTGAACAGCACCGCCTTGCCTTCCATCACAGGCTTGGACGCCAATGCCCCGATGTTGCCAAGGCCAAGCACCGCCGACCCGTTCGAGACGACCGCCACGAGGTTCGCCCGGCTGGTGTAGCGCGCCGCGTCGGCCGGATTGGCCTTGATCTCAAGGCAGGCCTCCGCCACGCCCGGAGAATAGGCCCGCGCGAGGTCACGGCCATTGGCCAGCGGCTTGGTCGCCCGGACCTCAAGCTTTCCCGATCTCGGAAACTCGTGATAGTCCAGTGCTGCTTGACGATTGGAGGTGGAGTTATCTGCGGACAAGGGGCGTTTCCTTATATTTTTCTATGCGCTCGCCAAAACCGTAGCATGGTTATTTGCGCGCCGGAATAGCCTGCGAGCCATGTGATCATCCTGAATTTGAGCGGGGGCGGGCGTCGTTTGCCTTCGCCGACAGCCCGCTGCGGGCCCGTCGTCAGCCATCGGTGCAATCGGTCCTGCGCGGCACATCCTAAGGGCGACCTGCCGAAGGCTCACCCTCCAAATACGAAGTAATTACAGTTAATTGGAGCGTTGTGAGCCATCAAACTGTCATATTTCCAACACATCTAGGCCCCTGTGGGCGGAAATTGTTGCCTAGAAGACTGAGTTTGCTAAACGGTCTTTTCAGGAGTCGGGGCTAGAACCCCGCTGTATCGAGGATTCGAGTAGGAGAAATCCATGCCAACTGAAATGCTGGTCTGGTCTAATTTTGGCGGTGAAGGTTCACAGGCCGCGGACTTTGGTTCGGGTGTCGAGCACGATACCGGAACGATGACCGTAACGGCCACTCTGGTTCAGGATGGCAATGTCGGCCCGAGCGATGTTCTCAGCGGAGGCATCGACTCAGGCGAGGTCAATACAAGCGGCAACTACGACGGCAGTTCGTCGAACAGCGCGCTGGAACTTGACAATGCCGGCGGGACCGGCAGCGGCAGTTCGGGATCGGGCGACACCAACACCGTCACTCTTGCGCTCGATTTCGACACACAGGATGCGGCGCTTTATCAGAACGCGGCGCAGAATGTCAGTTTCTGGATCTCGGATCTCGACCGGGCCTCATGGATCGACCAGGTTCGCATCATCGCCTTTGATGTGGACGGCAACCAGCTGCCTTTCAGCGCGGTTTCCTTCACGAATGTAGGCGCAAATCTCACAGTCAACGCCACCACCGGCGAAGTGACGGCAACCTCCGGCGGCAATGTTGCGCCCACCAGCGCGGATGGCGCGGTTCAGGTGACCATCGCCGGGCCCATCAGCCGTTTGGAGATCGATTATGACAACCTGAGCACCGGCGATCAGCGTGTCGAGATCTCCGATATCACCTTTGACACCGTCCCCGTCGTCATCCCCTGCCTGACCAAGGGCACGCGGGTGCGCACGGACCGGGGCGAGGTGCTGGTCGAGAATCTCAATGTCGGCGATCTGGTTGTTACCCGTGATCACGGCCTGCAGCCGGTCCGCTGGATCGGCGAACGTACGGTTCCCGCGGATGCCCGTTTTGCCCCCGTCTCATTCGCAAAGGGCGTTCTGGGCAATAACAAGGTTCTTTCCGTCTCGCCCGAGCACCGCATGGTTCTGACCGGTGCGCAGACCGAGATGATGTTCGGCACAGCCGAGGCACTGGTTGCAGCCCGCGCGCTGATCGACGGGGATCGGGTCTGGCAAAGCCTCGGCGGCGATGTCACATACTTCCACGTCCTTTTTGATCAGCATGAGCTGATCTATTCCGACGGCGCGCTGACCGAAAGCTTCCACCCGGACGCGAATGCCCTGCACGGCGTCCCAAGGGCGGCCCGCGACGAGCTTCTCGCATTGTTCCCGGAACTGGACAGCGGCGCGCATGGCTATGGCCCCACCGCCCGTCCGGTCCTGAAGGCAACCGAGATCGCCCTTCTCCTCCACTGAGGTCAGGCCGCTTCGGCGCGGATCAGATCAAGGATGTTGCGTGCGGCTTCGGGAATGTTGGTTCCCGGACCGAAGATGGCCTTGACGCCCGCCTGATAGAGAAAGTCATAGTCCTGCTGCGGGATCACGCCGCCGCAGATCACGATGATCTCACCGGCCCCCTGCGATCTCAGCGCCTT
This sequence comes from uncultured Paracoccaceae bacterium, assembly GCA_947493745.1. GTDB lineage: Bacteria > Pseudomonadota > Alphaproteobacteria > Rhodobacterales > Rhodobacteraceae > CANLSM01. The sequence continues at coordinate 28,586 of CANLSM010000022.1, read as the reverse complement.
GACCAGCTTTGGCGCCAGCGTCTTGTGACCGGCGGCCTGCGAACTGATGCCCACCACATGAACGTCGTTGTCGATAGCATCCTGCGCGGCCTCTTCAGGGGTCTGGAAGAGCGGCCCGACATCCACGTCGAAGCCGATATCGGCAAAGGCGGTGGCGATCACCTTGGCCCCGCGATCATGTCCGTCCTGACCCATCTTGACGACCAGCATGCGCGGACGGCGGCCCTCGGCTTCGGCAAATGCCTCCACATCGGTCTGGATCTGCGCGAAACCGGCATCGCCTTCATAGGCGGCACCATAGACCCCTGCCAGCGTCTTGACCTCTGCCCGATGTCGTCCGAATGCGTTTTCCATGGCGTCTGAAATCTCGCCAACGGTTGCGCGGGCTCGTGCGGCCTCGACCGCGAGGCCGAGCAGATTGCCCGTACCAGTGCGAGCGGCCTGCTCAAGCGCCGCAAGGGCGCCGTCGCAGCCCGCTTGATCCCTGCTTTCGCGAATGCGCGAAAGCCGTGCGATCTGTGCGTCGCGCACCGCGACATTGTCCACATCGAGAATGTCGATCTTGTCCTGGGTCTGCGGGCGGTACTTGTTGACCCCCACAATCACCTCGTCACCACGATCAACAGCGGCCTGGCGACGCGCGGCGGCCTCCTCGATCCTGAGTTTGGGCATGCCCGAGGCAACCGCCTTGGTCATACCGCCCATTTCATCGACCTCTTCGATGATTTTCCAGGCTTCATCAGCCAATTGAGCAGTCAGACTTTCCACATAGTACGAGCCCGCCAGCGGATCGATGACATTGGTCACACCGGTCTCATGCTGAAGGATCAACTGCGTGTTGCGCGCAATCCGGGAGGAGAATTCGGTCGGCAGTGCAATCGCCTCGTCAAACGAGTTGGTATGCAGCGATTGCGTCCCGCCAAGTGCGGCTGCCATCGCCTCATAGGCTGTACGCACCACGTTGTTGTAGGGGTCCTGCTCCTGCAGGCTGACCCCGGAGGTCTGGCAATGGGTCCTGAGCATGCGTGAGCCCGGTTTCTTCGCCCCGAACCCATCCATGATCCGCGCCCAGAGCAGGCGGGCCGCGCGCAGCTTCGCCGCCTCCATGAAGAAGTTCATGCCGATGGCGAAGAAGAAGCTGAGGCGCCCTGCGAAAGCATCCACATCCATGCCACTCTCAATCGCGGCTTTCACGTATTCCTTGCCGTCGGCCAGCGTGAAGGCGAGCTCCTGGACCAGCGTCGCCCCGGCCTCCTGCATGTGGTAGCCGGAAATCGAGATCGAGTTGAACCGCGGCATGTTCTCGGCGGTATAGGCGATGATGTCCGAGACGATCCGCATCGACGGCTCGGGCGGGTAGATATAGGTATTTCGGACCATGAACTCCTTGAGGATGTCGTTCTGGATGGTGCCCGACAGATCCGCCAGATCGCAGCCCTGCTCCTGACCTGCCACGATGAAGCTCGCCAGCACCGGGATCACCGCGCCGTTCATTGTCATCGAGACCGACATCTCCTTCAGCGGGATGCCGTCGAAGAGGATCTTCATGTCCTCGACCGAGTCGATGGCAACGCCCGCCTTGCCCACATCCCCCTCGACACGGGCGTGATCGCTGTCATAGCCACGATGGGTCGCCAGATCGAAGGCGACACTCAGCCCCTTCTGACCGCCTTCGAGCGCCTTGCGGTAAAACGCGTTGCTCTCCTGCGCAGTCGAGAAGCCGGCATATTGCCGGATCGTCCAGGGGCGGCCCGCATACATCGTCGCGCGCGGACCGCGCAGAAACGGATCGAGCCCCGGCAGGCTGCCCAGATGATCGACCCCCGCCATGTCATCTTCCGTGTAGAGCGGCTTGACCGGAATGCCCTCGGGCGTCTGCCAGATCAGCTCGCCAGGGTCGCGGCCCTTCAGCTCCTTGCGCGCCAGCGCCTTCCAGTCATCGGTTGAGTCGGTCATGTGTCGGGTCCTCTCAGGGCATTTTCGTGCCAAGAGCCGCCTCCAGGACGGCATACCATTGGCGACGGGTCATCTGGATGTCATGGGCGGCAGCGGCGGCGCGAATGCGTTCGGCCGACTGTGAGCCGATAATCGGGATACTTCCGGCCGGATGGGCCATCAGCCAGGCAAATGCGGCGGCATCACGAGGGCCGATCTCATCAAGTGCTTCCGCCACGGCAGCCACACGCGGGTCTTTCGGGTGCTCCGCCATCAGCGCGCCCCCTGCCAGCGGCGACCAGGCCATGGGTGTCAGCCCCATCTCCTGCGCCAGATCAAGCATGCCGTCCGTCAGCGCATCCACGCAAAGTGGCGATATCTCGGGCTGGATCGCCAAAAGCGGAAAATCCAGCATCGATTGCAGCGCCCGGGTCTGCGCAACGGTGTAGTTCGAGACCCCGGCCTCGCGGATCTTGCCCTGATCACGCAGACGTGTCAGCGCCTCGGCCACGTCCGCATGTGCGGCAAGAAGATCGGGCCGATGGATCAGGTAGAGATCGACCCGGTCCGTGCGCAGCCGCCTCAGCGACGCCTCTGCCGCGCCAATCAGATATGTTGTCCGGCTGTCATAGGGGATTGGCGGCTGGATACCGCCCTTGGTCACGAGCACCATCCGCTCGCGCAGGCCCGCCTTGCCGGCCAGAAGGTCGCCCAGTATCTGCTCGGCCTGCCCAAAATCGGGATAACCGTAGATATCGGCCGTGTCGATCAGGTTGGCACCGATGTCGAGCGCGGTCTCGATCTTGGTCTCCACCTCGCCTCTCGCAGAGGCGGCCAGCCGCCAGCAGCCGTAGGCCAATGTACCGACCTCGAACGGGCCCAGTGGACGCTTCCGGGGAATGTTCAGAAATTCGGTCATGGACAGACCTCCTGCATTCGGTGTTTTGTAGGCCTGATGATCTGGTCTGCGCGCCGTTCGCGCCTATCTAAGGTCAAGGAGACTTCAATGAACCGTATCTTGACCTCAATCGCTCTTTTGCTGGCCCTGCCCGCGGCCGCCACCGATGTCAGCCAACCGACGCTTGATGAACTGGTCTGGGTGGCACGGCCCATCGTGCTCTTTGCCGACAACAGCGAGGATCCGCGCCTCAAGCTGCAACTCAGCATGATCGAGGCCGAAGCCGAAGCGCTGGAAGAACGCGATGTCGTGGTGATCGTGGACACGGAAGCGGAAAGCGCGTTGCGCACCAGGCTGCGCCCGCGCGACTTCACATTCGTGCTGATCGGCAAGGACGGACAGATCAAATACCGCCGTCCCACGCCGGTGCCGGTTCGCGAGATTTCGCGCGTCATCGACCGCATGCCGCTGCGCCGCCAGGAAATCGGTCGGGACTGATCGATGAGTTGTTTTTTAAGGCTCAAATGCGTATATTGAGGATGAAGGGTGCCCGAACCAGGCCCCGCAATTGGTGAAGAAAGTAGGTTAAATGTCTGATACAACATACAAACCTCGCCCTATCACTGGTCGGACCGGACCGAAGCCGGGCTACTGACGTCGCTGACAGGCTTCGCGCGTGATGCGTCCGGCGGCAACTTGTCGCGCTTATTTTGAAGATCATCGACGGCTTTAGGGCCGCCATCGAGATGTTTTTGCATCAGCAAAAGCGCCTCCTCTCCCAAGGCAATCGCCTCTGACTTCATCGACAGATAGGACTTGTAGAGATCAATCCGGCGCTCGACGCTGAGCGCCTTGTATTCCGGAGAGCGCAGGTCCTCGATAAGGGCTGCAATCGCGATCACCTGAGAATAGTAGACAACCACCGGATCGACAGAGCTTTGCGGCAGCATATGCAGATCACCTGCGATCACCTGAAAGATCGTGTCATTCTTCTCCCGCGGGACAAAGGGAATGAAAGCGTCGCCGTTTTCGTCATGTTCCCGCATCCGCTTCAGCATCCGCTCCGCAAAGGCATCGGGATCATCGAGTTTCAAAACCGCCAGATAGGCGCGGATCTCGGCTGAAAGCGCCACCTGCAGGTCCCGAATTTTCTCGGCCCGGCGTCGCGCGACCATGCGCTGTTCGCGCAAATAGGCCAGAAGACCAGCCACAGCCGCCCCGATCAGGGCTGCTATGATGCGCTCATCCATCAGCCTTCGAACTCCATGATCACGTCATCGACAGCCAGACTGTCGCCCGGACCCGCATTGATCCTGGCAACCGTACCCTTGCGTTCGGCCCGCAGCACGTTTTCCATCTTCATCGCTTCAATCGTACAAAGAACCTGGCCTTCCTGCACCTCGTCCCCCTCTTCCACAGCGACCGAGACAATCAGACCCGGCATCGGGCAGAGCAGCATCAGGGATGTGTCGGGGGCCACCTTCTCGGGCATCAGCGCGGCAAGCTCAGCAACTCTGGGCGTCATCACAAGCACCTTGAGATCCGCGCCGCGATACCGCAGCCGCGCGCCACCTGTGATCAGATCGATCTTTGCGATCATCGGCTTGCCGTTGATCGTCGCACGGCAAAGCGTCTGGCCCGGCTGCCAGTCGGTTATCACGTCATACTGGGCACCGTTCAGCCGGACACGGGCCACGCCACCTTCCTCTACCACCTCGACATCAAAACGATGTTCTCCCAGCGCCACGACCCAATGCGGATCAATGCGCCGCCGGTGATTGCGCATCGCACCCGAAATCTGTGCGGCCCGCTCCTCTACGCGCATCTTGAGCGCGGCAGCGCCCGCCGCAAGTTCGGTCAGCGTCTCGACACCCGGGAAGGCGCCCGCAAAACCGTCGGGATACTCCTCCTCGATGAAGGCCGTCGTGATCTCGCCCGAGACAAAACGCGGATGGTCCATGACCGCTGCGAGAAATGGCAGGTTGTGACTGATGCCCTCGATCTCGAACGCGTCCAGCGCGTTGCGCATCTCCTCGATCGCCCCTGCCCTGTCCGGTGCCCATGTACAGAGTTTGGCGATCATCGGATCATAGTACATCGAGATCTCGCCGCCCTCATAGACACCGGTGTCATTGCGCACCGCGGCTTCATCGGTCGCAAGTTCCTGAGGCGGGCGATAGCGGGTCAGACGGCCAATGGATGGCAGAAAGCCGCGATAGGGATCCTCGGCATAGAGCCTGCTTTCCATGGCCCAGCCATTCAGCTTCACATCATTCTGGGTCAGGCTCAGCTTCTCGCCCGCCGCCACCCGGATCATCTGCTCGACCAGATCGACCCCTGTGATCAGTTCGGTCACGGGATGTTCCACCTGAAGCCGTGTGTTCATCTCAAGGAAGTAAAAGTTGCGATCCCCGTCGACGATGAACTCCACCGTCCCGGCCGAACAATAGTCCACCGCCTGCGCCAGCGCGACCGCCTGCTCTCCCATCGCCTTGCGGGTTGTCTCGTCGAGAAACGGAGACGGGGCCTCCTCAATTACCTTCTGGTTCCGGCGCTGGATCGAGCACTCCCGCTCGCCCAGATAGATACAACTGCCATGCGTATCCCCGAGAACCTGGATCTCGATATGGCGAGGCTGGGTCACGAATTTCTCGATGAAGATGCGGTCGTCGCCGAAACTGGCCTTGGCCTCGTTCTTGGAGGACTGGAAGCCCTCCCGTGCTTCCTCATCGGTCCAGGCGATGCGCATGCCCTTGCCGCCACCACCTGCGGAGGCCTTGATCATCACCGGATAGCCGATCTCGCCCGCGATCTTCACCGCCTCATCCGCATCCCCGATCAGGCCCATATAGCCCGGCACCGTCGAAACCCCGGCCTCGGCCGCGAGCTTCTTCGAGGTGATCTTGTCGCCCATAGCCTCGATCGCCCCGACGGGCGGACCAATGAAGGCGACGCCCGCCTGCTTCAGCGCCTCGGCAAACTCCGCCCGCTCGGACAGGAAGCCATAGCCCGGATGAACCGCCTCGGCGCCCGTGTCGCGGATTGCCTGCATGACCTTGTCGATCACGATGTAGGATTCGGAGGCTGGCGGCGGGCCGATATGAACTGCCTCGTCAGCCATCTCGACATGAAGCGCATTGCAGTCCGCATCCGAGTAGATCGCGACCGTCCGGATGCCCATCCTGCGGGCCGTCTTGATCACCCGGCAGGCAATCTCTCCCCGGTTGGCGATCAGAATCTTCTCAAACATATCAACCCCTCCCGCCGGCGCGATACTGGCGCCCGGTCACACGTGTTCTTTTTATTGGATGGTTCATTCGGCAGGTGGCGAAACGGGTCGCACGATGCCCTGGGATACAAAAAACACCGCTGGCGAGATGATCGCTCGCCAGCAGTGCTTTCAGATCGTGTTCAGAATTGAAGCCGCAGCAGCAGCTATTTGGTGACGACGCCCACGGCCCCGCCGACAACCGCGCCCAGAAGCGGATCACCGCCCGTGACGGCTGCGCCGCCTGCCCCGATGGCCGCACCGCTGGCGCCGCGCTCAAGATAGGTGTCGCCGCAGGCTGCAAGCCCGAGAAGACCAAGGGCCAGGAAAGCTGGCTTGAGTTTACGCATCTCGTTTTCCTCTGAAGTTCGGTATCAGATTGAAACCGCAGCCCCCAACGGTGCAGTTCATAGACCTCACCGCCAGACAGGCTTTCCGAGGTTGATGTCGTTGGGATCGGTGATCGCACCGACGGCTGCGCCGACAGCGGCACCCGCGACGACATCGCCGCCCACAACCGCAGCCGTGCCACCGCCGATGGCCGCACCGCTGGCCGCACGATCGGCCGTGCTGTATCCGCAGGCCGTGAGCAACAGGGCCGCGGCTGCAAGCGAGGTGTATTTGAAGTACGCCATTTCATTCTCCGGCATATGTTTCGCCGGACTGCTCCCCGGCACGGGCAGAGTACTGTTGGGCGCAGGCAACCGCTATACACGGTCGCTTGATCTCTTTGCATCGGCGGGAAACGACCTATTCTTGGGTTTCCGTGTTTATTTCTTACAGAATATTTCGGATATGTGATTGAAAAGACGGCCATGTCCGACTCACTCCGCCTCGAAAATCTGCGGGAAGTTGCGCCGGGCCACGGCTTCATCAACCCGCAGAAGCGCCTCATAGCTGGCCGGATCAAACGGATCCTCCGCGGCTAAGACCTCGCGCCCGAAAAGCCAGTTCAGACGACCGGCATCCAGATTGCCACGCTCAAAAGGCTGGTCGCCGAAATGCTCCCAGAGGGCCTCCAGAAAGCCGGTATCAGCATCGCGATCCGGTTTGCGCCGGTCAGCATACCGCTCGCGCGCCTTCAACTCCGTTGCACCGGATTTGGAGGGACGGCGGATGATGAACTGAAAATCTGTGCCCCTGAGACGGCCGGGGAAGCCTCTGTGCTTCAGCATTGGGCCCTCCCGCGGTCTTCACAGGGCCTTGCAGAAAAGGCATCGGGCGCGGAGACCGCGCCCGAGGAAAGATCTTGTTTGCCGATGTCCGATGTGACGACGTCACATGGCCTGGCTGTCAGCCGATCAGAACTTGGAGTCGAATGTCGGCGCAGGTTCGATGACAGGCGGCGGTGCCGGCTCGGGCTCTGGGCTGGAGCATGCGGCGAGCACGAATGCAGCAGCAGCGAGGGCTGTGGCTTTGAGAATGATTGACATCCTTTGATCCTTCCTTGGGATGAAGTCAAAATATCTGCCTGTGCAGCGTGCCGACGTGAGTTGGAAAACCTCCCAAGGCCCACCACAGACCAAGCAACGTTACCAAATCTCCGAGAGGATGCAACGACTTGATGGGCGAAGCGGACAGAGTAGGCCCAAAGTCGCAAGGCGGCATCGTCTGCAACCATCGCATGTCCTTGTCTCATTGCCTGATCGTACTTCCGAACATGTGTCTTCACAGCAACACCTCCGGATCGCGTGCAAGAACACCGACGAACGCGGATGAACGCGCGGCATGGCGCATCCAGCGGTTCTGTCTGTCCTGCTCGTTCAGCAGGCTCTCGACCTGTTCGCGATGGCGCGGGCTGAGATGGGCCTGCACCGGGATCGAACCACCGGCCTGCACGGTCAGCAGCTGCGCCCTGCCCGGCTGATCCGAAAGGTCCACGGCCACCATGGGTGAAAAGCCACGCAAGTCCTTCAGTTTCCGCCAGATATCCTGACGGATCTGGTGACACATCCGGGCTCGAAACTGCGCCCTCCTCACGGCAAGGTCGGGCAGCGACCAGGATGCGGTCACCTGCAGATCCCAGCGCGCCGGAGCCCCCTTGGCATGCAAAAGGGTGACCGTCTCGTCATGTGTGAGGACCCATGTGGTCATGGCTCAAAGCGGGATGTTGTCATGTTTCTTCCACGGATTCTCAAGCCGCTTGCCGCGCAGGGACGCAAAGGCCCGCGCCACACGCCTGCGGGTTGAATGGGGCATGATCACCTCATCGATGAACCCCTTCTCTGCGGCAACAAACGGATTGGCAAAGCGGTCCTCGTAATCCTTGGTACGGCTCGCGATCTTCTTCGCATCGCCCAACTCCGAGCGATAGATGATCTCAACCGCCCCCTTGGCCCCCATCACCGCGATTTCCGCGCTTGGCCACGCGTAGTTGAAGTCTCCGCGCAGATGCTTGGACGCCATCACATCGTAAGCCCCACCATAGGCCTTGCGAGTGATCACAGTCACCTTGGGCACAGTCGCCTCGCCATAGGCAAAGAGCAGCTTGGCCCCGTGCTTGATCACGCCACCATATTCCTGCGCCGTCCCCGGCAGAAAGCCAGGCACATCCACAAGTGTCAGAATCGGAATTTCAAACGCATCGCAGAAGCGGACAAAGCGGGCGGCCTTGCGGCTCGAATCGATATCCAGAACACCGGCCAGCACCATCGGCTGATTGGCCACGACGCCAACGGTTTGCCCTTCCAGCCTAACAAATCCCGTCAGAATGTTTTTTGCGAAGTCCTGCTGGATCTCGTAGAAATCGCCCTCATCGGCCAGTTTTCCGATGAGTTCCTTCATGTCGTAGGGCTTGTTGGGATTGTCCGGGATCAGCGTATCCAGCGACATCTCCACCCGGTTCGGGTCGTCGAAGAACGGGCGCGTGGGCGGTTTCTCGCGATTGTTCAGGGGCAGGAAGTCAACCAGACGACGGACCTCGTGAAGCGCCTCGATATCGTTCTCGAATGCGCCATCGGCCACGGAGGATTTCGAGGTGTGGGTTTTGGCCCCGCCCAGTTCCTCGGCCGTGACGATTTCGTTGGTTACCGTTTTGACGACATCCGGGCCGGTCACGAACATGTAGGAACTGTCACGCACCATGAATATGAAGTCGGTCATGGCGGGCGAATAGACCGCACCGCCCGCGCAGGGCCCCATGATCACGCTGATCTGCGGCACAACGCCCGAAGCCATGATGTTTTTCTGGAATACATCCGCATAGCCCGCGAGGCTGGCGACCCCTTCCTGTATCCGCGCGCCGCCGGAATCGTTCAACCCGATCACCGGCGCACCGTTTTTCATCGCCATGTCCATGATCTTGCAGATCTTCTGGGCATGGGTCTCGGACAGCGAACCGCCGAGCACGGTGAAGTCCTGGCTGAACACATAGACGATGCGTCCGTTGATCGTGCCCCATCCGGTGACCACACCATCACCGGGGTATTTGTGCGCGTCCATGCCAAACTCGGTGGCCCGGTGCGCGACAAACATGTCGAACTCCTCGAACGAGCCCTCGTCGAGCAGGACATCCAGCCGCTCCCGCGCGGTCAGCTTGCCTTTGGCGTGTTGCGCGTCGATCCGTTTCTGCCCGCCGCCGAGCCGGGCCTGTTCGCGCCGGTTTTCCAGTTCACGAAGAATATCTTGCATGGCGGTCCTCCCTGACCGGTTTGCGCTGCAACATACATCCGGAAGGACGCCGACAGAAGCACTTATCGGCATATTTGCAAATACTATTGCAAATATTGTTTGCGAATTGCAAAATTGCGAATAACGGGAGGACGGACATGGCCCAGAAACTCTATGCCGGCGCAAAACTGCGCGAGATCAGACAGAGGCTTGATCTGACCCAGAAGGACTTTGCCGGACGTCTTGGCGTTTCGCTGTCCTATCTCAATCAGATGGAGAACAACCACAGGCCGGTTTCCGCGCTCGTGGTGCTGGGACTGGCCCAGGAGTTTGCCTTCGACGTCTCTGAACTCGCCGCAGGTGAAAGCGAGCGCATCGTGGCGGATATGCGCGAGGCGCTGGCGGATCCTGTATTCGGTGCCGACACGCCGCCACTGTCGGATCTCAAACTGGCCGCCTCGAACGCGCCAACGCTGGCGCGCGCCTTTCTGACGCTGCACCGGGCGCATCGGCAAAGCTCCGAACAACTGGCATCGCTCAACGAGGCGCTCGGCTCGGAGGGTGTCGCCCTGGCCCCCCTGCCATGGGAGGAGGTGCGCGACTTCTTCCATTACTGCGACAACTATGTCGACGCGGTGGACAGGGCCGCCGAGCACTTCTCCGCAACGCTTGAAGGCGAGGACAAGCTCGGCGCGATGGAGGCCTGGATGGAGACCAACATGTCGATCAAGGTGCACCTGAAGGACGGTCCGGCGCTGCGGCATCTCGATCGCGAGGCGGGACTGCTCAGCCTGTCCACCCGCCAGAGCCGCGCTTCGATGGCATTTCAAATTGCCCACCAGATCGCCCTTCTCAGCCATGATGACCTGCTTGAGGCGACCCTTGATCTGGCGGGCTTCGGGACGCCGACCGCGCGGGATATCTGCAAGGTCGGGCTGGCCAACTACTTCGCGGGCGCTGTGGTTCTTCCCTACAGCGCCTTTCTGGACGCAGCGATTGACACCCGTCACGATCTGGAGCGCCTGAGCACGCGTTTCGGGGCCTCGATCGAACAGGTGGCGCACCGCCTCTCGACCCTGCAACGCTCCGGCGCCAAGGGCGTGCCGTTCTTTTTCGTGCGTGTCGATCAGGCAGGTACGATCACCAAACGGCATTCCGCGACGCGCCTGCAATTTGCCCGGTTCGGGGGCGCATGCCCGTTGTGGAACGTGCACCGCGCCTTCGAGACGCCGGGCACCTTCCTGCGTCAGTTGGCCGAGACCCCAGACGGGATCCGGTATTTCTGCCTTGCGCGGGATGTGTCCAAACCGGGCGGCGGATATGATACGCCAACCCGGCGCTACGCCATTGGTCTGGGCTGCGAGATCGCCCATGCGCCGTCGCTGATCTATGCGGACGGCCTCGACCTTCAGTCCGATCACGCTTTCGAGCCGATTGGCATCTCATGCCGCATCTGCGAGCGCCGCGATTGTCATCAACGCGCCGTCCCGCCGATGGAACGCAGCCTGGCCATCGATCATGATCGACGCAGCATTCTGCCTTACGTCTTGAACTAATTGCCAAGGCCAAAGGGCTTGCATCCGGCGCGCTCCTGCTCTTTGAGTGGGGAAACGTCAGACAGCCCGCAGGAGGGAACAGTATGGAACTTACAGGCTCGCGGGTCATTGCGGCAGACAGGCAGACAGTCTGGGCCGCGCTCAACGATGCGGAAACTCTGAAGGCCTCCATTCCGGGCTGCACCGAATTGACCGGCTCCCCCGATGAGGGGTTTTCGGCCACGGTCACCCAGAAGGTCGGCCCGGTGAAGGCAACCTTCAAGGGGGCGGTGACGCTCTCGAACGTGAATGCGCCCGAAAGCTACACCATTTCCGGCGAAGGCAAGGGCGGCGCGGCAGGTTTTGCCAAGGGCAGCGCTGATGTGAAGCTGACCGAGGTCGAAGGCGGAACCGAGCTGGAATACGCCGTTGAAGCCAAGGTCGGCGGCAAGATCGCGCAATTGGGCTCCCGTCTGATCGACGGTTTCGCCAAGAACATGGCCGACAAGTTCTTCACCAACTTTCAGGAGCAGATCGAAGGCCCCGCAGAGGTTGCCGAGGAAGATGGCGATGAGCCCCAGAAAAAGGGCTGGGTAAAGAAACTGATCGGCTGACATTCATGATCCTGCCCGATTTCGTCACGCAGATGGCGCGCTACAATGCGTGGCAGAACACGCAGGTCTATGACTGCGCGGACACGATGGAAGCGGCTGACCGAAAGGCTGATGCGGGTCTCTTCTTTGGCTCGGTCGAGGCAACGCTGAACCACCTGCTTTGGGCGGATCGCATCTGGCTCAGCCGCTTTACCGATGTACCCGGGCCAGAGCAGCCCGACATCACCCGAAGCATTCACGAGGCAGAAAACTGGTCACGGCTGAAGGCCGCGCGGATATCGCAGGACAGCATGATCAGCGATTGGGCCGCCCGGACCCAAGGCGCGGATCTTTCCGCCGATCTGACCTGGTTTTCCGGAGCTGCGGGCCGCGAGGTAACAAGACCGCTGGCGCTTTGCATCACTCATTTCTTCAACCACCAGACCCATCATCGCGGACAGATCAACGCCGTTCTGACGGCCCATAGCCTGAAGCCCGGAGACACCGATCTTTTTCTGACGCCCTGAGCCGGACCGTCATTTTTTGGACGCAGTTTGCGAACAGAAATTGGCCAGCAGTGTTGTAAACGCCCCGGGGCTGCGGCATCTTGCGTCCGACCAATTCTGAATTCATCCCAAGGACACGTTATGGGCCGTATGAACTCCACCCTTCGAATGACATGCATGCTCGCAGTTCTGTCGGCAGGTCCGGTCTATGCAATCGACTTTGGCGATGACAGCAGCGATTTCGCCAATAACGGCGAATGCGATGACATGCGCTTCGAGGGCAAGGGCATGACCGCCACACCGCTGATCGAGGCGGATATGATGCGGGACGCCACGGACTGCAAACGGTTCTACGACAGCGGCAAAGTCAGTTTCAGCCTTGAGGGCGAGATGGATTTCGGCAATGACAGCGGCGAGTGGTCAAATGACGGCGAGTGCGACGACCCGCGTTTCGACGGCCCCGGTATGACCACCACCCCCCTGCTGGCAGAGGATATCCGCGGTGATGCCACCGATTGCCGGATTGCATTTGAAGCCGGCCGCCTTTGGGCGCGTGGCGGCGACAATGTGCCGGAAATTGTTGTCGATGATGGTGTGGCCGAAACAATCGATTTCGGCGATGACAGCTCCGAATGGGCCAATGACGGTGAATGCGATGATCCCCGCTTTGAGGGTGCGGGCATGACCGACACGCCGCTTCTGGAAGAGGATATTCGCTCTGACGCGACCGATTGCCGGACGGCTTTCTTGCAGGGCCAGCTCTCGCTGATCGAAGGAGCCGAAGGCCGCACTTTCGTTGTCGGCGAGGTCGATTTCGGCGATGACAGCAGCCAGTGGGCCAATGACGGCGAATGCGACGACCCGCGCTTCACCGGAACCGGCATGACGGAGACAACCCTGCTGGAAGAGGACATCCGCTCGGATGCGTCCGACTGTCTGGCCGCCTATCAGGAAGGCACGATCACCTTCATGGGCGAAGTCGCAGGCTCCGGCGGGAGCATCGTGGCAGGCAATGTGAATTTCGGCGATGACAGTTCAGAATGGGCCAATGACGGTGAGTGCGACGACCCGCGTTTTGAGGGCCCAGGCATGACCGATACCGCCCTTCTGGAGGCCGATATCCGTGCGGATGCGACCGACTGCAAGGCGGCGTTCGATGCGGGCACAATAACGCTGATCGGACCTGACGGGCCGCAGGAGCAGCCGGCGGGCATCGAAATCGATGGCGTTCAGTTCGGCGATGACAGTTCCGAGTGGTCAAATGACGGCGAATGCGATGATCCCCGTTTCCAGGGCGAGGGCATGACAAGCACACCGCTGCTTGACAGTGACAGGCTGGCCGACGCGACCGACTGCTCGAAAGCCTATCAGGCCGGTACAATCGCGCTGATCGGTGCGGGTGACGCCGCGCCCGCCTCTCTAGTCATAGACGGGATCGATTTCGGGTCCGACAGCGGCGACTGGTCCAATGATGGCGAATGCGACGACCCCCGCTTCGAGGGCGAGGGCATGACCTCGACACCGCTTCTGGAGGAAGACATCCGCGCCGATGCGACGGATTGCTCGACCGCCTTCCAGGCAGGCCGCATCAAGCTGATCGGCGCGGCTGCCACCGAGGCAGAGGACGCACCTGCCGAGGAGGCTGCGCTCGACTTCGGTGATGACAGCTCGCAATGGTCCGGCGATGGCGAGTGTGACGACCCGCGCTTTGAGGGCGAAGGCATGACCACGACGGTGCTTCTGGAAAACGACAAGCTGCGCGACGCCACGGACTGCAAGGCCGCTTTCGAGGCCGGAACGATTGTCCTGAAAGAGGAATAGGACATGGCGCTGCGTCACCTCCCTGCCCTATGCGCGATGGCGGGCATGCTGGCTGCCTGTCAGCCGACGTCGATCAGCGGCTCGAACGTTGTCGACGGGATTGATTTCGGTGATGACAGTTCGGAATGGGCCAATGACGGTGAATGCGATGATCCCCGTTTCCGCGGCCCCGGCATGACCGAAACCACGCTGCTGCGCTCCGACATCCGGGCCGATGCGACGGATTGCCTGACTGCCTATCTCGACGGACAACTGACAACAGGCGGCCCTGCGACGAGCAGACAGGTCACGACAAGCGTTGATTTCGGGACCGACAACGGCGACTGGGCCAATGACGGCGAATGCGACGACCCGCGCTTCAAGGGTCCCGGCATGACCACGACGCCGCTTCTGCGCGAGGATGTGCGGGCGGACGCCACCGATTGTCGCAACGCCTATCGCGCGGGCACGATCACACTGCGCTAGAGCTGCTCCATCACCTCGTCGGAGATGTCGAAATTGGCGGTGACGTTCTGCACATCGTCGTCATCCTCCAGGCTCTCGATCAGCCGCATCAGCTTCTGAGCGCCGTCCAGATCGAGCGGTGTCGTCGTCTGGGGCTTCCAGATCAGCTTGGTGGTCTCGGCCTCGCCCAGACTGCCCTCCAGCGAGGTTGAGACATCGTTGAGATCTGTCGCATCGGTATAGATCTCGTGCCCCTCATCGGTGCTCTCGACATCCTCGGCACCGGCATCGACCGCCGCTTCCAGAACTGTATCCGCATCGCCAACCGTCGCCGGGTAGACGATCAGCCCCTTGCGGTCGAACATGAAACTGACGGCCCCCGTCTCGGCCAGATTGCCGCCCGACTTTGTGAAGATCGAGCGCACGTTCGAGGCAGTCCGGTTGCGGTTGTCGGTCATGGTCTCGACGATCACAGCCACGCCCTCGGGTCCATATCCCTCATAACGGATCTCGTCATAGTTCTCGGCATCGCCCCCGGTCGCCTTCTTGATCGCGCGGTCGATCACATCCTTGGGGACCGAGTTTGACTTGGCCTCCTTGACCGCAAGCCTGAGGCGCGGGTTCTTGTCAGGATCGGGATCGCCCATCTTGGCGGCCACCGTGATCTCCTTGGAGAGTTTGGAGAACAGCTTCGAACGCGCCGCATCCTGCCGCCCCTTGCGATGCTGAATATTCGCCCATTTGGAATGGCCCGCCATGGTTAGTCCTCAGCTTGTTTACGTCTTTGGGCGGTTATAGGCGAGGTGATCGGGGGAGGGCAAGGTGGTGGTGGGCCATGCTCAGCACCGCCCAACACAAACCTTCCCAAGTCGGCAGCCTTTCGGATCGCAAGCAATGAACGAATTAACATCTTGTAGCAGACCGAAAGGCCAGTGCCCTATTGGCAGCCACTCATAATCCTGCATACTTTCAGCATTTCTCGAATGGAAACACACCTTCATCAACAGCAATCATAAGGAAGTAAATTATGCCAAGTTGCATATTTTGCGGAGAGACGAAAGTTACCAAGGAGCACATCTGGGGAAAATGGGCCCAGAAGTATCTCCCAGCAACTAATGAAGATCAATTGAAACGATATCCACATCAGATAAATATCATAAACAAGCACGGCCAATTTGAAGTGGGAAAAGGTGTATTTGACAATGTGGGAGACCCGCTATCCAAGACCACCAAAGTTGTATGCAATACTTGCAATAATGAATGGGGCTCAAGTATTGAGAACGACATGGAAGATGCGTTCTCCAGCATCTTTGTTCGACATAAGCTTGAAAGTAATGCGAACAGAAGCACAGCAATCATACGATGGCTGTTTCAGAAGAACTGCCTACACGAAAGGGCTTGCCCTATTCCTTTCAACCCGATTGCACCAAGAAAATGGAAAGATACTCTCGAGAAAGAAAGGTTACAACGTTGGAAAAGCTTTCGTGAGCGAAACGAACCTCCCAAAGGCTACAAATTCTTTATGGGCCTCAGCGGGCCACGCACAGGAATAGGTCATAACTTTGTATTTAGATTAAAAGATAAACCGGCCTTCGATCATAACGAAGCTGACAACATGCTTACATCGTGCTTGCTTTTTTTGGGAACAATGCAATCAGTCATTACCAACGATGAAGGTGTAATCAAGAGGTTGAATAATATGCCACTTAAATCAAAAACGGCACCAATAGCTGAACTAGTTTTTGATCAACCATTCATTTTGAACAAAGTCATGTGGAGGCGCGAAGAATTTGAAGATGCGGTTCTCTCCGCCATCGACCAACCTGAACATAAACTGAGGCGGAACTATAAAAAGTAATTATTACCGCCACTCACAACTCCCAGAACAGCGGAATGAGCAGGCTGGCCAGCAGGCCGAGGCTCAGGTTCAGCGGGATGCCGACGCGCATGAAGTCGGTGAAGCGGTAGCCTCCGGGACCGTAGACCAGCGTGTTGGTCTGGTAGCCGATGGGCGTGGCGAAGCTGGCGGAGGCTGCCACCATCACGGCGACAACCAGCGGGCGCGGATCGACGCCGAGGGCCGTCGCGAGGCCCACTGCAATCGGGGTCACAACCACGGCGACGGCGTTGTTGGAAACCAGTTCGGTCAGCACCGAGGTCAGCAGGTAGATCGCCCAGATCAGAAGGGGTGCGGGCAGGTCCATCAAGAGCGGCGCGAGGCCGCCTGCGATCATCTCCACGGCGCCGGATTTCTGCAGGCCGACGCCGATGGCCAGCATCGAGAAGATCAGCGCGAGCAACCTGCCATCGACGAAGCTGAACGCCTCATCCGCATCAATCGCGCGGCTGACCAGCACCAGAACGACGCCCAGCAATGCCAGGGCAAAGATCGGTGCGACCCCGAGGGCGGACAGCACAATCACTCCGACAAGGGCAATCAGCACATAAGGCGCGCGACGGCGGCGGAAGGCACGCTCGGTCGGCTCTGACAGATCCACAAGATCGACATCCTGCGCGAGACGGCGGATATCATCCGGCGCCCCTTCCAGGAGAAGCGTGTCACCGACACGCACCACCACATCGTCAAGCTGCCGTCCGATGTTCTGGTTGCGCCGATGCACCGCCAGCGGATAAACCCCGTAGCGCCGCCGCAGCCGCAGCGAACCCAGTGTGCGCCCCACCAGACGACATCCCGGTGTGATCAGTGCCTCGACCGTGGTGGTCGAGCGTGAGGCCAGCTCATCGACCATCGCGACCGAGCCGCTCTCTTTCAGGCCCAGAAGCTCGCCCATCTCGGTGCGCAGAACGACCCGGTCGCCTTTCTCAAGCGTCACATCGGGGAAACGGCGGCGCAGGGATTCGTCGCTGCGAAGCACGTCGATCACCCGGATGCCATCACGCTGGAAGAGGCTGACCTCGAAGACCGGGCTGCCGATCAGGGTCGAGCCATCGGGGACAGCGACCTCGGTGAAGAACTTCATTGCCTTCCTGCCGGAGAGAAGATCGGCCATAGACTCGCGATCCGGCAGAAGGCGCGCGCCCACGACGCGCAGATAGACCAGCCCGTAGGCCACAAGGCAGAGGCCAAGCGGCGTGATCTCGAACAGGCTGAAGGGCTCAAGCCCCAGCCGCCGCGCCACACCGTCCACCAGCAGGTTGGTCGAGGTGCCGATAAGCGTGCAAAGCCCGCCGAGAATGGCCACGTAGCTCAGCGGGATCAGCAGCTTGGAGGGCGCGAGACCCAGCGTCTTGGCCAGCCCGACGATCACCGGGATCATCATCACCACAACGGGCGTGTTATTCATGAAGGCCGACGCCACGATCACCAGCACAGCGAGAATGGCCAGCACCCGAACCGGATGGGTTTTCGCTTGTGAGGTGATCTTCAGGGTAACGTAGTTCAGTGCGCCCGTTCGTACCAACCCGCCCGAGATGATGAACATCGCCGCAATCGTCCAGGGTGCCGGATTGACGAAGACGGACTGGATGTCGCTGCTCTCGATCACGCCTGCGACCAAAAGGATCGAGACCCCGATCAGGGCCACAACCTCGGTGGGATAGGTCTCGCGCACGAAAAGCAGGAACATCAGCCCCACGACACCAAGTGTCAGATAGGCCGGAAAATCGGGTATGGTGACAAGATCAACCAGATTGGTCATCGACGGGTCACCCTTTTCATACGCTGCTGGCAAACATCGTGACTGATCCGGGCATCGGGCTCAAGCGCCTTGTTGGTGCGTCAAGGCAGTGACGGGGCCAGTCTGCCGCCAACGCGGATCGGCACAGCCCGGCTTGCACGCCCGGTCTTGTCATCGGTTTCGATATAGACACCGCTGATCGTTGCCTCTCCGAGGGCAGGTGAAAACCGCCCCTTTGCCATGCCGGTGATGAACCGGGTCATCGGCTCCAGCTTGTCCATGCCGATCACGCTGTCATAGTCGCCGCACATGCCCGCATCGGTCATATAGGCGGTGCCCTTGTCGAGGATCTGCGCATCACCGGTCGGGACATGGGTATGGGTGCCGACAACCAGCGAGGCACGACCGTCGCACCAGTGACCCATGGCCATCTTTTCCGATGTCGCCTCTGCATGGATATCAACAATGACAGCCTGCGCGACCCCGCCCATGGGCGCGGCCTTCAGGACCGCATCGATCTGCGAGAAGGGATCCTCGAAGGCGCGTTTCATGAACACGTTGCCAAGCACCTGTGCCACCAGAACCTTGCGCCCGCCCGGTGCATCAAAGAGCCGGGAGCCCTTGCCCGGCGCCGTCTTCGCATAGTTGATCGGGCGCAGCACCCTCGGCTCAGTCTCGATGAACTGCAACATGTCGCGCTGATCGAAAGCGTGATCGCCCAACGTCAGGCAATCCACACCCGCCTCCAGCAGATCGCTGGCATGTGCTGCCGAAAGTCCCATCCCGGCGGACGCGTTCTCACCGTTCACAACGACGAAATCGAGCGACAGCGAGGATCGCAGTTCCGGTACATGCCGGGCGATGGCCGCCCGACCCGCCCGGCCCATGACATCGCCAAGAAACAGTATTCTCATGATCCCCGCTTAGACGTGAATCCACGTCATGGCAAGCAGGTGGATTTGACTTGCGCAGCCTTGCGCAAACTGGTGGATTCGGCTTGTCCGAGCTCGAAAGGAACGCCGATGCCCCATGATCACGAACACTCTCACGTGCCGGCCGATCCAGCCCTGCGGGTCAAGGCGCTTGAGACGCTTCTGGTAAAGAAGGGGCTCGTGGATCCGGCCGCCCTCGACGAGATCATCGAGACTTACGGGAACAAGGTCGGCCCGCATTACGGAGCACAGATCGTCGCCCGCGCATGGTCTGATCCGGCCTATCTGGAACGGCTTCGCAAGGATGCGACGGCCGCCATTGCCGAGTTCGGGTTCACAGGTCGGCAGGGCGAGCATATGGTGGTGGTGGAGAACACCCCTCAGGTCCATAACCTCGTCGTCTGCACGCTCTGCTCGTGCTATCCGTGGACGGTTCTGGGGCTGCCGCCGGTCTGGTACAAGTCTTCCGCCTACCGTTCCAAGGCCGTGATTGATCCGCGCGGAGTACTGGCCGATTTCGGCATGGAGATCGGCGATGACGTCGAGATACGGGTCTGGGACAGCACGGCCGAGATCCGCTATCTGGTGATCCCGATGCGCCCGGACGGAACCGACGGGATGAGCGAGGCCGATCTGGCCGCCCTCGTCACCCGGGAGAGCATGATCGGTACCGGCCTGGCGGTGCACCCGTGAACGGGCTTCACGACATGGGCGGCCAGCATGGCTATGGCCCGGTTCTGCCCGAGAAAGACGAGCCGATTTTCCATGGCGCATGGGAGGCACGTGCCCTCGCCCTGACGCTGGCGATGGGTGCGCATGGCAAATGGTCCATCGACATGTCACGTTTTGCCCGCGAATGCCTGTCGCCACAGGCTCTGGTCAACGAGACCTATTATGCTCGCTGGATTGCGGCGCTGATTGATCTGATGCTGGCCCATGATCTGATCACCGAGGCAGAGCTGGCCTCGGGTGAGCCGGAAACCGTGACAACACCGCCGCTGAAGGCCCGTGATGTTGCAGACGTTTTGGCAAAAGGCGGCCCTACCGAGCGGGCAGAGCCGCGCGCGCCCAGATTTGCTCCCGGCGACCGGGTGCGGACCCGCAACCTCAACCCCGAAGGTCACACCCGCCTGCCCCGTTATGCGCGCGGCAAATCTGGTGAGGTTGTGCTCTATCACGGCGCGCATGTCTTCGCGGATGAAAGCGCCAAAGGTCTGGGTGCGGGGGCGGAGCCGCTCTACGCCGTTCGCTTTTCGGCCCGTGATCTCTGGGGGGAAAAGGCCAATCCGCGTGACACGGTCACGCTCGATATGTGGGAGCCCTATCTTGAGCAGGAGTGAGCCGGAACGCGCCTTCGAGGAGCCCTGGCATGCGGAGATCTTCGCGCTGGCCGTCGGGCTGAGCGAGGCCGGTGTCTTCACCTGGCCCGAATGGGCCGAGACCTTCGGGCGGCACCGGGCAAGGGATGGCGACTACTGGCTCGACTGGATTGCGGCGCTGGAGGAGATGCTGAAGACGCGCGGTCTTGCCACGCCTGCCGATCTGGACGCGCTCAAGGCTGCCTGGCGTCAGGCTTATGAGACCACGCCGCACGGCCAGCCGGTCTTACTGGGCGAAGACAATCGTCTCTGACTCCGTGACAATCGCATCAAGCGGCTCGTCTGTGGCCTCGCGTGGGACCGCACGTACCTCCTGCCCGGCAAAGGCGAAGCCAACCGCATAGGTCTGCCGTATGGCCCGCAGACGTTCCAGCGTCCGGTCATAGAACCCGCCCCCATAGCCCAGCCGATAGCCCGCCCGGTCGAAGGCGAGAAGCGGGACGATCAGCACATCCGGCTCGACCTCCGCGCCCTGTTCCGGGATCATGGCACCGAAGGCGCCCTCGACCATGATGGTTTCGGGTGTCCAGACGCGAAAGACCAGTGGCTGCGCCGCGCCCAGCACGACCGGAAGACATATATCCATCCCCTTTTCATGCAGCAGGTGCAGACAGGCGCGCGGGTCGATTTCCGTTCGCATCGGCCAGTAGCCGGACACCCGCGAGGTTTGCGGCAGGTTTTCGATATGCGAAAGAAGACGTCCGCAGGCCACCTCGGCCCGGCCGGGATCAAAGCAGGCCTTGCGACGCGCAAAGCTTTCTGTTCGCGCCTGCTTTTTATCTTCCATTCAAAGGCCTTGCGGGAGGGTCTTGAGAAATGCGGCGGGCCCACAGCAACCGTGGAGGCGTCTAATCCTTGAGAGCCTGGTAAACCAGGTGGGCACCGGGTGCGATAGGCCAGGACCAGTCACAGAGCCAGCTCCCTCAAGAACAATTAAGGCCACTAGGATGTAGTCCTCTGCACGAGAAGAGCAGCACCCGCCTGATGCCAGACTTAAGCAAAATTTCGGAAAAGAGAAGGGGTCGGCTTGCGTTAACCGCAAACTAACCATGATGCGCCCAGTTTCGACGCGATATGCATCGATCTCTACGCACCCAGATCCGATCAGGACACCGCGCACGGAAGGCTGTGGTTCTGGCCCCCTTCTCGCTCTCCGGCTCACGGCTGTCGCGCCTTGCGGAGGGCGCCCTGCATCTTCTGAGCGGCGCCGAATTCGATGTCGAGACACCCGGCATCACCTCAATCCTGCGCGATGCATTACCTGTGCGAGACCAGAGTTTGAGGCTTGTCTGCCTGCGGATGACCGATCAGGCCGACCGATGCGGTCTGTCGTTCATGCGTCGCGCTGTTACCCTTGCAAGCTGGGCAACCGCAGGGCGTGGGCTGGTCGTGGTGCATGACCGCTCACTCTGGCGAAGCGGAGCACAATTGACGGTCCTGGCACTGATAGTGCTGTTCTCCTTGCTGCGCGGGATCAGGTTGCGCTCCGCCCATGCCAGGTTGGGGGCCAAGCGCGCCGTAAAATATCTCACAGGTCAGCGCCTTAAGCCGTATTGCCCCGATGCGGCCCGGCTGACCGCCTTCGGACATCTGCGGCAACTGCACCCGGACCGGCTGCGGCTGACCACCTCAAGGGCGCGTCGTGCCGTCGAGATTGGTGCAGATGCGGAGATCCGCCGCACGCACCGGAACCTTGAGGCCTTGGCCGCGGGCCTGAACGGTGCAGATATGATCAGGGCGCGTCTGACATATTGGATCAAGAACCCTCATAAGGCTCCCCCCGTTGTCCGCCGTGCCTTGTCATCTGCGCATCTGACCAATGGCAGCAAGGCAGCAATTGCGCGGCGGTTGAAAGCTGCGGCGCCAGCCGGGCAATCTCTGGACGAGGGTCGCGCTACCCCCGGGGCGGGTGGCAGGGCCTTTTGGGACTGGTTTGTCTCAGGCGCACCACTCCCCGCCGAACTGCATGCGCCTCTCGGCCCGAACGCAATGGCGGGCTGGCAATGGCTCCTCTGCCTGATCTTCCAGCCTGACATCGCCGAGCTGAGCGATCTTCAACACCCTTGGGCGAGTGCTTCCCTGACGCAATGGGCGGATGATCTTGCGGGATGCAATGACGGAAAGGCGCGGATCAGGCTGAACGGCGATGCGATCTCACCAACCGGGATCGGTCAGAACTGTCGCATGATCGACAACGCACTCAGGACCACATCATCGAGATTGCGTCCCAGGGCACCTGCGGTCATCCATGCCATGAATGCCGATCGCATCCCGGCGCAGATCATGTCTCGCCCATCCGCGAACCCCGGCTATCAGATCGGCCACCTGCTGTGGGAGTTCGATGAGATCCCCCGCGCCCACCGGCTCGCGATAGATATGCTCGACGAGATCTGGACCCCTTCGACATTCGTGGCCGAGCAATACCGCGCCGTCACCGACAAGCCGGTCATCCGCATGGGCAAGGGAATTGCCTTGCCAAAACCGGAGATGCCGCGCCCGCGATCACTCGATGTGTTCCGGTTCATGGTCGCGTTCGATGCCCATTCCTCGGTCGAACGAAAAAATCCGATGGCCGCTGTCCGGGCCTTCCAGGCCGCCTTTCATGGGCGGACAGATGTGGAACTGGTGATCAAATCCACCCCGCTGCCCAAAGGTCATTGGGGGGATCCGCTGGGTCAGATGAGTGAGATCCGCGCGCTGGCCGCAGGCGACCCGCGGATGTGGCTGATCGAAGACCGTATTCCGTTTGCCCGGCTTCTGGGGCTGATAGCCGACGCAGATGCCCTGATCTCCACACATCGGGCGGAAGGCTTCGGGTATTTCCCGGCCTATGCGCTGATGCTGGGGACCGCGATTGTCTCGACCGACTATTCGGGTCCGCAGGATTTCTGCTCTCCCCAGACCGGTTTTCCGTTGCCCTGCCGGCTTGTTGGTGTTCCGAAGGGCTTCGCGCCCTGCCCGCTCCAGAATGCCCGGTGGGCCGAGCCGGACCTTGACGCGTTGGTCGGGATCATGCGTGATGTCGTCGAAAATACTGCGGAAGCGGCCCGGCGCACGGCCGTGGGCCAGCGCATGATCCAATCCCGCTACGATCCGGCGAAGCTGTCGCGACGCTACGCCACGCGCCTGTCAGAGCTGGGCATCCTTGCATCAGAGCGTAAAACCCTTGACCAGATGTTCTCTTAATGTTCATTTTCACCCATGGAGACACCGGGACAAATGCTGGCACGCGGCACCTGCCGCCATCTGGGCGATCTGGGCTTCGCCTGCGTGACCGAGTTCGTGCCGGAGAGAGGACTGCGTGTCGATGTCATCGCACTGAGCCGCTCTGGCGAGATCTGGATTGTCGAGTGCAAGTCGAGCCGCGCGGATTTCATGACAGACAACAAATGGCAGGGATACCTGCCCTGGTGTGACCGGTTCTTCTGGTCGGTCGGCCCCGATTTCCCCACCGATATCCTGCCCGACGGGACCGGACTGATCACCGCCGACGCCTATGATGCCGATATCCTGCGAGACGCACCCGAAACCAGGCTTGCGGCCTCCCGCCGGAGCGCCCTGACGCGTCGCATTGCCCGAACCGCAGCCCTCAGGCTGCAGGGGCACCTCGATCCCGGCCCGGCACTGACCCCGTCTATGTCTTGACCTTGCGAGCGCGGGCCGCTGCAGCCCGTATCTCGTCGGCAATCTCGTCGGCTTCCTCGGGCTCGAAATCAAGCGGCAGCTCGACCCCTTCGGCCTCCACGAAGAGGCGCACCATGCCCTCGCTGGTCGGTCCGATCTGCAGGTTCGCGGCCTGATCACTTGGCGAGTTGATACCCATTTTCGTATTCCTTGCTCTGTCAGCGGACCGCTTACGCATCCCGCCCCTCAAAATCAAGGCGACGGGCACCCGATGGGGATGTTTTTCCTGCTCCCGCACCTCTTGCATTCGGAAAGTCCGGGTAGTATCCACATCCCATGGTGCCGGCTTAGCTCAGTTGGTTAGAGCGCTTGATTGTGGATCAAGAGGTCCCCCGTTCGAGCCGGGGAGCTGGTACCAACAAAATCAATGACTTAACACCCTTCTGACCAGAACGAAAAGAGTACGTCCGACGCTGTCCGACGCATCGTCCGACGTCGGACGATGCATTTGCGGTGCTTGCACCCGGCATCGTCTCTCGGATTACGTCTTGCAAATCGGAAATGTTCACGCAATGTTCATGTTTATGCCAAGACGAACCACAGCCCAATCCGTTTCCGACGACCTGGCCTTTCCTGTCCGGGTCAAGCTGGCCGTTCCGCCGCGTGGGCTCGGTCGGCTGCTCGATGACATCCTGAACTGGCTTGTTCGCGAGATCGGGTTTGGTGAGTTTGCACATCATTCGGGGCAGACGATCGGGGGCAGTTCGAAGGACATCTATTTTCGCGACGCTGTCAGCGCGCAGTTGTTCCTTGAGGCGTTCCCGGCCGTCGCGCTTGCTGATGGAACGCAGTCACCCGCATATTATCGTCCTGGCTTTGGTGATCCGATGGAGGTGTTTTCCGTGTGTAACCTGTATTCCATGACAACCAGCCAGTCGGCGATCCGCGAGCTGTTCGACGGCCTAGATGATCGCACAGGGAACCTGCAGGCCCTGCCGGCGATTTTTCCCGACAACATGGCGCCCGTAGTCCTGCAGGAGCATGGCGCCCCGGTCTTGAAAATGATGCGGTGGGGAATGCCGTCACCGGCCTTCGCGCTCAAGGGCAAGAAAGTCGATCGAGGGATCACGAACGTCCGCAACACCAAGTCACCGCACTGGCGGAGCTGGCTGGGCAACAAGGACTGCCGATGCGTCGTGCCCTTCACCAGCTTTTCCGAGCCGCACAACCGGGCAGGCCATCCGTCCGAGCCGGTGTGGTTTGCTCTGAACGAAGACCGCCCGCTGGCGTTTTTCGCCGGGATCTGGACGAACTGGACGTCTGTGCGCCGCCTGAGCGAAGGCGAAACCACCAATGATCTGTTTGCTTTCCTGACCACGGATGCCAACGCCGTCGTCGGCGCGATCCATCCCAAAACGATGCCTGTCATTCTCACCCAGCAATCAGAGATCGATCTCTGGTTGAACGCGCCAGTCACGGATGCGCTGGCTCTCCAGCGGCCTGCCGGCGATGACCTGGTTCAGGTTGTGGCGAGGGGAGAGAAAAAAGTGCATCATTGCCATTGAGGGTGCAATAAGGATCTCGGGGCCATAAAATTTCGGTAGCAAATTGGCGTGATCTTCGTTGACTGTTCACCGACAATGAGCTTTTTTGTATTAATATACATACATCCCATTATGAGATATTTATTCGTTAGCCGGAGGCATGAATGCCCGTTTTGAAGTCAGCTTGGCAATCGGTTGAAGGGATCGCGTCTAATGCGGTCTCACGCATTATTGTGACTGTAGTCTTGAACGCAGCGGGCACGCTCGGCGTACTGCTCGCTGTGCTAAGCGTCGTGTCGACTCAATCGAATGCCACAGCGGAAGCACAGAATGAGCGGATAGGAGATGCTGTCCGAAGATTGGAAAGCATTGAGTCGAAGACGGACCGGAACTGGGAAATGATCGTGGAGGTGCGAGCAGCAGTTCAGGTTGTCCAGCAGGATGTTCTGAACCGACTGGGCATCATTGAGGATAAAATTGACCCAGCATCTCAGCGCATTGAAGAACCATCTGCGCCGGTTGAGCAACGGACAATGATGGTGGATCTAAATGAGGAATCTGGATTGGTCCCGAACAGACCCCCAAGACTTGAGCTTGGGGAGCCATTCGATTCAATGCAAGTATCCGGCCTGGTCAGACGGCTGGTTCCACCCCCCATGTCTCCCACCGATTCAGCTCCTACAGATGGCGTGGCCGATGCCGACAATGGTCGGTCAGACATCGAGATTGCGGCAATTACTACGATACAGTCGGAGATAGCCGAAAGTGCGATCAACTCCGAGAGAGGCATGCCAGTCCAAGGACGTCGCATTCCATTTTCGCTAGTTTCGAACAGCATTTGGCAGAGAATGCGCTTGTCTCAGGAAGGCACAGAAACACCCAGCCAGCAGAAAGAGAGCTTTGACAAGAGAGTCTCATTGGCCAAATTGGAGTTCTTGAAGCAGTTTGCACGCGACGGCCGCCCAATCCTTGTTGGCATGGAAAGTCTCACAGTACGCAGAATCGAGACAGGCTCCAAGGGTCAAGCTTCAGAAGTCCCTGACGACCTCAACTGATCCGTCACAGCACCGCCTCCAGTTTTTTCAATTTTCGCAGGCCGCTGAGGATCGATGAGTGGTCCCGGTTCAGCGCCCATCCGATCTGGGTCAGTGAATAGCCCGCCAGCCTGGCGGCCATGGCGATCTTCCAGCGGACCACCGCGAGATCCCGTTTCCGGCACGGGCCGGTGACATCCTCAACCGAGAAGCCGTGGTTGCTTGCGCCGACCTTGACCATCTGGCACAGCGTGGCGGGGATTGGTTTCTGATCGATGTTCATCTGGATCCCCGCTGGCAATCTCTCAATAGCAGCGGTCAGTCTTGCCGCACGGATCGGGCTTGGTCGATGTGGCGGGCTCATCATCATCCCGCGCACTGATCGCCAGGCCGATCACGGCGATCGCCACCAGAGGGATGACCCAGTCAGCGGCCGAGCTGCCACCAATCGGGGCCTCATCGACCTCGATCTCCTGGCGTGCCGTGTCGCCGCTAAAGGTCAGATTGCCTGCTTCGGCCTGAACGCCGGCCATGCCGATCGCGATGCAACAGAATGCGGGAATCAGTCTCGTGTGTACTCTCCCCAGTCACGGGTTGGTGGTAGTGGTGGACAGCTGGGCGCTCACTGTGCGGCCCCCAGGGGAAAGCGGATGCGCAGGGCCAGCACGCCCTTGGTCGTATCATCGATGAGCGGTGCGAGGGACAGGCGCAGCGGGCCATAGACGACATGCGCCCCACCGATGGGAACGATGTTTTCCGGGGACGGCGTGCCGCGCTTGCGGGCGCCCGGATAGGTGGCCAGCCCCAGGCCGAACCCTATCCGGACCCCTGCCCCCACATTCCAGTCCCGCTCGCGCAGTGCATAGACGGACAGATCCTCGAAAGAGTTCTCGTAGAAGCCGGCGGAGTATGTGACGCCGGATGTCCGGCCATCGAAGACCAGGCCAAGGCCCGGATTGACCTCGTTGAAGCCGCGGCCGTCACTGATGTCGTCGTCACTGGCCGCGATGTGATGCGAGGCGATGATCAGATCGACGGCGTCCGGCGTGGGATCCGCGCAGCCTGACAGCGCCGCCGCTGTGGCAAAACATAGAAGCGTGCGTAACCCTCGCGCTCTAAGCATCGTCATGCTCGGGGCCGAGATCGAACTGGTAGCCGACAAACCTCAGCGAATGTGGTGGCGTCTCGTAGCGCAGCTTCCGAAGAGACCGATCAAATCTCTCTTTCTGCGGAGCGAAGAGCTGCTTCGCCTTCTTCTGATCCTCCGGTTTGCTCCAGGCAAGCTGGTCCGGTGGAAGCGCGCCATGCCTTAGAAAGGCGCGCCTGAGCACGAAGAGCGCGGCTCCGATCTCGCGCTCAAACGCGAGATCGTCATGCGAAGGCAAATCCGTCAAAAGTCCGGCGCGCCCTGTCATGAGCGCGCCGGCAGTTGGGGAGAGGCCAATGCGGAAACCGGCAGGCCATACGGTGGCCGGGTCTCGCTTGCGGCCTCCGCTTTGTTTGACACTGTTTCCTGGTCGCTCCCGGGGGTGATGAGATCCCTGATCCCGACTTCGCGCACGATCACACCGTCCTGCACTTCGAGATCGAAATGCGGCGTGGGGCCGAAAGTGCGGCCGACCACGCGGGCGCATTCCGCCAGAGTGGTGCCGGGCGCACGGTAAAGTACGCGCTGATTGATCTGCGGAATGGATCTGTCGGTCATGTACCGCTCCGTTTTTTGTCGGGTCTCTGGATCGCGGCGACGGCGCTGTCTGCCGTCAGCGTTTATGGGTCCAAATAGGGCTATTTGCTAAGAGAGGGTTTGTTGCTCATCGTAGCCACTG
>CANLSM010000021.1 GCA_947493745.1 uncultured Paracoccaceae bacterium | reverse complement strand
CGCCCCTTTTGTCAATGATCGCACCAAGGGCGTTCTGGCCCTGCGCATCCGCATTCCGCTGGGAGATGTACCATGAAGAACAAGCTGGCTGACCTGAACAATCATCTCTTTGCACAGCTGGAACGCCTTTCGGATGAAGACTTGGCACCCGAGCAGATCGAGCAGGAGGGACGGATCGCCAGGACCATGAAGGATGATCGGCCGACAAAGCTCACGTGACATCGTTTGAATGGCCGCCATGCGGGACAAAGCGGGCCTTTGCAGACGTGGTGAACTACGTCCGCTTTCGTTCGAACTCCTGTTCGATAACTTCTGTGCCCCATTGCGTGCCGGGCATCTCATGGGCAAGCGCGAAGCCGTGCTTTTCATAAAGGTGGCGCGCAGCATCCAACCCTTTGAACGTCCAGAGCCGGGTTTGGTCAAAGCAGTTCTGGTCCACGAATGACGTGGCCCGCTCCAGTAGAATATTCCCGATCCCCATGCCCTGCGTCTTGGGACCAACGATGAACCATCGCAAATGGCAGACGCCTTTTCCGAGGTCCTCACCGTCTAGTGACACTGAACCAAGCAGCTCGTCATCCAAATAGGCGGAAAACGTCGCGTTTGATGGATTGTCGATCCGCGCCATAAACTCCGACATCTCCGTCGCAACTTTCCGCTCGAAGACAGCACCAAACCCGAAGTTCTTCGAATAGAAAGATGCATGTAAGTGGGTCACAGAAGCGATGACGCCCGGACGGTAGCCCTGATGCACCTCGATATCTGTCACGGCGTCCAAACTTGGCCGGTCTTTCGCGCTCAGGGCCTTTGCGAACAAGGCAAGACCCGTTTCAATCCGGGCGACATCCTTCGATGAAAGCCCGTCCAGCGCAGAGCAAAGTTGTCGGCGGGCGAAGCCTTCTATGTCGCTCAGAAGGCATTTTCCCTTCATCGTAAGTGCAAGCACGCGTGACCGTTTGTCGCCAGGATCTGGATGTACGTCGATCAGACCATCTTTCTGCAGCTTCTGAACAAGACGGCTGACGCTGGATTTCTCCAGATGCAACAGTGGGCCGAGGTCGCTTGCGTTGGTCACCGTGCCGTGGCCAACCTCGACAATGGAATGCACGGCCGAAGGTGAAAGCTCCGTCCCTGCCAACCCCTTCTGCATGAAGCCAAGTTCGCGCACGATGTGCCGCGCGGCTCCGCGCATCTTGTCGATACGGGAAGTGGGGAGCATCTGATTCATAGTTGTATGATACAACTAATATTCTGCCTCGTCCACTGGGAGCAGCCATTTGCTGCAATCTGACGAAGGAGTAGGCTGGACTCAAAGCAGTCAACCTAAGATATCCGGTGGATCGCATACGGATGGTTGGTGAAGGAGAAGAATTGCGCGAGGAGTCCGCGAACTTCCGGGCTTGAATCCTTCGTAAGCACTCTTGGTCGCCAGCCTTGCGTTCGTCTGCCTTGAGCCCATATTACCGAATGCTGCAACTCGCCTGAATGTCCGCAAAGGGAGCGGGACGCATTTTAGTTTACATGAACAGAAATACGAGCTTTCCTCTGAGGAATGTTTGCAAACCTATTGAACAACTTTTTTGGACGCGGGTCCGCGAAGAATAATCCGTTGGCCGGTTTGGTATGTCCTTATGTGTTAGAGGATCGGACTCTCGCCAATAATTTTGGCCGGTTTGTTTTCGTTCTTGTCTTCGGCCTTTGGTGGACGGATGCGCAAGCTCAGAATTCCCCTGCATTTTGTCTTCAGCATGACGATTGGCTTTTGGACACATTTGAGGAGGGGATTTTCGGCGCGACAATCTGCAGTGACGTCCTGCCACCCGATCTAACCAGCTTTGCTGGCGTATGGAGGCGAATGAGTGAAGATGACACTATCTTGTTGGTGAGCTCTGATGATCGTAGACCAATCACGATCTCTGTAGATATAACTACTTGCCGTCTTCTAGCCAATTTATTTTGGCGTTGCTATTTTGCTGTGGTCGAGGATTGACGCCAACGCCATCAAAGACGGGGTATCGGCAGGAGTAACACGTAGCGTTGCAATGGCAGACCTTCATGCGGGTGCGGCGAAGGGCAGCAAAATCCCGCACTGCCGTCATCGGATACTATTGGACGCCACGTGCTTTGGCTGTGACGCAATCCGAGCGGTCCTTTGCCTCGGCGCCCACCTCTCCACCACACATCTGATGCCTTCGAGCTTCGCATTCCCGTCATCAACCGCGGCCTCATAATCGATGAGGAGTTGCGCCACTTCGATGCCGGTGCCTCTGCTCTGAAGGGTTGGCTTCTCGACCGCTTCCGTCAGCTGGCTACCAGCTCATCGGCCTCGGCGGCACTTGCCAGGCGGTCTCCTGCGAGGGAGCGGCGCTCGACAAATGCGCGTTGCGGGACCGGGCGCAGATCATCGGCCGAGCCATCGCCAAAATGCCGGATGATCTTCTCGGTGTCATAGATCCGGTGGAAATAGGACGTCATATGCTCGGGCCGCTCGGCGGTCGTGAACACACCGAGTTCCTCGGCCTCCCTGGCAATCAGATCCAGCACCCTGGCGCGGAGGTTCTGGGCCAGTTGCTGGATTTGCGGGATCGGATGCAGATCGCCCGAGAAGAGCGCGCGGCCGACCTCTTCGTCGAACTCCGGCCGGGTCAGCTTCTCGGTGCGCCCCATCAGATGCTGAGTGCGCGCCATGATCGGCGAGGTCACACGCCCGACCAGGCCCACTGGCCCGTCATTCCAATACTGCGCATAGGCGCCTGAGAACTCCCCGATGGCGCTCGCGAGTGCATCATTGACAAGCACCTTCATGATGGTGTCCAGCAACTGATCGGCCATCCTCGATGACTACAGCCGTTGCATCATCGCTTGGAAGCTCTGCACCACGATGAAGGCCGCAGATGTCGCCGACACGCTGGAACTGGCGCTGGAAACTTCCGGTTGCGACAGTGCGACGGTCGTTCAGAAACCTCGGCTACTGAGTGGCAACGGCACATCTTATGTCGCCTCTGATCTGGCCGACTATCTTGAGGGCAAGGGCATGGATCATGTTCGCGGTGCGCCGCATCACCCCGCAAACCCAGGGCAAGATCGAACGCTGGCACCTGACCATGACGAACCGGGTTCTCCTGGAAAACTACTTCCTGCCCGGCGACCTCGAACGACAGATCGGTGTCTTTGTCGACTACTACAACAGCCATCGCCACGACGAGAGCCTGGCCAACCTGACCCCAGCCGACGTCTGCCGCGGCCGCGGCGCGAAGGTCCTGAAGATGAGAGAGGAGATCAAGAAACAGACAATCCAAAACGCCGGTTGCAGCACCAGGCCGCAGCCGCCTAAACTGAAACAGAAAACGAACCAGAGCCTCCGTTACGAAAACGCCACAGCATTCCGAAAAGACCCGGGGACACTCAAGGGCATCAGATGTGTCGTGGACGGGGGGGCCGCTGATCCGACAGGGCAAGCGCCTGTTCCGCCGACAGCTTCGTCAGGGACTGGGGTATTCTTACGGACCTGAATAACGGACGTCGCGCTGGATCAGACCGTGGTATGGCCCTATGCCGACCTCAAAGGGGAACGATTGGATGCGCATAGCAGCAATGATACTGATCGCGATGATATCGCTTTTGCATTTCTACATTGCATGGTTTGAAATTTTCGCCTGGGAATCGCGTGGACCAAAGGTGTTTACAACTTTCCCGGCGGATCTCTTTGCTGAAACGTTGCAGATGGCGGCAAATCAGGGGATCTACAATGCTTTCCTGGCAGTGGGACTCGGATGGTCGTTGCTCATCAAGGACAGGAGATGGCAGATAAACACGGCTGCATGCTTCCTCATATTCGTTGCCATTGCCGGTATTTTCGGCGCGGCGACGGTTACCTCCAAAACCCTTGTGATCCAGACTGTTCCGGCCTGCATTACTTTGGCTCTGCTTTACGTTGGTCGCAAATTCCACGACTGGGAGTAGCGTTCATCCGTAGAAGTCCGCCAAATGCACTTGCTTGCTCCTCGAGCGACCCTTCTCCCTCACCAAGCTACCGTATGCATCCGCGTGAGTGTGATGGGACCTGACAATCAGATCGACAGTATCGGGCTTGTTGTCCGTGCAGGCCGCCACGATGAGTGCGATAAGACCATTGATCGTTCTTGAGGTAATTGTTTTTGCTATCAAACCGCTCCCGACAGTGCCGCAGATCTTCTAGGATAGGTCTTTCGCGCAAGGAGCCTGCGGACATGCATCTTGTGAATGCACGTTTGATCGGTCCAAAAAGCAGTTTTAAAACACAGCGTAAGTCTTTGACTTTGCGAAGGTGTAAAGAGGTGTGTTTCCATTCCTATGCCATTGATCACAAACGACTTGGCATCGTGGAGTTCACCCTGTTTCGTTGCTAAATCGCCTCTTCGGCATCGGTCCACTCCTCTGGTGCCAGAAATGTACTCGAAATTTCGCACTCAGTTCGGACCAGCTTCACGAGGCAAGACCGCAGGTGGCAGCAGAATATGCAAAGGAGGCTCGATGGCGGTCGGATCGATGATCCAGCGAAGACATCGAATATGATGTCGAAAGCCCGATTTTTTGGCTCCGGCGGTAGGATTCGAACCTACGACCAGCGGATTAACAGTCCGATGCTCTACCACTGAGCTACGCCGGATCAGAGCCTAAATCGTTCAAGGCCTATAGCAACTCGCCCAGATCACGTCCAGTGGAATAATGCGGTATTATGGCGCTGCGCGAGACAACCGCCGGAATGCCGCATCAGCGGTCAGATCCGCAACCGGTGCGACCTCTTCGCGGACCGTCAGGTCTATGAGATGGGCAAGCACATTTCTCATGGCGGCCGGGTGCATGTACTCGGGCACATCGCGATAGAGATCTGCGGTGATCTCAGCAGGCGTAAGCGCGCGCGCAGAGAGCGCATGGAGGATCTGCGCCTCGCGTTCCTGCCTGTGAGCGATCAGGTGCCCAACGAGACGCCCGGGGTCCCGGACTGGTGCGCCATGGCCGGGGAAATACACCCGGTCCCATGCCCCTTGCAGAATGCGCAGGGAGGCCATGAAATCGGTCAGATCCCCATCGGGCGGCGACACCAGCGAGCTTGCCCAGCCCATCACATGATCGCCCGAGAAAACCGCATCCCGCAGCCGGAAACACAAATGATTGGACAGATGTCCGGGCGTGTGGATCGTCTCAAGCGCCCAGCCGTTCCCTTCAAGAACGTCCCCGTGGGACATCTCCACATCGGGGTCGAAACCGGCGTCAATCCCCTCACCCCCGCCCAGCCCGCCGGTTTCGGACAACCTTGCCATAACATCGGACCGGCCGGCATGGGCCGGCCCGAAGCCATAGACCTTGGCCCCGGTCTCGTCAGACAGCCGGTCCGCCAGCGGCGAGTGGTCGAGATGGGCATGGGTCACGAGGATATGGGTGATCTCTTCGCCGGGTCTCAGGGCCTGCACGAGCGCGCGGTGGTGGACCGGATCATCGGGACCCGGATCAATCAGGGCCAGCTTGCCGTTGCCCACCAGATAGCTGCGCGTGCCGGTATAGGTCATCGGGCTCGGGTTTGGCGCCGTGACGGCGCGAACATCCTCGGCCAGTTGCTCGACCTGGCCCGCGACCGGAGTGTGGGATTTCTCGAACGGGTCGGACATCTGTCATACCTTGCGAAGCCGGGTTGCAATGCTTAACCCTGTTTTGGATGCTCACAGGTCTGACACTCAAGCCCTATTTGCCCCGCAGCCTCTTTGGCCGGGCGATTCTCATTCTCATTGTGCCGATTGTGGCGCTCCAGATGGTCGTTGCCATCGTCTTCATCCAGCGGCATTTCGAGGATGTGACGCAGCAGATGACCCGCAGCATCGCGCGCGAGATCGCCGTGGCTCTTCAGGTGATCGACACCTCGCCTTCGGGGGACATCGCTCAGCTTCGGCTCAACAACCTGTCGCGACCTCTGGCGCTCAGGCTCGGGTTCGATGAGGCCGGCACTCTGGAGGCCGAAAACTCGCGGGTGTTCTACGACCTCTCGGGACGCGCGCTGACCGCCGAGTTGCAGACCCTTCTGGGGCCGGATATCTCGGTCGATCTGGCCAGCGACAGCAAGGTTGTTGATCTCAGGGTTCAGACCTCCAAAGGGGTGCTGCATGCGATCATTCCAAGGGTGCGCGTCACCGCCTCCAACCCGCATCAATTGCTGGTTCTCATGATCACGGCGGCCCTTCTGCTGATTGTCATCGCCGTATTGTTCCTGCGCAATCAGGTACGGCCAATCCGCGACCTGGCCAATGCGGCAGAGGCGTTCGGAAAAGGCCGGTCCGAGCCGTTCCGCCCCGCCGGTGCCGAGGAAGTGCGTCGCGCTGGCAATGCATTCCTGTCGATGCGCGGTCGTCTGGAACGTCAGATCGAGCAGCGGACACAGATGCTTTCGGGCGTCAGTCATGACCTGCGCACCCCGCTCACCCGGATGAAACTCACGCTGGCACTGGTCGATGATCAGCCCGAGATCGCTGAATTGACCCGCGATGTGGACGACATGGAGCGGATGCTGGACGAGTTTCTGGCCTTCGCGCGCGGCGACCAGCTTGAAGATGTCGTCACCGTTGATGCGGTCGAATTCGTCGATGACATCGTCGAGATGACGCGTCGCTCCGGCAAGCAGATATCACTGAGCTGTTCGATAGAAGATCCAGAAAGCAAAGAGCTTTCCCTGCGGAAAGGTGCCGTGCAGCGGGCCGTCCAGAACCTTATCAACAATGCGGCCCATTACGGCACGCGGGTGCGTCTTTCGCTGCGTCTTCTGGCAAAGACGGTCGAGTTTGTGGTCGAGGATAATGGCCCCGGCATTCCCAAGGACGCGCGTGAGGCCGTGATGCGCCCCTTTGCCCGGCTCGACGCCTCGCGCAACCAGAACAAGGGTGGCGGCGTCGGCCTGGGTCTGTCGATCGCACAGGACGTCGCGCGCAGCCACGGCGGTGTGCTGGAGCTGGGCGACAGTGCGGATCTGGGCGGATTGAAGGCCTGCCTCAGGATCCCGCGTTGAGATAGCTGAGCGCCTTCGTCGCAAAGATCGGGACATAAGCCCCAAGTTCCATTGCCTTTTCCGGGTTTGACGCATTGCCGTCTATGGCACGTCTCTTGACCCCTTGCAGGATCGCGGCCATGCGAAAGAAGGCAAAGGCGACCGGGAATTGCGTGTCCGGGCTCTCCGAAAGACCGACCCGCCGGGCATAGGTTTCGACATAGGCTGCGTTTTCCGGCAGTCCCAGCGCCTTTCGATCAACCCCCTCAAGGCCGCGTCCTACATCGCCTGTGGGCATCTCCCACTGCATGAGCTGAGCCCCGAGATCCGCCAGGGGATGCCCCAGGGTGGAAAGCTCCCAGTCCAGCACCGCAGCGACCTTGCCGGTCTCCAGATCAAAGAGCAGATTGTCGATCCGCCAGTCGCCATGAACCAGTGACGCCGAACCATCCTCCTCCGGGATGTTGTCTGAAAGCCAGGTAATAAGCTCTTCGAGAGGAAGAATATTTTCCGTCTCCGATGCCCTGTATTGCCCGGTCCAGCGGAACAGCTGGCGCTCGAAATAATTCCCCGGACGACCGAAATCCGACAGCCCCACGGCCTCGACATCAACCTTGTGGAGCGCCGCAAGGGTCGCATTCATGCTGTCATAGACGCGGGCCCGCGTCTCGTCGGAGACATCCCTACACCGCGGATCGTTGAAACTGCGTCCCTCCACATGCGACATCACGAAGAACGGCTTTCCCAGCACCTCCTCGTCCTCGCATAGATGCAGCATCCGCGGGACCGGAACATTCGATGCGGCCAGTGCCTTCATCACGCGAAACTCCCGCTCGACGGCGTGGGCCGACTTGAGCAGTTCGCCCGGCGGTTTGCGCCGCAAGACGTAGCGCGTGGTGGGCGTGATCAGGATGAAGGTGGGGTTCGATTGACCGGTTTCCGTCTTCACGATCTCCAGCGGCCCCTGAAATCCTTCAATTTTTTCTGTCAGATATCGCTCGATCCGGACCGGATCAATGAGGTCAGAGCCTGTCATTCGAGTAGCGCCTCAACTCCGCCCTCGCGACCTGGCGGCGGTGAACCGCGTCCGGTCCGTCGGCCAGCCGCAATGTCCGCAGATGGGTCCAGCTCGCAGCCAGTGGTGTGTCCTGACTGATCCCCTGCCCGCCGAACATCTGGACCGCTTCATCGACAACCCTGAGCGCCACCTTCGGAGCGACCACCTTGATCTGCGAGATCCAGGGCGCCGCAGCCTTGCGATCACCCTGATCCATCATCCATGCGGCCTTCAGGCACAGCAGGCGGGCCTGCTCGATCTCCATCCGACATTCCGCGATGATGTCGAAATTGGCCCCAAGCTGGGCGATCTTCCTGCCAAAGGCCTGACGTTGAAGGCCGCGTCTGCACATCGCTTCAAGGGCCGCCTCGGCGTGACCGATGGCGCGCATGCAATGGTGAATACGTCCGGGTCCCAGCCGGCCCTGACTGATCTCGAAGCCTCGCCCTTCACCCAGGAGAAGGTTCTCGGCGGGGACACGTACATCCCTGAACCGGATATGCATATGGCCGTGCGGGGCGTCGTCATGGCCGTAGACCTCCATAGGGCGCAGGACCTCGATGCCGGGACTGTCAGCAGGCACGACGATCATGGAATGGCGCTTGTGCTTCGGCGCGTCTTCACCGCCGGTCCGGACCATCACGATATAGACCTTGCAGCGCGGATCACCGGCACCCGACGCCCACCACTTCTCACCGTTCAGGACGTAGTTGTCGCCGTCGCGAACACAGGACATCGACATGTTGGTTGCGTCGGAGGAGGCGACATCCGGCTCGGTCATCAGATAGGCCGACCGGATTTCACCGGCCAGCAGGGGGTTCAGCCAGCGTTCCTTCATCCCGGGCGTGCCGTAACGCTCGAAAACCTCCATATTGCCCGTGTCGGGTGCGGAGCAGTTGAAGACCTCCGCCCCGAGCGGGGTCTTGCCCATCTCCTCGGCCAGATAGGCGTATTCGACAGTGCTCAGCCCGTACCCCTTCTCGCTGTCGGTCAGCCAGAAATTCCACAGATTTCGCGCACGCGCCTCAGCTTTCAGCCCTTCCAGTATCTCGGTCATGCGGGGGGTGTATTCGAACCGGTTGCCGGTCTTGCCTATCTCGGCGCGAAACTCCGCATCCATGGGCGCGATTTCGTTCACGACCATCGTCCGCACCGCATCGATGAGCGGAGCCACCTTGGCCGAGATACCAAGCTCCATGCTCATGGCGCCGCCCCGTAGTCGGCTTCATTGACCGATTCGAGCCAGACCGTAACCTCACCGCCTGGCTCCTCCTGCATTGCGATATGGGTCATGGAATGTTCCGGCGCGGCCCCGTGCCAGTGCTCTTCGCCGGGCGGAATGAAGATCGTGTCACCTGTCCGGATCGCCTGCACTTTTTCGCCGCGGGTCTGAAACCGCCCCTCTCCATGGGTGACGAAAAGCGTCTGCCCCCTGGGATGCGAGTGCCAGTTCGTCCGCCCGCCAGGCGAGAACATGACCTCCAGCGCACGAAGGCTCGCAGGCTCGGGCGCGACGATGATCGGGTTGATACGGACCAGACCGGCGAAATAGGCCGGATCAGCCGTGATCGTGGGACGGGTTCCGGCAGGATGGAGGATCATCGGCTGTGGGTCCTTGCACATTAAGTTCACCGGGTAGCCTAGCGGTGCTCCTGCCGCACTTCCAGACATGAAAGTTGGGCAGGGTTCGCTCTCTTGAAACGCGTCTGTTCGTGGTCGGCACTTGGCCATTCAAAGTTGGAAAACTGCCACGCCAAGACAATCGCTTATAAATATCCCACACCAGGGCCGTCATCCCGTTCAACCGCGTCAACAT
The DNA here is from genome assembly GCA_947493745.1 of uncultured Paracoccaceae bacterium. Lineage (GTDB taxonomy): Bacteria > Pseudomonadota > Alphaproteobacteria > Rhodobacterales > Rhodobacteraceae > CANLSM01. Next base: position 54,579 of record CANLSM010000021.1, on the reverse strand, counting down.
CCAGTTGGGCAACTGAAATGGGGCCTGTCAACGGCGGCGTAAGATTCTACCATTGGGGCGGAGCAAAGTCGGCCAGTCGCGCGGCTCCCGGCCTTGGCGAGCAAAGACCTGAAATGACCGGATCACGTAGGTCCGAGGCCTGCACACAGATCGCAGCGACACATATCAGCAGCAGAATTATTGCTAGCAGACGAAGCGCGGAAACGCCCATTAGTTGCAAGCTAACGCCGTCCGTCCAACAAAAATGCGGCGGGGCTAACTCTGAGGCGACACTTCTGGGCCTCGTTCAAGAACATCCTCCCTGAACGCCTTGGTTCGCTCTATGTCGATATCTACCGCCCAGTCCCTGTCTTTGAACGCTTCGCCGTGCTCCGCGACCAAATCCGCCATCATCTGGGCAAACCGGGGGTGAGATCGCCACTCATATGAGTTGGTCGATCAAACACGCGACCGATGTAGTCGAGAAATATGTTCGTCTTCATCCCGACATGACAAACGGGTTGGCGGAGAAGTGGGCGACGCTTCGAGAGCAAAAGCTGCAAACCAAGAGGTTGGGAAATATGCCAAGTGTTGGTCGGGGCGGCGAGATTCGAACTCACGACCTACGGTACCCAAAACCGTCGCGCTACCAGGCTGCGCCACGCCCCGACTGTATCTGATGCGTGCTCTATATCAGGTGCATCAGGATGAAAAGGCCGAAATCATCCCGGCGCTTCACATGGCCAGGCCGCACGGCTCTGGTCAAGTGAGGGGTGGCGCAGTTCGGCCCCGACATCCAGCCCCAGCTGATCAGCCAGGCCACCGTTGATCTCCAACACCTGCAAGATTTCCTGACCTCCGAAAATCGGCGTCAGATCATGCGGAACGGCCTCGCGAGCGATGCTTTGCACCACGCCCCGATCGTCCAGAAACAGCATATCAAGCGGTATCAGCGTATTCTTCATCCAGAAACTGACCGGCTGCGCATCCTCATAAACGAACAACATGCCGGAGAACCGCGGCATGGTTTCGCGGAACATCAGGCCTCTTGCACGCTCATCATGGGTATCGGCCACCTCGACGGTGAAGCGGACCGACAGATCTCCCTGTCGCAACTCCACCGCATCGGGGGCGCAAGCGGCAAAAGGCGATGATCCAAAAAAGATCATCGCCCAAGCCATTGAAATAATGGACTTCATGCGCGGACTACTCAGGCGTCTGGGTCGCCGCCATCACCGCATAATCCCAGGACCGCACCTCGGACGCCATCTGTCCCCGCGGCCCTTCCTGCTTTCGCACGACCACAGCCTCACCCGGAAGCAGATCCGAGAGGCCATAAAGACGCAAGATCTCCATATGGACAAATACGTCATCCGAACTGCCAAACACATTCACAAAACCAAAACCCTTGGCCTTGTCGAACCATTTGACGCGCGCCGGTTCCAGCGGAGAATTGTTCTTCGCCTTCAGCAACGACTGCAGCGGCTCGCTATAGTCCACCTCTTCAGGTGTCTGAGCCGATATGTCATGGATTTCGACGGCCTGACGACCGCGATCAGTGCCCTGCACATCCATTGTGATCTCGGCGCCTTCGGCAACCGAACTTCGTCCGAAATTTCTCAGGACATTTGCATGCAGCAGCACGTCGCCCTGACCATCATCTACGACTACGAAGCCGTAACCCTTTGTGGAGTCGAACCACTTCACATGCCCTTTTATCATGTACAACTCTAGCCCTGCACAATTGTTCGCCATCTGATCCCTCACCGTACCGTCTACGGATCGATGGATGCCCCAAGCCATCGAACTTACAGAAACCTTCTTACTCACTCAGCATCCGTCGTCATGCAGAGGTCAATTCCTGACCGTCGTCTAACATGACTAAATTAGTAAGCAAACCGCACTCACCTGGAAAACCGAGGTTATGGCACGAAGCTGCCTATGGCACCCTCATTCTTTGCCCTCAACCTACTAAATCACCTCTGCACGCTCCGGTACGGTAATTCAACTGCTTTCTTTCTCCATGAGACGGTCTGCCGCCGACAAGAATGCCGCCTGCTCACACATGTTGCCCGCCATTGATCTCGATTTCAACACCAGACACGTATTTGGCGTCGTTTCCACACAGAAAAAAGATCGTGTCGGCGACCTCATCGGGCAGACCAAGGCGCCTCAAAGGTATGTTTTCAATCAGTTTTTCGGTCCCAGCACTCAGGATATCGGTCTCTATCTCGCCAGGTGCAATCGCGTTGACCCGAACACCCAACGGTCCGAAATCGAAGGCCATCTCGCGTGTCAGCGCCGCAAGCGCTGCCTTCGAGGTTGAATATGCCGCACCCGCAAAGGGATGAACACGGGCACCGGCGATGGACGTCACATTCACGATTGCGCCCTCTGCAGCAGCCAATTCGTCCTTCAGGCCACGTGCCAGAATGACGGACGCAAAGAAATTCACATGGAAGACATGACCCCAGCTGCGCAGGTCGGTGGTCAGCGTGTTCAGGCGTCCGCCGTCTTCGGCCTTAGGCGACACTCCGGCATTGTTCACGAGCGCCTCCAACCGACCGTTCCTCAGGCGTTTCTTGATCTCGGCGATTGCCTCGATGGTGGTGTTGGGATCGGCGAGATCGACCTGAATGTGGTCCTCCTCGCCAGCCTCCCATGGACAGTTCTCGGGAAATGCGTGGCGCGAGCAGGTCAGCACACGCCATCCTTCACTTGAGAATTTCTGCACCGTGGCGTGGCCGATACCTCGACTGGCCCCGGTTAGCAGCAGTGTCTTGCGCGCATCACTCATCGTATTCTCCTGATGGCTTCCGCGCCACTTAGGCACCCGGCACGCCCGAACTCAAGGGTTCAGTCGGGCAATCTCCCAGGGATCACCCGGCCCTGCCCTGCGCCAGCGAAACCGATCATGCAGACGATGCTCTCCGTCTGCCCAGAACTCGATCTCGACAGGGGCGATCCGGAAACCGCCCCAGAACGGTGGCCGCGGCGGGTTTGTGCCCTTCGTCGCTGTGATCCTGGCGACCTCGGCAATCAGGGATGCGCGGCTTGAAAGGGGTTGGGATTGTTTCGATGCCCAGGCCCCCAGCCTGCTTTTGAGCGAGCGGGACGCGAAATAGGCATCCGCCTGCGTCCCGTCCTCCCGGCTCACCAGACCCCGGACCCGAATTTGGCGCCTCAGTGATTTCCAGTGCGCGACAAAAGCCGCCTTGCCCGCCCCTTCGATCTCTACGGCCTTCCGGCTTCCGTAGTTGGTGTAGAAGACAAAGGCATCGGCCTCGATATCCTTCAGAAGCACCATGCGGACATTCGGCAACCCGTCCTGATCGACAGTCGAGAGCGCGATGGCATTGGGATCATTCGGCTCGCTCTCTTCCGCCTCGGCCAGCCAGCTTCGCGCGATCTGGAAGGGATCCTCTCCGGCGAAGATTCCGGTACGCCTCACGCCCTCTGTCATCTTGTTCCGCCTTTTTCTGGTGCCATGGTGATTGCCGCCGTGACCTTGAGCCAAGCCAACTTGATGAGCCGGGCCGATTGGCATAGACAAATGAAATCAAAGTCAGATCAATAGATAAAAAGGCTGAGGGGCATGTCAAACGGGTTGATGACCGGCAAACGCGGTCTGATCATGGGCGTTGCAAACGACAAATCAATTGCCTGGGGAATCGCACAGGCCTGTGCCGCGCAAGGCGCCGAGCTTGCGTTTACCTATCAGGGGGACGCGCTTGGCAAACGGGTGCGGCCGCTCGCGGAAAGTCTGGATTCCGATATCGTCCTGCCATGCGATGTGACCGATGACGCTTCCATGGATGCGGTCTTCGATACGCTGAAGGACAAATGGGGCAACCTCGATTTTGTGGTCCACGCCATCGGATTTTCGGACAAGAACGAGCTTCGGGGCCGCTACGTGGACACCACGGCGGCGAATTTCGAGATGACGATGAATATCTCCGTCTACTCGTTCACCGCCGTTGCCCAGCGGGCGGAAAAGATGATGCCTGACGGCGGCTCGCTGCTGACGCTGACCTATTACGGCGCTGAAAAGGTCATGCCCCATTACAATGTCATGGGTATCGCCAAGGCAGGTCTGGAGGTTTCGGTCAAATACATGGCGATGGATCTGGGGCCGAAGAACATCCGGGTCAATGCGCTCTCTGCCGGGCCGATCAAGACGCTTGCGGCATCTGGCATCGGTGATTTCCGCTACATCATGAAATGGAACGAACTGAACTCGCCGCTGAGGCGCAACGTAACACAGGAAGATGTCGGCAAATCGGCGCTCTACCTGCTCTCGGACCTCTCAAGCGGTGTGACGGGAGAGACCCATCACGTCGATGCGGGCTACCATGTGGTTGGCATGAAGGCCGAGGACGCGCCCGATATCGATGTGGTCACGGGGCGTAAGTGATGGGAAAAACACCGGACGCCCGCCTGCCCCACGAAAAGGGATTTCACATATCCTGGGACCAGATCCATCGCGACAGCCGGGCACTTGCCTGGCGTCTGGATGGACAGGGGCCGGACAATGGCGCCTGGAAAGCGATTGTCGCGATCACGCGCGGGGGCATGGCGCCGGCCATGATCGTCGCGCGCGAGCTTGATATCCGAAAGGTCGATACGATCTCGGTGAAGTCGTATGACCACCAGTTGCAATCCGCCGCAATGGTGCTGAAATCCCCAGACAAGGAGATGATGGGCGACGGGACCGGCATTCTGATCATCGACGATCTCGTGGACAGCGGCCGGACCCTTGAACTGGTTCGCGAACTTTATCCCAAGGCCCATTTTGCGACCGTCTACGCCAAGCCCAAGGGGCGTGCGATGGTCGATACGTTCATCACCGAGGTCAGCCAGGACACCTGGATCTTTTTCCCATGGGACATGGCCTTGCAGTATGTGGAGCCCTATCGCGGCAACTGAGCCTCCCCAAGCACCGTCGCCGACCCAAGAGAATGGGGAAAGAGCCTGGAGATATCCCCCGGCGCTCCTTCCCCACTCTGTCAGCCGACCTCACCGCCTGGCCCCAACCCGCTACCTCACGATAATCTCGGGCCCCATGAATGTGGTCGGCAGGTATGTGGACAGCCACGGGATGTAAGTGACCATGATCAGGAAGACGAAGAGAATGCAGAGCCACGGCGCTGCCGCCTTGACCACCCGCATCATGGGCATGCCCGCGACGCCGGATGTCACGAAGAGATTGAGCCCCACCGGCGGTGTGATCATCCCGATCTCCATGTTCACCACCATGATGATGCCCAGATGAATGGGATCGATCCCCAGCTCGATGGCAATCGGAAAGACAAGGGGCGCTACAATGACGATCAGGCCCGACGGCTCCATGAACTGCCCGCCGATCAGCAGGATCACATTGACGATCACGAGGAACATGACGGCTCCGAAACCGGCCTCCAGCATCGATCCGGCGATAGCCTGCGGGATCTGCTCATCCGTGAGGACGTGTTTCAGGATCAGCGCGTTCGCAATGATGAAAAGCAGTGTGATGGTCAGCTTGCCCGCTTCAAAAAGCGTGTCGCGTGTGTCCTTATGCACCCAGGCCGTGATCAGCGCGTAGGGTTTCTGGTAGAGCGGTAGCGGTGTCGCGGTCTCGTCCCCCTCGACAGGTTTCAACGGCCCCATGTCGCGGTAGACGAAGCTTGCAATCAGGAACGCGTAGATCGCGGCCACCGCCGCCGCCTCGGTCGGCGTGAATATGCCCCCGTAGATGCCACCCAGAATGATCACGATCAGGAACAGGCCCCAACCGGCTCTGGCGCCGGTCTCGAAGATCTCTCCCCAGCCCTTCCATTCGCCTTTCGGCAGATCCTTCATGACCGCATAGACGTAGATCGCGACCATCAGCATGATCCCGGCGAGCAATCCGGGGATCACACCGGCCAGAAACATGCGTCCGACGGAGACATCCGTGGCCGCCGCATAGACCACCATTACGATTGAGGGCGGGATCAGGATGCCGAGTGTGCCCGCGTTACAGATAACACCGGCCGCGAAATCCTTGGAATAGCCCACTTTCTGCATGCCCGCGATCACGATGGACCCGATGGCGACCACGGTTGCGGGCGACGAGCCCGAGAGGGCCGCAAAGAGCATACAGGCAAAGACCCCCGCGATCGCCAGCCCGCCGGGGAAGTGCCCGACACAGGCAATGGAGAAGTCGATGATGCGTCGCGCCACTCCTCCCGTGGACATGAAACTCGATGCCAGTATGAAGAACGGGATCGCCAGAAGCGTGTAGTGGCCGAACATCGCCTGATAGAGCGATTGCGCAATGCTCGCCAGTGAACTGTCGGAGAAATAGAGCAGGAAGAGTGTCGAGCTGAGCCCCAGCGAGACCGCAATCGGCACGCCGAGCATCAGGAGGCCGATCACCAGCGCGAAGAGAAGAATGATTTCCATGATCTATACGCCCTTGTCGCCGCGTGCGGCCGCGATTTCCTCGATTGCATCCTCAGCCTCGTGGCTGACGATCAGGCTGTCAGCGTCGCCTTTCCACACTCTCCATGTGGCCTGCACGAAGCGGAACAGCAGCAGCGCCATGCCGATGGGCAGCATCGCGTAGCCAATCACGCGTGGCAGCTTTTCGTACTCCTCGCCTTCGTTGATCAGCGGTTCCAGAAACCGCAGCCAGTCGGGCATCGGGATGTCATTGGTGATGTACCAGGCCTTGTTGAGGAACCGGTCCTCGAAGCCGAGCGGGAACCAACGCCCCTCGGTTGCCGGCAGATTGGCGAAATTCGCAAAATAGTCCCAGCTGCCCTTGAGCAGAAGAAATGCATAGATGATGCACAAGAGACCCGAGACAAGTGCGAAGACCTTGCGTCCCGGGGCGCGAAAGAGGTTCGTGAGCGCATCGACACCCAGATGAGCCGTCACCTTCACGCAATAGCTGACCCCGAAGAGCACCAGCCAGGCAAAGAGGATGCTGACCGCCTCCAGCCCCCAGATCAGGCTCTCGTTGAAGCCGTAGCGCAGGACGACATTGATGAAGGTGATGAGGGTCATCAGACCCAGGATCACGGCAATCGCCGTCTCCTCGATCTCATTCACAACCCGGCCGAAGGCCGTCTTTGCTTCGTACTTTCTGTGGCCGCTCATGTTCAGGCCTCCCCGTCCGGTGTGGTCGGCAAATGCAGCCACGGCCCGGAATGCCGGGCCGTGGTGTTCTGGCAATCAAGACACGATCAGTAGCTCGCGTTCAGTTCCTGCGCGGCGGCGATGTTGTCCGCACCGACATCGCCCTCGAACTGCGACCAGACGGGTTTCATCGCCTCGACCCAGGCCTGACGCTGTTCGGCGGTCAGCTGACGCACTTCACCGCCCGCTTCAACGATGGCGGCCTTTGCCGCCTCATTCACCTGGAAGGACTCGCCATTGCGCGCCACGGTGACCTCGTTGAGGATGGTCGCGAGTTGATCGCGGATATCCGCATCCAACCCCTCCCACCATTCAACGGATGTCACGACCATATAGTCGATGATGCCATGATTGGTCTCGGTGATACCGTCCTGAACCTCGAAGAACTTCTGGCCATAGATGTTGGACCATGTGTTCTCCTGACCATCGACGACCCCGGTCTGCAGCGCACCATAGACCTCGGAGAATGCCATCGGCTGCGGTGAGCCGCCAATGGCCGCCATCTGCGCCTTCAGCACGTCGGAGGCCTGCACGCGGAACTTCAGTCCGTCCGCATCAGTTGGCAGAAGAAGCGGCCTGCTGGCCGACATCTGCTTCATGCCATTGTGCCAGAATTCCAGCCCGAGCAGACCACGACGGGTCATGCTTGCCTTCATGGCCTGCCCGGTCTCGGAATTCTGGAATGCATCAACCGTATCAACATTCTTGAACATGAACGGCAGATCGAAGATGCGGAAGACCTTGGTGAAGGCCTCGAATTTGGAAAGGGACGGTGCCGCCATCTGGACATCGCCCTGCAGCATCGCCTCAAGCACCTGGTCATCGTTGTAGAGCGTCGAGTTCGGGAAGACCTCCACGCAGACCTTGCCGTTCATCTCCTCGTTGACGCGGCTCTGGAAGAGGCTCGCGGCGATCCCCTTGGGGTGTTTGTCGGTGTTGGTGACATGCGCGAACTTGATGACGATCTCGCCATCGTCACAGGCGGCAAACGCAGAGGTTGCGCTCAGCGCCATTGCTGTTGCGGCAGCAAACGTAAGTACTCTTTTCATGTAGGTGTCTCCCTTGGTTGGACCCAGCTTTTTGAAACGGGTTGGCAAGAACGATAGCCTGCGCTGGCCCACAGTCCACGGGGAACTGAGCCCAATGTCGTTCAATTTGTTTTTCCAGACTTTTCCACGACTTAGAGATCGGCATAGGTGAGGGGCATCGCCGACGCAGACCGCCCTGTGCGGATTTTCGCACAAGGTGGCGGGACTGTTTCGAATCAATCGCGATAGATGGCTGGGTCAAGCCCGTGGCGTTTCAGCTTGTCATAAAGCGTCTTGCGCGGCAGTCCGAGTGCTGTGCAGATGTCCGGGATCCTGCCCCGCTGCTCGGTCAACGCCGCCTCCAGCAGGTCGCGCTCAACAAGGTCGAGCCGCGCCGATAGCGGCACAGATGCAGTGCGTGACGCGGGCGGCGCGAGTCCCGCGACGTCCCGACCCTCCAGCACCGCCCGCCGCTTCGTCCACGCCCTCTCGATCGCGGTTTGCAGCTCTGTCGGCGGGCACGGCTTTTCCAGAAAACCAACCGCCCCCTTTGACAGGGCATCCACCGCCATGGGCACATCCGCCTCGCCGGTCAGCACGATCACCGGCAAATCGGGATCGACCTTCTGACAGCGCGCCAGAAAGTCGAACCCGTCCTTGCCCGGCATGCGGATATCCGTGACAATCACGCCCGCAAAGGCCGCCGAGAGATAGTCGATGGCCTCGATATAGGCGCGGCACAGCACAACGTCATAGCCCGCAAGCTCCAGCGACTGACCGATGGCTGTGCGCACATCCGTGTCATCGTCGAGAAAGAGTACCCGGCACTTTGCGTTCATGCCGCCGCCTCCCGGCGATTGCTGCGGGTCAGATCGACGGTCAGAACGGCTCCGCCGCCCTCATGATTGCGACCGCTGATACGCCCGCCAAAGCTTTGCACGATCCCATACGAGATCGACAGGCCCAGCCCCATACCGCCGCTCACCGGCTTGGTGGAATAGAACGGATCGAAGATGCGGTCCGGCTCGCTCAGCCCCGGTCCGTGATCTCGCACATCCAGATGGACGCGGTCGGCCTGCGCGCTGACGGCAAGTTCCAGAACCGGTCCGGGCTTCAGACCCTCCATGGCATCAAGCGCGTTGGTGATCAGGTTCATGACCACCTGTTGCAGTCGGACCGGACCACCGCGCACGAATACGGCATGTTCGGGCGGGGTCCAGTGAAGCGTCACCTGCTCCTTGTGAAACCGGCCCTCGGCAAGGGCCAGCGTGTCCGCGATCACCTCGATCAGGTCGACGTCCTCGACCGGTTCCCCTTCCTTGCGCGCGAATGTGCGCAGGTTCTTGATGATCCGGCCCATCCGCCCGGCGATCTGGGAAATGCGCGAGATGTTCTGGCGCACCTGCTCGGTCTCGCCCCGCTCACTCAGGATCGAAGCGTTCTCCGCCAGCGTCTGGATCGCGGTGAGCGGCTGGTTCAATTCGTGACTGATGCCCGCCGACATCTGGCCGAGCGCGGTCAGCTTGCCTGCCTGAACCAGCTCATCCTGAACCTGGCGCAAGGATTTCTCCGCCGCCTCGCGCTCCTGCACCTCGGCCTTTAGGCGCTCATTGGCCTTGGACAAGTCCGCGGTGCGCCGGGCGACCTTGCCTTCGAGCTCGATCTTGGCCTGCTCCTCCGCGACCAGTTGTGCAGCAAGAGCCTGCCGACGCTGAAAGACAACCGCTCCAATCAGACTGAGCACCCCGCCGAACGCACCGCTGAGGGCACCCCAGAGCATCGCCTGCGCGCGCGCCGGGCTTTCATCCGCCAGAATATGCGCATCAAAGCCGATGACCTCCATTCTGCGGCTCAGGTCAATTGCGCGCGCCGGTACGAACCCGTCACCGGAATAGGTCCAGACCTGTTGGCCAAAGAGATTTCGGTCAGGCGATATCGGCAGAGGCAGCGGTTCGATACCAGCATATTGCAGACTGTCCGCCCCTGTTACCGAGGGCGGCGGGCCGGTTCTGCGCAGCACCAGCACATCGCGATTGGACAAAAAGACGACACCCTTCCCATCAGTGAAGAACACCGTATCGCGATCCCCGCGCCAGGCGCGTTCGATCCGTTCCAGATCGACCTTGACGACGATTACCCCGATAGGGGCGAAATCGCTGCCCCGTATCGGATGCGCAAAGTAGAACCCGCGCGCCCGGGACGTGGTTCCCACCGCATGATAGCTCGCCAGCCTGCCCAGCATCGCTTGCTTGAAATACGGCCGCCAACTGAAGTTCCGGCCCAGAAAACTGCGCTCAAGCGCGTGATTGGAGGTCGCAACAGTCAGGCCGTCCGCGTCCATCACATAGATGTCGAGCGCGCCGGACGTGTCCGCGATCCGCTCAAGCCTGCGGTTGAGCTGCGCGATGCGCGCCGGATGTGGCGCTGTCAGGAGATCGCGGAACTCGGTGTTACGCGCAAGAACGGACGGCAGATACCGATAGCGGTCGAGCTGATTGGTCAGCCTGTCCACCGACAGTTCCAGCCCCGCCTCGCCCTGTGCGGTGATCCGGCCGATTTCGGCGCGATATCCAAGCGTGAACCCGATCACGAAAAGGCCCAGCGTCGCCACACCGGCAAACAGGATAAAACTCAGACGGCTCACGCCCCTTGACCTCCCATCGCTTCCCCTTTTGCATTCGGGGTTCGCATCAGCCATCAAACATGCCATCACTTCGGCCATCAAGACAAGTCAGGACCCCATGCGCAACACGCCTCTTTCGCCCGCCACCCGCGCAGCCCAGGCTCTGCGGCTGATAGACGAGCGCACCGGCGCGGTCACACCGGCCATCGAAATGGCATCGACTTTCGCGCGCGATGCCGATTACGCACCGCGTCAGGACTATATCTATGGCCGCGACGGCGGCCCGACGGTGGAGCATGCCGAGGCCGTGATTGCGTCCCTCGACGGGGCTGCGGCCAGCAAGGTCTTCGCCTCCGGCATGGCCGCCGCTGTGGCAATGTTCGAGACGCTGCGCGCAGGCGATCATGTGGTCGCCCCGCGCGTCATGTATCACGGTGTGATCAACTGGCTGATCCGCATGCGCGATCTGCGGGGGATTGACCTCACGCTCTATGATCAGGCGAACCCGGATGCGCTGGCCGAGGCGATAGCATCGAAACCGACACGGCTGGTCTGGATCGAGACGCCAACCAATCCGAACTGGGACGTGACGGATATCAGCGCTGCCGCCGATCTGGCACATCAGGCCGGTGCCGTTCTCGTCGTCGATGTCACCGCCGCGCCACCCTGCACCATGGCGGCGCTGGAGCTGGGCGCGGACTACGTTTTCCACTCAGCGACCAAGTATCTCGCAGGTCATTCCGACATCACCGCAGGGGTTCTGAGTGCCGCCCGGATCACCCCGCTCTGGGAGGAACTGGGCAGCATCCGCACCCTGATGGGCAGTGTCATCGCCGCTTTTGAGGCCTGGCTTCTGATCCGGGGCATGCGCACACTTTTCATCCGCTATGAACGCGCCTCCCATAACGCATTGAAGATCGCCCGGCATTTCGAAGGGCATCCCAAGGTGGCCCAGGTCCTCTATCCCGGCCTGCCCTCGCATCCCGGACACGAGATCGCGCGGGCGCAGATGCAAGGCGGCTTCGGCGGCATGCTGTCGCTGCTGGTGACCGGTGACGGCTCGATTGCCCATGATGTCGCGCGGTTCTGTGAGGTGTTCATTCCGGCCACTTCGCTGGGCGGCGTAGAGAGCCTGATCGAGCATCGCAAGGTGGTCGAGGGGCCGAACTCCGTCGTGCCCGACACGCTGCTCAGGCTTTCAGTCGGGATCGAGGATGCCGACGATCTGATTGCCGATCTGGAGCAGGCGCTGGACCGCGCCCGATGACCCTGAACAGTCTGTCCCAGTCCCCCACCGACCCGGATTTTGTCCAGAACCCCTACCCTTTCTATGACAAGGGACGCGCAGCAGGTCCCCTGTTTCACTGGACGGATTACGGCTTCGCCTGTGCCGCAAGCTATGACGCAGTGAACACGCTCCTGCGGGACCGTCGCTTCGGACGCGAAGCACCTCCAGGCGTGCTGCCACCGCCGCCGGGCCATCTTGCGCCGTTTTATGCGGTCGAGCAGCATTCCATGCTGGAGCGGGAGCCGCCCACCCATACGCGGCTGCGAAAGCTGGTCCTTCATGCGTTCACTTCGCGGCGCATCAGTGCGCTGGCACCCGAGATCGAAACGCTTTCACATCATCTGATCGATCGGTTCGAGCCGGGCGAGATCGACCTCATCCCGACCTTCGCCGAAAGACTGCCGGTCATCATCATCGCGCGGCTTCTGGGCGTGCCGGAGGAGATGGCGGATCAGCTTCTCCGCTGGTCGCATGACATGGTGGCGATGTATCAGGCGCGGCGCGACCGGGCGCTGGAGGATCGCGCCGTGGCCGCGACGCTGGCCTTTTCCGACTATCTGCGCGACCTGATCGTCGTGCGGCGGGACGCACCGCAAGATGATCTTCTCAGCCATCTGATCGCCGCCCGCGACGCCTCCGACCGCCTGAGCGAAGATGAGATCATCGCAACCGCAATCCTGCTGCTGAACGCGGGCCATGAGGCGACAGTTCACACCATCGGCAATGGGGTGAAAACCCTGCTGGAAACCGGAACCGTGCGGGATCTCTCCGCCCCCGGCGCCATCGAGGAAATTCTGCGCTATGATCCGCCTTTGCACATGTTCACGCGCTATGCGACGGAGCCGATGGAGATTTTCGGCCACAGGTTCGAGATCGGCGATCAGGTAGGCCTCTTGCTGGCCGCGGCCAATCACGATCCGGAACGGACCGACGACCCCGGTCGGTTTGACCCGACCCGCGCATCGGTCAGCCACCTGTCCTTCGGGGCGGGTCTGCATTTCTGCGTGGGCGCACCGCTGGCACGGCTTGAACTGGAGATCGGGTTCGGAACGCTCTTCAAGCGCTGCCCCGACCTGCAACTGGCAGCGTCACCGGTCTACGCCAACAAGTACCATTTTCATGGACTGGAATCGCTCCGCGTCACCTGTTGATCGGCTGGGCTGTCTCGACGAGTTTGGCATAGTATGACGCGCCGACCGGGCTGACCGCATCGTTGAAATCATATTCCGGGTGATGCAGACCCGCCGCCTCTCCGATGCCGAGATAGACATAGGCACCGGGGCGTTCCTCCAGCAGGTAGGAGAAATCCTCCGAGCCCATTTCAGGCTCGCGGTTCGCGCTGACATTCTCGGGGCCCACCAGATTGTTGGCAACCTCTTCGGCGAAATCCACCGAAGCGGGATCACAGACCGTCACCGGATAGCCGCGGATGTAGGTCACTTCGGCCGAGCCGCCCATGCCGCTTGCAATCGAGGTCGCAAGCTCGGTAAGCCGCGCCTCGATCCGGTCGCGGACGCCCGCATCAAGGGTGCGAACGGTGCCTGACAGCATGGCCTCCTCGGGGATCACATTATGCGCGGTGCCTGCGTGAAACTTTGTGATCGACACCACACCTGCATGGATCGGGTCTACATTGCGCGACACGATGGTCTGCATGGCCACACCGATCTGCATGCCGATGGCAATGGGGTCGATGCCGCGATCGGGCTGGGCGGCATGCGCGCCCTTGCCGGTGACAACGATATCGAACGTGTCCGCCGAGGCCATGGTGGGTCCGGGGCGCATCTCGATCCGCCCGGCCTCCATTCCCGGCCAGTTGTGCATGCCGTAAACCTGAGTGATGCCGAAGCGCTCCATCAGCCCCTCTTCACACATCACGCGGCCACCGCCACCGCCTTCTTCGGCGGGCTGGAAGATCAGCGCGACTGAGCCCGAGAAATTCCGCGTCTCCGCAAGATAGCGCGCCGCACCCAGCAGCATTGTCGTGTGCCCGTCATGACCACAGGCATGCATCTTGCCCTCGTGTTTCGACTTGTAGGGCAGATCGCGCACCTCCTGGATCGGCAACGCATCCATGTCGGCCCGCAGCCCGATGACCGGCCCGTCGCCCTGCCCCTTGATCACCGCAACGACGCCGTTCTCGGCCATGCCTTCGACGATCTCGTCCACACCGAACTCGCGCAGCCGTTCAACCACGAATTTCGCGGTCTCTCTCGTCTCGAAAAGCAGTTCGGGATGGGCGTGCAGATGCTGCCGCCAGGCTTTCATATCATCGTGAAACTCGGCGATGCGGTTGATGACGGGCATGGGTCCTCCTGAGGGTGATCTCACAACACTAGAGACAAGAGCACGAAGAGCGTCAAGAAATTGCTTCCGGTAACCAGGGTTTCGGCCTAGAGGACAGATATGACAGATCGACCGCTTTCCCCATCCGACGCCATTGTCCACCAGAAGGACGCAGGCCTCGTGCGGTTGCTCGAGATCATGCGGCGATTGCGCGACCCGCAGACAGGCTGTCCCTGGGATATCGAGCAAAGCTACGAGACCATTGTTCCCTACACGATCGAGGAGGCCTATGAGGTCGCCGATGCAATCGAACGCGGCGATATGGCGGACCTGAAGGATGAGTTGGGCGATCTGCTGTTGCAGGTCATCTACTATACGCAGATGGCCACGGAAGACGGGCTTTTCACGTTCCACGATGTTGCTGAAGGCATCGCGGAAAAGATGGTCCGCCGCCATCCGCATGTCTTTGGCGAGGACAGCCGGGACAAATCCGCTGCAGAGCAGACGCTCGACTGGGAGAAGATCAAGGCCGCCGAGCGCGCGGGCAAGACACGCGCCGGTGCACTTGACGGCGTCGCCATGGGCCTCCCCGCCCTGACACGGGCCGTCAAGCTCCAGAAACGCGCCGCGCGGGTCGGGTTTGACTGGCCGGAGACAGGTCAGGTGCTCGACAAGATCCGCGAGGAGGTCGGCGAACTGGTGGAGGCCAGATCAGAACTCGGGCCGGAGAAGACCGAGGAGGAGTTCGGAGACCTGATGTTTGTCATGGCCAATCTCGCCCGCCATCTGGATATCGATCCCGAAGCCGCCCTGCGCGCGGCCAATGCCAAGTTCACCCGCCGGTTCGAGGGCGTCGAGGCCCGGCTGAAGGCGCGCGGAAAGACCCCGGAGGACAGCACTCTGGAAGAGATGGACACGCTCTGGGATGACGTGAAGAAAGCCGAATAGGGATCAGTCGCCGATCACCTTCTTATAGGGCTCGAAAGACCGGCCGAGATAGAAATCGCAGATCCCGACGATCCGCGTCAGCTTCGTCAAAGCCACCCCGAGCCTCAGCCGCCCCTCGGCCCGGTCAAACAGCATGAGCACCCCGCCATAGAGCGCATTCGCGATGGCAACCAACAACGACCGGAGCGCAAGCCGCAGGTTTGTCAGGACGCCTCGCACCGCGCCGGTGTGCTTGTGGCGGATATGCGCAAGATTGCGTTGCGACGTTCGCCTGCGATGAAGGATCGCACGCATGGACAGCCTCTCCGGCTTCATATCCTCATGCACGATTGCGTCGGGCACCCAATAGGTTTCAAACCCCGCCTCGCGGGCACGCAGGAAAAACTCGATATCCTCCCCACCCTGAAACTGAAAATCCTCGTCGAACCTCAAATGCGCGCCGTCGGGATGAAAGACATCCCGGTGAATTGCGGCGTTCCCGCCTGCCACGAGACGCAGCACATCCCCAAACGCCCTCTCGCGAAATGCAAAAGGCGCAAACCACGGGGAGAGCTGTTGCCGATAGTGAAACACATAGGGCCCGCTGAAAATCCGGGCGTCCGGCAGCCGGTGCATCGCTTCGAGATGTTCGGTCAGCCAGTTTGCGTCAACCCGCTGGTCGTCGTCCAGGGCCAGGATCCAGTCAACATCGGCTGCAATGGCCTCGTCAAAAATCCGGTTGCGGGCGCTCACCAGACCAATCTGCGGCTCCAGCCGATATTGCGTGTCAAATCCGGTTTCGACCGTCTCGACGACATCCCGGGAGGCTTCCTCCACGTCATTCTCCACGACCAGAAGGCTGAAGGACACACCATCCGGCCTGACCACCGAGTGCAGCGAGTTCAGCAACTCACCAAGAAGCCGTGGCCTCTCTCTTGTTGCGACCGCAATGAGGACACGAGGCTCCTGAGAGTATTTCCTGTGATTTTTGGGCACTATTGGGTCCGATACTCGCAAACAGGCGGGCCACTGGTCTTGACAATTTTATCTAACCTGCGAAACGGTTAAGTTCAAATCTTCGTTGAATGAGGGACAAAATGAAACTTCTTTGGGTACTTGCCGCTCTGGCACTGTCTGGCACAATTGCTTATTCCGGCAACCTGGTTTTCGAAGCTCCGGTTGAGCAGGAAGTGATCGAAGAGGAGCCCATCGGTGGTTCCCGCGCTGGCTGGCTGGTTCCGGTTCTGGCCATTGCATTGATCGCTGCGGCTGTCGTTCTGTCGGACGATGACGACGACGATTCCTCTGCAAGCTGATCAAGCTTACACGCTTCTTGGGTTCGACTTCTGTTGAACCCAAAACTTTCCTGAATATGACCACAGGCCCCCGCGAACATCCGTTTCGCGGTTTTTTTGTCTCTGAACGAAAGAGGCTTTTCTGATGAACGCGCTGCAGATCGCCTCGCTTCTGATTGTTCTGGCGGGCGTGTTCGGTTCGCTCAATTACTTCTTTCTCAAGCTGCCGTCGGCCATCGGTATCCTGGTTGTCGCACTTCTGGCATCGCTTGCGCTGGTCGGCCTCGATGTACTTATGACAAGTGTCGATCTGACATCGCAGATCCGCGCCCTTGTTCTGGAGATCGAATTCTCCGACGCGCTGCTGGAAGGCATGCTTGGCCTTCTCCTCTTTGCCGGTGCGCTCCACGTCAAACTGGAAGATCTCAAGGCCCGCGCATGGGTTGTCGCCCTTATGGCCACGATGGGTGTCGGACTGTCGACGCTGGTTGCGGGTGTCGGCTTCTCCTGGATCACCGGCATGCCGCTTCTTGTCGCGCTGGTCTTCGGCGCGCTCATCTCCCCAACAGATCCGGTGGCGGTTCTGGGTGTCCTGAAAGAGGCCAATCTGCGCAAGAGCCTGGAGACCAAGATCGCCGGAGAAAGCCTCTTCAATGACGGCGTCGGCTACGTCGTCTTTCTGGTTATCGTGGGCCTCGCGTTCCCCGGCGACGATCATCACGCATCGGGTGCGGGCGCCGCTGTGATGCTGTTCCTGCAGGAGGCCGTCGGCGGCGCCCTTCTGGGGGCGGTGCTGGGCTGGCTGACCTTCCGCGTCATGCGACGGATCGATGACTACTCACTTGAAGTGCTTCTCTCGCTGGGCCTGGCGTTTGGCGGGTATGAACTGGCGGTCTACCTGCATGTCTCGGGCCCGATCATGGCGGTTGTCGCGGGACTTCTGATCGGCGATGTCGGCATGAAATACGGGATGAGCGAAGCCACCCGCGAACATGTCAACACGTTCTGGAAGCTGATCGACGAGATCCTGAACGCGGTGCTGTTCCTGCTGATCGGGATCGAGGTCTTTGCCGTCGCCTTCTCCATGCAGGCCTTTCAGGCCGGGCTGATGGCTATTGGCCTGGCGCTCTTCGCGCGTCTTGTCGCGGTCTCGGTACCGATCATGCTGCTCAGACCGTTTCGTGAATTCGGACCCGATGTGATCCCGATCATGACATGGGGCGGGCTGAAGGGCGGTATCTCGGTTGCGCTGGCGCTCAGCCTGCCAGACAGCGAATGGAAGTCCCTGATCCTGACCGCCACCTACGTGGTCGTGATCTTCTCAATCATCGTTCAGGGACTGACCATCGCACCGCTCGCCAGACGCCTGGGCCGAGAGCCGGACATGCTCTGACATCACACTCTTCTTGGGTCAAATATCCCCGCCGGAGGCAAAAATCTCCCGATCTTCATGGCCCCCCGCGACGACCGGGCCAAAAGGGGGTTCCCAGCAATACCCCCACTGGTTAGAAGACGGCCAAGGCCCGTCCCATATTGTCGCAAAAGAGGATACCGATAATGAGCACCATCATCGACGTCACCGCCCGAGAAATCCTGGACAGCCGGGGCAATCCGACAGTCGAGGTGGATGTGCTTCTGGAAAGCGGTGCGCAAGGGCGGGCAGCCGTGCCGTCTGGGGCCTCGACCGGGGCCCATGAGGCGGTCGAACTGCGCGACGGCGACAAGTCCCGCTATCTCGGCAAAGGGGTCCTCAAGGCCGTGCTTGGCGTGAATGAGGAAATCGCCGATGCGATCGAGGGCATGGATGCGACCCAGCAGATTTCCATCGACCGGACGATGATCGAACTTGACGGAACCCCCAACAAGGGGCGTCTGGGGGCCAATGCGATCCTTGGGGTCTCGCTGGCCGTCGCCAAGGCCGCGGCCGATGCGACGGCCCTGCCCCTTTATCGCTATGTCGGAGGGGCCTCGGCCTGCACATTGCCAGTTCCGATGATGAACATCATCAATGGCGGTGAGCATGCGGACAACCCCATCGACATTCAGGAATTCATGATCATGCCGGTCGCAGCGGACACATGCCGCGACGCGATCCGCATCGGTGCCGAGATCTTTCACACTCTCAAAAAAGAGCTCTCCGATGCGGGTTTCAACACCGGTATCGGCGATGAGGGCGGCTTCGCCCCCAATCTCAGTTCCACCACCGAAGCCCTCGATTTCATCATGCGCTCGGTCGAGAAGGCCGGCTACAAGGCCGGTGAAGAGATCTATCTGGCCCTCGATGCGGCCTCGACCGAGTATTATCGGGATGGCAAATACGACATGAAGGGGGAAGGCAAGCTTTTGAGTTCGGACGAGAACGCCGCCTATCTGGCCGCCCTTGTTGATGCCTATCCCATCATCTCCATCGAGGATGGCATGGCCGAGGATGACTGGGACGGGTGGAAGACCCTGACC
The DNA here is from genome assembly GCA_947493745.1 of uncultured Paracoccaceae bacterium. GTDB lineage: Bacteria > Pseudomonadota > Alphaproteobacteria > Rhodobacterales > Rhodobacteraceae > CANLSM01. The sequence goes on along the minus strand of CANLSM010000021.1, from coordinate 35,535 downwards.
GACCTGATCGGCGACCGCTGCCAGCTTGTCGGGGATGATCTTTTTGTCACCAATTCCAGCCGCTTGGGGGACGGAATTGACAAAGGTGTGGCCAATTCAATTCTGGTTAAGGTAAACCAGATCGGCTCTCTCACCGAGACCTTGCAGGCCGTCGATATGGCCCACCGGGCGCATTACACATCCATCATGTCGCACCGCTCGGGCGAGACCGAGGACGCGACGATTGCCGATCTGGCGGTGGCGACCAATTGCGGACAGATCAAGACTGGCTCGCTCAGCCGCTCGGACCGGCTAGCGAAGTACAACCAGCTAATCCGGATCGAGGAAGAACTGGGCGACGCGGCAATTTATGCCGGGCGCTCCATGCTTCGGTGAACTCCGCACGCGATCTGATCAGACGGCTCGATCTCCAGCCCCATCCCGAGGGCGGCTGGTATCGGGAAACCTGGGTGGAGGCAGGCGAAGGACGCCCGTCCGGCACGGCGATCTACTATCTGCTGGAGGCGGGCGAACGCTCACACTGGCACCGAGTCGATGCCACCGAGATCTGGCATTTCTATGCCGGTGCGCGGCTTCGCCTGCTGCAAAGCGTCGATGAAACCGGCCCTGTGACGGAGGCCGTTCTCGGAACGGATCTTGCCCGTGACGAACGCCCGCAGATCATTGTGCCCAAGAACCATTGGCAGTCGGCGGAGACGACAGACGGCTGGAGCCTCGTCGGCTGCACCGTCTCGCCGGGGTTTCGGTTTGAGGGATTTGAGCTGGCCCCCGTTGGCTGGACGCCTGCTCGCTAGCTCATTCGACCTTGGCCGCCGCGATCATCGGGCCACGGGCCGAGCCCTTTGCCTGAACCAGAACCACGTAGCTGAGATCGCTCAGACCCTCCGCCGTGAAGGACGCATCCCCCAGGCCATCCCATTCGCCAACGGTCTGACGCATCGCGACGACGTTGTGATAGGTCATGTCACGGCCGGCATTCTCGCCCCGCTTGATGCTGACTTGACGCTCGCGCCGGTAGCCGACCAGTTCAACGACCGACATAGGTGCCTGACCCGCGCGCTCGATTGAGATCACGGCCCGCGTTCCGTCCCGGCGCACGGAAATGCGCGCCCGCACCGGCTCGGCGCCATATTTCTCGACATAGTGCAAAATCTTTTCCTTGGCATGCCCCACGACCGAGTCGTGCCCCTGAATGACCATCTCGGGCGTAAAGATTGACCGACGCTGCGCCACTGCTGCATATGTCCGCTGGCGATTTGTATTCTCGGGCGAGGCGAACTCGTCCTTCCAGCCCAGATAATCCCAGTAGTCCACATGGAATGCCAGCGCGATGACATTGTCGCGCTTGGCCAGATCACCCAGCAAGGCATCGGCCGGGGGGCAGGAGGAACAGCCCTGTGACGTAAACAACTCAAGCACCACCATACGATCCGCAGCAGATGCCTGCCCGGCCAGCAATGTCACTGAGGCGGCAGCCATCATGAGATTGCGCACAAACTTGGTCATGGATACTCCTCGGTCATGCCCCCGCCCGGAGACTAGGCCAGAACGGACCACACAGGCCAGTCAACCCTTTGCGAGATTCATGTCAAATCGCGACCGCCAAAAAAAGGCCCCGACCGTGATCAGGGCCTTCCGTTTCACCTGTCCAAGAGGATCAGGCGGCCTTCGCCAGATTGCGCAACACGTAGTGCAGCACCCCGCCGTTTTCGACATATTCGATCTCGACCTCCGTATCGATCCGGCATTTCAGCCTGATCTCACGGGTCGCTCCATCGGCATAGGTGATCGTCGCGGGAACTTCGGCGAGTGGCACCAGATCCCCCGACAAGCCACTGATCGAAATACTCTCGTCACCTGTCAGGTTCAGCGACTTGCGGGTGTCCCCTCCGGTGAACTCGAAGGGGATCACGCCCATGCCGACCAGGTTGGAGCGGTGAATGCGCTCAAAGCTTTCGGCAATGACGGCCTTGACACCGAGCAGCGCGGTTCCCTTCGCGGCCCAGTCGCGACTCGAACCCGTGCCGTACTCCTTGCCTGCAATCACGACCAGCGGTGTCCCGTCCTCCTGATGCGCCATGGCTGCATCATAGATCGAGGCCTGCTCGCCATCGGGTCCTTTGGTGTAGCCGCCTTCGACACCGTCCAGCATTTCGTTGCGGATGCGGATATTGGCGAAGGTGCCGCGCATCATCACCTGATGGTTGCCCCGGCGCGACCCGTAGGAGTTGAACTCCCGCGGTGCGACCTGATGCTCCACCAGATACTGACCGGCGGGATGCTCCGGCTTGAACGAGCCTGCGGGCGAGATGTGATCGGTTGTGACCGAATCCGCCAGCAGCGCGAGGATTTTGGCCCCCTCAATGTCCGAGATCGAACCGGCCTCGGGTCCCATGCCCTGGAAATAGGGCGGGTTCTGGACATAGGTCGAACTCGCAGGCCAGTCATAGGTCAGACTGTCGGTGGTCTCGACACCCTGCCATTTCTCATCGCCTGTGAAGACTTCCGCATATTTCGACTGGAAGGCCTCGCGGGTCACTGTCTTCTCGACCAGTTCAGCGATCTCATGGCTCGACGGCCAGATGTCCTTCAGGAAGACATCGCTGCCGTCCTTGTCCTGGCCCAGCGGCTCGGTCGTGATGTCGATATTCATGTCGCCCGCCAGCGCATAAGCGACCACAAGCGGCGGCGAGGCGAGGTAGTTGGCGCGCACATCGGGGCTGATCCGCCCTTCGAAGTTGCGGTTGCCCGACAGCACGCTGGTCGCGACCAGATCGCCATCATGGATCGCCTTCGATATCTCGGGCTGGAGCGGCCCGGAATTGCCGATACATGTGGTGCAACCGTAACCCACCAGATTGAAACCGATGGCATCGAGATGGGGCTGCAGGCCCGCTGCATCCAGATACTCGGACACCACCTTGGAGCCCGGCGCGAGCGAGGTTTTCACCCACGGCTTGCGGTTCAGACCAAGCTCATGAGCTTTCTTGGCCACCAGCCCGGCCCCGATCATCACATAGGGGTTTGACGTGTTGGTGCAGGATGTGATCGAGGCGATGACCACCGCGCCGTCGTGCAGGTAGTAGTTCTCACCCTCGACCTTCACGCGCTTGTAATGGCCGTTGTCGCCGGGGATGTCCTTGGGCGCCGGGCTGCCCCCCTCGGCGGTCCACTGGTCCTTCTCCTCAGGCTTCACCTCGGGTCGATGGCCTTTCACGACATCCTTGAACGCGGTCGCAGCCTCGGTCAGCAGGATCCGGTCCTGCGGGCGTTTCGGACCCGAAATCGCGGGCACGACCGTGCCCATGTCGAGTGCCAGGGTATCAGTGTAGATCGGATCGTAGCTCTCGTCGCGCCACATGCCGTTCGCCTTGGCATAGGCCTCGACCAGCGCGATCCTGTCCTTGGAACGACCGGAGGTCTCGAGATAGCGCAGCGTCTCGTCGTCAATCGGGAAGAACCCGCAGGTCGCGCCATACTCGGGCGCCATATTGCCGATGGTCGCCCGGTCCGCCAGCGGCAGATTGTCCAGACCATCGCCGTAGAACTCGACGAATTTTCCGACCACACCACGCTCGCGCAACATCTCGACCACACGCAGCACTAGATCGGTCGCGGTCACACCTTCGACCATCTGGCCGGTCAGCTTGAAGCCCACGACTTCCGGGATCAGCATCGAGATCGGCTGACCCAGCATCGCCGCCTCCGCCTCGATCCCGCCGACACCCCAGCCCAGGATCGCCAGACCATTGACCATCGTCGTGTGGCTGTCCGTGCCGACCAGCGTGTCGGGATAGGCAACCTCGGTCCCACTCTGATCGGTGTCCGTCCAGACCGTCTGACCGAGATACTCCAGGTTCACCTGATGGCAGATCCCGGTGCCCGGCGGCACGACGCGGAAGTTGTCAAAGGCCGACTGGCCCCATTTGAGGAACTGATACCGCTCGCCATTGCGCTCATATTCCCGGTCCACGTTCATCTGAAAGGCGCGCGGATTGCCGAACTCATCGATCATCACCGAATGGTCGATGACCAGATCCACAGGGTTCAGGGGATTGATCAGTTCGGGATCCCCGCCCAGCGAAACCATCGCATCGCGCATCGCCGCCAGATCGACGACCGCCGGAACGCCGGTGAAATCCTGCATCAGCACGCGGGCTGGCCGGTAGGCGATCTCGCGCGGGTTCCGCCCACCCTTTTTGCCCCAATCGGAGAAAGCCTTGATGTCATCGATCGTGACAGTCTTGCCATCCTCGAACCGCAGCATGTTCTCCAACACCACCTTCAGCGCCGCAGGTAGACGCGAAAACTCACCCAGACCGGCCGCTTCCGCCGCAGGGATCGAGTAATAGGCAACCGATGCCCCCCCCGCGCTCAGGGATGTCCGCGTTTTGCTGGTGTCGTGACCTACGGTGATGGGCATGAGCATGGCCTCCAATCTGGCAAATGGGCTGAGGGAACTTGGCCGATGCTATGCCGCAATTCCAAAGGTGAAACAAGACCTCCCGGCTATTTTTAGCATACAATTGTGTACAAATGTGATCGGGAAGCGCCCCCTCACCCTCTTCTTGGGTCAAATATCCCCGCCGGAGGCAATCGTCCCGGCCTCAACAAGGTGCTGGTCAAGACCTCTTCCCGCTCCCCTCGCAATCGTCTAATGACTTGGAACCATGAGCCTTGCCGTTTCCGACCTCACCTGCCGCCGATCCGGCCGCCTGATCCTGAAGGATCTCGCATTCGGATGTGCCGCCGGTGAGGCATTGCTTCTCAAGGGGCCGAACGGGGTGGGAAAATCCACCTGTCTGCGAGCGGTCGCGGGACTTGTGCCAAGCTCAGGCGATATCAGGTGCAACGGCGTCAGCCTCGGTGATGACCGGGATGCCTATCACCAGCATATCGCCTATGCGGGCCATCTTGACGCGATCAAACCGCAGCTCAGCCTGCGCGAGAACCTCGCTTTCTGGTCCGATCTCTTCGGTGGAGACGGCGCGGATGCCGCATTGGAGCTTTTCGACCTCGCCGATCTTGCCGACCGTCCGGCGCAGACCTGCTCGGCCGGGCAAAAGCGACGGCTCGGCCTGGCACGGCTGGCCGTGGCGCGCCGCAATCTCTGGCTGCTTGACGAGCCGACTGTTTCGCTCGACGCCCGCACGGTGGAGCGGTTCACGGGTGTTTTGAAGGCCCATCTGGAAGGGGGCGGCATGGCCGTGATCGCGACCCATCTGGATCTCGCAATCCCGGCGACCGACTTCGCGCTGACCCCTGTTCAGGACATCTCCGACGATCCGTTCCTCGCGGGCGCGTTCTGAACATATGGCCGGTCTCACATCCCTCCTCCGGCGTGATCTGAGACTTGCGACCCGTTCCGGTGGCGGTGCCGGACAGGGACTTGTCTTCTTCTTCATCCTGACCCTGCTCGTCCCGTTCGGCGTGGGGCCGGACCCCGGGACCCTCGCAAAGGTCGCGCCCGGCACGCTTTGGATCGGTGCCCTTCTGGCGGCCCTTCTGTCGCTCGACCGGCTGTTTCAGACCGACTTCGAGGACGGAACGCTGGATGTCCTCGTCCTCTCGCCGGTTCCACTGGAGGTGCTGACCGCGACCAAGGCACTTGCGCACTGGCTGACGACAGGCCTGCCACTCATTGTTCTTGCACCGATCCTCGGGATCACGCTCAACCTCGCCCCCGAGGCGCAGGTCTGGCTGATCGCGTCACTGCTGATCGGCACGCCGGGGCTCAGTTTTCTGGGTATGTTAGGGGCTGCGCTGACCGTCGGTCTGAAGCGTGGCGGGTTGCTGCTGTCGGTTCTCGTCCTGCCGCTTTACATCCCGACCCTGATCCTCGGCGCGCGAACGGTTGTGCTCGCGGCCGAAGGACAGGACCCGCTCAGCACGCTTGCCCTTCTGGCTGCGCTGACACTTTTTATCCTCGCCATGACACCCTTTGCGGCGGCCGCAGCCCTGAAAGTACAGCTCAGTTGAGCATCCAGATGCCGTCAGGTGCAAAGGCGTGGAAAGCGAAGGCAAAGACAACCTCATGGACGGCATCCCGCCCGGTCGCCAGATCCGTCACCCGGATCGCACCAATATCACGGCCCTCCGACATTGTTGAACTGTCGAGCGCCGAGGCCATGCCACCTTGCCAGCTCAGCCTGTGGCCCGCCTCCTCGATCACCGGTGTGGCCTCAAACCGGCTGAGCGGCCAGGCCCGGTTGCCGATCCGCACCACCCGCATCATGGGCGGGATGCCATGGGGCGGGTTCTCTCCACGATAGAGGAACGGACGCGCCGCGCTGTCATATCCGTCATATGGATTGCGACCGTAGGGCCTGCGCACATTGTCGGGTTCCATCATGACGGAACCGTCCGGATTGCGGTCGCGGAACGCCTCGAAGCTCTCCATCCAGCTGACCAGCGTCTCAAGCCGGGTTCCGGTCAGAGCACCGACCACCGCCTCGCCGGTAAACTGCTGCCACCAGCTTTCGGTCTGGCGGTCGAACATGATCATGTCCGAATGCCGAAGCTTGCCGGACACACCGAAATCCAGCACCTGCCCGGCCGCCCGCCGGTCGAAGACCAGCGCGGAGTTGCACAAGGGGCAGAACGTGACGGCCACTGGCGTTCCGCCGATCTGGTCGTTGACGATCTCGTGCCAGGTCAGATAGCGCACGGGATAGGCGCGCTCCGCCTCTCCCCCCAGCGCAACCGTCACGACGGGCTCCACCGCGGGAATGCGCGCCTCATCCGAGGCGGGTGTGAACCGGGCGGTCGAGAGTGCGGGGATTGCGTCGCGCGGCACGCCGCCCGAGATGATCTCTTCAAACGGCACGGAACAGCGGCTGAAATCGGTGTTCGGCCATTCATTTGTCCAGAACCGTCCCGGTGTCCCGCCTGCCAGCAAACCCTTCGGAGCGGCGATTGCCGCCCCTGCCCCGATCAGCATCTCTCTGCGTCGCATGATCATCCTCCTGACAAATACCGGTTTGCAGACTGGCGCAGAAATGCGCCCGTCGCTACCCCGCTCGCCGGAGTGTGATCAGATGTCAGTTGGTGATGGAAACACTGCTCATGACGTCAGGCTCAACCACCGATCCGTTGGAGCCCGAGCCCCGCTTGATCCGGTCGACCACCCATTGTCCCTCGACCACCTTGCCGACGACGGTGTATTGCCCGTCGAGGCTCGGGATGCGTTCCAGCATGATAAAGAACTGCGAGTTTGCCGAATTCGGATCCTGCGCTCGCGCCATGCCGACAACACCGGCATCAAAGGGGATATCCGAAAACTCCGCCGGAAGATCAGGCAGATCGGATCCGCCCGTCCCGGCAAGACCGCGGTTGTAGATGTCGAGCTTTCCGTTCTCGACATCGCCGGTCTGGGCCATGAAACCGTCAATCACCCGGTGAAAGGCCACGTTGTCATAAGCCCCGGTCGCTGCAAGATACTTGATCCGCTCGACATGCAGGGGTGCCACATCGGGCATGAGTTCGATCACGATGGTCCCGCGAACGCTGCCGTCAACATCAATGGAAAGCGCGTTGCCTTCCGGAACGTTCAGAACCACCTGATCAAGGGTGTCTTCCTGCTTACCCTCGGACGGCGCTTCCTCGCGCGGCGTCTCTGTGGCGGGCGTTTCGACCGGATCGGCATCCTCGGTCTCAGACACTTCGACGGGCGGCGCACCCGCTACGAATTCAACGATCTTGGGACTATAGACGATCCCGCCCACAATGAGCGCAATCGCAACAATGAAGATCAGGATTCTGGTCATTGTCTAGATATCCGCAGCGACTTTCACCGAAATCATACGGTCCGGTGACGCAGGCGGCTCGCCTCTTGTGATGGCATCGACATGCTCCATGCCTGCAATGACGCGCCCGAAATTGGTGTATTGGCCGTTCAGAAAATGACCATCGGCAAACATGATGAAGAACTGTGAATTGGCCGAGTTCGGATTGGACGACCGCGCCATTCCCAGCGCACCGCGATCAAAGGGAACCTTGGAGAACTCGGCCGGCAGATCGGGAAGGTCCGAGCCGCCGGTGCCCGCCATGCGCGGGTTATAGTCGTTTTCCATGTTCGCATTCGCGACATCGCCGGTCTGGGCCATGAAACCGTCAATCACCCGGTGAAACGCCACGTTGTCGTATTTCCCGTCCCGCGTGAGCGCCTTCAGACGTTCGACATGCTGAGGGGCGACATCGGGCAGAAGCTCCAGATGGACTTCGCCATCCTTCAGTTCAATCACCAATGTGTTCTCGGGATCTTTGATTTCAGCCATGTCAGTTCCTTACGTTCACATCCGGCGGGACCATATTGCGCAAATGCCGAAAGGGAAAGGGAGCATTCCGCTCAGCGGTACTTTTCCTTCAGCGCGCGAGCGACCCTGGGGGACACAAAAGTGGAGATATCCCCGTCGAGCCTGCAGATCTCCTTCACCAGCTTGGAGGCAATTGCCTGGTAATGCGCATCCGCCATCAGAAAGACCGTCTCGATCTCGTCGTTCATCGCCCGGTTCATGCCGACCATCTGGTACTCGTACTCAAAGTCGGCAACCGCGCGCAGACCACGCACAATTACCGATGCGCCGACTTCCTGCGCGCAGGTTATCAGAAGATTGTCAAAAGGGTGGGCGACGATCTTTATACCACTCTCGGCGGCAATTGCGGCGCATTCCGCCTCCACCATGGCCACGCGCTCATCCAGCGAGAAGAGCGGACCCTTGTCGCGATTGATCGCAATCCCGATGACCAGCTTATCGACGAGCGTACTGGCCCGCCGGATGATATCGATATGGCCAAGCGTGATCGGATCAAAAGTTCCGGGATAAAGGCCTGTTCGCATTCGTCTCTCCCCAACACGGTTGGGGCACGCAACAATAATGCGCCCGCGACGTCAAGTGTCAGCCATGGCCCACGATCATGTCGGTGAGGGCCGAGTTCTCCCGTTCCATCTCCTCCATCCGGTATTTGACCACGTCTCCGATCGAGATAACACCGATCATCGTGCCATCCTCCATAACCGGCAAATGCCGGAAACGGCCGGAGGTCATCTTGGACAGCGCCGTGATCGCGACGTCGGAGGGTTCCACGGTTGTCACCTTGCTGGTCATCAGGTCCGAAACCAGGTCTTCCAGCACACCTGCCCCGCGTTTCCCAAGTTCGCGCACGATATCACGCTCGGACAGCACCCCTTGCATCACCTTCCCGTCCGCAGACACGACAAGCGCCCCGATCCGGTGCTCCGCCAGCATCTGCGTGGCCTCGGCAATGGTCGCATTTGGTGAAATTGTCAGAATACTATGACTTCCCTTGGACGCGAGAATACGACGAATAGTCATGCTGTGCCCTCCATATCAAAATCATATGGTGCCTGCTCGACCTCCGGGGTGTCAAGAAACCTCGCCGCATTGGCATTGCAACCGGTTGCAAATTCTGCTCTATGCAATTTGCGATATCATCAATTTTGCCTCTGCCCCTTTTCTGCGCAGACGGTTATGGTTGCGCGAATTTGTGCATACGGGAGACGCCAGATGACAGACAACCTCGCCCATTTTATCGATGGTTCACTTGTAGACGGAACATCCGGCAGATTTGCCGACGTGTTCAACCCTGCGACCGGCGAGGTGCAGGCAAAGGTCCCGCTCGCATCCCGTGAAGAGATCGACAGCGCGGTCGCATCGGCCAAGGCAGCTCAGCCCGCCTGGGCGGCAACCAATCCGCAAAAGCGGGCGCGGGTGATGATGAACTTCGTCGCACTCCTTCATCAGAACATGGATATCCTCGCAGAGGCATTGAGTTCGGAGCATGGCAAGACCATTCCGGACGCCAAGGGCGACGTGATCCGCGGGCTGGAAGTGGCGGAGTTCTGCATCGGAGCACCGCATCTTCTCAAGGGCGAGTATACCGAAGGTGCGGGCCCCGGCATCGACATGTATTCCATGCGTCAGCCGCTGGGCGTCGTCGCGGGTATCACGCCCTTCAACTTCCCCGCCATGATCCCGATGTGGAAGTTCTGCCCGGCAATTGCCGCAGGCAATGCCTTCATCCTGAAACCATCGGAGCGCGATCCGTCAGTGCCGCTGATGCTGGCGGAACTGATGCAACAGGCGGGCCTTCCCAATGGCATCCTTCAGGTGGTCAACGGCGACAAGGAGGCTGTCGATGCCATCCTTGAGCACGAGGATATCCAGGCCATCGGCTTTGTCGGCTCCACGCCCATTGCGCAGTACATCTACTCCAAGGGGTGTGAGCACGGCAAACGGGTGCAGTGCTTTGGCGGCGCGAAAAACCACATGATCATCATGCCCGACGCCGACATGGATCAGGCCGTCGATGCGCTGGTCGGCGCGGGATATGGCGCAGCCGGCGAGCGTTGCATGGCCATCTCGGTTGCGGTTCCGGTCGGTCAGGAAACCGCGGACCGGCTGATCGAGAAGCTCGCGCCGCGCGTGGAGGCGCTGAAGATCGGGCCCTTTACCGCCGGAGACGATGTCGATTTCGGTCCCGTCGTGACCGCCGAGGCCAAGACCCGCGTCCTGGGTCTTGTCGAGCGCGGCGTCGAGGAAGGCGCGAAACTTGTCGTGGACGGGCGCGATTTCAAGATGCAGGGCTATGAGGACGGCTTCTTTGTCGGCGCCTGTCTGTTCGACAACGTCACAAAGGACATGGACATCTACAAGACCGAGATCTTCGGCCCGGTCCTGTCCACGGTGCGGGCAGAGACCTATGAAGAGGCGCTCAGCTACGCCATGGACCACGAATATGGCAACGGCACCGCGATCTTCACCCGCGACGGTGACACGGCCCGCGACTTTGCCAACCGGATCAATATCGGCATGGTCGGCATCAATGTCCCGATCCCGGTGCCGCTGGCCTATCACACCTTCGGTGGCTGGAAGAAATCCGGCTTCGGCGACCTGAACCAGCATGGACCCGATGCATTCCGGTTCTATACGCGCACCAAGACCGTCACCTCCCGCTGGCCGTCAGGCATCAAGGAAGGTGCCGATTTCTCGATCCCCACAATGGGGTAGGATCAGACCGCGTTGCCCGCCGCCCACGCGGCGGGCATACGACAAAACCGCAGGCGCCATTGCGGATAGAGCTTGGTGCAGACCCTGTTGTCACCGTCCATCTCCTGATTTCCACCAAGCAGATAGAACCAGCCCTCTGCCGCCGGTTTCACATAGAAACCCACATGATGGCCGCCTGTGCGGCTGACCACGGTCACCGCGCCATATTGCGGATCGACCGCCTGCCCCCAGTTTCTCCAACTGATGGCACCCGCGCTGTTGGTGCCTGCATGGCCCGCCTGTCGCATCACCCAGTTGACGAAGGACGAACACCAGTCATTGGCATCCTGTTGCGGCCCCCAGTCATTTCTCCAGGTGTTGCAGGTCCGGTGATACTCGACGATGCGCGGGTTGTTTTCCCTTCCCGGCGCTTCCGTGACACCGGCGGTTTCCTCGGCCCGTGCAATTCTCATCCACTCGGTCATATCGTTACCCCCTACTGGGGTGACAATGTATCAGAAAACGCGCTCTACCGCGAACCGCCACGAAAGGGCGGCATCTCCGACTTGAACTGAACATGCATTCAATTACACTCCGCCGTGATGCAGGGAGAGGCTTATGGATTTTGCACTGACAGATGAGCAAACGGCCATTTTCGAGATGGCCCACAGCTTTGGACAGGACCGGATTGCACCGCATGCGATTGCCTGGGACGAGGCCGGCACCCTGCCCCGCGATGTGCTGAGGGAGGCCGCAGCACTCGGTTTCGCAACACTCTATGTTCCCGAGGATCTGGGCGGCACCGGCCTCTCCCGGCTCGATGCCACGCTGGTGTTCGAGGCACTCTCGATGGCCTGCCCATCTGTCGCCGCTTTTATCACGATCCACAACATGTGTGCCAACATGATCGCGCAGAACGGCTCCGACGAGATGCGTGCGACCTGGTTACCGAAGATCTCCAGCATGGAGGCCATCCTATCCTACTGCCTGACCGAGCCGGGTTCGGGCTCGGACGCAGCCGCGCTGAAGACCCGTGCCGCCCGCACCAATGACGGATACACGCTGAACGGCACCAAGGCCTTCATCTCGGGCGGCGGTTATTCGGACCTCTATGTTGTCATGGCACGGACAGGTGAGGACGGACCGAAGGGCATCTCGACGGTTCTGGTCGAGGACGGGACCGAGGGGCTCAGCTTCGGGGCCAATGAACGCAAGATGGGCTGGCGCGCACAACCCACAGCACAGGTCCAGTTCGACGATTGCAGGATCGGTGCGGAGAATCTGGTCGGCGAGGAAGGCAAAGGGTTCACCTATGCCATGCAGGGACTGGATGGCGGTCGGCTGAACATCGCGGCCTGTGCGCTCGGCGGGGCGCAGACCGCCCTTGATGCGGCGCTGACATATGCGGGCGAACGCAAGGCCTTCGGCAAATCCATCGACCAGTTCCAGGCGCTTCAGTTCAAGCTTGCCGACATGGAGATCGAATTGCAGGCCGCTCGGGTGTTTCTTCGGCAGGCGGCCTGGAAACTCGATCACAAGGCCCCTGATTCCACAAAGCATTGCGCCATGGCCAAACGCTTTGTCACCGACACCGCCTTCAAGGTGGCCAATGACGCGCTGCAACTGCATGGCGGGTATGGCTATCTGTCGGATTACGGGATCGAGAAGCTGGTACGCGACCTGCGCGTCCATCAGATCCTCGAAGGCACCAACGAGATCATGCGCCTCATCACCGCCCGCGCCCTGCTGGCCGAACGCGCATGAGCGATATCACCCTGACCCGCGAAGGGGCCGTCGGGCATATCACGCTCAGGCGACCGGACGCACTCAACGCGCTCACCTACGAGATGGCCCTTGCCATCGAGAAGGCGCTCGACGACTGGCGTGACAATCCCGAGATCGCACTCATTGTGATCGACGCCGAAGGCGACCGCGCGTTTTGTGCCGGTGGCGATCTGCAACTGATGTACGAGACCGCCGGTGGCGGGAACTACGATTACGGACGCAGGTTCTGGCGGGACGAGTACCGTCTGAACGCCAAGATATTCGACTATCCCAAGCCATATGTCGCGCTGATGCAGGGCTTCACCATGGGCGGCGGTGTCGGTGTCTCGTGCCACGGCTCGCACCGCGTTGTGTGCGAGACATCCCGGATTGCCATGCCCGAATGCGGTGTCGGGCTTGTGCCGGATGTCGGCGGGTCGCTCCTGCTGGCGCGGGCGCCGGGGCGGATGGGCGAATATCTCGGGATGACCGGGACACGGATGGAAGCAGACGATGCCATCCATGCAGGCTTTGCCGACTACTTCATCCCTCGCGAGAACTGGCCGGTCCTGACGCAAAAACTGATCGAGACAGGAGACATCGAGGTCATCGACGAGATGGCCGAGACGCCGCCGACCGGATCACTGGCAGCAAAGCAGACGGATATGGACGCCCATTTCGCGGGCCAGACCGGGGCCGACATCCTGCGCGGTCTCGGGACGGACACATTCGGCGAGGATGTCCGCAAGCAACTTGCCCGTCCCAGCCCCCTGTCAATGGCCTGCACCGTTGAACTTGTGCACCGGGTTCGCGGCCTGGACACGATCCGCGACGCGCTCGGCATGGAATACCGGTTCACATCGCGCAGCGTGTCCGAGGGTGAGTTTCTCGAAGGGATCCGGGCGATGATCATCGACAAGGACCGTAATCCGCAATGGCGGCACGCCAGCCTTCTTGACGTCAACCAGATGGACGTGGCCAACATGCTCAAACCGCTCGGCGACGACGCCCTGCAGCTTTAGGAGAGAGAGATGAAAATCGGATTTGTCGGCCTCGGCAACATGGGCGCACCGATGGCGCAAAACCTGATCCGGGCCGGGCATGAAGTGACGGGCTTCGATGTGGCGAAGGTCGAAATTGACGGGCTGGATATGGCCGCCGATATCCCTTCCCTCGCGACCGACAAGGATGTGGTCCTCACCATGCTTCCCAACGGCGACATCCTGCGGGCTGTGGCAGACGAGATCATACCGAATGCGGCACAGGGCACCTGCCTTCTCGATTGCTCGACAGTCGATGTGGCAAGCTCCCGCGAGGTCGCGGCCAAGGCGGAGCATGCCGGGCTTCTGGCGGTGGACGCGCCCGTCTCAGGCGGGATCGGCGGCGCGCAGGCGGGCACCCTGACCTTCATGGCAGGCGGCACCGAGATCGCCTTTACCAAGGTTGCGCCGCTCTTTGACATCATGGGGCAGAAGGCGGTTCATTGCGGCGAGGCAGGCGCGGGTCAGGCTGCCAAGATCTGCAACAACATGATCCTCGGCATCACGATGATCGGAACCTGTGAAGCCTTCGCGCTGGCCGAAAAGCTGGGGCTTGATCAGCAGAAACTGTTCGATGTCGTCTCGACCTCTTCGGGCTACTCCTGGACCACCAATGTCTATTGCCCGGTTCCCGGCGTGGGTCCCAAAAGCCCTGCTGATAATGACTATGAACCCGGTTTTGCAGCAGAATTGATGCTGAAGGATCTGAAACTGTCGCAGCAGGCAGCGGAGGACGCAAACGCGCCCACGCGAATGGGGCAGCTGGCAACAGAGTTGTATGAGAGTTTTGTCAGCGCCGACGGCAAGGGGCGCGATTTCTCAGCTATGCTGCCATACCTTCACGGCCGGACGCGCAGCTAGACCGCTTTGCAGCACAGGTTGCGCGCGGCGGCTGCGCTGCGTCACACCCCGACCTGAAATCATGCCGAGATCGGCGCAGTGGCTCAGGATCGTCCAATAGTTGTTATGGGCGATCCGGGTGCGAGCCGACAGGACGGACGATGACAGATCGATCAGGGCATCGACCTCGAACGTGTCATCAGGTGCTCCAAAAGCAAGGATGAGTGAGCCGCGAAGACGGGACAATCCTGGCAGGGCGACCAGCCGCTCATAGGCCTCGGCCACATCCTCGGGCCGACCATAGACAGCCAGCGTAGGCCCGGTTAGTCCACCTGAAATCGTGTAGCCGTTCCGGCCATGGGTTCTATCGAACCACAGCGAAACACCGGCGGGCTGCGAAATCGGCTCAGTCTGAGGAGATGTTGCCATAACCAGTCCCTTTCACAAACCATCCGTTTCGACGTAAATCTATGTAAAATTTGAGGATTTTCAGCGGGAAAAACCCTTGGTCTTTCCCCGCTGGCGCACACTGGCTGAGCCATGGAGGGCACCTTGTCCTCCAATGGCTCAGATAGCAGGCACTGCTCGACAAAAAGTCGGTGGCAGATCAGCCTTCCCAGAAACCGGCAATCGGTGCGGGAACGCGACCTTCTTCAATATCATCCTTGTGCAGACCGGCGAAGACAGCAGCACTCGCACACAACAAAAAAACAACGGCAACAAATGTTTCCATACCCATCATAATCCCTCTGCATTCGGCCCCTTCGAGGCTATCGGTACTGATGGGATTGGGCAGAAATGTGTCCGGTCTTTGTCTATTCGGCAGCAATTCTCTTTGCGCCAAGAATAGACTTCAGATAATGCCCGGTATGGCTGCGCTTTTCTTCCGCGACCTGTTCCGGCGTGCCGGTCGCCACGATCTCCCCCCCACCATCACCGCCTTCGGGACCGATATCAATGATATGGTCGGCGGTTTTGACAACGTCGAGATTATGCTCGATCACCACGACGGAGTTTCCTTGCTCCACCAGTTCGTGCAATACTTCCAGCAATTTCTTAACATCTTCAAAATGCAGCCCCGTGGTAGGCTCGTCCAAAATGTATAAAGTTCGACCGGTCGCGCGTTTGGACAATTCCTTGGACAGCTTCACCCGCTGCGCCTCACCACCCGACAGCGTGGTCGCCTGCTGGCCGACCTTGATATAGCCAAGGCCCACCCGCATCAGCGTCGTCATCTTGTCACGGATGCTGGGAACCGCCTTGAAGAACTGCTCGGCATCCTCGACCGTCATGTCGAGTACATCCGCGATGCTTTTGCCCTTGAAGAGAATTTCCAGCGTCTCGCGGTTGTAGCGCTTGCCGTCACAGGCCTCGCAGGTGACATAGACATCGGGCAGGAAGTGCATCTCGATCTTGATGACGCCGTCACCCTGACAGGCCTCGCACCGCCCTCCCTTGACGTTGAACGAGAACCGCCCCGGCTTGTAGCCACGCGCCTTCGCCTCGGGCAGACCGGCGAACCAGTCGCGGATGGGCGTGAAAGCCCCGGTATAGGTTGCCGGGTTCGAGCGCGGAGTGCGCCCGATGGGCGACTGGTCGATATCGATGACCTTGTCGAGAAATTCCAGTCCCCGGATCGCCACGGACGGCGCCGGGGTCTGCCGCGCGCCGTTCAGCCGCATCGACGCCGTCTTGAAGAGCGTCTCGATGGTCAGCGTCGACTTGCCACCACCCGAAACCCCGGTGATGCAGGTAAACGTGCCCAGCGGAAAATCGGCGGTCACATTCTTGAGGTTGTTGCCCGTCGCCCCTTCCACCACCACCGACTTGCCGCTGCCCGCACGCCGCTCGAACGGGATCGGGATTTCGCGTTTTCCTGTCAGATATTGACCGGTGATAGATCTCTTTGATTTTGCGATCTGCGCTGGCGTCCCTTTGGCGATGATCTCACCGCCATGGACCCCGGCGCCCGGACCGATATCGAGCACATGATCCGCCTCGCGGATCGCCTCCTCGTCATGTTCGACCACGATCACAGTGTTGCCCTGATCGCGCAGGTTCTTCAGCGTCGTCAGAAGCCGTCCGTTATCGCGCTGATGCAGCCCGATGGAGGGTTCGTCCAGCACATAGAGCACGCCGGTCAGGCCCGAGCCGATCTGGCTCGCCAGCCGGATCCGCTGGCTCTCGCCGCCCGACAGCGTGCCCGAGTTGCGCGACAGCGTCAGATAATCGAGACCGACATTGACCAGAAAGCCCAGCCGCTCGCGGATTTCCTTCAGGATGGCGCGCGCGATCTCGTTTCGCTGATTGGTCAGCGTGTCTGGCACGCCCTCAATCCACTCAAGCGCCTCACGGATCGAAAGCTGCACCGCCTGCCCCACATGCTGGCCGGCAATCTTCACCGCAAGCGCCTCGGGCCGCAGGCGAAACCCGTCACAGGTGCCACAGGAACGGTTGTTCTGGTAG
Source organism: uncultured Paracoccaceae bacterium (assembly GCA_947493745.1). GTDB lineage: Bacteria > Pseudomonadota > Alphaproteobacteria > Rhodobacterales > Rhodobacteraceae > CANLSM01. The sequence goes on along the minus strand of CANLSM010000021.1, from coordinate 18,416 downwards.
CGCTCGAACTCCTCGCGGATCCAGTTGGAATCCGTTTCCCGGTAGCGTCGTTCCATGTTCGGGATGACGCCCTCGAACGGGCGTTTGACCTCATAGACCCGCCCGCCCTCATCATAGCGGAACTTGATCTCCTCGCCCTTGGAGCCATAAAGCATGAGCTGCTGTACCTGCTCGGGTAAATCGCGCCAGGAGTTCCGCTTGTCGAACTTGTAGTGCTTGGCGAGCGCATCGATGGTCTGGCGGAAATAGGGCGATTTGGTCTTGGCCCAGGGAGCGAGCGCCCCGTCCCAGAGCGTCAGTGTCTCATCGGGTACGACCAGCCGCTCATCAAAGAACAGCTCGACGCCCAGCCCGTCGCAGACAGGACAGGCCCCAAAGGGCGCGTTGAACGAGAAGAGGCGCGGCTCAATCTCGGGGATTGTGAAGCCGGAGACCGGGCAGGCAAATTTCTCGGAGAATGTCGTGCGCTCCGGCTCGCCTTCGCTCACCGCAGTCTCAAGGATCGCGATACCGTCGGCGAGATCGAGGGCAGTGCGGAAACTGTCGGCCAGACGTGTCTCAAGTCCCGCTTTGACCACGATCCGGTCCACGACCACATCAATGTTGTGGCGGTATTTCTTGTCGAGAGTCGGGGGCTGGTCGAGTTCATAGAACTCTCCATTGACCTTCACCCGCTGAAAGCCCTGCTTGGCCAGTTCCGCGAACTCCTTGCGGTATTCGCCCTTGCGGTCGCGGATGATGGGGGCGAGCAGATAGGCGCGCGTCCCCTCCTCCATCGCCATCACCCGGTCGACCATGTCCGAGACCTGCTGCGCCTCAATCGGCAGGCCCGTCGCGGGCGAATATGGCGTGCCGACCCGGGCAAACAACAGACGCATATAGTCGTAGATCTCGGTCACCGTGCCGACGGTCGAGCGCGGGTTCTTCGAGGTCGTCTTCTGTTCGATGGAGATCGCAGGCGAAAGCCCCGAGATGTGATCCACATCCGGCTTCTGCATCATATCGAGGAACTGACGGGCATAGGCGCTGAGCGACTCGACATAGCGCCGCTGCCCCTCCGCATAGATCGTATCGAAGGCGAGCGAGGATTTTCCCGATCCGCTAAGCCCGGTGATCACCACCAGTTTGTCACGCGGAATATCGACATCCACCGATTTCAGATTGTGTTCACGCGCGCCACGGATCTCGATTGATTTCAGCTCTGGCATGGTGCACCCCTCGTGGCCCGCGATCAGCTACGTGATGTAACCCGATCACCTCAGATTACCAGCCCAAAGAGACGGGAACAATAGGAGAACAAGCGTCGTTCTGACAGTTTATGTCAGCTACCCAGAATTTTCTTCACGTAATTTTGGGTTTCGCGATAAGGCGGCACGCCATTGTAGCGCTCGACCGCATGCGGACCGGCATTGTAGGCGGCCAGTGCAAGACGCCAGGAGCGGAACTTCCGGTACTGCTCCGCCAGATACCGCGCGCCCCCTTCCAGGTTCTCCTTGGGGTCATGCGGATTGACGCCAAGGGCGCGCGCCGTGCCGGGCATCAGTTGCGCCAGACCGATGGCCCCCTTGTGCGAGCGGGCGGTCGGCTTGAAATTGCTCTCCTGCTTGACGAGCGCCAGAAAGAGCGGCACCGGAATGCCGTTTCGCCTGGCCGCCATGCGGGCCATATTCTGGTACTTCCCGTTGCCGAAATTGTCCTTGCCGTAAAAAGACGGTGCATAGACATCAACCGGGGTTCCAATGACGACATTGCGCTCGATCTTCACGCTCGGCTCGCGCGGGGCATTGCGCAAGCTGCCCTTCACGGGGCGGCGGATCAGATCACGATCATAGCTGGAAAGCAGGCCCGAAGACCCCAGAGAGCTTTGCGCCAGGGCCATCTCGCCAAAGCCGGAACCAAGACAAAGCACCACACCCGACAGCACCAGTTTACGGAACATCCCCAATCCCTTGTAGATTCGCACACCAAATCTTTTTTTCGCTTTTACGCGATTTTCAGGGGAATGTAACCGAAAAGCCTCTCACGAATGGCTTCTTAATGTTTCGTTCAGCATGAATTTGAATGATGCGGGCAGTGGGGAAACCCTTTAACGTCTCCACCCAACAGAATCGCACCGGCGGGAGAGAAAAAATGGCGGGCAGTGTGAACAAGGTGATCCTCGTGGGCAATCTGGGTGCCGACCCCGAGGTGCGCAGCTTCCAGAATGGCGGCAAGGTCTGCAATCTGCGGATCGCCACGTCCGAGCGCTGGCGCGACAAGGCCTCGGGCGAGAACCGGGAGCGGACGGAGTGGCACACGGTCGCGATTTTCTCCGAACCTCTGGTTCGCGTGGCCGAACAGTATCTGCGCAAGGGCTCCAAGGTCTATGTCGAGGGCCAGCTTGAAACCCGCAAATGGCAGGACCAGTCCGGCAATGACCGCTATTCGACCGAGGTTGTCCTGCGCCCCTATCGCAGCGAGCTGCACATGCTCGACGGCCGCGGAGAAGGCGCCGGAGGCGGCGCATCCTATGGCGGCGGAGGCGGTGGCTACAGCAGCGGCGGCGGCGGGTACGGCAACAATCCCGGTCCGTCAGGTCCGGCACCTGCCGCAAACGATCTGGACGACGAAATCCCGTTCTAAAGGGCTGCCCCAGACCGTTCAGTCATCGTGCGCAAGCCCGTAATAGTACTTTTCGTCAGGTGCGATGTGGGCGCAAAAGCCGAGCCGTTCGATCCGCGGCGCGCTCAGCAGCACCTTGTCGCCCCGGACAATCACCCCGCGCCCCATATGTGAACAATCATCAGCCGGGCTGATCCAGTCCACATCCCCATAATCGTCTGGATGCGCCAGCGGCCCGCCTATGACGATAACCGCGCCTCGGTCTCTGTAATCCTCAACCGTTGCATCGGCAGTGTCGCCACGTCGCAGGAACCGGCAGGGTGAGGGCAGACCAACAGAGTAGAGCGCGCCCACATGAGAGATCACGCATTGCCCATCCTCATCGGACAGAATGACAGGGCCGCCGGATGGAAGAACCGCCTCGTCGAGCGTCTCAGCCCCGGCGGGAACAGTCCCGAGCGCAAGGGCCGCCGTCAGGATCAGTCGAATTCCCAGAACCATACTTCGTCTCCCCGGCTGAGATAGCTTGCATCGCCGCCTTTGAGCGTACCGCTGACAGCATTGCCTTTCCAGACATCAATATGGTCAGTCGTGCCCCACCCGTTGCGGATGAACACCATGCCATTACGGTTCTTGAATGCATCGATATTGCTCTGGATGCTGCCCTTCATCAATTTGAAGGATTTCGCGCCAAGGCCGTGCGACTTGGGTTTGCGGTAAAACCGGTTGGCAAGCTCCTGCGCCGAACGGACATGGCCGGGCGCGTGATCCTTGTATTTCGTGCGATTATATCCGACGCAGGTCTTAAGCCCGGTGAGACTGACACCCATGGCCCTCAGCGCATCGCCAACCCGCATCGCGCATTGGTTGCCGAAATCACTCGTATCGCAGACATATCCCCGTCCGGGATGGTTGTTCCAAAGCTGAACAAAGCGCGACATCACTCAATACCCTCCGAAATCAGTTCTTCAAATGGTCCGACTGTCAGAAACAGGTTCCGGAAAATACTGAAACCCGCTGCCGTAACGCGGCCTGACAAGCCGGATGGATCAGACGTGACAAAGCGCCCGGACAGTCCGGTGCAAAAGCGCCTGACCGCCGGGACGCCACCCCAACGCCCGCAGTCTGTCGCAGTTCATCACGTTTATCCTGTGACAATCCGCACGCTCCGTCAGTAATTGATCAGAGCCGCACTCGGACCGGACACGCGCCAGCAGGTCGTGCTGGTCGAGCGTGATATCCGAGACATTGTATACTTCATGCGATGTGCGGTCCTCGTGCCCATCCAGAACCAGTTGAACGGCAGACGCCAGATCGGTCCCGTGCACTTCGGTTCCACAGCGCGGCTCAATCGCTTCACCGCGGTGGTACCGGGCAAAGAGGTCTGACCATTTATGCGGTCTGTCAGGCGGCGGAGGCCCGTAAACCCCGGTCACCCTGAGTGATGTGGTCAGAAACCCGTCACCAGCAAGTGCCGCCAGCGCCTGCTCCGCCTTCCATTTTATTGATCCATAGAGCGTGTCAGGGCGTGGCGGCGTGGTCTCCGTCAGGCAATGACCGGGAGGATGTTGACCATAGACGGCCCTGCTCGACAGAAACACCAGATGGCCGACACTATTTTTCTTCGCCGCCTCGAAAAGCGCCGTGCTGCCATCAAGATTGCAGCGGACAAAGCGATCGGGATCATCCCCCTCGCCGCCCCGGTACCTGCCCGGAACATGATCGAAAGCCGCATGGATCAGAACATCTGCCTTCGGCAGCCCGTCAAAATCCTCATCCGGGTCCAATGACAGCGCATGAAAGTCGGCTCCAGAGGGCACACTTGGCGACCGCGACCTGCCCGTCACACAGACCTGCCAGCCCCGCACCAGCAGATGGTCCACGATGAAGGGCCCTACGAGACCGGTGCCACCTGTGACAATCGCCCGCCTCATCGCGGCCCCGGCAGCCCGTCGATATCCGGTCTCTGACCATTGAAGAACGCCCACCATAGATCGATCAGAGGCGCGAGCTGATCCCGTTTGGGATGCTCGTCCTGCCAGGGTTTCTCATACTGATAGTGCAGGATGCGAATTGCGCTCCAGTCCCACAAATCCGGCAGGGCAAACCAGACATATTGCAGCATGTTGTCAAAGACCGGCAGCCCGTGCCAGTCCGGGAAGAAGGTCTCAAGAAACGTCTGATCCGTGCGGCGCCAGAACGCCCCCGGCTGATCGAGCCTCTTCATCATGGCCGCAAAGGTATCCAGCGACGGCCGCGCCACGAAGACACCGGAGTTCAGCCGGTGAAAGTCCTTCAGGCTCTCATAGACGTTCGGTGCGGCCGAAAACTCCGGATATCCGAAAAGCCGATCCGTGTTCCGCAGAACAACGGCGTCCGCATCGATGAAGACACAGCGCTCGTATTCTGTCAGTTGCCAGAGCCGCAGTTTGATGAAATTGTCGAGCGGGTTGTGAAACGATGGCTTGCCGCCTTTCAGAAACGGTGCGGCCCTGTGCAGTTCCTCGCGTCCATGTGCAAGCTCAAAGGCTTCCGACACAGGCAGGGGTTCGGCACAAATCAACCGCGCGCCCGCCTTGCGCAACATCTCCAGCGCGCCCGGACTGACATCTGCGGTATGAAGAACCGCGATATCGGCCTGACAACCGGCAAGCCGGATTGAATTGGCAAGCGCAACCGCGCCCTTCGCATATGCATCGCCTGTCACAAGCGTGACATAGGCTCTCGGCATCCCGGCCGGCGTCTCCGGTCTCAGGGGCTGCATCAGAAGACCGATTTCAGACCCTTGCCTTCAACGTCACGCACGACCGTCGAGCCGATCTCCCGTGTCCAGGCCGAGACAGCCCGGATCCGGCTTCGATCCACGCGGTGCGCATATTTGCGGGCGACCTCGACAATCTCCGACAACAACCCGTCCTGCAGACGGATCGGATCGAGCCCAAGCGCCAGAAACTGATCGTTGCGGACGACGAGATCGTTCTCTGCCGCTTCCTTCCGGGGATTTGGCAGGTTGCGGATCTCCGCACCCGTCAGTCGGGATACCAGCCCGGCCAGATCGCGCACCTTATGGGTCTCGGTCATCTGATTGAAAATCTTGACCCGGTCGCCCGGTTTCGGGGCATCCGCAAGGGCCAGTTCAATGCAACGCACGCTGTCCTGAATATGAATGAAGGCCCGCGTTTGCCCGCCCGTCCCATGCACGGTCAGCGGGTGACCGACAGCGGCCTGGATCAGGAAACGATTGAGAACGGTTCCGTAATCGCCATCATAATCGAACCGGTTGATGAGCTGATCATGGAGCCGCGTCTCCTGCGTATGTGTGCCCCAGACAACACCCTGATGCAGGTCGGTGATCCGCAGACCATCATTTTGCGCATAGAACTGGAACAGGATCTGATCAAGGCTCTTGGTCATGTGATAGACCGATCCGGGCCTGGTCGGATAGAGGATCTCCTGCTCCGCCTCGCCGCCATCCATGGTCTCGATCCGCGCCGTCAGATAGCCCTCGGGAATGGCCGCACCGACCGTGGAGTATCCATAGACCCCCATCGTGCCGAGATGAACAAGATGGGATGTCAGCCCGAGTTCGGCCATCGCTGCGAGAACATTGTGGGTGGCACTGACATTGTTGTTGACGGTGTAGACCTTGTGACGGTCCGACTTCATGGAATAGGGGGCGGCGCGTTGCTCGGCGAAATGGATGATGGCATCGGGTTGCAGCTGCTCCAGCCGCGCCTTGAGAATCTCGTAATCCTTCGCCACATCAATGAGATGGAACTGCACCCGATGGCCCGTTACCTCATGCCAGATCCTGGTGCGCTCCTGAATGGAATCCATCGGCGTCAGTGACTGAACACCCAATTCGGTATCGATCCAACGCCGCGAAAGATTGTCGAAGATATGAACCTCATGTCCAAGATTGGAGAGGTGCAGCGTGGTGGGCCAACCAACAAATCCGTCTCCGCCCAGAACGACGATCTTCATCCCGTACCCCTTTCAAAAGCTTTGCCAATGATACCATTGAGCTTCGCGATAGCGCAGCGCAAAAGCTGATATCACATAAAAAATTCACAGAAGGATAGCGGGCAGATTTACGCCCAAAAACCCGCCCACAGGGACAGGTTTCAGAGGGCCCAATGCCTCCGGCGGGGATATTTCTGCCAAAAAGAAGGAACGGCCTCGCGCCCTCTTCTTGGGTCAAATATCCCCGCCGGAGGCAATCATCTCTCCGAGCCGCAAGCGCCCATGGTCAGGTTGAAGAGCGGGCATCACTGATCTTCCTGACATCAGCGCCTGCTCGTTTTGGACGCAGGATGTGGGGATGCGCGCCGTCATAGAGGGCGGAATCGCGGAAATCGGTCTCGGTCAGCGCCGGACCGATGAAGATCAGCGCAGTTCTCGTCACTTTGGCGGCACGGACCTTGTCGCGGATATCACGCAAGGTACCGCGAATGATCAGTTCATCCGGCCAGCCGACCCGATAGGCGACAACGACGGGACAATCGGCACCATAGAGAGGCCCAAGCTGGCGCTCGATTTCCAGAAGATTTCGAACCGAGAGATGAATGACCAGCGTCACGCCCGTCCGACCCAGTGTCTCAAGATCCTCGCCCTCGGGCATGCCCGAGGATTTCATGGCGGTGCGGGTCAGGATCACGGTCTGGCAGACCTCAGGGATCGTAAGTTCCTGGCCCATGGACGCGGCGGCCGCCGCGTAAGCTGAAACGCCAGGGATGATCTGATAATCGATGCCAAGCGCCTTCAGACGCCGGATCTGCTCTGCGACAGCGCCGTAAAGAGACGGATCCCCGGAATGAACCCGTGCCACGTCCTGTCCCTTTTGCGATGCGATCTCGATCTCGGCCATGATCTCATCCAGGGTCATCGGTGCTGTATCGCGCACCAGCGCGCCCTCGGGTGCAAAGGCGACGACCGCCTCCGGAACAAGCGAGCCGGCGAAAAGACAGACCGGGCAGCGCTCGATCAGCGCTCGACCCTTGATCGTGATCAGATCCGGATCGCCGGGGCCCGCACCAATGAAGTAGACCGTCATGCCTGTTCCTTTGCATCTATCTTTTTCGCGTAACCGCGCGGTGTGTAAATATGCCAGCCGCCCACCCCCGCATTGCCATCGCCGCTCCGAAAGGCCCGGCTTTGCGACGCGCCCACGAGAACGACCGTCAGCATATCGACCTCATCCACATTCAAATCGCCGAGCCGTCGCAGCCGCAACTGTTCGTCAGAGCGTCCGAGATTGGAAGCCAACAGCACCGGTGTCTTCGCCGGGCGGGACTTGAGCAGAATATCGCGTGCCTCAGCCAGAAGGGTCCGCCTGCGTTTTGAAACCGGGTTGTAGAAAGCAATCACGAAATCCCCATCCGCCGCCGCATGCAGACGCGACACGATCTGTTCACGCGGGGTAAGCAGATCGGAAAGCGAGATCGCACAGAAATCATGCCCCAGAAGCGCGCCTGCCCGGGCGGAGGCCGCCTGGAGCGCGGACACACCGGGCGCATTGACCACCTCGACCCGCCGCGCCGCATTCGATACGCCACCGTCATCCGATGCGCGGTCCATGAGTTCCATGACCAGCGCACCCATGGCGTAGATCCCTGCATCACCCGAACAGATGAGTGCGATGTTCCGTCCCTCTCCGGCCCGCTCCAGCGCATATCGGCATCGGTCCTCTTCGCCGCCAAGCTGAAAATCCTGACGTGGTTTGCCCTCGGCCAGCCCGCCCAGCAGATCGATGTAGAGACCGTAACCCACCAGTTCATCTGCCTCGGCCACCAAACGGGATGCCTGAGGTGTGCGCCATTCCGCATCCCCCGGGCCGATACCTATGACGGACAACCGCCCGCGAGCGGTTGCGATAGCTCCCTGCCCGGACAGCCGAGCCACAGCACAGGTCGCCATCGCCGATTTCTGTTTTTCCATCAGCAGCGTGGCATCAGGCCCCGCACCGGCCAGGGCGGCAGCCTCCGACACACCATGGCAACCAACCTCGGCAAAGACCACGTCTGACGGATTGGACAGCCGCGAGGTCTGGGCTTCCAGCAACTCTGCCGGGTAGAAGCCTGCTTCCACATCAAGATTGTCGGCCAGTGCATGAATTGCGGCTTCATCCGACTTCAGATCGATGGACCGGATGGACGCAATCTCGAACGGCGAAACACCTGCCTCCGAGAGCGATTTCTGGACCAGTCCGATCAGATCCTCCGGGGGGCAGTTGCGGGCGCAACCGACGCCAAGGATCAGGTCCTGCCTGCAATAGACAAGCGGCGCGCAGCCTGCGACCGACAGGACAACCGGACCATCGCTATCATGCCGTTCGACCCGGTCTGCGAGCGCATCAAGCCAGGGGGCGTTGCCCGAGAGTTTTGCGAAAGCCCCGTTCAGAAGACCGGCCATGGCAGGTTTTGCGTCCCGGGGATTTGTCAGACGCCAGCCTTCGGGCGGCGCATCGAGCGCGGTGCCGAGGCGCACCTCCCCCGCTGTGGTGAGCGCCACATGGGCATCAAGAAAGGCACCGATATTGCGGGCCAGATCGTTGCCGCCATGATGACCGCCCAGAAGCGGCACGACCGACGAGCCGTCCTCGGCGACACTCAGAACCGGGGGATCGTCCCATTTCGATCCGATCAGTGGTGCCAGCGCACGGATCAGGATCCCGCTTGCGCAGATACCGATGATCGGATGACCCGCCGCGAAGAGCGCGCGCAGATGGGACCCGGTTTCCTCAAAGCGCACATGATCGCCCCCGCCACGTCCGTGAAGCGGCGCGTCAAGATGCTCGGAAATGCGGCGGGCGACCGGCTCAGCCGAGGCGGTGATGTAGACGACAATAGGCTCAGGAAACGGCATAGGGGTCCTGTCCTCCGATCAGGATCATCGAGAAATAGGGCGCATCCTCGGGCGCATCCGCCAAGGGCATCACCTTCTGATTTGGCAGGCTTGCATGGCTGACATAGATCGCCCGGTCCGCAAGCCCTTCGGCCCTGATCAGTTGACGCAGGCGGGGCAGATGCCGCCCCACTTTCAGAATGGCAACGGCCTGGGTCTGGTGAAGTCTCTGCACCAAATCGTCGTCACTCATCGGGCCGGGCAACACGCTCAGCACCTCGTTGCGGGCGCAAAGCGGTTGACCCGCAAGAGCAGCACAAGCCGTAAGAGAGGTCACGCCGGGGACAACCTCGACCCGGTGCTGCTCCGAAAGGCGCCCGAAGAGATACATGAATGAACCGTAGAAAAACGGATCGCCCTCACAAAGCACCACCACGTCGCGTCCTGCGATGAGATGGCCACCGATCCCGGCGGCAGCCGCATCATAGACGCTTTGGGCCGGAAACCGCTCCACACGCATCGGGATCTCGATGGGGATCTCGATAGCATCCGCCGGGATGGCAGCCGCCGCGATGGAGCGCGCGAAACTTTCCCCGGTATCGGGGGACGGATAGGCAATCACGCGGGCCGTCGAGATCAGGCGATGCGCCTTGAGTGTCATCAGTTCAGGATCGCCCGGACCAAGACCCACACCATAGAGGATGCCGCTCATGTCACGAGGCTCCATTGCGTGACGGTCATCAGTGGTTTCCAGCCGCGAAACGGTCCGACAGCTTCGGCGCGCGAGACGGCGATACGGGACAACTCGCCCCCGTGCTTTGCCTGCATCGCAATCAGCAACGCCTCACTTTCCAGCGTCACCGCATTGGCGACCAGACGCCCAAAGGGTTGCAGGGACGAGAGTGCCGTCGCGACAACAGCCTCGGACAGACCTCCACCAATGAAAACCGCATCAGGCGCGACCAGATCCGAGAGCGCATCGGGCACCTTTCCGCGGATCAGCTCCAGACGAGGCGCACCGAGAATGTCCGCGTTTCGGCGCGCGATATCGAGCCGGTCCTGATTGGTATCGATGCCGACCGCCTCCGCATCGCGGACAGCGCGCAACCATTCGATCCCGACCGAGCCACATCCACACCCGATGTCCCAGAGCACAGCCCCTCTTTGTGGCGCAAGCCGGGAGAGTGTGACAGCGCGCACCTCGCTCTTTGTCATCTTGCCATCATGCTCGAAGGCGCTATCCGGCAGGCCCGGCCCGCGTGGCAGCGGTGCACGCGATGCCGCGCACTCGATGGCGAGCGTATGAAAGTCGGGAACGTCGCCGTCCCAGTCATCCGCAATACCCTCGACACGGGTTTCGTTCGCGCCACCAAGCGCGCCGAGTGCCGTCATGCGGCTGCGACCAAAGCCGCGCTCCCGAAGAAGGTCCGCGATCTTTGCCGGTGTCGTGCGATCCTGCGTCAGGACCAGCAGCCGCGCCCCATGGGCGAAGAACGGGATGGCCTGCTCGACGCGGCGACCATGCACCGTCAGGGTTTCGACATCAGCCAGGCTCCACCCCATCCTGACCGCTGCCCATTGGAAGGCCGATATCTGCGGGTGGAAGCTGATCTCGTCAGCCGGAATCGCCTTCAGAATGCGCGCCCCGACCGAATACCAGAGCGGATCACCGGTAACCAGAACCACCACATGCCGCCCCTTGAGGGCTTTGAGCGTGTCGATCATCGCATCGAACGGACTGGGCCAGGCGAGGCGTTCGGCTGTCACCCCGTCGGTCAGATCGTGGTGTCGCTGACCACCGACAATCACCTCGGCCTCGCGCACAAGCGTCTGCGCGTCGGGGCTGAGACCGGCCATCCCGTCCTCGCCGATGCCGATGATTTGCAACCATTGCTTCACAATCCGTCCCCCCTCAGTCCCAGGGCCATCGCGTTGACCGCGGCGGACGCCATGGCAGAGCCGCCCCTGCGTCCGTGCAGCGTCAGGAACGGGATCCCGCGCGGGTTCGCCGCCAGTTCTGCCTTGCTCTCCTGCGCACCGACAAAGCCGACGGGGAAGGCGAGGATCGCTGCTGGTTCCGGCCAGCCGCGGTCGAGCCCCTCCAACAGGTGGAAGAGCGCCGTGGGCGCATTGCCGACAGCCACAATCGCCCCTTTTAGATGATCGGGCCAAAGCTCCGTCGCGGCAGCCGAGCGGGTGGTGCCCAGCCGCTTCGCGATATCCGGAGTTTGAGGATCGTTCAGCGTGCAGATCACGTCATTGTCGCGCAAACCCCGCCGGATCACGCCGCTTGCGACCATTTCGCAATCGCACAGGATCGGAGCACCGTTTGCAAGCGCATCGCGGGCCGATTTCGTACAATCATCGGTGCCTTCCAGATCGGCGCAGATATCGACCATGCCGCAGGCGTGGATCAGACGGACGGCAATCTCGGCCATGTCGGCTGGAAAGCGGTCCAGATCAGCCTCCGCGCGGACGGTCGCGAAGGACCGCGCATAGATCGCCTTGGGGGCGCGCAGATACGTGCGCGCCGCATTCCGAAAAAGGCCCTGATCGTTCATGCCGAGAATACAGGCCTCCTCACGCCGTACCTCACGGGGCATCCCGGCAGGCGCATGCAGGAGGGTGGAGAGATCGCCGCTGGCATCAAGATTTCTCAACGCCGTTACCACGGATTTCACCTGGCCCGCGTCCTTGATTTCATGACCGGGTGCAGGCGCGGCAAGCGACGGATAGATTTCAGCCAGCACATGGCTCCTGCCCTCGCCAAGGGTCTCAAACGGCCAGATCGCAACGTCGCGCTGCTGGCGCAGCCGCTCCAGTGCCGCAATCCCCATCAGCGCCTGACTGCCGACCGATCCGGTGCCGCCAAGCTTCCAGGTCTCCTGCGCGCCCTTCACGATGATCTCCGCATGGCGCGCGGCACTTGGCAGATGTGCGCCATAACCATCCGGTTTCTTTCGTGGCAGACCGTCAATATCCCGCTTCAAGCCATTGAAATAGAACGGCCCCTCGCCCTCAAAGCTTGCGTTCAACTGTGCTGCCGCATCGAAACGGTTGTTCTCGTTCTGCGGGCCGTCTTCGATGATCTCGGCCAGCAAGGCCCAGACTGCCTGCCAATCGTCCTTCCCGGTAAGCGCGCGCGCGGTGCCCTCGGGATAACCGAACGGGAAATCAAAACCGCAGAGAAGACGCCGGTCGGCAGCGGTCGCTGCCTGAAGCATCTCGTCAATCCGCACCATCGCCCACGTCCGTGTGGACGGGTTCTCCAGCACATCCGGTCCGCCCCAGCCGGTGCAGCAGATCCAGATGCTGTCCGCGCCCTTTTTGGGCACACCATTGGCCGACCAGTCCACGGCCATGTATCCGTCAAAGAGATCCTTGCCGCTCACCCGTCATCCTTGAGATGCTTGCGCACACTTTCCGGTCCCAGCGGGTGATCCGCATGGGGGTACGGGGCGTGATGGTGATCATGGTCATGATGATGGTGGTGGTCATGCGCGTGGTCGTGGTGATGGTGATGTCCCGCATCCAGCCGACAGGCGCCGGTGCAGAAGGTCTCGCAAAGTTTGCAGTCCTCGACGTTGGAACCGGGCGCCGAGGCACCCTGCCCCTCGACATGGTGATGATGGCTTTCCTGCGGGCTGCCGACCTCGGCCTCAAAACCCAGAACCTGCGCGCGATATTTGCACATCGCGCAGTTCATCGCGTTCTGTCCTTCAAGGATTTCCGTGACCCGTTCCGCGAAGGTGGCGAGCACCTGGGGGTGATCGTTCAGATATCCCGCCTTCACGAACTCAATGCCCGGATTGGCCTCGGCCACGATATCGGTGAAGCCATAGATCCGGTCGATCAGAATGCCGGTGAACAGGAAATAAGGGAAGACGACGACGCGTCTGTAGCCCAGCTTCGCCACATGCTCCAGACAGGGTTCGACCAGCGGGAAGGTGACGCCGGAATAGCCGACCTCGCACCAGCCAAAGCCCATGCCCTCCCAGAGCATCCGGGCGATCTTGGAGACGTTGGAGTTGGCATCCGGGTCAGACGCGCCACGCCCGATCACGACAAGGCAGGTCTCGCTGAGCGGCGCCTCGCCCTGCTCGGCATTGGCCTTGTCAACGGCCTCCTGCACCCGCTCGGAGGCCGCGCGGATCATCTTGGGATCAACGCCCAGTTCGCGGCCATACTGTACCTTCACATCATGCTTGGCAGCATAGGTGTTGAGCACCGTGGGGATGTCGTTCTTGGCGTGCATCGCAGCAAAGAGCATGCCGGGAACCGCCAGGATATGGTCACAGCCCTGCGCGCGCAGATTGTCCAGCCCGTCGCGGATCACCGGATTGGCAAACTCAAGATAGCCGTAATCCACCGGCCAGTCGGGCAGATAGGCGGGCAGTTTCTCGGCCAGCACCGCGAACTGATCGACAGCCGCCTGAGAGCGCGAGCCGTGGCCGCAGATCATCACACCGATCTTGCTCATGCGGGCTGCTCCTCGGTCTCTTCCTCGATCTCCTCCTCCGGCTCACCCTTGCGCTTCTTGCGTCCCGCATAGATGCCCGCGAGAACTGCTATGCCAAGCGCACCCAGTGCAATCCAGTGATTGTGGCCCGCCAGATCGGCCAGGTGGCCGGGATGCGCGAAGACTGGCGCTGAAGCAAGGCTCATCAGAACTGTCAGAAGATATCGCATATCGGTGCTCCGCTTTTTCCATTCAAAAGCGGGTATCCGTTTGAAGAGAGATGCTCCCTTCATCCCGACGACAACCGGCTCAGCCCCCTGTTTGGGTCAGCCTCCCCGGTTTCCCGCTCCGCCCGAAGGCGTCGTCTGGGCACAGTCCTAGCAACGCGGACCCCGCCTCGCAATGCCGGATGCGACCGATCGGGTGCTTTTTCAGATGTCAGGTCCGCGCCGAGCGTTTTCCCGCCAGAGAGGCCGCAATCACACCTATACTCACCAGCCCGATCAGGATGGTCGAGAGCGCGTTGATCTCGGGGCTGACACCCAGCCGGACGGCCGAATAGATCCGCATCGGCAAGGTGGTGGCGCCGGGGCCGGAGGTGAAGGAAGCAATCACAAGATCGTCCAGCGACAGCGTGAACGCCAGAAGCCAACCCGCGATGACGGCAGGTGCTATGATCGGCAGGGTGACGGAGAAAAACGCGTCCCAGGGCGTGCAGCCAAGATCACGCGCGGCCTCTTCAAGAGAGCGGTCGAAGGTGACCAGCCGGGACGAGACCACGACCGACACGTAACACATGGAGAAAGTCGCATGGGCGAGAATGATTGTCGTTGCCCCGCGATCCACACCTGCCGCGATAAAGAGCAACAGAAGCGAGAGGCCGGTGATCACCTCGGGCATGACCAAAGGCGCGTAGATCATGCCGGAGAAGAGCGTCCGCCCGATAAACCGCCCTGCCCGCACCAGCACAAGGGCCGCCATGGTTCCCAGCACGGTCGCAATGGTCGATGAGATCACCGCGACTTTCAGAGTCACCCAGGCCGCATCGAGGAACTGCTCGTTGCGCAAAAGCTCGCCATACCATTTGGTCGAGAACCCGCCCCAGACCGTGACAAGTTTGCTCTCATTGAAGCTGTAGATGATCAGCAGCAGGATCGGCAGGTAAAGGAAGGCCGCGACCAGCGTCAGGGACGTCACGTTGAACAGGGACATGCGCCTCATCGACCGGCCTCCCGGTCACGTTCCTGCTGGCGCTGGAAGAGCACGATGGGGATGATCAGGCCTGCAAGCATCAGCATCGCCACCGCGGAGGCAACGGTCCAGTCACGGTTGTTGAAGAACTCGACCCAAAGCGTCTTGCCAATCATCAGGTTCGACGAACCGCCCAGAAGATCGGGGATCACGAACTCCCCCACCGCCGGAATGAATACCAGAAACGAGCCCGCGATGATGCCCGGCAGCGATAGCGGCAAGGTGATGGACCAGAAGGCCGAAAGGCGCGAGCAGCCCAGATCCTCAGCCGCCTCCAGCAGGCTGTCGTCCATTCGCTCCAGCGTCGCATAGAGCGGCAGGATCATGAAAGGCAGATAGGTGTAGATGATCCCGATGCAGACCGCGATATTGGTGTTGTAGATCGCCAGCGGCTCGGCAATAGCACCGGTCCAGAGCAGGAAAACATTGAGCAGTCCTTCGGTCTTCAGGATACCGATCCACGCATAGACCCGGATCAGGAACGAGGTCCAGAACGGCAAGATCACCAGCATGACCAGCAGCGGCTGCCACCTCTTGGGTGCGCGGGCCATCGCATAGGCCATCGGGTATCCCAGCGCGAGGCAGGCCAGCGTACAGATCGCCGCGATCTGAAGGCTGGAGAGATACGCGTTGATGTAAAGCGAGTCCGAGAAGATGAAGGCGTAGGTCTCAAAATCAAGCTGGCTGATCAGTGCCCAGAGCCCCTCGTCGGGGTTGTATTGCGGCAGGTATGGCGGGCGGGCCAACGCATAATCCGACAGCGATATCTTGAAGACAATCAGGAACGGGATCAGGAACAGGATCAGAAGCCAGAGAAACGGGATCGCGATCAGCACCCGGCGCCCCATTTGTCAGCCCCGCATCAGGACGCCGGCGCCCTTGTCCCAGCTCAGCCAGACCGGATCCTCCCAGGTGATCGACCGGTCGGCCAGATGGCGTCGGTTGACCTCTTGAGCCATGACGATCTGACCACTGTCGATTTCCACATGATAGGTGGTCAGGTTGCCCGAATAGGCGATGTCGATGACCTTGCCTTGCAGCGCATTGGAAGTGCCCTGCGGCGCGTCCACGCTGACCTGCACCTTCTCGGGGCGGAGTGCCAGCCAGAGCTTGCCGTCGCCCGCCGTCAGCCGACCCCAGGATGCCTCAAGCGGTTTCAGCCCT
The DNA here is from genome assembly GCA_947493745.1 of uncultured Paracoccaceae bacterium. Classification (GTDB taxonomy): domain Bacteria; phylum Pseudomonadota; class Alphaproteobacteria; order Rhodobacterales; family Rhodobacteraceae; genus CANLSM01. Next base: position 2,098 of record CANLSM010000021.1, on the reverse strand, counting down.
TCGCCACGGGTCAAGGTGGCTGTGTCGGTGCCGGTTGCATGCGCCTCGATCACATTCACATCACCAATGAAATCAGCCACATAGCGGTTGATCGGGTATTCATAGATTTCACCGGGCGTTGCCACCTGAATGATCTTTCCCTTGTCCATCACGGCAATGCGCGAGGCCACTGTCATCGCCTCCTCCTGATCATGGGTGACGATCATGAAGGTGGTGCCCAGGCTCTCCTGGATGTTCATCAGCTCGAACTGGGTCTGCTGGCGCAGCTTCTTGTCGAGCGCGCCCAGCGGCTCATCAAGCAGCAGCAGCTTCGGGCTTTTGGCGAGCGAGCGGGCCAGCGCCACCCGCTGCCGCTGACCGCCCGAAAGCTGATGCGGCTTGCGTTTGGCAAAATCCTTCAACTGGACCAGTTCCAGCATCTGCTCGGTGCGCGCAGTGATGTCCGGCTTGGACATCTGCGACCGCTTGAGACCGAAGGCGATATTGTCGGCCACGCTGAGATGCGGGAAGAGCGCGTAGGACTGGAACATCATGTTCACGGGCCGCGCATTGGGCGGCTGATCACGCAAAACCTCACCGCCCAGCCGGATCTCGCCCTCCGTCGGGGTCTCGAAACCCGCCAGCATGCGCATCATCGTGGTTTTGCCGCAGCCGGACGGGCCGAGAAGCGCGAAGAACTCGCGCTCATAGATATCGACGCTCAGATCATCGACGGCGATAAAACCGCCGAAGCTCTTGGTCACCCGGTCAAACGAGATCAGCGGTTTTGCATCCGCCTCCGCCCATGGGGCGAAGACAGCGCTTGTCTGCGACACCGACGCGCCTACTGCCCGGTCTTCACGCCGGTCCACATGCGCGTCATGGTGCGCTGCTCACGCGGGTTCGGCGCGATGTAGGTGTAGAGATTGGCCAGCGTCACCTCATCGGGGTAGATCGCCGTGTCCCCGATCACATCCTCATTGAGAAGCTCCTGCGAGGCCACGTTGCCGTTGGCATAGTAGACATAGTTCGATGCCATTGCCGCCACTTCTGGACGCATCAGATAATCGAGAAACTTGTGAGCGGCGTCAGGGTTCGGCGCATCGGACGGGATCATCATCTGGTCAAACCACATCAACGCCCCCTCGACGGGGATCGAGTATTCCACGGTGACGCCATTGTCCGCCTCTGCCGCGCGGTCACGGGCCTGCAGGACATCACCGGACCAGCCGATCGCCACGCAGATATCCCCATTGGCAAGTGCATTGATGTATTCAGACGAGTTGAACTTCTGGATATGTGGCCGAACACCTTTAAGGACCTCTTCCGCCTTACCGAGCGCATCGGCATCCTTGGCGTTGGGGTCCATGCCCAGATAGGCAAGCGCTGCCGGGATCACCTCTTCGGGTGCATCGAGCACATGAATGCCGCACGCCGCGAGCTTCTCAGCATTGGCAGGATCGAAGATCAGCGAGAGGGATCCTGTCGGTGCATCGACACCCAGAATTTCCTCTACCTTCTCAACATTATAGCCGATGCCAGTGGTGCCCCACATGTAGTTGATCGAATAGGTGTTGTTAGGATCATAGACCGCCGTCCGCTCGGCCACCACGTCCCACATATTGCCCAGATTGCTCAGCTTGGATTTGTCGAGCGCCTGCGGGATGCCCACGGAAATCTGGCGTTGCAGGAAGGTCGCTGATGGCACCACGATGTCATAGCCGGTGCTGCCCGCGAGCAGCTTGGTCTCAAGCACTTCATTGCTGTCAAAGACATCATAGATGACGTCGATCCCTGTTTCGGCTGTGAAATCCGCGAGGATCTGCTCGTCGATATAGTCACTCCAATTGTACACCCGGACTTCCTCGGCTGCGCCGGCGGTTGCGCCAAGCACGAGGCATAGGGCTGTGGTCCTGAACACTGACATTGCAAATTCCCTGTGTGGTAGGTTTCGTGATGGCCCTTTTGACGGACCTTTTCCAAATCACTTTGGCCAACAGGGGCGAAGTTTCAAGCAGAATTTGTAGTGATCGGGGATGGAATGGCGCGGTTGACGGGGCTCGAACCCGCGACCTCCGGCGTGACAGGCCGGCACTCTAACCAACTGAGCTACAACCGC
>CANLSM010000020.1 GCA_947493745.1 uncultured Paracoccaceae bacterium | reverse complement strand
TCTGGCTCTGGCTCTGGCTCTGGCTCTGGCTCTGGCTCTGGCTCTGGCTCTGGCTCTGGCTCTGGCTCTGGCTCTGGAAGCTGGGCCGGATCGGGCGTTGGTGCAAGCTCTTCTTCGGGCTCGCCGCCATCCTCGATGATCGCCTCAAGCCCCTCGTCGATCTTCGAGGAAGACTTGAACAACCGATCCTTGAGTTTCTTGAAAAACGCCATTGGCACGCTCCCGCTTTCAGCCTTGACCTAATACGCATTTGAAGCGGATGGAAGGCCCACGGGCGCCCGGCCGGGACGGGCATGCGATTGCCAATGAATTGCAAGCCCGTTCAAGCCTGTGGTAAAATGCGCGCAAGATACTATCTTTGATCTGCCACCTGTTGGAGGACAGCTTGAAAGTCACGATTGCACTCATTCTTGGTCTGCTGACAGCGCCCGTATTCTCGGCGGCGCAGTCACTCGACGACAAGCGTCTCGACAAGGCCAGGGATATCTCGCTTCAGGAATGGCGCGCGCTGGCGCAGGGGCGGACATTGACCTACCGGATCAGCGGCGATCTCTGGGCGCTGGAACGGTACGCATCTTCCGGCAACCGTGTGATGATCCAGATCGCGGACGGTGAATGCATGGAAGGCGTCTGGACCCATGAGAACAACCAGTTCTGTTTTGCCTGGGATTCAGGCGAGTTGTCCTGTTTCCGTCATGTCCGGCAGGGAGAGGACATATTTGTAGTGCCCATGCAGGGCGACCAGCCGTCGGGGTCGGTGCAGATGATGACCTCGATCAGCGATACGCCTCTGGCCTGCGGACCGGCGGTCACAAGCTGATGCGCGGGGTTCTGATCGCGTTCCTGCTCGCAGCGCTTCCGGGGCCGGGCATGACAGAGAGCATCGTCTCGGCCGATGAATTCCAGTCTATGAGCGAGGGCAAGACGCTCTATTTCGAACAGCAGGGTCGCCAATACGGCGCCGAACAGTTCTTTCCCGGGCGTCAGAGCACGTGGGTCTATGGCGACGGGACCTGCACCGAAGGCCGATGGTATGCACAAGGCGAGGCAATCTGCTTCAAATACACCGATCAGCTTCTTCCGCAGTGCTGGATCTTTGCGCAACGTGACGGGGATTTCTTTGCCCGCCAATTGGGCCTGGGTGCAGGCGATCCCTCCGAGTTGAGATTGTCGCGCCGCGATGAGACCCCGCTGCCCTGTCCTGCCCCGGGCCTTGGGGTCTGACGGATCGCAACCTCATGAACCGCCTCCGGCGGGGATATTTGTGGAAAAATGAAAGTTGAAGGGGTCTAGAAAAGGCTGCCCTGATCATCCTTTGATGTGGCTTTTCTGGGGCGTTTCGCAGGGGTGCCGGGGCTGAACCGGCCATCGGCGAACTCGATCTCGAGCCGGGCCTGCGCAGCTGCATCCTTTCTGCCCGTTATCACCTTGTCATCATCGCCGCGCACAACCGCGTAGCCGCGTTTCAGGGTGGCCGCATAACCGACGGTCTGGCGGAGGCGGTCGAGCGTTTCCAGTTGGCGTCTGGCTTCCGTTGTGATGCGCGCACCCGCGCGAAGAAGCCCCGGAGTGATGCGGCGCTGGCGGTCCCGGGCGTCCGTCGTCATCCGGGTGATACGACCGGGCTGCAATGCGGCGGCTGCTCTGGCCAGATGTTCGCGGCTGGTCTGAAGGCGGCGCCCGGCGGTCTGTTCAAGGGACCGGGTCCGATCCGCAAGCCGGTCCGCCGCCCGTTCCAGCAGGCGCTCCAGGCTCCTCGGCCCGAACCGACCGGCATCCGAGGACGCAAATCCCAGGCGCTTGGACTGCAGCCCTGCTCCGAGCGCCGCGCCAAGCCGCAAGGTCAGGGCATCAAGCGACTGGATCTGCTGGCTCAGCACCGTGTCGGGCCTGGGCAGGGCGCGGGCGACATCGCGAAGGCGCTGTCTTCGCTGATCCAGTCCACGGGCGAGCGCACTGCGCCTGCGGCTTTCGAGACCGGCGATATGGGCAAGGAGATCGGCACGGACCGGCACCGCCATCTCGGCGGCGGCAGTGGGGGTGGGTGCACGCTGGTCAGAGGCGTAGTCGATCAGCGTCAAATCGGTCTCGTGGCCAACGGCGGAGATCAGCGGGATCCGGCTTTCGGCTACCGCCCTGACAACGATTTCCTCGTTGAACCCCCAGAGGTCCTCGATCGAACCGCCACCCCGGGCGACAATCAGCACATCGGGTCGCGGAAGCGCGCCCTCGGGTGTGAGCGCGTTGAAACCCCGGATGGCGTTCGCGACCTCGGCGGCGCAGCGCTCGCCCTGGACGACCACCGGCCAGAGCAGCACCTTGCGCGGGAAGCGATCCCGCAAACGGTGCAGGATGTCGCGGATCACAGCGCCTGACGGCGAGGTGACAACGCCGATTACATCGGGCAGGTAGGGCAGTGGTTTCTTGCGCTCCCGATCGAAGAGACCTTCGGCCGCGAGCATTGCCTTGCGCTTTTCCAGCATGGCCATCAACGCCCCCATGCCGGCAGGCGCAACGGCCTCGATCACGATCTGATAACGGCTCTGCCCGGGGAATGTGGTCAGCCGCCCGGTCGCGACAACCTCCATCCCCTCCTGGGGCTGGGTGCGAAGGCCGGTCGCGACGCCCTTCCAGATCACACCGGAGAGCACCGCCCGGTCGTCTTTCAGATCGAGATAAACATGGCCCGATTTCGGGCGGGAGACGCGGCCGACCTCCCCCCTCACCCGCACGAACGCGAACTCCCCCTCGATCATGCGCTTGATCGCGCCCGACAGTTCGGTCACGGAGAATTCGGGGGCGTTCTGGCCCGGCTCGGGGTCGTCAATCAGATCGGACATGAGGCTCGCTTGCAGATCACTGACCGGCATCCTAGAAGATGCAGCAAGTGAGGCCAAGGGAGTGACGCTGTGAAAATTCTTCTACTCGGCGGTGGCGGGCGCGAGCATGCTCTGGCCTGGGCGATATCGCAAAATCCCAAATGCGATCAGCTGATCTGTGCACCGGGCAATGCGGGCATAGCCGAGATTGCCACCTGTCTGGCGCTCAATGTTGAAGCGCCCGACGCCGTGGTTGCCTATGCGCGGCACGAAGAGATCGATTTCGTCGTGATCGGCCCGGAAGCGCCTCTTGCCGCCGGTGTTTCCGATGCGCTGCGGGAGGCCGGTTTCCTGACTTTCGGGCCCTCCGCCGCCGCGGCAAGGCTGGAGACATCGAAGAACTTCACCAAGGAGATCTGCGCCGCGAGCGGAGCCGCCACGGCCGCCTACGCCCATTTCACGGAGCTTGAGGCGGCAAAGGACCATGTGCGGGCCAAGGGCGCACCCATCGTGATCAAGGCGGACGGTCTGGCCGCTGGCAAGGGCGTCGTGGTGGCAACCGATGTGGATGAGGCGCTGCGCGCTCTGGACGACATGTTCGGTGGCACATTCGGGGCCGCTGGCGCGGAAGTGGTCATCGAGGAATTCATGGATGGCGAGGAGGCGTCTTTCTTCCTGCTTTGTGACGGAACGGATGTGGTTCCCATCGGCACGGCGCAGGACCACAAGCGTGCAGAAGACGGCGACAAGGGCCCCAACACCGGCGGAATGGGAGCCTATTCGCCCGCTCCGGTGCTGAACGAGGATGTCGCAAACCAGGCGCTGGAGACGATCATCAGACCGACCCTTGCAGAGATGGTGCGCCGCGGCACGCCGTATCAGGGCGTCATCTATGCAGGGCTGATGATCCGTGACGGGATCCCGCGCCTGGTGGAGTACAATGTGCGCTTCGGCGATCCCGAATGTCAGGTCCTGATGATGCGCCTGGGCGCACAGGTGCTTGATGCGCTGCTCGCCTGCGCTGAGGGGCGGCTCGGTGACGTGCGGATCAACTGGGCCGATGACCATGCGCTGACGGTGGTAATGGCTGCCAAGGGCTATCCCGGCGCCTATGCGAAGGGCAGCTTTATCGAGGGGCTGGGTACAGACGATCCAATGGTGCGGGTGTTTCACGCCGGAACGCAGCGCGATGGCGATCATATCCTGGCCAATGGCGGCAGGGTTCTGAACGTGACAGCGCGTGGCGCGACACTGGCCGAGGCACGGGACCGCGCCTATGAAAGAGTTTCACGCATCGACTGGCCGGAAGGCTTTTGCCGCAGCGATATCGGCTGGAGGGCGTTGGACAAGCCCTGACTACGGACAGCGCAGCGCCGCCTCGAAACTGGCAGGGCCCTCAAACGGGCCGAGATCGCGGGATTTCAACGAGCCGCCTTCCAGACGCGTGGCAATCACACGGCTCCAGCCCGCATCGGCAGTGACAATCTCGGGCCCCGCGCCGCAATCCCGCACACCGCCGGAAATGAAGTCCTCCCCGATCCGGTGATTGGAAAGTCCACGCTGCGAGGCGATCTCCACCAGATCATCGCCCTGCTTTGTCACAATCCGCAGAACCTTGGCCAGATGGGGGCGGTCCACATAGGCGATATCATTCCGGCCATCGCCATTGAAATCCGCGATGCCGGCAATCGCCAGCCACCGGAACGATCGCCCGATATAGGCTGTCGTGGCAACCAGTTCAGGTGGCCTTTCAGAGCCGTCCCAGCCATAGACAGCAATCTGCGCGCCTTTGCTGCGATGGGATCGCGTGACCACAATCTCGGCGATGCCATCCCCGTCAAGATCGGCCAGTCGCGGCGCGAGATCCTCGAACACATGCGCGTCATCAAGCTCGATGCGAACACCACAGCTCGGGGATGCAAGCGGGGTGATCAGACCCAGAGAGGTCGGCTCGATGACATCGCCCAGAACGCCATGCGGATACCGGTCCGAGCCGTCGTCGAACCAGGCGGCAAGCGCGCCATCCCCGGTGCTCACATAGCTTTGCGGAAAGTCCGAAACGGACCAGGGCTCTGCAAAACAGGCCAGTACAGGCCCGGTGGATGAGAGGATCGCCAGCCCGATCAGACCGGACCGCAGCCAGCCGCTCATATCTGCTTTTCGGGCATCCGCACAATCAGTCCGTCCAGCGCATCGGTCACCTTGATCTGGCAGGTCAGGCGAGATGCGGGAGGCTGCGGCTCCCAGGCGAAATCGAGCATGTCCTCTTCCATGTCTTCCTTGGGTGGAAGCTTTTCGATCCATGCGGCATCCACATAGACATGGCAGGTCGAGCAGGCACAGGCCCCGCCGCAATCGGCCTCGATGCCGGGGATATTGTTGTCGCGGGCGCCCTCCATGACGGAAAGACCATTGGCGACCTCCACCACATGCTCTGTCCCGTTATGCTCGATATATGTGATCTTGGCCATCTGCCCTCGCCCTCAACATTTCCGGTGCGGATATCGTCTCCGTCTGGCGGCGGAACATCCCTGATCTTCGGCGTATTTGCAAGTGGAAGCGCCTCATTCTTCTTGGCAAAATATCCCCGCCGGAGGCATCCGACAGTCCACACATGGTCCCACCCGGAACCGGTGGAGACATGCCGGTCAAAAAAACGCGCCCTCAAAGGGCGCGCTTCGTTCAGATATGGAAAGGGCCTGTCAGCCTGCTTCCGGCGACAGGGCGACAAAGCGCGGCTGTCCGTCCCGGCGCACCAGAAGCAGAACCGACTTGCGTCCGGCCTCGCGCGCAGCGTCAAAACGGGCCTGCAGCTCCTGTGGTGTGAGGACCGGCTGCTGCCCGATTTCGGCGATCACATCCCCCTCACGCAGACCTTTCTCGAATGCCTCCGAGGACGCATCGACATCAAGCACGATCACGCCCTTCACATCATCGGGAACCGAATACTCCTCGCGGTACTGCGCGGTGAGAGCAGACAGCTTGAGACCAAGCTCTTCTGTTTCAACAGGCTCCGAGGAAGGCCCGGTCTCTCCGTCGGCAGATGCCAACTCGGCGGTCTCGCGACGACCAAGGGTGATCTTCAGCGTTTCAGTGCTGCCTTCACGGAACACGACGACCCGCACGGCCTTGCCGACATCCGTGTCGCCCACCATCCGCACCAGTTCGCGCGTATCAGGCACATCCTTGCCGTCGAAGCTGAGGATGACATCACCCGATTTCACGCCACCAGCGGAGGCGGGGCCATCTGGAACATCGGTCACCAGCGCACCGGCCACTTCCTCAAGGCCGAGCGCTTCGGCAACATCCGGTGTCACGTTCTGGATTGATACACCCAGCCAGCCGCGACGGGTTTCACCGAAGTCGCGCAATTGCCCGACCACCCGCTCAACCACGGCCGAAGACATCGAGAAGCCGATCCCGATGGAGCCACCATTGGGCGACAGGATCGCCGTGTTCACACCGATCACCTGGCCGCCCATGTTAAAGAGCGGACCGCCCGAGTTGCCCCGGTTGATCGCCGCATCGGTCTGGATGAAATCGTCGTAGGCCCCCTGCAGGGAGCGGTTGCGGGCCGAAATGATCCCGGCGGAGACCGAAAACCCCTGCCCCAGAGGGTTGCCGATGGCCAGAACCCAGTCACCCACGCGGGCGACGTCGCTGTCTCCGAACTCCACGAAAGGCAGCGGGTCGTTCGGCTCTACCTTCAAAAGCGCGATATCGGTGCGGGGATCGGTGCCAACGACTGTGGCAGGAAGCTCCTTGCCATCAAAGAATTCGATCAGGATCTCGTCGGCGCTCTCGATGACATGGTTGTTCGTCACCACATACCCGTCGCCCGAAATCACGAAACCGGACCCAAGTGCGGACCCGCGCCGCTGGCGGTTTCTTTCCGGATCCTGCTGCCGCTCCATGAAGTCGCGGAAGAAATCCTCAAGCGGCGAGCCCTCTGGCACGATGGGACGCGGGCCGGAGGGTTGGGCCACAACGGTCGTTGTCGTGATATTGACCACTGACGGGCTCAGTTCTGCCGCCAGATCAGCAAAGCTTTCGGGCGCGCCGCGCGCGACGCCGGCCTGAAAACCCATCAGGAGAACCACCAACGCCGAAACCAGCACATACGCATGGTGTCGAAGATCAAGGGGTGAACGGGGGATGTTCAACGCGTGCATAAAAACTACTTCCTCCTGGTCTTGCTAGGATCGCCACCGCATTCGGTGATCATTGTTTCCAAATCTGAACATGGTGGGACCACCGACGGAAACAAGCGCGAACCTACCTTTAATTGCGTCACGAGTGTGTGAAAACTGCGTCACCCTGAAAGATAGACCAAAAAAATGCCCAGCGCCATGGCTCCAAGTCCCAAAAGGCGCAGGCGATCGGGGCCAAGCTCTTTGAGCATCGCCACCAGTTCCTCCAAACGCGAAGGGGCCAGTGCAAGCACCAGCCCCTCGATTACGCAGACCAGGCCGAGGCCCAGAAGAAGATTACTGATCATCCAGAGTATCGGACTTGAGATAGTCGAAGAACTCGCTGTCAGGTGAGATGACAAGCGTCGAGTTCTCGCCCTTTAGCGCGTTCTGATAGGCCGTCAGCGACCGGTAGAAGGCAAAGAATTCCGGGTCGCGACCGAACGCCTCGGCAAAGATCGCGTTCCGCTGTGCGTCCGCCTCACCGCGAATGATATCGGCATCCCGCTGCGCCTCGGAGACAAGCTCCACCGCCGTTCTGTCGGCCTGGGCGCGCACACGCTGGGCGGCCTCCTGACCGCGGGCCCGCTCATCCGCGGCCTCCCGCTCACGCTCCGCCTGCATCCGCTGGAAGGTCGCCTCGCGGTTGCCCTCCGGCAGATCGGCACGTTTGATCCGCACATCGACCACTTCAATGCCAAGCGCACGGGCGCGCAGGATCGCGGCATCACGGATACGGCCCATCAGGGCAACCCGGTTCTCGGACAGGATATCATCTGACGTGACAGACCCCAGAACCTGCCGCAGCGCAGGGTTCAGGATGCCTTCCAGACGCTGCTCGGCACCTGCTTCGCCACTTGGCCCGACCGCTTCGCGGAACTGGATAACGTCGGAAATGCGCCACCGTGCGAACGCATCCACCACCAGACGCCGATCGTCGAGCGGCGTGACGTTGAGCGGCTGTGTATCCAGCGACAGGATCCGGTCGTCATAATAGACGACGTTCTGGATGAACGGCATCTTGAACGAGAGGCCGGGGTTCTCTTTCACCGCCTTGACCTGACCAAATTGCAGAACGAGCGCCTTCTGGCGTTCATCGACGATGAAGACCGAGGACAGAACGGTGACGACAAGCAGAATTAGAGCTGCCAGAAAGAAGGTCATGCGTGACATCAGTTTGTCCCCTCGCTTGAATTGCTGCCCCGGCGCAACTCGTTGAGCGGCAGATAGGGCACGACACCCTGCCCTCCCGAGCCGCCGGACACGCCTTCATCGATGATGATCTTGTCCACACCGCCGAGTACGCTTTCCAGCGTCTCGATATAAAGACGTTTGCGGGTCACTTCCTCGGCCTTGGAATACTCGTCATAGACGGCCACGAACCGGCTTGCTTCACCCTGGGCCTCGTTGACGACCTGTGCACGGTAACCTTCCGCCTGCTCCAGCATCTGGGCGCTTTCACCACGGGCCCGAGCGAGCGCCTGGTTTGCATAGGCATCGGCCTGGTTCTGAAGCGTGTTACGATCCTGTTCGGCGCGCTGCACGTCGAGGAAGCTCTCGATCACTTCGCGTGGCGGGTCGGCCTTGTCGAAGTTGAGACGAATGATGTTGACGCCCGAATTGTAGCTGCTGAGCGTCTGCTGGATCAGTTCCTGCACCTCGTCGGAGATCACGCCCCGGTCCCGGTTCAGAATCGGCGCCAGCTGCGAACGGGCGATCACCTCGCGCATGGCGGATTGCGAGACCGCCTGAATGGTCTCCTCGGGATCCGCCAGATTGAAGAGATAGGCGGACGGATCGGCAATGTTCCAGACGACCTGGAAATCAATGTCGATGATGTTCTCGTCACCCGTGAGCATCAGCCCGTCATCGCCCGAACTGCCCCGACCGACACCGATGAACTCGGTGTTCTCGCGGGTCACAGCCAGGATTTCCTTGGTGACAACCGGCCAGGGTGCGAAATTCAGCCCCGGCTCTCCGATGCCGCTTTCCTTGCCGAGGAAAAGCTCTACCGACTTCTCTTCCGGTTTCACGGTATAGAAAGACATGAAAACCCAGACCGCGGCAAGCGCCAGGACACCGATCACGATGCTTCCGCGGCCAAGTCCTTCGGGGCCACCGCCGCCGCCTCCGCCGCCACCGGAACGGCCACCGATCATGACCTGAAGCTGCTCACGGCCCTTGCGGACGAGATCATCGAGATCAGGGACGGGCGGTTTGCCGCCGCCACCCTGTCCACCGCCACCACCGCCGCCGCGATTGCCGCGGTCGTCATCATTGCCCCACGGACCGCGGCCGCCGCCATTTTTCCCGCCGCCCTTGCCGCCGCCGCCCCATGGGCCGCCAGAATTGTTCGAGTATGGCATATGCCTCAGCACCTCGTTGATTGGAAATATCTTGTTCGTTTACGTGTTTATGTCATTGCAGAAGTCAAGACCAGCGCCACGGCTTAACCCGGCATCGGGTCCCGCATCGTCACCAGTTCCTCCGCAGCGGTGGGGTGAACCGCCATGGTCGCATCGAAGTCCTGCTTGGTCGCCCCCATCTTCAGTGCAATTCCCACCATCTGGATCATCTCGCCCGCCGCCGGGCCCACGATATGCACCCCGAGCACCTTCTGCGTCGGCTTGTCCACGATCAGTTTCATCAGCATCCGCTGATCCCGGTCCGCGAATGCATGAAACATCGGTCGGAAGGTGGAGCGGTAAACCTCGACCTCGTGATCCTCGCGCGCCGCTTCCTGTGTCAGGCCGACCGTTCCGATCTCGGGCTGGGTGAACACCGCCGTCGGGATCAGTGCATGATCCACCGGTGTCGGGTTGGACTTGAAGACCGTCTCGGCAAAGGCCATTCCCTCGCGGATCGCAACCGGCGTAAGGTTCACCCGGTCGGTTACATCACCAATGGCAAAAACCGACGGAACAGCCGTTTGCGAGAACTCATCGACGCGGATCTCGCCATTGCGGCCAAGCTGGACGCCGATATCCTGAAGTCCCAGACCGGCAGAGTTCGGCTTGCGACCCGTCGCATAGAGAATGACGTCATATTCCGAGAACGTACCGTCCGTGCACTTCACTTCCAACCCGGTCTCCTTCTTCTCGATCGAGACCAGATCGCGCCCGACATGCAGGTTGATATTTTTCTTGCGCATCTCCTCGGCGACATGCCCGCGCACCTCGTCATCGAAGCCACGCAGGATCTGCGCGCCGCGATAAAACTGCGTCACTGCTGTGCCGAGCCCGTTCATGATGCCCGCGAATTCGCAGGCGATGTATCCCCCGCCGACGATCAGCATCCGCTCAGGCAGGGTTTCGAGATGAAAGATCTCGTTTGAGGTGATGACATGCTCGATGCCGGGGACCTCAGGCAGAAACGGAGCACCACCGGTTGCCACCAGAATATGCTTGGCCCTGAAGGTCTCGCCGGTCGAGAGCTTCACGGTATGCGCATCCTCCAACACAGCGCGCGCCCGGAAAACCTCGACATTGACAGCCTTGAGGTTCTTCTCATAGACGCCTTCCAGCCGGTCGATCTCGCTGTCCTTCTTGGCGATGAAGCCCGGCCAGTCGAAATCCCCCTGCTCGAGATCCCAGCCAAATCCACGCGCATCCTCAAACGCCTGGTGAAACCCGGAGGCGAACACCATCAGTTTCTTGGGCACGCAGCCGCGGATCACGCAGGTGCCGCCATAGCGGTATTCTTCCGCAAGACCTACCTTGACGCCCTCCATTGCCGACCAGCGGGCCGCCCGGACACCACCTGAACCACCGCCAATGACAAAGAGATCATAGTCGAAACCGCTCATTTCAAGCTCCTCGGTTCCCGGGCATCACATCCTGAAGAGTTACCCCATCGGGCAGGCCTACAGTTTCCGCCGCATCTTTTCCGGAAAAGATGCGGGCCCCGCCCTCGGGGGTTCCGATCACGACCCGGGTCGCAATACCAATAAACAAGCCTGTCTCGACCACGCCGGGGATCATGTTCAGTGCCTGGGCAAGGTGATCGGGATCGCCGATCCTGCGCAGATGCAGATCCAGGATGTAATGTTTCTCATCCGTCACGAACGCGACGTCCCGGTCCATTCTGATGCGCACATCGGTGCCCATCACATCGGCAGCTTCCAGCACATCCTGAATTTTGGACTGCGTGGTCTCCCAACCGAAACGGACAACCTCCACCGACAGCGGGAACATGCCCAGATGCGGCACTTCCTTGGAAGGGTCAGTGATCACGATCATTTTGTCGGATGCGGTGGCCACGATCTTTTCCTGCAAGAGCGCGCCGCCCGCGCCCTTGATCAGGCGAAGCTGCGGATCGAACTCGTCGGCACCGTCCACGGTGACGTCCAGTGAACCGGCCTCATCAAGTGTCGTGATGGGAATGTTTTCCTGCTGCGCGAGTTCGGCAGTACTTGAAGAGGTCGGCACGCCGAGGATACGAAACGGCTCGCGCCTCATCTTTTCGCCCAGCAACCGCACAAGCCAGGCCGCCGTCGATCCGGTGCCCAGACCGACGCGCATCCCGTCTTCGATGAAGCTCAATGCGTGATAGGCAGAGGCCAGCTTGCCGCGCTCAGCGTCAGACAGAGAAGAAAAACTGGACAAGGGGGTCAAGCTCCTGAAAGGAATTGTGGGTCAGCTTATAGGCCGATCCGCATCCGGGTTCGAGAACTAGTTTGACGATTTCGTCAACAATTTCGATACCAGCGCAAAAAATGCCGTTTTCGATCTTCAATGCGATGGCAAAAGCGACGATGGTGCGCATCAGGTGAACCGAAGGACGGCAGCGCATGTTTCTGAGCATCTTCGATATATTCAAGGTGGGCGTCGGTCCTTCAAGCTCTCACACGATGGGTCCGATGCTGGCCGCCTCGCGGTTTCTGACCCTGCTGGTCGAGGGCCGGGAAACGATCCCCGGCGCGGGCACCCTGACGCGGCTCGATTGCCGCCTGCACGGCTCGCTGGCCTTTACCGGCAAGGGGCATGCGACCGACCGGGCCGTGATACTCGGGCTTGCAGGCTTCAGACCCGACAGCTTCGACATGGCACGGGCCGAAGAGATGCTTCACACCATCGGGCAGAGCGGTCGGATCGCCCATGCGGAACTGGGTGATCTGGGATTTCGGCCCGATGAGGATGTGATCTTCGACTATGGCCCCGCACTGCCGCTGCATGCCAATGCCCTCACTTTTTCGGCCTATGACGAGCGCGACGCGCTTTTCGCGCGCGAGACCTATTATTCGACCGGCGGCGGCTTCGTTCAGACTGAGCGGGACCTGTCCGAGCCGCAGGACGATGCGACCGGCCCGCAGACACCCTATCCCTTCCGGACCGGCGCCGAAATGCTGGAGATGGCGAAGGGATCGGGACTCAGCATTGCCGAGATGAAACGTCAAAACGAGCTCGTCAGCCACTCCGCGCCCAAGCTGGACACGCGGATCAGCACCGTTTGGGACGTCATGAACAGGTCCATTGAGCGCGGCCTTGCCACCGACGGCATCCTGCCGGGAGGTCTGAACGTGAAACGCCGCGCCAAGGGAATTCATGATGCGCTGGAACGTGAACGGGGCCAGAACCTCAGCGCGCCCCACCAGATCAACGACTGGATTTCGGTCTACGCCATCGCGGTGAATGAGGAAAACGCAGCCGGCGGGCAGGTTGTGACCGCACCGACCAACGGGGCCGCCGGGGTCGTGCCGGCGACCTTGCGCTATTATCTCGACCACGTGCCCGGCGCGTCGTCGTCGCGGATCGGGACGTTTCTGCTGACGGCTGCCGCAATCGGCGGGCTGATCAAGACAAACGCCTCGATCTCAGGCGCGGAGGTCGGATGTCAGGGAGAGGTCGGATCAGCCTCCGCCATGGCCGCCGCCGGACTTTGCGCTGTTCTTAACGGAACGCCGGAGCAGATTGAAAATGCGGCAGAAATAGCGCTCGAACATCATCTTGGAATGACCTGTGATCCGATCAGGGGGCTGGTTCAGGCCCCCTGCATCGAGCGCAACGGTCTGGGTGCGATCAAGGCCGTATCAGCGGCCTCCCTCGCACTGCGCGGCACCGGTCAGCATCTCATACCGCTGGACGCCTGCATCGAGACAATGCGGCAGACCGGTCGCGACATGGATGAGAAATACAAGGAAACCTCGCTTGGCGGCCTCGCGGTGAACCTGCCGGAGTGCTAGCCGAAAAGGTGATCGGCCAGTGCACCGAATGACGCCCGCGGGAGCATCAGCAGACAGCCCTTGTCGTCAAACTCGAACGCGACCCGGGTGCTGCTCGCCCGGTTGGACGTGCCGATCTTGATCCCGGATTCCATCGTCAATCCCGTGATGTTCCATTCCAGACCGGTGCTGTGAACGCCGGTGACTTTCAGCAGTGGAAAGAGCGATACCCTCTGACCGATCTCGGCTTTGAATGAGACCCGCCCACTGCAATGGCAGATCACGTCATGCGGTCCGATGAGCAGGATCTTGCGATCGGCAAATCGGGCGAGCGCATGAAGTGCCGCCATCTGGTGATCCACCCTCAGCCCCAGAAATCCGACCCCGACATAGCCTGGGGCCTCGATGGTCTGCAGGCATTTCTCGAAATCGGTGGTCTGAGGGTCCTGGTCGTGATGAATCGGAATGCCTGATTTCTGCCAATATTCAACAATATTTAACGAATCTAGGTCTCCAATGACCGCAGAGATGACTTTGTTGTGTTTGCGGGCCGTGTCTGCACCGCCATCCGCCGCGAAGAGTTGAGGAGCTCTTCGGCAGGCTTGCTCCAGGTCGTCAGGCGACGCATCGCCAGCCCCGAGGAGCGTGACGGGGCGATCGGTTCTGTAGACAGGGTCAGTCATTGGACAGCCGAAGTTGTGGGGAACTTGGCACAGACGCTTGCCTGATCGGTATGAATGACCGTATCACGGCATGGGGAATTTGGTGGTGCTTGCGCCGCAGGTGAGGAAATGACAAATGAGCTACGCCTCTAAGAAGCTGGTTGTATCGTTCGGTACTTTTTCATGTGAACTGGACGGGTTTGACAACCCCTTTCCGATCATGCGCGAGGCTGTGGATTTCTTCCAGAACCTGAACGACGCAAACAGGGACTCGGAAAACGGCGATATTGAACCAGATATCGACGCGCTTGAAGCCATGTTGGTGAAGGTCGCCAAGGCAGAGCAGAATGTCGAGATCGAGCGCTCTGCAACGGCTTTGCGCCTTGTCAGCGCGCCCGAGGAGGCGGTCGCCGCCGAGTTGCCGGAAGCCTCCGAGGCCGATCTCGAAGCAACATCGGACGAAGTTGCCCCCATTCCGCAGGAGGCGGCCGAGGCCGACGAGCCGCAGGATTTCGCGATCACCGAAGAGGTCGGCACCGATCTTGCCGCCAGCCTGGCCGACCTCGATCTCGGCGAAGATGCCGAGACACCGGATGCCGGTCAGGATGATGAAGACGCCGCCATGGATCAGGGCGTGCTCGACGATGATGCCGCAGCCAAGATTGCCGATACGGTTCCATGGGCGGGTGCCGGTGAGGGCGACGCAACTGAAAAGCCTGACTTGAAAGCTGAGGCCGAGGATCAGGATCTCGCTGCGAGCCTGAGCGCCCTGCCCGAGGATGAGGCCGCAACGGCCGAGCCTGCTGCGGAAGCGCCATCTGTTGAGGCGGTGGCGGAAGATGCCCCCCCTATCGAAGAAGTGGAACCGCAACCTGCCGCACCCAAATCCCTGCTTCGGTCGCGCCGAATGACACAGCAGCAGTCATCTCCGCTCTTCACATCCGATCATCTGGCATCGGCCAAGCCCACGGCACCTGCAACGCCGGAGCCGCCCGCCAAAGTGGATGAGGTCGCAGCGAAGGCTGCCGAAGCCGCAAACGCGGCGGATATCGAGGATGCCGTCGCCTCCGGACTGTCGGAGACAGCGGAGGACTTGAAAGCCGAAGCGCCTGTTCAGGATCAGCCCGCATCGGAAGAGGACACCGTCATCACCCGTCTGGTCGAGCGTGATGAATTCATCACGAAGGCCGAATTGACGGAACCTGCCGAGGCAAAAGAGGAAGCAGCACCCGCCGAACGGCCCAAGCCGCTTGATCTTGGCATGGTCTCAAAGCCGATCGAAGAACCTCAGGCGACGCCCGAGCCGGAGCCCGAGCAGAAACAATCGGGCGGCGGGTTTTCTCTCTCCGGTCTGCGCAAGACACTGCGTCTGGGTGGCGGGGACGAGGCACCGGTCGAGGACAAGCAGGAGGCCGTCAAACCGGAAGTGGTCAAGCCGTCCGCACCCACCACCGAGGCGATTGATCCGCTGCAACTGACCAAGGCGCTGCGGGTCGAGGAAGAAACCGACGAGACGGCGGAACCGGCCCCGGCACCAAGCACCGAAATCCGCCCCGAGATGCATGATCTGACCGCCGAGACAAGCGCCGAACGGCGTCAGAAACTGCGGATCATCCGCAACGAACCCGAAACCGAGGATGATGAGGAAGAGGTCGAAGGGGAATTCGTCGATGACGGCGAGATGAACCTTCGCAACTTCGCGCATCGTGTCGGTGCGGCCTCACTGACCGAGCTTCTGGAAGCCTCGGCCGCCTATCGGACCATCGTCGAGGAACAGCAGAGCTTCAGCCGCCCGGCGGTACTCAACATGGTCGATGAGATCTCGGGCGAGAAGAACTACACCGCCGAGGCTCGGATCAAATCCTTTGGCAAGCTGTTGCGCACCGGTAAGATCATCCGTGTCGACAATGGCCAGTTCGCCGTCAGCAGCGCGGTCCGCTTCAACTATGAAAGCAAGATGGGCGCCTGAGCCCGTCGGCATCGGGGCGGACCTGATTATTCAGGCCCGTCACCGGGATCTTCTCGTCCCACGCCCTTGAAGATGAACTTGAACGGCAGCGCCCAGACAATGCCGAGTGCGATGAAAATCAGCAACTCGACCAGAATTGAAGGGCGATCGAACAACTCAACCACATTGACCGCCACGATGATGTAGAGTGGCAGGCCGACCAGAAGCACCAGAAGTGCCAGACGGCGGCGGGTCTTGTAGCTGAGCGCCATCAGTCAGCGAACGGGTCGGTGACAAGGATGGTGTCGTCGCGCTCCGGCGAGGTCGAGAGCAGCGCCACGGGGCATCCGATCAGCTCTTCCACGCGGCGGACATACTTGATGGCCTCAGCAGGCAGATCGGCCCAACTGCGCGCCCCTTCGGTGCTTTCCGACCAGCCTTTGAGCGTCTCGTAGACAGGCTCTACACGGGCCTGATGGTCGGCAGCGGTCGGCAGATAGTCGATCTCCTGCCCGTCGAGGCGATAGCCGGTGCAGATTTTCAGCTCCTCGAACCCGTCCAGAACATCCAGCTTGGTCAGCGCGATGCCCGAGACGCCCGAGGTCGTACATGTCTGGCGCACCAGGACCGCATCGAACCAGCCGCAGCGCCGCTTGCGACCCGTGACGGTGCCGAACTCGTGGCCGCGCTCACCGAGCCGCTGACCGGTTTCGTCTTCCAGCTCTGCCGGGAAGGGCCCTTCGCCCACCCGGGTCGTGTAGGCCTTGACGATCCCGAGCGTGAAATCCACCGCAGAGGGTCCCATTCCGGTGCCGCAGGCCGCCATGCCCGCCATTGTGTTGGACGACGTGACGAAGGGATACGTGCCGAAATCGATGTCGAGCAACGCCCCTTGCGCCCCTTCAAACAGGATCCGCTGACCGGCGCGGCGACGCTCGGCCAGTTCTCTCCAGACCGGTTTGGCGTAAGGCAGAACCTTGGGTGCAATCTCCATCAGCGCGTCTTTCAGCGCAGCCTTGTCAATCTCCGGCAGACCGAGACCACGGCGCAGAGCGTCGTGATGGGTCAGCAGCCGGTCAAGCCGCAAATCAAGGGTCGCCTCATCGCCCAGATCTGCCACACGCACCACACGACGCCCCACCTTGTCCTCATAGGCCGGGCCGATACCCCGCCCGGTCGTGCCGATCTTGGCGACCTTGTTGGATTGCTCGCGCGCCCGGTCGAGCTCACCATGTATCGGCAGGATCAGCGGGGTGTTTTCCGCGACCATCAGGTTGTCGGGGCCGATCTCCACACCCTGCCCCTGCAATTTCTCGATCTCGGCCACAAAGGCCCAGGGGTCGAGCACCACACCGTTGCCGATGACCGAGAGCTTGCCCTTGCGCACGATGCCCGATGGCAGAAGCGACAGCTTGAACACCTCGCCATCGATGACCAGCGTATGTCCGGCATTGTGACCGCCCTGAAAGCGCGCGATGACATGCGCACGCTCGCTCAGCCAGTCAACGATCTTGCCCTTGCCCTCATCGCCCCATTGGGCGCCGACCACAACCACATTCGCCATTCGCCAGAATCTCCCGTGTGAGGCACCCGAACGCCGTGCTTATAGCGGCGCTCGGGTCCGGGCTAAAGGTGCAAATGCGCACGTCCCTCAGAAGGCGAGGCCCTTGGCCTGGGTCACCTGCTCCAGCTCTGCGATTTCGGAGAGCATCTGGTCGGAGAGCGGCTCATCCACACCAAGAAGCGCGATTGCCTCGCCGCCCTGCGCAGCCCGTCCCAGCGCGAAGGTCGCGATGTTGATCCCCAGCGCACCCAGCTTCATCCCCAGCGCGCCGATATAACCCGGCGTGTCGGTGTTGGTCGTGTAGAGCATGTAGCGCATCGGTTCGGCCTCAAGGTTGATCCCCTTGATCTGGATGAAGCGCGGCTTGCCGTCAGAATAGATCGTGCCGGCGACCGAGCGGGTCTGGCCCTCGGTCACCACGATCAGCCGGATGTAGGAGCCGAACGCGCCTTGCGCATCCTTGCGGGTCTCTGCGATCTTGATGCCGCGATCCCGCGCCACCACCGGAGCGGAGACCATGTTGACGCCGCCCTCGCCTACCAGCGGCTTCAGCAGGCTCGCTGTCACCGCGGATGTCAGCGGCTTGAGGTTCAGATCACCGACGCGACCGACATACTCGATCTCGATCTCCTTGATCGCGTTCTCTGTCACCTGACCGGCAAAGCCGCCCAGCATCTCGGACAGCTCGATCCAGGGTTTCAGGATCGGCGCTTCCTCGGCTGTCACCGATGGCGCGTTGAGCGCATTTGAAATGGCGCCCTTCATCAGATAGTCCGACATCTGCTCGGCCACCTGAAGGGCGACGTTTTCCTGCGCCTCGGACGTGGCGGCCCCCAGATGCGGCGTGCAGACGACATTGGGCAGACCAAAAAGCGGGTTCTCCTTCGCGGGTTCCTCGGCAAAGACGTCAAAGGCCGCAGCAGCGATTTGCCCGGATTTCAGCGCCTCAGCGACCGCCGCCTCATCGACCAGCCCGCCACGGGCGCAGTTGATCAGACGAGCGCCCGGCTTGATCCTGGCGATCCGCTCGGCGCTCAGCAGATTGGCGGTCTTGTCGGTCTTGGGCAGATGAAGCGTGATGAAATCGGCGCGCCCGAGCAGGTCCTCAATCTCGTCAATCTTCTCAACGCCCATTTCCTGCGCCCGATCGGTGCTCAGGAACGGATCATAGGCGATCACCTTCATCTTCAGCCCCAGCGCGCGCGAGGCCACGACCGAGCCGATATTGCCCGCGCCGATCAGCCCCAGCGTCTTGCCGGTGATCTCGACGCCCATGAATTTCGACTTCTCCCATTTGCCCGCCTGGGTCGAGATGTCGGCCGCCGGGATCTGGCGGGCAGCCGCGAACATCATCGCAATCGCGTGCTCGGCCGTGGTGATTGAATTGCCAAAGGGCGTGTTCATCACCACGATCCCCTTGGCAGAGGCCGCAGGGATATCGACATTGTCCACCCCGATCCCGGCACGGCCCACGACCTTGAGATTGTCGGCCTTCGCGATCAGATCGGCGGTCACCTTGGTGGCCGAACGGATCGCCAGACCATCATAGTCACCGATGACCGCAGCCAGCTTTTCCGGGTCCTTCCCCAGATCCGGCTGGAAATCGACCTCGACCCCATTGTCACGGAAGATCTGAACGGCGGCGTCCGACAGCTTGTCGGAGATAAGTACTTTGGGCATGTTCTCAGTCCTGTTTGAAAGATGTTCAGGCAGCGGCCGTCTCGGCCTTGGCAGCAGAAAAGGCCCAGTCGAGCCATGGGGTCAGCGCCTCGATATCAGCGGTGTCCACCGTCGCGCCGCACCAGATGCGCAGGCCCGCAGGCGCGTCGCGATAACCGTTGATGTCAAAGGCCGCGCCCTCCGTTTCCAGCAGCTTGACCATCTTCTTGGTGAAGGCTTTTTGGGCAGCGTCATCCATGCGGGCAATTGCCGGGTCGGTGATCTTGAGGCAGACGGATGTGTTGGACCGCAAAGCCGGGTCAGCCACCAGATTCTCGATCCAGTCGGTCTGGTCGACCCAGCCTTGAAGTGCTGCGAAATTTGCGTCCGCACGCGCAAGGGTCTGGGACAGCCCGCCGATCTTTTCGATCCAGTCGAACGCATCGACCGCATCGGCAACCGCCAGCATCGAGGGGGTGTTGATCGTGGCACCTGAGAATATCCCCTCGATCAGTTTGCCGCCCTTGGTCAGGCGGAAAATCTTGGGCAACGGGCGGTCGGGCGTATAGCTCTCAAGGCGCTCAACGGCGCGAGGGCTGAGGATCAACACTCCATGCGCACCCTCGCCCCCCATGGCTTTCTGCCAGGAAAACGTGGTGACATCGAGCTTGGCCCAGTCGAGCGGCTGTGCGAAGGCCGCCGAGGTCGCATCACAGAAGGTCAGGCCCTCGCGATCCGCAGGGATCCAGTCAGCATCCGGCACCCGCGCACCCGATGTCGTGCCGTTCCAGGTGAAGCAGATATCGGCATCCTTGCGAATGGCGGTCAGATCCGGCAGTTCGCCATACTCCGCCTCCAGAACCCGGCAATCGGCCAGCTTCAACTGCTTGGTTGCATCGCTGGCCCACCCGGCCCCGAAGCTCTCCCAGACCAGCATATCGACAGGCCGCGCGCCAAGCATGGACCACATCGCCATCTCATAGGCGCCGGTGTCAGAGGCAGGGACGATCCCGATGCGGTAGCCCTCGGGCACACCAAGCAGCGCGGCGGTCCGGTCGATCAGGGATTTGAGTTGCGCCTTGGGCTCGGCAGCCCGATGCGAGCGGCCAAGCCAGGCCTTTGCGGCGACAACCTCCGCCGACCAGCCCGGATGTTTGGGACAGGGGCCTGACGAGAACTCAGGACGTTTGGGATGAAAATTCGGCTTAGGCGCGCGCGCGGGCACAGCCTGCGGCGGGATAGGGAGGCTCATGGACGGCTCCGTCGTCAGGGCGAAATTCCTGAGCGCGTCCCCGCTCGCCCTTAACCCGGCGACGTGCCCACCGGCGGAATACGCCAGATGGGCACGGACCTGCAAGGGCGAAAATGTCGTTTTTCTCAGATCAGGTGTCGGTTCCTGTTTCCGATCCGAAACGCCCGGCTACTGACCCAGCGCCACCCCTTCCCGTCGACTGTCGGCAGCCCCGATCAGCGTATCACCGTCGATCTTGATGACATGCAGGCCGGAGTTGAGGTTACGTACATTCACCTCATGCCCCAGCGCCTTGAGCGGCTCTTCCAGGGCGGCCGCGTCCGTGTTCTCCTCCAGATCGGTTGCACCATTGCGGTTGACCACATGGCCCATGTCGATGGCCTCCTGCGGGTCCATGCCCCAGTCCAGGATCGCGACAATCGACTTGGCGACATAGTTGATGATCCGCGACCCACCCGGCGAGCCGGTCAGCAGCACCGGTTCGCCATCCTGAAACACGATGGTTGGCGACATCGACGACCGGGGCCGCTTGCCGCCCTCGATCCGGTTGGCAATCGGCTTGCCATCGGCCTCGGGCGCACGGGAGAAGTCGGTCATCTCGTTGTTGAGCAGAAAACCCCCCGTCATCACGCGAGAACCAAAACCGGTTTCAATCGTGGTGGTCATCGAGATCATGTCGCCATGCTTGTCCACCACGACGAAATGCGAGGTGCCGGGGCGTTCAAGCTGCGTGTCGGGCGAGAGCAGCATCGTCTCTTCCCACTCCGGCTCGCCCGGCTCAGCGCTCTCCATGGCAGCAGCCGGATCAATAAGGCCCGCACGGGACTTGAGGTAATCCGGGTTCACCAGCCCCTCGGTCGGCATATCCACGTAATCGGCATCCGCCATGTAAAGCCCGCGATCCGCATAGGCCAGCTTGCCTGCCTCCGCAAAGAGGTGCCAGGCTTCCGCCCCCGGTCCCATACCTGCCAGATCAAAGCCTTCGAGCATGCCCAGCATCTGCCCGATGGTCAGCCCACCGGATGTCGGCGGTCCCATGCCGCAGACCTCATAGGCGCGGTAAGTGACACAGATCGGCTCGCGCTCGATCACCTCATAGGCCGCCAGATCCTCAAGCGTCAGGATGCCCGGATTGATCTCCGTGCGAACGGCCGCCACGATGTCGCCTGCAATCGCACCCGTGTAGAACGGTGCCGATCCGTGTTCGGAGATCAGCCGCAACGAGCGGGCAAAATCCGGGTTCTTCAGCAACGTGCCTTCCGGTTTCGGCGTGCCGTCCTCGTTGAAGAAATAGCTCCGCGTCGGCTCGAAGAGATCCAGCTTGCGCTCCTGCGCGGACGCAATGGAGGCGGCCATCCGGGGCGATATCTCGAACCCCGCCTCGGCCTTTTCAATCGTCGGTGTCACGAGCGCAGACCAAGGCGTGCGACCATGTTTCCGGTGCAGCGCCTCCAGCAGTTTCAACGTGCCCGGCACACCCACCGAGCGACCACCGACAACAGCATCCCACCAACCGACAGGCTCGCCATCGGAGCCTAAGAAGTACTCCGGCGTGGCCTCCATCGGGGCTTTCTCACGCCCGTCAAAGGTGGTCAGCCTGCCCTCGGATGCATCCCAATAGAGCGCGAACGCCCCGCCACCGATGCCCGAGCTTTGCGGCTCAACCAGATTGAGCATCAGCTGCACCGCCACTGCCGCGTCTGCCGCCGAGCCGCCCTCTGCCAGAACCGCGCGCCCGATCTCTGCTGCATGTGGGTTGGCCGCCGCCACCATGTAGCTTTGCGCTGTGACGGAGGAGCGGACTGCCACCGCAGTGGTGTCCTCGGGCTGCTGCGCCTCCTGCGCCAGACCCAATACGGGCGCAAGAATGACCAATGAGCAAATCGTGGCTGTAAGACGCATGTGAGACCCCCTTCTGCGTTGGAAAATCAACCTTGCAGCACGATCGCAACGCCGCTGCACACAGGAAATCTATACTACCCTAGCGTCAAGTCTCGGTCGATTGTGAAGGCAGGTCAAGCCCGACGGGTCACTCCGTGCGGTCGGCGGGACCGACAGTCAGCCCCGGAGCAGGCGGCGCCGTCTGAAGGGCAGGCTCTTCGGGGAGGGTCTCCACAGCACGCAGGCTTTCCGCCGGGCGGGTCGCAAGGCGGGGCTCCTCGATAGGCCTGCGAAACACCATCACACTGTGATAGGCCTCGACAGCCGAGGACAGCATGCCCTTCTTCTCATCCACCGGCAGGGTTTCAGAGCGGACATATTCCCAGCCCTCGGCCCCCATCGTGTTGAGCGCATCGGTCATCGCATGGGCAAACCGGTCCGTGGTGCTTTTGGCCCCCTTGACGCGTTTTGCCCGGCGCGGGGCGGCAATCGCCTTGTACTCAAACTGTGCCATGCTCGTATCCTCGTGTTTTATCCCACCCTAGAGGGCGCGCTATTCAATGCCAAGCTTGGCGCGGATGATCTGGTTGACCGCCTGCGGGTTGGCCTTGCCACCCGTGGCCTTCATCACCTGCCCCACGAACCAGCCCGCCATGGACGGTTTCTCGCGCGCCTGCGCGGCCTTGTCGGGGTTGGCGGCCAGAACCTCATCCCCAGCCGCCTCGATGGCGCCAGTATCGGTGACCTGCCGCATGCCGCGCGCCTCGACGATCTCAGCCGGATCACCGCCCTCGGCCCAGACGATCTCAAAGAGGTCCTTGGCAATCTTGCCCGAAATATCACCTTTGGCAATCAGATCAATGATCCCACCAAGCTGATCGGCGGAGACAGGCGAGTTCTCGACCGCAATATCTTCCTTGTTGAGCCGCCCGAAAAGCTCGTTGATCACCCAGTTGGCGGCAGTCTTGCCATCACGACCCCTGGCCACGCCCTCGAAGAAAGCAGCATTGGCAACATCGGCTGTCAGCACGCCCGCATCATATTCGGTCATGCCGTAATCGGTCACAAACCGCGCCTTCTTGGCATCAGGCAGTTCCGGCAGGCCTGCCCGCACGTCGTCTACAAGCCCCTGCTCAAGGGTCAGGGGCAGCAGGTCCGGGCACGGGAAATAGCGATAATCATGCGCCTCCTCCTTGGAGCGCATCGAGCGCGTCTCGCCCTTCTCCGGGTCGTAAAGCCGGGTTTCCTGATCAATGCTGCCGCCATCCTCAAGAATGGCGATCTGTCGTCGGGCTTCATATTCGATCGCTTGCTGAATGAAGCGCATGGAGTTCATGTTCTTGATCTCGCAACGGGTGCCAAGATGGCCAAAATCCCCGGTCTCGCGGAATTTCTCATACGCGCCGGGCTTGCAGACCGAGACATTCACATCCGCACGAAGACTGCCCTCCTGCATGTTGCCGTCACAGGTATCGAGATAGCGCAGGATCTGGCGCAGCTTGCGGACATATTCGGCCGCCTCCTCCGGCCCGCGGATATCGGGGCGCGAGACGATCTCCATCAGCGCCACACCGGTCCGGTTGAGGTCCACGAAGGACATCGCCGGGTCCATGTCATGCACGGACTTGCCCGCATCCTGCTCCAGATGAATGCGCTCGACCCGCACCTTGCGGGCAATGCCGGGCTCCATATCCACCAGGATTTCACCCTCACCGACGATGGGATGATAAAGCTGGGATATCTGATAGCCCTGCGGCAGATCGGGATAGAAATAGTTCTTGCGGTCAAACTGGGAAAACAGATTGATCTCCGCCTTCAGCCCCAGCCCGGTGCGCACGGCCTGCTCAACGCAATAGGCGTTGATAACCGGCAACATGCCCGGCATGGCCGCATCCACCAGCGCCACATTGCTGTTGGGCTCCGCCCCGAACTTGGTGGACGCACCCGAGAACAGCTTGGCCTTGGACTTGACCTGCGCATGCACCTCCATGCCGATCACCAGTTCCCAGTCATCCGTGGCACCCGCAATCGTCTTGGGCCTCGGCTCGGTATAGGCAAGTTCAGTCATCGCTCTCGCATCCCGCATGTCTCTGGGGCGGTTCTAGAAGAGCCCGCCGCCACGGGCAAGACCCATCCCGTAAAGGCGCTACTCCTGCTTTCTTCTTGGCAAAAATATCCAAAGACCATCGCCGTCAGACCAGAACCCCGCCCTCAAGGCGCAAGGTCCGGTCCATCCGGGCTGCAAGCTGAGGGTTATGCGTGGCGATGAGCGCACTCAGACCCGTCTCGCGCACCATGCCCAGCATCGCATCAAAGACCGTGTCGGACGTCTCGGGATCCAGGTTACCGGTCGGCTCATCGGCCAGCAGCACATCGGGCGCATTGGCCAGCGCCCGGCAAAAGGCCACCCGCTGTTGCTCCCCGCCTGACAGTTCTGCAGGACGATGGGTGACCCGCGTGCCGAGGCCGACACTTTCCAGCAGCGTCCGCGCACGCTCTTCGGCAGCGCGCACTCCCTTACCGGCAGCCCTTTGCGGCAGCACCACATTCTCCAGTGCCGAGAACTCGGGCAGAAGGTGGTGGAACTGATAGATGAAACCGACCCCGTCCCGCCGGAGCGCCGTGCGCCGTGCATCACTCTGCGCCAGCGCATCCTCGCCGCCGAGGATCACCTGACCGTCATCGGGTGTTTCCAGAAGGCCCGCGATATGCAGCAGGGTCGATTTTCCTGCGCCCGAAGGCGCCACAAGCGCCACGACCTCGCCGCGCGCCAGTTTCAGATCGGCCCCTTTGAGCACCTCGACCTCCCCCCGCTTTCCGGGATTGTAGGCCTTGCGGATGCCGCTCAGCGACAACGCATCACTCATAGCGCAACGCCTCGACCGGGTTCAGTCGCGCGGCCCGCCGGGCCGGGAAATAGGTGATTGTAAATGACAGCCCCAGCGACAGCGCCACCGCCGTCAGGATATCGCCCATTTCCAGCTTCGCGGGCAGCCGCGACAACTGGTACTTCTCGGCGCTCCAGACCCCGCCACCCAGAATGCCGTTCACAAAGTCGAAAATCGCATCGATGTTGAGCGCGAAGAGACATCCCAGCACAACACCGATGATCGTGCCCACCACGCCGATGCTCGCACCGCAGATGAAAAAGACCCGCAGCACCGAGCCCTCGCTCAGCCCCATGGTGCGCAGGATCCCCACATCGCGGCCCTTGTTCTTGACCAGCATGATCAGCCCTGAGGTGATGTTGAGTGTGGCCACGACCACAAGCACCGACATCAGGATGAACATCACCGTGTCCTCCATCTGAAGCGCACGCAGAACGCCGCCAAAGCTGTCCTGCCAGCTCCACGAATAGAAGGTTTCGCCCGCCGCCAGCGACAGCGGGGCGGCATAGGTCGCGATGTTCTGGGGGTCATCGACGAAAACCTCGATCCGGTCGGCCGCGCCCTCGGAATTGAAGAACAACTGCGCCTCCTCGAAGGGCAGATAGATGCGCCCGCCATCGAAATCGGCCCGGCCCACCTTGAAGATATGCACCACCGGATAGCCATTCACGCGCGGCGAGGTTCCCGCCACGGTCTGCAAACCATCCGGCGAAATCAGGGTGATCGTATCGCCAATGCCAAGGCGCAATTGTCGCGCAAGCCCTGCGCCGATTGACACGCCGTTCGCCAGATCGTTGATGTCGCCCTGTGCATCCTCCGGCTCGCTGATCAGCGGGATCGACTTGAAATCGTCCAGCCGCATCCCGAAGACCTGCGCACCCGAGTTGAACCCGTTGGCGCTCGCCAGCACCTGTCCGGCAATCACCGGAGAGGCCTGGACCACGCCTGGTACAGCCCTGACGCGCGCGGTCATCTCGTCGAAATCATAGAGCTTGCGGGTGAATATACCGAATTCGTCCACCACACCTGCCGACAGGATCGAGCTGTGTGGATACGCCCCCAGCACCGTCTCCACATAGGCCTCGCGATAGCCCGAGCGCACCGACATCACCGCGATCAGCGCCCAGACCGCAAGGGCAACGCCCAGAAGCGAGATGATCGACATCACGCTCACGCCACCATCCTTGCGGCGGGCCAGGAGATAGCGCCAGGCAATCTGCCACTCGAAGCCGGAAAACGGCGCGGCCCGAGCCATCTAGGCGCGTCCGTAAATCTGGGCAATCCGATCGATGGCGGCCTGGGGTGACATCTCTTCGCTTTCGCCTGTTCTGCGCGAGGTAAGCTCGACCACACCGTTCTTCAAGCCGCGCGGCCCGACCGTGACCCTCCAGGGCAGACCGATCAGGTCCATGGAGGCGAACTTGGCCCCTGCCCGCTCCTCCCGGTCATCATAGAGCGGCTCCAGGCCCTTGGCGAGCAGCCCCTGATAGAGCCCCTCGCAGGCCGCATCCGCATCCGTATCCCCCTGCTTGAGGTTGACGATGCCGGCATGGAACGGCGTCACACCCTCGGGCCAGATGATGCCGTTCTCATCGTGATTGGCCTCGATCAGTGCGCCCACCAGACGGCTGACCCCGATCCCGTGGCTGCCCATATGCACCGGCACGCGCTCACCGCTTTCGTCGATCACGACCGCGTTCATCGGCTCGGAATACTTGGTGCCGAAATAGAAGATCTGCCCGACCTCGATACCCCGCGATGTGCGCTGAGCCGTGCCAGGGACCTTGGCGAAGAGATCCGCATCATGGGTCTCGTCCGTGCGGGCATAGGGCGTCGTCCATTCGTCATAGATCGACTGCAACGCGGCATGGTCAGAGAAATCAATTGCCCGGTCGCCAAAGGTCATGTCGGTGACCGATGCGTCATAGAAGACCTCGCTCTCACCGGTCTCGGCCAGCACGAGGAACTCGTGGGAATAGTCACCGCCGATGGGGCCCGTATCGGCTTTCATCGGTATCGCCTTGAGGCCCATCCGCTCATAGGTCCGCAGGTAGCTCACGAAATGGCGGTTATAGGCATGCAGCGCGTCGGCCTCGGTCAGATCGAAATTGTAGCCGTCCTTCATGAAGAACTCGCGGCCCCGCATCACCCCGAAGCGCGGCCTGATCTCGTCGCGGAACTTCCACTGGATATGGTAAAGCGTCAGCGGCAGGTCCTTGTAGGAGCGTACCGAACTGCGGAAGATATCCGTTATCAACTCCTCGTTGGTTGGGCCGTAAAGCATGTCACGCCCGTGCCGGTCGGTGACGCGCAGCATCTCCTGCCCATAGTCGTCATAGCGCCCGCTTTCACGCCAGAGATCAGCGGATTGCAGGGTGGGCATGAGCAGCGGGATATGCCCCGCCTTCTGCTGTTCCTCATGGACGATGTTCTCCAGCTTGCGCAGCACCTTGAACCCCATCGGGAGCCAGGAATAGATGCCCGCCGACGCCTGCCGGACCATGCCCGAGCGCAGCATCAGGCGATGTGAGGCGATCTGTGCCTCCGCAGGGGTCTCTTTTAGGATCGGCAGGAAGTACTTGCTCAGGCGCATCGCGGGCTCACTCTCTCGGATCAGGCAGCATCAGAAGCGGTTTAGGCCAAGGCTTGGCCGCGTGCAATGGCAAGGCTTCCGCCCGGGATTTCAAATTGCCAATTGCAAAATGTTACGGAAGCTGATTAAAAATCCCCGTGCTGCATCAAAGGGTCGCAGGGTCGATCGTTGGAGCACCAAAAAAGGGCCTTGAAGCCCAAGTCTTGGGAGGACTCATTTTCGGCCTGCACCGCGCAGGCCGAATTTCGTTTCAGTCTTTCAAAACCAGTTCAGGATCGAGGTTCATACGTGACGCGAGGGCGGACAGTCTGCGCCCGACAACCTCGCCGTCAAGCTCCCGCGCCGGTCCGTGCAATTCCAGACGAAGCGTTGTTTCGTCACAGAAAATCGGCGCCTGACGCAGGGCATTCGGCACAGCCCCCGACAGCATCGCGCCAAGTCGCATGGCCTTGCCGAGGGTCTCTGCCGCCTTCTTCTCGTCCTCATCCAGAAGCGCCAGCAACGCGTCATCGAACTGGGTCGCATGGGAGGCGGACTTGTACCGGTTGAGGATCGCCAGGCCAAGAAACACGCGACCGGCATGATCCAGTCCGGAGAGATTCGCCCGCGTCACGGACTCGAAACAGACCTCCGCGCGATAGTCGGGATGGGTGCGCCAGGTGATGTCATGCAGAAGGCAGGCCGCGTGGACAAGCCGCATCTCCGCCAGCGAGCGATCCTCTATCAGCGGCTGGAGCCATTCGTAGAGCGTTTCGCCAAAGCCCGGGAACCGGGCGGAGGCCTGTTCCATCTGCCGGGCGGCCTCGATCAACGGGTCGGAAACGCGCATCTCAGCGGGCATCACCTGATAGAGCACGCCCTCGCGAATGCCGTAGCTGGAGATCGAGATGGTACGCGGCTCCATCCGCTCCAACAGTCGGTTCAGCACCCGGGCGGCCATCGGCACCAGATCAAGCCGGGCCTGCGAGGCATCGGTCAGATCGGACAGGGACTGAGGCGTCTGTTCCGCGATCCAGGCCGAGGTTTCCATCAGCTGATCCCGGGTCAGCCGGTACTCATGCAAAACCTTGAGCGGATAGTTGCGCCGCTCCATATCGATGCGCGCAATCGCCCGCCAGGAGCCGCCGACCAGATAGAGCTTGTGGGTGGTCTCGCCGACTTTCCCGCTGAGCCGCGACAGGCCTGCGTCTATCGCAGGGCCGACATCGGCCTCGGCCAGGTTCGCCAGAAGAAGCGGCCCCAGCGGTGCCGTCTGGCAGGCCCCGATATCTCCGCTTTCGACGCGCGCCATCTCCATCGACGCGCCTCCGATATCGCAGACAATCCCGTCGGCGCGCGGCCAGCCGAGCAGCACGCCCTGGGCGGAAAGCCGGGCCTCTTCCGCACCGCTTGCGACATGCAGATCAAGACCGGTCTCGTCGAGCACCTGCTGGCAGAAGGCAGGACCATCCCTGGCCTCCCGCACCGCTGCCGTGGCAACCCCCATCAGGGTTCCGGTCTGCATGAGTTCGGCCAGTGCCACGAACCGGTGCAGGGCCGACATTGCGCGCGCGCGACCATCGGGGTTCAGAACTCCGGTTTCATTCAGACCGGCCCCCAGCCCGCAAAGGACCTTTTCATTGTAGAAATAGGCGGGGCTGCGGGCGACGCCGTCAAAGATGACCAGCCGGACCGAGTTCGACCCGACGTCCACCACGCCGACCCTTTGGGATGTGTTGGAGACAAGATCTCCCCAGGCGAGCTGCCGCTTTCCGGTCTTGCTCAAAACGGTTTGCGGTGCATTCACGACCGCCTCTCCCTCGTCGCTCTTATGACATATCAGTGACAGTCGGCGGGGCGCTCTGTCAATCGCGGGAGTGAATCAATTGCGGCACATCCTGCGTGCCGATCCGCCCCCGTCCCGACATCGACGGGTTCTCCATGAAGAACCGGTGGCAGTTGAACTGCGCCTCGCCGTCATGACGATGATATTCGCCTGCAGCATCCAGAACCCAGCTTTGCGCCTGATCGGCAAGATTCGCCGCCATGATCTGACGCAGGATCTGGGCATGGACGGTCGGGTTCTTGATCTCCACCAGCGTCTCCACCCGACGATTGAGGTTGCGCCCCATCCAGTCGGCGGAGGACATGAAGACCCGCGCCTCGTCCGATGGCAGTGCCTGACCATTGCCGAAGCAGACAATGCGGGAATGCTCCAGGAAGCGGCCCACGATCGACTTCACGCGGATCAACTCACTCAGGCCCTTGATGCCGGGGCGAATGCCGCAGATGCCGCGCACCACAAGATCGATCCGCACGCCGGCCTGAGAGGCCGCATAGAGTGCATCTATGATCTCGGGATCGATGACGGAATTGAGCTTGGCCCAGACCATGCCCGTCCGACCGGCCCTTGCATGCGCCGCCTCCGCCTCCAGCATCTCCAGCAACCGCTGCTTGAGGCTGTGGGGCGAGATCGCAAGGTTCTCCAGCCCCTCGGGGCGCACATAACCCGACACATAGTTGAACACCCGCGTCGCATCCCGACCGAGCGCGGGGTCACATGTGAAAAACGAAAGGTCGGTGTAGAAACTCGCTGTGATCGGGTGGTAGTTGCCGGTCCCGAAATGGGTGTAGGTGACCAGCTGCTCGCCCTCCTTTCGCACCACGGTCGAGATCTTGGCATGGGTCTTCCAGTCCACGAACCCGTAAACCACCTGCGCCCCGGCCCGTTCCAACCGCCGGGACTGCCGGATATTGGCAGCCTCGTCGAACCGCGCCTTGAGCTCCACCAGCGCGGTCACGGACTTTCCGTCTTCTGCCGCCTCGCAAAGGGCCGAGACGATGGGGCTGTCATTCGAGGTCCGGTAGAGCGTCTGTTTGATCGCCAGCACGTCGGGATCGCGCGCCGCCTGTTGCAGGAAGCCGATCACCGTGTTGAAGGTCTCGTAGGGGTGATGCAGCAGCATGTCCTTCTGCCGGATCGCCGAGAAGATATCCCCGTCATGGTCCTGCACCCGCTCGGGCACGCGCGGGGTGAAACGCGGCCAGAGCAGATCATGCCGGTCGGATTTCACCAGTTCCGAGACATCCGACATCCCGATTATACCCTTGAGGATGATGACCTCTTCGGGGGCGACTTCCATCTCCTCGATGATGGTCTGTTTCAGCGCTTCGGGGGCGCCCTGCGACATCTTCAGGCGGATCACCTGACCGCGGCGACGGCGCTTGAGCGCGGTCTCAAACTCGCGCACCAGATCCTCGGCTTCTTCCTCGACCTCAAGATCGCTGTCGCGCAACACGCGGAAGGTGCAGCTTCCCTTGATCTGATAGCCCGGGAAGAGCCGGGTGAAGAATACCTCAAGCAGGTCTTCGAGCAGCAGATATCGCATCTGACCCTTGGGACCGTCATTGAGGCGGATGAACCGCTCGATCTGCGCCGGGATCGGCAGAAGCGCATCAAGCGGCTGTCCGTCATGCACCCGCTCCAGCTCCAGCGCGAGTGCAAAGCCCTCGTTGCGGATGAAGGGGAACGGATGCGCGGGATCAATGGCCAGCGGCGTAAGGATCGGGAACACCCGGTCCATGAAAACGGTCTCCAGCATCGTGACATCCGCCTTCGTCAGCTTGGCGGGTTTGAGAAGGTGGATACCGTTTCGCACCATCTCCTTGGTCAGCGCCTCCCAGCAACTCTGCTGTCGCAGCATCAGCGCCCGTGCATCCGCATCGATCTTGAATAGCTGCTCGGAGGGCGTCAGGCCATCTGCGCTCGGGCGGCTGACACCTTCACGCACCAGACCGCGCAGGCCTGCGACGCGCACCGAATAGAACTCGTCCAGGTTGGAGCCTGAGATCGAGAGGAACCGCACCCGCTCCAACAGCGGCACGGACGGATTTTCCGCCTCTCCCAGCACACGCCAGTTGAACGACAGCCAGCTCAGTTCGCGGTTGAAGAACCGCCCCGGTCCCTCCGCGTCGAACCCTTCAGGCGCCTCAGCATCTTGAGCGCAGGAATTCAGAAAATCGGCGTTTATCATGGGCCTGCTTGTCCAGCTTTTGTGTGACACGGGCATGACATCCGGCGTGTCAGATGTCGCGCAGAACTTTCGTTGCCAGCGCTCTTGTAACGTTTTGCCCCCGGCTCAGTCCAGCCCGGTCGAGACGATCTACCATTGTCCCGGCAGCCGCGATCGAGCGCTCCATGCGGCTGACGAGATAGCTGACCAGATCGGGGGCAACGCGAAGCTGACGATCCGCGAAGAGCTTGACCAGCACACCGGACAGCAAGGTGTCGTCTGGATCCTCCAGCGGCACCAGTGTGATCGATGACAGACGCGATCTGAGATCGGGCAGCCCGATCGGCCAGTGAGCAGGCGCCGTGCGGCCAGTGAAAAGCAAGCTGCCGCCGCCTTCAAGTATCACATTATGGGCATGAAAGAGCGCCCGCTCGACCCCTTCCTGATCGGGGGATTGGTCGATCCGGTCCACATCCTCGACAGCCAGATGGGAAGGCCATGTGCGCAGGTCCGCAAGGTCCGCCAGCGAGATGATCCGCGCACCGCTCCGCGCCGCCCAGACATGGGTCAGATGGGTTTTGCCCGCCCCGGCAGGTCCTGCAATCGCAAGCTTGGCCCCAGGCCAGTCGGGCCAGCGCTCAATGAACCCGAGCGCCGCGCTGTTTGACGGCGAGATCAGAAAATCCTCGCGCCCCAGCGCGGGGCGGGTGGAGAGGTCAAAGACCAGCTGTGCGGGTCGGGTCATTCTTCGACATCTTGCTGCGACGGCCCTTTGTAGAGCCTGCCGTCAAGATATTGACCGAGGAAGAACCGGGCGAGTACGCCGAGCACGGCCGCGACCGGCACCGCGATCATCATGCCCGCAAAACCGAAGACCGCGCCGAAGACTGACAGGGCGAACATCAGCCAGACCGGATGCAGACCGACCGAACTACCGACCAGTTTCGGGGTCAGATAGTTGCCCTCGACCACCTGCCCGATGGCGAAGACGCCCGCCACAGCCGCAATCCAGATCGGTTGGTCCCAGAACTGAAAAAGGGCGAGCCCCACGGACATACCACCGCCGATGATCGATCCGACAAAGGGGATGAACGAGATCAGCCCCGCCACGATCCCGACGATAAGTCCGAACTTCAGACCGATCAGCACCAATCCGGCTGCATAGAACGTGCCCAGGATCAGGCAGACAGTCAGCTGTCCGCGCACGAAGCCGCCAAGCACCGCATCCACCTGTCTGGAAAGATCACGAATGACGGGTGCATGCTCGCGCGGAAGCCAGCCATCGATCTTTGCAATCATGCGGTCCCAGTCGAGCAGCAGATAGAAGGCCACGACCGGAGCCACGACAACCAGTATCAGGAAATCGATGACAGCCAGCGAGGATGTCAGGATCGTGTTGACCAGCGCCACGCCGCCACTTTCGATGCTGCCCTGAACAGAGCTGAGGGAGCGACGGATGACGGAGTTTTCCTCAAGAAGCGAGGGGAAACGCTCGCTCAGGAACGCCTGAAGCGAGACCACATAGGAGGGAGCCTCGTTCACCAGTGACTGAACCTGCCCGACCAGCAGCGGCAACACCAGAAGCACACCGATGATAAAGATGAAGATCGCAGCCATTGTGATCAGCACCGTCGCGCCGACCCGGCTGAGCCCTGCCGCCTCAAGGCGGTCCGCGACAGGGTCGAGAAAATAAGCAATCGCCGCCCCGACCACAAAGGGCACGATGGTGTTGCCCATGAACCAAAGGAGCGCCACGAAAATTGCGCCCGCAATGCCCCACCATTTGACCTGTTCACTGACGCTTAGGCTCAAAACCGTTCTCCTGTCCCTCTTCCTGACATGGCAAATGCCTTGGCGAGTTGCAAGATGGTCGGCTCAGGAGGTGAAACTCTTGCGCAACTGGAACTTCTGGATCTTGCCGGTCGAAGTCTTCGGCAGCTCGCCGAAGATCACATGGCGGGGACATTTGTAGCTCGCCAGGTTGTCACGGGCAAAGCTGATGACCTCGTCCTCGGTCAATGATGCGCCGGGGCGCAGTTCCACAAAGGCGCACGGCGTCTCGCCCCATTTGTCATCCGGCTTTGCGACAACGGCAACGGCTGCGATATCGGCATGGCGATAGAGCGCATCCTCGACCTCGATCGACGAGATGTTCTCGCCCCCCGAGATGATGATGTCCTTGGAACGGTCCTTCAGTTGGATGTAGCCGTCGGGATGCACGACGCCGAGATCGCCGGTATGGAAATGCCCGCCATCAAAGGCCTCCACCGTTGCCGCCTCGTTCTTGAGATACCCTTTCATGACGATGTTGCCCCGGAAGACCACCTCGCCCATCGTCTCGCCGTCACAGGGCACGGGGCGACCGTCTTCGCCAACGACCCAGGCACCCTGTTGCATGGCGTAGGCCACACCCTGACGGGACTTCAGCGCCGCCTGCTTCTCGATGGGCTCCGCGTTCCATTCCTCGTGCCAGGCGCAGGCCATCGCAGGGCCGTAGACCTCGGTCAGGCCATAGACATGGGTGACATCGAACCCCTGTTCCTGCATCGCCCGGAGCGTGGCCGCAGGCGGTGGCGCGGCAGCGGTCATGAAACGCACGGAATGATCGAAGTCCCGCCGCTCGTCCGCACTGGCATTGGTGATGAACGACATGACGATGGGCGCACCGCAAAGATGGCTGACCTTGTGATCGGCAATCGCATCATAGATTGCCGCGCCCGAGACCTTGCGCAGGCACACGCTGGTTCCCGCCTTGGCCGCAAGTGTCCACGGGAAACACCAGCCGTTGCAGTGAAACATCGGCAGGGTCCAGAGATACCGGGGATGCATCCCCAGATCCCATTCCAGCGTATTGGCGGTCGCGTTCACGTAAGCGCCGCGATGGTGATAGACGACGCCCTTGGGATTGCCGGTCGTCCCGGACGTGTAGTTGATCGAGATCGTGTTCCACTCGTCATCGGGCAACTGCCATTCAAAACCGGGATCGCCAGAGGCAAGCAGCGCCTCATAGTCGCCCTCCCCCAGCAGATCACCACCGCCCCCGTGCGGATCATCGATGTCGATGATATCGGGCGGGCTCCGCATCAGGGTCATTGCCTCACCGATTACGTCCGAGAACTCCCGATCCGTGATCAGCAATCTCGTCTCGGAATGCTCAAGGATATAGGCGAGCGCCTTCGCATCCAGCCGATAATTGAGCGCATTCAGCACGCACCCCGCCATCGGAATGCCGAAATGCGCTTCATAGAGCTCGGGCGTGTTGGTGGCCATGACCGCAACGACATCACCCTGCTCCAGCCCCCGCTTGCGTAGAGCGGACGCAAGCCGCCGGCACCGCGCATCCGTCTCGGCCCAGTTGCGCGAGATATCCTCGTAGATCACGGCCGTCCGGTCGGGAAAGACCCGGGCCGCGTAGCCAAGATAACTCAGCGGCGAGAGCGGCACATGGTTTGCGCGGGTCTTCGGCAGGGTTTCGTGGGCATGGGTCATGATGGCTCCCTCACTACTTTTTGCCAGCGTGGTCGAAGCAGGCCGAGCCGGTCAAGCCCGTCAGACGAACTGCTCGCGCACCAGCCGTTCCTCAAGTCCGTGACCGGGATCGAAGAGAAGCGTGTGAGAAACGCTGGCGTCGCTCACGATCTCGACCGATCTGACATCCGTCACCTCACGACTGTCGGCACTCGCGTTGACAGGCCGCTTTTCGGGGTCCAGCACATCGAAACGCACAACCGCATGTTTGGGCAACAGCGCCCCCCGCCAGCGCCGGGGACGGAAGGCCGCCATGGCGGTCAGCGCCAGAATACCGGCCCCGATGGGGATTATCGGGCCGTGGGCGGAATAGTTGTAGGCGGTCGAGCCGGCAGGCGTCGAGACCAGCGCACCATCGCAGACCAGTTCCTCCATCCTCACCCGCCCATCAACGGTGATCTTCAGCCTTGCCGCCTGAGCCCCTTGTCGCAGGAGTGAAACCTCGTTGATTGCGAGCGCGGTTGCCGTTGTGCCGTCCTGCCGCGTTGCGGTCATTCTCAACGGGTTGATATGGGCGGTCTCCGCATCGGCCAGCCGCTCCCGCAGGCCATCGGCGCGGTACTCGTTCATCAGAAAACCCACCGTGCCCCGGTTCATTCCATAGACCGGCACGGCGAGGGATTGCGTGTCATGCAAGGTGGTCAGCATGAAACCATCACCACCCAGCGCCACGATCACGTCCGCCTCCTCGGTCGGGACAAGGCCATAGCGTTCGGTCATTTCGGCAAGTGCCGATTGCGCCTCGGGCGCGCCTGTCGCCACGAAACTGATATTGCGGAACCGATGTGGCACGTTTTCTTCCCCTCCGCGACCGGTTCCCGGATCGTAGGTCAGGAGCGAAGGAAAACAAGGGTTTATGTTGCCAATATGAAACCCGGTTTCGTATCGGGGGCCCATTGGTGTCGTCTTCCGCAGCTTTTGCGTCGAATTGCCGGTTTTCCAGCGAGTTCAGTTGCGCTAGACGGACAGCAATTCACCGGGGCAAAGGATCGGACACATGAAAGACATCGTGCTTGATGAAGGTTTCTTCAACGAGGCTCTGTCGAGCCGCGACCCGGAGCTTTTCGGCTCCATTTCTCATGAGCTCACACGCCAGCGCGATGAAATCGAGCTGATCGCGTCCGAGAACATCGTCAGCCGGGCAGTGATGGAAGCGCAGGGCTCGGTGATGACCAACAAATATGCGGAAGGCTATCCGGGCCGCCGGTATTACGGCGGCTGTCAGCATGTCGATGTGGCCGAGGAACTGGCGATTGCACGGATCAAGACGCTTTTCGGATGCGAATACGCCAATGTGCAGCCCCATTCAGGCTCTCAGGCCAATCAGGCGGTCTTCATGTCGCTGATGCAGCCCGGCGATACGTTTCTCGCCATGGACCTCTCCTCGGGCGGGCATCTGACCCATGGGGCCAAACCCAACCAGTCAGGCAAGTGGTTCAACGCAGTGCATTACGGTGTGCGCAAGCAGGACCAGCGGATCGACTATGATCAGGCCGCTGAACTCGCCGCTGAACATAAGCCCAAGGTGATCATCGCCGGTGGCTCTGCCGTTCCGCGCCAGATTGATTTCGCGAAATTCCGCGAGATTGCAGACAGTGTGGGTGCCTACCTGATGGTCGACATGGCGCATTTCGCGGGCCTTGTGGCCGGTGGCCAGCATCCCAATCCGCTGGATCATGCCCATGTCGCGACCTCGACCACCCACAAGACCCTGCGCGGTCCGCGCGGCGGGATCATCCTGACCAATGACGAGGCGCTGGCCAAGAAATTCAACTCCGCCATCTTCCCCGGCCTTCAGGGCGGCCCGCTGATGCATGTGATCGCCGCCAAGGCCGTGGCCTTTGGCGAGGCACTGCGTCCGGAATTTGCCCAGTATCAAGCGCAGGTCGTACGCAATGCGAAGTCCCTGGCCGAGGCCCTTATGAAGGGCGGGCTCGACATCGTCACCGGCGGCACCGATACCCATGTGATGCTGGTTGATCTGCGCCCCAAGGGCGTGACCGGCAATATCACCGAGGAGGCCCTGGGACGGGCGAACATCACCTGCAACAAGAACGGCATTCCGTTCGACCCCGAAAAACCGATGGTGACGTCAGGCATCCGGCTTGGCACACCGGCAGGCACGACACGCGGGTTCTGCGAGAAAAGCTTTGCGGAAATCGGCGGTCTGATTGTCGAGGTTGTCGATGGGCTGGCCGCCAATGGTCCTGATGGAAACGCGGATGTTGAGGCGGCGGTGAAGACCAGGGTCAAGGCGCTTTGCGACAGCCACCCGATCTATGCCGATCTCTGACGTTCAGCTGTTGGCGGAGGTGCAGGTCGTCTCCGCCACGCGATCCTTCTCGCCCAGCACTTTCTTGACAACGCAATTGCGGTCGCACCCCTTGCAGGACGCCGAGGTCTCGACCCTCTCAAGCATGATGGCGGTTCCGATCTCGCCGGAATAGGTGACTGTCGCCTCCTGAGCGAAACCGCTCAGGGGCAACAGGCCAAAAACTAACACTACCATGTACTTCAGCATTCGATCCCCCAACTCATCTCTGCTGAGACGGGTTTAGAAGGTCGTTACGTGGAAAAAACCGACAATTGTCACAGTTTGGGGAATTGTCGCGTCAGGGTTCCCGGCGGTCGGTCGCATCGCCAATATAAACACCGGTGATCGCAAGCCCAGCACCGGCATCCGGGTCATCAACAACCAGCACGCCGCCAACTTCATCGGCCAACGGGCCAAAGAACTGCCCCTCGTGATCAATGCTCTGAGAGCCCGAGAAACCCGTCACGGCAAGCGGCACCGCCGTCCCCGAACTGGCGGAGAACGAGACGGATCCATTGGACAGCCCGTTGCTGCCGCTGATCGTGGCATCGTCAATGTTGATGGTCAGGACGTTGTTGCTGTTGCGCTCGTTCACACCGTCATTCGCCGTCCCCGACAGCCCGGAAAGGATTACATCGGCCCGGTTCGTGGCAAAATCGGCCTCGACACGGGAATTGCCGGTCAACTCGTAGATGTTCTCTCCGTCATTGACGTCCACAATTGCATCGCCGCGATAGGTTATGCTGGTTTTCAGGGTCGGTTGATCGCTGGCCTCTGTCGCCTCGCCAAAGACGCCGGGACCCGAAGGCGAGGTGAAGACGCGGGCATATGTCGAGTTGTCCGGATTGGTCAGAATCGCGACTCCACCGCCCAGCGAGGCCCTCACCGCGACCTGCGTCCGCCCGGCATTCAGTGCCCCGGCAATGACCGAGCCCGTGATGGAGCCGTTTGCACCGTCACTCCTGTCCAGCGTGGCGCTCTGCCGCCGCACGTTGGTCGCTCCAGTGTCCGCAGAGAGTACGACAAGCGGACTGTCGGCACTGGCGGAATTGTTGTCGCTCAGTGCCACGTAGGTGCCAGTGCTCACCTCGCCCGGATCCGTATTGCCGGACGCCTCGCCGCCCCCGCCGCCGCAAGCGCCAAGACTGAGTACGGCCAGAATGCGACACAGATTTTGCATGGGGGAGGTCATGGGGGGCTCCTTCAGAGGGGATCAGAGAAACAGGAAGTCGGATGCCGAAAGGTCATCGGCATCCGTGTCCTCGAAACGGATCGTGGTTCCTTGCAGGCTGAAGATTGCATCATTGCCGGATTGCGAGATCCGGTCCTCGACGCTCTCGCCCATCGGCAGGGTGAAGCCGTCGAGATGGATCATGTCTATGCCGATCTCGAAATCCGCGCCGACAACCCGCGCACCTCCAATATCCTGGGCGTCATAGTCGATGCGGCCGATGGTGTCCGAGCCGTCATTGGTCTCGAAATAGAAGATATCCATTCCGCCGCCACCTGACAGCAGATCATCGCCGGTGCCGCCGTCCAGGATGTCGTTGCCATAGATCAGCGCACCGAACGCGTCGCCCACCAGCGTGTCGTCGCCCGCATCGCCAGAGATCGTATCATCGTCATAGCCGCCGAGGATCAGATCATTGCCGGAGCCGCCGTTCAGCACGTTGGTTCCGGAGAAGTCAGCAATCACGTCACCATCGTCGCCGCCATCGGCAACGTCATCGCCGAACCCGTCGACAATCGCATCCGCTCCACCGCCTCCGGAGAGATCATCATTTCCCGAACCACCGAAGATCAGGTCACGAAGACCACCCCCGATTATGGTGTCATTGCCACCCAGACCCAGAATGCGGACCGAAGTGGCAGATCCCGACTGATCAAGCGCATTTGAGCCATCGTCACCAGAGACAAGTATGAGGCCGTAGACGAACTGGATCCCACCGACATCGCCATCTCCAAGCCCGGTCTGGTCTGTAATGAAAGGATTCATGATCTGACTGGGGTCGTTGATATGATCAAGACCGATTGCATGGCCGATCTCGTGAACGGCCACCGCATAGAGACTTGTCTCAATGGGATCGGGATTGTCGCTGGCTGACCAGTTCTCGGCGGAATCGAACCGGATCTCCGCCTCTACAATTCTGTCAGGCTGGTCAATGCCGCCCGAGATCAGGCGCCAAAAGGCCTCGCCTACCGTGTTGCTGGGGCCATCGATGGCATCATATCCAAGAATGATGTCAGCCGCTGCTCCGTTGTTGGTCTGCTCAAAGTCGATATTTGCGACAGCTTCCCAAGTGTCAAATGCCGCCTGAATGGCTGCACGCTCGGCGGCGTTGGTGATGGCATCATCGAAGTTGTAGAAAGTTCCCGACGGGATCGCGAAACTCCAGGTCACAACGCCCGATGACGTACCGTAGGCCTGTTGTCCCCATTTTCCGCCATGCAGGACATAAGACGAGAGTGCAGCGCTCGTCATCGTTGTCGTATCGTCAACCGATGCAGCCATGCTTTCAACGCAGGCATGGCAAGCGCAGCCTGTCATATGGGGGTCAGCACGCATTCTTTACTTCCACTCTGCTCGTTCGTCTTGCCAGCATTCGGTCTTCGCCGCCGCGAGACCAAATATTAGCAAAAACCCGGGGAGTTGGAAGGTATTCAGCCGATATGGCCAGACTATGGCGGATCGGCACCGACAGCCATCGCCGATCAGGCCTTGAGCGGTGAACTGCGGCGGCGCGCGGGAGCCCGCGGGATCAGCACCGAATAGTTGCCCTCCCGCCCTGCACGAAGCGACGCGCGCTTGAGCACCTCGGTCGCCTCGGTCGCATTCTTGGGCAGGCTTCCGCCATCGAGCGGCTTGTCCGCCTTAATCTCGAAGGAATGGCGCGACTTGTTGATCACCTCATGAAAGAGCGTGATGTCGCGCAACGTCGGGTGAAGCGCATCAAAGAGATAGAAAAGCGCGGAATTGCGGGCCCGGATGTGCATCGGCACCACCGGCAGCTTATACTTGCGCGCCAGCATGGCGGCACTCGGCATCCATGGTCGCTCGTAAAGCTTCAGGCCGCGGCGTTTCGCCAGCCGACCGGACGGGAACAGCACCCCAAGCCGGCCTTCGGTGAAGGCATTGGCCGCATAGGTGATCGTCTCCCGGTTTGACGAGTGGGAACGCTTGTCCTTGCGCCACTCGACCGGGGCGATGATATCGGAGAGTTGCGGCATGACCCGCAGCGCATCACGGTTCGCGAAGAAGAACAGATCCGGGCGCCGTTTCGACAGCGCGGCCCACATCACGATGCCATCGGCAATGCCCGTTGGGTGATTGCAGACAATCATCGCCGGGCCGCTGGCCGGAACATGGTCAAGCCCGCTGATGTCCACATTGCGCGCGATCATTTCGGCCAGTTCATCCATGAGTTCGGATGCCGACAGGTCTTTCAAGGCCTCGCCGCGCCGAATGGCCTCGTCATAGCCGAGCATAAGGTGAAGAAGGCCACGTATCACACGGATCAAGGGACCTTTTTTATAGATCCATGGCGCGCGCTCTTCGATGAGTGGATCAATTCTATCTCTCATACCCGCTTTCTACCCCCGGGACGTTGCAGGTTTGTGACAGGCCGCACTCAGCAAGCTTACAAAAAGATTAACACACAGCAAGGGGGATTGTGAACCATGTGGGGCCCGCGGCCAAATCGGCAGGGTCTTGCCGAGGATGATGTCCAGGCTGGATCATGGCGGTCGCCATGATGCCTCCGGCGGGGATATTTGGGCCAAAAAGAAGCTAGGCGGCGGGCTTGGGCGGTGGCGCGTAGAATGACCGCCGATAGATCAGCGGATCTCCCTCACCGGGCAGCGCGGCCTGAAAGGCGGGCCGGGTCTGCATCGCATCCAGATAGCCTTTCACGTGTTCGAAGGCTTCCAGATCAGTGAAAAACCCGGCAACCCAGATCGCATATCCAAGACTTGTATCAGCACCTGAGAACCTGTTGAGAATCGAGCGTCTCCCGTCCAGCGCCGTGTTCAGAACTTCCAGCGTTTTCTCCAGCCGCCGGGCTTCAAGCCGCATCAGAAGCGGGGACCGGTCGGCGTCGTCGCGCAGGACGATATGCTGTTGCGTGAGGGCCGCGACATGGACGGCAACCGTCTCGGAGAAATGCAGCCATTGAAGCCAGTCGCATCGCTCCGGGTCACCGGGCGCACGCCACAGATCTGGCGCAAGCTTCTCGCATAGGATCTCGCAGATGGCACCGGTTTCAAAAAGGACCCGGTCGCAGTAGTGCAGCGACGGCACACGCCCGAGCGGATGAATTGCGAGATACTCCGCGGTTCGCAATCTGCTGAAATCATGGGTCACGACGCGAAAGTCGGCACCGATCTCGTGCAGCAGTCAGAGTGTCCGGTGAGAGCGGCTTTGCGGCACGTGATGCAACACCATCCCGGTCATGCGAGACCGACAAGCCGGCGCACATGGCCAAGATAGAGGGTTTCGATATCGCTTCGGGACAGGCGTCCGCCATCGCGAAACCACGTCATCACACCGTT
Source organism: uncultured Paracoccaceae bacterium (assembly GCA_947493745.1). Taxonomy (GTDB): domain Bacteria; phylum Pseudomonadota; class Alphaproteobacteria; order Rhodobacterales; family Rhodobacteraceae; genus CANLSM01. The sequence goes on along the minus strand of CANLSM010000020.1, from coordinate 24,183 downwards.
GAGCATCGCGATAATGGCAAGTGGCGTGATGCGGGTATCGGTCGATTTGAACTGCCCCAGAGACTGCCCGGCGGCGAGGATGTTCTCAAGTTCCCGCTCGTAGGATCGGCGTAGCGTCTCCACCCTGGTGAAGTTCTCGGGCACCAGGTTGCGAAGCTCCATATAGGCGATGAACACCTCGTCGATCCGCTGCAGGTGATAGCGGATGTGAAACCGCACGAAACAGTCGAGCCGGGCGACGGGATCGGCCTCGACACGGGCCAGTTCGGTCTTCCATGCGGCCATGAGGTCCTGAAGATGCGAGATCATCAGATCGGCCAGAAGACTTTGTTTGTCCGGCGTATAAAGGTAAAGCGCGCCAGCCTGCACTCCGACGTCGCGGGCAATCTCGCGCATTGAAACGGCGGCATAACCTTTCTCGGCAAAAAGCCTGAGAGCCGCACTACGGATATCGCGGGCTGTTTTCTGTCCGTCCGATCCGGTCTTTCGCGCCATGACGTCCCCTCAGTCCCCAAAAACCGTAATTGAACGATCGTTCAAATGGTAGTTCAAACAAAGACGGCCACCGGGTTCAACAGTTTGTTGACTTGACCGGTCGCGGGCACTCTGTACAGTTCGACCAGTCTGTTGAGACTGGTTTGGAGAACAAAGCCATGAAGTTACACTCAAAGCTAATTCTTGCTGCAACTGCTATTGTACTGGGGACAACTCTCGCGAATGCGGGCGGTCACCTGCCCTGGGAGCCTCGCCAGAAAGCCATGAAAGCCGTTGGCGCCAATACCAAGGCAATCGGTGACATGCTGAAAGGGGCGACGACATTTGATGCCGCAAAGGCGAATGCCTCGCTCGCTGCAATGCAGGCCGCAGTTGTCGGTCTGGAGGATATGTTCCCCGACGGATCCGAAAGCGCGGAGAGTGAAGCCGGTCCCAAGGTTTTCTCTGATCGTGCCGGTTTCAATACGGCGATTGCCAAGTTTCAGGCCGATCTGGCAACCGCGGTAGCTGCAGCGCCGCAGGACAAGGCCGCCGTTCAGGCGAGCTTTGGTATGGTCGCGGCCAACTGCAAATCCTGCCACGAAGCTTACCGCGTCAAGAAATAGATCTTGCTGCGCAAACTGATCAGAGCTCTGGTGATCGCTGGCATTGTCGGCGTTCTGCTGGGGCTCTTTCTGACAAGAGTACAGACGCTTCAGACTGCCCTGCCCGCGCATGAGCCCGATCCGGTCAATGGTGAGATGGTGTTTCACACCGGCGGCTGTGTTTCGTGCCACGCGGCACCCGGTGCGGAAGGGTCCGACAAACTTATCCTCGCCGGCGGGCTGGAGATTAAATCCGAGTTCGGCACCTTTGTCGTGCCCAACATCTCTCCTCATCCCGAGGCCGGTATCGGCAACTGGGGTATGATTGAGTTCGTCAATGCCATGAAATTCGGGACAAGCCCCGACGGTACCCATTATTACCCGGCCTTTCCTTACGCGTCCTACACACGAATGTCGCTGGAGGACATCATGGACCTCGCCGCCTTCATGGACACCCTTCCCGCCTCGGACAATATTCCGCCCGCTCATGATGTGGGGTTCCCGTTCAATATCCGTCGGGCGGTCGGCGGGTGGAACCTGCTCTTCTTCCGGCCGGGTCCGGTGACACAACCGTCCGACGATCCGCAGATCGAGCGGGGACGGTATCTGGTGGAGGGCGCGGGACACTGCTCTGAATGCCATACGCCGCGCAACGGGCTGGGAGGCCTGCAGATGGATCGCTGGATGGCGGGCGGACCAAACCCGGACGGTCCGGGGAAGATCCCCAACATCACACCGGGCGGCGATCTCGATGACTGGAGCACCGAGGACATCGCCTATTATCTCGAGACAGGCTTCACTCCGGATTTCGACAGTGTGGGCGGATCGATGACATCCGTTGTGGACAACCTGTCGAAGATTTCCCCCCAGGATCGGCTGGCGATCGCGGCCTATCTGAAATCGCTTCCCGCACTGCCGACAGAATAGCAATCATCGACAATGTGCGGATTTTGGAACATCCTCGATCTCGTGAGCAGGGCACCATTGACGCATCGAAGTGTTTTCTCTAGGAGCTTCTGTGGGGCTGTGTGACAATGAAAATCCAGAATTGAGGCTCAAGGATGACTCCGAAGCTCTTGTTTAAAATACTTATTATGATTGGAGCCAGCTCTAGCGGTGCGTTTGCGACAGAGTGGAATGTGTCCCTCTGGGGTCAGCGCCGGGCATTTACCGAGCATGTCGAGAAGCTCGCACAGTTGGTTGAGACGCGCTCCAACGGAGAATTCCGTATCAACATCTTCTACGGCGACCTCTCGCCAAACCGGGAGAATCTCGACGGAATCGCTCAGGGGTCATTTGAAATGGCGCAGTTCTGCGCAGGATATCATCCCGAAAAGAATCGCAGCATTACCGTGTTGGAGCTGCCGTTCCTCGGCGTCCAGACGCTGGAGGAAGAGTTGACGCTCAGTCAGCTTATCTACCAGCACCCGGCGGTGGCCCAGGAGCTTGAGCAGTGGAATGCGCGGCTTTTGATGCCGACCCCCCTTCCGCAATACAATCTGGTCGGCACGGGTGTTCCGCCATCAACGCTCGACTGGTTCGATGATGTCAGCGTCCGGGCGACCGGCGGGATCGGCAAGGCATTCAATTCACTCGGCGGAAACGCTGTCTCACTGACAGCGACAGAGACACGCGAGGCCATGGAGTCGGGCGAGATCGACGCGGTCGCCTTCGCTCAGCATGCCCATTTCTCCTTCAAGACCATTGATCTGGCAGAGTGGTGGACATCAAACCTCAACCCCGGCAGCGTGAACTGCCCGGTGGTCATGAACATCGACGCCTATAACGCACTGCCGTCAGAGCATCGGGAGATCCTCGACACATCCGTTGATCCGGCTCTTCAGCACTATCTGGAATACTACAATGACCTCATCTACAAATGGGACGAGGTTCTCCAGCTTTTCAACGTGCAGAAGGTTGCAATCCCGGAAAGCGAGATTGCCGCATTCCGCCAGCGGGTTGCGGAACCCGTTCGACTTCAGTGGATCACCGACATGCAGTCCAACGGCTTGCCGGGGGAAGTTCTGGCCGAATATGCCAGCACGACGCTGAATGAAATCCAGACCGGCCAGCGCCCGGTTTGGGGTGAAGAAGTTTTCGAAGACACTGTTATCTTCGACTGAGCGGATCGACATCCGCCAAATCATGTCATGCAAGACGCTCAAGTGACCGGGGAATGAACCCGGTCGCTTGAGTTGCTGCACACAAGCCACCGAACATCAGAACGCGTTCTGTCGACCTGATCGATACCCCAATCAAGAGCGGCAAGAGCGACCATTGCCCGACTGCGCAGGGCCGATACAGACATTCGGCGATCGCAAGCCGGGCCGACCGGGCGGACCTCTTCCAAACATCTCGACGTAAACGGATCAAGGCGAAGCCGTCGGGGATCGATATCTCCCCTCTTTACGTCGCCCTCCGATCCCGTATAACCTTGCCGCATGAAACAAGCAGCCAGCATTTCTCTGCTTCTACTTCTTAGCCGCCTCTGAGCGTGCCGGGATAAGGTGCGCGCGCTCAGGGGAGACACGTTCGCACCGATCACCGGACAAGGCTAAAGGACAAAACCATGACAAATTCCAAACAGGATCAGGTCCTGATCTTCGACACAACTTTGCGCGATGGCGAGCAGTCTCCCGGCGCAACCATGACGCTTGAGGAAAAGCTGGAGATTGCAGAGCTGCTCGACCAGATGGGCGTTGATATCATCGAAGCGGGTTTCCCCATCGCATCGGAAGGCGATTTCGAGGCGGTTTCCAAGATTGCAGCGCAGGCGAAAAATGCCGTGATTTGCGGGCTCTCACGGGCGAACTTCATGGATATCGACCGCTGCTGGGAGGCCGTCAAACACGCGGCCCGCCCGCGTATTCACACCTTCATCGGCACCTCGCCGCTTCATCGTGAGTACCAGGTCCGCATGGACATGGAAGAAATGGCCGAGCAGATCGAGAAGACCGTAGCCCATGCGCGCAACCTCTGCGACAATGTGCAGTGGTCGGCCATGGATGCGACCCGGACGGAAGAGGACTACCTCGCCCGGGTCTGCGAGATCGCGATCAAGGCCGGGGCGACCACGATCAACATCCCCGATACGGTCGGCTACACGGCGCCGCGCGAAAGCGCCGACATCATCAAGATGCTGCTTGAACGCGTGCCGGGTATGGACGAGGTGACCATCGCCACCCATTGCCACAACGATCTGGGCATGGCGACCGCCAACTCTCTGGCTGCCGTCGAAGCGGGTGCGCGTCAGATCGAATGCACGATCAACGGGCTGGGAGAGCGGGCGGGCAACACCGCACTGGAGGAGGTCGTGATGGCGATGCGCGTGCGCAACGACATCATGCCCTACCACACGGGTATTGACGCAACCCGTCTGATGCAGGCGAGCCGCATGGTCGCGACCGTCTCGGGCTTTCCGGTGCAGTTCAACAAGGCGATTGTCGGCAAAAACGCCTTTGCCCATGAAAGCGGCATTCATCAGGACGGCATGCTGAAACATGCGGGTACGTTCGAGATCATGCGCCCCGAGGATGTGGGACTGAGCGAGACCTCGCTGGTGATGGGCAAACATTCCGGTCGCGCAGCCCTCAGGGCCAAGCTGAACGATCTGGGGTTCGAGTTGGGGGATAACCAGCTCAAGGACGTCTTTGTCCGTTTCAAGGACCTCGCCGATCGCAAGAAGGAGGTTTTTGACGAGGATCTGATCGCGCTGATGCAGGACAGTTCGACCAGTGCCGTGCATGACCGGATCCGCGTCAAATCGCTCCGGGTGGTCTGCGGGACGGAAGGTCCGCAAACCGCCGATCTGACACTCAGCATCGACGGTCAGGACATGAGCGTGCAGGAAACCGGCGATGGTCCGGTGGATGCGACCTTCAACGCGGTGCAGTCGCTCTTCCCGCATGAGGCGAAGCTCGCGCTCTACCAGGTTCACGCGGTCACGGAAGGGACCGACGCGCAGGCAACGGTCAGCGTGCGTATGGAGGAAAACGGCAAGATCGCCATGGGGCAGTCCGCCGATACCGACACGGTGGTCGCCTCGGCCAAGGCCTACGTAAACGCGCTCAACAAGCTTCTGGTGCGCCGCGAGAAAACCGCACCTCAGGAACTGGTCGGATAGTCACCTTCCCGCCCCATGCCTTCAGGTTTCCAAGTGGGGTGGATGGTGTCTGTTCAGCAGATTTCAACCAAGTTTCGCAACAGGGCTGCTTCCTGTTGCGAAACGGCGTGTCATATGCAATTTATTTTCTCGCTGCTTTTGATGTGCGCGCCTAACTTTATCCATTATCCTGGGCCACAATCGGCCTGATACCTGCTGTTGCAAAGTCGGTCACCGAGTGCCGCGATTGGTGCCAGCCGTAACGAGCCGATTGGCTTCGGCTTAACTGGTCCTTAACCAATTTCGGCCAACTCAGGACCCAAATTACGCCTTCTTTGAGGCCCACTAGGCAGTTTGTTCCCCGTATCGTGTCGATGAGTTTTCCATTATTTCTGAGATGAAAGGTGTGCAATGATACATCCTCAAAAGCCATCCCTTTGGCGGAAGCTCGGCATGATCGCTGCGTTGAGTACCTCCATTGCGTTTGGTACGACAGCAATCCCTTCTTTGGCCGTGGAGCAGAAGGCAAATCTTTCCGACAGCGGGTCGGCGAGAGTGAGCCTCGGCGGCAAGATCCGGCTGGCGACACAAGAGATCGTCGCGCTGTCCTGTGAGGTTGTTCACGGCTCCTCCCCCGCGGCACAGGCCAAGCTGCAGGCGGCGACGGCAAACTTCACGCGCATGCTTGGCGGTCTGCGTGACGGGGACCTCGCTCTCGGCATCCGCGAACCCGAAAACAACGGGCGCATTCTAAGCATCATCAAGCGGGTCGAGGACAACTGGCAGCCCATTGACAACGCCATCATCGCGATCCGGAACGGCGGTGACAAGAATGATGCGCTGGACCGTATTCTGGCAACAGACAAGATCCTGCTTGATCAGACCGAGTCTCTGCTCGCAGCGCTGAGCGGCATCTATTCGAACCGCGACAGCTTCCCGTTCGGCGCGACAATGGCGGTGAACATCGCGGTGCGTCAGGACATGCTGTTGCAGCAGATCGCAAAGCATGAATGCCTGCTGCGCTCCGACGATCCCAAATTCACCTCCAGCAAGGAGGAACTGGCCGAGCGGATCGCGCTTTTCAACACTTCCATGGCCGCCCTTCAGACCGGCGCGCCGGACTCGGGCCTGATGGCACCGCCGACTGATCAGGTGAAGTCTGCGCTGCAAACCGCTGAAACTCAATGGAAAACCGTACAACCGCTGTTGAGCGCTCAACTGAACGATGTCGGCACGACCGGCGAGGTTCCCTTCTATGAGCAGGCCGAGACACAGCAGCTTCGCAAGGCGCTGAACAACTCCGAAGTGCTTTATCTTCTGGCCACGAGCGGTCAGCCGGACATCTACCGCGTCCCGCTTGAGCGCTATGCGCGCGAGCAGCTGTCGCGTTGGCTTCTGGAGCCGCAGATGGTGATCGCGCTTCGCGCGCAGAACATCGAGCATTCGTCAATCACGCAGGCCAAGATCGACGAGATGGACCAGCTCTGGCGAGCAGAGGTCGACTCCGGCCAGCACGACACGATCGCCGAGATGATGTCGCGACCGCTTTCGGGCATCCTGAAGACCTATCAGGACGCGACCGCCGGTATCGTCACCGAGGTTTTCGTGATGGACAACAAGGGCCTCAATGTCGGCCAGAGCGAGGTCACATCCGATCTCTGGCAGGGCGACGAGGACAAGTGGCAGGAAACCTTCCTGAACGAAGCGAACGAGATGCATATCTCGGAGGTCGAGTTTGACGACTCAACCGGTTTCTACCAGGCTCAGGTCTCGCTTCCGATCACCGAGCCAGTGTCAGGTGCCCGCATCGGTGCCGTGACCTTCGGGGTGAACATTCAGTCCCTCCTCTGAGGCTGGACTCCCGGCAATCAGACGCGCGACCTTCAACCAGGTCGCGCGTATTTCTTTAGTGACGCAAGTCCGGTTGTTTCAGTTGTGTATCAGGGGCCTCGGTCACACGGCTTTGCTCTCCGACATGCCCCTTTACCCACTACACACACGCGCGTATAAGTCCCCATCCTTGTGCAAGGATGGGCAGTCATAACAAGCGCATCAGCGCGAGACAGATAGGCAAGGCGAGAGGCAATGTTCGGGGCACTCACAGGTATGTTTTCGGCCGACATGGCCATCGATCTCGGCACCGCCAACACCCTTGTCTATGTCAAGGGCAAGGGGATCATTCTAAATGAACCCTCGGTCGTGGCCTACCACATAAAAGACGGTAGAAAACAAGTGCTTGCGGTTGGCGAGGACGCAAAGCTGATGCTCGGGCGAACGCCCGGATCGATCGAGGCCATCAGGCCGATGCGCGATGGCGTCATCGCCGATTTCGACGTTGCAGAGGAGATGATCAAGCACTTCATCCGCAAGGTGCACAAGCGCGGCAACTGGGCGAAGCCGAAAGTCATCGTCTGCGTGCCTCATGGTGCGACCCCGGTCGAGAAACGCGCGATCCGGGAATCAGTTCTCTCTGCCGGCGCCCGCAAGGCGGGCCTGATCGCGGAGCCGATTGCAGCCGCCATCGGCGCAGGTATGCCGATCACCGATCCAACCGGAAACATGGTCGTCGATATCGGTGGCGGAACCACCGAGGTCGCCGTTCTTTCCCTGGGAGATATCGTCTATGCCCGCTCGGTGCGGGTCGGCGGCGACCGGATGGATGAGGCGATCGTCTCCTACCTGCGACGCCAGCATAACCTTCTCGTGGGCGAGGCGACCGCTGAGCGGATCAAGACCTCCATCGGCACGGCACGGATGCCCGAGGACGGGCGCGGTCAGGGCATGGAAATTCGCGGGCGTGACCTACTGAACGGGGTGCCCAAGGAAACCGAGATCACTCAGGCCCAGGTTGCCGAGGCGCTGGCCGAACCGGTTCAGCAGATCTGCGAGGCCGTGATGACCGCGCTCGAAAGCACACCGCCCGATCTGGCGGCCGATATCGTCGATCGCGGCGTCATGCTTACCGGCGGCGGCGCGTTGCTCGGTGATCTGGATCTGGCATTGCGCGAGCAGACCGGGCTTGCGATCTCGGTCGCGGACGAGAGTCTGAACTGCGTCGCCCTTGGCACCGGAAAAGCCCTGGAATATGAAGTCCAGCTTCAGCATGTTATAGATTTTGGAAACTGACCCCGCCTGAACATGATGTGGGGAGCACGAAGCCGATAGGATCGGACCGACATGGCCTTTGGCAATGAGCCTGTTCCGAATATGTGGCGCGTCATCAGACGCATCTTCGTCCTTGCGATCTCCACCCTCTTCCTCGCGCTTTTCGTGCTATGGCGGATCGACAATCCGCGGGTGGAAAACCTGCGCATGGCCCTTGTCGACCGCTTCGTGCCCAGTTTCGACTGGACGCTGAACCCGATCACGTCCGTCTCCCGCATGGCCGCAGACTGGCAGACCATCGACAGCCTCTACGAGCAGAACCGCGAACTTCGCCGTGAGCTTCAGCGCATGAAGGGCTGGCGGGAGGCCGCCCTTCAACTTGAGGAAAAGAACGCCCGCCTGCGTGCGCTCAACAATGTGCGGCTGTCCCCCCGCCTCAGTTTCATCTCGGGCGAAGTCCTGACCGACAGCGGCAGCCCGTTCAGGCAATCCGGCCTTCTCAATATCGGGCGCATTGACGGGGTTCAGGACGGCTCGGCTGCGGTGGACGGTCTCGGGCTCGTCGGGCGGATATCCGGTGTCGGGGAGCAGACCAGCCGGGTCGTCCTGCTGACCGACATCAACTCCCGCGTCCCTGCGGTTATCCAGCCGTCGAGCCAGCGCGGACTGGTCTCGGGCGACAACACAATCGCACCGGTTCTGGAATTCGTGGAGGATGCCGAGAAGATCCGCCCGGGCGACCGTGTGTTCACATCGGGCGCGGGCGGCGTCTTTCCGGCGGACCTGCTGATCGGTCAGGTCGCGACCGGTCCCGACGGCCGTCTGCGGGTCCGCCTTGCCGCCGACTATCGCCGTCTGGAGTTCCTGCGTGTCCTGCGCCAAACACCCGAGACAATTATCGAAGGGTCGGGCGAGCTTGTCGGCACGCAACCGGACCTGCCCCTTGAAACCGTCGAACAGGCTCCGGAGAGCGGCCAATGAGCCCGCAGGCCTGGCGCTACTGGTTCGAGATCGGCCTTTTCACCCTGCTGGGACTGGCCGCCATCTACGGGCCACTTCTGCCTTTCAGCCTCTCGCCGGGCAGCGTGATTGTCCCCGACTTCCTGTTCCTGCTGGCCTGCGCCTGGGTTGTCAGGCAACCTGACACCGCACCGTTCGTGCTGGTCGCGGGTCTGGCGTTTCTGGCAGACGCCATGCTGAACCGACCGATGGGGCTTTGGGCCCTGATCATCATCCTTGCGACCGAGTTTCTGCGTGGCCAGCGCAGCGCGCTTGTCGATCAGGTCTTCCTCATCGAATGGCTGACCTTTGTCATCGTCCTGGCCGTGGCCTTGCTGATCAATATCGTGGCGCTCGCGCTGGCGCTGGTCCCGATGCCGGGTTCTTCGGCGTGGCTCGGTCTGTTTCTCGGCGGCATTCTGGGCTATCCGGTCATCTGCGCGGTGCTGCACTGGGGCTTCCGGATCCGCATCCACAAGCCGACGGAACGCAGCAATCGACTGGGCCGGGTCGCATGAGAAAGCCGGAGCCGCAAAACAGCTTTCACATCACCCGGCGCGGCCTGCTGTTTCTGGGTCTGCAACTGGGCGTCATTGGCGGCCTTGGCTGGCGGCTTCGCCATCTGCAGGTCGAGCAGGCGGATGAGTTCAGACTTCTGGCTGAGGAAAACCGGATCAACATCCGCCTGATCGCGCCCGCTCGCGGGTTGATTTTCGACCGAAACGGCAAGCCGATTGCAGAAAACCGGCAGAATTACCGCGTCACGATGGTCCGTGAGCAGGCGGGCGATCCGGAAGCGGTTCTGGATGATCTGGCGCGGATCATTCCCTTGCCGTCAGAGCGCCGCGAAGCAGTTCTGAAAGAGATGCGGCGGCGCTCAGCCTTTGTTCCGGTCACGGTGATCGAACATCTCAGCTGGGAAGATCTCTCCCGCGTTGCGGCCAACGCCCCTGCCCTGCCCGGCATAACCCCGGAGGTCGGCCTTTCACGGCACTACCCGCAGGGTCATGACCTGGCTCATGTGGTGGGCTATGTCGGCCCGGTGAGCGAGCGCGATCTCGAAGGTGTCGAGGATCCTGACCCGCTGTTGCAGATCCCCGATTTCCAGATCGGCAAGACCGGTGTGGAGCAACGGATCGAGGGGCAGCTTCGCGGCAGTGCGGGCGCAAGTCGTATCGAGGTCAATGCTGTCGGACGGGTGATGCGTGAGCTCAGCCGTCGCGACGGGCAGCCCGGCAATGATCTGCATCTGACGATAAATGGCGCCTTGCAGAACTATGCGCTGCGCCGGATGAATGGCGAAAGTGCCGCCGCGGTCGTCCTTGATGTGCGCAACGGCGACATTCTGACATCGGCCTCCTCGCCCAGCTTCGATCCCAATGACTTTGTCTTCGGCATCTCGGTCGGCAACTGGAACAGCCTGTTGAACAACAAGTACCGCCCCCTTTCGAATAAGGCAGTCTCAGGCGCCTACCCCCCGGGTTCGACCTTCAAGATGGTGGTCGCCCTGGCAGCCATGGAAGCGGGGGAATTGAACCCCTCCGAGACGGTCTACTGCCCCGGTCACTACCAGCTTGGCAGACGCCGGTTCCATTGCTGGCGGCGCGGCGGTCATGGCTGGGTCGATCTGGAAGAAAGCCTCCAGCAGTCCTGCGATGTTTTCTATTACGATGTGGCCCGCCGGGTCGGGATCGAGAAGATATCCGAGATGGCCAACCGTCTTGGCATCGGCTACCGCCATGATTTGCCAATCCCTGCGGTCTCCGAGGGGCTGACGCCGACAAAGGACTGGAAGCAGCGCGTCCACGATGAGGCATGGCTTGTGGGCGATACCCTGAATTCGGGGATCGGACAGGGGTTCATGCTGGCCTCACCCCTGCAGCTTGCGATCATGTCCGCACGCATCGCGACCGGCAAGGCGGTGGAACCCCGGCTGATCAGGGCGGTCGAAGGCATCCCCGTCGCGGAGCCCGAGATCGAGGACCTCGGCATCTCCGGGCGCGCGCTCGGGCAGGTGCGCAACGGCATGTACAAGGTCGTCAATTCGCGGCGCGGCACGGCCTACCGGTCCCGCATCGCCGATGAGGACAACGAAATGGCCGGCAAGACCGGTACATCACAGGTCCGCATCATCACAACCGAGGAACGCGCACGCGGCGTCTTTCGCAATGAGGACCTGCCCTGGGAGCGGCGCGATCATGCGCTCTTCGTGTCATATGCTCCTTACAATGATCCGAAGTACGCGATCTGCGTCGTGGTCGAACATGGCGGCGGTGGGTCAAAGGCGGCCGCACCCATTGCGCAGGACATCATGATGCATGCGCTTTACGGTCCGACCCCGCCGCTTGAAGCCTATCCGCCCGGACGCCGCGAGGAGGTCAGGCAACAACGCGAGCTGGAGGAAACGCCCGAGGCGGAGGCCGAAGGCACGACACCGCAGGACCGCGCATGACCTTTCTCGACCAGTCACACCGGCAGACGCCCACGGGCTTTCGCAAGTTCCTTTTCATGAACTGGCCGGTCAGCCTGCTGCTCTGCGCTGTGGCGGCGACCGGGTTTCTGATGCTCTATTCGGTTGCCAACGGCTCGCTTCAGCCCTGGGCGCAACCGCAAATGATCCGGTTCGCGCTCGGGATTATCGTGATGCTGGCCGTCGGCATGGTGCATATCCGGTTCTGGCGCGGCATGGCGCCTTTCGCCTATATCGGCGGGCTGCTGCTGCTGCTTTTCGTGGAGTTCTTCGGCTCGGTCGGCATGGGGGCGCAGCGCTGGATCGATCTGGGCTTCATCCAGTTGCAACCGTCAGAGGTGATGAAAGTCGCCCTCGTAATGATGCTGGCGCTTTATTACGACTGGCTGGACCCCAGGAAGGTCTCCCACCCGCTTTGGGTCGCGTTGCCCATCGTGCTGACCCTGATCCCGATGGCGCTGGTGCTCAAACAGCCCGATCTCGGCACCTCGATCCTGCTGGTCGCCGGTGCCGGAGTGGTGATGTTCATGGCCGGTGTCAGCCTCTGGTACTTTGCCGCCGCGATGAGTGGCGGTGTGGGGCTGGTCTGGACCGTCATGGCGAGCCGGGGAACCGAGTGGCAGATCCTCAAGGACTATCAGTATCGCCGGATCGAGACCTTCCTCGATCCCTCGCTCGACCCACTCGGTTCGGGCTACCATATCACCCAGTCGAAAATCGCGCTCGGATCGGGCGGGATCTCGGGTCGCGGCTTCATGGAAGGAACACAGACCCGGCTCAACTTCCTGCCCGAGAAACACACGGACTTCATCTTCACGACACTGGCGGAGGAGTTCGGCTTCGTGGGCGGGATCGCCCTGCTGGTGCTCTACTCGCTGATCGTGATCCTCTGCATGGCGTCGGCCATGCGCAACCGCGACCGCTTTGGCGCGCTTCTGACCGCCGGGCTGGCTGCAACGTTCTTCTTCTTCTTCGCGGTCAACATGGCGATGGTTACAGGCCTGATCCCAGTGGTGGGTGTGCCCTTGCCGCTGGTCTCCTATGGCGGTTCGGCGATGCTGGTGCTGATGGGTGCCTTTGGCCTGATCCAGAGCGCACATGTCCACCGCCCCAGATGACCGCGCGCGCCCTCTTTTCCGCCCGCCCTGCACAATGGGTTGAGTACGAGCGGCCGCTGCGCCACGCATTCGATGCAGCCGATCTTGACGTCGATCTGGTCACCGAGGGCGATCCTGCGACAATTGACTATGTGATCTACGCCCCATCGGGCGGGCTGAGCGACCTCACAGCATTTACGCGCCTCAAAGCGGTCTTGAGCCTCTGGGCCGGGGTTGAGCAGATTGTCACGAACCCGACGATCACAGCGCCGCTCTGCCGCATGGTCGACAGCGGTCTGACGGAGGGCATGGTAGAGTGGGTGACGGGCCATGTTCTGCGGCATCACCTTGGTATGGACGCGCATATCCACGGCCAGGACGGGGTATGGCGCGACGGAACCGTACCGCCCTTGGCCCGCGACCGCCCCATCGGCATTCTGGGATTGGGTGCGCTGGGGCTGGCTTGCGGCGAGGCGCTGGCAAATCTCAATTTCCCCGTATCCGGTTGGAGCCGCAGTGCGAAGTCCCATGATCAGATCACCTGCCATTCGGGCAAAGCCGGGTTGACCGCAGTTCTTGCGACCAGCGAAGTTCTCGTGCTCCTGACCCCGCAAACACCGCAGACCGAGCATCTTCTGAACGCGCAGACTCTGGCGCTGCTGCCCAAGGGGGCCTTCATTCTCAATCCCGGTCGTGGACCGCTGATCGATGATGCAGCCCTGCTGGATACGATGGACAGTGGACAGGTGGCTCATGCGACGCTGGATGTCTTTGCCACCGAGCCTCTGCCGGCCGATCATCCCTATTGGAGCCATCCGTCGGTTACCGTGACACCGCATATCGCCTCGGCAACGCGGGCTGCCACGGCATCACTGGCGATTGCCGAGAACATCAGGCGGGGCGAGGCGGGCGAGCCCTTCCGGCATGTCGTGGATCGCCAGCAGGGGTATTGAGATCAGCGCAGGATGGGCGGGCGGTCCGGATCCGATCCGGGGGCTGCAACGACACGGCCTTTCGGCTCGGGCAGCGCGGGAATGTCGAACCTGAGGGAAGCGGCGCGCAGCCTTTGCGCCGCCTCCGATCCCGCCTCAAGAAAGGTCACATCCAGCGCACCGGCCTCAAGGCCGCTGAAGGCAAGGGCCTCGGCCACCGCATGCGCCATATCCGGTTGAGCCGCCTCGGGCACGTCCAGAATGGCGAGCAGATGCGCGACACTGCCATCGGCATACTCGACGCCACTGAGATATGCGCCCGTGCCGACACCGGCCATCAACGCAAGGCGCGCATCCAGTGCCTGCAAGAGATCGAGCGGCAGATCGGTCGGCTGAAAGACCCGCGTTGGTCTTCGGTCCTCCAGATCCACCGGTTGCAGAGCCATCCCGCAAAGCCAGTCCATTGCATCGGCCGGCAACAGCGCCGCTGAGTTCGAGACACCGAGATTGACACCGAGCAGAACGCCCTGCCCCGCCAGCAACGCGGCGACCTTGCGGCCCGACAGGGTCAGACAGGGTGTCGGCGCTTCGATAAACTCCGCAAACCGCGCCTCGCCATCAAAAGCGAGTGCGACGGGACCATCTTCGGTTTCCATCAGAAGCGGGACGACAACCTCGCCTTTCGGCTCGTCTTCAAGGACAAGAACCAATTCGGACGCCGCCAGCAGGCCATAGAAGCGGAGGGCCATGGCCTCGTTCTCCGGCTCGGCCGCCATCGCATCATGGGCAAGATCGAGTGCTGTCGGCGTCATCGGGAAAGGTGCTTCCGAACAGTTTCGCGCAGCCATGGTACGACGTCGGCTTCGAACCAGGGATTGCGTCGCAGCCAGCCTGTGTTGCGCCATGACGGATGCGGCAGCGGTAGATTGTCGGGCGTATGATCCCGCCATGCCTCGACCGTGCCGCTGACATTTTTCGCGTTCAGATGCCATTTCTGGGCATAACCGCCGATCAGAAGCGTCAGCCGCACTTGCGGCATCACCTCCAGCGCCCGCGCCCGCCATGTTTTCGCGCAAATCGGCGGCGGCGGCAGGTCCGAGCCCTTGCGATATCCCGGAAAGCAGAAGGCCATCGGCAGCACCGCGAACTTGCTGCGGTCGTAGAACATCTCCCGGTCCACGCCTAGCCAGTCACGCAGCCGGTCGCCCGAGGGATCATCGAAGGGTATTCCGCTTTCATGCACCCGCGCGCCGGGCGCCTGCCCCGCAATCAGTATCGGTGCCGTGTCCGACAGCCAGGCAACAGGCCGAGGCTCATGCGCGGTCTCGGTGGCCGCAAAGCGCTCCGCACAAAGACGGCAGGCGGAAATGTCCTGACTGAGTGTCTGAAGGTTTGCTGTCATGGTTCGACACCTAGTCCGAAGCCGCAGGCTTGACCAGCCTGCACGGGAAGGGTTTACAAACTTCTATATTTCGATAATTATCGAATAATGGAAATGATAGATATCACCCCGCTCTCGCTTGAGACCGCAAGTCAGGCATTTGCCGCCCTTGGGTCGGAACAGCGCCTGTCGGTTCTGCACGTGCTTGTGAGCGCCGGTCCCGATGGCATCAGCACCGGGCTTCTTGCGTCGCGCACGGGCATTCCGGCCTCCACCCTCACCCACCATATGCGGTTTCTCAATCAGGCGGGTCTGGTCAGCCAGACGCGCATGGGACGAACAATCATATGCCGCGCGGATTTTGATGCCGTGCGCCGCCTCTCCGACTACCTGATCCTTAACTGCTGCGCGGATGCCGCAGAAGGACACAGGCACTCCGAACATGAGGCGAATGACAAATGACCGATCTCAGTTCGCATTCCAATGACACCACCCCCACGCAGGTTGATCGCGTCTGGGTCGCCATTGCAGTTGTGCTGGCCGGTGTTGCCGTTCTCACGCCTGCCGATTTTCTGCCGGTGGTTCGCGAGACTGCAAGCAGCCTGGGCCACACGGCCATCTTCATTGCTTTTGCGGTCTTTGCTGTCGGCTACATGAAGGCAAATGGCTCCGAGACATTGCTTGCACGTGCATTTCAGGGCCGGGAAAGCCGCATGATCATCGCGGGGGCCCTGGCGGGAGGTCTCTCACCCTTCTGCTCCTGCGAGGTGATCCCTTTCATTGCCGCGATGCTGGCGCTTGGTGCGCCACTCTCGGCGGTCATGGCATTCTGGCTGGCCTCGCCCCTGATGGACCCGGCAATGTTCTTCATCACCCTCTCGGCGCTCGGACTGCCCTTCGCGGTCGCCAAGACCCTGTCGGCTGTCGGCCTCGGCCTTTTTGGCGGCTTCGGGGTGCGCCTTCTGGCCCCAAGCGGCTTTTTTGCGAACCCGTTGAGAGAGCAGAAGACCCCGCCGGGCTGCTGTTCCAAAAAGAAGCCCTTCGAGGGTGCGCCGGTCTGGAGCTTCTGGTCCGAGAGCGAACGAGTCTCGGTCTTCTGGGACACGGTGCGCAAGAACGGGGCCTTCCTGCTGAAATGGCTCGCACTGGCCTATCTCATCGAAGTGCTGATGGTCCGTCACATCCCGGCCGAGTTGATTGCCGGATTTCTTGGCGGCGAAGGCGTGCAACCGGTTGTCCTTGGCGCTCTGCTGGGCGGCCCGGCCTACCTGAACGGGTATGCGGCAGTACCCCTGATCAGCGGGTTGCTCGATCAGGGAATGAGCCAGGGCGCTGCGATGTCATTCGTGCTGGCCGGTGGCGTCAGCTGCATACCCGCCGCTCTCGCGGTCTGGGCACTGGTGAAACCGCGCATCTTCATAAGCTATCTGGGCTTCGCTTTCATAGGCTCCGTCCTTGCGGGGCTGATCTGGGGTGCGGTTGCCTGAGCCGGAGCAGAGCATCTTTGCATTGCGGCCAACCGGCAGGTCTCAGACCATCCTGCTGCCCATTGAGCCCGACCGGTTACTGAACGTGTAAAAACACTCAGACTGGCGTATACAGCATTCACCTTTTCGACATAAAGATATGGCGTCTTGAGTGAAAGGCTGGCGGCTTTGAGCCTGCGCAGGAGTGTCGGGGCACCAGATGATCGAGTTTCGAAATGTCAGCAAGTCCTTCTGGACCGGGGAACGCCGCAAGGTGATCCTCGATCAGGCGACATTTCGCATCGAACCGGGCAACTCGCTGGGCATCCTGGCACCAAACGGCACCGGAAAGACGACCCTGATCAACATGATGGCGGGATTTGAGAAGCCCGACGAGGGCGAGATCATCCGCACCTCACGCATTTCCTTCCCGCTTGGCAGGATGGCGGGCGTGAACATGAAACACTCCGCCGCCGAGAACAGCCGCTATATCGCCCGGCTCTACGGTGTTGAAGCGGATTATGTCGAATCCTTCTGCCGTTACGTGGTCGATATCGAGGAATATTTCGAGATGCCGATCTCGACCTACAGTCAGGGCATGCGGTCCCGGTTCATGTTTGCGCTGATGCTGTCGCTTGATTTCGACTTCTACCTGATCGACGAGGGTATGCCGTCCACACTCGATGCGGAGTTCAACCGCAAGGCAGGCACATTGCTGCACGAGCGTCTGTCAACCGCCACCGTGGTCATGGTTTCGCATCAGGCCAAAACGCTGGAGACATTCTGCAAAAGTGCGGCCGTGCTGCGCAGCGGCAGGCTCTATTTCTTCGATACGCTCGAGGAGGCGCGCCAGCTTTATGACTATTCCTGAAAACGGCCCTATTTTGCAGCCCGCCTTCTTTTCCTCTAGACTTCGTGTCAAGGATGGCCGTGAAAGAAAAGCCACGCTCCAAAGAGCAGAGTTGACGCGATGAATGAACAGGCACCGGACGACGGCACCCAGCCGTCTGGCAATCGCAAGATCATGCCGCGGCACAAGCGGCAGGCGCTGCGCTATGCCAAACAGATCGGACTTGCGCCGTCCAGCGAAGATGAAGCCGTCAGGATGTTGCAGGAGCGCGGTGTCGACATCTTCTCTCTCAAGAACTCCATTCTGGACATCGCGCGGGCCGAGAAGATGCGCGAGGAGCAGGCCGATCCCTCGGGCGTCATCATCGCGGAGAACCAGCCTGTTGATATCAGCAAGCCCCCCGGTCCGCTGACCGCCGCGCAGCGCGAGATCGAGATCAACAAGATACGGCTTGATCTGGTCCGCAGGCGCAGGCGCCGCCTCTTCATGCTGGTCTGCCGCCTGCTGTTCTTCGTTTTCCTGCCGACAGCCATCTGTGGCTATTACTATTACTCCGTTGCGACCGACATGTATGAAACGGAATCTGCCTTTCTGATCCAGACCGCTGAATCAGGAGGTGGCGGCAGCGGGCTCGGTGCATTCCTGGCTGGCAGCGGGCTTGCCACCTCTCAGGACAGTATCGTGGTGCAGGACTATCTGCTGTCGCGCGAGGCCTTCCAACGGCTCGATGCGGATCAGAACTATGTCGAGCATTTCCTCAATCCCGAGATAGACGAGTTGCAGCGCATCCCGGAGGGTGCCTCGCTCGACAAGGCCTATGCGGTCTACAAGCGCAACGTGTCCATCGGCTTCGACCCCAGCGAGGGCGTCGTGCGCATGCGGATCATCGCCAGCACGCCCGAGGCCTCACAACGCTTCGCAGAAGCGCTTGTCGGCTACGCGGAGGAGCGTGTTGACGGCCTCTCGCTTGAGGCCCGTGGCGATCAGGTTACCGGTGCCGAGGCGCGCTACGACAAGGCAGAACAGCAGTTTCTGGAAGCGCAGCAGAAGGTTCTGGATCTCCAGCAGCAACGCGGCGTGCTGAGCGCGGATGCCGAAATCACCTCGCAATTGTCCATCATCAACACGCTGGAGGCGGATCTGGAGAACAAGCGTCTCAGCCTGTCTGAAATCCTCGACAACCCGCGCCCCAACCAGAGCCGGGCCAGCGCGCTACAGCGCGAGATCGCACGCCAGGCCGAGAGGATCGAGGAGTTGCGCAGCCGGATGCTGGAAAGCAATGACAGCACCGTTCCAATTGCCCGGATCAGCGCCGAGCTACAGGTCGCCGAGACCGAAATGGCAACCCGGCAGGCCCTGTTGCAGCAGTCTCTGACAGCGGTTGAAGGCGCGCGTATTCAGGAAAGCAAGCAGGTCCGGTATCTCTCGCTCGGGGTCAAGCCGATTGCCCCGGTCGATCCGACCTATCCCAAGAAGTTCGAGAGCACCGCTCTGGCATTCCTGATCTTCATGTCCATCTATGTGATGGTCTCCCTGACCCTGTCCATCCTCCGCGAACAAGTGAGTGTCTGATCCATGACGGAAATGAAAACCGTAGCTGCCGGTCCGGTATCTTTCAGCAATGATGCACCATTGGCGGTGATTGCCGGACCCTGTCAGCTGGAAAGTCTCGATCACGCCCTGATGATCGCGGAGACGATGACGAAGGTCTGCGAGAAACATGGCGCGGGCTATGTGTTCAAGGCCTCCTACGACAAGGCCAACCGGACCTCCCTTTCGGGCAAGCGCGGGCTGGGGATGGACAAGGGACTTGAGGTCCTGGCGGCGGTAAAGGAGCGCTTCGGCTGCCCGGTTCTCACAGACGTTCATGCGCCCGAACAATGCGCCACTGTGGCCGAGGTGGTGGATGTCCTGCAAATCCCCGCCTTTCTCTGCCGCCAGACCGATCTGCTTCTTGCCGCAGGCGAGACTGGGGCGGTGGTCAACGTCAAGAAGGGTCAGTTTCTGGCCCCGTGGGACATGCCCAATGTCGCCGACAAGATCGCCTCGACCGGCAACGAAAAGCTGCTTCTGACCGAGCGTGGTTCATCCTTTGGCTACAACACACTGGTCACTGACATGCGCGGCCTGCCGACGATGGCGGCAACCGGCTATCCGGTGATCATGGATGCCACCCATGCGGTTGCGCAACCCGGCGGTCTTGGCGGCTCTTCCGGCGGGCAGCGGGAGTTCGCGCCGGTGATGGCGCGCGCTGCCGTCTCGCTGGGCATCGCGGGTGTCTTCATCGAGACCCATGAGGCGCCTGATACGGCCCCCTCGGACGGCCCCAACATGGTCGTGCTGAGCGATATGGACACGCTCATTGGAACCCTGATGAGCTTCGACCGGCTGGCCAAGGCCGATCCCTTCCGGCTCTGATCGGTGCCCTTTTGCTGACGCTTGAATGGGGACCCGAGGGCGTCAGAACATTCGCCGATGCCAGTGTGCTGATCATCGTCGATGTTCTGTCCTTCTCTACCGCCGTTGATATCGCGACATCGCAAGGGGCCGAAGTAATCCCGTTCGGCGAAAAAGACAGCGATGCGCAGGTTGCAATGGCCGAAAAGCTCGGCGCAACGCTTGCCCTGCCCCGCAGGCACGCGAATGGGCGGCCCAGCCTGTCGCCGGGATCGCTTTATCAACTGACCAAAGGCCAGCGCCTGCTCCTGCCATCACCAAACGGCTCCAGGCTGTCTGAACTGGCCAACGATCCGGTCGTTCTGGCCGGCTGTCTGAGAAATGCCGCGACGGTTTCCGAGAAAGCCGTCAACCTTGCCCGCGGTGGCTCCATCGCCGTGATCCCCGCAGGCGAAACATGGCCCGGAGGCGGCCTGCGCCCGGCGATAGAAGACTGGCTGGGGGCGGGCATGATCGCCGCCGGGATCAACATGGCGCGAACGCCCGAGGCGGAACTGGCCGTGCAATCCTTCAAAGCCAGCCGCACCCGCATCGCGGAAGCTCTCTGTAACTGCACATCTGGCCTGGAACTGCGGGAAATGGGCTTTGGTGAGGATGTGATGCTTGCGGCCGAGATGAATTGCAGTACCACCGTTCCGCAGTTAATCGATGGGCGGCATCAGGCCACCTGACCGGCGACCCAGCCCGATGACCAGGCCCATTGGAAATTGTACCCGCCGAGCCAACCGGTGACATCGACCACCTCGCCAATGAAAAAGAGCGACGGGTCAGCCCGGGCCGCCATGGTCTGGGAGTTCAGATCCCGTGTATCGACGCCGCCCAGCGTCACCTCGGCTGTTCGATATCCTTCCGAACCTGACGGCATCAGGTGCCAGTTCTGCAGACCGTCAACCACCGCCCGCAATCGCTTGTCGGAGAAATCACCTATGTTCCCCTCCAGCCTCATCCGCTCAGCCATGTGACCGGCCAGCCGCTTGGGCAGATGGTGCGACAGCGCGGTCCGAACAGCCAGCCTGCCCGCTGTCGATCGGGTCCGACGCAGGTTTTCCAGCATCTCCGACGAGGCAAGATCGACTGTGATCCCCTGCCCCTCCCGCCAATAGGACGATATCTGCAGAACGGCCGGACCCGAAAGCCCGCGATGTGTGAAGAGCAGAGCCTCCTCAAAGCCATTCTTGCCGCAACGGATGCGTCCCTCGACCGAGACGCCGCTCAATGCCCTCAGCCCCTCAAGTTCCGCACCTGAGAAGGTCAGGGGCACAAGGCCGGGGCGGGTCTCGGTCAGGCGCAGGCCGAACTGCTCGGCCACGCCATATCCAAAGGCGCTCGCGCCCATCTTGGGAATGGACTTGCCGCCGGTTGCGATCACCAGTGACTGTGTTGCGATCTGCCCGAAGCTGCCGGTCAGCGTGAAGCCATCCGATCCGCGCTCGATCCGTGTCACATCGACCCCAAGCCGCAATTCGCATCCCGCCTGCTTCATCTCGAAGACCAGCATGTCGATGATCTGCTTTGCCGACTGATCACAAAAGAGCTGGCCCAGCGTTTTCTCGTGATAGCCGATGTTGTGGCGCTGCACGAGGGCGGTGAAATCCTGTGCGGTATAGCGGCTGAGCGCGGATACACAGAATTTCGGATTTTGGCTCAGGAACCGCTCCGGGTGTGTGTGAATGTTGGTGAAATTGCACCGCCCGCCGCCGGAGATGCGGATCTTCTCGCCCGGCGCCTTGGCATGATCGAGCACCACGATCCGCCGCCCGCGCCTGCCCGCCTCGATCGCGCAGAACATGCCAGCGGCACCTGCTCCGATTATCGCCACATCCCAGCGCTGCATTCCCGTCAATTACCTCTCGAACCAAGCCCCGCTCGATACGGCCAACGGGCGCAAAATTCAATTCGCTTTTCGCTTGCGAGCCCAAGGACGCGTGTTTAAAACCACGCTACCGTTGGGGTGTAGCCAAGTGGTAAGGCAACGGTTTTTGGTATCGTGTACCGTAGGTTCGAATCCTACCACCCCAGCCAACCTTCCTTGAATTTGCCTCCCAGTGGAGACTTTCGCGGTTACTCGCGCGTTTTCAGGCGGTTGTCTTGATGAATTTCACTGGGAGACACGCTTCAGGCCGGAAATCCCGGCCAAAAGGCCGCGCGTCTCTCTTTGCGATTTCCGCGCTAGCAGGTTGGGTGTTGGAAAAGTCTCAGACTCAGAGCCCCGCAAACAGCGCGCGCTGTTCGGACCAAAGAACCGGGATCTTGTGCCTCTTCAGCCACTCGGTCGTGAGTCTGGGAGGTTGGCTGCCTTCACAAATCTGCTCGACGATTTCCGGAGACAGGAAGGCTAGCTCTGTCAGGTGCTGGACCATACGTTTCGATGTGTTCTCTGCCTCAGCAATCTGAGCATAGCTTTCTCCGGCCATGATCAGTCCGAAGTAACGATGTCCCTTCGCAATATTGCGCAGAAGAGTCTCATCGCGGTGCTTCCGCTGACCGCCAATCACAAGCTTTGTCTCAACTCCGCGGCGCTGCAATTGGAAAGGCGCTGTGAACAGCAAGCAACCTGAGACAAGGCGGTTCGGCTGGGTATCAAGCACTTCAGCAAGGACTGCACGATCCAGAGCAATGGAAAGGGAACCAGCTTGCAGGTCGACGCGGGTCACCAACTCCAAAAGAGAGAGATAATCTCCTCCGCCTGAGATTTGATCGATGAGTGATTGTGTTTGCGCGATCCTTGCGGTGTTCGCATCGATCAATAGGTTCGCGACCGTCTCTGGCTTCGAGAGATGCCTGCGGATCGCCTGACCAATCGCTGCCTCAAGTTCCGGGGCCGGCAATCGCCAGGCCGAGGGATGCCGGGAGCGTGGGTCGCGCGTCAAACGATGGGAGATATAATAGCGCAATCGCTTCCCCTGGCCCGTCTTTGTATGACTGGGGGTGAGACGATCCCCGGTCTCATCGAACAGCCTGCCGAGCAGCGGAGAGGCAATCGTCTTTCGGCCGCCTCGACTGCGTAGTCGTCCCATACGAGACGATCTGGCATTGGCCTGAAGATCAACCTGCAAGGCATCCCAGAGTTCAGGTTCGATCAGCGGTGGATGCTGACCATCGTAGACCTTTGTTTTGTGCCGGATACGTCCGGCATAAATGGGGTTCGTGAGAATGTGATGGATATGGCCAAAACTGAACGGGCCACCGCCCCGTTGCGTGCCATCTGCTTTCTGTCTGATCCCGGTGCGCAGCTTCCTGCGATCCGCCTGCTCTTTCACAAGCCGGATCCGTTTGTGCTGCTGATACAGGCTGTAGAGTTGACGCACCGTATCTGCTTCGGGCTCATGGACGGTCAGCGTTCGTCCATCGGGTCGATATCCAAGCGGGACGTTTCCCCCCATCCAGAGGCCTTTGCGTTTTGAGGCGGAGATCTTGTCTCTGATACGTTCCGCCGTCACTTCGCGCTCGAACTGTGCAAAGCTGAGCAGCATATTGAGCGTCAGACGTCCCATACTCGTTGCGGTGTTGAAAGATTGGGTTACGGAGACGAAGGACGCATCAGCGGCATCCAGCACATCAACAATCTTTGAGAAGTCCGCCAGTGAGCGCGTCAGCCGGTCAATCTTATAGACCACGATCTGATCAACCTTGCCTGTGCGGACATCTGTAAGGAGGCGCTTGAGAGCTGGTCGATCAAGCGTGCCGCCAGAGAGTCCCCCGTCGTCATAAGTTTCCGCGAGGCAGATCCAACCCTCATGCTTCTGGCTGAGGATGTAGGCCTCGCAGGCTTCGCGCTGCGCATCCAGAGAATTGAACTCCTGCTCCAGACCGTCCTCAGAACTCTTTCTGGTGTAAATGGCACAGCGGGTCCGGTTCATGCCGCCTTACTCTTTGCAGATGTCAGACCAAAGAACCGTGGTCCTGACCAGTTCGCCCCGGTGATGTGACGCGCGACGGCCGTGAGCGATGCATACTCGCGACCGTCGAGTTCGAACCCGGTCTCGGTCACATTGATCAGGTGCCGGCGTCCGTTCCATTCGCGTACCAACTGAGTGCCGGGTGACAAATGCACCCTGGGAGATCTGACCTTCTCTCCGTCTGCAGCGGCGGAAAGTATCTTCTTAGAACTTGATTTCAGCCCGCCAAACACATCAGCCTGCGCCTGCCAGATGAGAGCCTTGCGCATTGTCCGTTGTCAGGGTTTTTGGAACCAATGGCGGCTTAAACTAAGAGAGAGTTTGGCTCATCTTGTTGGTTTGATTA
>CANLSM010000019.1 GCA_947493745.1 uncultured Paracoccaceae bacterium | reverse complement strand
TACCTGCGTACTCAACAATCCTATCGCCGCTGTCCCTAACGCCGTCACTATTCTCGATGTCCTGACCATTTATCCCTTTTAACCTCTACTTTTCAAATCCCGGAGATGGGAAATGTCTGTCTACGGAAACCGGACAGAAGTCCGGCGCTTCTCGCCGCGCAAAAGGCGGCCACCTTCTGTTGCAATTGCCGGGACCGGCCCGGCAATTTACTTACTGTCCCAACGCACAATCACCGACATAGGCACTGCTTCGATCCGCCATGGCATAGGAGAAGAAGCGGTTGGTAAGCCCGTTTTCATCCCGCTCCACGATGCGCACCACGAAATCCTGAATAGGGTGCTGATTGCTGTCGAACCTGATCGCACCGCGTGGCGAGTCTATGTCCACCGCCAGCATCGCTTCGCGCAGACTGTCCGCGTCCGAAGGATCTGCACCAAATTCCATTGCCTTGATGATCAGGTTGGCCGCGTCATAGCCCTGCGACGCATAGAGCGATGGATAGCGCCCATAGGCCTTGAAGAACTCGTCCACGAAGATCGTGTTGGCCGGGTAGTCGATCTCCTTGACCCACTGCGACGTGTTCAGCACGCCGATCGCGTCATCGCCGACCACATCGAGGATCGTCTGATCGAATGAGAACGCTGGGCCGAACAGCTGCTTCGTGCCGCCAGCGGCTTTGTATTGCTTGAAGAAGTTCACCCCCATACCGCCGGGCAGGAAGAAATATATGGTCTGTGCGTCAGATGCCTCGATCTGGGCAATCACCTCGCCGTATTCAGAGGCACCGAGCTCGGTATAGACCTCCGAGACCACGGGGCCATAGAACCTTTTGAACCCCCGCATCGCATCATGGCCCGCCGGATAATCCGGCGCGATGATGAACGGCGCCTCATAGCCTTCGGTGTACATGAACTCGCCCATTGCCTCATGAATGTTGTCATTCTGCCAGGCAACGTTGAAGTAATACTTGTGGCACGACGCACCGGCGAGCGCCGACGGTCCCGCGTTGGGTGAGATGTAGACAGTTCCTTCATTTACGACGTTCGGGACAACCGTCAGGGCAAGGTTGGACCAGACGATCCCGGTCACCACGTCGACATCCGCCCGGTTGAGAAACCGGTCAACAATTTCGACAGCCTGGTCCACGTTGCGCGCATCATCCTCGACAATCAGATCGACATCCACCGTATCATTCAGCCTAAGGGCGAGTTGAAATCCATCACGGATATCAATTCCAAGGCCCTTGCCCCCGCCGGTCAGCGTTGTGACCATTCCAACTTTTACGGACGGGCGTTCATCTGTCTGGGCGAATGCCGTATTGGCCATGCCCAACATCAGACAAGAGCCCAGCAGGCTCCCGCAAACTCTCGTAATAAACGTTTTCAAATCGCTACTTCCCATCCTGACTCGTAACTGTCTCTGCGGCAGACACGAAAAAAATATGTCAAAAAAATGTTTGAATTTAGCGGGACTTATGTGATCCGCAATGGTGTGGGTTTCTCGACACAGCCGGAAAGAGGATATGATCCGGCGCTGCTTCACACGCTCGTTCAGGCGAGATACGAGTGACATGGAAGCCCTCGCACAGTCCCAATTCGGCAAAGATTCCGGGACACGCTGCCCTCACTGCAGAGGTCAGACGCCGCGCAGCAAAGCAATCTTGGCTGGCAGATGCACCCCCTCCGAGAGCGGGCAGACTAACCCATTAGAAAAGTTGAAATTCCTGTTCGGAGGAATTTGGTGGAGCCAAGGGGAGTCGAACCCCTGACCTCTTGCATGCCATGCAAGCGCTCTCCCAACTGAGCTATGGCCCCATTTTGCCGGATTTTCTCCGGCGATGCCTGTCTATGTCTCGCCCCCCATCAGATCAAGCGAAAAGTTGGGGGATCAAGGTCAGCTGTCTTCGTCGTCGTCCGGAACGTCGGCGATCTCTTCGAGGTTGACCGTATCATCATCCTCGTCGTCTTCGAGCAGATCGTCGTCGATATCGATATCAACATCCTCGCTCACCTCTGCGAGCGGATCATCATCGTCATCATTGTCGATGACCGGTTCTGCCACCGGTTCCTTGGCCTTGGCCTTTTCGGCCGTACGGGACTTGGGTTTGCTGGCCGTCAGGCTTTCGACATCAAATGTCGTTTCGCAGGACGGGCAGGTCATCGGGTCGGTCTTGAGATCATAGAATCGGACAGAACAATTCGGGCAAATGCGCTTCACGCCCCATTCATCTTTGGGCATTTCGGTCTCCGGCTGGTCATCTGACAGGAAGGTTGCAGGGCTTTGCCACAATCCGGTGACAATTGTCAAAGACTTATGTGCTATTGCAGCATCAAGGTAGAATGACCCTGAATGCTCTTGAAGCCCATCTGACCGGGGTCTACCCTGTCGGCGGGCAGGCAAAAGAAAAAACAAATGAGGCGGTGCAGTGCTATATCATGCGTATGAAATGACCCATGCGGCAATCTCTCCGATGCGTGCCGCGGCACGGATGGGGCAGGAAGCGATGACCAATCCGCTCAATCCGTTCGCACCAAGCTATGGCGCGCGCTACACGGCGGCCGCCTGCGAGATGTTCATCAACGCCACCCGCCGTTACGGCAAACCCGAGTTCGGGTTTGACGCGGTCGAGATCGAAGGCGAGGTCGTCCCGGTCATCGAGGAAGTGGCCTATGAACTTCCATTCTGCCGCCTCCTGCATTTTCGCCGTGACTTCAAGAAGAAGAAAAGGCGCAGCGATCCCAAGGTGTTGATGATCGCGCCGATGTCAGGGCATTACGCGACGCTGCTTCGCGGCACGGTGCAGTCGATGCTGCCGGACCACGATATCTACATCACGGACTGGACCGATGCGCGCGATGTGCCGCTGACAGATGGCAATTTCGACCTCGATGATTACACCGATTACCTGATCCAGTTCTGCAAACTTCTGGCCCAGGATGGTCAGCGCGCCTCCGTGATGGCGGTATGCCAGCCCGGTGTGCCGATGATGGTTGCGGCAAGTCTGATGGCAATGGCTGACGACCCGGCACGCCCTGCATCTGTCACACTCATGGGCAGTCCGATTGACACCGCACGCAACCCGAAACAGCCAAACGAGCTGGCAACCAGCCATAAATTGAGCTGGTTTGAAAGCCATGTGATCAAGACTGTGCCCTGGCCGAACCGCGGTTTTCTGCGACAGGTCTATCCGGGCTTCCTGCAATTGTCCGGCTTCATGTCGATGAATCTCGACCGCCATATGGACGCGCATGTCGACCAGTTCAGCAATCTGATTCGAGGTGATGGCGACAGCGCCGCCTCCCATCGCCGTTTCTATGATGAGTACATGGCAGTGATGGATCTGACGGCAGATTTTTACCTTCAGACCATTGATCGGGTGTTCCAGAAACGCCTTCTGGCAATCGGCGCCTATGTCTACCGCTCTGTGCTGGTGGACCCGTCAAAGATCAAGGACATAGCGGTGCTGACAATCGAGGGCGAGAAGGACGACATCACCGGGATCGGCCAGACCGAAGCGGCCCATGATCTGCTGACCGGCCTGCCGAAGACACTCAAGTCGCACTACACTCAGAAAGATGTCGGGCACTACGGCGTCTTCAACGGGTCACGCTGGCGCAAGGAGATCAAGCCGAGGGTCAGCAAGTTCATTCGCGCCCATCAGGCATCGGTGGAGTAAGCCTCGTTGCGGACGATCCGGATCGGCACCCCTCCGATCGAGGTCCATATACGGGAAAATGCCCGCGCCAAGCGCATGACTCTGCGGGTGACCCACGGTCGTGACCGGGTCCGCATGACAGTTCCCCTGCGCACCCCCCTCGGGCAAGCCGACAGTTTTGCACAAAGCCATGAGGGCTGGCTGCGGGATCGTCTCGCGTCAGGCCCCGAGATCACACAGGTCAAGTTCGGGGTCGAACTTCCGGTGCTCGGGCAACTGAGACGTATCGCGCCGGGATCGGGGCGCACGGTTCGGTTGACCGATCAGGACCTGCTGGTTCCAGACCGTGATGACGCTGTTTCAAGGCGAGTGGCGGCCTGGCTCAAGGTTTCGGCACGAGAGCATCTGGCGGACGCTGTCGAACGATATTCGGCCCTGTTGGGCAAGACACCCAGCGCCATAAGTCTGCGCGACACCCGTTCGCGTTGGGGATCCTGCACGAGTGGCGGGAGGCTGATGTTCTCATGGCGACTGATGATGGCTCCATATGACGTTCTCAACTATGTCGCGGCCCATGAAGTCGCTCATCTGGAAGAAATGAACCACAGCTCAGCATTCTGGAAAACCGTGGCGGACCTGATGCCTGACTACACCGCTCATCGCGACTGGCTGCGCCAGCGCGGCGCCGAACTTCACCGGTATCAGTTCTGAGCTGAAATGATCGTTTCGTCGACTTTTTCCAGGTAGCGCCCGTGCATCCAGCCAGGCGTATCGGTCAGGGGCTGAACGATCTGGACCCAGTCGCCTTCGGTCTCGCCGGTCAACTCCAGCATATCGTCAAGCCTCACAACTCCGACCTTGGAATAGGAGGTCGATGGGCCTTCCCGCAGATTGACCGCCGATCCGGTTACCCGCGCCATGGGTTGCTGCGCGGCGACCGGCTCCGCGATGGTCTCGACCCGCTGTGGCAGTCCGGCCAAAAGATCACCTGCATCTATCAGAGCGACTGTCTCAATGATCATCGTCGGCGCATCGGTCTGGCTCGCGAAGCGGATCTCCTCGACCCCAAGATCATATGCCGCAGCTTTCGATCCAGCGACCACCGTATACTGGGACGTCAGTTCCGGGTCCGCACGCAACGGCCTCTCCGGGCTCCAGTTCGAAAGCAAGACAACAGCACCCGCCAAAGACGCAACGGTATATCCGAACAATCCGGATAGAAAATCAGACATTGTTTCCCCAATCACAGGTATCGCAGGTACCCACCCAACGCTGGTAACAGAGATTCGTTCCGTCTCGTACGATTCGTTGACGAATGTGGCGTGGAATTGACAGAGTGCCGTTTTGTGATCACAAACTGCTGGCATGACAGATCGTCCCCAGGATCCCGGCCTTACCGCACATGAGAGCCTTTACCGGCACCTCCGCGCCCAGATCATGCACGGGCAGATCGAACCGGGAGCGTCCCTGACGTTACGCGGGCTCGCGGAAGAGTTCGGCGTTTCAATGACGCCCGCAAGAGAGGCCGTGCGGCGTCTTGCGGCGGAAGGGGCGCTGAAGCTCTCACCGTCAGGACGTGTCAGCACGCCTGCGCTGGCCAATGATCGGATCGAGGAACTGGCGGCCCTGCGCTCCCTTCTTGAGCCCGAGCTTGCCTCCCGCGCCCTGCCGCGGGCGCATTCCGCGCTGATCGACCGGATGCAGGACATTACCGTTCAGATCGACGGGTTGATGCGGGCCGGAGATGCCGCAGGCTACATCCGCACCAACCTTGAGTTTCATCGCAACCTCTATCTCCGCGCGCAGGCCCCGGCGATGCTGGCCCTTGCCGAAACCGTCTGGCTGCAGCTTGGACCAACGATGCGGGCGCTCTATGCAAGGTTGCGCCGCCCGAGCGCCAGCGAGAACCACAACAAGATCATTGCTGCTCTGCGCGCAGGCGACGAAGCCAGCCTGCGCCTCGCGGTCCGCCAGGATGTCACAAGCGGCCTGCGCATGCTGATGCGCTAGCCAGCGGAAAGAACCCGTCCGGAGGATCGGACCCGATCCAATAAAAACGCGTGTTTGCCTCCCATGGGAGGCAAACTCCGTCAGGCGTGGATTGCGCCGTCACCGCAAGCCAGCGCCGCCTCGCGCATCGCCTCGCTGAAGGTCGGGTGGGCGTGGCAGGTCCGCGCCAGGTCTTCCGCAGCCGCTCCGAACTCCATCGCCACACAGACCTCGTGGATAAGATCGCCCGCGAACGGACCAATGACATGGGCACCCAGAATGCGATCCGTTGCAGCATCCGCAAGAATCTTCACGAAACCCTCGCCCTGAAAATGTGCCTTCGCGCGGGCATTGCCCATGAACGGAAACTTGCCGACCTTGTAGGCCCGGCCCGCTTCCTTGAGTTCTTCCTCGGTCTTGCCAACGGTCGCGACCTCGGGCGAGGTATAGATCACACCGGGGATCACATCGTAATTCACATGGCCCGCCTGACCCGCGATCCGTTCGGCCACGGCCATGCCCTCGTCCTCGGCCTTGTGCGCCAGCATCGGGCCCACGACGACATCGCCGATGGCCCAGATCCCATCGACATTGGTCTTCAGATGCGCATCGGTTTTGACCTGCCCGCGCTCCGTCATATCAACGCCGGCCTCGGCCAGTCCCAACCCGTCGGTGAACGGTTTACGCCCCGTGGCCACCAGAACGACATCGGCGTCCAGCACGGCCTCGCTGTCATCCTTGCGCAGTTTGTAGGTCACCTTCAGCTTTGATTTCAGCACCTCCACGCCCTGGACCGCCGCACCGAGGATGAAGTTCAGCCCCTGCTTTTTCAGGATACGCTGGAAGGTCTTGGTCACCTCGGCATCCATGCCCGGCGTGATGTGATCAAGGAACTCGACAACCGTCACCTCGGACCCGAGCCGCGCATAGACCGAGCCCATTTCCAGACCGATCACACCAGCCCCGATCACCACCATCTTCTTTGGCACCGACTTCAGCTCCAAGGCGCCGGTTGAAGTCACGACCCGCTCCTCGTCGATCTCTACGCCCGGCAGCGAGGCCGCTTCCGAGCCTGTCGCGATCACGATATGTTTCGCACCATGCGTCTCGCCATCAACCGAAACCTTGCCTTTGCCCTCGACCTTGCCCCAGCCTTTCAGCCAGTCGATCTTGTTCTTCTTGAACAGGAACTCGATGCCCTTGGTGTTGGTGTCCACCGCACCCTGCTTGTATTTCAGCATCTGCGGCAGATCGACCTTCGCCTTCACGCCCATGATGCCCATTTCCTCGAAATGGGTACCGCTCTCATGATACATCTCGGATGCGTGCAGCATCGCCTTTGACGGGATGCAGCCGACATTCAGGCAGGTTCCGCCCAGCGTCCCGCGACCTTCAACGCAGGCCGTCTTGAGCCCAAGTTGCGCGCAGCGGATCGCACAGACATAGCCGCCCGGCCCGCCACCAATAACAATCACATCATAGTCGGCCATATCCGGCCCTCCTGCTTTTAGGTGAAGACCTCATGAGATATCGAATTCTTTCGGCGGCCCGCTCGAAGCTGTCCGACCCGGGCCAGCCAGACCAGTGTCGGCAGCCAGACCATCAGAAGCAATGGATAGAACCACCTTGGCGAACTGAAATCAGAAAGCCAGTATGCAAATACCCAAAACAACTGCAGGACAACCGCGCCGCGCCTTCTGGCAAACAGATATATCGCGGTAAGTATCGGGACGGCACTGATATAAAAGAGAGCAAAAAAGGCGACCCAATCCTGCGCGGATGTTCTTTCCAGAAGGCTCGGAAAATGCCCGCCGGAGAAGACCTCGATCCAGCTTCCAAGTAAGAAGAACAAGATCGAATAGCCTTCCCTCCAGAAGACCAGAAAGGCGATCGGATAGCCCAGGGCGACCGTCCAATACATCAGCGCCGGAAGGCTGTCCCGGCGTGAGCGGACCCCCTCCTGCCCTGTTGCGTCACTGGCAGCTTCCGGCACGGATGCTGGACGCGTCGTCTCGCTGCCTTCCAGATGAGACATCACAGATCCATCAACAACCGCCGCGGATCCTCCAGCGCCTCTTTCACGCGCACAAGGAAGGTCACCGCCCCCTTGCCGTCCACGATCCGGTGATCATAGCTGAGCGCCAGATACATCATCGGGCGGATCACGATCTCTCCATTCACCACCATCGGTCGGTCCTGGATCTTGTGCATACCCAGTATGCCCGACTGCGGCGGGTTGAGGATCGGGGATGACATCAGCGAGCCATAGACCCCGCCATTGGAGATCGTGAAAGAGCCGCCCTGCATCTCGGCCATGCTGAGTTTGCCGTCACGGGCGCGCGCTCCAAGCTCGTTGATCTTCTTCTCGATATCGGCAAAGCCCATCTGGTCGGCGTCGCGGACAACCGGCACCACGAGACCGGTGGGCGTGCCCACCGCGATCCCCATATGGACGAAGTTCTTGTAGACGACATCCGTCCCGTCGATCTCGGCATTGACCTCGGGCACTTCCTTCAGCGCGTGACAGCAGGCCTTGGTGAAGAAGGACATGAAGCCCAGCTTCACACCGTGTTTCTTCAGGAACAGGTCCTTGTATTCGCTCCTCAGCCCCATGACGCCCGACATGTCCACCTCGTTATAGGTGGTCAGCATGGCAGCTGCGTTCTGCGCATCTTTCAGGCGCCGTGCGATGGTCTGGCGCAGGCGGGTCATCTTGACCCGTTCTTCCCGCTCCGCATCCTGGGCCGCCACCGGAGCGCGGGGAACCGCCGCAGGTGCGGCAGTCGGAGCCGCCACGGCCTTCATGACGTCCTCCTTCATCACCCGCCCATCCCGGCCGGTGCCCTGGACCTGATCCGAACTCAGGCCTTTCTCGGCCATCAGCTTCTTGGCGGATGGCGCATCTTCGACATCCTTGCCCTTTGCAGGCTCGGGCTCATGCGGGTCGGGCGCGTTTGCCGGCCCATCGACCTTGGCCTCACCGGACGTCTTGGCGATCACAGCCAGTTTCGCACCGGCGGCGACGGTCACCCCGTCGCCCGCGATGATCTCTGACAGGACGCCCGTGGCGGGCGATGGCACTTCCACCGAGACTTTGTCGGTTTCCAGTTCGCAAAGCATCTCATCGACCATGACCGCATCACCCGGTTTCTTGAACCAGCTTGAAACCGTGGCCTCGGTCACGCTTTCCCCCAGCGCCGGGACCATGACATCGACAGGTTTGCCGCCCCCATCAGAAGCCGCCGCGGGGGCAGGTTTGGCCTCCGCCTTTGGTGCAGGGGCAGAGCCCTCGCCCGCACTTACGGTTGCAAGCAAGGCGTCGACGCCCACCGTCGAGCCTTCGGCAGCCACGATTTCCTCAAGCGTCCCAGCCACAGGAGACGGCACCTCGACCGTGACCTTGTCGGTTTCGAGCTCGCAGAGCATCTCATCAACCGCGACGCTGTCTCCCGGTTTCTTGAACCAGGTCGCAATCGTTGCCTCGGTCACGCTTTCGCCCAATGTGGGCACTCGAATTTCAGCCATCAATTCAGTCCTTTTGACCTGTCAGCGCTTCTACAACCAGCGCCTCCTGCTGTGCTTTATGCTGTTTGGCGAGTCCGGTTGCCGGTGAGGCCGCCGCCGCACGACCGGCATAGATCGGGCGTGTGTATTTGGCCTTGATGCGGCTCAGGACCCACTCGATATTCGGCTCGACAAAGGTCCACGCGCCCTGGTTCTTTGGCTCTTCCTGACACCAGATGATCTTGGCCTGCTTGAACCGTTTGAGTTCCTTCACAAGGCTTTGTGCCGGGAACGGGTAGAACTGCTCCAGCCGCAGGATATAGACATCCGTCAGACCGCGCGCGTCACGCTCTTCCAGAAGATCGAAATAGACCTTGCCCGAGCACATGACGACCCGTTTGATATCCTTGTCCGCCTTCAGCGTGGTGTCGGAATTGCCCTGCTGAGCATCGTCCCAGAGCACGCGGTGGAAGCTCGATCCGGTTGCCATCTCGCCCAATGTTGAGACCGCAAGCTTGTGCCGGAGCAGGGATTTCGGCGTCATCAGGATCAGCGGCTTGCGGAAGGAGCGGTGGAGCTGACGCCGCAGGATGTGGAAATAGTTGGCAGGCGTCGTGCAGTTCGCGACGATCCAGTTGTCGCCCCCACACATCTGAAGGAACCGCTCCAGCCGGGCTGAGGAGTGCTCCGGCCCCTGCCCCTCATAGCCATGGGGAAGCAGCAGCACTAAACCGCTCATCCTGAGCCATTTGCTTTCACCGCTGGAAATGAACTGATCGATCATGATCTGCGCCCCGTTGGCAAAGTCGCCAAACTGCGCTTCCCAGAGCGTCAGCGTGTTGGGTTCGGCCAGCGAGTAGCCATACTCGAAACCGAGCACCGCATATTCGGACAGCATCGAGTCGATGACCTCATAGCCTGCTTGACCCTCACGAATATGGTTGAGCGGCAGATACCGTTCCTCGGTCTCCTGATCGATGATGCCGGAATGGCGTTGCGAGAAGGTGCCGCGTGTCGCGTCCTGACCGGACAGACGGACCGGGTAGCCCTCCAGCATCAGGGAGCCGAACGCCAGCGCTTCCGCCGTCGCCCAGTCGACGCCCTGCCCGGTCTCGATCATCTTCGCCTTGGTCTCCAGAAGACGCGAGACAGTTTTGTGTGGCTTGTAGCCATCGGGCAGGCGGGTCAGGGCCTGGCCGACCTCCTTGAGCCGTTTCGGATCAACGGCGGTCTTGCCGCGCTGATAGCGCTCACCCTTCTTGGAAAGACCCGACCAGCGTCCGTCCAGCCAGTCTGCCTTGTTCGGGCGAAAGTCGTTGCCTGCCTCGAACTCCTCATTGAGGTGGCTCTGGAAGGCAGCCTTCATATCCTCGATCTCGCCTTCGGGGATCAGACCGTCCTGCACAAGGCGTTCGGTATAGGTCTGAAGCGTTGTCTTGTGCGTCTTGATGGCCTTGTACATCTGAGGCTGGGTGAACATCGGCTCATCCCCCTCGTTGTGCCCGAAGCGGCGGTAGCAGAAGATATCGAGGACCACGTCCTTGGCGAACTTCTGACGGAACTCGGTCGCGACCTTGGCGGCATGTACGACGGCTTCCGGGTCATCGCCGTTCACATGAAAGATCGGGGCTTCCACCATCAGGGCGATATCAGTCGGATAGGGCGAAGAGCGGGAGTTATGCGGCGAGGTCGTGAACCCGATCTGGTTGTTGACCACGATATGCATCGTACCGCCGGTCTTGTGACCGCGCAGACCGGAGAGGCCAAAGCACTCCGCGACCACGCCTTGCCCTGCAAAGGCCGCATCCCCGTGCAGCAGGATCGGCAGCACCCTGTTGCGCTCCATGTCGCCGATTGCCTCCTGCTTGGCACGAACCTTGCCAAGCACGACCGGGTTTACCGCCTCCAGATGCGAGGGGTTGGCGGTGAGCGAGAGATGCACCGTGTTGCCATCGAACTCCCGGTCCGAAGACGCGCCGAGGTGGTATTTCACGTCGCCCGAGCCTTCGACCTCGTCCGGCTTGAAACTGCCGCCCTGAAATTCGTTGAAGATCGCCCGGTACGGCTTGCCCATGACGTTGGCCAGCACGCTGAGGCGCCCGCGATGCGGCATGCCAACCACGATATCCTCGACGCCCAGCGCACCGCCGCGCTTGATGATCTGCTCCATCGCCGGGATCAGCGACTCGCCACCGTCGAGGCCAAACCGCTTGGTGCCCATGTACTTGACATGCAGGAACTTCTCGAAACCCTCGGCCTCCACCAGCTTGTTCAGGATCGCCTTTCGGCCCTCGCGCGTGAACTGGATTTCCTTGCCATAGCCCTCGATCCGCTCTTTCAGCCAGCCAGCCTGCTCGGGGTCCGAGATATGCATGTATTGCAGGGCGAATGTCCCGCAATAGGTACGTTTCAGGATCGCCACGATCTCGCGCAGGTTTGCGGTCTGGAGACCCAGCACATTGTCGATGAAGATCGGGCGGTCCATGTCCGCGCCCGTGAAACCATAGCTGGTCGGATCAAGTTCGGGATGAGGCGTCTGTTCGGTCAGGCCGAGCGGATCGAGATCGGCCGCCAGATGTCCGCGGATACGATAGGCGCGGATGATCATCAGCGCACGCAGGCTGTCCACGACCGCGCGCTGTACCTGATCTTCCGTCAGCGAGACACCCTTTTCGGCCGCCTTCGTCTTGATCTTGTCACCAACGGTCACTGCTGGGTCCTCGCCCCACTGCCCGTCGAGCGCCGCAGTCAGTTCATCGCTTGGCTGTGGCGGCCAGTCGGCGCGCGCCCAGCTTGGTCCCGCAGCCTCGCGCCGGACATCGCCCTCGTCATCGCCCAGCGTCTTGAAAAACGCCTGCCAGCTCGCATCGACCGCATTCGGGTCCTGTGCGTAGCGGGCGTAGAGCTGTTCCACAAACTCGGCGTTGTGGCCCTGCAAAAAGGATGAGGCGTGAAAGAGGTCGTTTGGGGATTGATCCGTCATATGCGTCCGGGCGTCGTTTTGCGGCGTCCGCTCCTTAGATGCGCGCACGATCGTGCGCATTCCCTTTGAGCCTGCCCCTGTCGGCGCAGGCGGTTGGTCCTATCCGATGGCCTGCAGCACGGCCTCACCCAGTCCCGCCGGGCTGTCGGCAACAACAATATCAGCGGCACGCATGGCTTCTATCTTGTCCTCGGCACCACCTTTGCCGCCGGCCACGATGGCTCCGGCATGGCCCATCCGGCGACCCGGAGGGGCCGTGCGGCCGGCGATGAAGCCGGCCACCGGTTTCTTGCGGCCCTTCTTGGCCTCGTCTTTCAGAAACTGGGCGGCGTCTTCCTCGGCCGAGCCGCCAATCTCGCCGATCATGATGATCGACTGGGTCTCATCGTCCCCAAGCAGAAGTTCCAGCGCGTCGATATGCTCAAACCCCTTGATCGGATCGCCGCCGATGCCGATGCAGGTGGATTGACCGAGGCCCGCTGCGGTGGTCTGCCCGACGGCCTCATAGGTCAGCGTGCCGGAGCGCGACACGACCCCCACCGAGCCGCGTTTATGGATATGGCCAGGCATGATGCCGATCTTGCAGGCATCCGGCGTGATCACTCCGGGGCAGTTGGGGCCGATCAGTGTGGAACTCGATCCCTCCAGCGCACGTTTCACCTTCATCATGTCGAGCACCGGAATGCCCTCGGTGATGCAGACGATGAGTTCCATCTGTGCGTCGATCGCCTCAAGAATGGCGTCCGCCGCGAAGGGCGGCGGAACATAGATGGCGGTCGCATTCGCATCCGTCGCGTGGCGGGCTTCATGCACGGTATTGAAGACCGGCAGGCCGATATGGCTGGAGCCCCCCTTGCCGGGCGTCACCCCGCCGACCATCTGCGTTCCGTAAGCCACGGCCTGCTCGGTATGGAAAGTGCCTTGCGAGCCAGTCAGGCCCTGACAGATCACGCGGGTGTTTTCGTCTACGAGTACGGCCATGATATGCTCTGGTCCCTTTTCAGATGCGGCCCGCAGGCGGCTGAATATGACTTGATGAATGGGTGGCAGGACACGGATTCAAGTCCCCCTCCCTCAACTCTGCTGAACTGGTTCGGAGACCAGCCTGAAGGTGATGAGCCCGCTGTTATGCGGCTCGAATACAAGATAATAGCGATAGCGATCATCCTCGAAACCTGCGACCAGCGGCTCCGCCCGCGGCGCGGAAAGCGGCTCAAGGTTCAGATGGCTTGCGGCCACCTCGGTCATTCCGCGGTCGAGCCTGCCCTGCACATAGTCCGAAAACGCCGCGCGCATTGCATGCTCTGACTCGCCAGGCCAGAGATAGCCGGGCAGGAAGGTCACAAGGCAATCATTGCCACCGCCCTCACGCCAGAAAAGCCGCGTGTCCAGACGCAGATGGGGGTGTTTCCATGTCAGCTCCGCGTCTCCGGGCTCCAGCCCGTTTGAGCGCATTGCCTCATCCACATCCGTGGCACGCACAGCACCGACAATGGTGGTAAAGCAGCCACCTTCGAACATCTCGATGGCGGTGCCGGTCCGCACCAAACCGTTGTCTGCGATGAAGCGATGTTCATTGTAGAGCAGGAAGCCGAAAACGCCGCCCGCCAACAGAACCAGCACGACCCCCGCCCAAATCAGCAGTTTGAGGACACGGCGCATGGTCAGCCCTTGACCGCCTTCACGATCTTCTCGGCAGCATCGCCAAGATCATCGGCAGCGATCACGTCGACATCGCTGTTGTTGATGATCTCCTTGCCCTTCTCGACATTGGTGCCTTCAAGCCGGACGACAAGCGGCACCTTCAGGCCGACCTCTTTCACAGCCTCGACCACGCCCTCGGCGATCACGTCGCAGCGCATGATGCCGCCGAAGATATTGACCAGAATGCCTTTGACCTGCGGATCCGAGGTGATGATCTTGAAGGCCTCGGTCACCTTCTCC
This sequence comes from uncultured Paracoccaceae bacterium, assembly GCA_947493745.1. Lineage (GTDB taxonomy): Bacteria > Pseudomonadota > Alphaproteobacteria > Rhodobacterales > Rhodobacteraceae > CANLSM01. Next base: position 52,234 of record CANLSM010000019.1, on the reverse strand, counting down.
TTCGTCGCGCCACCTCCGACATCAAGGAAATTCGCGGGCTCCGAGCCGTAAAGCTTGATGATGTCCATGGTGGACATGGCAAGCCCCGCACCGTTGACCATGCAGCCGATCTCTCCATCCAGCGCAATGTAGTTGAGATCGAACTTGGAGGCCGCAAGCTCCTTGGGGTCCTCCTCCGTCTCGTCGCGCAAGGACAGGATATCGGGCTGGCGGTAAAGCGCGTTGCTGTCGAAACCCATCTTCGCATCAAGACATTTCAGATCACCACCGCTGGTCACGATCAGCGGGTTGATCTCCATCATCTCCATGTCCTTGGCGATGAACATCGCATAAAGCTGACCGATCATCCTGACGCATTGTTTGACCTGCGCACCCTCAAGGCCGAGCGCAAAGGCCACCCGGCGGCCATGGAAGCCGGAAATGCCCGAAGCCGGGTCAACTGAGAAACTGGTGATCTTCTCCGGTGTCTTCTCGGCCACTTCCTCGATGTCCATGCCGCCCTCGGTCGAGCAGACGAAGGACACCCGACTGGAGCCGCGATCAACGAGCAGGGCGAGATAAAGCTCCCTTTCGATGCCCGCGCCATCCTCGATATAGACCCGGTTGACCTGCTTGCCCGCCGGACCGGTCTGTTTGGTCACCAGCGTCCGGCCCAGCATCCTTTGCGCCTCTTCAGCCGCTTCTGCGACGGACTTGGTGATCCGAACACCGCCCTTGTCCCCGGCCTCGGCTTCCTTGAACGTGCCCTTGCCGCGACCGCCCGCATGGATCTGCGCCTTGACGACCCAGACCGGGCCATCCAGTTCACCGGCTGCGGCCTTTGCCTCCTCGGAGCGCAGAACAGCGCGGCCATCGGACACGGGCAGGCCGAAATCCTTGAGAAGTTTCTTGGCCTGATACTCATGGATATTCATCTCAGCCGATCCCCTAGACGTAGCGCGGGTCTTGGATGCCCCGCAGGTGGCACGGACGCCAGAACGGCGCGATTAACCATGGAATAAGCTGGTCGAAAGACAACTGCAAAAGAAATCCCCGGAAAATTCGAGCGTTTTCCGGTATTTCCGGCTTTTGTGATCACAAGATTTTTTTGTGTGATCACAAATTGCGAATGGTTTCGCATTCCTTGCGCGTCAAAACAGGCGCAGCCGCCATCGAGTCGTCTTTCGGGCGTCGGAAGGTGGCGACCCGCTTCGTGGCCTGCCTGAAGGCCCGCGGGGCAGCTTGCCCACAGGACCCAATGCATGCCGGGCGGTTTTTTGGCGCAAGGCGGGTCTACGATAGCACACGGCGACACGGCGCACAGACAACAACCAGGTGGGCTTGTCGTTTCTTTTGCAGCATCCGCCTTTGCTGGATCCGACATAGATGTCACTGATGAACATCTGTTCAATTGATAGAGATCAACGACACGTCCAGCCAGTCGGGAGAAAATGAGATCTCAATTCTGGAAGGGTGAGATATGTTCAGGATCATAAAGCAATCTGTCGACCGGGTGGATATTGAACTTAGCGGCAAGCTTGATGCGGACGGTATGACCCGAGCGCTCGATGAGCTCATCGAGCAGTCTGAAGGCGTCAGCAATGGGCGAATGCTCTACCGGATATCCGAGTTTTCGCTGCCAACCCTGGGAGCTATCGGCGTCGAGATGGCGCGCCTGCCAAAGCTCTTCGGGCTGCTCGCGAAATTCGACAGATGCGCGGTGTTGAGCGATTCCGGCTGGCTGAGAACAGCCGCCATGGTCGAGGGCGCTCTCTTTCCCGGCATCGACATCAAGAGCTTCGAACTCCATGACGTGGATGCCGCAGAGGCGTGGCTGAACCAAGACGCCTAGACAAGCTGGCCCGGATCGTCGAGGCCGCTTACGCCGGGATTTGCAGGAGCACCCCATATGGTACGGTCCGGCTTCAAGCGATGACCGTTTTCCGGTCCCGGTTTCGGTTCGGTCCGGGAGTCGTGATCTGACCCATTTGCCCCGGGCTTTTCGGTTATGTCCCGGACGCGACCGGTTCCTCGCGGGCTCTCGCGACGCGTCTCAGCGCATCACGGGCTATCAGGATGTGGAACGGCAGTATGGCCTTCAGATAGATACGGCCGCCAAAGTTGTGCGGATGCACCCAGGTCGCAAGCGAAACCCGGCCGTCTCTTGAGAAAACAGAAACGCGGAAATTCAGGTGCTTGTCATCGAAGCCCGCAATGAGCTCCGCCTCGGTTTCCGCCTCCACCGGGAAGGGACCGACCTTGTCGGGTGCCTCGGGGCCGTCAGCCGACAATCCGAACGGCGCCGTGACAACGCGGCGAACAATCAAGAGGAACCGGGCCCATCCCGGAAAGGATGTGATGATCTCCGCTGCCCGACGCGGGCGAACGTCCGATGCCACAGAGAAGCAATCAATGAAGTCGGTCGATGATATTCTATTGTGCAGGCCGCTTTGTGGCGGAAGGCTCGACGAAGTCACAACAGGTTTTGCCATTGTCATACCCGCAAGGATTGATCCAACTTTCTGAATGGATTTTACCCCCGCTCGACACGCAGTGACATCCCGCTTCGATGGGGCATAACAGCACACAGAGGATTAGCCGAACAAAACCGGGTGACCCCGTAGAGGTTGGATCCGATACCCGAACATGTCGACTTTTGATGTCATGTGGCCGTTGCGGGTTCCGGGCCATTCATTGAAAACGCAGTAGACAAGCGTCGCCCAAGAACTCAAAGAAGATGCATTGTTGCAGTCAACGAAAGATATCCGCATGTCACAGCCGTCTGTTCTTGTTCTGGGAGAATATCCTGATTGGGATCGCACAGCGCTGGAAGAGGTGTTCGTCTGCCGTTGGGTGGCAACACTGGACGAGATCGCCGGCAAGCCCGAGGCAAATGACATTCGGGCCCTTGCCTACAAGGGTCACTCAGGGTTGCGAGATGCGGATATGGCGACGCTGCCCAATCTCGGTGTAATCGCGAATTTCGGTGTCGGCTATGACAGTATCGATGTGGAAGCGGCCACCGCGCGCGACATCAAGGTCACCAATACGCCCGATGTTCTGACCGATGATGTGGCCGATCTCGCGGTGGGAATGCTGCTGGCCCGGTCACGCAAGATCGTTGAGGCCTCCGACTGGGTCCGATCCGGCAAATGGGGCCGTGTTGGAGATTTCCCGCTGCAGCGCAAGGCCAGCGGCAAACGGTGCGGCATCGTCGGTCTGGGACGGATTGGTCGGGCGATTGCGGACCGGCTGGCGGTGTTTGACATGGAGATGCATTATAGCTCCCGCGCGCCCAAGGACACACCGACAGACTGGACCCATCATGCTTCCATCGAGGAGATGGCGGGGATGGTCGATTTCCTGATCATCGCGCTGTCCGGCGGGAAGGAGACGGCGGGTATGGTCACAGCCGACGCAATCCGGGCGCTTGGTCCCGACGGCATGCTGATCAACATCTCGCGCGGGTCGACGGTGGACGAAGCCGCAATGCTCGATGCGCTTGAGAACGGGACGCTTGGCTCCGCCGCGCTTGATGTCTTCGCCTCGGAACCGCATCTCGACCCCAGGTTCCTCGCGCTAGACAACGTGTTGCTGCAACCGCATCAGGCCTCCGGAACGATCGAGACCCGGCAGGCCATGGGCCAGTTGCAGCGCGACAATATCGCGGCCTTCCTTGCCGGAAAGCCGCTGGTCACGCCGGTCAACTAGGGGGTTCCCCGGCCCCGGGGGCCAGTGATCACCCTTCAGATCGGATGGAAGACCGACCTAGCCCGGATAGGACATGACCTCCTGGCGCTGCCGCCCGAGGCCTTCAACCTCGACTTCGACGATATCACCGGGTTGCATCCAGCGCTGCGGCTTCTGCCCCATGCCGACACCCTCGGGCGTTCCGGTCGCGATCACATCGCCGGGACGCAACGCCATGAAGCGCGACATGTAGGAGATAATCTCGGCCACCGAAAAGATCATGTCCGAGGTGTTCGAACTCTGCTGGATATCACCGTTCACGGTGAGCGAAACCGCAAGGTTCTGCGGATCGGGTACCTGAGGGGCCGGGACCAGATAGGGGCCGAGCGGGCCGAAGGTCGGTGCCGACTTACCCTTGACCCACTGACCGCCCCGCTCGATCTGAAAGGCACGCTCGGACACATCATTGATCGTGCAATAGGCTGAAATACAGTCGAGCGCCTCTGCTTCCGACACATGTTCGACATGCCGCCCGATCACGATGCCGAGTTCCACCTCCCAATCGACCTTGGTAGAGTCCCTGGGCAGGATGATCGGATCGAATGGCCCCGAAAGAGCCGAGGTGGCCTTCGAGAACAGGATGGGTTCCTTCGGCGGTTCAGCCCCGGTTTCAGCGGCGTGTTTGGCATAGTTCAGGCCGACACAGTGGAAGTTTGGCGTATCCGCGAGCGCGCATCCCAGACGGATACCGCTGTCCACGACGGGAAGCGAAGAGATATCCATGTCCAGCAGACCGGCGAGCGCATCCCGCGAAACGTTTTTACCCGAGAAATCATGCGCAACCCCCGACAGATCCCGGATCTGACCTGTGTCATCCATCACTCCGGGTTTCTCGGCCCCCCTGACGCCAAATCGCAAGAACTTCATATCTCTTCCTCGTTGTGGTTGTTCAGACGGGTTGCGCCACTATGATCTGCGCTCCCGTCCTGCTTCGCATAAATACGGCTGATCTTCTCAACTGCATCTTTCAGATGTTCCCTGAGGGTCGACGACGCGCCGACCTTGTCTCGGTTTTGCAGAGTTTGTGCAATCCGTCCATGCTGTTGCAGGACCCGGTCGCGATCATAACGTGTCGAGGACGTCAGAAAACGCACCCGCCAGAGCCGCGCGTTGTTCTGGGCGTGTATCTCCATCAGGGCCGCGTTGCCCGTCGCCGCAACAACCGCGGAATGGAACGCCATGTCCGCCTTGAAGAACTCCAGTGCGGGGGCGGTGTCCGAGATCATCAGCATCGTTTCGTGATGGCCCGCCACCTGTTCGAAATCTTCTCGGGAACCGGTTTCGCAGGCAAGTTCGCCCGCCAGCGCTTCAAGAGCGGCCTGAACGGTCAGCAGGTCCGTCAGCTCATGCACGGTCGGATTGGCGACGATGGGCGAGCGGGCGGGCCGGATCGTCACCAGGCCCTCTTTCGACAGGATGCCCATCGCCTCCCGGAACGGTGTGCGACTGACCCCAAGTTCTGCGGAGGTCTCGCGCTCAGGCAGGCTTGACCCGGGCGGGAAATCTCCAAGAAGGATGCCTTCACGCATCTTCTCGGCAATCTGCTCCCTCAAGGGGCGGTAGGGGGGCGTATCGGCGCTGTCCGGCAAGGCTCAGCCCTTCCCGTCGGGCACGGGACCCACGAAAACCGCCTCACCCTGATCAACCCGGCCCGTGTCCCGAAGGCCAAGGCGTTCATAGAAGGGAATGGCGGATCCATCTTCGGGGACAACGCTCAGACAGAGCTGCGTTCGACCAAGCTTGCGCGCCCAGTCGAAGGCAAATTCCATTGCCTGGGTTCCATACCCCTTGCCCTGATGATCCTTGTCGATCATCAGCCGCCAGACATAGATCGCGTTTTCAGGATCGTCCTCGGAGAAGTCCGGATGGTCGGGCTGCAGGTCGATCATGGCGATCAGGCCGACCGGAACATCGCCCTCCCAGAAGCCATAGACGCTCGAATACGGTTCGAACTGGGCCTGAGCGAGCGTCATCGCATTCGAGCCGACAAAGTGCTTCTGATCATCGCGCACCTGCAGCTTGAGAATCGCGTTGACATTGGATCGATCAATCGGCCGCGCCTCAATCATCTCAAGCAGACTCCCTCGGTTTTGAGACTTGGTATACCAAAATACTTGCCAGCACAAAGTCTCATGGGCTAGCGTTCCCCAAGGGCAACAAAAACCGGCCCGGCAATACCGTAGTATCGGTGCGACTTGCACCTATTGGGAGGAAACATGAAAATTCAATCACTTGTCGCAGGCGCAGCCGCGGCAGCTCTGTTGTCTACGGCGACATACGCCGAAACACTCAGGATACAGACGCATTACGCGCCCGAGACGGTCTCGGGACAGCTCGCCGCACAATTCGTGGACGACGTGCAGACCATGTCCGGCGGCGATCTGACCATCGAGATGTTCTATTCTTCTTCCGTGGTGAAGTCGGTCGAAACCTTCGATGCGGCGGCCTCTGGCATCCTCGATTGCGACATGACCGGTGGCGGTTACCAGACCGGCAAGAACCCGGCCTTCCAGTTCGTCGGCGACATCATGGGTGGCTATGACACACCATGGCAGCAGTATTCCTGGCTCTATAATGGCGGGTTCGAGGCGGCTGACAATCTTTACGGCACCTATGGCATGAAACTTGTCGGCTGGTGGATTTACGGGCAGGAAAGCCTTGCCTCGTCCAAGCCGATCCGCAACGCGGACGACTTCAAGGACTGGAAATTCCGCTCGCCTCCGGGTCTGGAGACAGAGATCTTTGCAGCCCTCGGTGCAAAGCCCATCGTGATGGATTTCACCGAAATCTTCACGGCACTTGAAACCGGCATCATCGACGGCGCGGATGCGTCAGGCCTCGCCAACAATGTGGGCCTTGGTCTCTATGATCTGGTGAACCACGCGAACTTCCCCGGTTTCCACTCCATGCCATCCGATCACCTCGCGTGCCGGAAGGACAAGTGGGACAGCCTGAGCGATGCGCACAAGCGGATCATGGATGTCGCGATGCAGAAGCTCGCCTTCCAGACAGCGCTGACTTTCGAGGTCAAGAACCTCGAAGCAAAGACCGAGCTGGAGGCCAAAGGGGTCAACATCTACAACTGGTCCCAGGAAGATCGCAAAGCCTTCCGCGCAGCCGCGCAGGGCGCATGGCAGGGCTGGGCCGACAAGACACCCGAAGCACGGGTTCTGGTCGATAGCCACATGGAGTTTCTGGGACAGCTTGGTCTGGTTGAATAAACCGCCACGCTGAAACCCAAGACCCATCGGCAAGCTCCGCATCCGGGGCTTGCCATTTTTATCTGCCGGAGGTTCACAAGTGACCCGCAAATCAGGCTCTCTGATCGAATGGATCCTGCCGCTCCTGTTCATCTTCTGCGCAGGCCACGTGATCTGGAACTTCCCACGGTTCATCATCAGCTTCGGCTGGGCCTCGGACGCGATCAAGACACTGCATCAGGGGGCGGGTGCGCTCGATTTCGTCGCACTCATTCTGCTTCCGGTTTTCTTCATCCTGGGTGCCGCGACGATCAGCAAGGCACCGATGGAATACGACTCGACCACCGGCTTCGACCGGGTGAGCCTCTTTATTGGACGTATCACCATGATGCTGGTCGGACTGATCGTGCTTGTCATGTTCTACGAGGTCACGCTGCGCTACGTCTTTGAGAGACCGACACTCTGGGCCAACGAGCTTTCGCTCTGGATGGCCGGTTTCGTGTTCCTGCTGGCTGGTCTCTACGCCATGCAGCAACGCAGCCACATTCGCATTTTCATCCTCTATGACGTGATGCCCCGACCGGTGCAGAAACTCTGCGACGTGATTTCCACAGTGCTGATCATACTCTTCGCGGCAGCAATGGTTTGGGGCGGGTTCAAGGAGGCCTATGACAAACTCCTGCGATGGGAGACGTTCGGCACCGCCTTCGATCCCCCCATCCCGGCCACACTGAAACCAATGGTCCTGCTTATCATATGCCTGGTGGCCATTCAGGCGGTGTCCAACCTGATCCTCGACTGGAGCAAGGCACCTGAACACCACGACCCGGCCGAAGAAGCCGAGGAAATCAAGAAAATTCACGAGGACATCGTCTGATGGATATCGGGACAATCTCCCTCATTCTGCTGGTGGCAATGCTGGTGCTTCTGGCCATCGGGATGCCGCTCGGCTTTGCATCCGCGTTTCTCGCTGTCGCAGTCATGGTGATGAAGTTCGGCCCCGATCTGTTGTTCAGTGACTTCGGCACCGGACCGATGAACATCCTGGCCCAAAGGGTCTACGGGCTTTTGACGGACTATGTGCTCATATCCATACCGTTATTCATCTTCATGGCGAGCCTTCTGGAACGCTCCGGCGTGGCAGAAGAGATGTATTCCTCGCTCAATGTCTGGCTCAACCAGACCCGCGGCGGTATCGCGATTGTCACCTCGATCATGGCGGTGATCATGGCTGCGATGTCGGGGATCATCGGGGGCGAGGTCGTGCTTCTGGGACTCATCGCACTGCCGCAAATGCTGCGGCTCGGCTACAATCAGAACCTGGCCATCGGGACCATATGTGCGAGCGGATCGCTCGGGACCATGATCCCGCCCTCCATCGTGCTGATCATCTACGGCCTGATCACGGAAACCTCGATCAAGGCGCTTTTCACCGCGAGTTTCCTGCCCGGCTTCATGCTGGCCTCGTTCTTCATCATCTACATCATCATCAGAACCCAGCTGAACCCCGAACAGGCCCCGCTGCCCGAGTTGACCGAAGAAGAGAAATACGTTCCCGACAATGGCGGGTTGATCCTCAAAATTCTGGTCGGCATCCAGCTTCTGGCGGCGGTTCTGGCGGTGTTTGGTGTGGCCTCCTGGGGGCCGACCGGATGGGGCGCTGTGCCCGCGCTGATCTTCGGGGGCGTTCTTCTGATAATGGCGCTCCTGCCCAAGGGCCGACTGTTCATCTGTTTCCTGACCATGCTCCAGATCGGGGCCTATGCGATCTTCCTTGCGCTCTCCCTGCTCTTCATGTTCACGCGCAAGGCGGAGATCGACGTGGATGCGCCGCCCGAATACCTGCCTGCCGATCTGGCGGTCTTTTTCGCCATTGCCGGTGCGGTCAGCATCGTTCTGCTCTTCGTGCTGTTCAATGCCGAGCAGCGCAAGACCGCCTGGGCTTGGGGGAAAGGACTGGTTGCCCCCCTGACCGTGATCGGCGTTGTTCTCGGCTCGATCTATGGCGGCATCACCGGCATCACTGAAGCCGCCGGCATGGGCGTTGTTGCCGTCTTCGTCATCTCGGTCATCAAGGGACGGGCGTCGTTCTCACTGATCTGGGAAAGCCTGATGCGCACGCTCAAATCCACCGGCACGATCATCTGGGTGACCATCGGCGCGACGGCACTTGCCGGGGCCTACACGATTGCAGGCGGACCGACTTATGTGGCCAACCTGATCATCGGGGCTGATCTTCCGACCATGATGATCATCCTGACCATGATGGTGATTTTCCTCTTCATGGGGGCCTTCATGGACTGGGTCGGGATCGTGCTGCTGGTCATGCCGGTCTTTCTGCCGATTGTCCTCAAGCTGCCGGTTGAGGAAATCGGTCTCTTTGGCGAGTTGAACCCGCGCCATGTCGCGATCTGGTTCGGGGTGGTGTTCTGTATGAACATGCAGGTGAGCTTCCTGTCGCCACCCTTCGGTCCGGCCGCCTTCTACCTCAAGTCTGTTGCGCCCGCGCATATCTCGCTCACGGATATCTTCCGCGGCTTCCTTCCGTTCATCGGCATCCAGCTTCTGGCACTCAGCGTGCTTCTGATCTGGCCGCCCATCGTTTCGATCTTCCTCTGATGGCAAAGATCGAACGCGTCACGACCGGGTATTACAGGATCGCTCTGGCCGAGGTACTGAGCGATGCGATGCACGGCACCCAGGACATGTTCCAGATCGTGACCATGCGGGTGCTCGACAGCGACGGCTCCGAGGGCGTCGGCTACACTTTCACCAACGGGCATAACGGCAGTGCCATCGCCGCTGTGGCACGCGATGAGATCGAAGCGCTGGCCATCGGCGAAGATGCCGATCTGATCGAGGCGCTGTGGGAAAAGATCTGGTGGAAGACACATTACGCCGGGCGCGGCGGCCCGACGGTTCTGGCGCTTTCGGCCTTTGACATCGCGCTTTGGGACCTCAAGGCAAAGCGGGCCAATCTGCCGCTCTGGAAACTGCTCGGCGGCTATCGCGACCGGGTCAGTTGCTATGCAGGCGGGATCGACCTGCATCTCGACCCCGAGCCACTGGTCGAGCAGACCAAGGGCAATCTGGAGCGTGGCTTTCGGGCCATCAAGATGAAAGTCGGGCGCGACAACCTGTCCGAGGACGTGGCGCGCGTGGCTGCCATGCGCGACTTTCTGGGTGATGGCTTTCCGCTGATGGTCGACGCCAACATGAAATATACCGCCGATGAGGCGATCCGAGCCGCGCGCGCCTTCCAGCCGTTCGATCTGACATGGTTCGAGGAACCCGTCATCCCCGACGACATCGCGGGCAATGTGCGGGTCGCGCGCGAGGGCGGCATTCCGCTCGCCACGGGCGAGAACATGCGCACGCTTTGGGAATTCAAGGCGATGATCGAGGCAGGCGGCACCAGTTGGCCCGAGCCTGACGTCACCAATTGCGGCGGCGTGACACCCTTCATGAAGATCGCCCATCTGGCAGAAGCCTATAACCTGCCCGTCACCTCCCACGGGGCGCATGACATCACTGTTCACCTGCTCTGCGCCTGCCCCAACGGCCAGTTTCTGGAAGCGCATGGTTTCGGGCTTGAGGATTATATCTCCGAGCCGATGCGGATCAAGGACGGGCTTGCCGTGGCACCCGACAGGGCGGGTCACGGGATGGAATTCAACTGGGAGAAATTGGAGACCATCGCGTGCTGACCGCGCAACAGATCAGGGCCTTTGAGGATCAGGGATATCTCGTGGTCGAGGATGTCCTGACCGAGGCCGAGCTTGCGCCGGTCCGTGCGGAATATGCCAACCTTCTGGACAAGCTCTACGCAGGCTGGGAGGCGGAGGGTCTGGTGCCAGCCGGTGAGGGGCTGGATTTCTGGGGCAAGCTTCTGGCCGCCTATCGTGCAGGCTGCGACTGGTTTCAGCCGATGGATATCTCGCTGCCCGGTGACAGGATCGAAGCGGACACGCCGATGCATTTCGGCCCTGCTGTCTTCGATATGATCACGGCCCCGCGGCTGCTCGATCTGGTGGAGGACCTGATCGGACCCGAGATCACCTCGAACCCGATCCAGCATGTGCGCATCAAGCCGCCTGCATCCGATCTGCAGTCAGATGAGGTCCGCGCCCATATCACCGCGACCGACTGGCATCAGGACCGGGCGGTAGCGCTGGTGGAGGCCGATGAGACAAGAATGATCACCGTCTGGCTGGCGATCACCGATGCGACGGTGGAGAACGGCTGTCTTCAGGTGCTCCCCAAGACGCCGGACATACTGCCCCATTGCCCCAAGACCCAGACCGCAATTGCCGATGGGTTCGTGGAGGAGGCAAAGGCCGTCCCCTTGCCGGTCAAGGCAGGTGGTGCGGTGATCTTTCATCCGCTGACCCCGCACAGTTCGCTGATCAATCGGACCGATGGGTTCCGCTGGTCCTTCGATCTGCGCTATCACGTCACCGGACATCCCAGCGGTCGCGCCCATTTCCCGGAATTTGTCGCGCGCAGTCGCGAGAGACCGGCCAGCGAGCTGAAATCCTGCGATGTGTGGCGGGAGATGTGGGAGAAGGCGCGGCAACGCCTCTCGGCCCGTCCGCATATCGACATCCATCGATGGCAATCCGATGCGCCCTATTGTGCCTGAGATGAACCGCACCATCCGCCTCGACTCGTCGGACAATGTTGTCACGGCCATTGAGCCGCTTGAGGTGGGACAGGATGGCGCCACGGCACTGATCCCGCGCGGCCACAAGATGGCTGCCACCGACATCGCCGCAGGCGCACCGGTGCGCAAATACGCGCAAGTCATCGGTTATGCGGCTGAGGCAATCGCAGCTGGCGCGCATGTGCATACTCACAACCTCGCCTTCCGCAATGTCGATACCGAATACGAGTTCGGCACCAATCTGCGACCCGTGCCACCTGCGGCGCCGGATCATTTCATGGGTTACCGGCGCGAGAGCGGAAAGGTGGGCACCCGCAACCACATCGCGATTGTCACCTCCGTCAATTGCTCGGCCACGGCGGCGCGCATGATTGCCAGCCACTTCACGCCGGAGATCCTGGCGGACTACCCCAATGTCGATGGCGTTTCCGCCTTCGTGCACGGCACCGGCTGCGGGATGGCAGGTGATGGCGAGGGGTTCGAGGCGTTGCAGCGCGTCATGTGGGGCTATGCGCGTCATCCCAATGTCGCGGGGTGCCTGATGGTGGGTCTGGGCTGCGAGATGAACCAGATCGACTGGCTGATGGAAGCCTATGGCCTGACCCCCGGCCCGCTCTTTCAGGCGATGAACATTCAGGATGTCGCTGGGCTTCGCCGAACCATCGAGATGGGGATCGAAAAGGTCTCGGCCATGCTGCCGCTGGCCAACCAGGCGACCCGTACGGAATGTCCGGCATCCGAGTTGATGGTGGCCCTGCAATGCGGTGGCTCAGACGCCTGGTCGGGGATCACCGCCAATCCGGCACTGGGCCATGCCTGCGATCTGCTGGTGGCGCAGGGCGGGACCGGCGTGCTCGCCGAGACGCCCGAGATCTACGGCGCCGAGCATCTGCTGACCCGGCGGGCCACAAGCCGGGAGGTGGGCGAGAAGCTCATCGGGCTGATCCAATGGTGGGAAGACTACACCGCGCGCAACAAGGGCACGATGGACAACAACCCATCACCGGGCAACAAGAAGGGCGGACTCACGACCATCCTGGAGAAATCGCTGGGAGCCGCGGCAAAGGGGGGAACCAGCCCGCTGACAGGCGTTTACAAATATGCCGAACCCGTGACCGCGCGCGGCTTCACCTTTATGGACAGTCCCGGCTACGATCCGGCCTCGGTGACAGGGCAGATCGCCAGCGGCTGCAATCTGGTGACCTTCACGACCGGGCGCGGCTCTGCCTTCGGTGCCAAGCCTGCCCCGTCGCTCAAGATCGCCACCAACACCCGGATGTACGAGCGCATGACCGAAGATATGGACATCAATGCCGGCTCAATCCTCAGCGCCGGATGCTCGGTAGAAGAGGTCGGGCGCGAGATCTATGAGAGACTGCTGGACGTCGCCTCGGGCGCGCCTACCAAATCGGAGGCGCAGGGTCTGGGCGATTTCGAATTCGTCCCCTGGCAGATCGGAGCCGTGATGTGAGCAGACCATCGGCGGAGATACTCGTCATCGGGGCCGGTGTCATGGGGCAGCGGCACATCGAACGGATCCGCGCGCATCCGACCGCGCGACTTGCGGGCATCGTCGATCCGGTCCGCGATCTGGGCGTCGGCGTGCCGCAGTTCCGCTCCATCGCCGATGTGAACTGTCTGGTCGATGGCGCGATCATTGCGACACCCAATGACACCCATGCGGACGCCGCCATCGAGGCCGCCGCCCATGGCTGGGGCATTCTGGTGGAGAAACCAATTGCCACCAGCGAGCAGGACGCCAAGCGCATCATCGAGGCCGCGACCCGCGCCGATGTGCCTCTTCTGATCGGCCATCACAGACGCCATCATCCCCGCGTGCAACGGGCGCGAGACATGCTGAGCAGTGGTGCCATCGGGCGCATCGTAGGCGTGCAGACGCTCTGGGGCATGCGCAAGCCCGATGCCTATTTCGAAGCCAGGTGGCGCGTCGGAGCCGGCGGAGGGCCAATCCTGCAGAACCTCATTCACGAGATCGACCTGCTGCGGTTTCTGATTGGCGATATCAAGGATATTCAGGCCATCGCGTCCAATGACGCACGGCAGGGGCCGGTCGAGGACAGCGTCTCGCTGAGTTTGCGCTTTGCCAGCGGCGCTCTGGGTTCAGTGCTTCTGACCGATGCAGGGCTTTCGCCGTGGGGCTTTGAGGCTGCGATCGGGGAGAACCCCGAGGTCGCCCGGGGCGCGCCGGATCCCTGGCATATTCTGGGCACGGAAGGATCGCTCGGCTTCCCCGACCTGACCCTTTACGGTCGCGCCGGGCAGAGCTGGTCTGACACCCTTCCGGTCAAGCCGCAGCCTGCGGAGTCCGTTGATCCCTTTGTCGCACAACTGGACCATTTCCTCGATGTGCTGGCGGGGAAGGCAAGCCCCTCGGTCACCGGTGAGGATGCTCTTGCGACATTGCGAGCCACGCTCGCCGTCATTCACGCGACACAAACATCCGCGCCCGAGATTTCGGCAGTCAAACAATGATGTACGATATGTCGGTCAGTGCGACCCCTTGCAAAGGAGAGAACCGATGAGCAAACCGCAAATTGGCTTTATCGGACTTGGTCTGATGGGCAACGCCATGGTCGAGCGGCTACAGTCCCTGAGCTATCCTCTGACAGTGATGGCCAACCGGTCCCGGGCCAATGTGGAGGCTGCCGTGGCCAGAGGCGCGGTCGAGGTCGGCACCGCGCGCGAGGTCGCCGCCGCCTCGGAGTTCGTGCTCCTTTGCATGGACACCTCCGCATCCGTCGAGGCGCGGATCTATGGCCCGGACGGTGTGCTGGAAGGCGTGCGCGAGGGCGCGGTGGTCATCGACTTTGGCACATCCCTGCCCGGCTCCACCAAGAAAATCGGAGAGGCCATGGCCGAACAGGGCGCGGCCTATCTCGATGCACCGCTTGGCCGGACGCCAGCTCATGCAGTTGACGGTTTGCTCAACATCATGGGCGCAGGCGATCAGGCCGCCTTTGCCAAGGCCAAGCCGGTGCTTGATGATCTGGGCGAGAATGTCTTTCACGTCGGCCCGCTGGGGGCCGGTCATACGCTGAAACTGATCAACAACTTTTTCGGCATGACCACGGCCTGTGCAATGTCCGAGGCCTTTGCCATGGCCGATCTGGCAGGTCTGCCGCGTGAGAACCTCTATAAGGTCATGGCCGCGGGTCCGCTGCATTCGGGCATGATGGACTTTGTCAAGGCGCATGCGGTTGATGGCAAAACCGGGATCGAGTTCTCGATCACCAATGCACGCAAGGATGTCGGCTATTACACGCAGATGGCCGATGATCTCAGCGCTCCGAGCCAGATGTCACATTCGGCCAAGAACGCCTTGGGGCTGGCGAAAGCTGACGGCCGAGGCGATCATATGGTGTCCAGCATGGTCGATTATTTCGCAGACCTGTTCGGAGGCAAATGATGCGACTTCAGGGCAAGAGAGTTTTCGTCACGGCAGCCGGACAGGGCATCGGTCGTGCCAGCACGCAGGCTTTCATCGCAGAGGGAGCCGAGGTCACGGCAGCCGATATCAACGGCGATCTGCTTGCGACGCTGGAGGGATGTGAGACCCGGACCCTCGACGTCACCCGCAAGACCGATGTCACTGACGCCATCGGCACGGCCCGACCGGATGTCCTTTTCAACTGCGCCGGTTTCGTCCATCACGGCAGCATTCTGGACGCAAGCGAGGAAGAGTGGGACTTCGCCTTCAATCTGAATGTGCGCGCGATGTTTCACACCATGCAGGCCACCCTGCCGGGGATGATCGAACGGGGCCAGGGCAGCATCATCAACATGAGTTCCGCCTGCTCGTCGATCATCGGCGCCCCCAACCGCTTCATCTACGGCACCACCAAGGCCGCCGTCATCGGCATGACCAAATCGGTGGCGCGCGAGTACATTACCCAAGGCATCCGCTGCAACGCGATCTGCCCCGGAACCGTCGACAGCCCATCCCTGCATGACCGGTTGCGCGCAACGGGCGACTACGATCAGGCGATGAAAGACTTCGTCGCGCGCCAGCCCATGGGACGGATCGCTGATGCAGGCGAGATCGCGGCCCTGGCCATCTATCTCGCCTCCGACGAGAGCGCCTTCACGACCGGACAGGCCCATGTGATCGATGGCGGCTGGTCAGGATGAGCATTACCACACCCTCACAACCCCGTTGCGATATGTGAGTATGGAGAACCGGATGCGCATTCTCATCACCGGCGGCGGCGGCTTCATCGGCCAGAAGATCGCAAAGGCCCTGGCCGGGAATGGTCAACTGCGCGGAACGCCGATCACCGGCCTCACCCTCGTCGATCTGGCGGCGCCTCCTGCCGTCAACGCCGGTTTTCCGATCGAATATCTCGCCTGCGATATCAGCGACCGCAAAGCCGTGGAGCAGGTCTTTGTCAGGCCCTATGACGTGATCTTCCATCTGGCGGCTGTGGTCTCGGGCGCAGCCGAGGCGGACTTCGATCTCGGCATGCGGGTCAACCTGACAGGAATGATCCATGTGCTTGAGGCCGCACGCGCCCAGGGCACCTGCCCGATTGTGGTCTATGCCTCATCTGTTGCCGCCCATGGCGGCGAAGAGCCCGAGATCATCACCGACGGGCTGGAACTCAACCCGCAGACCTCCTATGGCAGCCAGAAGGTGATGGGAGAACTGCTGCTCAACGACATGACCCGCAAGTGCTTTCTGGATGGCCGAGGGCTGCGACTGCCGACGGTGACCGTGCGCCCCGGACAGGCCAATGCTGCCGCCTCCTCCTTCATGTCATCGATCTTTCGCGACACGCTTCAGGGAGAGCCGTCGAACTGCCCGGTCTCCCCGGATTTTCCGGTCTGGCACTCGGCGCCCCGAACGGTTGTGGAGAACTTTCTCCATGCAGCCGAGATCGACGGGGCCGCTTTCGGGTTCAACCGGAACATCAACCTGCCCGGACGCACCGACAGCATCGGCGAGATGATCGCGGCAATGACGCGGGTGGCCGGCCCCGAGGCGGAGGCCCGCATCACATGGCAGAGTGATCCGGTGATCGAGACCATCGTGACCGGCTGGCGCACCTATTTCCAGACCGACAAGGCGCTGCGGCTCGGCTTCAGGGCCGACACCTCGTTTGAAGACAGCATCCGCTGGTTTCTCGAAGACGACATCAAAGCGCCCACCCCTTGAGCATCGCCCGGCCACGCGAGGACCGGCTGGCACTGGCGGTTCTCATCATGATGGGGGCGTTCTTCTGCTTCACCCTCATCGACAGCGCGGCCAAATGGCTGGTGCTCGCGGGCCTTCCCGCCCTGCAGGTCGCCTTCATCCGTTACGCTGGGCATTTCGTGGCCAGCCTCATTTTCATCGCGCCGCGGGAAGGCTGGTCCGCCTTTCACTCCAATGCACCCCTGATCCAGACCTTGCGCGCCCTGGCGCTTGTGGTCGGCACCATCTTCAACTTCTTCGCCCTGACCTATCTGCCCCTGACCATCACAACCGCAATCTTCTTCGCCGCACCGCTTCTGGTCTGCCTGATGAGCATCCCGGTGCTGGGCGAGACCGTCGGCCTTCGCCGCCTCATTGCGGTCCTTGTGGGCTTCATGGGCGTACTCATCATCACCCAGCCTTGGAGCGTTGACTTCCACCCCGCGATGTTCTTCTCACTTGGCGCCCTCTGCGCCGCCTCAACCTATTTCGTGCTGACCCGCAAGGTCGCGGGCATAGACAACAACCCCACCGGTCAGATCTACACCAGCGGCATCCCGACGCTCGGCCTGCTGCCCTTCGTGATCTCGGGCTGGGTCTGGCCCGAAGGCCTCATAGGCTGGTCTCTGACCATCGCGATAGGCTTTACAGCGGCACTCGGCCATTCCATGCTCACGGTCGCCCATCTCTATGGCGAGGCATCAAAGCTCGCCCCCGTGGTCTATGTCCAGATCCTCTATGCCACGGCAATCAGCTGGCTGATCTTCGCCCAGCCGCCCGATCGCTGGACGATCCTGGGCACCATCGTGATCGTAGCCTCCGGCCTCTATATCTGGATGCGGGAACGCAAACGCACCTGACACCCCGGCCTTCATTTTTCAAAAAATATCCCCGCCGGAGGCGTTAATCCCTACCCGCGCCCGACAAAGGGCATGGACGACGCCATCACGGTCATGAACTGCACATTGGCCTCCAGTGGCAGGCTTGCCATATGCAGCACCGACTTCGCCACATCGCCCGGGTCCATCATCGCCTCAACCTTGATCGAGCCATCGGCCTGCGGCACGCCCTTGGTCATCGGACGCGCCATCTCGGTCAGTGCGTTACCGATATCAATCTGCCCGCAGGCAATGTTGAAAGGCCGCCCATCAAGCGACAGGGTCCGGGTCAGCCCGGTGATCCCGTGCTTGGTGGTTGTATAGGGCACCGAGCCCGGACGGGGCACATAAGCCGAGATCGACCCGTTATTGATGATCCGCCCGCCCTGCGGGTCCTGGCGGCGCATCTGCGCGAAGGCGGCACGCGCGCAAAGGAATGCGCCCGTCAGATTGACGTTGACCACGTTCAGCCAGTCCTCCACGGCAATCTCGTCAATCAGGGTCCCGGGCAGTGCCACACCGGCATTGTTGAAAAGCACGTCAACCCGCCCGAACCGGTCCGTGACATCTGCGAAACAGGCATCGACCGCCGCCGGATCAGTGACATCGCAGGGTGTGACGAGGGCCCGCTCCGCGTCTGCGGCCACCTCCTGCAACGGCGCTTCGCGCCTGCCGACAAGAGCCACGTTATAGCCTGCATCCAGAAAATGCCGCGCGGTCGCCGCGCCGATCCCGGATCCCGCTCCGGTGACAATCGCCGTTTTCATCCCAATTCCCCCTCAGTGATTATCACGCGGCAGCGTCTTTGCGATCCGCTGAAACGAGGTCGCAAGTTCCAGACAGCCACCCTCGGCAAGCTGTCCGACATTGGCGCGGTAGATCGCCTCCCAGGGCGTCTGGTTCTCGATCTCGGGGGGCTGCCAGGCTGCGCGCCGCCCCTCCCACTCGGCCTCGGGGACCAGCGCATCGAGCCTGCTCTCATTGAGATCGAGCCGCACAAGATCGCCCGTCTGCAACAGCGCAAGACCACCACCGACAACACTCTCGGGCGAGGCGTTCAGGATCGACGGGCTCTCGGACGTGCCCGACTGCCGTCCGTCGCCTACGGTAGGCAGATGCTTGATCCCCTGTTTCAGCAGGCGATCGGGGGGCTGCATGTTCACCACCTCGGCCGAGCCGGGATAGCCGACGCAGCCGACATTGCGAATGAAGAGGATCGTCTTCTCATCGATCTTCAGATCGGGTGCATTGATCCGCTCATGATAGTCCTCAGGTCCCTCGAAGACGACCGCGCGCGCCTCGAAGATGTCCTCCTGCCCCGGTGTGGACAGGAACCGCGCCCGGAAATCCTCGGAGATCACGGAGGTTTTCATCAGAGCGCTGTCAAAGAGATTGCCGTCCAGCACCAGAAAGCCCGCATTCTTGCGCATCGGCGCATCCACGGTCTTGATGACCTTGGTATCGCGGCTTTCGCAGCCCAGCAGAACGGCAGCCAGCGTCTTGCCGGTCGCTGTCATGACATCGGTATTCAGCATCCCGGCCTTGGCAAGCTCCGCCATCACCGCAGGCACGCCACCGGCCCGGAAGAAGCTCTCGCCCAGATATTCGCCTGCGGGCTGCATGTTGACCAGAAGCGGCTTGTCAAAGCCGATCTTCTGCCAGTCGCGGACATCCAGCTCGACCCCGGCATGGCGCGCGATGGCCTGAAGATGCGGCGGGGCATTGGTGGAGCCGCCGATGGCAGTGTTGGTCACAATCGCATTCTCAAACGCTGCACGCGTCATGATGTCCGACGGCTTGAGGTCCTCATAGACCATCTCGACAATCCGGCGACCGGTCTCATACGCCATGCCCATCCGCTCACGGAAAGGTGCGGGAATGGCAGAGCTTCCGGGCAGGGTCATGCCCAGGGCCTCGGCCATCGCATTCATGGTCGAGGCCGTGCCCATCGTGTTGCAATGTCCCAACGAAGGGGAAGACGCACAGACCCGGCCCATGAACTCCTCATAATCTATGATACCCTCGGCAAGCAGTCGGCGGCTCTCCCAGACAATCGTGCCCGAACCTGCAAGCTCGCCATTCCACCAGCCATCCAGCATCGGCCCGCCATTCAGCGCGATCGCCGGAAGATCGACCGTGGCCGCCCCCATCAATTGCGCCGGTGTGGTCTTGTCGCAGCCGGTGGTCAGCACGACGCCATCAATGGGATAGCCATGCAGCACCTCGACGAGGCTCAGATAGGCAAGGTTGCGATCAAGTGCCGCCGTGGGCCGTTTGCCGGTTTCCTGAATGGGATGAACCGGAAATTCCATCGGCACACCGCCCGCATCCCGGATTCCTGCCTTGATGCGATCCGCCAGAAAGACGTGGATCTTGTTGCACGGTGCGAGGTCCGAGCCGGTCTGCGCGATCCCGATAATGGGGCGTTCGGACTGCAACTCGCCACGGGTGTATTCCTGGTTCTGATACCGCTCCAGATAAAGCGCCGTCATGCCGGGATTGTTGGGATTGTCGAACCACTCCTGACTGCGGAATTTCCTGCGCGCGCGGGTGTCTGTCATGGCGGCTCCTGGCTGCTGCCAAAGGGCCATTGCCCCCCGGCGCGATCTGGGTTTTGGTATGCCCAAGTGATATCCCTGCCCTGTCCCAAGGGCAATCACAGATCGGACCCGGTATTTGGAACTCTTTGCCGTCGCAGTCTTTTTCCTGATCGTCACTCCGGGTCCCGGCGTGCTGTCAGCCGCCGGTGTCGGGGCAAGTTACGGACGGGGTCCGGGGCTCCAATATGTCGGAGGGCTTTTCGTCGGCAATCTGGCGGTGATGCTGGCGGTGATTTCGGGGCTTGCGGGCATCATCCTAGCCCTGCCGGCCCTTCGCATCGGCCTGATGGTCATCTCAACCGCCTATCTGCTCTATCTCGCAAGCCGGATCGCGTTTTCCGGCAATCGGCTGGGCTTCATCCACCCCAGGACCCCGCCGGGGTTCTGGAGCGGGTTTGCCCTGCAGCCGATCAACCCCAAGGCCTATGCGGTCAACACCGCGTTTTTCTCGGGCTTCGCCTTTGCCGGTCAAAGCTTCTGGGTCGAGACGATACTGAAGCTTCTCATCGTCAACGCGATCTGGGTCCCGATCCATCTGGTCTGGCTCTGGGCCGGTATCCGGGTGCAGGAAATGAACCTGCCCGACCATATCCAATCCACAATCAACCTGATCATGGCAGCCTCCATGCTGCTGGTCGTCGGCCTTGCGCTCTATGCGCAGTTCGGCCGCCCCTGAAGGAGAGATCATGCAACAGCGCTCATTCGGCCCGAACGGCCTGACGAACTCACCCTTCTGCTTTGGCACCATGCAGTTCGGCGGACGGTCCGACGAGGCTGCATCGAACGCGATGTACGCGGCCTGTCGCGAGGCAGGCATCAACTTCTTCGACACGGCCCATGACTACAATGGCGGTCGGTCCGAGGAGATACTGGGCAAACTGGTTGCACCGGAGCGGGATAAGATCATTCTGGCCACCAAGGTGGCGGCAAGCGGCGGGTCCAGCCCGGAAAACATCCACGCCCAGTTTCAGGAAAGCCTGCGCCGGCTGGCGCTCGATCATGTGGACATCCTGTTTCTGCATCGCTGGGATGAGGGCACACCGCTGGAGAAAAGTCTTGAGGCCTGCGCCGAGCTTCACCGGCACGGGTTGTTCACTCATCTGGGCGTCTCCAACTGGTCTGCATGGCAGGTGATGAAGGGTCAGGCGATTGCCGCCCGCGAGGGCTTTCCGCGCATCGACATCCTGCAACCGATGTACAATCTGGTGAAACGACAGGTGGAGGTCGAGATCCTGCCGATGGCGCTCTCGGAAGATATCGCCGTGGTCGGATATTCACCGCTCGGCGGGGGGCTGCTGACCGGAAAATATGCCGATAATCGGGGCGAGGGGCGACTGGCGGAGGACGAGATGTATGAGGGCCGGTATGGGCCGGACTGGATGCATCAGGCCGCAGCGGACTTTGCGGCCTTCGCCAAGGCACGCGATGTCCATCCTGCGACCCTCGCCGTGGCCTGGGCCGCAAGGCATCCCGGACATACCTGCCCGATCATCAGCGCCAAATCGACGGAGCAGCTTGCCCCCTCCCTTGCGGCCCTGGACTTCACCATGGATGATACGCTCTATGAGGAGATCTCCGCCATGAGCCCGACACCACCGCCTGCCACCGACCGGCTGGAGGAACAGTCGTGATCAGACCGATCCTGATCTTTTTCCTGGCAGCAAGCCCCGGCATTGCGGAACCGGTGCTGAGCCAGAACACCCGCGAATGCATCATCAACTATGTCGCCGCAGACTCTCCCTATCGGGCCTGCGTCCAACGGGCGCATTCCAACTGCCTTGCATGGCCGATTGGCAGCACCGCCGGTACCGCATGTTTCGTGAGCGCAAAGGCCGAATGGGGCGCGCGGATATCGGAGCGCATGGCCGAGATTGCCGAAACCGAACCGGAAGAAATACGCATGATCGCCGGGATCGAGGTAAAATACGATCTGCAGGAGGGGCTGCTGTCCTGCGACCGGCAATATGAGTTGAGCCTCGTGACCCGCGATCCCGATGACGAGATTGCCTATGCCCGCGCAAGGTGCGAGGCGGAAGCCGTGGCGTTCGGCTATGTCGCCCTTTTGGGCAAGTCCAACGCGCTGAGGCCGGAATGAAATACGCACCGCCCCGGTCTGAGCACTGGTTTCGCCTTGCCTTCAGTCTGGTGGGGCTCGGCATGACGCTCGCGGCCATCGGCCTGCGCGGCATCACCGATTTCGCCTCCTTTGAGGCGATCATCATCGGTGGGGTGTTTTTCGGTGGATCGCTGCTCTGGTCCGGGTGGCAGCTTCTGCGGATGCCGCCCGAATGAGCACTGCCCCCTATATCGCCATGGCCCGCAACAATAACTGGGCGAACCGGACACTTGGTCGGGCAGTGGCCGGTCTCTCGCCGGATATCTTCACCGCCGCCCGGCCCGGTTTCTTCGGATCGCTCGCGGCCACGCTCGATCACATCTACGAGGTCGATCTCTATTACGTCGATGCGCTGGAGGCGGGCGGGCTGGGACGCAGCGTTTACGAACGCACGCCCCTCACGGACCCAAAGACGCTCCTCGCCGCGCAGACCGAGGTCGATCTCAGGCTGACCGCGTTTTGCGATGCTCTGACCGTCGA
This sequence comes from uncultured Paracoccaceae bacterium, assembly GCA_947493745.1. Lineage (GTDB taxonomy): Bacteria > Pseudomonadota > Alphaproteobacteria > Rhodobacterales > Rhodobacteraceae > CANLSM01. The sequence continues at coordinate 29,377 of CANLSM010000019.1, read as the reverse complement.
GGCGCTTGCCGAAAGCCGCACAACCGAGCGGGCGGACGGCATGGTGGAAGAGAGAGTGGACGCTCTCCTCCTCCACCTCTTCCAGCATCAGATCCACCATCGGGGTCAGGCCCACGCGATGCTGAGCCATGCAGGCATCGACCCGCCACAGCTCGATGACTTCTATCTCGATTTCGGTCGGGCCGAGGATGCAGAAGGCCCGTTCTGACCGGATGCCCGCCAACATGCACCGGATTCAACACCTTCGCCGATTAGCACTGGACACGGACCGTCAGGCTCGGCACGTTTGGCCTGGACCCGGGGCAACCGGGCAGTAACCATTTGATTGTTTCAGGGAGGAACATATGAAACTCAAATCACTCAAGATGCTTGGCCTGTCGGCGGCATTTACCCTGTCAGCGGGCACCGTGATGGCGGCCGAGTGCATCGCACCGGCAAACCCCGGCGGTGGCTGGGATTTCACCTGCCGTCAGATCGGCAAGATCATGTATGACATCGGCGCCGTCGATAAGCCGGTGCAGGTCACCAACATGGCCGGAGCCGGTGGCGGCCTCGCCTATAACCACGTGGTATCCGAGCGCGGCAGCGACGAGGACCTGATCATTGCCGCCTCGTCGGCCACATCGACCCGTCTGGCGCAGAATGCCTATGCTGGCATGACCGCCGATCAGGTGCGTTTTGTCGGTGCCATCGGTGCTGATCCGGGCGTCATCGCCGTTGCCGCAGACAGCGAATATCAGTCGCTCGGCGATCTGGTCGATGCGATCAAGGCCGATCCGGGCTCGGTTGCCTTCGCAGGCGGCTCGGCAGTTGGCGGGTTCGATCACCTCAAGCCGCTGATGATCCTGCAACGCGCAGGCTTCACGGACATCACCAAGGTTAAATACATCGGCGTCGATGGCGGCGCGGATGCGATCACACAGACGGTCGGCGGTTTCACCCAGGCCATGACCGGTGACATGTCCGAGATCGTGGGCTTCCTGAAAAACGGCGATATCCGCGTCATCGCGGTTCTGACAGAAGAGCGGGTGCCGGGCTTTGAGGATATCCCCACCGCCAAGGAACAGGGCTTCGACGTGGTTGCCGTGAACTGGCGTGGTCTCTACGTGCCCAAAGGCATCTCGGATGCCAAGTTCGACGAATGGGCCGACAAGCTGCAGCAGGTGGCCGACAGCGACGAGTGGAAGGAAGCCATGGTTGCAAACGGCCTCGCGCCCTTCACCAAGGTCGGCGGTGACTTCCAGTCCTATGTCGATGGCGTGGTCGATGAAATCCGCACCCTTTCGAAAGAAATCGGGGTCATCCAGTAGTGGCCAGTGACCGGATTTTCGGTCTGGTCGTATTGATGGGGGCGCTCGCTTACATGGCGAGCGCCACTCAAATCCAGACAAGCTTTCTCGCCGATCCGGTCGGCCCGAAGGCCTTCCCGATGCTGGTGGGCGCGGTGGCGGCCATCTCGGCGCTGGTTCTGATCTTCAAGCCTGATCCCGATCCCAACTGGCCGGTGCTGCGCACCTTCGGATCACTTGGCATCGCTGTGATCGTGCTGATTTGCTACGCCTATGCGCTCAAACCGCTTGGGTTCATCATTCCAACAGCAATCACGGCTGCAATCCTGAGCTATCAGATATCGCCGCGCCCGGTTCCGGCGATTGCCGCAGGTGCGGGTCTGTCAGTCGGTCTGTTCGTACTTTTCAAATTCGCGCTTGGTCTGGGGCTGATCGCGTTCCCGCATGGATGGGGCGGCTGATGGATATTCTTGCAAATCTCGCGCTCGGGTTTTCCATCGCGCTGTCGCCCTACACCCTGATGCTGGCAGTTGTCGGCTGCTTTCTGGGCACGATCATCGGTGCGCTTCCGGGCCTTGGCCCGTCGAACGGCGTGGCCATCCTAATCCCGCTGACCTTCACGCTGGGGCTGGATGCGACCTCGGCCCTCGTTCTGATGACGAGCGTTTATTACGGCGCGATGTATGGCGGGCGGATTTCGTCGATCCTGCTGAACATCCCCGGTGACGAGCCCGCGCTCATGACCACGCTGGATGGCTATCCCATGGCCAAGGCCGGACGAGCAGGCGACGCGCTGGTTCTCTCGGGTGTTGCCTCCTTCGTGGGTGCGTTTCTGGCCACGGTCGGTCTGATGCTGCTGGCCCCGATGCTCGCCCGCGTGGCGTTCCTCTTTGGCCCTGCGGAATATTTTGCGCTCTACCTGCTCGCCTTCTGTACCCTTGGCGGCATGGCATCCAACAATCAGGCCAAGGCCGCGATTGCATCCTGCATCGGGCTGGGCATCGCCATGGTGGGTGTGGACAACAACTCGGGCATGCCGCGGCTGACCGGCGGCAATCTGCATCTGATGGACGGGGTGGATTTCCTTGTCGCCATCGTCGGACTTTTCGCCATCGCAGAGGTGTTTTTCTTCATCGAGAGCCACGGCAAGGAGACCTCCATCGGCGTGAAGCTGGAGAAGGTCACGATCCCGTGGAAGGACATCATGGCCACCAAGTGGACCATGCTGCGCGCCTCCGGCGTGGGCTTCGTTGCGGGCATCCTGCCCGGCGCAGGCGCTTCACTCGGCTCGTTCCTGGCTTACATGTCCGAGAAATCCATCGCCGGACCAAAGGGAGGCTTCGGAACCGGCGTTCCAAAGGGCGTCGCAGCGCCCGAGGCAGGCAACAACTCGGCGGCTGGCGGGGCTCTGGTGCCGATGCTGACGCTTGGCGTTCCGGGCTCAGGCACAACGGCTGTGCTGCTGGCGCTTCTGATGACGCTCAACATCACACCCGGTCCGACGCTCTTCACCGACCGGCCCGAGGTAGTCTGGGGTCTGATCGCCTCGCTTCTGATCGCCAATATTGTGCTTTTGCTGATGAACGTGCCGATGGTGAAGATCTTCGTGAAAATCCTGTCGGTGCCTGCATGGGTGCTGCTGCCGGGTGTCACGATGATCTCGTTTGTGGGCATCTACTCGCTTTCGGGTAGCTACTTCGATCTGCTGCTGATGGTGGGGTTCGGGGTTCTGGGCTACTTCCTGCGCAAGCTGGATGTCCCCACCGTGCCGGTCATCCTGGGCATCCTTCTGGGCGGCCACATGGAGGATGCGCTGCGGCGTGCCATGGTGCTTTCTGACGGGGATGCGACATTCCTCTTCTCGACGCCGATTGCTATCGGTCTCTGGATCGCCGCGATCGCGGGATTTGTCGCGCCGATGTTCCTGCGGAAGTTCCTGAAGAAGCCGCAGGCTGTGACGGACTGAGCCGGTGACCCGCATTCTCATCCCATCCGGCGCGCTCGGGCTGGGATACGATCCGGTGGCACTGGAGCGGGGGATCGCCGCCAAGCCCGACCTGATCGCGATTGACGGCGGCTCGACCGATAGCGGGCCGTCCTATCTGGGGCGCGGCGTCTCCAAATACGCCCGCGCCTCGACCAGGATCGAATGGGCCGGGCTGATCGAGGCGCAGGCCAAGGCGGGTGTGCCGCTGGTGATCGGAACGGCCGGGACTTGTGGTGCAGGGACCGCAGTGGACTGGCTGGTTGAGATCACCCGGGAGATCCTGTCCGAGCAGGGCCGGTCCGCGAAAATCGCAGTCCTGAAATCGGACCAACCCGCCGAGCGCCTCAAATCCGCCCTTGCCGCAGGCCGGATCACGCCGCTTAGCCCGGCCCCTTCGATCAGCGACGAGGTTCTGGACGACTGCACTAATATCGTGGCCCTTGCCGGAGCCGAGCAAATTGCAGCGGCCATCGAGATCGGAGCGGAGATCATTATCGCGGGCCGCACAACCGACACCGCCATCATCGCGGCGCTTCCCCTGATGCGCGGCGATCACGCAGGTGCCGCCTGGCACGGGGCCAAGATCGGAGAATGCGGCGCGCTTTGCGCCACCAACCCCCAATCGGGCGTGATCCTGCTGGATGTGGACACGGACAGCTTCACCATCACGCCGCTGGCCGATGGGGCGAACGCGACGCCCCACACCGTCTCGGCCCATATGCTCTATGAGAATACCGATCCGTTCATCCTCTATGAGCCCGGCGGGCATCTTGATGTGACCGGGGCCCGGTACGAGGCGCTTGATGCACGGCGGGTGCGGGTCTCCGGGTCCCGCTGGGTTCCGTCCGCGCGCTACACGGTCAAGCTGGAGGGCGCGCGGGTCACCGGATATCAGTGCATGCTGATGACCCTTTTGCGAGATCCGCACTACATCGCCAATGCCGATGCCTGGTGCGCGGACATCGAGACCCGTTGTCGGGCCAAGGTTATCGACCGGCTCGGACTGGCGGCTGATGCTTTCGAGATCGAACTGCGCCAGATCGGGCGGAACGCCACCTTGGGCGCGCTTGAGAACCGCAGCGCAGAACCGGTGGAGCTTGGCATCATGGGTATTGTCACGGCCGGTTCGGAGGCGCTGGCAGATGAGATCGGCAAGACGCTCAACCCCTACCTGCTGCACCATCCGTTGACCCAGCAGGAGGAGCAGCCCACCTTCGCCTTCCCCTTCTCGCCAGCCGAGATTTCAATCGGCCCGGTCTATGAGTTCTGCCTGAACCATGTGCTTGAGCTCGATGATCCAATGGACGCCTTCACGCTGGAGGTGATCCATGCCTGAACTGGGTGCGCTTGTTGAAAAGGTCCGCTCCAAGAATGCCGGGCCGTTCTGGGTGACGATTGACATCTTCTGCGGCTCGGACACCGTGTTTGGGCAGGTCGTCAAGGCCGTCTCCACCGACCGGGTGGCGGCGCTCTTCCAGTGTCCGGCTGAGAGTATCAAACGCTTTGAGATCGCGGACCTCAATGTGCTGAAATTCAGCCTCCCCCGCCCGGTGGTTCAGGGCAGCAGGCAGGACTGCGACATGCACGGCGCGGCATGGGCAGCGCTGATCAGTGAACTTTCGGTGAACTGAGGAGATGCGGTGCTCACCACAGGTTACGCCGACCAGATTGTGCCGAGTGTAAGATCTTTATGATCTCGGCCACGCGATCCGCTCGGGTGTGTCTGAAGACAATCAGATCGGATAGTTGCGCAACGGGAATTCTCGCACATGGGGCCAGCGTGTCGCTCGCCCCATGCTCGGCATTGATGCCAATGCGCGTCAGTTCGCCGAGTCTGACAGTTAGCCAACGCGTTGATGTCGGTCATGCGGCGTCCGTTAGGCCGACGCGCCTTGGCATCTCGGCACGTCTATACGAACGACACCATTGCGGTTGCCTTCGCACCACCGATTTGCAGCAAGTTCACCCGGATTGTCGCGGGCCCCTGAATCTCGCGACTTGTCTCTTTCAGCTTCAGCAGGTCTGCCAGTTGATCGGACCCCAGTTCCTCGACACTCAGAAGCTCTGTCCCCGCCCGGTCATTATAGGTGGCAAATCGCACCCTTATCTTCGATCCTGCCTTGAGATTGAACTCCTGTGCTGTTCCCTGCTCCAGACAAAGTGTGAAGCCTGCGGGTTTTACCATTGGTTCTCCGTCTTGCTCCGGCGTCTGTTCTCCAAACAGGAAGTTATCGACAGCCACCAGGAAGGCAACGCCGGTAGAAAACTGCTCGAGATTGATCAACCGTCTGAGCAGCAAAAAGAAACCAATACCCGTCAACAGAGACTTGATGATTTCAACGACGATTCGTCCGATGCCAAGGGAAATACCGGAATACGCTGTCGGTCCGGTATTCAGCTGACAACGGCTAAGCCCTGTAACATCGCCGGACGCCACCTGAGCAAACAACATCAGATTTTCGGGGGCGATGGAACTAAGGTTTCGTGCCAGACGGGCCTCGTTGAATGCTGTCGTCGTGTCGCTTGTTGACGAGGTGATGATCTCGGCGATGTCCAGCATGATGTTGGATCGCTCAACAAAGTAGGACAGTAATTCATGATCCTGGTTCGATAGCGGGCCAGGGTCTGCGCATTCAAGGGCTAGCGCCATCGAGTTGCGGAACTTCTGGGCACTGACTGCTACGGCAGACAGATTGGCGCTACCGGGCGCTGCAAGAGGCGCAACGTTCGCAAATCTTTTGAGGACGGAATCGAAGTCGGTTTTGAATTCTTCAAACTTATCTATTTTGGTCATCAAATCGTTCCTTGATTTGACCAGGGAAAATCCTTTGAGCAAAAATAGTTGGCAAACAAGAGCCCCCGGTCGATTGCGTGATCGCAGCGGAAATGGAGATCGGCCGCAGGGGGCAATTGCGTCCGGGTCAAGTCACGTTGCATATGGAATTCGTGTCGGCTCTTGGTTTTGGATGCAGAGACGGTGAGATTATTTTTGACAGACCTATCTGGTCTTGGGTTGATGATCTTGCGCCTGGACTCCTGTGCCATAGCCTGGATGTGCTAGAGTTCCTACAAAGTGGCCAAGAGTGGGGCTTGCCTATGGGTGTCGATTTAGCAGAACTTCTGGTGTCCGTTGCGAAGGGAGATCGGGATGCGTTTAGGGTTCTCTACGACCGAACGGCCTCAAAAATGCTTGGAATGGCGCTAAGGATCCTTGGCCGCAGAGACATCGCCGAGGAGGCGTTGCAAGAGGCCTATCTTTCGATCTGGTCGCGTGCCGTCTCGTTTGATCCCACCCGTGGCGCTGCTGAGGCCTGGATTGCAACCATCGTGCGTCGACGCTCCATCGACAGGCTTCGGGCGAGCCCTTGGCTGAAGCGCGAAATTCCAGAGTTGAACGAGATTGACGGCTGTCTGATGCCCTTGCCAGAGACGCTTTCCCTGCGCACCTGTCTGGCGAAGCTGGACCGCATGACGCGTTATAGTATCATACTGGCATATATCTATGGTTTGACGCATGCTGAGCTGAATGAGAGAACGTCCATTCCTCTTGGCACGATCAAGTCCCGGCTCCGACGTGGGATTTCAGCATTGAAAGTATGTTTGGACGAATGAACAACACCGGAAAAAGAGCAGATCCAGCCGATCTCGTGCTCGGCCATGCTGTGGACGAGAATGACGCGCCGTCGGCGGACGCGCTGGAGCTTGAGGACTTGTTATTGCCAATGCATACCGGGCAGGAGACAGCCCCGTCGCCCGCGCTTTGGGAGGCGATAGAAGCAAACCTTGATGCCCGAGAGGATGCTCCTGGCACACGTACCGTAAGACCAACAGACGGTACTTGGGAAATGATCGCCCCGGGGGTGGAGCGACAGATGGTCTTTATAGATCGTGATGCCAATCAGGGCGGCTATTATCTGAGGTTCGCAACGGATGCCGTTCTGCCCTCCCACTCGCATGATCATCATGAACATTGCGTTGTGTTAAGCGGACAGCTCCGACTGGGGCGCTCGCGTTTCGGGCCTGGCACATATCATTTTGCCGAGCGTGGCCACGATCACCCACCCATCATTGCAGAGGAAGAAGCCATGGTCTTTATACTCGGCTCTTTGTCACCGTAATGCCGGTGATGGGTTAAGCATTCTGGCAGCCAACCATCTGGAAAGGGATGCTATCGCCTTGTCCTCCAGCGTCCGCAGGCAGCCCAAGAGAAAACCCAATAACCCACCCACCCTTAGCCAGACTTCCACGAGACCGGAAACGGGGTGAACTCCAGGCCGACAATGCACTAACAATCAAACCGGACCACCCGATAGGGGCACGCCACATAGGGGCAGGTTGCAGGTTTGAATCCTGCCGGGATCACCAGTTCACGGCTTTTCGAGATCCAACAAGGCGCAGATTTCCTCGCGGCTCAGTTTGGCGAATTCGTCCGGGCGCAGCGCTTTGTCGTCCACGTAAAAGCCTTGCGTTCCGCACCAGGGTTTTCCGACGACTATCTCGTCATAGGGAACGTCATGGCGTTTCAGCCAGTCCAAGATGACGGGCAGGGTTAACGCGTTTATCTTGCCGATATTGCCTTCATGCGTGCGCATGTTACGCGCTGTGTGGATGACAATCTCGAAGCCCAGTTCGTGGTACTCGCGCAGCTTTGCGACAACCTCGTGATTGGGAGAGACTTTCGCATAGTCCTTGCTATCGGACAGCGTCAGGGTGCCGTCCAGATCGATCACAATCCGCTTCATGGATCAGCGTCCAAAACCGGCGCTGTTGATCGCCTCAAGCCGTTCGAGATTGACAATCGTGGAGAGCATCAGCCGGTCATGGCTCCAGTCCGTCGGCTTTTGGATGGCCAGCGCAGCAAGGATCGTCAGAGCGCAGAGTGGTACTATCAGAAATCCGAAGACCACCGCAGACTGGGAGGGTTGGCTTTGCGACGTGATCGCTGTCACACGGCCATGCAGCAGCAGGTGCGATGTGCCCAGGAAACGGGAGCGACGGCCGACCAGTGCGACGCTTGGTGTGTGCATTCGCCGAGCCTGGGCAGAGCGCAGACTGTTACGGCTCACCCTCAGCAGGCAAAGGCAATAGGAGGCCGGGTTGAAACGGTTGCTCCGCAGCACCTGCTGATCGCAGGACAGCTCCCGCAGACGTTCGACCTCCCGCTTCCAGAGGTGAAAGGCCGGGTTCCAGAAGAAGATCGGTTTGAGAAGCTCCAGGAAGGTCTCCCACTCGATGTCGCCTTGCCGGAGATGCTGAAACTCATGGCCCAGAACCATGGTCAGATCCTCGCTCTCGGCGAGCATCGATGAGGGCATGACCACATAGCGGCGGCGCAGCCCGCGTGCCGAGAATGGCACCTGTACGGTCTCGGACAGGCGCAGATGGATGTTCCCAAACCGGCGCCATTCGAAGCTGTCCGAGAGCGTACGCTGCAGGCTCAGAACACCCAGCGCCAGACGGATGACGAAGTATGTCAACCCGATGAGAAAACCTGCAGCGATGGATTTGGCCAGAGGCGAGCCGAGGTCGAGCAGGTCTGCCGTAAGGTTCTGGCGGGTGTTCAGGAGCGTCTCAAGCCGGACGGCCTCCATCGCAAAATCCCCGGTCAGATAGTGGGCCACCACAATATCGGACAGGCTGATGGTCATGCCCGGCGCAAGGCCGTTGGCAGAGGTCAGATACCTGAAGCCGAAGGCCAGAAGCGGGCAGATCAGGATTGTCAGAAACGCCCAGTTCAACAACCGAAGCTGGGTCGTGTGCTGCTGCCGGAGCCCCACCTGCGGCATGGCGAACGCTATGCACCGCCAGACCAGAAACGCGACGACGATCAGAATATTCGTATTGATGTAGATATCCAGTGCCGCACCACCGAACTCGCTCATCCCCCTAACCTCCTGTCAAGCAGATCGCGTATCTCGCTCAGCGCTTCCTCGGTCAGGTCACTGTCATCGACAAGACGCGCCACCAGCGCGGCAGGCGCATTGTCGAAAAGCTTGGCCGAGAGGTTCTTGAGCGACCGCGTCTGATACTCATCCTTGGCCAGAAGAGCGGTATAGACGAATGTCTTGCCCTCCTTCCGGCTGGTCACAAACCCCTTCTGCTCAAGGATCCTCATGATTGTCGCCGCTGACGTATAGGCGAGGTTCCGATCGGGCGCGAGGCGGGCGAGCACGTCGCGCACGGTCGCCTCTCCGATCTCCCAGAGCTCGGTCATGAACTCCAGTTCAACCTCGGTCAGCAGTTCATTCTTTTTCTTTTTACGCATCTTCGCCGTTACCCTGCACTCAGGCTCAGTTGTGGCACGGGGGCGCTCATTTGTCACTCAGACCTTCCAGAAGCAGAAGACGCCCCAGACGATGCTGAGACCAAGCGGTATCCAGAGCGGCATCCCGAAGAACCCCAGCCAGGCCAGGAAGATGTAGACCGTGCCCAGAAGCGTGATAAAGAGCCTGTCGCCGCGCGTTGTGGTCAGTCGCAGGATGCCCTTGCGTTCGGCCCCGCCGGGATGCCTGATCTCGATCAGGGTGAGGATGCCCATGGCGGAGAAGATGCCAATGAAAACCAGTGCCGTGGGCCATGTCCAGGCCATCCAAGAAAGCATCAGACCCTCCCCAGGGCGAAGCCCTTGGCAATGTAGTTGCGCACGAAATAGATCACGATAGCACCCGGAATGATCGTCAGTGTCCCGGCAGCCGCCAGCAGCCCCAACTCGTAACCAGCACTCGACGCCGTCTTGGTCATGGTCGCGGCAATCGGTTTGGCAGCCACCGCGGTCAGGGTCTTGGCGAGCAGCAACTCCACCCACGAGAACATGAAGCAGAAGAACGCCGCCACGCCGACGCCCGCCTTGATCGTTGGAATGAAGATGACGACGAAAAAGCGCGGGAACGAGTAGCCGTCCACATAGGCCGTCTCGTCCAGCTCCTTCGGGACCCCGCCCATGAAGCCCTCAAGGATCCAGACGGCCAGCGGGATGTTGAAGAGACAATGGGCGAGCGCCACCGCGATATGGGTGTCGAAAAGCCCCACCGCCGAATAAAGCTGGAAGAACGGCAGCGCAAAGACCGCCGCCGGGGCCATCCGGTTGGTCAGCAGCCAGAAGAACAGGTGCTTGTCGCCCAGAAAGCTGTAGCGCGAGAACGCATAGGCCGCAGGCAGAGCCACGATCACCGAGATCACCGTGTTGATTGAGACATAGAGGATTGAGTTGATATAGCCCCAGTACCATGTCGGATCGGTGAAGATCACCCGGTAATTCTCCAGCGTCCATGTCTGCGGGAAGAGCGAGAAACCTGACAGGATCTCGCCCGTAGTCTTGAAGCTCATCGCCACCAGCCAGTAGATCGGCAACAGCAGGAAGATGATGTAGAGGATCGGGACGATACTGCGCTTTTGCATGGCCAGCCTCACTTTGCGTCGTCTTTGGTCATCAGCGTGTAGAACAGCCAGGAGACCAGAAGCGTGATGGCGAAATAGATCAGCGACATGGCCGCAGCCGGACCGAGGTCGAACTGCCCCAGCGCGATTTTCACCAGATCAATCGAAAGAAGCGTGGTGGAGTTGCCCGGACCACCACCTGTCAGCACGAAGGGCTCGGTATAGATGTTGAAGCTGTCCATGAAGCGCAGCAGGATCGCGATTGTGAGCACAGTTTTAAGCTTCGGCAACTGGATGAAGCGGAAGACCGACCAGGGCGAGGCACCGTCAATCTTGGCCGCCTGATAATAGGCATCCGGGATCGACATGAGCCCCGCATAGCTGAGCAGCACCACCAGCGAAGTCCAATGCCAGACATCCATCACGATGATCGTAACCCAGGCCGCAAACGGGTTCTGGGTCATGTCATAGTCGATGCCGAGCGTATGGTTCATGAAATAGCCAAGCAGGCCAATGTCAGGCAGGGTGAAGATATTCCACATCGCACCAACCACGTTCCACGGGATCAGCATCGGCAGGGCCATGGTGACCAGACAGACCGGCACCCAGAACCCCTTGCGCGGCATGGAGAGCGCAATCGCGATGCCAAGCGGCACCTCGATTGCCAGAATGATGCCGGTGAACATGAACTGCCGACCCAAAGCGGCGTGGAAGCGGTCGGAGCGGAGCAGTTGCTCAAACCAGCCCAGACCTTCCCAGAAGAAGAGGTTGTCGCCGAATGTCTCCTGCACCGAATAGTTGACCACCGTCATCATCGGAATGAGCGCGTTGAAGGCGACCAGCAGAAGGACGGGCAGGACAAGGAACCAAGCGCGATTGTTCTGGGTTTTCATGAGGCGATCCCCTGCCGTTCGCTGGCAAGCCAGTCATTGTTGTAGAGCCGGGTCTGGTCAGGCTGGAATTGCAGATGCACCTCGGCACCTGCCTGAGGCGCGTCGCCCTCGACAATGGCGGCAATCTTGCGGTCGGCAACCATCGCCTCGACGATGTTGTGCCGCCCAATATCGGAGACCTTGCGCACCGTTGCAGGCAGGCCCGCATCGCTGAGCGAGACATATTCAGGCCGGATGCCAATCTCGGTCTTGCCGGTCGCACCCTGTCCGATGGCGCCCTCCAGCGCGATGTGCGTGCCGTTGAAATAAGCGCCGCCATCGCGCACCTCGCAAGGCAACACATTCATGCCTGGCGAGCCGATGAAATGACCCACGAAGGTGTGCGCGGGCCGCTCGAACAGTTCCACCGGCGTGCCAATCTGCACGATCTCGCCATCCTGCATGACAACGACCTGATCAGCGAAGGTCAGCGCCTCGGTCTGGTCATGGGTCACATAGATCATCGTGGCGCGCACCCGCTGGTGCAACTCCTTCAGCTTGGAGCGCAGCTTCCATTTCAGATGCGGGTCGATCACGGTAAGCGGCTCGTCGAACATCACCACGTTCACATCATCGCGCACCAGACCGCGGCCCATGGAGATCTTCTGCTTGTTGTCGGGCGAAAGGCCGGACGCGCGGGTCTGGAGCATGCCCGTTACCTCCAGCATCTCGGCGATTTCGCTCACCCGCGCTTCGATCTTGTCCGCGGCCACACCGCGATTGCGCAAGGGGAAGGCCAGATTGTCGTAGACTGTCATGGTGTCGTAGATCACCGGGAACTGGAACACCTGTGCAATGTTGCGCTGATCCGGCGGCAGGTCCGTCACGTCGCGATCATCAAAGAGGATGCGGCCCTCCGACGGCACCAGAAGGCCCGAGATGATGTTGAGCAACGTGGACTTCCCGCAACCCGAAGGCCCGAGCAGCGCATAGGCCCCGCCATCATCCCAGTCGAGGTCGATCTGCTTGAGCGCATAATCCTCGGCCCCCGCCGGGTTGGGCATGTAGCTGTGACGCAGGTTTGAAAGGGTGATCTTTGCCATTTTCTACACCGCCCTTGATCCGTCAGCCGCAAAATAGAAACACTTGGACGGGTCCATGTAGAACCGGTGGGTTCCGCCGATCTCGAACGGATGCACGCCGCTTGCCAGCGACACCCAGCTTTCGCCGCCCAACGCAAAATGCGCGCTGCTTTCCGAACCACTCAACTCCGTCACCTGCACCGTACCATCAAGGGGAACCGTGGCCGCCCCATGCTGCACTGGACTGACATAGTTGGGGCGAATGGCGACTGTGTACTGCCCATCGCTCAGACCCGCCGCATCACCGGTCAGGGTCCATTTGATCTGGCCCTCCATCTGCGCCTCAGTCCCCGATTTGGTGACAGTCGCGGTATTGATCGGTGGGTTGGAGAACACTGCCGCCGAGGCGAGGTTCTTCGGTTTGCGGTAGATCTCCGCTGTTGGGCCGAACTGCGTGACCCGCCCGTCCTGCATAAGGGCCGTATGCCCGCCCAGAAGCAGCGCCTCTTCGGGCTCGGACGTGGCATAGACGACGACTGCGCCGCGGCCTGCGAAGAGTTCGGGCAACTGATCGCGCAATTCCTCGCGGAGTTTGTAGTCCAGATTGGCAAGCGGCTCGTCGAGAAAGACCGCATTGCTCTGCTTGGCGATCGCGCGGGCAAGTGCCGTCCTTTGTTGCTGCCCCCCGGACAGTTCCTGAGGACGGCGTTTCAGCATCGGGCCGAGTTGCAGGATACCTGCAGCCTCGGCCACACGATCCTCGATCTCTGACTTGGCAAGGCCTGCAACCCGCAGGGGGGAGGCGATGTTCTCGAAAACCGTCATATGCGGGTAGTTCACGAAGAACTGGTGCACCAGCGAGATGTTTCGTTTCTGCGTCGACAGCCGGGTGACGTCCTGCCCGTCCATCAGGATCTGGCCCGAGGCGATCCGGTCGAGGCCCGCCATCAGCTTGATCAGCGAGGTCTTTCCCGAGCCAGTCTCGCCGAGCAGGACGTTGAACCGTCCCGGCTCCAGCGTCAGGCTGGTGGGTTTGATATGCGTCACACCGCGCACATCCTTTGTGATGTCTCTCAGCTCAAGTGCCATGCCGCCGCCTTGCGCCCCCGGGGTGTTTGAGATTGTTCCGTGGAGGGAACCGGGACCTCGAAAGGCCCCGGCTTTGGATCGGCCCGGGTTTCTCGCCCCGGGCCGGGGAGGTTCGCTTACTGGCTTGCCCAGCGTGCCACCAGATCGTCATAGTTGACGGTCTGACCGGCAGGCTTCTCGTTGTCGAGCGGTGGCTTGGCGCCACCATTGGCATACCACCACTCTGCGTCCTTCTCTTCGTTCAGACGCGGGCCGCAGCCACCATAGACATTTGCACGCTCATCGGCCTGCTGCATCCGGGCCATGGTGATGTCCATCTCCTCGGCCAGACGATCCATCGCCTGCTGCGGCGTGAAAGCACCCGAGTTCACATCACCGATCTGCTGCCACCAGATCTGGGCGAGCTTCGGATAGTCAGGTACGTTGATGCCAGTGGGCGACCATGCCACACGATCAGGCGAGCGATAGAACTCGACCAGACCACCCAGCTTGGGTGCACGCTCGGTGAAGCTCTCGTGCCGGACAGAACTGTCGCGGATGAAGGTCAGACCCACATGGGATTTCTTCACATCCACTGTCTTGGATACGACGAACTGGGCATAGAGCCATGCCGCCTTGGCACGATCTTCCGGCGTCGATTTCAGGATCGTCCAGGAACCGACATCCTGATAGCCGACCTTCTGACCCTCTTCCCAATAGGGACCATGGGGAGACGGCGCCATCCGCCAGAGCGGATTGCCCTCATCATCAACGGTGTTGTTGCCTTCGGATTTCGGCTTCACCATGTCGGCGGTAAAGGCGGTGTACCAGAAGATCTGCTGGGCAACATTGCCTTGTGAGAGTGCTGGCAGCGACTGATAGAAGTCAAAGGACGCCGCACCTGGAGGCGCATAGTTCCTCAGCCACTCATCCCACTTGCGGATCGCATAAACCGCAGCTGGACCGTTGGCAGCCCCGCCGCGAGAGACAGAAGCCCCCTGCGGGTTGCAGGTGCCAGCTTCCATGCGGATGCCCCATTCGTCGATGGGGATGCCGTTCGGCTCACCCTTGGAGCCCGCGCCGGCCATGGAAAGCCACGCGTCGGTCATGCGCCAGCCCAGATCGGGTGCACGCTTGCCGTAGTCCATATGACCGTAGATCGTGGTGCCGTCGATTTCCTTCACATCATTTGAGAAGAACTCGGCGATATCCTCATAGGCCGACCAGTTGACCGGAACGCCCAGGTCATAGCCGTACTTCTCCTTGAAGGCGGCTTGCAGGTCTTCACGGTCAAACCAGTCCTTGCGGAACCAGTAGAGGTTGGCGAACTGCTGATCGGGAAGCTGATAGAGATCACCATCGGGCCCGGTGGTGAACTGCGTGCCCATGAAATCGTCCAGATCGAGACCCGGGTTGGTCACATCCGCACCCGCACCTGCCATCCAGTCGGTCAGGTTATAGGCCAGTTGCAGCCGCGAATGCGTGCCGATGAGGTCACTGTCATTGACGTAGGCGTCGTAGAGATTGCGCTTGGTCTGCATCTGGGTCTGAACCGCCTGCACGACCTCGCCCTCACCCAGGATCTGGTGATTGACCTTGATCCCGGTGATTTCCTCGAATGCCTTGGTCAGAACTTCCGACTCGTAAGAGTGGGTCGGAATGCCCTCGGAGAGCACGTTGATCTCCATGCCCGAGAAGGGCGTTGCCGCGTTGATGAACCACTCCATCTCGGCCATCTGCTCATCCTTGCTGAGCGTGGATGGCTGGAACTCCTGATCAATCCATTTCTTGGCCGCTGCGGCATCAGCAAACGCTGCCGGCGACCCCGCAATAACGGCCGCTGCCGCCACTGCGGAGAGCAGATACTTACGCATCCTCGTCTCCTCCCAATGTTTTCATTTGGCTGACAGGTGTCAGCGGTCGCGATGTTGTGAGATTCGGAAGCGCTTTGTCAAACTAATTTATTAGTAGTTGTTTGTCGGAAGCCACCATGATCCGCAGCAGTGAGCTGCAAAACGTGTGCCGGATATAGCAAAATAGTGGTCTTTCATACTGGCAAGGCCAGCAGGGCAAGACATCGGTTCTGGAACAAGCGGATGAACGTCTGCGCTTAGCCGATCAACGAAGCGCTCATATCAAGAATCATCTCCCAACCTTCGGGCGGCTGTCCGCCGGGTGGGCCTTGAGGCGCCAGTTTTAGTGATAAAAGTCACATTTTCATCGGATATTGTCAGCATTCATGCCACATTTGAGAGGGAATCCGGCCTCAACTCCCTACTCAACCTAAGCGGTTTCCGAAATTTTTCCTTTCATTTCAACTATCTGCAGAAACCGCTAGCAAAAATAGCATTTTTGCATTTTCTTGTTGAGCTGATACCCGTTGTGCGGTACAAACAATCGACCCATGATAGCTATTACATTTATTAAAGATTTTGGGTCGCTGTGTGTCACTTCTAGGTAAATGGTCTGATTTGCGTCGGGTATAGCCTTGTGTGAGGCGCGTTGCGTCCACCCGATTTAGTTGAATGAATTTTACCAGTTAGACGGGAAGTTTGCGGACTTCCCGTTTTTTTTATTTTTCAATCCTTAAAAAAATATGAATCCACGACTAGCTCGTGATTTCAAGTCGGCGAATACTTCATACATCCAAGTAGAACGCTACTCCGCCGCAACCGCATTTGTCTTCGATACCCGACAGGCAGAGAACTTGAACTCCGGGATCTTCCCGTAGGGATCCAACTGAGGGTTTGTCAGCGTGTTTGCCGCCGCCTCGACATAGGCGAAGGGAACGAAGACCATGTCTTCGGCAACGGCGCGGTCAGCGCGGGCCATGATGCTGATCGCACCCCGACGGGTTTCGATGGTCATCATTTCTCCCGGCGCAATCCCGAGTTTGCGAAGCGTGCGCGGATGGAGCGAGGCATTCGCCTCGGGTTCCATCGCATCGAGCACACTTGCCCGCCTCGTCATCGAACCGGTGTGCCAATGCTCCAGCTGCCGACCTGTGGTCAGGATCAGCGGATAGTCTGCGTCCGGCACCTCGGCGGGTGGGACGATGTTGGCGGGTGTAAAGCGCGCCCGGCCTTCAGCCCGGGGGAACCCGTCATGGAACACAATCGCCTGACCGGGATCGGTCCCGCTGAGCGACGGATAGGTCACGACGTTCTCCGTCTCAAGCCGGTCCCAGGTGATGTTGTCGAGCGATTTCATTGACCGTTTCATCTCTGCAAATACCTCGCTTGGGTGGGTATAGGTCCACTCAAGGCCAAGCCGCTTCGCAAGTTCCACTTCGATCCACCAATCCTCGCGCGCGTCACCCGGCGGAGACAAGGCCGGCCGTCCCATCTGCACCTGACGGTTGGTGTTGGTCACGGTCCCGGTCTTCTCGGCCCAGGCGCTTGCGGGCAGGATCACGTCCGCATAATTAGCGGTCTCGGTCAGGAAAATGTCCTGAACCACCAGATGATCGAGCCTGGCCAGCGCGTCGCGGGCATGTTCGACATCGGGGTCCGACATTGCCGGGTTCTCGCCAAGGATATACATGCCACGAATGGCATCGGCATGGACCGCATCCATGATCTCGACCACGGTCAGGCCTTTCTCGGGCGCGATCTCTCCCGACTGCCAGATCTCGTTGAAGGCCGAGCGTACGCCGTCATCCGTCACGCTTTGATAATCCGGCAGGAACATCGGGATCAGCCCGGCATCGGACGCGCCCTGCACGTTGTTCTGGCCCCGCAGCGGGTGCAGACCGGTGCCCGGACGCCCGACATGACCACACATCAGCGCCAGACTGATCAGGCAGCGCGAGTTGTCGGTCCCGTGAATATGCTGGCTGACGCCCATGCCCCAGAAAATCATCCCCGACCGTGCGGTCGCGAATTCACGGGCAACGATGCGCAGGGTGTCGGCGTCGATCCCACAATGCGCGGCCATCTTCTCCGGCGGGAAGCCCTTGAGATGCTCCGTCATCGCGTCCCAGTTCTCGGTGAACGCCTCAATGTATTGTTTGTCGTAAAGACCTTCCTCAACGATCACATGCATGATCGCGTTCAGCATCGAGACATCCGCGCCGGGACGGAATTGCAGCATATGGGTCGCGTGCCGCTTCAGGCCCTGCCCGCGCGGGTCCATCACGATCAGCTTGCCGCCGCGCTTGGTGAATTGCTTGAAATAGGTCGCGGCGACGGGATGGTTCTCGGTCGGGTTGGCCCCGATCACGATCGCCACATCGGCATTCTCGATCTCGTTGAAGGTCGCGGTCACCGCACCCGAACCGACATTCTCCATCAGGGCCGCGACGGATGATGCATGGCAAAGTCGCGTGCAGTGATCGACATTGTTGTGACCAAAGCCCTGCCGGATCAGCTTCTGGAAAAGGTAGGCCTCCTCATTCGAGCACTTGGCCGAGCCGAAGCCCGCAACACCCTTGCCGCCTTTCCTGGCCGCGACATCCTTCAAACCCTTGGCTGCAAAATCCAGCGCCTCGTCCCATGTCGCCTCGCGGAAATGGGTGAGCGGATTGGATGGGTCCACGTTCAGCCCCTTGGCGGGTGCATCCTCGCGCCGGATCAGCGGTTTGGTCAGACGATGTTCGTGGTGCACATAATCGAAGCCGAAACGCCCCTTGACGCAAAGCCGGTTTTCATTGGCCGGGCCGTTGATCCCCTCGACATACTTGATCTGATCATCCTTGATCTTGAACGACAACTGACAGCCGACACCGCAATAGGGACAGACCGATTTGACCTCACGGTCATAGTCCTGACTGTCGCCTGCCTGCGCGTCGTCCAACACGCTTGCGGGCATCAGGGCACCGGTCGGGCAGGCCTGAACGCACTCGCCACAGGCCACGCATGTTGAAGCGCCCATCGGATCATTCATATCAAAGACAATCTCGGATTCGTGCCCGCGGCCCGCCATTCCGATCACATCATTGACCTGAACCTCGCGGCAGGCACGTACGCAGAGGTTGCAATGAATGCACGCATCCAGATTGACCCGCATCGCGACATGACTGTCATCGAGCAACGGCACTTGTGACGCCTCCATCGCGGGGAAGCGGCTGCCCTCGATTCCGTTCGCCCGCGCCATATCCCAGAAATGCGACGACGCATCATGCGCGGTCTCCGGCTGGTCGGCAGCGAGCAGCTCGACGACCATGGCGCGCGCCTTCTCGGCCCGGTTTGAGTTCGTCGTGACCACCATGCCGTCGCCCACCGGACGGATGCAGGAGGCAACAAGTGTACGCTCGCCTTCCACCTCGACCATGCAGGCACGGCAATTGCCGTCCGGGCGGTATCCCGGCTCGGGCTTGTGGCAGAGATGCGGAATCATCAGGCCCCTTCCATGGGCCGCTTCCCAGATCGTCCAACCCTCCGGCACCGTGACATCCTCACCATTCAGCTGGAACGTCACCATCTTGATATCGCTCTGATCAAGCATCGGAAAAATCCTTCGTCATGGGAGCCTGCCAAGCTCGGTCATCATACGTGTCAGCTCGCCCTGCATCGCGTCGAGATGCGACCAGAAGGCCTGATATGTGGCGAGTTGGGAACCGTTCAGCGTTCCGGGTTTCTGCACCAGAAAGGATGCATCTCCCTCGGGCCATGTCAGATAATCCGCCATCCGGCAGAATTGCGCATAGCCCGTCAGGTTGGACCGTCGCAGCGCGGCCAGCCCGGGATGTTCGTTGTCCGGCGTGACCGGGGCTTCCAGAATATCCGCGAAGTATTGCCCGACCGCGCTTTCGACGGGGCAGCCACGTGCCTCGTGAACCGAGTGAATTGCGCGTGCATCGGCCTCCGTCGAGACTCCGCACTCCTTGCGGTAGTCCTGGGCCACCAGAAGCTGTGAGAGTGGTCGCCAGTCCTTGAATATCCGCCGCCCGTCGTAGAACGGACACGGGTCGGTCTGGGCCTGCGCCGGTGACGCCAGCAACGCGAGGAGAAGCGCCCATCTCAACCCAGTTCCTCGGGAAAATGCTTGATCGTCAGACGGATCGGATTGGGTGCGGCCTGCCCGAGCCCGCAGATAGAAGCATCGGCCATCGTCTCGCACAATTCTTCCAACAGACCCTGATCCCAGGTGTCGGCCTGCATCAGTTTGACCGCCTTCTCGCAGCCGACCCGGCAAGGTGTGCACTGACCGCAGCTTTCATCCTCGAAGAACCGCAGCATGTTCAGCGCCGCATCCCGCGCCTTGTCCTGATCGCTCAGCACCACCACAGCAGCGGAGCCAATGAAACTGCCAAGTGGCTGCAAAGTGTCGAAGTCGAGCGGCACGTCATCAATGCTCGCCGGCAAGAGGCCGGAGGACGGCCCACCCGGCTGATAGGCCTTGAAGACATGGCCCTCCACCATTCCGCCTGCAGCCTCAATGATGTCGAGAATGGTCGAGCCTGCAGGCAGCAGATGCACCCCCGGCTTCGCAACCCGGCCCGAGACCGAATAGGACCGCAAACCCTTGCGACCGTTCTTCTCATGCGCGCTCAGCACGTCCGGCCCGCCGCGCACAACCTTGGTCACCCAATAGAGTGTCTCGACATTATGGACCAGTGTTGGACGGTTGAAGATGCCGACCTGCGCCACATAAGGCGGGCGATGGCGCGGCAATCCGCGCTTGCCCTCGATGCTCTCGATCATCGCGCTCTCTTCGCCGCAGATATAGGCACCTGCGCCGCGGCGCAGGTCGATATAGCCCTCCTCGACGATACCCGCAGCCTCCAGCGCCGCAATCTCGCGCCGCAGGATTTCCAAAACTGCAGGATATTCGTCGCGCATGTAGATAAAACAGGTTTCCGCCTCGACCGCCCAGGCAGCGATCAGCATGCCTTCCAGAAAGACATGCGGCTCACGCTCCAAATAGTAGCGGTCCTTGAACGTGCCCGGCTCCCCCTCGTCGCCATTAACCGCCAGATAGCGGGGGCCGTCGGCCGCGCGCACAAAGGACCATTTCTTGCCGGACGGAAACCCAGCGCCGCCGAGACCACGCAGACCGGACGCGAGAACCTCATCCTGCACCTGATCGGGTGTTCTGGAGCCGCCGCGAAATGCCTCCAGCTGACGATAGCCACCGTCATCCCGATAGGCATCCAGTGTCTCATAGTCGGGGATGGCCGCATGAACGTGCCCAGAGGCAATCGCAGCTTTGACCTTTTGCGGTGTGGCATGATCGATATGGTGATGCCCCAACTCCAGCACCGGCGCGGTATCACATCGTCCCATGCAGGGCGCCCGCAATACGCGCACCTCGGAAGGGTCGAGACCGTCCTGCAACGCCTGACGCAAGGCCTGCGCACCTGCGAGTTCACAAGACAGCGAGTCGCAGACACGGATTGTCAACGCAGGAGGAGGTGCCTCACCTTCCTTGATTACATCGAAATGGGCATAGAACGTCGCGACCTCGTAAACCTCAGCCTGCGCCAGCCGCATCTCCGCTGCGAGAGCTGTCATATGGGCCACGGACAAATGACCGTAAGCATCCTGAATCAAGTGCAGAAGCTCGATCAGAAGATCCCGTCTGCGTGGTCGATCACCCAGAAGGGTCTGCACCTGCTCCGCGGCGGTGTCATCAACCTGCCGTCCCTTGGGTGTCTTGCGTCCCTTGCCCGGTGCGGACTTCCAGACGCCTTTGCGATCATCCAGCGGTGCCATTGATGCCTCCCGAAACTGTCGGCACGACTTTGCATCAGGAGAACATATCGTCCAATCAATAATTGGACATGTTCAATAATCTCTACTTATCATGAAATGCCATCAGCAGCCACCTCAATGCATCAACCGTAGGCTGCCCCGGCGTTCGCATGATGGAAACCAGACAGATCGATTTACTCACCTCTGGCTCACTCAATGGCAAAACGACCGTGCCATCAAGCTGCCCAAGCGACCGGACCAGAACCTCGGGCACGATTGTCGCCGCAAACCCCTGACGCGCCATTACAAGCGAGGCGGTGAAGGCATTCGTCTCGGTCACAACGCGAGGCTGAAGGCCGTTATCCTGAAAGACACGGCTCAGAATACGCCTGTTCTGCATTTGCGGCTCAAGAAGGCTGAGCGGCAGCGCGGCGACCTCTTCCCACGAAATCATACCGCTTCTGCGCGGGGCGATCGCTTCGGGGATGATGGCGACATATTTTTCCTCATAGAGCGGCAGAACACTCAGAAGATCGGGTGAAATGCCATCGACATAAGTGATCCCAGCATCGATCGATCCATCCTCAAGCCCCTGTTGTATCTGGAGGGATGTCAGCGACCGCGTCCGCATCAGAACACCGGGACAGCTTTCGTATAGACGTGCAGAAACCTCCGCCGCATAGGCCAGCGCGGTGGGGACAACTCCAACCGTCAGATGCCCGCTGACAGCGCCCCTCGCGGATTGCACTTCCTCCTCCAGCGCCTTTGCATCGTCGAGCAGTTTCCGGGCGCGGCGCAGGATGATCTCGCCTTCCTCCGTAAATCCTTGAAATCGATTGCCACGTTTGACGATGGAAACGCCGAGTTGTTCTTCAGCATTTCGGATCCGCATCGAAAAGGCGGGCTGCGAGATACCACACTCGTTTGCAGCCCGCGCGAAATGACGGTGTCGTGCCAGGGCAACGAGCAGTTGCATATCTCTGAGTTCAAACATTCCCGCCTCCGACCGCGCTTCAACAGCCCTAGCGCGGCTTGCGCACTGCCGCAATCGGCTTGCCTGGCTGTGCTGTTGACTCAATTGGTCCTGTGGTGTACCAGATACCACAACTTCACTCTGCCTGGAGGTTTCCGCATGTTTCTTTCCGAGCACAAGTCCAAAGAGCTTCTGTCCCAGTACAAAATTGATTTCCCGGAGGGTCGGATTGCAAAATCCGCGGAAGAGGCCGAAAGCCGAAGTCGTGAAATCGGCGCTTCAAAGTATGTGGTCAAGGCTCAGATCGCGGCAGGCGGGCGCGGGCTGGCGGGCGGCATCAAGTTCGCGGCAACCCCCTCGCTTGTGAGGGAGGAAGCCGAAAAACTGCTCGGCAAACCACTCGTAACCGAGCAGACCGGCCCCGCAGGAGAGATCGTCGGCGCCGTCTATATCGAGGCGGCCGTGCCGATTGAGAAGGATTTCTTCATCGCCCTCGTGCTTGATCTCGCAACGGCGATACCGACGTTTCTGGCATCCTCGAAGGGCGGTGTCGAGTTCGAGCAGGTCGCCCGGATGAATCCTGATGTTGTCAGTTCAATACCACTCGACAACGACGCTGCCGCGATCGCTGATATGCTGAAATCTGCCGGCTTCCCGGATGAACAGTCCGTCGCTGACATCGTGCAATCCGCTGCCCGGGCTTTCGTCGAATATGACATGAACCTTCTGGAGATTAACCCTCTGGCCCGCACATCCGATGGTGAGTGGGTGGCCGTGGATGCAAAGGTCGGGCTCGATACCAATGCACTCTTCCGGCACCCCGAGTTGGAGGCCCTGATTAGCGATGATGGTCTGACCAAGGCAGAACGGATCGCGCAGGAAAACGAGATCAACCTGGTCAAGCTGGACGGCAACATAGGCGTGGTGGTGAATGGGGCCGGTCTTGGACTGGCCACCAACGACATGCTGGTTGATGCAGGCGGCAAGCCTGCGAATTTCATGGACATCCGCACCACCGCGACCAGCTTTCATATCGCCAAGGGTGTTGAGCTGTTGCTCGACGATCCGTCGGTGAAGAACATCCTTCTCAATGTGCACGGGGGCGGGATGACGGTCTGTGACACTGTTGCCGAAGGCGTGGCCTTCGCCTTCTCACGATCTTCGCGACGGGTGCCGATCATCACGCGACTTGCCGGACAAGGCTCTGAATGGGCTCTGAAAATTCTAAAGGACCGGCTGCTTCCGGTGGAAGTATTCGATGACCTTGGCGCTGCCGTCGCGCGCTCGGTCGAACTGGCAGGAGGGCGCGCCTGATGTCCATTCTGATAGATGAAAACACGAAGGTCATCGTGCAGGGCATGACCGGTCGGTCGGGAACCTTTTACACCGATCTGGCGATGCGATACGGATCAGACTATGTTGGAGGCGTGCGCCCCGGCAAGGGTGGAGGCCGGCATCTCGGACTGCCAATTTTCGACACGGTGGCAGATGCCGTGGCCGAAACAGGCGCGAATGCGAGCCTGATCATGGTGCCCGCTCATCATGCTGCCGACGCGATGATCGAAGCGATCACGGCAAAGCTCGACGTCGTTGTCTGCGTGACCGAGCGGGTGCCGCAGCACGACATGACCAGGGTGAAAGCCGCGCTTCAGGGATCCCGGACGGTGCTGATCGGCCCGAACTCTCAAGGTATTCTGACACCAGGCGCGTGCAAGATCGGTGTGATGCCGACCAAGGATGCCAGACAGGGTCCAGTCGGCATTGTGTCCCGGTCGGCTTCGCTGACATCCGAAGTTCTGGCGCAGACCAGCGCCGCCAATCTCGGACAATCCACGACCATCGGCGTCGGCGGGGATGCAATCCACGGAATCGGCTTCACGGACGCCCTGCGCCGGTTCCGCGATGATCCGGAGACCAAGGCGGTCATTCTGATCGGCGAGATCGGCGGACGTGAGGAAGAGGACGCGGCAGCCTATCTACAATCCGTTGACTATGGAAAGCCGGTCATTGCCCTTGTGGTCGGGCGACATGCGCCCAAGGAACGCCGGATGGGCCATGCGGGCACGCTGTCGATCTTCGGTCTGGAGACGGCGGATGCCAAGGCAAAGGCCTTGCGTGATGCCGGTGTGGTCATCGCCGAGCACGCCGATGATGTCGTGTCTTGCGTGAAACGGGCAATGGCAGATGCCTGACGGCCAACGGAACCCTGATATGAGCGCCTCGACGCCAAATCCGTTGAAGCACGCCTCGAACTGGTCTATGGTATACCAATGACTTCGGAATCATCTTTCATTTCGATCAACTCCGGAGGTGCATTGTGAAACTGCGCCCCATCGCGACAAATTTCACGCTCAAGGATCATATCTACGACATGTTGCGTGAGGCGATCATCAACATGAACATCTATGACAAGGATGCGAATCTGCGGCTGGATGAACGCTCGATTGCGGATCAGCTCGGCATCTCGCGTACACCGCTGCGGGAGGCACTGGCGCGGCTGGAACAGGACGGGTTTCTGGATATTCGCCCGCGCAAGGGCGTGTTCGTGATCCGCAAGTCGCTGACTGAAATTCTCGAGATGATCGTTGCATGGGCGGCGCTGGAAAGCATGGCAGCGAGACTGGCCGCCGAGACCGCAACCGATGCGCAGATTGCAGGTCTTCGCAAACACGCGATGCGCCACAGTGCGAGTTCCGCCCGCGCCGATCTGTCAGAGTATTCTGAGGCCAATATCAAGTTTCACCAGATGATCCTGGAGGCCTCGGGCTGCAATATGTTGCAGGTGATGGCCGAAGGCCTCTTCGTTCACATGCACGCAGTGCGCAGGCGGGCGCTGGAAGAGGATGACCGTGCCACAAGGTCGGTGGTCGACCATATGGAGATCATCGAAGCCATCGAGGCACGCAAGCCGGATCTTGCCGCCCGACTTGTGCGCGAGCACACGATGCGCCTGCACGGACATGTGCGACGCACATGGAACCGACTCGACGCGACAGCGCAATCAGAAGCACAGAAAAAGACAGAAGGAAGTTAGGAATGTCGGCAAGCGTGCAAAGTGTGGCACAACCCACCGAAGAAGACACAAGTCCTGCGCTGACTGATGGTTTTCACCTCGTCATTGATGCTCTGAAACTGAATGATATCAAAACGATCTACGGCGTGCCCGGCATTCCGATCACCGATCTGGGTCGGATGGCGCAGGCGGAAGGCATGCGGGTCATCTCATTTCGGCACGAGCAACACGCCGGCAACGCCGCCGCCATTGCGGGATTTCTGACCAAAAAGCCGGGCGTCTGCCTGACGGTTTCCGCGCCGGGGTTTCTGAACGGTCTGACGGCGCTGGCGAATGCCACCACCAACTGCTTCCCGATGATCCTGATCAGCGGCTCGTCCGAACGCGAGATCGTCGATCTGCAACAAGGCGACTATGAGGAGATGGACCAGCTTGCGATTGCCAAGCCGCTCTGCAAGGCGGCCTACCGCATTCTGCATGCAGAAGACATCGGGATCGGAGTGGCGCGCGCCATCCGGGCTGCCTGTTCGGGACGTCCGGGCGGAGTCTATCTCGACCTTCCAGCGAAGCTTTTTTCACAGACCATGGACGCCGTGGCAGGTGAAGCTTCGCTGCATAAGGTCATTGATCCGGCGCCTGCGCAGCTTCCCGCGCCTGCGTCGATCGACCGCGCGCTTGAGGTGCTCAAGGGCGCGGAACGTCCGCTGATCATCTTCGGCAAAGGTGCAGCCTATGCACAGGCTGACGAGGACATTCGTGCGCTTGTCGAGAAGAGCGGCATCCCCTATCTGCCGATGAGCATGGCCAAGGGCCTGCTGCCCGACACCCATCCACAATCGGCGGGCGCTGCCCGATCACTGGCGCTGAAGGAAAGCGATGTCGTTGTGATGATTGGGGCGCGGCTCAACTGGCTCCTGTCCCATGGCAAGGGCAAGACCTGGGGGACGGCCCCGAAGAAATTCATCCAGATCGATATCGAGCCGACCGAGATGGACAGCAATGTTGAAATCGCGGCCCCCGTGGTGGGCGATATCGGCTCCTGCGTCGCCGCCCTGCTGGAGGGCATGGGTGACAACTGGGCGAAGCCTCCCTCGGACTGGACGAATGCCATCCGCACCAAAGTCGAGACCAATGTCGCCCGCATGGCACCGAAGTTGCAGAATAACAACGTGCCGATGGACTATCACGGCGCACTCGGCGTGCTGAAAACCATCATGGCCGAGAAAACCGACACGATCCTGGTGAACGAGGGGGCCAATACGCTCGATTTCGCCCGCTCGATCATCGACATCCACAAGCCGCGCAAACGGCTCGACGTCGGGACCTGGGGCGTGATGGGCATCGGCATGGGCTTTGCGGTGGCCGCAGCGATCGAGACCGGGTGTCCGGTTCTGGCGGTGGAGGGCGACAGTGCCTTCGGCTTTTCCGGCATGGAGATCGAGACGATCTGCCGTTACAATCTCCCGGTCTGCGTGGTGGTCTTCAACAACAACGGCATCTATCGCGGCACGGACACCAATCCGGCGGGGGATGACGTGGCACCCACCGTATTTGTCAAAGACAGCCGTTATGACATGATGATGCAGGCCTTCGGAGGGGTCGGCGTCAACGCGACCTCCCCTGACGAGTTGCGCCGTGCCGTGACCGAGGCACTGGCCTCCGGCAAACCAACCCTTGTGAACGCAGTTATCGACCCGCAGGCAGGGACCGAGAGTGGCCGGATCGGCAATCTCAACCCGCAAAGCGTCGTCAAGAAATAAGGAAAGCCTCTGATGAAAGCGCTCGAAGGCGTCAAAATTCTCGACTTCACCCATGTGCAATCCGGCCCGACCTGCACGCAGCTTCTGGCGTGGTTCGGGGCCGATGTGTTCAAGGTGGAACGTCCCGGCGTCGGCGATGCGACCCGCAAGCAACTGGTCGATGTGCCCGGCGCTGACAGCCTCTATTTCACCATGCTCAACCACAACAAGCGCTCCATCGAGCTGAACTCCAAGAACGAGACCGGCAAGGAGGTTCTGACGCGCCTGATCGAGACATGCGACGTGCTGGTGGAGAATTTCGCCCCAGGCGCGCTCGACCGCATGGGGTTTTCGTGGGAGCGGATACAAGAGATAAACCCACGGCTCATCATGGCCTCCGTCAAGGGCTTCGGGCCCGGCAAGTACGAGGATTGCAAGGTCTATGAGAACGTCGCGCAATGCGCGGGTGGGGCAGCCTCCACCACCGGGTTCCGCGACGGCCCGCCGGTTGTGACCGGTGCCCAGATCGGTGACAGCGGCACCGGCCTGCATCTCGCACTCGGCATTGTGACCGCGCTCTATCAGCGCGAGAGATCAGGGCGCGGGCAGAAGGTTCTGGCACCGATGCAGGACGGCGTGATCAATCTCTGCCGGGTGAAACTGCGCGATCAGCAGCGGCTGGCGGCAGGGCCTTTGGAGGAATATTCCCAGTTTGGCGAAGGCGTTCCCTTTGGCGATGCCACCCCGCGCGCGGGAAATGACAGCGGCGGCGGCCAGCCCGGTCGCATTCTGAAATGCAAGGGCTGGGAGACCGATCCCAACGCCTACACCTATTTCATTACCCAAGCGGCCGTGTGGGAGAAAATCTGCGACGTGATCGGTGAGCCGGAATGGAAAACCAAGGAAGGCTTCGCGAAGCCGAAAGAGCGGCTCGACAAGCTGAACAAGATTTTCGACCGGATCGAGCAATGGACCATGACCAAGACCAAGTTCGAGGTGATGGAAATCTGCAACCCGCATGACATCCCGGTCGGGCCGATCCTGTCCACCAAGGAGATCATGGATGATCAGGGGCTGCGCGAGACCGGCACCATCGTCGATGTCGAGCATCCCGAACGCGGCACCTATGTCAGCGTCGGCTGCCCGGTCAAATTGTCCGACAGCCCGGTCGAGGTCGAACGCTCCCCGCTTCTGGGCGAGCATACCGGTGAGATTTTGCGTGATGTGCTGGGTTACACAGGCGATGACCTGGACCGCGTTGTGGCGTCAGGCGCAGTGGGTGAGCCGGGCAAAATAGCTGCTGAATAACCGGACGGGCGATGCAGGCAGAGACCTGCGGCCCGGCCAAATGGGAGGAAGAGAATGCGAATAGTGGTCCATGGCCAGCAGGCCTTCGGCAAAGCCGTGCTTGAGCGGCTTCTGGAGCGCGGCGAGGATGTCGTGGCCGTCTGCTGTGCGCCGACCAAGGAAGGCAGACCCGAGGATGCGCTCGCCGAGTTTGCGCGCGAAAAGGGTTTGCCGGTGCATCAGCCCGCCTCCTGGAAGACGCCCGAGGCGCTTGAGTTGATGCAGAGCTTCAACGCCGATATCTGCATGATGGCCTATGTCCTGCTCTTCGTGCCGGAAGCCGTGCGGGACGCACCAAAATACGGCACCTTCCAGTATCACCCGTCGCTTTGTCCGATGCATCGCGGACCGTCCTCGATCAACTGGCCGATTGCCATGGGCAAGACCCGGACCGGGCTCACGATTTTCTGGCCCGATGACGGGCTCGATGAGGGCCCGATCATGTTGCAGAAATCCTGCGATATCGGACCGGACGAGACGCTGGGCGATGTCTATTTCAACAAGCTCTTCCCGATGGGTGTCGATGCGATGATCGAAGGGCTCGATCTGGTCAAGGCGGGCGTGATCATCAAGCATGACCAGCGGCTGGAAGACGGCTCCTACGAGAGCTGGTTCAACAAGGAAGCCGCGACGATTGACTGGTCAAAGCCGGTTGCAGAGGTCTACAACCTCATCCGCGCCGCCAACCCGGCGCCCGGCGCCTCCACCGAGATCAAAGGCACGCCGGTGCAGGTCTATGATTGCGCCAGGCTCGATGGCGACGGCCCCCCCGGTGATCTGGTTGAGACCACCGCGGATGGCATCGTGATGCAGGCCGGGGGCGGGCGGATCCTGATCAAGCGGCTGCGGCCAAAGGGCGGGCAGAAACAACCCGCTGCTGAATGGATTGCGGGGTTGGGATAGCGACATGGAATATCTTTCTGACATAGAGATAGCGCGGGGCGCTTTGAAGCGTCCGATACTGGAGGTTGGGGGTGATCTTGGGATTGGTTCTGA
>CANLSM010000018.1 GCA_947493745.1 uncultured Paracoccaceae bacterium | reverse complement strand
CGCGAATGTGATTGGCACCGACAATCAGATCGACGGCATCGGGCTTGTTGTCGGCACAGGCCGTAAGGGTGAGGGCGGCAACGAAGCAGATCTGCCGGTACGAAGTGAGAACACCTGTACGGGATTTGTACGGATTTGTACGGAAAAGACCTGCAATGTTCCTCAGGCGAGGCAATCAAGCCGAGCCGGTGATGGATCTTGTGTGTTGTTTTAGAACGAAAATCTGGTGCCGCTGGAGAGAATTGAACTCTCGGCCTCACCCTTACCAAGGGTGCGCTCTACCACTGAGCTACAGCGGCCCAATCAGATTTGGGGTGTTTATCTGAACCGTGGCGAAGATCAAGGGGCTTTGTTGGCAAAAGCGGGCGCTGTCTGCTGGACCTGAGCCTCAAGGTCGCTTAAAGCACTTTCACCATGACGGAAAAGCAAGCGGACAAGGCTCAGAAGGCCAGGGCGGCCGAAGAGAAGGCAAAGCGCCTCAAGCAAGCCCTGCGCGAGAACTTGCACCGTCGCAAGGCACAAGGCCGGGCCCGGAAAACCGGGTCTGACGAGCAAACATAAGAGGCGGGCATGGACAGTATACTGGTAACCGGCGGACGGCCACTGCATGGGGAGATATCAATCTCGGGGGCCAAGAATGCCTGTCTGACGCTGATGCCGGCAGCGCTGCTCTCAGACGAGCCGCTGACGCTGACAAATGCGCCGCGACTGTCGGACATTCGGACTATGACGCAGCTTCTGGAATCGCTGGGCTGCGAGGTGGCGTCGCTTCAGGACGGACGGGTGCTGGCCATCGGAACCGAGGCGATTTCCAACCACACCGCTGACTATGACATTGTGCGCAAGATGCGCGCGTCCATTCTGGTTCTGGGACCGATGCTGGCGCGCGACGGACATGCGGTGGTCTCCCTGCCGGGGGGGTGTGCGATTGGCGCGCGACCTGTCGATCTCCACCTCAAGGCCCTAGAGGCGCTGGGGGCCGAGCTTGATCTGCGGGAGGGCTATGTTCACGCCAAGGCGACCGGAGGTCTCAAAGGGGGCGTCATCGACTTCCCGCTGATCTCGGTCGGGGCTACGGAGAACGCGCTGATGGCCGCAACGCTCGCCAGGGGGACGACCGAGATCAGGAACGCAGCACGCGAGCCCGAGATTGTCGATCTTGCGACCTGCCTGCGCTCCATGGGGGCGCAGATCGATGGTGACGGGACCGGAACCATCACGGTTCAGGGCGTGGACCGGCTGCACGGTGCGACCCACCCGGTTGTCACGGACAGGATCGAGCTTGGCACCTATATGCTGGCGCCCGCGATCACCGGTGGTGAGGTCGAGCTGATCGGCGGCAAACGCTCGCTGGTTGCGGCCTTCTGTGAGAAACTGGAGGCGGCCGGTATCGACATTGAGGAGACTGAGCGCGGCCTCAAGGTCTCTCGCATGAACGGGCGGCTGAAGCCCACCAATGTGAAGACCGAGCCGCATCCCGGCTTTCCGACCGATCTGCAGGCGCAGATGATGGCGCTTTTGACTTTGGCCGACGGCACAAGCGTGCTGGAGGAGACGATTTTCGAGAACCGCTTCATGCATGCACCTGAACTGATGCGCATGGGCGCGCAGATCGACGTG
Organism: uncultured Paracoccaceae bacterium; assembly: GCA_947493745.1. Lineage (GTDB taxonomy): Bacteria > Pseudomonadota > Alphaproteobacteria > Rhodobacterales > Rhodobacteraceae > CANLSM01. The sequence goes on along the minus strand of CANLSM010000018.1, from coordinate 68,655 downwards.
CAGGGCGGCACAGCGACCGTGACGGGTGTCGAGACGCTCAAGGGCGCGCCTGTTATGGCGACCGATCTCAGGGCCTCTGTTTCGCTCATCCTGGCAGGGCTGGCGGCAGAAGGGGAGACGACCGTTTCCCGGGTCTACCATCTTGACCGGGGTTATGAGCGCGTTGAGGAAAAGCTCGGCGCCTGCGGGGCGAAAATTGCGCGGGTTGCGGGCGCATGACCGATGCGCGCTTTCAAGATGGAGCGGAGGTTCCGATCCGGCTGCGGGCCGAGACGCCTGACGATCTGCCGGTGATCTCGACGCTGATTCAGGATGCCGTCGCGCCAACGTCGGAGATGTCGTGGCTCGCCAAGCACCGGCGGTTCGCCCTTTTGATCAACCGGTTTCGCTGGGAAGATCACGACGCGGCAAAGGCGCAGAACCGCCCCTTTGAACGGGTACAGTCGGTACTGGGCGTGGACGGTGTGCTGAAGGTGCGCAGCAACGGTGTCGATCCGTCAGACAAGGATCTGATCGTCTCGCTTCTGGCGCTGGAGTTCGAGGCCGGTGAAGACGGGGCAGGGACCCTGACACTCATGCTGGCCGGGGATGGGGCGATTGCGCTGGATGTGGAATGCATCGACGTGACCCTGACGGATGTGTCGCGCCCCTACAAGGCGCCGTCGGGCAAGGCTCCGACTCATGATCTGAGCTGAGCGATGCCGGTTTTCCTCAACAGCACAGCTCCGAACTTCGAGGCCGACTTCACAGCGCTTCTCGGAATGAAGCGCGAAGCGGATACGGATGTCGATGATGTGGTTGCTGCGATCATCGCTGACGTGCGGGCGCGGGGGGACGCGGCGGTCATCGAGTTGACCGAGCGTTTCGATCATCTCTCGCTGACACCTGAGACACTGGCTTTTTCGACCGCGGAAATTGACAGGGCGGTCGCCGATGTTCCCAAGGCCGAGAGGGAGGCTCTGGAACTGGCGGCAGATCGCATCCGATCCTATCACGAACGGCAATTGCCCGAAGATGCGACCTGGACCGATGAAACCGGCGCGGAGCTGGGCTGGCGATGGAGTGCGGTTGAAGCCGCCGGGCTTTATGTGCCGGGCGGTCTGGCCTCTTATCCGTCCTCGGTTCTGATGAATGCGATCCCGGCGAGTGTCGCGGGGGTCGAGCGGCTGGCCATCTGCGCGCCTACGCCCGATGGCATCGTCAACCCACTGGTGCTGTTGGCTGCCCGACTTTCAGGCGTCGAGACGATCTACCGGATTGGCGGCGCGCAGGCGATTGCCGCAATGGCATACGGGACCGACACGATCGCGCTCGTGGACAAGATCACCGGCCCAGGCAATGCCTTTGTGGCGGCGGCCAAACGGCGGGTCTTCGGGCATGTTGGCATCGACATGATTGCCGGGCCATCGGAAATCCTGGTGATTGCCGATGGTGACAACAACCCGGACTGGATCGCGGTAGATCTGCTGTCGCAGGCCGAGCATGACGAAAACGCCCAGTCGATCCTGATCACCGATGATGCCGCATTCGGGCAGGCCGTGACCCGCGCGGTTGAGGCCCGGCTTGAGACGCTGGAGCGGCGCGATATCGCGGGTCCAAGCTGGCGGGATTTCGGGGCTGTGATCACCGTGGCCTCGCTGACCGAGGCCGCAGACCTCTCGAACCGTATCGCGCCGGAACATCTGGAACTGTGCGTGGCCGATACGGATGCGCTCAGCCTTAAAATCCGCCATGCGGGTGCGATCTTTCTGGGGGCCTGGACGCCCGAGGCCATCGGCGACTATGTTGGTGGGCCGAACCATGTGTTGCCGACGGCGCGCTCAGCACGGTTTTCTTCCGGCCTGGGCGTTCTGGACTTCATGAAACGCACGACGCTGGCACGGATGACCCCATCGGCGCTGGCGGCGATCGGTCCGGCCGCAGAGACGCTGGCGAGATCAGAAAGCCTTGAGGCGCACGGCCTCTCGGTGCGTGCCCGTTTGGATCAACTGAACGAGACCCAAGATGAGTGAGACCAACCGTCTTATCGCCATAGAACTTGATGACAGCGGCCTGCCAGCGCCGACGCCCGAGGTCGAGCAGGAACGCCGCGTTGCGATTTTCGATCTGCTTGAAGACAACATGCTGGCGCTGCCGCAGACGGAAGCGCCGGAAGGGCCCTATGCGCTCGATTTGTCGATCCGCGACCGGCGCCTGGTGTTTGACCTGAAGACCGAAAGCGGCGACCCGGCGGCCCAATTTCACCTGTCACTCTCGCCGTTCCGGCAGGTGATCAAGGACTACTTCCAGATATGCGAAAGCTATTTCGATGCGGTCAAACGTCTGCCGCCAGCGCAGATCGAGGCGATAGATATGGGGCGCCGGGGGATCCACGACGAGGGCAGCCGTATCCTGCTGGAACGGCTCGAAGACAAGATCACGACCGATCACGACACCGCCCGACGCCTGTTTACGCTCATCTGCGTCTTGCATTTCAAGGGCTGACGGGTCTTGGCGGACACGATGCCTACATCGGTCCTCTTCTGCTGCGATTACAACGCTGTGCGCTCGCCCATGGCGGAAGGTATCCTCAAGAAACTCGTGGGCCAGCGGGTCTATGTGCAGTCAGCCGGTGTCCGTCACGAGCAGGAGATCGACGGTTTCTCGATTGCGGTCTGCGCGGAGATCGGCGTGACACTCAGCCGCCATCGCTCCCGCTCGTTTGAGGAGATGGAGGAGTGGGGCGACGAGATCGACGCCTATGATCTGATTGTCGCCCTGAGTCCCGCCAGTCTGCGAAAGGCGCAGGAATACACGCGTTATCATGCCCTTGAGGTCGAATACTGGCCGATCTTCGATCCTACGGGGCTGGGGGAGGACCGGGACGAGAAGCTGGCGGCCTACCGTCAGGCACGCGACCAGATACTCGCACGCGTTCAGGAACGATTTGTCAGCAGGGTCGCGGGTTGACCTGCACGCTCCGCAAGCAGTGGGTTGCGGAGAGCGCCTTGTTCATGGCTTCTACAGGATGACGCCTGTGTCGTCTTCCTCACCGATGACATTGACTGTGATGGTGGCCTCTGCGTCGCCTTCAATCGCGTAGGTGAACTCGGTCTGGGCCACTTCTCCCTCAAAAAGGTAGTCGAACTGACCATTGGCGTCGAAGTCGACCGAGCCGTCGGCGTAGACAAACATCAGCCCGCCGGCGGAACCGGCCACGATCGTCTCGACGGCTGTTTCATCCCCGTTGATAGCAATGACGTCCCCTCCATAGGCGGCCCCGTCGCTCAGATCATTTTCCAGGATGCTGCTGGCGCCGCTGTCGAGAAAATCGAAATCCCCGGCGGTTTCGGAAGACAGGACAGTCAGGACATCGTCGATTGCCTCATTGACGGGTCCTTCGGGCGGAACTTCGGGGGACGTACCGCCAAGTTTGAGCGAATCCTCTCTCGACCCGCCTTCTTCCCCGACAGATGTCAGTCGAGCGGCAAAATCCTGAAGGGCAATATCGGCGAGCGACAGGTCGGCGCTGTCATGGCTGAGGACGAAGCTTGTCTCCCGGATGTCATCGGTTCCGATGCCGTCGCTTCCAAGCTTGATGCCGCCGTCAAATTTTCCATAGGTGTTCACGATCTCGCCATTGACGTTGGTGCCGCCGGACACCTTGGTGATGGAGTTGCTCTTGAAGGCCTCATCCGTGATCTGATCCCCTTCAACCGAAAGACCGTCCACGAGGCTGTCATCGGCAACATCAAAGAAGAGCCCCGTCAGGTCGCCGATTGCGCCAGTGTCGTCGAGGACCAGAAGGTCAAACTTCAGGCCGCCATCTGTCTGTTCCGTAATGGTGATCTGTACATTGACCTCACCGGTCAGCGTGAATGTCAGGCTGTTCATTCATATCTCCGCTTATAATAAGACGCTCAAATATACTTCGAACGTGGGTCTGGCATGTGAATGCTGCGCGGACGGTATTGAGATGAAATGAACAGGGAGTGAATTTGAGGAGTGTTTTTTCAAACAATATTACTTGAACATCAGCCTCTCAGGAGATCCCAATGGAGGTGGCTATTATTTGAATACTTGGATTTATTTATAAGTGAGTGCGCCCCGCAGGTTGGGCTGCTCGTAAGACAGCCCTTCCATTGGGACGACACAATAACAGTTGGTCATGCTTCACCGCAGTTGATGGTCTGACCGTCTATGCGATGTCGTCAATACGATCCTGAACTCTATAGCCCCCGCTGGGTTCAGATCGTATTCCTAAAGCCCGGATACCATGCCTGCGAGAAGCTCGCTTCCCAACAGGATCGCCACACTCAAGACCGTAAGAACGCCAACAAGCGTTTCCATACCCATTTACTATCCTCCACCGATTACCGAACGGTCGGGTTGAACCCTGAACTCACGACCTCAGCTTCTGCATAAGGCAAAAACGGTATCGGGCGTTGCAGCAGCAACAATGATGACAGACACACTTACCAAATCGTGTACAGTGCAGCAGCACTCGTTATCCCCGGTCAGCCTTCTAACTCATATACCCGATACCAATAGTCTCGCGAGCCTTCGTCGAAACACAACAAATGCCCGTGTTTAAGATATAGATCACACTCTAGCTGAACTCAGACGAAACGACTCGTTCATCTCCTGTTCATCTTTATGAAGCGAGGCCGTTCACAGTCGGTTCATCTTGAATTTGCTATTTCCCAAGCCATGAGACGGACCTTCTTCTGTATGATCGCTTCGGTGAACCTGCTCGCATTTGCGGCGGGGGCCCAGGACATTCGCGAGATGTCACAAAGCGAAGTCCGCAATTCCGTCGCGGCAGGAGAGGCTGTGAGTTTCAACAGTCTGCTCAGCAAGATCGGCGGCGGGTTGCGTGGGGATGTGGTCGATATCCGGTCCTTCAGATCCGACCGCATCTACTATCGTGTTCTGATCATGCAACCGAGTGGAAGACTGGCCAGTGCGGTGGTCGATGCAAACACCGGGCGCCTGCTCCCCAACTCGTCGCCAAGTGCTGCCCTTGTCCGTAGCACAGCACGAAAGACCACCAGCAGACAGGGCGGCGGCTTTGCTCCCGGCTATGACAATACCAATGGAAACAACGGTAACGGAAACGCTGGCGGCAACGGGAACGGCGGTGGCAACGGAAACGCGGGCGGTAACGGGAACGGCGGCGGCAACGGAAACGCGGGCGGTAACGGGAACGGCGGCGGCAACGGGAACGGCGGTGGCAACGGAAACGGTGGCGGTAACGGCGGTGGTAACGGGAACGGCGGTGGCAACGGAAACGGTGGCGGTAACGGAAACGGCGGTGGCAACGGAAACGGCGGTGGCAACGGGAACGGCGGTGGCAACGGAAACGGCGGTGGTAACGGAAACGGTGGTGGCAACGGGAACGGCGGCGGCAACGGAAACGGCGGTGGCAACGGGAACGGTGGTGGCAACGGGAACGGCGGTGGCAACGGGAACGGTGGTGGCAACGGGAACGGCGGCGGCAACGGGAACGGAAAAGGCAATGGTGGCAAGGGCAAAGGAAATGGACGTGGATAGCGGCTTGACGGCGGCCCGTGCGACCGTTCGGATGCAGGGCACCCTGATCAAAGACCGGGCCTGATGCGCATACTCCTTGTCGAAGATGAACCTGTCCTGTGCGACCAACTCGTTCGGATGCTGACCGCCGAAGGGCGTGTGGTCGATGTCGCCAATGACGGCATTGAAGGTGCCTTCTTAGGCGCGAGTGAGCCCTATGATGTGATCATCCTCGATCTCGGACTGCCCGGTCGCGACGGGCTGTCTGTTCTCAAGCAGTGGCGCAGTGATGGCATCAAGACCCCGGTCCTCATCCTGACGGCACGTGATGGCTGGTCCGAGCGTGTGGACGGTCTGGATGCGGGCGCCGATGACTACATCACGAAGCCCTTCCACATGGCAGAGGTCTCGGCCCGCATCCGCGCCCTTATCCGCCGCAATACCGGTCAGGCCAACCCCCGGATCGAGAAGGGCGAGTTCGCGTTTGACACCCGAACCGGGCAGGCAAGTGTGTCGGGCGTGCCGATTGAGCTGACCGCGCAGGAACTTGCTGTCCTGACCTACCTGCTCCATAATCCGGGCCGCCCGGTTTCGCGCTCGGAACTGTCGGATCACATCTACAGCTATGACAACGACAGAGATTCCAATACAATTGCCGTATTTGTGACACGTCTGCGCAAGAAGATCGGCCTGGATCTGATCCGTACCGAGCGTGGGCGGGGGTATATACTGGATTTGTAATGGTATCACTGCGGCGGCGTGTGATCGTCGGAAGTCTGATCTGGACGAGCGCCACGATTTTGTTTGGTGCAGCCGGGCTGTTCTACATCATGGACAGGGTCATTCAGACCCAGTTCGATCAGGCGCTGCTTGATCGGCACCTGCAGGTCGCCGTGGCGTTGAGCAACACGGGCGGCAATGAGGATCAGATGCGCTTCGCCCTCACCGATCCGCGCTATGACAAACCCTACTCCGGGCGTTACTGGCAGGTGGTCTCCGAGCAGGACGCGGCCGTCGTGTCCAGATCTCTCTTCGACACGCTCTTTCCAAAACCGACCGAGCTCGGACCCTCGACCGAGATTTGGGAAGGGGAGGGTCCCAATGGTATGGTCAGGGGGACCCGTCAGTCGTTGATGCTCGATGACGGTTCGGTCTGGAGCGTGCTGACGGCCGAATCGCTCAACACGCTGGCTGAGCAACGCGCGGGCCTGCGACGCAACATGACGCTGGTCTTTGCCGGTATCGGCTTGCTGATGCTCTCGGGCGCGGCTGTGCAGATGTCGCTTGCCCTGCGCCCGCTCAACAAGCTGCGTGATGACGTGGCGCATCGCTGGGAGCAGGGGCAGGAGATGGACCCCGACGAGTATCCCGAGGAGGTCTCGCCGCTGGTCTCTGATCTGAACGCGGTTCTGGCCAAGAATGCAAATATCATGGACAGCGCCCGGCGTCAGTCTGCCGACCTCGCGCATGCCCTGAAAACCCCGTCCGCAATCCTGCGCAACACGCTCGTCGAACTGGAGGGGAAGGGCTTTGACACGACGATCTCGGCTGACGCACTGAACCGGATTGATGCGCAGGTCTCCCGTTCGCTGGCGCGGCTCAGGGCGGCCAATGCAGCGGGCCCGGCTGTCAAGCCGGTGTCGATCCGCGATGCGGTTGTCCGACTTGTCCGGGCGATTTCGACCCTGCCGTCCAGCGATGGAAAAACCATCGAGACCCATGTCGAAGCATTGCACTACGTATTTGTAGACCGCCAGGATCTTGAGGAGATCCTCGGCAACGTTCTGGAAAACGCGCTCAAATGGTGCCGGAGCAAGGTCGAGGTGGGCGTCGAGGCCCGTGACGGGTTCTGTGTCATCGAGGTGAGCGATGATGGTCCCGGCATTCCCGACGAGATGAGAGCGGAGGCGCTGCGCGCCGGCGGGCGGCTCGACACCGCCATGCCCGGCAGTGGGCTGGGCTTGTCAATTGTCCGGGACCTCGTCGATATCTACGAGGGTAAACTGTCGCTCGACCGTGCGCCTCGACTTGGCGGGCTTCGGGTGAGTGTCGCCTTGCCGCCGCGACACTCACCCTCAGGGTAGATTAACTGCGGATTAACGGAGCATTCAACGCAGCTAAATCCCTTGTTGCTATAACTGTTTTTGCAAGGAAGCCGATGCATCGCCGGTCTGGTTACCCCAACTGTCAGTCGGCAACCCAAGATCATCGCTTCCTTGCGAAACTCTTCCGACAGTTTTTGAAAATCACCCCGGGACCACGGCTTGGGCCTTCGAGATGCGGGTTCTTACCAGAAAGGTGTCCACCGGGCGAATAAATCCTCGGTGAAGCGGTGATAGTGGCGGGATTCCAGTTGGATGCCCATCAGTAAGGTGATCCTTACCGGGCCGCTTTCGTGATGTATCCCCGAAGCCTGACACGACTCGGGAACGGCAATGTTCCAACGGATTGACTTTCGCGCTCTTTCGCATTTTTTTCAACAAGATAGGCGGCCCTTTTCAAGCGGTTGGCATCCACATTTCCGTGGTTGCTGTGTGACTACAGCCGCGGCCCAAAACCTGTGCCAGCATGTCTCTCCCAACCACATCTCTTCAGAAAAGGTGTGCAGACATGAGGACATTTCTCTTACTTTCCACAGCCACAATCGGGGTCCTTTCGGTCCCGGCTTACGGGCAGGATCAATCCGGTGTTGTCGCGAGCGGTGACACCGGCATCCGCTTGCAGCTGTCTGGTCAGGTGAACCGCGGCGTGCTCTTCACCGATGATGGCGAGCAGACCGACACGTTCTTTGTCGACAATGATAACAGCTCGACCCGGCTGAGATTTACCGGCGAAGGGGATCTGAACGACCGGACAACGGTCGGCGTCAATATCGAGGTGCAGATCGAGTCCAATTCAACGGCATCGGTCAACCAGCTCGACGAGACATCCGGCGGCGACAGTTTCACCGAGCGCAAGCTTGAGGTCTATCTCGACAATCAGGCGTGGGGGCGTCTGACACTGGGGCAGGGCAGCACCGCGTCCGATGGCACGTCCGAAGAAGATCTCTCTGGCACAGCCGTCGTCGGCTATTCCGGGGTGGCGGATCTGGCGGGAGGCATTCTTTTCCGCGGAACCGATGGTGTGTTGTCCGATGTGAATGTCGGCAGCGTTTTCGCCAACTTTGACGGGCTGAGTCGCCGGGACCGCATCCGGTATGACACGCCGGGCTTCGCGGGCTTTTCGCTCTCCGCATCGGCTGCATCGGATGATCAGTATGACGTCGCACTTCGCTATGCCAATGAGTTCGGCGGCGTGGCGGTGGCGTCTGCCATCGCATTCTCGTCCGATGACGAAAGCAACGAGACCACCAACGGCTCCCTGTCGCTGCTGCATGTGAATTCCGGCGTCAGCCTGACGCTTGCAGCCGCGCAGACCGATCTGTCCGACACGACGGACACCCGCGACCCGACCTTTGGTTACGTCAAGCTGGGCTATCAGACCAATGGCCTGACATCGCTCGGGAAGACGGCGTTCGCGGTGGATTACTCGTTGAATGAGGATACCGGCGTGCTGGGGGATGAGGCGACGTCCTACGGTCTTTTTGCCGTGCAGAGCATCGATCGTGTCGGAACGGATCTCTATCTGGGTGTTCGCAACTACGAATATGAGCAGCCTGGCGCCGAGTTCGAAGACATCTCGGCGGTCCTGACCGGCGCGCGGATCAAGTTCTGATGCGCGCGGTTGTCATTGCCCTGGGCATGCTGATCATCGCTGCCTGCTCAGGTCCCCCCATTGATCCGAGTCTCATCGAGAAGCGGGACGAGCTGCCCGAAGGCCGAGGCCTCCTGTCCGGCGACGATGGCGCGTTCGAGGTCAGGATATAGAACGCATCAGTCGGGGGCATGGCAAGGCGGGCGCCAGGCCAGGCGGCTTCGCGCCCGCCGATGACCTTTAAACTGCGGCGTTGGCGCGACTTTCGGAATCACGAGATGCAGATGGATGGGATACTCCTGATGCCTTCCGGTAAAAGATCAGGTATTGTTCGACCACCTCATCAATCGCTACCGGTTTTGATATGAAACAGATACTTACAAGCGTCCTTCTCGCCTTTGTGCTGTCTGCAGCTTCTGCTGCGGCCATGACCAAGGACGCGTTTGCCGAACTTCTCCTGAATGGTGATCATGAGGAGGTAGAGGCATTTCTTGTTGAACTTGAGGCCGACGTTGAACGTGGTGCGCAAAACTACAAGCACCAGCGCGAGTTCTACGCTCTCTTCATGACCACACACTCGAAGGTCGTTGAATTTGTTGAGGACTGGGCCGATGAGCAACCGTTGTCGCATCACGCTGCCCTTGCCAAAGGATGGAACCAGTATCAGCTGGCGTGGATATATCGAGGCACGAGTGAGTATCGTCTCACCTCAGATGAGGCGCGAAAGCTCTTTGATACTCACATAACGGAAGCTGCGCGCCTTGCTTTTCCGGTCTGGGAGAAGCGGAAGGAAATGATACCGGCTGCCGATCTTGTTTTGGCTCTGTCGCGACTGACCCGGTTGCCCATGAGCGAGGCCGAGGTGATCAGACAAGTTATGATCCACGCACCGAGCCGTCGTGGGCTTTTTACGGCGGTCTCCGGAAGTTCGCCCCGCTGGGGTGGCTCCATCGGTCGCATGTTTGAACTCTGCGAAACCTATGGCGACAAACTTCGGGAGGACGACAATCTCGATTTTGACGAATGTTGGATGGATGCGGTTTTCTTTGAACGGTATTATGGACGGGACATCGAGAACGACATCTGGGTACTCAAGCAATTCGATAGTCAGCCTCTTACGCGATACCCGTCCGAGCGGTTGGAACACATTATCTTTCATGATCCCGATATTGACCGGGTGCTTGCGCTTTATGAGGCCAATGGTGAGTTTGACAGCCGCTATCTGACAAACATTCGTGGCGTCTTTGTTCCCAACGAGTTTTCATCGATGACAATGGGCGGCGGACTGGGAAGAGTGTCTGATGATCAAAAGAAGATAAACCGCCTGATCGATATTCTGGATGAGGAAGATGCCAAGCAGGCCGAACGGGTGAGAAAAAGTTATGCGTGGAGCCCGCTTGAGCCCGACCTGATCCTGAGCCTGGAAAGACCGTGCCTTGATGCGATAAGGCGTGAAGACAACTCTCAGGAATATCGAGAAATATATGCGAGGCTTGAACAGGCCCAGATGTACGGCCAATGGGACCCCGAGATATGGTCGACTCTCGCGTCCTATCATCCTTCCCATACAACCGCTGATATCCTGAAACGAGCAGGGTACTTCGAGAATGCCGCCTGGCTTTCAAACTATGGTCTGCATTACGTTCTTAAAAACTACATCAACGCCGAAGGCATAAAGAAACTCTATGATCATGCGGCTGATAAGGGGTTGAGCAGCTTTCATGACCGACCGGTCGAACTTGCCAAGGTGGAAGGGCAGGCGAACTGTGGCTTCGTTCAGGCCGCCCGCATTCTGGAAGCGGTTTGTGAAAGTACGCGCAGCCAGACTTGGGAGTGCCAGCCTCGCAACGAGTTTTATCAGAATGCCCTAAGGGCTCTGAGCGAGGAACGCGAGGAGCCAAAACTCTGCCCCTCGCTTATCGATGCGCCCATTGAAGATCTTGCTTACAGGTAGGCACGATCCCACCTGGATCAGCCCGCCTACCGGATCAGCCGGCTGTATTTTGCGCCTTCAAAGCTGGCACCGGCAATCAGTCCGCGCTGGCCGTAGATGATGGCATAGACCGGCTTGGTGATCGTGTTGGTTGAGGCGCCGACTGCCCCTGCGGCGTTGTCGAGCACGGCAAATTCTGCATCTACACCCAGTTCCCAGCCATCGGTCACACGGAAATCGCGCAGCACCTGCGGCGTCATGAAGAAAAGGGCCTGTGCGTAGCGTTGCGCGCCGATCTGGAAACCAAGGGCGGCTGCCGAGAACGACATGTAGTCCACCGTCGCCTCGCCAACCATCAGTGAGCCCTCACCATAGGCTCCGCTGATGATGAAGCCGCCTTCGGTGATGCGCGGTATGATCAGCACACCTGCGGCCCGCGAGGCGAGGCTCTCGGTGCCGGGGATGGTGTTGAACAGAAGTTGCCGGCTGGCGGCGACATCCGCGTCAATGCTGGCTCCGGTTTTGGCCGGGCGGCGGGCGCAGGCGCTCAGGCCGACGGTTGTGGCGGTTGCGGTCAAAAATGTGCGGCGGGTCCAGTTGCTCATGGACAGCTCCTCTTGCGGTAAAACATGCCTCGGTGTCGGTCTTTTTGCCGATCATTCCCCAAGATGTAGCATGTGGCGTCAGGACTGTCACCACTTGTTGGCAAGACACCGCGGAGATGCTAGGCGGGAAGACAAAGAGGGAGGCGATGGCCATGTCGGACTATGTCGTGCTGTGCATGAAATGGGGCACGCTCTACGGGCCCGACTATGTCAACGTGCTCTACCGGGCGGTGCGTGACAATCTCAAGGTGCCGCATCGCTTCGTCTGCCTGACCGATGATACGACCGGGATAGACCCCGGTGTGGAGTGCTTTCCTCTGCCCGATCCTCTTATGGAACATGCCTTTACGCGCCCGGGCGGCTGGCCCAAGCTGACGATATACAAGCCTGATCTTTATGGTCTCAAGGGGCGTTGCCTTTTTGTCGATCTCGACTCGGTGATCTGCGGCGATCTGGAGCCGATGTTCCGCGAGAAAGGCGAGATCGTGGTGATCCGGGAATGGCGGAGATTTGCCGACTATTTCCGCAAGTGGCAGGTCAATGGCCAGACCTCGATCTTCGCGTTCACGCTGGGCGAGATGAGCTACATGTATGACGCCTACGCCAAGGACCCCGAAGACGCGGCGCGGGAGTTCCGCAACGAGCAGCGCTTCGTGACCGCCTATGCCCGCGACATGCGGTTCTGGAAGCATCCCACCATCATCAGCTTCAAACGGCATCTTCTGGCGCCGCCCGTTCTCAACCGCTTCATCAAGCCAAAGGCCCCCTGGCCCGGTGTCTCGGTGCTTGCGTTTCACGGAGAACCGCGCCCGATCGATGTGGTGCCGGATCGCGGTCAGGTCTGGGGCAAACCGCTCAGATGGGGCCGGGGAGCCGTGCCGTTTGTGCGAGACTATTGGCTGCGTTACGGCGGCACCGAGCCCGAGGTGTGAGGTGCGCGCTCCCGCCTGTTCCGCAATCCTGCCGGATTTCGACAACAGTTGGGCCGGGCCCCATGCCGGAACGGCATGGGGCCCGGCCCAACGGGAAGACCTGATCGCGTCAGCGATCGGGTATGACGGGCGGGAGCGTCAGCCGAGATCGAGCAACGTGCGGGCCGCTTCCACGGCGAAGTAGGTCAGAATACCGTCACACCCGGCGCGCTTGAAGGCCATGAGGCTTTCCATCACCACCTGCTCGCGGTCGAGCCAGCCTTGATCCGCCGTGCTTGCCAGCATCGTATATTCACCCGAGACCTGATAGGCGTAGGTCGGCACGCCAAATCCGGATTTCACCCGGTGACATATGTCCAGATAGGCCATGCCCGGCTTGACCATCACCATGTCAGCGCCTTCTTCCAGATCGGTGGCGACCTCGCGGAGCGCCTCGTCTCCGTTGGCGGCGTCCATCTGATAGGTCTTCTTGTCCCCCTTGAGCGCGCCGGACGCCCCTACCGCATCACGGAACGGGCCGTAGAACGCCGACGCATATTTGGCAGCATAGGAGAGGATCGTGACATCGGGGAATTCATGCGCCTCCAGCGCCTGACGGATGATGCGGATGCGGCCATCCATCATGTCGGAGGGCCCCAGAATATCGGCGCCGGCTTCGGCATGGGCGAGGGCCTGTCGTTCCAGCGCCATCAGGCTTTCATCGTTCAGCACCACGCCGTCGCGCACCAGGCCGTCATGGCCATCCGAGTTATAGGGATCGAGCGCCACATCAAGCATGACGCCGATGTCCGGCACCGCCGCCTTGATCGCTCGGGTCGCGCGATTCACAAGATTTTCGGGGTTCCAGGCTTCCTCGGCCCCGGGCGTCTTCACGGATGCATCCGTATAGGGAAAAAGCGCAATGCAGGGAATGCCGAGATTTGCGGCCATCTCGGCGGCACCGACCGCATTGTCGATGCTGAGCCGATTTACGCCGGGCATGGAGGCCACGGGTTCGGTCACGCCCTCGCCATCGCAAGCGAAGATCGGCCAGATCAGATCATCGACGGAGAGGGCGTTCTCGGCCACCAGGCGGCGCATCCAATCCGTTCTGCGCAGGCGTCTGGGGCGGGAGAGCGGAAAAGGGGCGGTGACCGGTGGCATGGATGTCATCCTGGCTTGACGAGACTGGGTTCAGAAGGCTTTGCACATGCACCACAGCGGCTCAACCAAAATTTTCTCAGCCTGTTGAAACTGCTTGGAAAAGACGTATGGTCTAGCGCAGCCTTGGCAGGAAGTTTGTTCACTTGTCCTTCTCTCTATTTTCGCTCATGGATTTCAAGAGCTTCTGGAGCATCTGGTTCTGGGTCGTTCTTGTAATCTCATGGTCCATCAGCAGTCATTTCGTGCTCGGCGTGCCGTTTGACATGATCATTCAGGCCGATCGAAAGGGCGGTGAATGGGCGCGGCATTGCGACAGCCTGATCCGCGCCAATGTGTTCCGGATCGTCAGCCTTTTCCAGCAGGCCGGCGTGTTCATCACCGGGCTGACGGCCTTCGTGATCGCCGCCATCGGATCGTTCGGGTTCTATGTCGGGCTGGAGTTTGCGCGTGCCCTTTTCATCCTGCTTGTCCCGCATATCATCGTGGCCGCTTTCAGCGTGAGGCTGGCCTTTCTGCTGCAGGCGGACATGCCCGGGGAAGTCGCGCTGCGGAAGGTGATCCGGCGCCGCCGGTTCTGGACGCAGGTGACCGGACTTTTCGCGATCGCCTTCGCAGCCGCCATGCCGATTGTGGAATACATCTCCAGCATCACGAGATTTTAGGGACGACCCTTGTGAGTGCGCTGCGGCTGGAGTACCTGCCTGCCCATGACTGGTTCTGAAATTTCAAACGGAATGCTGCGCACCGGCGGCGCGCCGGAGGGGTTTGACGGCTCGCTTCTGGCGGCGTTGATCCGCAAGGCCAATGCCCCTGTGCTGCATGTTGCGCGCGACGACAAGCGGCTCGCTGCGATGCAGGCGGCCCTTGGCTTTTTCGCGCCCGATCTTCCGGTTCTGATCTTTCCGGCATGGGACTGTGTCCCTTATGACCGGATTTCTCCGGCGGCTCATATCAGTGCCTCGCGTATGTCGACGCTGGCGGCCCTTGCAGACGGTCTAGATCGTCCCATGTCCATTCTGACGACACTCAATGCGGCCACGCAAAGGGTTCCGACCCGTGCACTGGTTGCCGAGGCAAGCTTCACCGCCGAGGTGGGCAAACAGATCGATGTGGATGCGCTGAAGTCATATCTCGCGCGCATGGGCTTTGCGCAGTCGCCCACGGTCATGGAGCCGGGGGATTACGCGATCCGCGGCGGGTTGATCGATATCTATCCACCGGGAACCGGTGGTCCGGTGCGTCTTGATCTCTTCGGTGACGTTCTGGACGGCGTCCGGCGCTTTGATCCCGAAACCCAAAGGACCGTCGAGACGGTAACCCGCGTTGAGCTTGCTCCGGTCTCGGAACTGTTCATGGATGAGGCCTCGATCCAGCGGTTTCGGCAGACCTACAGAACGACTTTCGGCGCGGCCGGTACGGACGACCCGCTCTATGAGGCTGTCAGTGCAGGGCGCAAGCATCAGGGGATGGAGCACTGGGTGCCTTTCTTCCATGAGCAGATGGAGACACTCTTCGACTATCTGCCCGGCGCGCCCGTTATGCTTGACGACCAGACCGATGCGGTTCGAACCGCACGCTGGAGCTCGATTGCCGATCAGTATGAGACGCGGGTGGAGGCCTTGAAGGATCGCGCCAAGCTCGACAGCGTCTACAAACCCGTTCCGCCGGACGTGCTCTATCTCGATGACAGAGCCTGGGAGGCGGCTCTGGCCAACCGTCCTGTCCGACAACTCTCGCCCCTGCCGCAGCCGTCCGGGCCCGGCGTCATCGACGCGGGCGGCCGGATCGGGCGGGACTTCGCGCCGGAGCGACAGCAGGAAAGTGTCAGTCTGTTCGGTGCGCTGGCCGACCATATCGCCGCGCGACGAAAGGCGAGCCAAGTCATCCTTGCCTCCTATTCGGATGGTGCACGCACGCGGATGCACACGCTGCTTGAGGATGCAGGCATTACTGATGCGAGCGATCTTGACAGGTACAGCGATGACATCGGCAAGGGCGGTCTGTCGCTCGCGCTTTGGCCGCTGGAACACGGGTTCGAGACCGCTGATCTGACGGTGATTTCCGAGCAGGACATCCTGGGCGACCGGCTGATCCGCACGACCAAGCGCAAGCGCAGGGCCGAGAACTATCTGACCGAGGCCCAGACACTCAGCCCCGGCGATCTGATCGTGCATATCGAGCATGGCGTGGGGCGCTACAAGGGGCTTGAGACGATCACGGCGGCGGGCGCGCCGCATGAGTGCATCGCGCTGGAATATGCAGGCGGTGACCGCTTGTTCCTGCCCGTGGAGAATATCGAACTGCTCAGCCGGTTCGGGCATGAGGAGGGACTGCTCGACCGGCTGGGCGGCGGCGCTTGGCAGGCCAAGAAGTCCAAGCTGAAGGAGCGCATTCGCGACATGGCGGACAAATTGATCCGCATTGCCGCTGAACGCGCTCTCAGAAGTGCCGAACGTCTGACCCCGCCCTATGGTCTGTGGGAGGAGTTCTGCGCCCGGTTTCCCTATGAGGAGACGGAAGATCAGTTGAACGCCATCGAGGATGTGCTCGACGACATGGCCAGCGGCAAGCCGATGGACCGGCTGATCTGCGGTGATGTCGGCTTCGGAAAGACCGAGGTCGCGATGCGAGCCGCCTTTGTGGCCGCGATGTCCGGCGTGCAGGTTGCGGTGATCGCGCCGACGACCCTGCTGTCGCGCCAGCATTTCAACAGCTTCTCGGAGCGGTTTCAGGGGCTTCCGGTGACAGTCCGGCAACTGTCGCGCTTCGTGTCCCAAAAGGATGCGAACGAGACCCGCGACGGGCTGTCTCGCGGAACGGTCGATATCGTGATCGGCACCCATGCGCTGCTGGCCAAGAGCATCCGCTTCCAGAACCTCGGCATGATCATCATCGACGAGGAGCAGAAATTCGGCGTGACCCATAAGGAAAGGCTCAAGCAACTCCGCTCGGAAGTGCATGTCATGACCCTGACCGCCACGCCGATCCCGCGCACCCTGCAACTGGCGCTTTCGGGTGTGCGCGAACTCAGCCTGATCGGTACGCCGCCTGTCGACCGGCTGGCGATCCGTACCTATGTCTCGGAATTTGATGCGGTCACCGTGCGCGAGGCAATCCTGCGCGAGCACTATCGCGGCGGGCAGGTGTTCTATGTCGTGCCACGCATCAGCGATCTGCCCGAGATCGAGGAATTTCTGCAAGAACAGGTGCCCGAGGTCACCTATGTCGTGGCCCATGGCCAGATGGCGGCGGGCGAGCTCGATGACCGGATGAACGCCTTCTACGACGGTCAGTATGACGTGCTGCTGGCGACCACGATTGTCGAAAGCGGTCTGGATATCCCGGCTGCCAACACGCTGATCGTGCACCGGGCCGATATGTTCGGGCTGGCGCAACTTTATCAGATCCGGGGCCGCGTCGGTCGCTCCAAGATCCGGGCCTATGCCTATTTCACCACCAAGCCACGACTGAAGCTGACCCCGGCGGCTGAGAAGCGTCTTCGCGTGCTGGGCTCGCTCGACAGTCTCGGGGCCGGGTTCACGCTTGCGTCCCAGGATCTCGATATCCGCGGGGCCGGTAACCTTCTGGGCGATGAGCAGTCAGGCCATGTCCGCGAGGTGGGCTATGAACTTTACCAAGACATGCTGGAAGAGGCGATTGCCAAGATGAAGGCCGGTGCGCTGGAGGGGTTGTCGGATGCGGACGAGACCTGGGCGCCTCAGATCAATCTCGGGGTGCCGGTTCTGATCCCCGAGGCCTATGTCCCCGATCTTGACATTCGTCTGGGGCTCTACCGGCGCCTGTCAGGACTGAGCGACAAGATCGAACTGGAAGGCTTCGCCGCCGAGTTGATCGACCGCTTTGGCAAGCTGCCAAAAGAGGTCACGACACTGATGAACATCGTGCGCATCAAGACAATGTGCAAACGCGCCCAGATCGCAAAGCTCGATGGCGGACCGAAGGGCGCAACCATCCAGTTCCACAACGACAAGTTCCCGAACCCTGCCGGATTGGTCGAATTTCTCAATGCCCAGAAGGGTTTGGTGAAGGTTCGTGACAACAAGATTGTGGTGCGGCGGGACTGGCGCAAGGACAGTGACAAGATCAAGGGTGCCTTCGCGGTGGCGCGGGATCTCGCGGAACTGGCAAAGGCCGGGTAACAGAAGCACCTATTTCAGTGCCGTCTCCAGCAGCGCCTTGCCGCGTTTCACAAAGAGTGTTGAGCCATGTGGCGTCAGGTGGTGCGTGTCACGAAAGATCGGCTTGCCGCCATCCAGCACCGGGCAGGTGACCGGGTCCTGGCAGAACGTGTCGGTGAGGTTGATGAAGTAGCCCGGCGGCAGGCCTTGCTCGATACGTCTGTTCTCCATCCGCAGACCGGCGGTCAACTCCGGTTCTCCGGTGCAGCGATACCTGATAAGCCGCTCCGAGATGACGGCGGGCACCGCGTAGCAGGCCGATATCGGTTTGTTTGGGCGGATCACATCGCTCAGGACCATAACGCGATGCCCCTTCTTGCGCAGTTCCGACACCATGTATTGCGAGGCCGCCAGCCATTTCGTGTCCGAGGCGAGGTCCGTGAACAGATATGAATGCAGAATGATGTTGGTGGCGGGCCGGTCCGCCAGATGGTCGAAAACCTGCTGGTTGTGCATCACGCAATCTTCGGTCATCGACTTGCTGCTCTCGAACTCCTTGACATATCCCATGAAGCCGCTTTGCGGGGGGCAGGCGCTCGAATAGATGACGTTGATCCGATCCTCGGGAAAGACACGGGCAAATCCGAAGATCAGATGGCGGGCGTGAGAGTCGCCCCAGATATGAATCTCCCGACCATCTCCACCGTGATGGGCGCAGTTGACAAAGTGACTGCGCCCAAGAGACGTGCCGCACAGGGCTGTTTCGGCAAAGCGCTGGCCCTCCTCGGTTGCGGCGAGCCGGTCGGGCGGGATGCGAAAGGTCCAGCCGCTGCGAGATGTGATGTCTACCGAGACGCTCAGGATGATCGTTGAGGAGGCGATGATACTGACGAACGCCGCGCGGTTTCCGCCCCTTGTCCGCTGACCGGTCGGGATCCGGAAACGTTGCTCGACGCCAATGTGCAAAAGCCAGCTTGCGCCGAGGGTGAATATGCCGATCAGCAGACACTCCAACAGGTTGGGCATGCGGAAAAGGAGCAGATTGAAAAACACGATGACCGGCCAATGAAGAAGGTATGTCGAATAGCTGATCCGGCCTAGAAAGGTTGCCAGACGGTTGGTCAGCAGGCCCACCAGTGCATGTGCCGGCCCGGCGATGATGACAAAAGCAGTGCCTGTACATGGCAGAAGTGCATGGTGGACGGGGTAGAGAATATCATCTGAGTAGAAGACGACCGCCATGGCGATCATGGCCAGACCGGTCAGAAACAGGCCAGTTCGAAGCGTCTCTGACCGAGGCGTGGCGACCCAGACCAGGACCGCTCCGATCACAAACTCGAAGAAACGAAACACCGGCAGATAGAAGATCGTCATCTTGCCGTTTTGCGCCGCATCAAGACCGATGGCACCCCCAAGCATCCCGGGACCCAGCAGGAAGTTGAGCGACAGGCTGGCAGCCCCAATCAGTGTGAGAACCGTCAGCAGCCGCCGTCTCGTTCTGATTTGCAGCAGGACACCCAACAGGATCGGCCAGACAATGTAGAATTGTTCCTCGACACCCAGCGACCATGTGTGCAGCAGCGGCTTGGTCAGTGCACTTGCGTCGAAATAGTCGGCCTCCAGCCAGAAATGAATGTTTGAGATCGAGAGCACTGCATAGATCGCGGAGCGCCCCAGGTCCGCCATCCGGTCGCTGGACGCGACAAAGGCAAAGGCGCAGAGCGTCATCGCGATGACAAGAAGCAGTGCTGGCAGCAGCCTGCGTGCGCGCCGGATATAGAAGGCCCAGACATCGATATGACCCGTGCGCTCCAACTCTTCCTTGAGAATGCGCGTCATCAGGTAGCCGCTGATGACAAAGAAGACATCCACACCCACAAACCCGCCCGAAAAGCCGGTCAGTTCGAGATGAAAGCCGAAGACCGACAGAACAGCGACTGCCCGAAGCCCGTCTATGTCAGCGCGGTATGTATGGGTGGTGGTCATCGGTCGTCAGGGTGGGGCGGAATGTCCCAATTGTTCTGTTCAGTGAAGATTTTCGGGTCCATGTCGGGCAGTCACACGGTGGCCGCCTTTTCCAGCAGTTCGTCGATGATCGTGGTCCAGGTCTCGGTCGGCTGGGCGCCCGAGACTGCATAGGACCCGCCAACGATAAAGCACGGGACGCCCTGCACGCCCATCTTGCGCGCTTCCGCATCCTCGGCACGCACCTCCGATACATCCGCATCGCCGCTGAGCAGGCGAGCTGTCACGGCCTCGTCCATACCGGCCGTTTTGGCGACATCCCTCAGGACTTCATGGTCCGAGATATCCTGACCTTGCCGGAAGTAGCGATGAAAAAGCTGGTTGACGACGACATTCTGCCGATCTTCGATTTTGGACCACCGGATCAGGCGATGCGCATCGATGGTGTTGGGGGTTCGTTTCATTGCGGCAAAGTCGACCTCCAGCCCTGCGTCCGCTGCCGCCTTCTCGATCCGGCCATAGACTTGTGCAGCCCCCTCCGGTCCGCCGAACTTCGCCTCCAGATAGGCTGCGCGATCCATCCCTTCGGGCGGCATGTCCGGGTTGAGTTGAAATGGCCGCCAGGTGATCTCGAAAGGATGAGTGCCACGCGCCGCCAGCGCCTTGTCGAGGTTGGATTTACCGATATAGCACCACGGGCAGATTGGATCGGAGATGATATCAAGACGGGTCATACGGGGGGATTTGTCCTTGATGCGGGGTTGGTGGCGGCAACAAGTCTGACAGCAATCCAACCGGTTGCAAAGAGCGCGTTTTGAGCCTAATGCCTGCAGGAATGGGCAAGGGCGGGAGATCATGGAGAACACGACCGGGACACCCGGAGTTCTGAAACTCGCACGTAGCGGTGAGGACGAGGCCAGTCAGGTTGAACCGCTCGATCTGGGGGCCCGTGTGCGCGAGTTGCGCAAGGCCCGGAACTGGACGCTGGAACAGGCGGCACGACAGGCGGGGCTGGCGCGCTCGACCCTTTCAAAGATCGAGAATGATCAGATGTCGCCGACCTATGAGGCGGTTCAGAAACTCGCCCGCGGTCTGGATATCTCGATCCCGCAGCTTTTTACGCCCCCCAAGACCGACAAGGTGATGGGACGCCGTGCCATCACCCATGCCGGTGAGGGCAGGGCGCATCCGACCGCGACCTATGAGCATGAGATGCTTGCCACAAGCCTGTCACAAAAGCGCATGCTGCCGTATCGGGCAACCGTTCGCGCCCGCCGTTTCGAGGATTTCGAAGGCTGGGTGCGTCATGACGGGGAAGAGTTCCTCTATGTGCTTTCGGGCGTCGTCGAGTTTCTGAGCGAGTTCTATGAACCGGTCCGTCTCAAGCGCGGCGACAGCGCCTATTACGACGCCGCGATGGGCCATAACGTAATCTCGGTCAGCGAGGATGATGCGACCATCCTCTGGGTTACGACGCTCGACTAGCGACCCCAGCGCCGGTGCAGCCAGAACCACTGTTCCGGTGCTGCACGGACCCGGGCCCCCAGACTGTCATTGACAGCCTGTGTCATCTCGACGGCAGTCCCTTCCGGGATCGGTGCCTCAAACACGACCTTGACGGATGTCTTGTCGGGTTGCCGGATGCCATAGGTCGGCACAAGCGGTACATCATATTTCAAGGCAAGATCGGCTGCGGTGGTGGCGGTGTTTGCCGGATGGCCTAGGAAATCCAGCATGACCCCGTCCTTTGTGCGCTGGTCCAGAAGGATTGCCATGATCCCGCCTCTGGATATCTGTTGCAGCATGCCACGCATGCCCGCGCGTCCCTTGACGACGACCGGTGTTCCGAAGGCCTCGATCCGAGGTCGGAAATCGCCATCGAAGACCTCGTTGTTGAAGGCGCGGTAGATCGCGCCGCATTCCAGGCCCCTTTGCTTCAGGATCGTGCGGATGGCCTCCCACTGACCGAAATGACCCGAGACCACGATTGCGCCCTTGCCGAAGGCCTTCGCGTCTTCAAGCGCCTTCAGGCCGGGTCCTTCAAAGCTCAACGCGTGGGCGCGCTCTATGAACTGGTCGGAGTGGAATATCTCGATCAGCGTGCGGCCAATGTTGCGCGCCATCTCGTTACGAAGCCGGGTCGTCTCGCCGGGTGTGATATCGGGATAGACCCGGCGGAGGTTCCCCTCAACCCGCCGCCTCTGGGCCGGGAGGAGGGCTAGGAGCAACCGCGCCGCCCCCCCTGCCAGAGCGAGCTGGAGCCGATGCGGCAGCGGACGTGTCACCCAGCGCAATACACGCTGCACTGCGTTCTCAACACTGTTGCGAAAGCGGGTGCGGTTTGCCATCGGTTCGAGCGTCTCCAAAGAAAAAGGGCGGCACAGGCCGCCCGAATTCACGAAAAGACCCTATGGATCAGGTCTTCAGCGGGTTGATCAGCATGATCATCTGGCGGCCTTCCATCTTGGGCATGGCCTCGATCTTGCCAATCTCCTCGGTGTCTTCGGCCACCCGTTCCAGCAACCGCCGGCCAAGTTCGAGATGCGCCATCTCACGACCGCGGAACCGCAGGGTGACCTTCACCTTGTCGCCATTGCCCAGAAACTTGGTCACGTTGCGCATCTTGACGTCATAATCATGCGTGTCCGTGTTGGGCCGGAATTTGACTTCCTTGACCTCGATGATTTTCTGCTTCTTGCGTGCCTCAGATTCCTTTTTCTGCTGTTCATACTTGAACTTGCCGAAATCCATGATCTTGCACACAGGCGGGTTGGCATTGGGAGAGATCTCGACCAGATCCAGTCCCGCCTGTTCGGCGAGGACCATGCCCCGCTCAGGTGTGACGACCCCTACATTTTCCCCATCGGCTCCGATGAGCCGGATTTCCGGTGAGCGGACCCTGTCATTGACACGAGGGCCGCTGTCGCGCTGTGGAGGCGCTTGGTGTGGTCTGCGAGCTATAGCTTATCCATCCTTCAATTGTTGAACATCATCAGTTGCAAAAGGCGCCAGCGGCGCCCGTTTCCAATATATGCCAGTTGGATCGGTAAGGGAAGGGGAGTTGGCGATATGTTCCAACCGGCCCCGGGCGGCTTCTTTTCGCGTTATTTCGACAATTTGAAGCATGGGTGATTGAGCCTGCAGGGCAAATTGGTTTAGTCATTCTAAAAAGACGAGGCTTTGATGCGTATACTGCTTCTGGTGCTCATACTCGGTGGGATCGTGTATGGTATCACCTTCATATTCGATTTCGAGGAACCGGCCCCGCTCGTGCTAACGGAGCCTGACGCCGCGCAGCCTGCCGCTGAGCCCGAGGTGCCGCCTGCCAATCTGCGCCTGAATGAAATGGGACTGGAGGCGACGCCATCCGGTCAGGCGCCCGCGCCCGAGGCTCTTGAAGTGGCCGAACCGGAGCCTGTCGTGGAAACAGGGCCTGCCCGGGCTGCGGCGCCCGAGACCGCGTCGGTCCCGACGCTGTCGTCCGAGGATCAACAGCGGGTGCAGGATCTGGAAAGCTTCTTCAGCGAACCGGCCAACGCCCCGCGCCCGACCCAGAGCACCGGTTCAACGCAGCAACAGCCCGTGGCCCGCTCGTCGCTCCAGCGCCTGCGCGAACAGACCTATGGCGAGCAGGCGTCCGAAGGCGACCAATCCACGGACGAGGCCTCGGGCGGGCAGCCCATTGATGAGAGTGTCCCCCCGGAAGAGGACAACACGCCCGTCGAAGCGCTCGACTGATCTCACACCAGATCGGGCGCACGCGCCTCCAGCGTCAGTCGTCTTGTCACCTCTTCGAGCGTGATCACCTCGGACCCCTTGTCGCCAAGCCTGCGCATCGACACGGTGCCGTCGGCCACCTCCTTCATGCCGACGGCCAGAATGACCGGTACCTTGCCGACGGAATGCTCGCGAACCTTGTAGTTGATCTTCTCGTTGCGGATGTCGGCTTCGGCCCTGAGGCCGGTCGCCTGCAGTGTCTCCACCACCTTCATCACGAAGGGATCGGCGTCCGAGACGATAGAGGCGACGACCACCTGACGCGGTGCCAACCACAGCGGGAACTTGCCCGCATAGTTCTCGATCAGGATGCCGATGAAACGCTCCAGCGATCCCGTGATGGCCCGGTGCAGCATCACAGGCGTATGCTTGGCCCCGTCCTCGCCGATATATTCCGCCCCAAGCCTCTTGGGCAGCACAAAATCGGCCTGGAACGTGCCGCATTGCCATTCCCGCCCCAGCGCATCGGTCAGTTTGAAGTCGAGCTTAGGGCCGTAGAAAGCGCCTTCGCCCGGGTCGATCTCATAGTCGTTCGTCACCCGCTGAACGGCACTTTCAAGCGCTGCTTCAGCCTGATCCCAGACTTCATCGGAGCCTGCACGGACCTTGGGTCGGGTGGAGAATTTGATGTCGTAGTTCTCGAACCCGAAATCCTTGTAGATCGAGGACAGAAGCTTGATGAAGCTCTCGGTTTCGGCTGCGATCTGATCCTCGGTGCAGAAGATATGCGCATCATCCTGAACAAAGCCGCGCACCCGCATCAGCCCATGCATGGAGCCCGAGCTTTCATAGCGGTGGCAGGAACCGAACTCCGCAAGTCTGAGCGGCAGGTCGCGATAGGATTTCAGACCCTGGTTGTAGATCTGCACATGGCAGGGACAGTTCATCGGCTTGAGTGCGTTGATCCGCTTCTCGCGCGCGTGATCCTCGTCCACCTCCACGATGAACATGTTTTCCTGATAGTTGTCCCAGTGGCCCGAGGCTTCCCAGAGCTTGCGGTCCACCACCTGCGGGGTCTTGATCTCGCGGTAGCCTGCGGCAGTGATCCGACGACGGATATAGTCCTCGACCTCGCGGTAGAGCGTCCAGCCATTGGGATGCCAGAACACCATGCCCGGCGCCTCTTCCTGCAGATGGAACAGCTCCATTTCGCGGCCCAGCTTGCGGTGGTCACGTTTCTGAGCTTCTTCGAGCAGGTGTATGTAATCCTTGAGTTCCTGCCGATTGCGGAACGCCACGCCATAGATCCGCTGCAGCATCGTGTTGTCGCTGTCGCCGCGCCAATAGGCACCGGCGACAGACATCAGTTTGAAAGCGTCGGCGGGAACCTGACCGGTATGGGCCAGATGCGGTCCGCGGCAAAGGTCCTGCCATTCGCCGTGCCAGTACATGCGGATCGGTTCACCCTCGGGGATCATGCCGACAAGCTCGACCTTGTAGGGCTCGCCGCTCTCTTCGTAGAAGGCGATGGCACGGTCGCGGTCCCAGACCTCCGTCCGGACCGTGTCGCGCAGATTGATGATCTCGCCCATCTTTTTCTCGATGGCGGCCAGATCCTCGGTGCTGAAGGGCTCGTCCCGATCGAAATCGTAGTAGAAGCCGTTCTCGATCACCGGGCCGATGGTGACCTTCACATCCGGCCAGATCTCCTGCACGGCGCGCGCCATGATGTGTGCGCAGTCATGGCGGATCAGCTCCAGCGCGTCGGCTTCGTCCTTGATCGTTACGATCTGTAGACTAGCGTCGCTCGTGATCGGCTCGGACAGGTCTGCGAGCCGGTCATCGATCTTGACGGCCAGCGCGGCTTTGCCAAGCGATTTTGAGATGTCACCGGCAATCGCACCACCGGTGATCCCGACTGCATAGCTGCGCTTGGCCCCATCGGGCAATGTAATGGAAATGTCGCTCATGAATTGAGCCTCCTTCGTGGTTTGGCGCCTACGGAACGCCCGGTTACGGTTTGGAGGTCTTCATATAGGGCGACTCGGCCCTGTCAAGCGGATCACCCTCCGGCGACCTGCCGATAGACTTGCAGAACGGTGTTTTGCATCTGATCGGTGGAGAAGCGGCTCTGAATGAAGCCGCGTGCCGCCGATGAGACGTGCTCGCGCGCACTTTCATCCAGCGCAATGGCAGTGGCGACATTCGCACCAAGCGCGGTGGCATCCGCCACCGGTGTCAGCCAGCCGGTCTTGCCCTCTTGCAGCGATTCAGGCCCGGCTCCGGTGTCAGATATGATCACCGGGCGGCCCATGGCCTGCGCCTCAAGCGCCACATCACAGGTCGCAACCGGAAGATCAGGCACCGACAGAACCACCGATGACAGCTTGAAGGCGGCGCGCAGATCATCGCAACGGCTGATCCAGCGAATGCGACCCGCAGCACCGGGAAGGGCGAGCGGGGCCGGGATGTCGAAACTTTCGTCGATCTCATCGCCCAGAATGATCCAGAGCGCATCGGGTCCCGCTATCGCGGCGCGCGCAATGTAATCCAGCCAGTCACGCGACTGCGACGCATCGGGGACCAGAACGATCGGGCGGGGATCCTCGATCACGCCCCATTTCTCGGCCAGGGCAATCGTGCGCTCGCTGGAGACGCGCTCCTCATGAAACTCGTCGAGGTCGAGACCTGTGGGGATCACAACCACCTCTTCATCGGTCAGATCGAAGTATGACTTCAGCAGATCGCCTAGGAAATCGGATACCGCGATGATCGGGCGTCCGGCCAGATGCTTGCGCGAGGTTCGCTTGGCGAAAAAGCCGCCTGCCTCGGGAATATCGTGACAGGTCATCATCAGGGGCAGATTGGCAGCATCGGCGAGCGCCTTGGCTGCCAGCGTCTCGCTCAGCCCGTGGGCATGGATGACCGAGATCGCGTCGACCTCGATTCGCTCCAGCAGATCCTGATTGGAGCGCTTCTGAAACATGCCTGACCGGGCGGTGTTGAAGGGGACCAGATCCGCCCCGGTTCGCGCCATCTGAGGCTCCAGCCGACCACCGGCACTGGCCACCAGAACATGTCCATGGGCCTCATTTACAGCCCTTGAAACAGCGATTGCACGGCGGGTGGCCCGGGAAAGATTGAGGTCTGGCAGGCATTGCAGGACACGCGGCGCTGAGGCATCAATACCGGACGCCTGATACTGAGATACTGGAGAAATACGCATGCCCGCTCACCGCCTGTTTTCTTCGCCTCATGGGCGAGTTCTTGCCTATCATACCTCATCTCGTGCCGAGGGGAGTGAAAAAAAGCACGGACTTGTCTTTTTAGGGGGCTTTCGCTCTGACATGGAGGGGACAAAGGCGCTGTTTCTGGAGCAGTTCGCCAGAGAAACCGGGCGGGACTTTCTTCGGTTCGACTATTCCGGCCATGGTCAGTCGGAGGGTGAGTTCCTCGATGGATGCATCACCGAGTGGACCGAGGATGCCGTCGATGTCATCGCCGCCATGACCGACGGTCCGCAGATTCTCGTCGGCTCCTCGATGGGGGGCTGGATCGCCTTGCGCATCGGGCGGGACTATCCGGAGAAAGTATATGGAATCATCGGGATAGCAGCGGCACCCGATTTCACGGAAGACAGCATGTGGGCGGAATTCTCGCCCGATCAAAGGCGGGAGTTGGCTGAGAAGGGGCAGGTTGCCCTGCCATCCGACTATTCGGATGACCCTTATGTCATCACCCGGAAGCTTATCGAGGACGGGCGGAATGCCTTGGTTCTGCGCGATCCTCTGCCGTTGCCATTTCCGGTTCGACTGCTGCACGGAACCGCGGACACCGATGTAAAAATGTCAGTCCCTCAAAAAATTCTCGATCACGCAAATTGTGATGATCTGCATCTGACCTTTGTGAAGGGCGCTGATCATCGCTTTTCAACGGAAGACAATCTGGAGTTGATTGCAGCGACTGTAGAGGCTCTTGATAGGCGCAATCAAACCTGATCAAAGCCTTGCGTTTTCGCATGATCAGTTCCAGCTATTGACAGACCTTGTCTGCGGAGGCTGCGGTGAGACGGATGCTTTATGCTCTGGCGACGCTTGTTGTACTGATCGGGCTGGCCTGGGTCTTTGGTCCCAGAGAGCCAGCGGACGGTCCGGTCACGTTTTCACCCGCCGATATCGGTCCTGATCCGGACAGCTATCTCGCCGGGCGGGAAGCGGCTTTCGAAGACATCATACCGGGTGTTCAGAAGCAGATCGTCTGGGCTGATCCGGTGGCAAAGACCCGCACGGATATCGCGATTGTCTATGTGCATGGCTTTTCGGCCACCGCACAAGAGGTGCGCCCGGTGCCCGACAGGGTGGCGGAGGCGCTCGGCGCCAATCTCTACTTCACACGGCTGACCGGCCATGGTCGGGATGGTCCTGCCATGGCGGAGGGGACGGTGCCGCTCTGGCGCAATGACATGGCGGAGGCGATGGAGATCGGCCGCAGGCTCGGCGACCGGGTGATCCTGATGGGAACATCGACGGGCGGCACGCTCTCGACGCTGGCGGCATTCGATGAGCGTATGAATGCGGGCCTGGCCGGGCTGGTTCAGATATCTCCCAACTATGGGCTGGTCGCCGCGGGATCGGAGCTTCTGACATTCCCGTTTGCGCGGCGGATCGTGCGGCTCGTCATCGGTGAAGAGCGGTCATTCGAGCCGGTCAATGACGGTCATGGCACCTACTGGACAACACGCTATCCGGCGTCTGCGATTGTTCCCATGGCGGCGAGCGTGAAGGCCGCCGTCAACCTGCCCCTTGAGTCCACCGGAGTGCCGGCCCTCTTCGTCTACAGCGAAGCAGATCAGGTCGTCCGAGCGGATAGGACCGAGAAGATTGCCAGGCGCTGGGGCGGGGCGAGCACGCAGATGAAGGTTGTAGTGGGGGCGGGTGACGATCCTGAGTCCCACGTGATCGCAGGAGATATCCTGAGCCCGGGTCAGACCGCACCGGTCTCGGACGCGATCATCGCATGGATCCGCGCGTTATAGGATCAGCCCGACAATGACCATCATGATGCCAAGGGTTGCCACCAGGAACGCCCCGAGGTTCAGCGGCAGTAGCCCCTGTAGACGCAGTTTCATTGCCGCATCGTCCAGCCCCTCATGCCGCAGGGCAGAGATCTTACGGATAAAAACGACAATTCCGATCAGACCGACCAGCGTCGTTATCGCGCCGATGATGACAAGCAAATCCATGATGCGCGGCCTATCGCAAGGGATGGAGCAACTCAACCCCTTGATCCCCCTCAGCCTCCCGGCCTACGGTCTGCGCTCCGATTCCAACGCCAGATGCACAAGGATGCCGTTCATGGACGTGACTGAGACCGACACTGAGACCGACCCCAATGCCACCTACCGCGTCACGTCGGGGGAACTTCGCGCCTTTGTCGAACGGTTCGAGCGTCTGGAGGCCGAGAAGAAAGACATCGCCGATCAGCAAAAGGAGGTGATGGCCGAGGCCAAGTCGCGCGGCTATGACACCAAGATCCTGCGCAAGGTCGTCGCTCTGCGCAAAAAGGACCCGCAGGAAATCTCCGAGGAAGAGGCAGTGCTGGAACTCTACAAGGAAGCGCTCGGCATGTGAGCGATAACGGCCGGTCACAGCCGCGTTGATCTTCCAATAACCCTTTGCGACGATTGTCGCATCTGCCATATGGTGAGCCCAAGAAGTTGTTTTGGAGGCTCTTTTGAGCGCAGTCGACCTGATATGGCTTGGTGAACTCTGGCTTTACGCGGGCGGAGCCGTGGCGCTGGCGTTCCTGAGTTTCGGCATCGATCGGATCGATGAGGACGCGCGCGGCGCTTATATCTTCCGTCCGCTTCTGGTGCCCGGCATCCTGCTGGTCTGGCCACTGGTTCTCTGGCGCTGGATTGTGCTGGAGACGGGGCGCGACAGCTGGCGGCACCGGCACCTGACCGAACGCAATGTCCACCGGTCGATCTGGATCGTTCTTGGTCTTCTGCTCCCGCTGATGGTCGTTGCCGGGCTCATGGTCAAACAGAAATGGCCTGCCGACATCGCGCCGGTCCGGCTTGAGGCCCCCCGATGAGCGTCAAGTACATTCCCGTTCAGTGGAATCCGAACAAGTGGATCTATGACGGTGTGGTGCTGGCCTGCATGGCGCTTTATCTCTGGGTTTTCCTCACTCTCGTACCGATGGAACTGGGACGGGATGGCAGAGCGAACGGGCAGATCCACAACATGCGCGCTTTCGGCTCGCTGGCCTTCCTGATGCTGACTGTGATCCTTTGCCTTGGCCCGCTGGCGAGGCTTGACGAGAGGTTCCTGCCGCTCATCTACAACCGACGGCATTTCGGGGTGCTCACGGCGCTGGTGGCACTGACCCATTTCGGATTTGTGATGGACTGGTATTACGCCTTTTCACCCACGCCGCGGCCTGAGGCACTGCTCACCTCCAACACGACCTATGATCGCGTCCTCGGCTTTCCGTTTGAAATCCTTGGGGTGATTGCACTGATCATCCTGCTCGTGCTTGCGGCCACCAGCCATGACTTCTGGCTGAAGTTTCTCAAGCCAAGACTTTGGAAACGGCTCCATTTTCTGATCTATCCCGCCTATCTCGCGGTGATTGCACATGTCACGCTCGGTGCGCTGCAATCGCGAACCAGTTGGGTGTTTGCCGCGATCACTCTGGGGAGCGCGGTCCTTGTCTCCGGCCTGCATCTGCTGACGATCTGGCGTGAGCGCGGAGCAGATCCGGTCGAGACAGAATGGGTCGCCGTCTGCCCACCCGGCGAGATTTCGGATGGTTTCGCCCGGATTGTCTATCTGGGGCAAGGCGAGCGCGTTGCGGTCTTTCGCGCAGGTGATACGTTTTCGGCGATCTCGAATGCCTGCGCACATCAGAACGGCCCTCTGGGAGAGGGGCGGATCATCGATGGCTGCGTGACCTGCCCGTGGCACGGCTTTCAGTATCGCGTGGCCGATGGCCGCTCGCCCGAACCCTTCACCGAAAAAGTTCCAACCTATCGGTTACGGCTTGAGGGCGAAGTGATCGAGGTGAACCGCGCGGCCAACCCGCCCGGCACCTATGTGGAGCCGATCCGTCTCAGCGAGGTCGCCACATGAGCGATCCGAACAAGCCCTTCTTCATCGGTTTTGCCCCGGCTCCCAAGGCGCTGCGGGCGCTGCTCATCCTCTCCTCACTCGTGCTGGTGCTGCTTTTCGGTGCGATAGGCTGGGCGATTGGAATCACGATGGCTGATCCCGGCGACGGACGGTTTCGGGGTGATCTTCGCCGTCAGACCGTGACCGGTGTGCTGGAGACAATGCCCTATCCGATGGTCCATATCACCGAAGGGTCGCAGGCCCTGCCCGAGGGGCGAACCATCCTGCTGGCCGGGCAGGGCAAGTTCGGGATGCAGGACCGCGTCGATGGTATGGACGGTCAAATGGTCACGGTCTCTGGCAACATCCTGAGGCGCGGTGCGCTAGACATGTTGCAACTGCGCTTCGGCATGAACGGGCTGACGGGGGCTGCGGGAGATGCGCCTGAGATCACCCGCGAGCCGCTTGGCCGCTGGAAACTGGCGGGCGAGATCTGTGACGGGAAATGTCTAGCAGGGGCCATGCGCCCGGGCACCGGGCTTGCGCACAAGGCCTGCGCGAATCTCTGCCTTGCCGGTGGGGTCTCCCCGGTTTTCGTGTCCTCTCAACCGGTCGAAGGTTCCGAGTTTCTGCTGATCGGCGATGCGGATGGCGGCCCGGCGGGCGACTGGCTCGCGGATCACACGGCGATCTATGTCTCGCTTGAGGGCGAGTTGGAGCGGCGCGGCGATCTGCTGGTGCTGCTCGTTGACCCCGAAACCATCGAGGTGCTGCCGTGAAACGCATTCTCGGGATCGGCCTTGCCGCAGCCCTGATCGGTGTGTTGTTCTACACGTCGCGGTTCTGGCTCTACAGCCTTTGGCCGCGCACCGGGCTCTGGGGTGTCGAGCTGCTGCGCCCCAACGGCGATCTGGCCGCAAGCCTTTTGCGGGGCACGCCATTTGCCCCTGCCAGTCTGATCATCTGGGGGATCGCGGCCTTTCTTGTGCTGAGCATCCTTCAGGCCGCCTGGTCAAAGATCTTCAAGGACTAGTCGCGGTAGCGGCGCTTGTGCTTGGGCCGCCAGGTGTCGATCCACCGCCCAAGCCTTGTGCCGGCACCTGTTGCCCTTTGTCGCGCGGCCGAGGCCGTATCGCCAAGGCCATCCATGAAATCGTCAGCCGTCTCAGTGACATTTTCCAGCACCGGGTCGACATGGCGCTGTTTCAGCCGCCTGAAGAACCGCCAGATCCACAGGATGAGGGCCCCCAGCAGGGTCAGGAAGATGATGTTGAACCACGGGATCAGGGTCACGTCCGGCCCGTCCACCGGTTTCAGCCCGATCACATTAGGAAACATCGACAACAGCTTGAAGCGCCAGCCATAATGGGTGACGGCCACCCATTGAGGGTCATCCTTGCCTGAAACCAGTGACTTGGCCTCTGCGTTCAGGTTGCCACTGTCGAACTTGAGATAGGGCGGCCAGCCCCAGTTTGTGTCCTCGTTGCGATAGACCCGGACATTCCCGTTCGGCCAGACCGCATCGACAAAACGAACGTCACGGGTGTCGCCCGCCAGTGAGCCTGCATCCGCCTCGGCCCAGAACCAGCTTCCGGTGCCCACATCCATCCGTTTCACATCCGTGCCCACGATCCGCACGATGTCGCGCGATGGCAGAGAGTAGTGAAAGAAGGCGAAGATCACGAAGATCAGCGTGCCGATGACGATGCGTTTGAACCAGACCATGCCAGCCTCCCGTTACATGTTGTTGGCGACGAAGAGCAGCAGGGCAATTGCCGCCAGTGGCACCAGATAGACACCGAAAACCAGCTTCTTCTTCAAGGAGCGGTCATATTGGCTGAGGCCTTGGGCAATATGCGCGTCCCGGTCCTCTGTGCCGGCCTCGCCCGCGTCGAACTCGGTTCGCAACTCCCGCGCCCGGTCCCAGCGATAGTATCGCGAGAGCGCCACGTAGATCAGGGTCAGTATGGCGAAGATCACTACGATCCGAAACAGCCAGAGTATCATTCTGTCCTCCTTATCCCCATGGGCCCGGTATGCGGCTGGTTTCCTCCATTGCCGGTTCTGCGCCGAACAGCGCGTTGCGTGCACCGGCCTTGTCGATTGCGTATTCCTGCGCCAGAAACTCGGCCACATATTCGCGTTTGCTGTCATCCCACTGGCGATAGGCGTCATAGAACGCGGCCTTGTGGCAGATGAACAACTGGCGGACATCAAGCGGTGAAAGCTCTGCGATCAGCATGTTCACCAGATCCCGATCCGGTCCCTGTTTGGCCCGCAAGGTATAGAAATAGGCCGGGTGGTCGGAGGCGATGGTTGGCCAGCGTCCGCCCTGCTCGACCCAGCGCAACAATTCGGTCAGGGCGTGAAATGCCTCGGGCAAGCTGCGCAGATGGCGTCTTGCCAGTTTGCGCATGTCGAGCCGCGAGGGGCTGGCGAGCGTCTCGCCCTTGCGGGCGGCATGATCAATCAGGATGAAATCGAGCCGTTGCCGGATGAGCGATGCCGCGTCCAGATCGCGCGCCTCGACCACCGTCTCGACCAGACCGTTGCGGGCCAGGAACTGCGCCACCTGGTTCGCATTGGCAAGCGGGATCACCTCGCCCGGCAGATCCTCCTCCACCTGAGTGATATCGGTGAAAATCGAGCCGGGATGATCGAGGTCGCGGAACACATAGACCCCGCCGAAATGCCGCGTGTGATAGTTGCCCTTGGTATACTCAGTCTTGGAAAACACCAGAGGCGCGCGCGTGATGTCGCCCGTCTGATTGCCCAGCGTGATCATCTGCGCGATCAGCAGATCGTCCCACCAGGCATCTTCCTCCTGCATGAACCGGTCAACAAGTTTCCGAAGGTCCTGCGCCACCGAAAGCGTGCCGGTCGTGGTGTCCGCCTCGATGGTGATCTTGCGGATATCGAAAAGCTGCTCGGGCGTGCGCAGACGATAGACCGAGTTCATCAACTCACCCGCAATCGCATCCTGCGTGGTCAGCGCGAAGATCTGTGCCTCATTGGCCAGAATGAACGACTTGATGATATCACGCGAAGTCGAGAACCAGGCGTTCAGGAGCGGGGCGCGTGCCTGATCAGGCGACATCAGAATGAACTGACGGTTGCAGCCCTCGGGGTTGAGATAGTTCTCATCCCCCAGTTCATCGCCGATCTCGGGCGAGAAGCCGGAGATGTCGATATGGAAATCCGTCAACTTGGTCGTCTTGCCGGTCAGATGCTCCAGCGCGCGATTGTACCGATCGACAAGGGCAGGGGTCGAGACCTCCAGGAGGTTCCCGAACATCAGCCCTTTTTCGATCAGTCGCAGCATCAGTTGGCGTCCAGAAAGCGGCGTTTGGCCTCGGCATGACGTTCCATGTCACGCACGGCATTGTCGATGGCAATCTCGTCGGATTTGTCAGCATAGCGGAACTCGCTATCCGCATAGCGGTTGATCTCCTGGATCACCATCTCGATGGTGATCGGCTGGGCGAGATCGGCGATCATGTCCCGCTTGGTAGAATAGTCCTTCTCGAAGAAAAGCTCCGGCGTCTCCATCCACTCGTCAGGCAACTCGAAGTCCATTGCGCGGGTCTTGATGGCATCGGTGATGTTCTTGATCGCGCGGCCCGTGAAACGCGGGTCAGCCTCCTGAATGGCCTTGAGATAGGTGCCAAGCTTGGCGATCGTATCAAGCGCGCCGATCTTTTCGGTGGCCGCCTCAAAGGCGGTTTTCAGCCCTGCCTCATGCGGAACTGAATGGCTGTCATAGGACGCGGCAACCGCCTTCCTGATCTCCTGGGCCGAGAAGAGGTCATGCTCACCCAGCGGGATCTTGTGGTTCTTGCCCAGAAGCAGCGAGAAGATGTCGATATAGTCGTCCCGCGTTTTTGGCCCATCGACCAGGAAGCGCGCGCCTGCGCGCTGTCGCAACGCATCATCGACATTCTCCGGGTAATTCGAGAACATGCCAAAGGTGCAGTTGCCCCGCACGACCGTATTGGCACCTGCGAAACTCTCCATCAGAACGGCCGTGATCTCCAACTGCCCTGCACTTGACTGGCGATCCCCGCGCTTGCCCGCAAGCTGGTCGATATCGTCGATGGTTCCGAAACCGATCACATTTGGGTCGATCACGTTGTTGATGAAAGCCTTGGCGTTCTGGGCGGACTTGCCCTGATAGCTGTCGATGCTCTCGGTCGAGAGGTTCTGGTAGCGAAACGGATAGCCTGCTACCTGACAATAATCGTTAATCAGACCTGCCATCATCTGGATAAGCGTCGTCTTTCCGGTCCCCGGCATCCCGTCGCCCATGAAGGTGAAGATGAAACCACCAAGCTCGGCGAACGGGTTCATCTTGCGCTCGAAATCATAGGCCATCAGCATCTTGGCGAGCTTCATGGACTGGTACTTTGCGATATGGTTGCCCACGACCTCGTGCGGTTTCTTAAAGGTCATGGTCAGCTTCGAGCCACGCGCATGGCGCGACGGTGTGAAACCGTTGATCGTCAGATCGTCGGCCTCCACCCGGTAGCTGTTGGCAGTGAAGGGTTGCAGGCTGGATATGGTCTGGGCGCGCAGGCTGACCTTCTCCATCAGCTTCTCGCAATAGGCCATGATGACGGCGAGCATGGTCGTATCATCCTTGGCAAAGACCTTGAGGTCCTGATCCAGTTCCCACATTGCGCCATAGATCGCGATCTGGGGATTGTCGGTGAGGATCTCGTCCACCTCGCCAATCTCCACTGTCGTTTCCGAAGCGTGATCAGAGAGCAGGTAGCTCAGTGTGTTGGCAAAGACATGCAGCGAGACGCATGCGGCTGCACTCAGCAGATCGCCGAATTTCGCATCGCTGCCCTCGCTCAGCCAGCCTTCAAGGTTCTCGCGTTTCAGATCGGCGAGGCCGGTCTGTTGCGCAAAGAGATCGGTGACGACCTTCGATATGGAAAGGGCCCGCCGCAGGCTGTGTACCGTGCTGGCCTGGGCCGGGCTCATCAACGGATCCTCTTCATCCGAGAGCTGGATCTGGTCGAGGATATGCACCCCTTCGGGCCGTGCGGTCGATTGGGTGACCAGACCGGGTGTGGTGGGCCGGAACCTCCTGCGCCGCCCGATGCCACGGCTGCGTTCCTCGCGGTCGGCCTCTTTCTGTTTGGCGATGCGCGGGGTGTGATCGAAGCCGAAGATCAGCGCTTCGGCGGACTTGTACTCTGCCTTGATCTGATCCTCTGTGATCTGCATCAGGTTCTGACTAGTGCTCATTGACTTCCCTCAAACATTGCTCAGGACCTTGCCGCCATCGCCGACAACGTATTTGTGTACCTGCCGCAGACCCTCCGGATTACGGTCCTTGAGCACCTGATAGGGGCGCTGGGGCAGGATAATCGCACGGGTCACATTGGTTGCGCCGATCTCTTCCGAGTCGGGTGTGAAATGGTCCAGCCTGAAGATCTCGCGGTCCACGCTGCTGAAGAGCCCTGAAGAGACACGCTCAACCCGCGCGGACGAAAGGCTCTCGACGCCCCAGCTCAGCGCCCAGTCAAGACCGGGCTTGCCGGATGCTTCTGCCAGAACCTCCCGCAGCGGTCCGTCCTGTCTGGTGAAGGCGTGACTGTACATCGGCCCGACATGGATGCGCCGCAGCAGCTTGGGATGCAGATCGTCAAAATCCTCATCGAACCCCTTGGCGATGGTCAGAAGCGTGAGGGACGAGATCGATTGCGCAACCAGATGGCTCTGCATCCGTGGCCAGCGTCGCTGATCCCGCGGCAGCCCGTCGCGGCCACTGTCCTCGAGATACATCAGGTAGACTACGGGCAGGTTGGTCTGGCTGTCATAGACCGCCCAGTGGACAAGATACTGCCGCCGCCCGTTCTGGAGCGTGCCGAGCCATTGCGCCTGTGGATCATTTTGCGCCCAGAAAACCGCGCGGCTTTGCAGGGCCTCGTAGTAGATGCGCTGGGACATCGCGAATTGCAGCCGGGTCGGGGGCTCTTGTGCATCCAGGATGTAGCTGACCATCTCCTTGCGCAACTCGGTCTGGTCGGGCAGGTTGGCAAGCCGCGTCTCCACCTGACCGGCATCGACCGACATCTGCATGATCTCGCGAAACACCGGAAAGCCGCTGTCCCGCCTGTCGATCTCCAGTTCATTTGGCAAGGCGTCCGAAATCCGGCCCGCCATCAGATGCTTGTAGGAGAGTGCCGTGAAGGTCGAGGCGAGCGCGCCGAC
Organism: uncultured Paracoccaceae bacterium; assembly: GCA_947493745.1. Classification (GTDB taxonomy): domain Bacteria; phylum Pseudomonadota; class Alphaproteobacteria; order Rhodobacterales; family Rhodobacteraceae; genus CANLSM01. The sequence continues at coordinate 31,680 of CANLSM010000018.1, read as the reverse complement.
ATATCCCTCGATAATCGCCAACTCGGGCTCGTAGAGTTTCTGACGCTCTGCCGAAAGTGGAACAACATCGCGTACATGTTTGATAATGCGCTCGAATTTCGAGAAGTAGCGGCGAGAGGCCGCCGCATCGCTCAAGGAGAAATGGTCTTTGCGTAGTTCCACTTAGGCGCCGTAGAGGTTCTTGTCATGTTTCTCGACAATGGTCGCAAACCGCCGGGCGAAACGCTCGTCGGACTTGGCCTTCTCCTCAAGAACCTTGCGGGCAAAGACCATATGGTCCTCGTGCTTTTCCATCATGTCGGCCATCCGCTGATTGGTAGCAGAGCCGATGGCGGCCATGGCCTGCTGCGCCTCCTGATCGGTGGCAACCCCGATCTCGTTGATCCGGTGGGCCACATCCTGCTGCTGCGCGGTCTTGAGCGACTTCGTCAGCGCGTCATAGAGCACGACCCGCTGCTTGGTGTCTGTCTGCAGCTTGTTGATCAGCACCATCTGGGTTGCAGCCTGGTTCTGAAGGCTGTCGATCCAGCTTTTGCCCTTCTCGATGTACCGTTCAAGTGTCTGCGATTTGGCCAGCTTCACCTGCTCGTTCTGGGCCAGCTCGTTGAAGCGTGTGTTCAGTGCGGCAAGTTCGCTTTCCAACTGGGTACGGGTGGCGGCGTCCTGCTCCATGGAGATCTTGTTCTCCATCTCGATGATCTTGGGGTCCATGCCCATGATCTCGGACTTGATCGCCTCAAGCTCACCCACGGTGGTTTCACGCTCGGACAGGGTTTCGGTCAGATTGCCCTCAACCCGGGTCTTGTGGTCGTTCAATGTCTCAAGCTGTCCCTGCAATAGGCTGACAATGATATCGGATTTCGAAATCAGATCCTGCAGCTTGTCATCAACGGAGGCTGCACGCATCCGCTCTTCGCGCATGGCATCGGATTTGCCGCGCGAGAAGACGCCGACGAAACTCTCCCACCCGGTTTTGTCGCGCATTGCATCGAATTCCTTGGAGAACCCGGCAGTGACATCGTCAAGACCCATGATCAATTCCGCGATGTTCGCATTCATCGCATCCGCATGGGCATGAACGTCCTCAAGCGAGGCATTCTCGATATCGACGGCAATATCCTGACCGTCTTTCATCTTGCTCTGGGCGGTCTCGATCCGGCTGGTCAGTTCAGCTATTTTGGCCTGTGCCTGCTGAACTTCTTCCTGGCTTTCACGAATAGCAGCGTCAAAATCAGCCATTTCTGTCCCCTTCGGAGTAATTTTTTCTTATAGTGAGTATATAGGCAGGAATTGTCACATTTTTTAGGCAACAACAGGCAAAAACTGGCCGCTGGCGTGGCCAACTGCCTGTTTTTATACCAAAAACACGCTAACTCCCAAGCAAAAGGTTGGGCAGGAAAAGTACAATCGAGGGGAATGCGATCAGCCCCGCAATTGTCAGCGCGTCGGCCACGAAGAAGGGCGATGCCCCTTTGAAGACATCCTGAACCGAGATGTCCGAGCGGACGCCCGCCACGACGAAGCAGTTCAGCCCGATGGGTGGCGTGATCAGGCAAAGCTCTGCCATTTTCACCACGATGATACCGAACCAGATCGCACAGGCTGTGGACGACATGCCGAACGCGCTGTCCGCCGCCGTTACCCCTTCGCCACCGTTCAGTGCGATGACCGCCGGGTAGACCACCGGCAGTGTCAGCAGCAACATGCCGATGGCGTCCATGAACATGCCCAGCACTGCATAGGCCAGAAGGATGAAGATCAGCGTTAGCATCGGACTTTGATCAAGCGAGGTGATCCAGTCGGAAAAGACACCAGGCAGGTCGGCAAAGCCCAGGAAGCGGACATAGATCAGTACGCCCCAGATGATCGTGAAGATCATCACCGAAAGCTTGGCCGTCTCGATCAGCGCATCTCTCAATTGTGGCCAGCGCATGCCGCGCCAAAGCGCCATCAGGAAGACAACGAAGGCACCAAGCGCACCGCCCTCGGTCGGTGTGCCCCAGGCATCGCCGCCGAACGGATTGTAGATGAAGAAGATGATGATCACGACCACGAAGACGATCGGCAGGGCGCCGGGCAGGGCGGCAAACCGCTGCCCCCAGGTGAAGCCGCGCACCGGTGGGCCGAAATTCTTGAAGGTCAGCGCCAGTGTCACCACAAGCCCGCCATAAATCACCGCCGAGAAGGCTCCGGGCAGGAAGCCTGCGAGCAGCAATGCGCCCACATCCTGCTCCACAATGATGGCGTAGATCACAAGGATGGCCGATGGCGGGATCAGGGAGGCGAGCGTTCCGGCTGCGGCGACAACACCTGCGGCGAAGCGTTTGTCATAGCCAATGGCCAGCATCTCGGGGATTGCGATGCGGGCAAAAACGGCGGAGGTGGCGACCGATGCGCCCGAGACGGCGGCAAAACCTGCGGTGGCAAAGACCGTGGCCACACCCAAGCCACCCGGCAGCCAGCCAACCCAGCGCTTTGCGGCCTCGAAAAGCGCCTTGGTCAGGCCCGCATAATAGGCGAGATAGCCGATCAGGATAAAAGTCGGGATCAGCGAGAGCGCCTGTGAGGACACCTTGGAATGGGGCACCTGACCGGCGGTCTTGGTGGCGACCGTCAGCGCCCATGTGAACTGATCGGGCGCATAGCCCTTCTTGGACCAGAAGATCCAGATCAGTCCGATCAGCCCGCCGAGTGCCGCGGCAAAGCCCACGCGCATGCCCAGAACCACGAAAACCAGCATGATGCCGGTGGTCCATAGACCGATATCCGTCGGGGTCATCGGTTGTCCTCCAGTCCCGAGACAGTCGCGGCTTCATTGGCTGCCTGCGTTGCTGCATCCTCGATCATCGGGACAGCGACGGGCCGGTCTGTGCCGATCCGAATTGCGCGGGCATATCCCCAAAGCTGAAGCATCATCCGCAGGCTCAGCACGCTGAAGGCCACAGGGACCACCAGCTTTGCGGGCCAGAGCGGCAGTTTGATGTCAAAACTGGAATCGCGACTCCATAAGGGCGCGTTGATGTCAAACGAGCGTTGGAAATGTGCAAACGACCCCCAGACCAGAAGCAGCATCAGAACGAGCATCGCAACCGTGGTCAGAAACTCGGCAATCCACAGGGGGCGGCCTTTCAGTTGCCCGACCAGGATATCCATGCGGATATGCCCGCCAAGCCGTTGGCAATAGGCGACACCAAGAAAGGCGATGAGCGGCATTGCCTGTTCGATCCAGTCCACATAGCCGCGCAAGGGCTGTTGAAACAGGTTGCGCCCGCCGACGCTGAAAACCGCCAGCAGCATCAGAGAGAAGACTGCGATGCCGCAGATCAGCGCCATAAAAGTCTCGACCCGAAAAAGCGCCCGATCCAGCTTCGAGAGCAAGCTGTCATCTTGCAGCACAGAGGAAGCGCCAGCCATCAGGCTCTCCTGTCAAATAGGGGGAACGGCCGATGCGAGAGGTCGCACCGGCCAGTCGATTTACTTGGCAACCAGTCCGGTTACCAGATCATAGAGTTCCTGCGCGGGCAGTCCGCGCGCCGCGTTTTCCTCCACCCAGGCTGTGGCAGCCGGGCCTGCGACCGCATCACGGAAAGCCGTCAGCGAGGCCTCGTCATAGGTCACCTGCTCGATGCCCTTTTCGTCGAGCAGCGGGCCCCAGGCCTCCATCGTGGCGCCGTTGTAGTAGTCCACGTAATGGGCCAGCGATTCCTCGATTGACCCCATTAGTGCCTCACGCTCGCTATCACTGAGTGCATTGAGCGCGTCCGTGTTGGCAACCACCGGACAGTTCACCGTGCCGGGGTTGAGATTGGTGGTCCACCAGGTCGCATTCTCGACGGTACCGAAGGACATATGCGCATGTGGCGCGAAGGAGACTGCTTTCACGACGCCGCTATCCATTGCCTGACGCACCTCGGATGCGGACATGGATGTGGGCACTGCGCCGATGGCTTCCATCGCCTTGCCGATCCCGCCGGTCGCGCGCACAGCGAGACCCTTGTAGGCGTCGAGCGTCTTGGGCGCATCGCCCACACCCACGATGTTGTATTGCGGCAGCGGGGACGGCATCAGAAGGGTCGCATTCCAGCGGCCCAGATCGTCCTGCACGGCGGGGTGATTGTAGACCGCCATGGAGACCTCGATCTCCTTTTCCAGACTGTCGACGCCCAGGAACGGCAGTTCCAGAACCGTGATCGAGGGGTTCTTATCGGCATGATACCCGGCGCAGAACTGCGCCATTTCAAAGGCTCCGATGGAGATGCCGTCGAGGTTCTCGCGGTTGTTGGACAGACCGCCATAGCTGATGTTCAGCGTGAACTCGCCATTGGTCTTTTCCGAGACCAGTTCGGCCAGTTTCTCAACATGTTCAGTAAAGGCACGTCGTTTGCCCCAGAGCGAGACATTCCATTCAGTTGCCAGTGCTTCCGAGCCAAAGCTGAGACCAATAACGGCCAGAACCGCCGCTTTGGGCAGGTGGGTACGGATCATGATTTCCTCCGGGTGAATCTTTCAACATCCACACCGTAAGAAATACGAAGCAGGTTGTCTTTTAGGAATTTGATCTTCTGGACAAAAAAGTGCCGTTAGCCGCCAAGTACTTCATATTAATGCAATTTTGCTGACTTATTCTGCAGCTCGCGGGGTGGTTTCAGGGATCACTTGGCGCGGCGCCGCCGATGTCCACAGGATCTCTTCCATGCGATGCGCGCGAGAGGATTTTGTCAGCCGGCGGTCTCGCGCTATGCGTGAATTGTAGCCGCGCAGTGATGCCGCCGACATTGCAAAGGCACCATAGGCTCCCTTGACGGCCCAGACCCGGACCGACAGGAACGCAGGCGTCACGATCAGCGTCAGCACCGTCGCAATGCCCAGCCCGAAGACCACGGCTGTTGCCAGTTGCTTCCACCAGAGCGCTGTCGGCGCATCAATCGTGTAGCCGCCATTGATGAAATCCACCGAGATGCCCAGCATCATCGGCGCGAGGCCCGCCATCGTCGTGATGGTGGTCAGCAGCACCGGACGAATGCGGTCCTCGGCTGTGCGCACGATCGCTTCCAGCCTCGGCATGTATCGCGAGTATTCCTGATAGGTGTCGATCAGAACAATGTTGTTGTTCACCACGATCCCGGCCAGTGCGAGGATACCGGTCCCGGTCATGATGATCGAGAAGGTCTGATCCATCACCAGCATCCCGATCAGACAGCCGGTGACCGAGAAGACGACCGCAATCAGCACCACGAACGAGTTGTAGAAGGAGTTGAACTGCGCGAGCAGGATCACGAACATCAGACCCAAAGCACCGGCGAAAGCGGTTTGCAGGAAGGCCTGACTTTCGGCCTGATCCTCCTGATCGCCGGTCCATTCGGTGTTGACCGACACCGGCAGCCCTGCGGTTTCGAGCCATTCGCTGATTTTGGCGATCTCCTCATTGGGGTTTCCGCCGGGCGGCACACCGGCCTTGACGTCGAAATAGCGTTCGCCGTCGACGCGGTCGATCTGGCCGAGCTTGGGCACCGGCTGGCGCGAGATGAAGTTGGCCAGCGGCACCAGACCCTCGGGCGTGCGGACCCTGAGCGTATCAAGGGTGGAGAGCAGCCTGTCCTCCTCGGGCAGGCGGACCCGGATGTCGATTTCCTCGTCCGATGTGTCGACGCGCATGGTGTCCAGCATCAGCCCCCGGGTCACAAGTTGTACCATCGCACCGACGGTTGCGACATCTGCGCCGAACCGTCCGGCCTTCTCCACATCGACGTCGATCTGCCAGTCGATGCCGGGCAGGGGGCGGGTGTCCTCGACATCGCGCAATCCGTCCATGTCGTCGAATTTCTCGCGTACAAGGGCTGTTGCCTGAAGCAGGTCCTGCCAGTCCTGTCCCTTGATGCGCAGATGCACCGGTTTGCCCTGCGCAGGGCCTTGGGCCTGTTCGGAAATCTCGGCCCTGATGCCAGGGACCTTGGCCAGCCGACGGTTGATTTCGTCCAGAATCACGTTGCCACGGCCTTCCTCACCCAGGGCGTAGCGCGCTTCCCAACTGTCCAACTCGATCTGCACCTGGCCGACAGCGTCCAGCGGTGTCGAGGCACCGCCGGTGTTCTGGTTCAGCCCGCCGGAACCTGCAAAGGAGAAGATCGAGGCGACCCCGTCGACCTCGGAGATGATCGCCTCGACCTCCTTGACCATGCGGTCCTTTTCCTCAAGCGACAGGTTGCCCCGGGCGCGGACATAGGCAATTGCGCGCTCCGGCTCGGTCTCGACGAAGAACTCCACGCCTTTGTTGTTCTCGCCGAAATAGCCGAAGGTGGAGATCACGAAGAAAATCACCGTTCCAAGGGCCACAAACGGCATGACCGGATTGCCGGTCAGGAACTTGATGACGTGGCCGAAAAATGTGCGCTTCCGCCTTTTCGTCGTCACGATATCCGCATCGGGCGGCATGAGAGAGCCACCAATGGCGGTCAGGGCCATCCAGCCCAGTGCGAACAGCGGGATGCCCAGAAGCAGATTGCCGCTGAGAGCCTGAACGGCGGCCATATACATCACCGCAAGCGGCAAAAGGCTGAGAAGCAGACGGATGCTCCAGTGCAGACTGTCGCGCAGACTGTCATTGATATGGTTGATGATCCGTGAAATGCGGCCCGCGACCCCGCCCACAACCGGCAGGAAGATGAGGGCGACGACCAGCGAGGCGCTGAGCACGAAGATCAGCGTCGTGGGCAGGTTGCCCATGAACTCGCCGGGTACGCCGGGCCACAGCAGCATCGGCAGGAAGGCGCAAAGCGTCGTGGCGGTGGACGAGACAATGGGCCAGAACATCCGCTTGGCCGCGTGGCCATAGGCGCGCATCGGTCCGATCCCGCGCTTGATCTCCTTGTCGGCATACTCAACGACCACGATCGCGCCATCGACAAGCATACCGACGGCAAGGATAAGCCCGAACATCACGATGTTCGAAATCGCGATGCCAAAAACGCTGAGGATCGCGAAGCAGAGCAGGAAGGAGGTCGGGATTGCAAAGCCCACAAGAAGGGCCGAACGCACACCGAGCGCCCCGAGGACCACGATCATAACAAGCGCAATCGCCGTCAGGACCGAGGCCTGAAGCTGATTGACCATGCTGTCCACCTCGGTGGAGGTGTCCATCGAGAACGCGACCCGGATCGCGTCCTGCAGTTCTTCGGGCCATTCGGCGACAGCGGCATCCACGACGTTACGGACCTGCTCGGATGTCTGGATGACGTTGAAGCCCTTTCGCTTGACGACCTGCAGCGCAACGGTGGTCTCGGAATTGTAGCGGGCGGTTCCCGTGCGATCCTCGAAGGTCAGACGGATGTCGGCCAGATCGCCCAACGTGATCACCCGGTCGCCGTTGACCTTGATCGGCAGAGCGTAGACATCTGCCGTCTCATCAAAGGCGGACGGGATCTTCACCGAATAGGCGCCGCTGCCGGTCTCGACCTCGCCTGCCGCGATAAGCTGGTTGTTGTTGACCACCGCATTCAGAAGTTCATTGGCGGTGACATTGTAGGTTTCCAGCCTGAGCGGGTCGATCAGGACCTCGACCATCTCCTCCCTGTGACCGGCAAGACCGGCCTCCAGAATGGGGGCGAGGCTTTCGATCTCGTCCTGCAATTCCTTGGCAACGCGCAGCAAGGTGCGTTCGGGAACAGCCCCCGAGAGCGAGATCACGAGGATCGGAAACTCCGAGAAGTTGATCTCGTTTATGGAGTATTGTTCGGCCCCGTCGGGAAATTCCGCTTCGGCCTGATTGACCTTGTCGCGCACGTCGGCAATCGTCGCCGACTTGTCCCATCCAAACTCGAATTCCAGAGCGACGCCCGCGTAGCCCTCCGACGCTGTAGCCGAGATGGTTTTCAGGCCGTCGAGATCGCGCAGCTTCGTCTCAAGCGGTTTGACCAGCAGCTTCTCGCTGTCTTCCGCCGAGATGCCGGGGAAGGGGACGGAGACGAAGAGTGCCGGAATGTCGATATCCGGCTCGCCTTCCTTGGGCAGTCCGACATAGGAAATCACACCTGCCGCGATCGACAGGACAACGAAGGCGAAGACCATCCTCGCCCGGCCAGTGGCCCAATCGACCAGACCTGTCATTGCTGGGCCTCCCGATAACTGACCTCAAGATCGCGCCCATCGGTTACGAAATCCTGGCCGACGACAATGACATCGACCAACTCGGGCAGCCCGCCGACCCAGACACCTTTTGCATCGTCGCGAATGATCCGGACCGGCATGAACCGGGCCTTACCGTCAACCGCCGCCCTGACACCGATCCGGCCCTCATCATCCAGTGTGAGAACAGATTGCGGCAGGAGATGCGCCTTTTCGCCCTCAAGCGCGATGAAGATCTGGGCTGTCACACCGTCTCGCATGGCAAGATCGGGGTTCGGAACCTCAACCTCGACGCGGAACGTGCGTGTCAGTTGATCGGCCGAGCGGGAAAGAAAGGTCACCTGGCCCGCAACCTCGTCACCGGTGATCAGACGTGCACCGGCCTTGGTGCCGACATTGAGTGTGTTCACACTCTGCTCGGGAACGAAGCCGACCAGCTTGATCGGGTCAAGAGAGATGATCGTGGCGCAGGAGCTGCCGGGCTGCAGATAGGCACCGAGCTCGGCACTGTCGCTTTCCAGAATGCCACTGAAAGGAGCCCGCACGTTGAGCCGCTTGAGCTCTTCCTCCGCCTGCTCGACCGAGGCCCGCGCAGCTTCCAGCGCGGCCTTGGTTGCAGCAGCATTGGTCTCGGACGTGAACCCGCGTTCAACAAGAGCAGAAGACGCGCGATCATTTGCAATGGCCTCTTCAAGCCGTGCCTTGGCCTCGGCGAGGGTCGCATTGCGGGTGCCGGGGTCAAGCTCGCACATGATGTCACCCTCGGCGACGGTCTCACCCTTGCGGAGCGGGTCGGATATCACCTGTCCGGCGGTTTCGGCCTTCACCTCGACGATGCGTGCAGCCTCCGTACGGCCGTTCAGCACCAGGCCACGATCCACGACCTTTGCCTCGGAGGCCTCGACGACTACGGAAACGGGGGGATTGGCAATCTTGTCGGCGACAGCAGCGACCTGCTCTTCGGGCTCGGTCGGCTCGCCGGTGGCAAAGGCGCGCAATGCGTCCCGCTCCATGATCAATCCATAAAGTGCGACCGCCACGAGAAGGGAGGTCAGAAGAGGCAGGAACCGCATAGTTGTCTCCGTTCGCTCGGCTTGCAAACCCGTCGGTCCGTTTTCGGATCTCGTTTGCGCGGTGGATTGAGATTATCGATAATCTATACGCAACAATGAGGAGTTTGGACTGCCAGCCTGTCCCGAAGACACCCAAATCACTCTGTAACTGAACTTAACAGTTCACTTTATGTAAGCGGTTATTACATGGCCTTCAACCACGAAGGCCGGAATTCGGCGGAAATGTGTTCTCCACTGACATGAACTGACATGATTTGTGCAGAAATGCATCACCTCAAACGCGCCATATCGCCCTTGGCTTTCCATTTGCGTACAATTAGTGTCGCGCCACCGCAGTGATGGAGATTTGGCGTGAGTGAGAGCGATTCCTTTCTCAGTGAAGTGACCGAGGAAGTCCGGCGCGACAAGATGATCGCGACCTTGCGCAAATACGGTTGGATCATCGCCGCTGTGGTCGTTGTGATCGTGGGCGCTGCCGGCTATTCGGAATGGTCGAAATCGGCAGCCCGGACCACCGCCGAGGCGCGTGGTGATGCGCTGATCGACGCGCTCCGTGCCAATGGAACCGAAGAGCGGCTGGGTGCCCTGGAGGCCGTGACCGAAACCGATCCAAGCGTCCTCAGCCAGTTCCAGCTTGCAGCCGCCCAGCTTGAGAATGGCGATGTCGATGACGCCTCGGCAACACTGCAGGTGATTGCCTCGAACTCTGATTTCTCCGAGATTTACCGCGACGTTGCCAGGCTGAAACTGGTCTCGCTGCCTGGTGGCGACATCTCGGACAAAGACCGGATGGCAATGCTTGCCGGGTTGGCCTCCGAAGGTCACCCGCTGCGGTCGCTGGCGATTGAGCAGAGGGCGCTTTTGCATATCCGCGCCGGAGATGTCGCTGCTGCCATCGAGGATTTCTCGGTGGTCTACGCGGATGAAAACGTCCAGCAGACCACACGGGCCCGCGTCGGGCAGATGATTACCGGTCTTGGCGGGCAGTTGCCGGATCTCAGCGCCGCATCGCAAAGCGGCTGAGCCGTTATCCGAATGGAAGCCACTGATTGTCCATGAACATCGTCGTGCAGAATTTTCGTGTATTTGGTGCGGGCCTTGTGGTCCTGCTTCTGGCTGCGTGCGGCGATGATGAGCTGATCCTGCCCGGTGAGCGGGAAGCCGTGCGGCCCAAGGATGAGACCGTCCAGACTGCGGCCGACCAATCGGTTCCCGCCCTGCAACTGCCGCCTGTCACCCGTTCGGCGGAATGGACGCATCTCAATGCGGTTGCAACCCATGTCGCACCACATGCTGAATTCGGGACGGCGCCCGCGCGAAAGTGGGGTGTCAGCATCGGGACAGGCGCAGACAATCGGGGACGTATCACATCGCATCCTGTGGTGGCCGACAACCGGATTTTCACGCTCGATGCGCGCTCGCGTATCAGTGCGGTCTCGGTTGGCGGCGATCTTCTGTGGGCGCTCGACATCACCCCGCCTGATGAAATCGCAGATCAGGGATTTGGCGGTGGCCTGGCCTTCGAGGCGGGGACACTCTACGCCACCAGCGGCTTTGGCGAGGTTCTGGCTATCGACCCCGCAACGGGTGAGATCCGCTGGCGCACGCAGGTCGATGCGGCGATCCGGGCGGTTCCGGCGGTTTCGGGAAATGTCGTCGCAGTGGTCAGTCGTGACGACGTGGCATACGGCGTGAACAGCGAAACCGGCGATCTGATCTGGCGTGTGCAGGGTGTCGGCCTCGGTGCGGGGCTACTAGGCGGCTCGGGTCCCGCGATCCGTGGTCCGGTGACTGTGCTGCCATTTCGCTCGGGCGAGGTGATTGCCGTTCTGACCCGCAGCGGGCGCCGGGTCTGGAGCGCGGCGGTGTCAGGCGGGCGGCGCGGCTTCGTGCGTGCCCAGATCAACGATATCACCGGCGATCCGGTGATCGATGACGATATTGTATACGCGGCCAATCAGGCGGGACGGCTTGTGTCACTCGACCGACGGTCCGGCAAGCGCAACTGGACGGCTCAGGAAGGCTCCTACGGACCGGTTCTGCCGGTTGGCAACTCGATCTTTCTGGTCTCGGATGCCAGCGAAGTGATCCGTATCATTGCCGAGACGGGCGAGGTGGTCTGGCGCCAGCCGCTGCCGGAATGGAGCCGGCCCGACAAACGCCGCGATGCGATCCCGCATTTCGGCCCGGTTCTGGCCAGCGGCAGGCTTCTGATCGCGAGCGGAGATGGCAAGCTGCGCAGTTTTGATCCGGCAACCGGCGCGCCCGGCCCGAGCGTCGATATCCCGGGAGGTGCCGCATCCGCACCCGCGATTGCGAACGGGGTTCTCTATGTCCTCAGCCAGACCGGTGATCTTCACGCTTTTCAATGAGATCGTTTCGCGTTAAGTCCCGGGCCTTCGCCATCAGGACCACAGACGCATGAGCTTCACCCTCGCCATTGTCGGACGACCCAATGTCGGCAAATCGACCCTTTTCAACCGGCTCGTCGGGCGGCGGTTGGCGCTGGTCGATGACCAGCCGGGCGTGACACGCGATCTCCGGGAAGGGGCTGCGCGGCTCGGGCCGTTGCGGTTCACGGTGATTGACACTGCCGGACTTGAGGACGCGACCGATGAGAGCCTGCAGGGCCGGATGCGGGCGCTTTCCGAGCGTGCGGTCGATATGGCCGATATCTGCCTATTCCTGGTCGATGCCCGTGCGGGTGTCACGGCAGCGGATGAAATGTTCGCCGACATCCTGCGCAAGCGTTCCAAACATGTGATCCTGGCGGCCAACAAGGCCGAGGGACGTGCAGGCGAAGCCGGGCTTCTGGATGCCTATTCATTGGGTCTGGGCGAGCCGCTTGCGATCTCGGCAGAGCATGGCGAGGGGATGGTGGATTTGCAGGAAATCCTGATGCCGCTGGCCAGGCAGTTCGAGGATATCGCCTTTGAGCCGGAAACCAGCATTGATGTCGAGGATGATGACAGCGACGAATATGTGCCGCCCTCCGAAGGCGGCAAGCCGGTGCAGATCGCGGTCATGGGGCGGCCCAATGCGGGCAAATCGACCCTGATCAACAAGATCATCGGCGAGGATCGTCTGCTGACCGGGCCGGAAGCCGGGATCACACGGGATGCGATCTCGGTCAACACGGTCTGGGAGGGATTGCCGTTCCGCATCTTTGATACCGCCGGTATCCGCAAGAAGGCACGGGTGCAGGAGAAGCTGGAGAAGCTCTCGGTTGCCGATGGTCTGCGGGCGGTGAAGTTCGCGGAGGTCGTCGTGCTGCTTCTCGATGTGCAGGTGCCGTTTGAACAGCAGGATTTGCGGCTGGCAGATCTGGCCGAGCGCGAGGGCCGCGCGGTGGTGATCGCGGTGAACAAATGGGACCTCGAAGACGAGAAATCCGAAAAGCTGAAGGAATTGCGCGAGGCCTTTGGCCGGTTGCTGCCGCAGCTGCGCGGCGCGCCGATGGTCATGGTTTCGGCCCTGACTGGCAAGGGGCTGGACCGGCTGCATGCCGCGATCCTCAAGGCGCACGCGGTCTGGAACACGCGGGTCTCAACCGCGCGTCTGAACCGCTGGCTGATGGGCGAGGTCGAGGCGCATCCGCCACCTGCGCCCGGTGGTCGGCGGCTGAAGCTGCGCTACATGACGCAGGCCAAGACCAGACCGCCCAGCTTCGTGGTTTTCTGCTCGATCCCCGATGCGCTCCCAGAGGACTACAAGCGGTTTCTGGTCAACGGGTTGCGTCGGGATTTCGAGATGCCTGGCACCCCGATCCGGCTCTTCATTCGCGGCGGCAAGAACCCCTATGAGGGGCAGAAACACACCCGCATCCAGAAGTTCCGCAAGAAGAAGCGCCCCTTCGGCGAAGGGTAGTCTCCCGCCCGGAGCGTCTGGCCCCTCGCGGGGCCATCCCTCCCGTTGGGCCGGGCCGTTTGGGCAGGCCCAAACGGCATTTCAAAGACAGTGTCAGTGGGCCGGGAAATCCGCGCCCGCTTGTGGTTGTGTTCAAAGAAAAACCACCCCAGGTGTCAGTACCCGTATGTTTTGCAAACCAAAACGCTTGTTCTCGAACTGGCATCTCCGTTTTCGTGAGGAAGCGTCACACCGATATCCTCCGGTCGGTTTTCGGTGCAGATGCGGATCGCGTCCTCATCAGCGTCTATAGTCCCGTTAAAGATTGGATCTCCCCGGGTTTTCGGGGCGTCCACATGCCAGATTGTTTTCCCTTCCACGGTCAAACGGAAACCGGTCTGATCGCACGAACCGCAATAGCCCCTCATTGTGGGCGGTCTATAACCCACCGTTTCAAAGCGGAACTCTTTCCCTTCTATATCACAGGTCACCGGATTGGTGCTCAGATGCCAAAGGCTGCGTGGTTCATTGTCTGGTCCATCCATGCCGGTGTGCAGTTGTCCGCCTCCCAGTTCGGTGTAAAACACCCGGACGAAGAAGTGCCTTTGATAGAAAAAACCTTTCAACTGGTAGCAATGGGCAAACACGCTGGATCCCCATTGGTCGGCGTTTGTCTGTGAAGTCGATGTCAAAAGCAGCGCTGCAGCTATCAGAATTGATCTGAAGACCATATGCCGTCCTCAATACTATGAGTTTGCGTCGGTGTCCGCGAAGAGATCGTACAGCAAAAAGATACTGCATTCTGCACCCTTGCCAAGTTGATCGTTCTTCCCAAGCCGCGCCTGTTCAATAGGCCATCTAGCCGGGTCCAAGGCATGTTTTGATCATCAGTAATGCCTGCGTCTTGCAGGGCGAGAGCTTGCTGCGATCTTCGCCAGGAAAGAAGCGGGCGCGCAGGGCGGTTGGCATTGGCGTCGGCGTGAAAGTTTCGACTTTCGGGCCGGTCTGGATGGTCTCGGCCCGGTAGCTTTCGATCAGGGCGGACTGAGCGGCTTTCGATGCGCCATAGGCGGAGAAGAATTTCTCGCCCGCCCGGTCATCGGTGATAAACACCGCCCGGCCCGCTGGGGCTGCGATCAAGAGCGGACGGGTGACCGCGATCAGGCGCTGGGTGGCACGCGTGTTCACGGCAAAGGCCCGGTCCCAGTCCTTTTCGCCGAGTTGATCGGCTGGGCTCATCGGTGTGGCGTGGACGGCTGCATGGATCATCAGATCAAGCCTTCCCCAGCGCTCATGAATGGCCAGGCACATGCGCTGCAGGCCGCCCTCATCGGTGATGTCGAGCGGGACGAGGGTGGAGGAGCCGCCCCTTGCCTCGATTGCATCGGCGAGATCTTCGAGCCCTCCGGTGGTGCGCGCAAGGGCGATGACATGGGTGCCCGGGCCCGCGAGCGCCTCGGCCACCGCATACCCGAAGCCGCGCGAAGCACCTGTGACAAGTGCGATGGTTTTGCCGTCCTCACTCATGAGCCTGCCTTGTTCGTCTGAAAGGATGTTGGTCCTGCCGTGCCTAGGCCGACTTCTTCACCTTGAAGCCCCGGTCGATCATGTCGGCGGGGCGCACGGGATATTCGCCCGAGAAGCACGCGTCGCAGAATTGCGGGGTCAGGACGTGGCGGCCGCCATCCTCGCCACAGGCGCGGTAAAGACCGTCGAGCGAGATGAACTTGATCGAGGTGACGCCCAGATGCAGCCGCATCTCATCCTCGGACATGGTCGAGGCGAGCAGCTTGTCCTGCTCGGGTGTATCGACCCCGTAGAAGCAGGGCCATTTGGTCGGCGGTGAGGCGATACGGAAATGCACCTCCTTCGCGCCGGCATCAACGATCATTTCCTTGATTTTGCGGCTGGTGGTGCCGCGCACGACACTGTCATCGACCAGAACCACTCGCTTGCCCTTGATGAGCGCGCGGTTGACGTTGAGTTTCAGGCGCACACCCATGTTGCGGATATGCTCGGTCGGCTCGATGAAGGTGCGGCCCATATACTGGTTGCGGATGATCCCCATCGCATAAGGAATGCCGCTTTCCTGACTGTAGCCGATGGCAGCGGGCGTACCTGAATCGGGAACCGGGCAGACCAGATCGGCCTCGACCGGGGCCTCGCGGGCCAGTTCAACGCCGATCTGACGACGTGTTTCATAGACCGACCGCCCGCCGATCACGCTGTCGGGGCGGGAGAAATAGACATGCTCGAAGATGCAGAAACGCGGCTCCATCCGCTCGAAGGGGAAGAAGCTCTCGATGCCATCTTCGGTGATGATGACCATCTCGCCGGGTTCGATCTCGCGCAGGAACTCGGCGCCGATGATGTCGAAGGCGCAGGTCTCGGAGGCAAGGGCAAAGCCCTCGCCGATCTTGCCCAGCATCAAAGGCCGCACGCCCAAGGGGTCACGCACACCGATCAGCTTGGAGCGCGTCATGGCGATGACCGAAAATGCCCCTTCGACCCGGCGCAGCGCGTCCTTGATCCGCTCGGGGATGTTTTTCTGGATCGAGCGGGCCATCAGATGAATGATGCATTCGGTGTCTGACGAGGACTGGAAGATCGAGCCCCGCTCGATCAGTTCGCGTTTCAGTGCATCCGCGTTGGTCAGATTGCCGTTATGGGCAATCGCACAGCCGCCCATGGCGAACTCGGCAAAAAGCGGCTGCACATCGCGGATCTGGGTCTGCCCCTTGGAGCCCGAGGTGGAGTAGCGCACATGCCCGATGCCCAGCGAGCCGGGCAGGGTTTCCATCAGCTTTGCCGATGTGAACGTGTCACGGACATACCCGAAGCGACGCGCGGAATTGAAGCCGGTCTCCTGGGTATAGGTGACGATCCCGCCCGCCTCCTGACCGCGATGTTGCAGCGCATGCAGGCCGAGGGCGACGAAATTGGCAGCATCCGTCACGCCGGTCACGCCGAATATCCCGCATTCCTCCCTCAGCTTGTCGTCATCGAACGGATGGCTGAGGAAAGGGGAATCGGTCATGGAGCCACTCACTGCCATTGAGGATGGCTGGCTTATAGCGCGGGGGCAGGGTTGTGTCACGCGGCGAAGTGGTCGCAGCGACACGCCCTGACGTCAGGAGAACATGGCCCTCAGATCGACGCTGGAGCGCTCGCCCAGATCGTCGAAACGGGCCTCCAGAAAGGCGTGCATACGCCTGCGGCCGGCATCGCGCAGCTGATAGAGCAGGCCCTTGTCAGGTGTCGCCTTGGTCGCTGAACTGAGCTTGTTCATCAACTCGTCATCCATCACCGAATGGATATGGATGTCCTTCATCCGTCCCGGCTTCAGCACTCCCTCCTCCAGAAGTCGGGAGACGAAATCGACGGCGCGCAACTCACGCAACAGGGATGAGTTGAAGCTGATCTCATTGACCCGGTTGAGGATGCCCCGCGCCGTGCGAGGCACTTCCTCACGCCGGATCGGGTTGATGTGGACGATCAAGATATCAGAGCAGGACGTGTTGTAGATCAGCGGGAAGAGGGCAGGGTTGCCCATATAGCCGCCATCCCAATAGGCCTCCAGCGTGCCGGTCTCGGGATCCTCGATCTCGACCGCCTGATAGAGCGTCGGCAGACAGGCCGAGGCCAGCAGGCTGTCCACGGTGATGTCGTTGCCGCCGAAAACCTTGATCTTGCCCGAGCGCACATTTGTCGCCGACACGAAGAGCTTGGGCCCGCCGATCGCGCAGACCTTGTCGAAATCGAGTGCCTTCTCCAGCACCGGGCGCAGCGGGTGGACATTCAGCGGATTGAGCACATAGGGCGAAAATGTGCGGGTCAGGGCCTCTCCGGCCAGATAGGCCGGGCTCATCTCGATCAGCCGCGAGATCATCTCGGGTTGCAGGCTTGGCGCATGGAGCCAGCCGCCCACAGCCTCGCCCGTGACGGTCCAGTGGATGGCGATCTCGTTCCAGAAATCCTCCAGTGCCGTACGCGCGCCATCATTGCCACCCCGCACCCAGCCTGCCTTCAGGGCGGCCGCATTCAGCGCACCGGCAGAGGTGCCGGAAATTCCGTCGATCTCCAGACGGTCATCCTCCAGCAGCCGGTCCAGCACGCCCCAGGTGAATGCCCCATGCGCGCCGCCGCCCTGCAGGGCGAGATTGATGCGTTTGGTCACAACGCCGTCCAGCCGCCATCAACGCTGAGTGTCGTGCCGGTGATCTGATCGGCAGCGGGCGAGCATAGGAAGGCGACACAGCCACCGATCTGTTCGGTCGTCGCAAATTGCTTGGACGGCTGGCGGGCCAGCAGGACATCGCGCACCACCTTATCGCGGTCCATGCCGTACTCCTTCATGGTGTCGGGGATCTGCGCCTCGACCAGCGGTGTCAGAACATAGCCCGGACAGATCGCATTGCAGGTGATCGGGTCCTCGGCGGTCTCCAGCGCGATCACTTTCGACATGCCCACCACGCCATGCTTGGCGGCGACATAAGCCGATTTGTAGGGCGAGGCGGTCAGCCCATGGGCGGAGGCGATATTCACGATCCGGCCCCAGCCTTGTTTGCGCATCCCCTCGACAGCCGCTGCCGAGGTGTGAAAGGCCGAACTCATGTTGATTGCGATGATCGCGTCCCATTTTTCCGCCGGAAAGTCCTGAATGGGCGCGACATGCTGAATGCCCGCATTGTTCACCAGAATATCGACTTGCCCGAAGGCCTCTGCCGCCTTGGTGATCAGGGCGCGGCACTGATCTCCCTTGGACATGTCGGCCTGAATGTAGCGAACCTCGGCACCGGTATCTGCGGCCAGTTTCCCGGCCAGCGCATGATCCTCGTCCCGGTCGGAAAAGGAATTGAGCACGACTTTCGCCCCAAGCTTTGCCAGCTCTTCGGCGACACCCAGTCCGATCCCCGAATTCGATCCGGTGATAACGGCGGTCTTTCCTTCAACTGACATAGCTACAGCCCTCGCTTTGCATGATTTGCGGCGAGTATATGCTGCATGTGCGAAGGCGCAACCCACGCATATGTCATCACACGTTGTTTAACGCATCCCGCTGGGTTTTGGGCAGACCGCTGCGGACCACCGAGTAGGATCGTGTCAGCCGCTCGTGCAACTCGGATGTCGGCATGCTGGACAGATCGATCGTGACCCATCCGCCGCGCGGCAAATGATGCGCAGCCGCAGCTGCACCTGCCGAGATCAGCATGTCTGCCGTCTCGATCGTTTCACATTTCAACGTCACATACTTACCGTCA
This sequence comes from uncultured Paracoccaceae bacterium, assembly GCA_947493745.1. GTDB lineage: Bacteria > Pseudomonadota > Alphaproteobacteria > Rhodobacterales > Rhodobacteraceae > CANLSM01. The sequence goes on along the minus strand of CANLSM010000018.1, from coordinate 13,379 downwards.
GGTGTTACAACCGCGAACACCTTCTTGTTTAACTTGTACACCTTGCTGTCCATCCACTGCACAACCTTGTGTGCGCCTGGCAAGGACAAGCAAATGGCTTCGACTTCCTCAGCCGTCATGAGATAAACCCCCAACCCACACTAAACCACACGCTAAAAACCTATTGATGGATTGGGGTCAAAATGTGGCGATTGTGTCAGTCCCGTGGCTTCTTTTTGAGAAGCTTGCCGCCCGGATTTCGTGTGGTTTTCTTCGCGCCCATGACATGCTAGGTCGCGCAGGGGCTGCAACAGGCACAAGGCGGAGCCGGCGATGACCGAGATCAGACTATGGAACAACATGACCAAGACCAAGGAGGTTCTGCGTCCGGCGGATCCAGCGAAGGTCGGCATGTATGTTTGTGGTCCCACTGTCTATGATCGCGCCCATCTGGGTAACGCCCGGCCGGTTGTTGTTTTTGACGTTCTGTTCCGTCTCTTGCGTCATTATTATGGCGAAAATTCCGTGACTTATGTGAGGAACTTCACGGATGTCGATGATCGGATCAATCAGACGGCCCAGGACAGGAAGGCGGCAGGTGATCCGCGCTCGCTGGAGGCGCTGATCCGAGAGCGGTCCGACGAGACGATCCGCTGGTATCGCGAGGACATGGGCGCGCTCGGGGCGCTCCCGCCGACCAAGGAGCCGCGCGCGACCGAGTTCATTCCCCAGATGATTGCGATGATTGGCGAACTGATCGCCAAGGGGGCCGCTTACGAGGCGGAGGGCCATGTGCTCTTTTCCGTCGAGGCCTATAAGAAATATGGCCAACTGTCGCGCCGCACGGTCGATGACATGATCGCCGGTGCGCGGGTCGAGGTCGCGCCCTACAAGCGCAACCCGATGGATTTCGTGCTCTGGAAACCGTCCACCGATGATCTGCCGGGCTGGGACAGCCCATGGGGTCGCGGGCGCCCCGGCTGGCATATCGAATGCTCCGCCATGGCGCGTGAATTGCTGGGCGAGAGCTTCGATATCCACGGCGGCGGCATCGACCTGCAATTCCCCCACCATGAGAACGAGATCGCCCAGACCAAATGCCTGCATGGCGAGGAGAGTTTCGCGAAGATCTGGATGCACAACGAGATGCTGCAGGTCGAGGGTGAGAAGATGTCCAAGTCTCTTGGCAACTTTTTTACGGTGCGAGACTTGCTTCGGCGGGGCATTCCCGGTGGGGCGATCAGATTGATGTTCCTTGAGTCCCACTACTCCACCAAAATGAACTGGACCCAAGAAAAACTTGAAACAGCTCTTTCTAGTTTTGGCGAGTTCGACGAGGTTCTCTCTCGAGGGGTGGTCAATTATCACGATCATAAGGGGTCAAATTTTGTGGACGAAGTTGTGTCTGCCCTTTGCGATGACCTCGACACACATTCGGCACTCAAGCTGATTAAGGCTCTTGCTAAGTCATCAAAGGAGTCTGACGAAAAACGAATGGACCTTCTTTCTTCTCTGGAGTTTTTGGGATTGCGTGACCCGATAACTGAGCACGTTGAGGCCGCCAAGGGAGCTATTTCAAAACTCTCAACGTCAATGGAAAAGATAAGAGTTTCTGGAGTTGACCCGTTGGATGCACTTGTAGCCAGCCTTGGCACGAACGATATAAGAGTATGGAAACTTCTGAATCTTTTGAGTCTTTTCTCCGAGAGCAAATCAGCTTACTACTCGGCCAGTAGCAATTGGCTAACCGAAGGCAGAAAACGCGCTCACCGAACTGTTAATTTATCAGACATTGACAGGCTAGAAACACTAGTTGGTACGTCAGATACAAACAAACTGATAGAGGAAAGAGATCGGCTGAAGAATGATCGCCAGTTTGATAAGGCTGATGCGATACGAAGTAAGCTGGAAAGGTTTGGCGTTCAGTTGATTGATACGCCCACGGGCACTCAGTGGAAGCTGATCCATTGACCCGCGAGCGTCTCTACCTCTACGACACCACCCTGCGCGACGGACAGCAGACCCAAGGGGTTGATTTCTCGACGCCCGACAAGCAGCGGATCACGCAGGCGCTCGATGCGCTGGGTCTCGACTATATCGAGGGCGGCTGGCCCGGTGCGAACCCCACCGACAGCGAGTTTTTCGACGCAGCCCCCAAGACCCGCGCCACCTTCACCGCTTTCGGGATGACCAAACGGGCCGGGCGCTCGGCGGCAAATGACGAGGTTCTGGCGAGTGTTTTGAACGCGCGCACGCCAGCCGTCTGTCTGGTCGGCAAGTCCCATGAGTTCCATGTCGAGGCGGCGCTCGGCATCACCAATGACGAGAACCTTGAGAATATCCGCGCCTCGGTCGCGCATCTGGTGGCCGAGGGCCGTGAGGCGCTCTTCGATGCGGAGCATTTCTTTGACGGGTTCAGGGCCAATCCCGACTATGCGCTGGCCTGCTGCAAGGCGGCGCTGGACGCGGGCGCCCGCTGGATTGTCCTTTGCGACACCAATGGCGGCGCGCTGCCCCACGACATCCGCAAAGGGGTCCGCGCGGCGATCGAGGCGGGTATTCTGGGCGATCATCTGGGCATCCACACCCATAATGACACCGAGAATGCGGTGGCCAACTCGCTGGTCGCGGTCGCGGCAGGCGCGCGCCAGATCCAGGGCACGATCAACGGGCTGGGGGAGCGGTGCGGCAATGCCAACCTGATCTCGCTGATCCCGACGCTGATGCTGAAATCGCCCTATGCGGAGCAGTTCGAGATCGGCGTGAAGCGGGAGAGCCTGCCGAAGATCACCCAGATCTCGCGGCTTCTCGACGATATCCTGAACCGTGTGCCGAATGCGCATGCGCCTTATGTCGGCGCTTCCGCCTTCACCCACAAGGCGGGGCTGCACGCCTCGGCCATCCTCAAGGACCCGACCACATACGAGCATATCTCCCCCGATTTCGTGGGCAATGAGCGCTTCGTGCCGATGTCCAATCAGGCCGGTCAGTCGAACCTGCGCAAGAGGCTGGAGACCGCAGGGCTGCAGGTTGAGAAGGGCGATCACCGGCTCGATGCAATCCTGCGCGACGTGAAGGATCGTGAGGACCGCGGCTATGCCTATGACAGTGCCGCCGCCAGTTTCGAGCTGCTGGCCCGCAGGCATCTGGGCCTGCTGCCGGGCTTCTTCGAGGTCGAGCGCTACCGCGTGACCGTGGAACGCCGCCTCAATGCTCTGGGCGAGCAGATGACCGTCTCCGAGGCCGTCGTGGTCGCAAAGTTCGGCGACGAGCGGGTCATGAGCGTGTCTGAAAGCCAAGACCCGGTGAGCCATCAGGACCAGGGTCCGGTGAACGCGCTCAGCCGGGCGCTGGCAAAGGATCTCGGGCCCTATCAGGCCTATATCGACGACATGAAGCTGGTCGATTTCCGGGTGCGGATCACCAATGGCGGCACCGAGGCCGTGACCCGCGTGCTGATCGACAGCGAGGACGGGCAGGGGCGGCGCTGGTCCACCGTCGGCGTCTCGGCCAACATCGTGGATGCATCCTTTCAGGCGCTGCATGACGCGATTGTCTGGAAGCTGATCCGGGACGGCGCGGGGTGAGCCTTCCGCCCGAGTTTCTGGAGCTTTACGGGGCGCTGCCGCGGCAGGGGCCGGGCAATCGGGCGAGCCTTGACCGGGCGATGCAGGTGATCCGCCCGGCGAAAGACGCAGCCTGCCTTGATGCGGGGTGCGGCGTTGGCGCCGATATTTCCGGACTCCTGGCGCACGTCCCAGACGGGTCGGTGGATGGGTTTGAATTCTATCCCGAATTTGCAGAATGGGCGGCCCGCAAGAACAGCGACCCCAGGGTGCGCGTTCGGACGGGCGACATGCTGGAGCTCGACGCCACTTACGATCTGATCTGGAGCATGGGGGCGGTTTACATTCCCGGTGTGAACACAGCGCTCCGCCGCTGGAAGCCGCATCTTGGCCCGGGTGGTAAGATCGCCTTCTCCGAGATCGTCTGGCTGACCGACACGCCACCCATCGAGGCGCAGGATTTCTGGGCGAGCTATCCGGCAATGACGCATCTCGGCGGGATTGAGACGATCTGCCGGGATGAAGGATACCGCGTGCTGGACCGGACGGTTCTCCCGGATGACGCGTGGGAGGCGTATTACCATCCGCTGGAGGCGCGTATTGCCGAGTGCCGCAAGGGGACATGCTCGGAGGCTTTGACTGCGGTCATGGATGAGGCAGAAGCGGAGATCGCCCTCTGGCGGGCGCATCGCCGAGCCTTCGGCTATGGCCTCTTCGTGGTTAAGGTCGCATGAGCTTCGACGCCTGTGCCGCCATGGTCGCGCGCGCTGATCCGGAGCGATTTGCCGCCACGATGACAGCACCGGTGGCTAAGCGCGGCGGTCTCTTCGCGCTCTATGCGTTCAATCTGGAGGTCGCCCGCGCGCCATGGGTGACTGCCGAGCCGATGATTGCCGAGATGCGCCTGCAATGGTGGTTCGACGCAATCGGTGAGATATTCGAGGGCAAGCCGGTGCGCAGGCACGAGGTGGTGGAGCCGCTCGCGATGACGATCGGTGAGGGCGGGTTGCCTCGCGCGCCCTTTGATGCCCTGATCTCCGCCCGCCAGTTCGAGATCGCAAACGAGCCGCACACGGATTGGGAGGGTCTCAAGGCCTATATTCGCGGAACCTCCACCGGCCTGTTGCAGCTGGCCTGCCTGCATCTTGAGGCGGACCTTCCCGAGGACGCTCTGGAGAAGATCGGGCTTGCCTTCGGGCTGGCCAACCTGATCCGGGCCCTGCCGGAGCTTGATGCTGCCGGGAAGCGTGTTCTCCCGTCCGGTCTGCCGGCGAGTGAACCGATGGGGGCCAAGGATGTGGTCGTCCAGATGAGCAATTTGCAAAATGCGGCGGGCGAGGCACTGGCCGGTTTGCAGACCGCAAGGGGGATGCGCTTGCCAAAGGTGGCGCTCCCGGCGCTGCGGATCAGCCTTTGGGCCGAGACGATCCTGAAACAGACCGCCGCCGATCCCAAAGTCATGATGACGGGCCTTGAGATGCCATCGGAGTTTCAGGCGCGTAGAAAGCGCCTCTGGCAGTCGATCACCGGGCGCTGGTAGATCAGGGGCGGTGCCCGCTAATCGCGAACATCCGCGTTCAGGCCATCCGGCGACCGATCATCGAGAACCAGATGAGCGCGGCCCCGGCAAGTGTCAGGAAAGGCAGCATGGCGTAGTTGACCGCTGTCCAGCCCTCGACTGCCGAGCCGCCCGAGCAGTTCATCAGAATGCCGGAACTGAAGGATGCGATGGTGACCATGCCGAAGACCGCAAAGTCGTTCATACCCTGCACGCGACCCCGTTCCTCGGGCCGGTGGGCCGCAGCAAGCATCGTGGTGGCGCCGATGAAACCGAAATTCCAGCCAAGGCCCAGCAGAACCAGAGCGCCGAAGAAATTCGTGAGTTCGACGCCCATCAGCGCAATGACACCGGCAGCGGCAAGAAAGACGAGCCCTGCCGCGATGATCCGCTCGACCCCGAAACGGGTGATCAGATGACCGGTGAAGAAGGATGGCGCGAACATGGCCAGCACATGCGCTGTGACCACGTCTGCCGCGTCATTGGTGGTGAAACCGCACCCGACCACTGCCAGCGGAGTGGAGGTCATGACCAGATTCATCAGCGCATACGAGACCATGGCGCAGATCATCGCGACCGCAATGCGCGGGTTGCGCAGCAACTCCATCCGGCTGCGGCCCCGGTCGGTGGTTTCGGTCACGGGCGCGGGCTTGGGGATGTCGAGAAAGATGAATACCAGCATGCCGATGAGATTGAGTGCGACAATCGCCATATATCCACCTGCAAAGGGGATGGGGTCCGTGATTGCATCCGTCACCTTGACCAGTTGCGGTCCGATGATGGCGGAGAGAAGGCCACCGGCCATCACCCAGGAGATCGCCTTGGGCCGGAACGCGTTGCTTGCGGTATCCGCTGCCGCGAACCGGTAAAACCCCTGCGCGGACATGTAGACCCCGGTGAAGAGCGAGCCGACAAGGAAGATGCCGAAAGACCCGCTCAGAAGGCCCCAGACCGACAATATGCCGCCAATGGCGCCCCCGGTTGCCCCGATCACGAACCCTGCACGCCGCCCGTAAGTCTGCATGATGTTCGACAGAACCGGCGCGGTCAGCATTGATCCCAGAACGATCAATGAGATGGGCAGGGTCGCGAGGCATTTCTCCACGCTCAGATATTGCCCCGAGAGGCCTCCAAGCACGAAGCTGATCGGCATCTGTGACCCCAGAAGGGCTTGTGCCGCGACCAGCACCCACACATTGTGGCGCGCGCGGCGGTCGGTGTCGATATCGGGAGTGGTGGCTGTCATGAAGCGAGTTCTTCCAGTCTTGGAAAACAATGTCCAGAGACGACCAGATGTAGGGATACAATATGCGTGAAACCCGGGTCGATACGACAGAGGACCTTGCCGAGGGCATGGAATGGCTTGCGGCGCGCCATGATGCGCTTGCGCGCGCCTATGAGATCACCGGGCCGCTGCGCCTCAGACGGCGCGAGGACGGATTTCGCCAGCTGCTCAGCGCGATCGTCAGCCAGCAGGTCTCGACCGCTTCTGCCACGGCGATCTGGGGGCGCATTGAGGCGGCGGGTCTGTGCGAGCGGCCAAGTGTCCTGTCCGCCAGTGACGAAGCGTTGCGCGCCTGCGGCCTGTCGCGACCGAAGGTGCGCTATGCACGCGCGCTGGCTGAAAGCGGTATTGATTTTGTGGCGCTTCGTGACCGTGCGGACGCGGACGTGATCGCTGAACTGACGTCCGTGACCGGCATCGGCATCTGGACCGCTGAGGTCTACGCGATGTTCTCGCTGGGTCGGGGGGATATCTTTCCGTCGGGCGATGTGGCGCTGCAGGAGGCGGCCAGACTGATCCTTGATCTGGATGCCCGTCCCACGGATGGCGCCCTGCGCGAGATGGCCAGGGACTGGGGCCCGTGGCGGACGGTTGCCGCCTGCCTCTTTTGGCAATACTACGCGGTGGTAAAGCAACGAGAGGGCGTAAGATGAGTGATATTCTGTCCGGGCCACGGCTCGACGCGAAATCGGGGAACGCAACCTCGCTTGTGCTCATTCTGCACGGTTATGGCGCGGACGGGAACGATCTGATCGGGATAGGTCAGGCGCTTGCCGAACATATGCCCGATACCACGTTTCTCGCACCCAATGCGCCGGATCGCTGCACCAACAACCCGATGGGATATCAGTGGTTTCCGATCCCCTGGCTCGATGGCTCGACGGAGGCCGCCGCGATGGAAGGCATGACGCGTGCGTCCGGGCTGTTGCATGCCTGGATGGATGAAGTTGCCGTGGAAGAAGGGATCGCGCCATCCCGAACGGCGCTCATTGGCTTCTCGCAGGGCACCATGATGAGCCTGCAGGTCGCACCGCGCCGCCCGGAAGCCGTGGCAGGCGTCGTGGGGTTTTCGGGAAGGCTTCTTGCACCCGAGACGCTTCAGGCGGAGGTCATCAGCAAACCACCCGTCCTTCTGGTGCACGGCGATCAGGATGACGTGGTGCCGCCCTCCTCAATGCCGGAGGCGGCAGATGCGCTGGTTGCGGCAGGGTTCGAGACCTACACACATGTCTCCAAGGGAACCGCGCATGGCATTGCGCCTGACGGCCTGGGGCTTGCGCTGCAGTTTCTGCGGGAAAAGCTTAGCTTAGTTTGACCGATCCCGGCCCCAAAGCCAGCGTTCCGCAATCTCCACCGAGTTGCCGGACGGGTCGCGGACATAGACCGACCGCGCGCCATTGGGCCATTTGAAGTCGGCCTCAATCGCGATGTCGTTGCTGCTGAGATGATCACGCCAGGTCTGAACCTCTTCTGAGGTCTCGACGCCAAAGCAGATATGTCCCTGTCCACGTGATCCATGTGTCGGAACCGGGAGGTCCAGGCTTGGCGGCGGGAGCACGGTTTCCTCTGAACGAAACAGCAGTAGCACAAGGTCACCGCAGCGAAAAAAAGCCTGCCGCGTCGGATGGCGCGAGAATAGTTCTAGGCCCAGAACACCACCGTAAAATTCCTCAGCCTCGTCGAGATCATCGACGTAGAGCACGACCTCCAGAATGCTGAGCGAGCGAAACATATTTCGTGACCAAATCCATTCCAGACAATGGGTCAAGCATGACCCAGCGTTAACCTCCGAGCAACAGTCATTAAACCGTCAGTGAACGCGAAGATAATGGGTTAGAACACCAAGAAGAGCACAGAATGTTGGGGGTTGTCACCAACACGGACCGAGATATAGTCGAGACATATAAGGGACGGGCTCGTCCCGTCCGCGGTGCCCAGAAAAACGGCAGAGCAGGACAGGAATACGAGTCGAAAATGCAAACGCAGTATCAACCCAGTTTCATCCGCAAACCGCCCGGGACACGAGATCATCCTGCCCTGGTTCTGAATGCAGACTACAGGCCGCTGTCCTATCTGCCCCTGTCGCTCTGGCCGTGGCAGGAAGCGGTGAAGGCGGCATTTCTGGAACGCGTCCAGGTCATCGCCGAATATGACGAGGTGGTCAGGTCGCCCTCGACGGAATTTCGCATCCCCTCCGTGGTGGTGCTCAAGGATTTTGTGCGCCCGGCGAAGGTCTCAGCCTTCACCCGGTTCAATCTGTTTCTGCGTGACGAGTTCACCTGCCAGTATTGCGGCTCCAAGGGCGAGATGACCTTTGATCATGTGCTTCCGCGCTCGCGCGGGGGGCGGACAACATGGGAAAATGTCGTTGCGGCCTGCGGGCCTTGCAACCTGCGCAAGGGCTCAAGAACGCTTCGGCAGGTCGGGATGCACCTGCGCAAGAAGCCGGTGCGCCCGCAGCCGGAGCAATTGCAGAATATCGGGCGAAAGTTTCCGCCCAACTATCTGCACGAAAGCTGGATGGATTTCCTTTACTGGGATGCCGAACTGGAGGCATAGGCGCGCTTCACAGCCCAGCACCAGACAAGCGCCAATCCAAAGGAGAGCAGGGCGTTCCAGCCTGCCATGGAGATGCCGGCCAGAGACCACGCAATCTCGTCGCATCGCACCACCGGGGCGCTCAGGATCTGATTGAGTAATTCCTCGCCGCTGAGACTGTCGATGGGACCCGACGTGCAGGTTGTCGGACCCTCCCACCAGCCCTGTTCGACGCCTGCATGAAAGAGGCCGATACCCGAGGTGACGAACGCGGCACCGGCCCCGATCAGGGTCATCGCCCGTATCGGCGCGATCATCAGAGCCAGTCCACAAAGCACCGCCAGCCCGTGCGGCCAGCGCTGCCAGATGCACATCTTGCAGGGCGGGAGACCGCCGAGATACTGAAACGCCAGTGCCCCGGCCAGAAGAGCCAGTGAGCCAAGTGCTGCCAGAATGCCGATCCGCTGAAAGCTCATAGATACTTCACCACCGCAAATCCACCGAAGAGGAGGACAAAGAAGAGCGTTGCCATCAGGCCGAACCGCTCCTCGATGAAGGCCCGTATCGGCGCGCCGAACTTCCAAAGCAGGGCTGCCACGAGGAAGAACCGCAAGGCCCGCGCAACCACGGAAGAAGCCATGAAGACCCAGAAATCCAGCCCCGTTGCACCGGAGGTAATCGTGATCACCTTGTAGGGAAACGGGGTCACACCGGCGAATAGCACAGCCCAGGGGCCGTTCTCGTTGAACCTTTCGGCAAAGATATCGAATTTTTCGAGCTTGCCGTAGAATTCCAGAACCGGCTTTCCCACGCTCTCGAAAAGTTCTGCGCCGATCCAGTAGCCCAGACCGCCACCGGCAACGGACGCGATGGTGCACAAGCCCGCCACCAGAAACGCCCGGTTCGGTGCGGCAAGGATGATCGGGATCAGAAGGATGTCAGGCGGGATCGGAAAGACCGAACTTTCCGCGAAAGCCACCAGGGCAAGGGCCAGAAGCGCAAACCGGGTCTCGGCCAGCGAAAGCGTCCAGTCATACAAGCGTCGCAACATCAAACAGTCCTGATCATCATTGGCGAGACTTCGAACATGACGCCCATCCCTCGTCAAGCGGCTTTACCTTGCCGGTGTGCCCATGCTTACTTTAGAAAAACGGGGGAGATATCGATGAAGTGGCAAGGGCGCAGACGCAGCCGGAACATCGAGGATCGCAGACGCGCAGGTGGCGGTGCGAAAGCCGGCGGCATAGGCGGCGTCGGTCTTCTGGTGATCCTAGCCATCGGATATTTTGCCGGTATCGACGTAACGCCGTTCCTTAGCCAGGCGGGCGGTGGTGCGTCGTCGGGCAGCAATGTCACGCTCGGGCCGGAAGATGAGCAGGCGGCCGAGTTCGTCTCGGTCGTACTTGCAGATACCGAAACCGTGTGGACGGAGATTTTCCGCACACAGCTCGGTCAGCAGTATCGGCCACCCACCCTGGTTCTGTTCTCACAGTCAACGAGGTCACCCTGTGGCGGCGCATCCGGTGCGACCGGCCCGTTCTACTGCCCGGCTGATCGCAAGGCCTATCTCGACACGGATTTCTTCACCACATTGTCACGGCGCTTTGGTGCAGGCGGCGATTTCGCTGCGGCTTATGTTGTGGCCCATGAGGTCGCCCATCACGTCCAGAATGAGCTTGGCATTCTGAGGGATGCCAATCAGGCGCGCCAGCGGATGTCCGAGCGTGACAGCAACCGCGTCTCGGTGATGATCGAATTGCAGGCGGACTGCCTTTCCGGCATCTGGGCGCGCTACGCCGAGGCGCGGTTGGGTACGCTGGAGCGTGGTGACATTGCCGAGGCGTTGAATGCGGCCAAGCAGATAGGGGATGACACGTTGCAGCGCGCGTCCGGCCAGCGCCCCATGCCGCATACCTTTACGCATGGATCGGCTGAGCAGCGCCAGACCTGGTTTGCGCGTGGTTACGAGACTGCCGAGCTTGTGCAGTGCGACACGTTTCAGGCGCGCAATCTCTGACAGGCACATATGGCGGATGCCGCGGATTCGGGTTAAAACGTCGCCAAAGCGGAGCGGAGCAGGCCCATGACCAAACAAACAATGTCCGTCGAGGAAGGGATTCTGAACGCCCGAAAGATGGCTCAGGCCGGGAATGTGCCCGGCGCGAAAAAGCTGCTGAATGCAATCCTGAAACAGTTCCCCAATCTGGAGGCCGCGAGGCAGGAGCTGAAGCAGGTCGATAGTCTGGCCACGGCGAGGGACCCCGACGATCTGGACGTCAAGCGGATCATGCATCTGATCGCTGCCAAGCAGTTCGACGAGGCGAATGTTTTTCTGGCCAAGATGGTCAAGGACTACCCGCGCTCACACCATCCCTACTTCATGAAGGGCGAGGTGCATCGGCAGAAAAAGGAGCACCGGCAGGCGGCTGTCTGCTTCATGCAATCGGGCAAGTTGAAGCCTGATCACATGCCAAGCCATTCATTTGCCGCGGCCGCGTTGATCGAGTTGGGCAAGTATGAGCAAGCTCTTGTTGCGCTTGATATAATGCTGAAACTCGATCCTCGAAACATAAGCGCGATGCAGAGCAGGGCCCAGTCGCTTTTTGAACTGAAGCGCACTGATGAAGCCATCGAGCTGCTCGATCAGGTGCGCAGGATGAAACCCGATGACGGGCCGACGTTGCGGGAACTGGCCAAGATCTTTCGCATCGCCGGTGACCTGAAGCGCTCGGAGGAATTGTACCGCAGGTCCATTGATCTTCAGCCCAACAGGATCGGTGGATATTCGGGCCTTGTGACGGTGACTGATCTGGCTGACGGTGATCCGATTGTGGAACGCATCGAGGGCCTGTTGAAGTCCGGTGGCGGGGAGGCCGAGTCGCGCGGAGGTCTGTTTTTTACGCTTGGGAAAATCAAGGAGAAATCAAAGGACTACCCGTTGTCTGGCGAATATTACATCAAGGGCAATGCTGTCCGCCGCGCCAGCTTTGAATATAGTGTCGACACGGACATCGAACTTCTCAACGATCTTGGACACGCTTTCGGACGCAAGACGGTTGCACGCGCGAATGTGCCCGCGGATCCGTCGACGCGCATGATCTTTGTGGTTGGCATGCCGCGGTCCGGCACGACGCTGACAGAGCAGATCATTGCCAGCCATCCGCTGGTTTTTGGCGCAGGCGAACTGGAGTATCTGAGCCGTCTTGCACACAAGCTCATGTCACGCACCAGAAACGGGGTGGCAATCGACGCATTGAGTGATGAAAATCTGAACGGGGCGCTTGCCACGCTTGCTACGGAATACATGTCGGAGGTCAAGACGCTCGCGGAGGGCGTAGGCATCGTCACGGACAAGATGCCGCTCAATTTCCGCTTCATCGGCCTGATCAAGTGCATGTTCCCGGATGCGAAGATCGTTCACTGTGTCCGGGATGCCCGCGACAACTGCCTCTCGATCTTCCGCAACAATTTCCGTGGCACCGGCAACGGGTATGCCAGCGACATGATCGAGTTGGCGACTTATCACAACGCCTATCACAAGATGATGCAGCACTGGCACGAGGAGTTCCCGGGCGAGATCTATGACAGCGACTACCACCGGTTGACTGTGAATCAGGAAGAAGAGAGCCGCAAGTTGATCGACTATTGCGGTCTTGAATGGGATGAAGCCTGTCTCGATTTCCACAAAACCAAACGCGAGATACGCACCGCCAGCGCCACGCAGGTCCGACAGCCCATGTATCAGAGCTCCAACAAGGCCTGGGAAGGCTTCCGTGATGTGCTGGCGCCCATGTTCGATCTTCTGGACCACTGAATCCCGTTGACGCAACGCGCGCTTCAAAGTACGTGACATGGGCGTTGCCCGAGTGGCGGAATTGGTAGACGCAGGGGATTCAAAATCCCCCGCCGCAAGGCTTGTCGGTTCGAGTCCGACCTCGGGTACCAATCGCCTTTATGTCATTGATCGGGTGGCAAATTCGGATGCTTGGGCAGGCGGCCCAGAGCACTCCGCTCGCTTAGCGATCTTCTTCAACTTTGCCGCTGTCTGATCGTGCGCTCTGCGCAGCCAAAGCTAGCGTATTCCGGTTGAGTCGGTAGCGCCCATTGCACATCACCCAACGGTAATCACGCCGAAAATCCGTTACCAGAAACTGCTTGTTACCCATTGATGAGTGCGACGCTCTACTTCCCTGACAGAAAGTGCCAAGTCGAGCTTGATAAGTTCAAACTCTTGCCGGATGTCACTGTGGAGTCCGGTCTGAAGCCGAGTCTTTGCGATTCTCAACACACTGATAATACGACACTTTTCCGCAGGTGTTCGTATAGAAGCCCAACTTCATCCGCGTAAGACGCGAGTCTTGTAGGCGTGAAGGCAAACTGTCTGACGTCAGCGCCTATGGGACCCAATAGGGTTATTTGCTAAGAGAGTGTTTGTTGCCCATCGTCACCACTG
>CANLSM010000017.1 GCA_947493745.1 uncultured Paracoccaceae bacterium | reverse complement strand
CTCAGTGGTGACGATGGGCAACAAACACTCTCTTAGCAAATAACCCTATTGGGTCCCATAGGCGCTGACGTCAGACAGTACTGAGACCGGTCCTGCAGCTTCAGGCCACCTTTGTCAGCAGCTCCCGGCCTTCGAAATGCGCGACCAGATTGTCGTGCACCAGCTTACCCATCGCCTTGCGGGTTTCGAAGGTGCCCGAGGCGTGGTGCGGCTGCACCATGACGTTATCGAGCGCAAGGAAGCGTGGGTTCAAGGCAGGCTCTCCTTCGAACACGTCCAATGCAGCCCCGCCAACGGTGCCTGCCTCAAGCGCGTCCAGCAGCGCTTCCTCATCGACATTCGCCGCGCGCGAAATGTTGATGATCATGCCTTGCGGGCCGAGGGCGTCCAGCACATCCCTGCTGACGATATGGCGTGTTTCGGCAGAGGCTGCGAGCGTCACGAACAGGAAATCGGCATGGGTGGCCAACGCTACAGGGTCCTGAATGAAGGTCCAATCGCGCGCGTAATCCTTGGGCCCAACATCGCTGTAGGCGATATCCAGATCAAATCCGGCAAGACGCTTTGCGACCTCAAAACCGATCCGGCCCAGACCCAGAATACCGACTTTCTTACCCCAGACGCGCGATTGCAGCGGGTAGAGGCCCTTTTCGGCCCATGATCCGTCACGCACCCATTCAGACGCACCGATCATGCCGCGCGAATGGGCCAGCATCATCGCCACACCCAGATCAGCCACGTCATTGGTCAGCACATCCGGTGTGTTGGTCACGTGAATGCCGCGCGCCGCACAGGCGGCAACATCCACCGCGTCATAGCCGACGCCGTAGACGGACACGATTTCAAGGTTCGGGCAGGCATCCAGCATGGCCTTGTCGGTCCCCAGTTCGCCCCGTGTCGCGATGCCGCGCACCTTTGGGCCGATCTCGACGAGAAAGTCCGCTTTGTCCCCGGCCTCAAAATACCTGTGCATGTTGAATGCCGCGTCGAGCGGACCCTGATCCCATTCCGGGTAGTAGCCCACCTGCAGAATGTCTGGTTTGGTCATGAGAGTTTCCCTCCGATCGAATGTTAACGATAACATAAGGAGAGCTGCATAGCCCGTCCAGCGAAATCCGACCCCATTGACAAGATTTGTTAACGATAACATAAATGCAGGGGAATCTGCCGGACAATCGCAAAGGATGCATGTGATGAGCCTGAAATTATTTGATCTGACAGGCAAACGCGCCCTGATAACCGGGTCGTCACAAGGTATCGGCTTTGCACTGGCCAAGGGCATGGGCGAAGCGGGCGCAAGCCTTGTTCTGAACGGGCGGGATACCGCCAGGCTGGACAAGGCCGCCGACGAACTGCGCGCTGCCGGGCTGGAGGTTGCGACGCTTGCCTTTGATGCGACGGATCATGATGCCGTGCGTGAGGCTGTCGACGGGTTCGAGGCCGCGACCGGCACGTTTGATATCCTTGTGAACAATGCGGGTATGCAGCATCGCACGCCATTGGAGGATTTTCCGGCAGATGCGTTTGAACGTCTGTTGCAGACCAATATCGCCTCGGTTTTCCACGTCGGCCAGGCCTGTGCGCGCCATATGATCAAACGCGGCGCGGGCAAGATCGTGAACATCTGCTCCGTGCAAACCGCGCTCGCCCGCCCCGGCATCGCGCCATATACGGCGACAAAGGGTGCGGTCGCGAACCTGACCAAGGGCATGGCGACCGATTGGGCAAAGTATGGGTTGCAATGCAACGGCCTCGCCCCCGGCTATTTTGATACGCCCTTGAACGCGGCTCTCGTCGCCGACACGGAATTTAGCGCGTGGCTGTCCAAACGCACCCCGGCAGGCCGCTGGGGCAATGTCGAGGAACTGGTCGGCACCTGCATATTCCTGTCGTCCGAAGCGTCATCTTTCGTCAATGGCACGACCGTCTTTGTCGATGGCGGGATCACTGCGTCGCTGTGATGGAGCGCTTTGTCGTCATGGGTGTATCAGGCTGCGGCAAATCCTCGATTGGAGCTGCGTTTGCGGCTCAGATCGGGGCGCGCTTTGTCGATGGTGACGACCTGCATCCTGACAGCAACATTGCCAAAATGGCGGCGGGCAAGCCGCTGGATGACGCTGACCGCGCGCCGTGGCTGGCCGAGGTTGGGCGCATATTCGCCAACAACGCGCTGCCGCTGGTCGTCGGCTGCTCGGCACTGAAGCGCAGCTATCGCGACATTATCCGGGATCATGCCGGCGGCCCGGTCGCCTTTCTGCATCTGCAAGGCAGCAAGGCGCTGATCGCGGACCGGATGGTGGCGCGTCAGGATCATTTCATGCCGCCTGCCCTGCTGGACAGCCAGTTTGCCACGCTGGAACTGCCTGACCCGGATGAACATGCCGTCAATGTCAATATCGACCAGACGCCCGACGCGATTGTCACTGAGTTGGTCGCCCACTTCAAAAAGGGAACAGTATGAGCCTGAAAATCGCATTGATCGGTGCCGGTGCCATGGGCGGTGCGATTGGCACCCGTCTGGCGCAAACCGGCCAAACGCTGCATGTGTTTGATCTGGATAAGGAAAAGGTCGCCGAACTGGTTGCCCATGGGGTCATTGCGGCCCAAAGTGCCGCCGATGCCGCCGCGCAAAGCGACTATGTCATAACCAGCCTGAATGCCCCCCGCATCGTCGATATAGCCGTCTTCGGCAAGGGCGGCGTGGCAGATGGGGCCAAGCCTGGTACGCTGATCATCGATATGTCCTCAATCGATCCCGAGGCGACCAAGGAACTGGCTGCGAAGGCGGCCGAAAAAGGGCTGCGGTGGGTCGACAGCCCTCTGTCGGGCGGGGCACCCAAGGCGCTGATCGGGGAGCTGACCCTGATGGCGGGTGGCGCGGCGGAAGATGTCGCGGATGCGCATAACGTCCTGCAACATGTCGCGACGAACTACACCCATATGGGCCCGGTCGGCGCGGGCCAGACCACGAAACTGATCAATCAGGTACTGTGTGGTCTGAATTTCCTGGCCGTAGCCGAGGCCACACAGCTTGCTCTGGACGCCGGGGTTGATGCGGCCAAGATCCCCGCCGCCCTGAAAGGCGGCCGTGCCGACAGTGCGATCCTGCAGGAATACATGCCGCGCTATGTGGAAAGGGATTACCGGCGCACCGGCCGGATCGACAATATGGTCAAGGATCTGAATGGCGCGCAGGATCTTGCCCGCCGCACACATACCCCCATGCCCATGACCGCCATCTGCGCCGAAGTGCATCGCCTGATGACCGCTGCGGGTCTGGGCGGCGAGGATCAGGCCGCACTGATGGAGTATTTCAAAGGACCAGAGGAGCTTCCCCAATGATCACCCGCTATGCGATGTTCGAAGGCACCATCAAGGACGGCCAGACAGAGGCGTTTCGCGCCGCCGTTCTGGACGAGCTGCTGCCCAAATGGGAGGCCTTCCCCGGTGCCCGCTCCGTGCGCGTCACCTTCACCGATGAGGCTGATGAGGGCGCACCGTCCTTCCCACTGATCATGGAGATCGACTATGACGATCGCGAGGCCGTCACGACCGCGTTGAATTCCGATGCGCGCACTGCGGGCAAGGAGGCGACCGAGGCGCTGTTGCCCCGCTTCTTTGAAGGCCGTATCCATCATCACATCACGACCAAGGCGCTGTAGCCGCAACGGAGCAGATATGAAGCGTAGCCCAACCATGAAAGACGTCGCGCGCGAGGCCGGCGTGTCGGTGATGACCGTCAGCCGCGCGTTCAAGGATGATGCTTCCGTCGGGGAAAAGACCCGTGAGAAGATCCGCAAGACGGCAGATGGACTGGGCTACGTGTTTGATGTGACGGCGGCAAACCTGCGCTCGCAACGCAGTGACTTTGTGGCCGTGACAATCCCCTCGCTGAATAACGCCAATTTTGCCGCGACGGTCGTGGCGCTGACCACAAAGCTCAGCGATGCTGGTTATCAGGTGCTGCTTGGCCACACCAACTATGACATGGACAAGGAAGAGGCGCTGATCCGCCAGTTCCTGCGCCGCCGACCAGAGGCCATCGTTGTCACGGGTGGGCATCACACGGATGCGGCGCGCAAACTGCTGTCCGAGTCCGGTGTCCCGGTGATTGAAACATGGGACGCGCCTCCGGACCCGATCGGCCATGTCGTGGGTTTCTCGAATGCCGCGACGATGGATCTGGTCGTCGATCACCTTGTCAGCCTGGGCCGCAAGAACATTGCCTTCATGGGCGGCGATGCGGACAGCGATACGAGAGGCCGCGACCGGCGTGCGGGGTTCCTGGCGGCAATGGCACGCCATCGGTTGCAGGCGCGTCGTCTGGTCGGGTCCGGCGCGCCGCAAAAGGCGATGCATGAAGGGGCCAGGGCGATGGGGCATCTGCTTGAGGCATACCCTGATACAGATGCGCTGATCTGTGTTTCTGATTTGGTGGGCTTTGGGGCACTGTCCGAATGTCAACGGCGCGGTATCGATGTGCCGGCTCAAATCGCGATGGCGGGCTTCGGGGCCTATGATATCTCCGAGGTCTGTGTGCCCAACCTGACGACCGTCGATCCGATGCCGACAAAGATCGGCGAAAGTGCGGCGGGTCTTGTGTTGCAACTGCTCAAAGACCCGACCGCGAAAGGTAATGTGATGATCACGCCAACCTTGCGGCTGGCGCAATCTACCGGCGTTTAGCGGTCCAAGGCACCAACACCTGAGAAGCGGAATGCTTCCTGTTCCAGCGCGTCGATTTCCTCGGCGCTCATCTGGTCATGGGCAACCGTGATCCGTCCCAGGAAGACGAGTGGCAGTTCATCGGCGCGGCCTTCGAGATCGGCCTTGATCGCCTCTGCCGTCGCGGCGCCAACATCATCCCCCATGCGCATGGGTGTGGCGTCCAGTTCGCCGCGGCGGATTGCGTCCAGTTCCAGGCCGGTGCCACCCCAGCCGGTCGAGAAGATATCCTTCTCGGCACCGACAGAGACCTGTGCCTCGACCGACCCCATCGCCATCGCCGTGTTGGCGTTGTGGATCACCTTGGCATCGGGGTAGGCCTGCAGGATCAACGAGGTGCCTGCAAAGCCACCCTCACGCTGATATTCGCCGTAATGCTCATAGGCGGTTGTCCAGCCCGCGTTGGTTTCGACGCAATCCTTGAAATCGCCGGACCGCTGGTTGTCGGTGATGCCCGGAATACCCCGGTTCATTGCCATGGTGACGCCTTCTCCCAGACGCTCGATCATATAGTCGCACATGGTCAACGCACCGGCAGCGGACGAAAAGTCAAACCACGCATCCGGCTGATTGGCCAGATCCTTCAGCGGAGTATGAAACGCCCAGACATAGGTCGAGAAACCCTCGTTTTCCGACAGTTTGTCAATATTGTCAGCCTGAATGGCCAGCTCTGACGGGCCAAAGACAACGTAGTCGTAAATGTCGGAGTCGAGCGCGACCTGGTTGGCATATGTGCTTTGCAGGGAATGCTCGATCTGACGCGACGCAAATTCGGTGGTCTCATAGGTGATGCCCAGTTCATCAAGACGCTTGGTCATGGCCAGATAGTTGCGCGCCCAGAAATCCGACGTGTCGGAGGACGGGTAAATCAATGCGATCTGGACCGGATCGTCCAGCGTTCCGCTAAATGGCACCGCGTCAGAGCCCACAACCGCTTGCAGGGCTTCGAGCTTGCCTTCGGCGTTGACTTCGTCGGGCACCCAGTAATCGCGATCAGCGATGTCCGGCAGTTCTTTCAAGGGCAGGCTAGCGTGCCCATCCGCGTTGGCGATCCCTGCCATTGCGATGGTCGCGCAAATTGCAGTGGTGGTAAAAAGTTTCATATTGTTTTCCTCCCTAAATATGAACTTTGGCTGTGAGGTATCGGCGCGGAGTGATGCCTCCGCACCGGCAATTTCGATCAGCCGCTTGCGCTGACATCGCCCGCGAACAACGCGCCGATGGCCAACAGCGCGATCAACGCCCCGATGATGGCGGCGGAAAAACGCAGCATCTTCTGACCTTCTGACGTTTTCAGCCCGCTGAGCCACCCGGCGGCACCGTCGCGATCCTTGGTTTGCATCCAAGTGTACAAGGCGACCGACGCAATGATCACAAAGCCCGACGCGACAGGCTGCCAGAAAAACTCGATCCCCAGCGTCACAAGCGCATTCAGCATCATCGCCAGAAGCAGGACACCGGCGAACGAGCCGATCATCGACGCGCGCCCCCCGAAGAGTGACGTTCCGCCAACAACAACAGCTGCAATCACATGCAGATTGAAGAACGGGGCCATTGTCGCCTGGATGGCGTTCTGCTTTCCGGTCAGCATCAGCCCGGCCAGCGCAGCACATGCACCACACAGGACATAGGCATAGACCTTGTGCCGTTTCACGCTGATGCCCGTCATCTCTGCGGATTCAGGGCTGGACCCGATGGCAACCGTATAGCGCCCGAAATAGGTGCGTTGCAGGATGACATAGCCGATGGCCATCGTCAGCATGCCGATGATGGCCGGAACAGGGATGTAGAACGGTGTCTGGCCACGCCCGATCTCGGTCAGAATTTCGGGGAAACGTGCCAGCACCAGCCCCTTGGCCAGAACCAGTGCAAGCCCCTTGTAGACCAGATCCATCGCCAGCGTGCCGATCAGGTCAGGCACATTGAACCGGGTGATCACCAGACCATTGATCAGCCCCAGAAGCGCCCCGATCAGGATCGCGACGGGAATGCCGACATAGATCGAAAAGCCGTACTGCTTGACCAGAAAGGCCATGATGATGGCCGACAGGACAGCGACGGAACCCACCGACAGGTCAATCCCCCGCTGCGTGATGACAAATGTCATCGCCATCGCCATCGGCATGTACAATGACGCATCCTGCAGGATCAGTTGCAGGTTACTTGGCCGGAAATAGCGGGTCGGTTCAGCGACCCCCATGAAGATCAGGATAGCGAGGATCATGACCATCGGTCCGATAATCGCCAGATACGGCTCAATCCGCTCATTCATCGACTTTGCGCCAGCGGTTGCCATTATGCCGCCTCCTCTGCACCAACGATGAGGCCGAGAACCTCCTGTGTGCTGCTGTTCGCCGTCTCGACGACACCGACACATTGACCCCGCCGTTGCACATGAACGCGGTCCGCGACCTCGAATACATCATCCAGTGAATGGCTGATCAGGATGACGGCCAGACCTTGTTCGCGAAGCGACTTGATCAGTTTCAATGTGCGCGCGGTCTCCTGTGGGCCCAGGGCCGCTGTCGGTTCGTCCATCACCAACACCCGCAGACCTTCGTGGTAAACGGCACGCGCGATGGCCACAGCTTGGCGTTGCCCGCCTGACAGGCTGTCCGTCGGCGCATCCATGGAGCGCAGCCGCACGCCCAGACGCTCAAGCAGTACGCGTTCGGTTTCGGCGCGCATCCTTTTGTTGTCGAGCAGCGTGATCCCCAGAAATTTCTTGGTCAACTCGTTGCCAAGAAACATATTCGCCGCCGGTTCCAGATGATCAGCCAGGGCGAGGGTCTGGTAGACCGCATCAATGCCTTTCTCGATGGCATCCGCATGGGTGGCGAAAGAGATTTCCTCCCCGTCCATGAAGACCTTGCCCTCGGTCGGCTGATAAACGCCCGTGAGGATCTTGATCAGCGTGGATTTCCCCGCGCCATTGTCACCGACAATCGCCAGGACCTCGCCCGCATGGGCGGTCAGATCCACATTCTGCAACGCCGTCACTCCGCCGAAGCGTTTGGTGATGCCGCGCATCTCGATGATTGGGTTCTCTCGTGTCACGCCGTCCTCCTCCCCGTTTGGTATCGTTGATGTCTCGTCCGGCAGGAGAGGCACCAATGAAGATGCCCCTCCCGCACGGGAGATTACTTCCAGATCGCGGTGTAGGCTTCGCGATAGGGGATGTCGGGATCGAAGGCATTGGTGTCACCCAGTTTTTCCAATGCGTCCTGCGTCACCAATGCAGGCGATGTGATGTAGCCGGAACATACCTCGCCCTGAATGGCGCGGTTCAACTCATCGACCAGTTGCCAGCCTTGCAGGTTCAGCGGTTCGGCCACGGTGATGGCCTGATACTGGTTCGACCGGATGCGCTGGAACGCAGCCTCCGATCCGTCACCGGCAGAGCCTGCCTGCGGGCCCTGATCGGGCGCGAAACCGGCGGCGGCCAGCGACGGGCCCATGAAGTCGAAATACAGGTCATTGATTGCCAGCGCATGTGTCCAGCGATCGCCGTATTTCTGCAGCAGGCTGGTCGTCAGCGGACCCATCCGGCTCGATGTGTCGGCAATCGGTGTGTCGACATACTCCAGAACGGTGCCGCCTGCGGCCTCAACCGTCTCCTTCAGACGATCCGCCTTGTCGATGGCGATCTGGTAGGTGCTGTCGGTGAAGATCACGACCCCGATGTCCGATCCGCCATCCCCGATCGCCCATTCTGCGGCAACCTCGGATACGCGCATCGCATCGGTCGAGACGTTGGCGAAGATACCGCCAGGTGCATCACAGCCGATCACCGGACCGGAGTGCCAGGCGACCATCGGAATACCCGCGTCAACCACACCTTCGAGGGCTGCCTGCTGTTCCACGGCGTCAAAACCGTTCACGACAATCCCGTCGGGCTGCAGTGCGAGGGCCTGACCAATCGCTGCCGTGCGGCCCTGGATCGAGCCTGCCCCGTCAATGACACGCACATCCCAGCCGATCACCTCGACAGCTTCCTCGATGCCGCTGGTCACACCCAGAATACCACCGTTCTTCAGATCGCCTGCCAGAACGACAATGGTTTTGCCTTCTGCCGCCGCGGGTCCCGTGGTCGGCCCATCAAACGCCCCTTGCGCAAATGCCGACACACTGATGCTGCACAGCAATGTGCTGGCCAGCAGAGTTTTCATCAGATCACGTTTTTTCATTTCATTCTCTCCCTTGAAGTGTGAAGTCTACTTATGTGCGGCGCCCTTCTTGCGCTGAGCGTATCCCGCGATGCCGATGGCGATCAGCAGGGTCAGGCCGTTGAACATCGGTTCAACCCAGAAACTGCCGCCAAATTGCTGGATGCCGGAGATCCCGACCGCCAGAATGACAACGCCGACGATCGTTCCCCAGACATTGACCCGACCCGGTTTGATTGTGGTTGAGCCAAGGAAAGCACCGACAAGCGCGGGCAACAGGAATTCAAGGCCAACAGACGCCTGACCGATGCGCAGTTTCGACGCCAGAATGATACCGGCCAGCGCTGTCAGTGTTCCCGAAGAGATGAAGGCCCCCACAACAAATTTGCGGGTTGGAATGCCGTTCAGCTCTGCCGCTTTCGGGTTCGCACCTATGGCATAGAGATAGCGACCGACAGGTGTGTATTCGAGGATCAGCCAGAGCGCGATTGTGATGGCGAGAATATAGTATCCCGTGATCGGCAGGCCAAAGACGAAGGTGCCGTTGATGGCGTAAAACCCGTCCGGCAGGACGCCCACAACCTGCCGCCCGCCTGTGTGCCAGAGGGCCAGCGCATAAAGGACAGTGCCTGTGCCAAGCGTCGCGATGAAGGCGTCAATCTTTGCAATTTCGACCAGAAAACCGTTCAGCAGACCGGTGAACGCACCCAATGCAAGCACGATCAAACAGGTAATCGGCCACGGCACCCCATAGATCGTCTGCAGCGAGATGGCGAGGATGTGCCACAGCACGATCCCGTATCCAACTGTCAGGTCGATCCGCCCTGCGACCATGGGGATCATGGCGGCCAGGGACAGTAGCGCGATGATTGCCTTGTCGGAGATAATCGCGCGGACATTCAGGATGGTCGGGAATGTATTTGGCAGCAGGATCGAAAACAGAATGATCAGGCCGATCATCAGGATCACCAGACCGTAGACCGGCACGAGCCGCAGCAACCTGGCCGGACCCGAAAGCTTGGACAGCTCATCCCGGGTCGGTTCCAGCGCGTCTGATTCAATCGAGTTCATTTCTCTGGCTCCGGTTCGTCAGGCTGCATCGCTCGCGGATGCGGCTTGGATCAGTGATTGTGTGGACAGCCTCACACCCGACAGTTCCGAGACGATGCGGCCTCGGCTGAACACGATGGCGCGGTGGCAGATGTTGGCTATTTCTTCAAAATCGGTGGAAACGACGAGCACGCCCATGCCCGAGGACAGCGCCTCATAAAGCAGGTGATAGATCTCGGCCTTGGCGCCGACATCAACACCCGCCGTCGGGTCCTCGGCTATCAGGAAGCGGCGCCCGGTATCCAGCCAGCGACCGACAACGATCTTCTGCTGGTTTCCGCCGGAGAGCGCCTCGATCGGGAGGGTCGGATCATTCGGGTGCAGCCCGACACGTTGGCCCAGCCCGTGCGCGGCCTCGTTCTCGGCCTTGCTGCCCATGAAGCTGAACAGGGTGCGGTCTGTCGCCTCTGGATTGATAAAGACATTCTCGCGGATCGTCAGCGACGGGGCAATGGATTCGACAACCCGGTCGCGCGCCACGAAACCGATGCCGGATTTCATGGCGGTGCGGGCATTCGTCAGATCGGGAGCGACGCCGTCCAGCAGCACCTCGCCATCATGTGCTTTCAAACCATAAATGGCGCGGCCCACATCCTCGTGCCCTGCCCCACGCAAACCAACCAGCCCAACCAGCTCACCACGCTTCACCTTGAACGACACGTCGCTGACATTGCGGGTGTTGAGGTTGGCAACGGACAACACCTCGCTGCCCTCCTGCGCCTCGGGGCGTTCAATTTCGCGGGTCTTGCGCCCGACGATCAGGCTGACGAGGTCTTCGGCGTCGGTGTGGGCGATGTCGCGCATGCCCACCATCCTGCCATCGCGAAGCACAGCAACGCGGTCGGCAATCTGAAAGATCTCATCCAGACGGTGACTGACATAGATCATGCCCACGCCCTTGTCGCGCAACGGGCGGAGGGCAGCGAACAGCCGTTCAACTTCGTCGGCAGGCAGGGATGCCGTCGGCTCATCCAGCACCAGAAAGTCACATTCCACGGCCAGCGCGCGCGCGATTGCCACCAGCGATTTCTCGGTGCGGGGCAGACTTGCGACCCGTGCAGTAGGTTCAAATTCGGCATCGACATGGGCCAGTGCCTCACGCGCCCGGGCCTCGGTCGCGGGCCAGTCAATGCGTCCGCCCTTGCGGACATAGCCCACAGCCAGAGCAATGTTTTCAGCGACAGACATCCATTCGATCAAGCCGAGATCCTGGTGAATGAATGCGACCGCCTGCTTCTCGCTGACCTTGCCGGCCACGTGGTTGTAGGGCACGCCATCGACGCTGACCTGACCACTATCGGGGGTGTGGATGCCGCCCAGCGTCTTGATCAGTGTGGACTTTCCGGCTCCATTTTCGCCAAGCAAGGCAACGACTTCGCCACGGCCGACACGCAGCGACACGTCCGTCAGCGCATGGGTTCCCCCGAATGTTTTGACAATGCTGTCAAAGAACAGACCATTGGTCGTTGACATAGAACTTCCTCCCAGTCGTCTCCGATACTTCTTTCGTTACCGGTAACGCATTCTCAGCATTCTGCTAAAACAACAGTCTGTCAAGACAAATTGTTAACGATAACAAACTTGCAGGAAGCGGTGGATCAGAGGACCGGGATCGAGCCCCCTCATGGCACGAAAAACAATGCAAATTCGGAGCCGTTGCCCGCGCCACGGGAGTTCTCGGATCGCCTATCAGCTATGTCTTGCATGGCTGCGGCTTTTCCGACGCGCCGTGCGAACGGGTCAATAATCTGCCAGATCGAATCGCCGTTGTCGGCTGGCACCCGGAAACATGGTTTGAAGATGACCCGTCAAAAGACTTCGGGCAGAAGTGCATCCGGCACATTTTGATAGCAAACCGGTCTCAGAAAACGCCGGATCGATAGCGTGCCCACGGACGTCGCGCCGAAATTGGTCGAGGCCGGATAGGGCCCGCCATGCACCATCGTATCGGACACCTCCACCCCGGTGGGGAAGCCGTTGACCAGCAGCCGCCCGGCCTTCCGTTCGATCAGCGGCATGAGCGATCGTGCCGCATCCGTGTCGCCAGCATCCATGTGCAATGTACAGGTCAACTGCCCCTGGATCGACCGCGCGATATCGGCCATTTCGTCGATGTCTTTGGCAAGCACGATGATCCCCAACGGGCCGAACACCTCTTCCTGCAAGGTGTGATCAGCCAACCAGTCCTTGGCGGACATCCGGTAAAGATGGGGTTTCGCTTCGCGTCCGGTGCAGGCCGCTCCCAGCAACCCCTCCACACCCGCGCCACCTGATACGCGCACCACACCGCCGCGATAGGCCTCCGCGATGCCGTCGGTCAGCATCGTCTGACCACCGGTTTTGGCCAGCGCGGTCTGGGCGGCTTCAACGAAAGCCTCCGCCCCCGGCGGAACCACGGCGATGCCGGGATTTGTGCAGAACTGCCCTGCCCCCATCGTCAGAGAACCGGCCCAGCCCGCACCAATCTCGGCCCCCCGCGCCCTGACCGCCTCGGGCAGCAGGAACATCGGATTGACGGAGCCAAGCTCGCCAAAGAACGGAATAGGCTCCGGTCGCGCGGCGCAGAGGTCGAACAGCGCCCGTCCACCGGCAAGCGAGCCCGTAAAACCAACGGCGCGGATCAACGGGTGCTGCACGAGGGCTGTGCCCACATCGCGCTTGCCACCCTGGATCAGGCTGAAGGTGCCCGACGGCATACCGGTTTTCTCTATCGCTGCATAAATCGCCTCTGCCACGATCTCACCCGTGCCGGGATGGGCCGAATGCCCCTTGACCACGACCGGACATCCCGCCGCCAGCGCCGCGGCCGTGTCCCCACCCACAGTCGAGAACGCCAGGGGAAAGTTCGAGGCGCCAAACACGGCAACCGGTCCGATCGGCCGCTGGATCATCTTGAGGTCCGGGCGCGGCAGCGGCGCGCGGTCGGGCAAAGCGGCATCATGGCGGCGGTCCAGATAGTCGCCCTTGAGGATATGCTCCGCAAAGAGGCGCAGCTGTCCTGTGGTCCGCCCCCGCTCCCCCTGAAGGCGCGCCTCGGGCAGGCCGGTCTCTTGCGTTCCGATTTCTGTGATGGCGTCACCACGCGCCTCGATCTCATCCGCGATGGCGTTCAGAAAGGAAGCGCGGGTTTCGCGCGTGCTGTGCCCATAGGTTTCAAACGCATTTTCGGCAGCCTCGCAGGCGCGATTGACCAGTTCCGTCGTTCCGACACAAAAGGAGTGGGACGGACCATGCGCGGGATCAGAAGCAAAGGTCCGGTCTGTCGCGACCCGTTCGCCAGCGATCATGTGTTTTCCGTGAGGCGTGAATTTCATCTTCTGAGATCCTGTGATTGGATTGTCGGGCGACTATGCCACCTGCGTTTTTTCCGTCATGATCATGCGCACCAGCAGATCAAAGGCCTGCCGGGTCGCGCCCAGGTTGGCGATGCCCTTGCCTGCGATATCGAAGGCGGTGCCATGTGCGGGTGTCGCCACCGGGATCGGCAGACCGCCGGCCACCGTCACGCCGCGTTCGAAACCCATCAGCTTGATCGCGATCTGTCCCTGATCGTGGTACATGGTCACCACGGCGTCGACCTCGCCGCGTTTGGCCTTCAGAAACACTGTGTCGGACGGCCACGGGCCGGTCACGTTCATCTGCTTTTCCTGACAGGCCTTGACGACGGGTGCGATCACATCGATTTCCTCGCGCCCGAACTTCCCGTTATCGCCTGCATGGGGATTTAGCGCTGCCACGGCCACATGGGGCCGCGCCTTGCCCGAGCGCGCCAGTGTGGCATGGGCCAGCTCTATTGCGCGCAGGATGCCGGGGCCGTCGATACTTGCCGCCACCTCCTTCAGGCCGATATGGCTGGTGACGCGGGTGGTCATCAGATCGTCAAGCACGTTGATCTCGGAATGATAGCCCTCGAAACCCAGATAACGCGCCATATAGCGATGTTCATCCTCGGCATTCAGGCCGGCGGCGGTCATCGCCGCCTTGTTGAAGGGCGCAAAGAGCACACCATCCACCATACCTGCCTGTGCCAGATCCAGCGCCTTGTCCAGACAACGCAAAGACGATGTGCCGCCAGCGACAGTGACCTCGGCAATTTTTACGTCGTCCGGGGCGATGGTCTGCAAATCCAGATGTGCCATGGCGTCAAACGCGGTCACATCCTCTTCCTCAATTATGGGCAGATCAATCGGGCAGCCCGCCTGCCGGGCGCCGCGCTGCCACAGATGCGCGTCACCGACCAAAAGGATGTCGGCCGCATCGCGCACGCCCTCGTCGTGCAAGAGCTTTGCGATGAGTTCAGGTCCAATACCTGACGGATCACCTGGAACAATGGCCAGTCTGGGGCGCATCAATCAGCCTCTTTCATGGTGGCGGCAATGTTGGTCTCGGCGGTGCGCAGATGATTTCTCAAGGCCCGCCGTGCGGCGGCAGGGTCGCGTGCTATCAGCGCCTGCACGATCGCCAGATGCTCTTGTCGGGTCGCCTCCGGATTGATCCCGCGTTGCGATGACAAGAAGCGCACCCGCCACAGCCTGGCATTGTAGGTGCCATGGGTTTCGGCCAACGCCTCGTTACCCGAGGCGGCAACGATGGCCTCGTGAAAGCGCATGTCCATGCGGAATGCTTCCAACTCACCCTCGGTGTCCCGGGCCTCCTTGATCGCGGTGTTGATCTGTTCGATCTTGGCCAGTTGGGCATCGGTGGCGACAGCGCAGGCCAGTTCGCCGGCAAGCGCCTCCAACGCGCCCTGCACGCGCAGCCAATCATTGATTTCACTCAGCGAGGGGTCGGCCACGCGCGGACGGCGGGTGGGGCCGTAGACGATCAGACCTTCGGCCTCCAATATGCGCAACGCCTCCTTCAAGGGGGTCCGGCTGATGCCGAACACCTCGGCCAGATCACGTTCGCGCACCGGCATGCCCGGAGCCAGTCTGCCCAGCATGATAAATTCGCGCAGATTGTCAGCGGCCTCGGAGGCCAATGACTGGCGCGGCTTGAATTCGACGAACTCGCGCAACTCGTTTGTCCAGCCGGTTTCGCTCATCCTAGGTCCCCCAGCGCAGGACCAGCGGGTCCAGCGGTTGCAAAAGGTCGATCAGCCGCGACCGTATCGCCGGGTGCAGCGGCGGGATAGGGTGGCGGCAGAACTCCGATCTTATCACACCGCCTTCGACCATCGCAGCCTTGCAGGACTGCCAGCCACATTGCCGGTTCTCATGATTGATGGCCATCGCTACCCGGCCATAAGCAGCAGTCGCGCCGGTAATATCGCCCGAACGGTGCAGGGTGATCACGGGCCTGATCTGATCGACGATCATCCCGCTGGTCATGGAGCCGGTGGCCCCGGCGTCAAGATCCGCCAGCAGGGTGATCGCCTCCTCCCCGTCGAACGGGGCCTCGATTGCATCCCCGCCCTGCTCGATCAGCGCGCGTATCTTGTTGGCCGCTCGGGGACATTCGATCTTGAACAGCTTCACCGCCTCGATTTCCCTGGCCATGCGCACCAGCAGCGGCACAGGCAAATCAACCCCGGATAGCGGTGCGTCCTGCACCATGATTGGGATGCCCACCTCGCCCACGGCCGCGAATTGCTCGAAGCTCTGCTCTGGCGTGCCTTTGAGCAGCGCACCATGATAGGGCGGCATCATCATCACGATATCTGCGCCCAGATCCCGGGCAAACCGGGCGCGTTCCACTGCGATTTGGGTCGCGTAGTGGCTGATGGTCACGATCACCGGCACGCGGCCCGCGATATATTCCACGCTCACGCAGGCCAGCACCTCGCGTTCAGCGTCCGATATCAGGAACTGCTCGGAAAAATTCGCGAGCACGCAGATGCCGTCGGCCCCCTGATCAATCAGGCAATCGAGCACACGCTTCATCCCCTCAAGGTCAAGCGTGCCGTCCTCGTGAAACGGAGTGGGTGCGACGGGCCATATGCCGGAATATCTGCTCATTCGTCTATCTCGAAATGCTGTGCGTGTTTGTCGGTGATTGAGATCCCGAGACCCGGCGTGTCGTCATCCAGTTGCAGGTAGCCATCCACCGCCTCGGCGTCGCCTTCGAAGATGTAGTAGAACAACTCGTTGCCGACCTCGACATCAAAGACCGGAAAATACTCGCTGATCGGGCAATTCGTGTTGGCCATTGTCAGGTGATAATTGTGCATCTGCCCGGCATGGGGAATGACGGGTATCTGCGCGGCCTCGGCAATCGCGTTGATCTTTTGCGCCGCCGTGATGCCGCCCACGCGGTTGGTGTCATATTGCAGAATGCTGACGGCCTTTTTCTGGATCAGATCGTTGCACCCGATCACACTGAACTCATGCTCACCACCGGAGATCGGGACAATACCCATCGCGTTCAACTCCGCGTATCCCGCGACATCATCGGCGATGACCGGCTCTTCCAGCCAGCGAGGTTCGAACCTGGCCAGTTTCGGCAGCATCCGCTTGGTGTAGTCAAGGTTCCAGCCCATGTAGCATTCCAGCATCAGATCCACGTCATACCCGAGGACCTCGCGCAGGGCCTCCACCCGTTTGAGGTTCTCGCGCATGCCTTTCATTCCGTCCTTGGGACCAAAGCCGAAACGGGTCTTGAAGGCTTGATAGCCCTGCGCCTGCGCCTCTTCTGCTTCGCGCTGCATGGCTTCAACCGAGTCCGCATAGAGCTTGGAGTAATAGACAGGGATCTTTTCCTTTGTCCGCCCGCCGAGCAGCTTGAAAACCGGCTTGCTCACCAGCTTGCCCATCAGGTCCCAGATCGCGATATCGATGGCCGAGATCGCCGTCATGCCAATGCCCTTGCGGCCCCATGCATGGGTCCTCCGGTACATCTTCTCCCAAATATAGGCATAATCAAACGGGTCTTCGCCGATCACCAGGGGCGCGTACCAGTCATCGATCGCCTGCTTGACCACTGTGGGCGCCAGGGCTGCGTTGCCGATGCCGATTGTGCCGTCTTCCGCCTCAACCTCGCAGGTCAGCCACTGGTGAAACCGAAAGGACGCCATCGCATCGCCCTTGATCCACAGCGCATCGGACGCGTTGGTGCAGAAATTCCCCTGTGGCGGGACGGTCGGGCCAGTCCAGTTCCAGACGCGGGTGCGGACAGATTTGATCTTGGTCATTAGTCACTCTCCGGTGGAAACCATGGGGTCACGTTGCGTGAACAGCCGCCGCCACAGGAGTGGCCCGAACAACGCCAGAACTGTGAGCACGAAGAACAGCAGCGTCAGCGGGCGGGTGAACATCAGCCACCATTGATCGTCGAGCATGATCAGGGATTGCCCCAGCCGTTTTTCCAACATCCCACCAAGGATAAGGCCGATGGCCAGCGGGACAACCGAATATCCGAAACGGCGCATGAAATACCCGATCACCCCGGATGCCAGCGCGATGTAGACATCCAGCATCGACTGATCCAGCGCATAGGCGCCGACGACCGAAAACGTAAACACGATCGGCCACAGGATCTGCACCGGGATAAAGGTGACGCGGGCAAAGATCTTGGCACCGAACAGCCCCACGAAGATGAACATAACGTTCACAAACAGCATGGCCCAGAAAATCGCATAGGCGAACTCGGCCTGCTCCGTGAACATGGTCGGTCCGGGCTGCAGGCCGTGCACCATCAGCCCGGCAAGGATCACCGCAGCAGTGGGACTGCCGGGGATACCCAGTGCCAGGGTGGGGACCATCGCCCCGCCGGTGGCAGCGTTGTTGGCGGCCTCGGACCCCGCGATGCCTTCGATCGCGCCCTTGCCGAATTCCTCGGGCGTCCTGGACCAGCGCCGCGCCTCGTTATAGCCGATCATCGATGCGACCGTGGCGCCTTCGGCGGGCAGAATGCCGATGAACGTCCCGATCCCGGAACTGCGCAGGATGGTCCGCCACACCTTGCGATAATCCGCACGCGAGGGCAGTCTGATCGCCTTCATGAAGACCTGCTTGCGCTCCACGTTCAGACGCTCGGCCTGAACCAAAAGCTCGGATATCCCGAAAATCCCGATCATGACCGGCACGAACCCGATCCCTTCGGACAATTCGTTGAAGCCGAAGGTGAATCGCTCGACCGTGGTCAGAAGGTCCTTGCCGACAGTGGCCAGCAGGATACCGAGCGCGCCCGTAATGATGTTTTTCAGCGGCGTGCCATCGCCAATGGTCGCCAGCATCGAAATGCCAAAAACGGTGAGCGCAAAATATTCCGGCGGGGCAAAGTTATAGGCCATCCGCGCCATCAAGGGTGCTGCCAGCATCAGGCACACGATGGAAATGATGCCGCCAATCGTGGAGGACACAGTTGCCATGCCCAGAGCGCGCCCGGCCTCGCCACGCTGGGCCAGCGGGTAGCCATCCAGACATGTCGTGGCACTGGCTGACGTGCCTGGTGTGTTGATCAGGATCGCGGTGATGGCTCCGGCAAATGTGGCGGCACAGTATATCGTCGTCAGGATCGCGATGGCGGGTACAGGTTCCATAGTAATCGTGAAGGGCAGCAGCAGTGCGGCCCCCGTCGTCGCATTCAGGCCCGGCAGCGCCCCGATGATCACCCCACCCAGCGTCGCTGCAAAGAGCAGCGCCAGCAGACCCGGATCGGCCAGTGCGGCGAGACCTGCGAAGAGCAGCTCCATCTGCGCTACCCGTACCAGTGGTTTGTCAGCAAACCGCGCGGAAAGCGGATGTTGAAAACCTGATCAAAGAGAAGAAAGACAGCGACCGGGCTGACAATGGCAACAAGCCCGACGCCCCAAATCCGACGCTCGCCCCAAAGCCAGGCCAGCGCACCGGCAAAAACACCCAGGCCCAGAAACAGGTCGACCTGTGCCGCCAGGGTAAACACCACGAAAAGGGCGATGCTGATCCAGACCTTGAGCGGGATCGGATCACGGGTGACGGGGCGGTCGAAAATCATCACGCAGACCGACAGCGCGATGATCAGCATCAGGATCAGTTGCGGAAAATCCGATGGTTGCATCCCGCGCACGAAGATCGGCGGAACACGGTCGAACTGTGTGCTCAACCAGTATGCGACCAGGCAAAAGATGATAATCCCGCAGGGAACCGCATAGCGCGTCATCGCATCCATCCTTGATGGGTGAGTGGAAGGGAGCCGGTCCGCCAGAAGACAATGCAGACCGGCATCCTCAGTTACTCGATAAAACCCAGTTCGCGCAGGGCGGCATCCATGTCCGTCTGCATCGAGGTCAGCTGATTGCCCCATGTCTCGGCATCCGCCACGGAACTCGCATCCAGCCCTACGGATGTCAGGAAGCCCTGATAGACCGTATGGTTCATCGCTTTCAGCAACGCTTCCTCGATCTTTGCGGCCACATCGTCGGGCGTATCCGCGTGCACGACAAACCCGCGCACGGTCGAGAAATTGGCATCAATCCCAAGCTCCTGCGCGGTGGACACATCCGGCAGGCCGCTCATCCGTTCCGGAGCCAGAACGACCACCGGACAGATGTCGCCCGCTTCGATCTGCGATCCGGCCTCGGCTAGGTTCAGAACCGCAACATCCACCGCACCGGCGACCAGTTGAGTTGCCAGCTCGCCACCACCCTCAAATGGCACGATGCGCGGGGTCGCCAGCTCTCCGCGGCGGGCAAACATAAAGGCCGACACGTCATCGATCCCGCCCAGATGGGTCGTGCCATAGGTCAGCGGCTCCTCCTTTTGCACGGCAACGAAGGCCTCGGCGCTGTCATAGATGCCGCAGCGGGTCATCAGGATCTGCGGATCGTCGGTGCCGCGTGCAATCGGGCGCACGTCATCCAGCGTCATATCGGTTTTTCCCAAAGCGACAGTTGCGGAGTGACCAATGGTGAAGGTCAGGATGCTGTGCCCGTCGGCTGGCTGGGTCAGGTAATAGTCCATCGCCGTCGCGCCACCACCGCCGCGCTTGTTGACAACCACCATGTCGGCTTCCAGTTCGCGCCTTGCGCGGATCATCATCATCCGCGTGGTCACGTCTGTGCCGCCGCCGTTCCCTGCATGGGTGATGACCTCGATGGTTTTGGACGGGTATTCCTGGGCGATAACGGGGCCGCCGACAATCACTGCAGCCGCCGCGATGGCAAACAACTTCTTCATCATTCTTCCTCCCTTGGTCAGGCGTCGATTCCGCGCCTTGGAAAAATCGCTAGCACGGCATTTGATATTTTGGAATACCAAATATTGAAATAGCAGCGCCCCTCGTGCAATATTGCTCGACGCATATAACGAGACCGAGCCCACTCGCTTCACGTCCGGGGCTTTCAAGACTTGCAACCGCGCGAGCCATTCGGTAGCCAGATCATACGCAGGGGAGTCCCGACCGAGGGACTGAGAGGCGGCTGGCAGAGTTTCTGCAGTGTCGCGACCCTTTGAACCTGACCCAGTTGATACTGGCGTAGGAAGCTAGGCGCGCACTGCCGAGGGTTATGCCTTTCAGTCATGTGCAAGCCACCGGAGGAGCGCTTCATGCTTCCTCGTGTTTCCCGAGCCCCTAATCTTCTGGTGTCTTTTTGAGTCAAGGCTTGAGGAGCACCGAAATGAACATTTCCGACCCGAAGATCACCACAGGCGGCCTGCCCGCCTCCCGAAAAATCTACGTTGATGGCCTGCTGAACGAGGATGTCCGCGTGCCGATGCGTGAGATCTCCGTCCATCCCACCGCCGCAGAGCCGCCTCTCCCGGTTTATGACAGCTCCGGTCCCTATACGGACCCGGATGTCCGGACGGATATCAACCAGGGCCTGCCCCCGTTGCGGCGCAAATGGATCGAGGCCCGTGGCGATGTCGAGACCTATGCCGGACGTGCGAGCAGGCCCGAGGACAACGGATTTGCGCAAGGGGAACGTCTGACGCCTCAGTTTCCGGTCAAACAGCCGCCACGGCGCGCGAAGGCTGGCAAGGCCGTGACCCAGCTGGCCTATGCCCGCGCCGGGATCATCACACCCGAGATGGAGTTTGTTGCCATCCGCGAGAACCAGCAACAGGAAACCGCGGCAGAGGAACGATCCGGCAATGACTGGGGCGCGAGCATCCCGGACCACGTCACCCCGGAATTCGTGCGGCAGGAAATCGCGGCCGGGCGCGCCATCATCCCGGCCAACATCAACCATCCCGAAGCCGAGCCAATGATCATCGGGCGAAACTTTCTGGTGAAGATCAACGCCAATATGGGCACCTCGGCTGTGACATCCTCAATGGAGGAAGAGGTCGACAAGATGATCTGGGCGATCCGTTGGGGGGCCGACACGGTCATGGACCTCTCGACCGGTCGCAACATCCACAACACGCGCGAATGGATCATCCGCAACGCTCCGGTGCCGATCGGGACCGTGCCGATCTATCAGGCGCTGGAGAAGGTGAATGGAATTGCCGAGGACCTGACCTGGGAGATCTTTCGTGACACGCTGATCGAACAGGCAGAACAGGGCGTCGATTACTTCACTATCCACGCGGGCGTGCGTCTGCACATGGTTCCGATGACCGTCAACCGGGTGACCGGGATTGTCAGCCGTGGTGGCTCCATCATGGCCAAATGGTGCCTGCATCACCACAAGGAGAGCTTTCTCTACAAGCACTTCGCCGATATCTGCGACATCTGCCGGGCCTATGACGTCTCGTTCAGCCTGGGCGATGGACTGCGGCCGGGTTCCATCGCGGATGCCAATGACGAGGCGCAGTTTGCCGAGCTGGAAACGCTGGGTGAGTTGACGAAGATCGCCTGGGACAGGGACTGTCAGGTGATGATCGAGGGGCCCGGTCATGTCGCGATGCACAAGATCAAGGAGAACATGGACAAGCAGCTGGAGTGCTGCCACGAGGCTGCGTTCTACACGCTCGGACCGCTGACCACCGATATCGCACCGGGATATGACCATATCACCAGTGGCATCGGTGCCGCAATGATCGGCTGGTTCGGATGTGCAATGCTCTGCTACGTGACACCCAAGGAGCATCTCGGGCTGCCCGACCGCGATGATGTGAAGACCGGCGTCATCACCTACAAGATTGCGGCCCACGCGGCCGACCTCGCCAAGGGACTGCCCGGCGCACAACGCCGCGATGATGCGCTTTCCCGTGCACGGTTCGAGTTTCGCTGGGAAGACCAGTTCAACCTGTCGCTTGACCCGGAAACCGCGCGGGACTTTCACGATCAGACTCTGCCGAAACAGGCTCACAAGGTGGCACATTTCTGCTCCATGTGCGGACCGAAATTCTGCTCCATGCGGATCTCCCACGACATCCGGGCGAGTGCGCGGAAGGAGGGGATGGAAGCCATGGCGGCAAAGTTCCGTGAAGGCGGGGATCTCTACCTGCCGGTCGGGGATGAGGTCGAATGATCACCATCGCCGGGGCCGGGCTTGCGGGTCTCGCCTCGGCGCTGGAACTGGCGCGGCGTGGCGCATCCGTCCGGATTTTCGATCCCGGCGACAGTCCGGGCTCAAACAGTGTCGCACGCTTTGCAGGCGGGATGCTGGCCCCCTGGTGCGAGAGCGAATGCGCAGGCGACGAGGTGCTCGCCCTCGGGTCGGTTGCTGCTGACTGGTGGACTCAGTTCACCCCGGTCACGCGGGCGGGCACGCTTGTGCTCGCACCGCCGCGGGATCGCCCGGAACTGATCCGCTTTGCGCGCCGGACCTCGGGTCATGCCGAGGTTTCGGCGACAGAGATTGCCAAGTTCGAGCCTGCGCTGTCCACACGCTTCCGACATGGCCTCTTCTTTGCGCAGGAAGCGCATCTGGATCCGCGCCGGGCGCTGCGCGATCTGGCGCGGGCGGTGCAGGATCTGGGCGTTGAGATCTGCTTCGGGACGAAGGCCCCGACAGATGTGGATCTCGACTGCACCGGCATCGCGGCAGCGCTGCCCGACCTGCGTGCCGTGCGCGGCGAGATGGCAATCCTTCACTGCCCCGACATCTCGATCACCCGCACGCTTCGCCTTCTGCATCCGCGCATGCCGCTCTATCTTGTGCCACGCGCTGACGGGCAATTCATGATCGGTGCGACAATGATCGAGAGCGCATCAACCCGCCCGCCGACGGTCCGGTCGCTGACCGAGATGCTGTCTGCCGCCTACACGCTGCATCCCGGCTTTGCGGAGGCGAGCGTGATTGAAACCGGAGCCGGCCTGCGTCCGGCCTTTCCCGACAATCTGCCACGCATTCAGCGCGAGGGCGGGACAATCTATCTCAATGGGCTTTACCGCCATGGCTTCCTTCTGGCCCCTGCCATGGCCGCTCGTGTTGCCACATATCTGACCGGGGGGACTGCAGATGAAGATATCCGTGAACGCAAAACAGCGTGAGATTACCAGTGATACGCTCTCCGCCGCGCTGGTCGAACTGGGGTTCACCGAAGTCGCCGTGGCGACCGCCCTGAACGGCAGCTTTGTTCCGCGTCGGGATCGCGACCGGACCCCGGTTCAGGACGGTGACAACCTTGAGGTTCTTGCCCCGATGAAGGGAGGCTAGGATGAAGCTCTACAACACCGAGATTTCGGTCAGACTGTTGCTCGGCACCGCGCAATATCCGTCGCCCACCAGTCTGACAGAAGCCATTCAGGCCAGTGAGTGCGAGGTTGTCACCGTGTCGTTGCGCCGGGAGACGGCCCAGGGATCGGGCGCGGGGTTCTGGAAAATCCTGCGCCGGACCGACTGCCGCATCCTGCCGAACACGGCGGGATGTCATTCGGTGTCGGAGGCCGTGACGACCGCCCAGATGGCGCGCGACCTCTTTGACACGAACTGGATCAAGCTGGAGGTCATCGGCCACGCGGATACCCTTCAGCCCGATGTATTCGGTCTGGTGGAGGCGGCCCGCATCCTCTGCGCTGACGGGTTCGAGGTCTTTCCCTACACCACCGCCGACCTGATCGTCGGTGAACGGCTGCTGGAGGCAGGATGCGAGGTCCTTATGCCCTGGGGTGCACCTATCGGGTCGGGGCAAGGGCTGCGCGATCCGGACGCGTTGCGCGCGATGCGGGCGCATTTCCCGGACACGCCACTGATCGTCGATGCGGGGATCGGACGCCCGTCTGACGCCTGTCAGGCGATGGAGTTGGGCGTGGACGCCGTGCTGCTCAACACGGCCGTGGCGAAGGCAGGGGATCCGGTCGGGATGGCGCGCGCCATGACCCAGGCGATCCGCGCGGGCCGCGCCGGCTATCTCGCCGATCCGATGGAACCGCGCGACATGGCGGTCCCGTCCACCCCCCTGCTCGGCATGGCCGAGCTTGGATGATGGAGCGCTTCTATCTGATTGTCGGAGATGCGGAGCGGCTTGAACGGCTGGTCCCGCTTGGCGTGAAGCTGGTTCAACTGCGGATCAAGGACCAGCCGGAGCGTGGGTTGTGCAGGCAGATCGCACGCGCCCGTGATGTCTGCGACCGGCACGGAGCGCAGCTTGTCGTAAACGATCACTGGCAGATCGCGCTCGATCTGGGGTGCGACTTCGTTCATCTGGGGCAGGAGGATATGGATCAGGCCGACTTTGCCATGCTCCATCGCTCGGGCATTCGCATCGGGCTGTCGACCCATGATGAGGCTGAACTCGACCGAGCCATGTCCTGCGATCCGTCCTATGTGGCGCTCGGACCGGTTTATCCGACCTGTCTCAAGAAAATGAAGTGGGCACCGCAGGGGCTGGAGCGCATCAGGAAGTGGAAAGCACTGATTGGAAGGAAGCCCCTTGTTGCCATCGGCGGGCTCACACCGGAACGACTGCCGGGCGTGTTCGCGGCAGGAGCAGACAGTGCCGCCGTTGTGACCGACATTCAGACCGCAGACGACCCTGAGGCCCGGACACGCAGATGGCTGGAGGCCTGCAAATGAAGCACCTGCTGGTCATTGCGGGCACAGACAGCAGTGGTGGTGCGGGACTGACCCGCGATGTCTCGATCGCAACCGAGCTTGGATGCAGGGTCCGACCGGTTGTCACCGCAGTGACGGCGCAAACGGATGGCGCGGTGCATGAGGTTCACAGGACACCTCTGCCGGTTCTTGTGGCACAGATCGAGACGGCACTCGCCAGCGGGCCTGTCGATGCGGTCAAGATCGGAATGCTGGGCTCACTGGACTGTGCCGATGCGGTTGCGGCATCTCTGACTGGTCGAAAGATCCCGGTCGTTCTGGACCCGGTTCTGAAATCCAGTTCGGGCGGAGTGCTGATGGATGCGAAGGGCATCGGGAGGCTTCTGGCGGTTGCCTCGCTGATCACGCCCAATCTGGATGAGGCAGGTCGTCTTGCCGGTACACCCCTGGCCGCGGGCGAGGAAGATATTGCGACACTGGGGAAGATGCTGCTTGCGCAAGGCGCGCGCGCCGTCCTGATCAAGGGTGGCCATTGTGGTGGACCGACATCCACGGACCATCTTTTTGAGGCGTCGCGCCATGTGAGCTTCACCTCAAAGCGACTGCCCAAGGGCAAACGAGGCACCGGGTGTTCGCTTGCGACAGCGATTGCCTGCATGCTGGCACAGGGATGCACGCTGGGGGATGCCTGCCGGGATGCGAAGGACCATGTTCACACATGGTTGTCGGATTTTCGTTAAGCCTGTTCCCGCCGCCCGCACAGAAAATCCAGAACCAGCTCGTTGAAAATACTTGGTTTCTCAAGATGGACCGCATGGGCACAGCCGGGCACGACAGCCAGAGCCGCACCAGATATGCCGCGCCAGAGACGCTCGATCTGTTCCCAGGGGTAGGTGCGATCACCATCGCCCCAGATCAGAAGTGTCGGCGCATTGATTGCAGGCAGGTTATCCACCCCCGACCAGGTTTGCATGGCATCGAGACCCGCCGGAATGGCGTCCGGTGAACTCTGCTCTGCGATCTTTGCACAGGCTTCATAGGCGGGCGCGGCCTCGCGGTCGAGAAACCATGTGGCCGAGATGCGCCGGGCCGTCATCCCTGCACCATCAGCCGCCGCCCGCGCCTTGCTTTCGGCAATAGTTTCAAATCGCCCGGGCAGAACACCGATAGGGCCGGTTCCATAGAGGATCAGATGATCGACGCGGTTGGGGTCCCGGTGCGCCATCTCTTGCGCGATCATGCCACCCATCGAATGTCCGAGCAGATGATACCGCTTGATGCCTTTCCTGCCCAGTTCCGCGATCACCCAATCCGCGAACCCACCGATCGAGTTGATCGAAGGATGGGAATTGTTCTTACCAAATCCGGGCAGGTCCACGGCAAGGAGGTCAAAGGCCTGAGACAACGCCGCAATCTGGGGGTCCCATTGCTGGCTGCCGCCCATGAAACCATGGACCAGAACCAGTGGGATCATTTCCGCTGGCCCTGCACGATGCGGTCGAGGATCATGGCACAGAAGAGGATCGCGAACCCCGCCAGAATGCCCTGTCCCACATTGGCGTATTGCAGGGCTTCCAGAACGTCCTCGCCCAGACCCTTGGCGCCGATGAGCGATGCCACCACCACCATGGCAAGCGACAGCATGATGGTCTGGTTGATCCCCGCCCGGATCGACGGGCTGGCAAGGGGAAGGTCAACGCGCGTGAGCAGATACCATTTGGTTGCCCCGAACGAGATTGCCGCCTCTCTCACGCTGTCGGGAACCCCGCGCAGACCGAGAACCGTCAGCCGGACCACCGGGGTGCCCCCAAAGATCATCGTCGTGACGACAGCGGCAGGTTTGCCGGTTCCGAAGAAGGCAATGACCGGGATCATGAACACGAAGGCGGGCATCGTCTGCATGAAATCCATGATCGGCTGGATGAAGGAGTAGAATCTGGGGCGACGGGCGCAGAACATGCCCAGCGGAATGCCGATCAGGATCGATAGGCAAGCGGCTGTGCCCAGCAGGGCCAGCGTCGTCATCGCCTTCTCCCAGAACCCCAGAAGGCCCATGTAGGACAGAAAGGCCGCTGACCATATCGCGGTGCGTGTTCCTGCCGTCAGCCAGGTCAGCAGGATGATCAGGCTGGCAATAACGATCCAGGGTGTCCCGACAAAGACCAGTTCCAGCGCATCCAGGATCAGGCGAATGCCGTAGGTGATGAGATCAAACAGTGCCTCGCCATTTGCCACGCAAAACGCGAAGAAGGCCTCGACCCAGTCAATGCTGCTCAGCCGATAGTTTGGATCGGTCGGAAACTCGCCCAGAATTTCGAAGCGATCGGGAAAGCTGTAATGCAACACCGCAGCGATCACGATAAGAGCCATGAAGACCCCGCTGAAAGCAATCTGGGACACCGGCAGCCCGGAGCGGATGGAGCGATCCGACAACCAGTCCGAGAACCGCGTCTCAAGTGCCCAGTTGGCGGCGACCGCCTCGACAGTCTTGACGCTCAGCAGGATGATCAGGCCGGTCGTCGCGATCCATACGCCCTGCTCCGAGAGGGCCACGGCCTCCTCGCGGATGCCACCGATGGCCGCCTCGAGGGATTCGACCGTTCGCCGGTAGACATCGACCTTGTCCGAGCCGGTCTCGATCGCCGAGGCGAGTTGCTGGCGCCTGAGTTCCAGCGTGCTTTCGATGGAGGCGATGCGGGCAAACGCATCCGCGGCAAGATCCCCGAACAGCCCACGGGCGATCTGCACGAAGGCCAGCGTCTCGATGATGAGAAACGGCAGCGCCCAGGACCAGAGGCCGCGCGCGCCGAACCAGACCGGCCCAAAGAGGCCCGCGAAGAGGTTGAAGGTGGGCCTGAACCGGGCGCTCTCGCCGATCTTGTCGAACTGGGAGATGTAATAGTCGGGGCTCGTGCGCACAAAGCTGCGGATATTGTCCCGTCGCTCGGCCGCATAGGCGAGGGCGGCTTCGGTGTCTGTGGCCTCAAGCGGGTTCTGAGCTGTGTCGGTCATGACATTTCGGTCCCTTCGACAACGGTTCGCAGGATATCGGCGCGGGTGATCACACCCACATCCCTGTCGCCATCGGCAACCAGAATGGCCCCGTCATGATCTATGGCCAGATTGATGAGCGTGCTGAGCGTCTCGTCTGCCGGAACCCGCGGTGCATCGGCGGAAAGGGGCGCGTTGGTCTGCCTGTAGGCCTCCAGCGGTTGCATCACCGCATGAGCATGAACGACCTTGAGCCGCGAGATACCCGCCACGAAATCCGAGACGTAATCATCCGCCGGGTTCATGACGATTTCCTCCGCCGTCCCGGTCTGGACCAGCCGTCCATCGCGCATGATGGCGATGCGGTCACCGATGCGGACCGCCTCATCCAGATCATGCGTGATAAAGACAGTCGTCTTCTTGAGGATCTTGGACAGACGAATGAACTCGTCCTGCAATTGGCGACGGATCAGCGGGTCAAGCGCCGAGAACGGCTCGTCCATCAGAAGAACGTCGGGGTTCGCTGCCAGTGCGCGCGCCAGCCCGACACGTTGCTGCATGCCGCCAGACAGTTCATGCGCGAATTTCGATCCCCAGGCCCCCAGCTCGACAATGTCGAGGATGGCAGCAGCCTGGCGCATACGGTCATTCTTGCTGACCTGCCGGATTTCAAGCGGCATGGCCACGTTGTCCAGCACAGACCGGTGCGGCATCAGGGCAAAGTTCTGAAAGACCATCCCGATCTTGCGGTTGCGAAAGCCCTGCAGCTCCTTCGGGCCCAGACCCATCACATCCGTGCCTTCGATCAGGATCTGCCCGTCGGTCGGCTCAAGCAATCGGTTGAAATGCCGGACCAGCGTGGACTTGCCACTGCCCGATAGTCCCATGATGCAGAAAATCTCGCCGCGGTTGACCGAGAGGCTGACATCCGCCACGCCCACGACCGCATTGAACCGCGCGAGAACCTCGGCCTTGTCCAGTCCCTCATCGCGGATCGCTTTCAGAGCCTCATGGGGCTGATTGCCGAAAATCTTCCAGACGTTGGAGATTTCGATGACAGTATCGTCACTCATGACCGGATATCATTCCATCATGCGGCCGCGTGCCGGCATTGGTGTTGGGATGGCTCCGGGCGTAACCGGAGCCATATGCGGGGCTATCGAGGGGTGTCAGAGGCCGAGCCAGGCATCCACACGCTCGGGATTGGCTTCAACCCACTCGCGTGCAACCTCAGCCGGATCGCGACCGTTTCCGCTGATCTCGAAGGCAAAGCTGCTGACATCATCGGCAGTCAGGGAGAACCGCTCGAAGAACTCGGTGATTGCCGGTGACCGTTCGGCCAGCGAGTTCGACCATGCGATCTGCACCTCCTTGAGGGCATCCTTGCTGGCGACATTCGATTTCTCATACCAGTCGGCATCGTCCGACGGCTGAACCATCACGTATTTGGCCGGATCATAGGCGGGCTCGCTCAGCATCTCGACATCGAACATAAACCAGACCGCATGCGGCTTGTAGCAGTAGAAGGCGTAGCCCTCTCCCTTTGCAATCGAGTCCTTGATGCGCGCTGTCTTCACGCTTTCCTCGGCGCGAACCGGCTCGACAAAATCAAGCAACCCGTAGTCGCGTACCTTGACCTCGTTGACATTGGCCGAGGCCCAGCCCGGTGCACCGATCCACATCTCGCCCTTGCCATTCCCGTCGCTGTCCATCAGCGCGGCGACATCGGGACGGCCCAGATCAGCGATATCCGTGATGCTGTTGGCGGAGGCGAAATCCTGGGAGACGCAGAAGCCCTGATTTCCCTCATATGGATTGGATGACAGCGTGACCGTGCCGGCCTCGTCCACATATTTCTTGGTGAAGCTCTCCTGATTTGGCAGCCAGACATCGGGATGCACATCGATGTCGCCCTTGCCCTGATCCATCGCCTGAAAGATCGTGGCGTTGTTACCGGGCACATACTCCACCTTGCCGCCGATGCGCATTTCCACGACCGCCCCCAGAAGATGCGCAATGGCCTGCGCGCCGGTCCAGGTCGGCACGCCGATCTTGACTTCTTCGGCGGCAAGCGCCGACATCCCCATCGTCGCCAGCAGTGTCGCTGT
This sequence comes from uncultured Paracoccaceae bacterium, assembly GCA_947493745.1. Lineage (GTDB taxonomy): Bacteria > Pseudomonadota > Alphaproteobacteria > Rhodobacterales > Rhodobacteraceae > CANLSM01. The sequence continues at coordinate 43,294 of CANLSM010000017.1, read as the reverse complement.
CATGAGTGTCTTTTTAAATGACATAGTAATCGTTCTCCATGTTGGTGTTTTTTTGATTTTTTTTAGTCTGTATAGCCCGGCAACCCAAATGTTTCAGGGTAGCCGAACAGGGCCGCGCTTCCTCCGGTATGAAGAAAGACGACGTTGGCCATATCGTCGAAATAGCCCTCGCGGATCTGATCGATCAGACCATCGAGACCCTTGCCCGAATAGACCGGATCAAACAGCAAGCCCTCGGTTTCGGCCAACAGCTTGACGGCCGCGATCATCCCGTCGGTCGGCAGGCCGTAGCCCGGTCCGACATAGTCACAATTGGCGCGCACGTCCGCTCTCTCGATCTGCAGACCGGTTCCGAGATGATCTGCGGTGCGCTCTGCCAGATCGAAGACCATCTGCTCCTGCTTGTCCTTCGGAGCCCTGACACCGATCCCCAGCAGGTGGATGTCGCTCTGGATTGCTGCCAGCCCCGTGACAAGACCGGCCTGTGTGCCGGAGCTTCCCGTGGCATGCACAAGCGCATCGATTTCGAGACCGATACCCGCAGCCTGTTCCACCAGTTCACGGGCGCAATTCACGTATCCCAGAGCCCCGATCGGGTTGGAGCCGCCACCGGGGATGATATACGGTTTCTTGCCTTGCTGGAGCAGATCCTCCGCAAGCGTTTCCATTTCAAGCGCCATATCCGTGCCACCACCACGTTTGGACACGGACGCGCCGTGCAGGCGATCCAGCAGCACGTTGCCGTTCAGGACATAGTCTTTCTGGTTGGAGCCCGTACGGTCCTCCAGCAGGATATGGCAGGCCATGCCCAGCTTTGCCGCCGCCGCCGCCGTCTGTCTTGCATGATTGGACTGAGTGGCGCCTTGCGTGATGATCGTGTCCGCACCTTGCGTCTGGGCATCGGCCATCAGGAATTCAAGCTTGCGGGTCTTGTTGCCCCCCGATGACAGCCCCGTGCAATCGTCGCGCTTCACCCAAAGGCGCGGTCCGCCGAGCATCTCACTCAGGCGGTCCATGGGTTCCAGCGGTGTCGGCAGGTGCCCCAGGCGGACCTTGGGGAATTTTGCCAGTGCAATGGACAATTCCTTGCACAGGCTGAGGGCGATCTCCGGCGAAATGTCAGTGCCTTGTCGAGATATCTGAGCGGTATCAGTCACGCATGAATGTCCTTCAATTTTGGATCAGTCAAAGCCTTGCAAATAGCAGGGCGGAAAAACAGTGCTTTTTCCTTGGCCTGCCCATACTCTTTGTATGAGTAGGTGGAGATCCCTTATGGATATGCGATGGCTGGACGACGTGCTGGTTCTTCTGGAAGAGGGCAACATGACCCGTGCGGCCGCCCGCCGCAACATCACGCAACCCGCCTTTTCACGGCGCATCCGCAGCTTTGAAAGCTGGCTCGGCGTGACGGTTCTGCAAAGGGGCAAGAACAGGGTCGATCTGAGCCCTGCACTGATCTCCAACGAGACGGATATCCGCGCGCTGGTGACGAGGATCCGGGACCTGCGCGACAAGATCGGCCATTTCGACCCCACCAGTTCCACGATGTCCATCGCGGCACAGCACGCGGCTGTCTTCTCGACATTCCCTGACATGGCGCTTCGTGCAAAGCATCGGTTTCCGTCACTCAAGTTTCGTCTGCGCGCCGCAAACCTGGGGGATTGTGTCACGCTGTTCCTGCGCGGAGACACCAGCATGTTGCTCTGCTACGAATCCGAGAATGCGGACCCCCTGCCCTTCGGTGGGACCATCCGGCGGGCGCTCTGGGGCGTGGACTATCTTGTCCCGGTTGTGGGTGGACCGCTTCGCTATGCGGTCAGGGACAATAACGAGATTTCACCCGATACGCCCGCGATCATCTATCCCGAAAACAGCTATTTCGGGGAAGTGATCAACACGGCCCGGCATCCTTTCGGAACCCGTGAGTTCAGCAGCAACCCGGTGTGTGAAACAGCGTTTTCCAGTGGCATCAAGGAACTGGTGCTCAAGGGGATCGGTGTTGGATGGCTGCCCTTCAGCATAGCGCATCGTGAGATCGAAAGCGGAGAGCTGATCTCTCTGGCCAATCGCATCGGTCGGGAGCGGCTGGAGGTCGCGATCTATGCCGATCTCAGGGATGAAATGGCGGTGTCCCTGCTGGATATCTGGGGGGCGGCCAGGCAGGGCTAGCACTAAGGAAAACTGCCTGCCCCGCGCCTCAAGGGTCGGGGCAGGCAATTCCAAGGATAGCCCTACTGTGAGACCACCAGAAACTCGATGCGGCGATTGCGGCGCTTGTTCCAGTCGGTTGTGTTGGGCGCAACCGGACGGGTTTCGCCATAGCCCACCACGCGGGTTCTCTCAGCCGGTATGCTGTTCTGCCGCAGATAGGCCTGAACATTGTAGGCACGCGCCTCGGAGAGCTGCTGGTTATAGATCGCAGGCCCGTCGCTGTCTGTATGTCCGCCAATCTCGATCCGCATCTCGGGACACCGGTTGACGATGTCGATCAGATCATCGAGGAACCCGATGCTGCGCGGCTCGATCTCGGCGCTGGCATAGGCAAAGTTGATGCCTTCGGATTGCGAGAGAATGTCAAACCGCCCCTCGCAGGCCGCATAGGACAGTCGCCCCTGCGGCTCCAGCGCGGCTGACTGGCTGCTGACATTCTGAATTGAGGTCACGGTTTGCTCGAAACTGCCAACACGGCTGAAGACAAAGTCGAATGTCACCGTGGCCGAGGGGACGATATCGACCTTTGCCGCCGCCTCCAGTCGGGCGATCCCGTCGGTGAGATCAAAGTCGGCAAGCGGGATTTGTACCGGCTCATAGGACATCACCGAAATCGTGTTGTTGTCCAGAAGTGTCACCGTCACATCGGTGGTCAGCTTGCGGGTAATCCCGTGCAGATTGAGGGTGAAATCGATGGGCAGCCGCTTGCGCCGCAGGCTCGGCAAATCCTCTATCAGGACAGTGTTGAGATCGGCCCGTACCGTCGCAATGGGATATTTGAAGGTCTCGAAAAACATGAACCGCATGCGGACATTGCGCAGATCAACCTTGGTATCGACGGAATCGAGCGCGACCTGGATTGTCGCCTCGCCCTCATCATCGATGCTGCCATGCAGTTTCGCAAATGTGCTCGATTCCACCTTGGTCTCGTTCTTGATTGACTGGAACCGCAGGATCGACTGATCGGTATTCATCTGCCATCCACCGGCGAAAACGTCCGTCTGGGCAATTGATCCGGTTGCGGGCAAGAACAAAAGTCCAGCCGTGATCGCGAGAGCTTTCAGGGTTATGGAGTGACAAAACATGCTATCGGCCTTTTCATTGCTTTAGGAGCCATCCGGGAGTGCAACGTGCAGCCAGAGAGGGCGCACATACTTTGAGCGCGGCCATATTCATCTCGGGCAAGCACGAGTGCCTGAACCAGGAACGAAGTTCTAAGAATTACTGGAACGATTGCGCGGGCAGCCCGTGCATGAAATCGTTTTTATCCCGCGAAACTCTACGTAGTTCTCAGGCTTCTACGTATTTTTCTCGAATTGAGACAATCAGCGATCCCCTTGATCATCAAATATGTATTGGGCGTTCAAATACTGATGTCCGGAAAGGCCCAAGTGAAACAGCCATGTCTCAAATGGAGACCTGGTTTATTGGGAGTATACCATGAAAGCCAAGTCAATTGACCGCGGGATCACCAGATGCGCCTTATTTACTGGCCTCGTCGCGATGCTCGTGTTTCTTCTTTCATCCGCCAATGCACAGACCAAACGCGCAATGGTGATCGGCAACGCGGACTACCAGAGCTACGGATATCAACAGAACCTTCTGTTTGATGTGGACGCCGTCGCGGCATCACTCAGGGCCGCCGGGTTCGAAGTGGACCGGGTAACGGATGCAGATCTGAACGCGCTTCACAGCCATATTGATGCCTTTGCAACCGAACTCGACACCATGGGAGACGATGGTGTCGGGCTGTTTGTGTTCTCGGGTCTCGTTCTGCAGGGTTTTGGCACGAGTTACATCATGCCGGTTGGTGCGGGCTCGGCCGGGGACTTCAAATTCGATCAGTCTGCCATCGATATCGACCAAGCCATTCGCAAGATGAGCGGAAACCAGTCCGGTCACCGCATCTTTGTCATCGATGCCCGCCGGAATGATATCCTGACACGGGAGTTTGGGGTGGCCCAGGGGATCTCGGCAGAGATGGAGCCGCCTCTGGGGAGTTTCATTGCCTTTTCAAACGGCCCCCAGGGAAGTGCCGGCGGTGCTGCTGCATCGCCGAGCGCTTTCGCACAGACCCTGGCCGCGCAGATCACCCGCCCCTATACATCTGTCGAAGCCCTCTTCGAGACAATCGAGCAGCAGGTTGAAGCCGGCGTCGGTGCAGCGCAGACCGTCTGGTCCGGGTCGGGGCTGCTTGAGACCGTGTCGCTCGCGTCACCTGCGCGCCCGGCTCAACTGAAGACGTCGAACGTGCTCGCCTCCGCGGACATTCTGTCCTCCCGGAACGTCTCCACCAATAGTCTGATCGCACCGAAAGATATCATCGGACCCGTTCCATCCAATGAGGAGGCACTTCTTGTCGAGCGCGACGACATCGCAGACAAGATCGAGGTTCTGGTCGCCAAATCCTCGAACAGTGCGTCTGGTCAGGATGATGAATTCATCAGAAGCATCCTCCCCGTGGAGCAAAGCTTCGACCAGATGATTACCTTCAGCACCAAACTGATCAACGGGTCAGATCACGTCAAAGGCCGGTCCATCGAGCAATTGATCAAGGGATCGCCGCTCTACCCGCCAATTGCCGAATTGCCCAAAGAGTTGTGGGAGGATCAGACCTGCTCCAACTGCCATCAATGGGATCAGGCGAACCTTTGTGTGCAGGCCGGCACATATCTTCGGCCGACCGGCGAAAGCTCAGTCAGCAAGCGGCATCCCTATGGGGGCAGTCTCAAGGCCAATCTGCAAATCTGGGCGCGGGACGGCTGCCGCTGATATCGGATGATGGTGGCATGTGTTCTGGGAAATGATGCTGTTGCGCCAACGAACGGGCGCAACAGCCGGGGACAGGTTGAAACCTATTTCACCGTGATTGTGATCACGTCCGAGGTGACCGGTGTCGAATGCGGCACATGACCCATATCGCCCATCACCAGTTGCAAGGTGTGTGTGCCCGGTTCCAGATCAATCGTGGTTTCGGTCTGGCCGCCACCAAAATGGATATGGTTCTCATCCGATGGCAGACCGAACTCAAACTCCTCGGCACCATATTCACCCTCGCCCAGCGGCGGACGATTGATCAGAAGGTGATGATGACCGGTGTTTTCCTTTTCGACCCCCGCCGGGGCGACACCCATTCCGGAGAGACCAAAGATGATCTTGACAGGAGAGGATACTGTAGCGCCGTCCTCAAGATTGACGAAGTAGACCTGTGCGCCCTCCGGTGCGGGTGTCTCGCCTGATATGGCAGGTGCAGTGAGCGCTAGCGCGGCGCAGAGGACGGCCGCAAATGTCTGGGTTTTCAATTTGATCTCCTGTAGAAGTTTATGAGTGAGTAGTTAACGGACACTTCTGAACAACACGGTTGGAGCAGGTATTATTCAGCTTTTTGCGAAAGAAAGTTCGGAGCAGGAAATCCGGCGCAGACTGCCTGAGATTTTTCCGCGTCTGTGGAGATATGCGCTGGTTCTGACGGGCAATCGCGATCAGGCGAACGACCTCGCGCAATCGACCTGTCTGCGTGCCATCGAGAAGAGCGGAGGCTACAAGGCCGGTACAAATCTCGACGGCTGGCTCTTCCGGATGGCGCAGCGGATCTGGTTGAACGAATTGCGGGCATCTGCTGTCCGCCGGGGTGGCGGGCTGTTTCCGGTCGAGGATATCGAGATTGCCGACAATTGCCCTGACGCAGAAACGAATTATTTCGTCCGTGAAGTGTTACTAAGTGTATATGCGTTGCCGGAGGCGCAGCGCGCGAGCGTTATGTTGGTATATGTCGAAGGGTTCAGCTATGCTGAGGCCGCTGAGATACTGGAGGTTCCAATCGGCACCATCATGAGTAGATTGGCAGCTGCCCGCAAAACTGTCGGGTCTCGACTTGTGTCGGAAAGTAAGGGTGCAGGATGAAAGTCTTGGACGAATTCAGGGACGAAGACCTGACGGCCTATCTCGACGGAGAGGCCGAGGCGCAGAGCGTCGAGGCGATCGATGCCGCTCTGACGTCCGATCCGGCCCTGCGCCGGAGGCTTGATGAGCTGCGACCCTTGACGGACGATCTTACGGCCGTTTTTGCGCCACTTCTCGCGGAAGCCCCGGAGATGCCGCTGCTCCCCGAGCCGACGGTACAGAAAAGTCCTCTCAGAATGAAGATGATCGGTGGCTTCGCGGCCTGCCTTCTGGCCGGTGCGCTTATCGGCTGGCAGGCTACGGAACGGGCCAGGTCGCTGGACTGGATGGACTATGTGGCGGCCTATCAGGCGCTCTATGTGAACGGCACACTCGCATCAGTCTCGCAGACAGCCGATCAAAAGGCAGCGCGTCTGGCCACGTTCAGCGAAACTCTGGGCCGGGATCTGACAGGTGGCGGGTCGGACACCGTCCTGGATTTCAAACGAAGCCAGCTTTTGGGGTTTGAAGGTCAGCCCTTGATCCAGCTCGCGTATCTCTCGCCGGTCGGGGCGCCGGTCGCGCTTTGCATCATCAAGGCGGAGGATGCCAAGGAGCAGGCGATCACGATATCCCGACTGGAGGGCATGAGTGCTGCCTACTGGACCGAAGGCGGACATTCCTTCCTTCTGATCGGCGGCCAGGATGACGCGCTCATCAAGGATGCTGCCCACAGACTGGCCGAGCGCATCTGATCAGCTACGAGCGAGCGTCTGCAATCTGCAGATCTCGCCGGTGGTTTTCATGACAAGGTGGAAAAGATCTTCGCCAGATCCTCAAGACAATTCGTGGAAGTCTTGCGATAGATGTTGCTGCGATGGGTCTCCACCGTGCGCACGCTGATATCGAGCGATTGTGCGACCTCCTGGGTCGATCTGCCCGACAGACAGGCCTCCAGTATCTCGATCTCACGGGGTGACAGGCCAAAGAGGTTGCCCGTTCGGCTCAGGTTTCTGCGGGATTTCACGAACTCGTCAATGAACTCAATCGGGAAGTAGGAATAACCGCCCGCGGCCGCCCGAACCGCATCGACCACATCCATGCCCTTTGCCTGCTCCGAGATAAACCCGACTGCCCCCTGGGACAGAATGTAGAACGCGTTTGAAAGCGAGCAGTCGTTGACGAGAACCAGAATCCGCACCTCGGGACATGTTCGGCGCAAACGCTCGATGGTCTGAAGCCCCGACGGATTGCTGATCGCCAGATTGATCAAGAGAACATCCGGTTTGGACGCCCGGCACTTCTTGATCGCTGAATACCCATCCGCTGCTTCATCAAGCAGATCAATGCCCGTACATTTTTTCAGGCGTTGCGAGATACCCTCCCTGGCCATTTCGAATTCGTCCGCAATGATAACCGTTGACCCTGAATCCATTACGAGTTCCCTTTTTTGTTTGAGAAGGGTTGACCTAATGGGGAATAAACACGCCGAGGCCGGTATTTATTCAATTTCGTGACAATGAGCGGCGGATATCTTCCGAGAGCGCAGCCTCAGGCCACGGCAGCGCAGACTTTCGCCACCCGTTCTACTGAAAGAACTCCGTAGGGCTCCACAATAGGCCGGACCGGGCCTTGTCGTGCAGACTGGAAGGAAAGCTCAGAAGGAGGCAAGCATGACAGAGACCACAGCAACAGCCCCGCTACTCGCCGCCGCCGGTGCCGCCAGCAAAGGGTCCACCCTGGCCAACAAGCTGATTGATCCCGCAGAGCTGGAAAAGGTGCCCACACCGCCGGGATCAAATGATGCCGGTGCAGGCGTCCGCGCCACCCGGCGTCAGGTTTCGGTGGTAGCCGAGGCCGAAAGCGACGCCGGCGAGGACAGCGGCGATTCCGCCGAAGGTGCTGGCCAGGAGGTGGTTGAGATCGTCGAAAGCCAGTTGGCAAGCGATGAGGGTCGCAAAGAGCTTGCAAGCGAGATCGACGGGCTGGAACCAAACGAGCGCAATCGCAGGGAAGCCCGCGCCATGGACAAAACCATGGAGAAGCTTGAGCACAGCAAGGAGCTGGACATCGAGGTCGTAACCTCGGGTCCGGGCGAGAACGAAACGGTCGTGACAAAGGACGGCGAACGGTTGCAGGTCAACCTGCGGCCGAACGAAAAATCGCGCATGGTCGAGACGGCTGACGGCAGCAAGGTCCTGGTTCTCTCAGAAAAGATGGGCAAGGCCGAAGCTGTAAAGGAAGCGTCCAAGGCTGTTGCGGAGGTCATCGAAGAAGTGGCTGAGGAGAGCGGTGTTCATGTAGCCGACAACTTCATATTCGCCTTCTCGGACAGAATCCCGCGCGACATTCACCGGCAGATCTTCCGGACATCGGTTGACTACGGGAGATATCTCTACCACTCGATGGTTCTTTGATGAACGCCTGAGCTGCAACGCAGTCAATGCAGAAGCAGCACGTCCCGCGCCTCATCAATCCGCCCGAGCAACGCATATGACCGCCCTTTGAGCAATCGTTGCTCTTCGGACAGAGGCGTATCTGTCACCGTCTCCAGGCGATCAAGAACCGATATCACATTGTCGGATTTGCGCATTCGGAAATAGACCTTTGCCATGAGATTGAGCGTCCGGTCATTGTCGGGCCACAGCCAGTTCGCCAGTTCGAGAAAAGACAAGGCCGTCGCGTACTGCCCGAAGGCAAACTGAACACTGGCCAGGCCGTTGAGCAGCCCGACATCCTCACTCAATCTTGTTTGCGCGTCCATAGGTCAGGTCCCCGGTGTTGTGGTCTTGAGGATGTGCAGATGCTCAAACATCCGCGAAAGCTGTTCCAGCGCCTTTTGGCCGCGCATCGCACCAAGATCTCCTGACGCCGCGATCTCGCTTTCCCGCCGCACCGCAAGCGATGCGACCTGATAGGCAACATTCGATGCGCTGGAGGCCAGGACGGGATCCATATCAACGGCATCCACGTCCTCGAAGTTGGTCTGCTGTTGCTCGCCGGTGACCGACAGTGGCATCTCGGGCGGCCTGCGCACCACCGACATCAGCGTGATCAACTGCTCCTTGGCAAAGATATCAAGGGGAACAGCGACGGGGACATCTCGTTGCAGACCGACATCGACAAGCGGATCGCTCGGTGGGATCGCAGTGCCAATTCTGTCCATATCTTCAATACGTGCCATGGGGTCCCTTTCAGAATGAAATCGACAAGATCTCGCCGCGGCGCTCCAGCACGAAGCCATCGGCCGTAATTGCTGTGACGTGCCAGCCATCGGCGACCTGTTCGCCGACCCGCACCTGCTGACCATCCGCAAAGACGATGTGGGGCGGGTCGCTGAGTTTGACTGTCGAGATCGGTGGAAAATCAGACAACCGCGGAGCAACAGCAACCTTCGCTATCAGAAGCTCGCCCGCGCCCTGCCCGTCATACCATTCGTGGATGCGGCGCCATGTGCCGACCTTCTCGGGCGGCAGAATGCCTTCCACGGTCACAGAGTCGCCTGGCTGCAGGCTTATCTTAAGATAGTTGGAAAGCTCACCCTCCAAAACCTTCTGCCTGAGAGCGGCATGGACACTGTCCCGCCCGGCTACATTCACCGCCACTGGCGCGCTGGTCTCCGGCATGGACAGCTGATACCGGCTTTCGGCCAGAAAGTCGGGCAGCTTCCAGGGATAGAACAGAAAGACCGCACAAAGTGCGGCGACCAGAGATCCACGCATCAGATAGGACAAAGCGATCCCGCTTGCTCTCCGAGGTTGCTCGGACGGCGCACTCCCCTTGCTGAGAAGCAATTCCGTGTCGCCAAGGTGCAGCGTCACCGGCAGGCTCTCAAACGGGGTTTGCGCGCCTGTGATCACATCCTGACCGGCGAAGCGCACATGCTCCATATCGGTTTTGACGGCGACCAGTTCGCCAAAAACGGAACGCTCCGTGATCAGCGTCGCATGTTTTGGTTCAATTCCGTCATCGAACAGGACGACATCGCAATCCTCCGCGCTGCCAAGCGAGATCGTGTCGGCGCTGACCTCGTGCACATTGCCATGCTGCAGGCCGGCCGCGACGGACACCGCGAGATTGACCGGTGCCGCTGGCGGAAAGATAGCACGGGCCATGCGGCGCAGCTTGGCGATCAGTATGCCTTGATGGGCTTCCAGTGTGGCGGTCATTGAACTCTCCGAACGTCCTTAGCTGCCGCGCATGAGCTGGGTGATGTCCTGCTGCATGCGTTGCGCGATCTTCCAGGCAATCTGATAGTTGGTGAGGTCCAGATAGAGGGCGCGGATCCGCTCCTGTTGCTGATCCTGAAGACTGGCGCTGTCATTGATGACTTCCTTCTTGGGTGCGCCCGGACGTTCGACGGTCGAAACCACTTCGGATCGCGCCTCGCCGACGACGCCCTTTGTGGGGTCGACAAGCGCCCGGCGCGCCGCGTCGCGGTTCTCCTCGACATGCGGGCGCTGGACAGCACTGCCGATGGCCTTCTCCGCTATCCTGGAAAAATTGGCCCCCTGAACCACCTCGGACTGAGTCCGGTTGGTGATCTGCTCAAGCGCCATCCGGGCACCCGGTTTGTCTTCACCGGAAATCGCGCCGATTGCCTCAACTGCATCTGACATCTCTCGTCCTTCCCCCGCGCCTATTCGTTGTCCTGGATTTCCTCAAAGACGACGTCAAACATGATGACGGACGCGACTGTCTCGAAGGCCTTCTCTTCCAGCATCGCTTCGGTATCTGTACCTGCTGCCGGTGGCTCAGGGGTGGGTGTGACCGGTTCCATGGCGTTCTCCTTTTCAGTCTCAAACCGCAAATCGGTATGGTTATGAATAGGAGGAGCGGCATGCACACGCATTTGCGGCCTGCCCGTAGAAGCTCCGCCAAAGGGTCGCGTCCGGTACGTGATACGTAGAGAACACCGACATCGCCCTTAGCCTTTGGAGGGCCTGTCCACGGTGTCGGTCATTCCCGCCTCCCCCTAGCTTTGTTGAAGTCAGGCATTTTTGCCGAGGCCGAAGTTTTGGAGATATGATGTTCACGCACCGCCCTGAAAAGAACGTCACGCCGCGCATGAAGATGCTGCTTGGCTCGCTATGCCTGATCGCCTCGACCTTCGAGACCGCAGTCGCGCAGCAACAGAAGCCCGCGGTGGACTATCTAGTCGTCAATCAGCGGGTGGAGGACTTTCTGATCGAATTTGCGCGTGACAATGGCCTGCGGGTCGACATCACGGGCTCGATTCGGGACCGCATTACCGGCAGACGCCTGCGCGGCGAAATCGAGGATGTCTTCAATCAGATCGGTCGGGCGCACAGCCTCGACTGGTTTCTTTTCAATGGCATCTACTATGTCTCGCCGCGCGATCAGGCAACGACGCGAATGACCCGGTTGGGTGACCTGGACATCGAGGATGCGATGCGGGCGCTGGCGGCCTCCGGCCTTGTCATGGACCGGTATCCGGTCACTCAGGCAGCCGAGCGATCCGCACTCGCATTGTCGGGTCCGCCAAAGTTCCTGGCGCTGGCCGAAGCGGTGATCGAGTCCGTTCCTTCAAAGACACCGGAAGCACGCGAAGTATCTGAAAAGACAATAAAGATAAGGCGCGGCCTTGAGGAAGAGGTTGTGAACATAAAGTAGTGCCTCCCTAGGTATCTACTTACGAAAACACGTAACGCCGCAGATCAATTGAGAGAAAATACTAGAGACCTGAAAAGTTAGTTGGCCGAAAGTCAACCCAGACAGAAGAAAGGTGGATCAAGGATGCAAGTGGATCTCGACAGAATGGCGGCCCAGAGGGGGTTTGAGTCGCTCGATGATTTCTTCGGCTATCTCCAGGATCAGGGATGCTGTGTGATACCGCCGTGCCCGAAGCCGAAACCGAAACCCACGTCCTGCAGGCCGGCTGAGCCACCCCAATGCGGTGACCCTCAACCTCCCGAGGTTGCGGCCCCCAAGCCGGAACCGAAACCGAATTCGGCGGCAGAGCCCTCAAAGGTTCTGACGTCCGATGGCGCGAAACCGAATTCCGGGCCACCCCGGACAAATGGTGGAGACGCAAACAACCCGCCGGGTAATCCCGGCGTCAACCCACGGCCCGATGGGCCAATCCCTCCAAGGAGTAATACTATGGCAGCACCTATTGTAAGCGGCGATCCCGCACCGGGAACCACCGGTAACTCTGATGCCAACCAGGCCGCCCTCGAGGGCCGTTTCCAGGCGCTCTACGTCGCGCTGATGGAAAAGCAGGTTGCCTTCAAGGAAGCCGTTGAGCCCTTCAAGACTGACAACCAGAACGCCGGTAAAGGCTAATTCCTCCCTGACCCTTGGGCAGGGCGCTGCACGCGCCCTGCCCCTTTTCTATTTCAGACAAACGGGTGCCATATGCTGCGCAAAGATCTTGTTCTTGTCACGTTGATGGTCTCGATCCTGATGCTGATGGTCGTCCCGCTCAACCAGCAGATCATCGACATTCTGCTCGCCATCAATATCTCGATCTCCGTGCTGCTCCTGATGGTGTCAATCTACCTCAAGCACCCCTCTGATTTTTCAACCTTTCCGTCCGTGATCCTGATCGGAACAGCCTTTCGGCTGGCGCTTTCGATTGGCACGACACGTCTGATCCTGACCGAGGCCGATGCAGGCCAAATCATCGAGACATTCGGTGACTTCGTCGTCGGCGGCAGCGTCGCAATCGGGCTTGTGATCTTCCTGATCATCACTGTCGTGCAATTTCTTGTCGTCACCAAAGGTGCGGAGCGCGTGGCCGAAGTCGGTGCCCGCTTTGCGCTCGATGCCCTGCCCGGCAAGCAGATGAGCATTGATGCGGATATCCGCTCCGGCAATCTCGACCAGGAGGTCGGGACCGCGATGCGCAAGCGCCTCGACAAGGACAGCCAGTTCTTCGGCGCCATGGACGGGGCGATGAAATTCGTCAAGGGCGATGCAATAGCCGGGCTGATCATCATTGTGATCAACCTGATTGGCGGTGTTGCGGTCGGCGTCAGCCTGCACAGCTATTCGCTGGGCGAAGCCGTCTCGATCTACTCGCTCCTGACGGTCGGCGATGGTCTTGTGGCACAAATCCCGGCGCTTCTCATGTCGCTTTGCGCAGGCGTCATCGTGACCCGTGTTGCCAATCACGACAACGATGATCTGGGCTCTGACATTTCCAAGGAACTGATCGCCGACCCACGGGTGCCCGGTGTCGCTTCCTTTGTCGTTTTCGGCATGGGCCTGATCCCGGGATTTCCGTTCTGGGTTTTCTCCGGTGCGGCCGCGGCGCTGCTGATAACGTCCTATGTCCTGCGACGGACATATGCGGAAGCAGATCGCGTGAAAGCCGAGGAGGAGGCCGCCGCGTCAGAAAACGCGGATGATGAGACATCCGCACGTCCCGGCGAGGAAAGAACCGGCGAGGCAGCGGCGGAAGGCCAGCCAGGCGACCTCCGAAGTGCACGTTTCCGGGTCTGCGTCGGGAAAGGTCTGGCCAAGCAGATGGCACCGGAACTCATTCGGCAACACTCCGACATGCTGTTCCAGAAGCTCAAGCGCACCAGCGGTGTCAACTTCCCCAGCGCGCCTGTCGACATGTCCGAACATATCCCTGCCTGGGACTTTGTTGTCGAGTTGGATGAGGTTCCGATCTTTCGCGAAACCATCCCGTCAAACGCCATCCTGATTGACTGTGGCCCCGAGATCCTGCCTCTTCTCAACTGCCCTGAAGACGATATGACACCCGTCAACTGGCCGACCATCGAGGCGAACTGGATACCGGACACATTCGAGGATCTGGCCCGTCAGATCGGTTGTGATGTTCTGCCGCCCGAGCAGAAGCTCGCCGAGGCCGCATTCCGCATCTATGAGCAAAATCTCGGCAGCCTCTTTTCACGCATCGAGTTCGATGCCCTTCTTGAGCAGGCCCGCAAGGTGGACCCCGAAGCTCTCACCCATCTGGAACAGAACCTGTCGCGGCCGGTGCTCTTCCAGATCATCCGTTACCTAATTGAGGACGGTGTGCCCGTGAGACCGATGAACCTGCTGATCGACTCGATGCAATACTGGACCCAGGTGAATGAAGGCGCGGGACCGGTTCTTATCTCCGAATGTCTGCGCGGCTCCATGAAGCGCCAGCTTTGCCATGCGATTACCGGCGAGGACAATGTCCTGGGTGTGGCGATGCTCGATCCGGAACTGGAGGCGATGGCAAGACAATCGGTGACGGATGCCAAGCGTTCGGGCAATCTGGCCTCTCTTGACGGGCTTGTGCTTTCCAACGAGATCACCGAGTCACTGGTCAATCAGTTCAAGGCCCTGACCACGGCCCAGCATTCTGACGGACGCCAGCTGGCAGTGATCACAACGACCGACATTCGTCGGCGTCTGAGAAACTTTCTGGCGGCAAATGACATCCATCTGCCCGTCCTTGCGATGCATGAGGTGTCGTCCGATGTCACGACCTATCCGATTGAACTGGTGACATTGCCGAACTCCGCTGCTGCCGCTGCCAGAAAGGCCGGCTGACCTCACTTCAATCTCAACTCAGCCCCGATGGCGAGGCTGCCTAGCCCGCGGCGCCGGCGAACAGATTGCGCATGGCCTGTGCCAGATCGACATATATCTTCTCGCTCACACCATCGCCGTTTGGCGTGTTGATCGAGGTTTCCGTGATCAGCTTGTGCTCCATCTCCGGAAAGCCATTGCGCCGGACGCGCTCGCGCATCGATTGCACCGCGTCAGCTGTCGTTGCCTTGCCCGAGATTCGCGGCAGCGGCGCATATTTCGGATGATAGCGGATCGCGACACAGGCGTTCTTCCAGAAGAAGCACATATTGGCCTTGTCCACGCCAATGGCCTCGCCGCCCTTGCTGTCCTCGCGTTGACGACGCTTGCGTTCCTGGCGGATCTCGGGTGAGCCGACCTGCTCCTTGTTCTCGCGCTTGACCTCGGAATGCGACATCTTCTGTTCGTTCTGGAACAGGAACCGCTGGATCAGCATGTCAAACACGCCCGAGATCACCAGAAGGATCATGGCGATGGGGATGAAGATCAGCAGCAGATCCACACTCAGCTCAACCAGACAGGATGCCCCGCAGAGACCAAGGCTGAAGATCTGCGGCAAGGCAAGCCACAGAACGACTCCCGCAGAGGCCACCCAGATGGCCGCGCGAACGAATGTCTGCGCCGTTTCAACCCAGCCACGCATCCCGTAGATCCGCTTGAAGCCGGAGGCGGGTGACATCCGGTCGAACTTCGGCACAATCGGCTTTATCGCGAACGGAATACCCTTGTTGTAGATAATCGTGATGATGATCGAACTGCCCAGAGCCGCCACACTGATCGGGACAAGAAGGGTCACGATCTGCATCCCGACCTGGGTGACCACGATCCGTGCGGCCTCTTTGAAAGGCATGTCTATGACCGCGGCGGCCGTGGAGAAATTCCCGATGGTCCCGATAAGCGCAAGCGGGAAAGCCCCCATCATCAGGGCGAGAACAAAGAAGGACGCCATGAGCGCCGCCAGATCATTGCTTTGCGCGACCACGCCGTCTTCGCGCTGCTTGGCGAGCTTGCGTTTGGAGGCGGGCTTGTTCTTGGCTTCGGTATCGCTCACTGGAAGAACCCCTCGAACTTGCGCAGGTTTTCAATTGCCTCGGGCGTCAGCTCGTTGGACATCTTGAGAATGAAGATCGCCAGCAGCGGCAGAGAGAGGATCGCCACCGCATTCTTGGCCAGAAACGACAGGTCATAGAGGCCGAACTTGCGCGCCAGCTTGGCAGCGACGATCAGGATCAGCTCGATCGCCATCAGAATGATCAGGAGAGGCCCGGCCACCAGAACGGCCGAGTGCATCGTGTCGTCGAGAAGCTGGAGTGCCGTCAGACCCGCATCCGCGCCGAGCTTCGGATAGAGCGTCTCAAGCGGCCATATCTCATAGCTGCGATAGAGATTGGCAAACAGGTCCCAAAGCCCGCCCATCGAGAAAAAGACAAAGAAGGCAATGACCACATAGAAGACGGAGAAGGTCTGAAACGTACCACCGGATGGATCCTGGATGCCGCTGTCGGATTCGCCGCGAAAGGAATCCGTCACAGCCCCCGCATATTGCATGACCAGAAATGGCAGCGACGCGAGGATGCCGAGCCCGTATCCGATCGCAAATTCCTTGGGTGACAGGACAGCAAGCTCAAATCGGGTGGCCGAGTTCGATATCTCGATCACGGTGTCCAGATTGGCCAGCATCAGAGGAGATCCGATGGCCATCGCGATACCCGCGCGCACCGTTATGCTGGTTCCCAGCCCCCAGTTGAACGCCATGAAACCGAAGCTGAGACCGAGCGTGCGCAGCATGCCGAGGCTAATGACAAGGAACAGGACCTCGAAGGGAGTGTCGCGCACAAAGATGAACAGCTGCTCGGTCATGCCTAATGCCCGACATTCGAGAACTCGTTGAAGACATTGGTGGTGCTGTTGACAAGCGGTGAGACCAGGACACCACCGAAGACAAGCAGCACGGCGACGATGGCCACGATCTTCACGGTCTGGCTGAGGGTCTGGTCCTGGATCTGGGTGACCGCCTGAAACACCGAAATGAAGAGCCCGCAAACCGTCGCGACGCCCAGCGGCACGCCCGCCAGAATGACGATATCGATCATGAAGGCGACAAGATAGGAGGAGTAGGTGACCTCATGCATGCCGCTTATCCAACATATGTCATGACAAGGCCCTCAACCAGCTTCGACCAGCCGTCGATGAAGACGAAGATCAGAAGCTTGAAGGGAACCGAGATGATGTTGGGTTGCACCATCTGCATCCCCATCGCCATCAGGATGCCTGTGACGGCAAGATCGATGGCGACGAACGGAAGGTAGAGCAGGAACCCGATCTCGAAGGCCTGCGTCAGTTCGGTGATCATGAAGGCGGGCACCTGGATGATGAAATCGTCCTGGGTGCCGACAAGACCGGAGCCGCGCCAGATCTCGTTTGAGACGCCGACGAAGAACTCAAGATGTACCGGGTCGATATTGGTGAGCAGGAACTGCTGAAACGGGGCGATCCCGATCCTCCAGAGATCGAGAAACTCCTCGGGCGTCGTGGCCTCGAACGTGACTTCAGCCAGAGCACTCGCCGAGGCGGAAAACACCGGCATCGAGATGAAGACCGACAGGAACAGCGCAAGCGCCATCAGGATCATGTTTGACGGCACCTGTTGAAGGCCAAGGGCATTGCGGACGATCATGAAGACCACCGATATCTTGACGAATGCAGTCAGAGTTAGCACAGCCACCAGGAAGAAGCTTCCGATGAAACCGATGATCAGTGGTGAGGTGAGCTCGGGCATCTATTTGAGACGGGTCAGTCGGATACCGATCTGCTGATCGATCTTCATCAACTCGCCTTCGGCAAAGAAGCGTCCGTTCGCCATCAGTCTGACCTTCTCGGGCTCGGTCGAGGAAAACGGAAGAACGCTGCCGGCGACAAGGCCCGAAAGCTCCTGAAGCGAGACGTCCTTCCGGTCGATCTCCAGCGACAGGGTGATGGGCAGATCATCAAGCTTGATGGTTTCGTCTGTGGTCATGGACATGTCTTTGGCTTCCCGGTTGGATGTGGCCCCGTAGTCGGGCAGGTCGTCGAGATAGAGGGTGTCGTCGCATAGCTGCACCTTTCCCCACCGACGATCCGCGACGCGAAATTCGGCACTCCCCAGCCCGGCCCATCTTTTATCGAGCAGAACCAGGTCACCGATGCCGAGAGCCCGCATCTCGGCCACATCCATCTCGAAGATGGGACTGTTCAGCGTGGCCGGAAAGGTGATGTCGGGGAGGCGGGTCTCGGGCGGATGGGCCAGTCGGCTGCAGATCAGATCGACCAGCCAGCGCTGACCGGAAGATGAAACGGCCACCAACAGCGCAGCGCTCGGGTTTGACAGATGATCGGATCTGACGCGGAACGCGATCGCGCGCCCGTCTGACCGCAACTCTCTGTTTCGCGCACATGACAGGATGCTGATCCCGAGCCCGAGCTCGGCTTCCAGCTGGTCCAGTGTCTCGCTCAGGACATGCTCCAGAACCAGCGCGGCAGCGACCGCACCCAGACAGTCCATGTCGAGCGGTGATTTTGAAGCCGCAAGAAGGGTCGCCAGCATGGATGTCTCAAAGAGGAGGCAGAACTGCTCCTCCCCGATCAGCAGCTCGATCTCTTCCCATGACGCTGTCTCGGCGTCCTGATGACCGTGCCGGGGATAGAAACTGACCTGACCGTCCAGAACGGGAAAGGACAGGGAGGGGGCCGCCAATGCCAGTCGATTGGCCTCGGCCACATCATCACCGGAGATTTCCGGCAACCGGTAGGAAAAGGTCCGATGGGACTTGAGGCTGTCCAATGTGTTCAGCATGAGGTTCATCTCAGCGGATCCACAATGTGGATTTCGCTGACTTCATCCTCGGACAGCATCTCGCGTCTGCTTTTCATCCCGCGATCCAGCCGGTTCAGCAAGGCATCAAACTTGGTTCTCGCCCTCAGGGTCAAAAGGTAGTTGCGCGCTGCGGTCTTGCTGGCGGTCCGGGCGGCATCCGCATCCTCGGTCCGCTCGACCACATCTTCCTCGGCATCGTCTATCCGGTTCCGGTTGCGCCACATCGTCATGGCAATACCGGCAAACCGCGCCGAAGGGTCCCGGACACTCTCCGCATTTCGCAACGCGGCACGGATCTGCTCGTAGCTTTCGCCGCGCACCTCCTCGCTGACATGCTTTGCCTCCTCGACCGCATCCTGCGAGCGGATCACCTCGCCTTTCGCGAACAGCATCCTGCCCCGGCTCAGGCGCTCCCGCTGCATGCGCAGGGCATGGAGCTTCTTCAATCGGTCGTTGAAGTCGGTCATTGGACAATCCTCTGAAGCAGCTCGATCGTGTCGGGGAGAGTGGTTTTGTGTCGGGTATCCTGGGTCAGAAAATCGCGCAGGGGCCCAATGCGCTCGACCGCACGATCGGCCTCCGGATCGGAGCCCTTCTGGTACTCACCGACCTGCAACAGGACCTCGATCTCTTCATACTTGGCCAGAAGCTTGCGGGTTTCAGAGGCGGCGGACCGGTGCTCAGGCGTCACCACATCGGACATGACCCGGCTCAGGCTTTGCAGGATATCTATCGCTGGATACCGCCCGGCATCCGCCACGCGCGCGCTTAGCGTGATGTGGCCGTCAGTCAGGCTTCGCGCCTCTTCGGCGATCGGGTCGCCCTCACCGTCACCCTCGACAAGAACCGTATAGACGGCGGTAATGTCCCCGTGAACACCTCGACCGGCTCGCTCGATCAGCGCCGGCAATGCGGGGTAGACGGACGCCGGATAGCCACGCCGTGTCGGCGTCTCTCCTGCGGCCAGACCAACCTCTCGCAACGCCCGGGCAACCCGCGTCAGGCTGTCGATCATCAGAAGAACCGACTTGCCACGGTCCCTCAGATCCTCGGCAATCGCCGTTGCGACATGTGAGCCATAGACCCGCTCCATCGGCGAGCGATCAGATGTTGCCGCAACGACAATGACCCGGCCACGCTCGGATTTCGGCAGGTTCCGGTCGAGAAACTCGCGCACCTCGCGACCCCGCTCACCGATTAGCCCGATGACGATGGCATCTGCCTCGCAATGGCTGGCAAGGGCGGCCAGAAGCGAGGATTTCCCCGTTCCGGGCGGCCCGAAGATCCCGACCCTCTGGCCGCGCCCCAGTGTTGTCAGCCCGTCGACGGCCCGCAATCCGGTGGCCAGCGGCTCTTCTATCAGCGGGCGGGTCATCGGCTCGGGCGCCTCGCCACGGGCCGGACGGGTCTTGATATCCGCAGCCAGAGGAGGGCCATCGTCGATAACCCGGCCCAGACCATCAAGAACCCGGCCAAAGAGCGACGGTCCGACCGGAACCCGCAAGGCCCCCTGACCGGGATAGACATAGGCACCCGCCGAGAGGCCTTGCGTACTGCCAAAGGGGCTGAGCAGGGCCATGGATTTTTCGACACCGATAACCTCGCCCAGGGTTTCACGCGCCCGCCCTGACTGTCGCACCCGACAGATATCACCGATATGGGCCCGGTCGAGGGCGACGCGCATCACCGGGCCGCGAATATCCAGCAGTTCACCATAGCGAGGCCGCAACGACCTGCCTGCCAATCTGGAGGAGAGGTCCCCAATCTGACGCTGCAGCCCGGTTCGCGGTTCCAGAATATCCTCGACACTGGTCATGCCGGACACTCTTCGACCAGCGAGCTTTCCAGAACCTTCTCAAGCTCCGATAACTGTGTTTCAAGACCCAGGTCCAGCACACCACCCGCCCCGACCAGAACGCAACCGCCGGCATCCATATCGGCATCGGACTGCACTTCCACGATGGTCTTAAACCGGTCACTGTATTTGGCGAGCAGAACTTCCATATCGTGCTGAATGTCGGGATGAACCCGCAGCATCAGGTTCCAGCGCGTCCGGGTTTCGGACATGCCCACATCTATGATCCGGCGCATGCGCTCGTCGGGTGAAAGCTCACCAATGATCTGACGCACCGAGCCCATCACCAGCTCAACCAGCCAGGGCTGAAGCGCATCGAACTCTTGTTGCAATCGCGACGAGGCCGAAAGTATCTCGACAAACGCCTGGGCGCTCTTCTCGACCCGCGCGGTGTTGACGAACTCCAGAAGCTCCGCATCGGCGATCTCGTAGATGGTGTTCCGACACCGTTCGGCTTCCTCCTCAGCCTCCGCGCGCAACTGATCGGAGTGGAGTGTCGCCTTCCGGATTATTTCTTCAGCCTTGAGACGGGCCGCACTCAAAGTCTCGGTCGCTGCAATCCGCTCCACCGCGTCATCGCGACTGATACGACGCGCCACCATGCGTCCCGGGGTTGATGTGCTCATTCCGGAGCCTCCTGCTCACAGAGATCGGCCAGCACCTTGCGGCAGAGCGCTGCCTGCACCTCCGGACGCAGTTTGTCGGGCAGGCTGCGGCAATCCGGCAGACAGAGCTTGACCCGGGCGACCACGCCGCTTGGCAGGGTATGCAGCCAGCAGAGAAAGCAGACGAGGCCGTCATTGCGCATCTCGGCAAGAGCCTTTGACCCGTCTTCCATGCGTTGACAGGCAAGCGCGCGATATCTCAGCGCGCGGCGCACCTCTTCCCGCGGGATGTCCGAAAGTTCCAAGCGGGACGTGCCACAAAGGGCCATTCGCGACAGAAGATTGGCGTTCCACGCAAGACCGAGCGCCTGAAACAGATCCTGCTGGTCCATCTGAAGGGCTGTCAGAAGCAACGGCTCTTCCTCGAACGGCTCAAGTTCATCGCCGATGCCTGACTGGATGCGCTGCAGGATATCCGACAGAATGCGGTCGTGGAGACGCGGGTTCGTTTGCATCTCGGCGCGCAGATCCACATCATCGATGCCGGGATGCCAGACACGGAGATACTTGCTGTTGATACGCTCAAGCGACGTGTTCAGAAGCGCGGCAAGCCTGGAGCTGACGTCTTCGACGGCTGGTGCTAGTGACGTTGTCATCACCGGCCACCGAGCCGTCTGCGCAGGGACCTGAACACCGTCAGCGGGAGAAGCAGGACAGCAAGACCCAGAAGAAGTGTGTTCGCCGATGGGCCGAAGATCCCCGCCGGGATGGAGGGCAACAGACCGCTGCCATCTATCGTGG
This sequence comes from uncultured Paracoccaceae bacterium, assembly GCA_947493745.1. GTDB lineage: Bacteria > Pseudomonadota > Alphaproteobacteria > Rhodobacterales > Rhodobacteraceae > CANLSM01. Next base: position 21,531 of record CANLSM010000017.1, on the reverse strand, counting down.
CCGCATTGGCTGCGTTCCCCGGCAACGGGCGCTCTATACGGACGACAGAGGCACCACCCACCGGGAAAAGCGCCACGGCAACATTCTCGTATTCCAGGTTCGGCACGCTGTGGGCAACGAGGGTCTTGATCGTGGGCACAAATTGCTGTGCCGCGAATTCTTCCTCGAAGTGGATCGTCACAGAAGCGCGGGAGGATTTCGCATCCCTGTCGAACCGGGACGTGGCCGGAAGCATGATGTGCACACGCGCGCTGCGCACCCCGCTGATGGTCGAGATCGTGCGGGAAAGCTCCTCATTCAGGGCATAGATGAAACGCGCCCGCTCCTCGAAAGGTGTACCGACAATGCCCTCTGCACTGAAGATATCGCCCATGGACCTGAACTTCTTGCGCGGGTAGCCCTCGGTCTTGAGAATGGTGATGGCAGGTGCCACATCAGCGCCCTCGACAAGCAGGGAATAGACCCCGTCCTTGTCCCGTTCGCGCCCCGATGAGATGCCCGACGCTTCCAGGATCGCGACCATCTCATTGGCCTCGACCTCCGAGAGGCCGGAATAGACGACCTCCTTGCAGCCAGCGACCAGAAGAATGCCCAGCAGAAGAAACGCGCGAGCCCCGTTACCTTTGATAGATGCCCCCATCTGACAGTCCTAACGTTTTGCCGGACACCGGGTCCGTGGATTCGAAGAGGATCGGGATCGATCCGCTTTGAAGAGGTATGGGAGCAATCGGGGGTGGCGGGAATTGGGCTCGCTACGCAAGTTAGATGTTATGTACCTAGAGAACTGCGTAGGCTTACTTGTGACGGGCACCTCAGGACACGTGAACCGGTCCGGGGCGCTGCCCGGGGCATCCTCTTCGGATCCCCGGCATGCGTGGCTTTAACGGCTCACCCTAAAGATCGGATGCCGGCATCTGGCTTCTCGCCTCGATGACCTTGCCTTCAAAGCGAACCATCGCGGGATCGGAGGCATCGCCCGGCTTCTCGGGTTCATCTACCTGATTGCGAACCGCGCTGGCTAGCCTGGCTGCGACATTGCCGGGCGCAACCGGGACGCCGCTTGCCTCGGCATACTGAGCGAAAGACTGTGCGATCATATCCTGCGCCGCCAGTTGGGCATCACGAAAACCGAGATCCGCCGATAACAGGATCTGGCTACGCCCCGCATCATCCATAACCATTGCCGCATCAAGGGTCTCGGGCAGGACAGTCTCGGTCGGGCCGTTCATGATTTCTGATCTGTCACCTGTCTTTACGGCTCTAAACCCCGGGGGTTGAAACCGTTCAGCGGCGAGATCACTCTCAAGGCTCCGATCCTGCAACAGTTGATCCACGACGAGATCAACCTGGGTCTGCTGCGCAAGATCCCGTTGACCGGGCATCAGTCCATCGAGCGCGGTTGCCAGGGCTCCGGGCCCGTCCGGTGTTGCCGCGAAATTGCGAAAGCTGTTCAGAGCACGCCGCCCGACATCCTCGACTTCCAGCTGGTCGGCAGCCGAGACCGTTCGCCCTTTCAACGGGGTGGAGGCGCCGAACTGAATACTGTCGGGGAAATCGAAGCCAAGGATGTCGAATTCATCCAACAGACGTGATTTTTGGTTTTCCGGTAGCGTTTCCAGAATATCGATGCCCGATTGAGAACGGGTTTCGTCGATTTTTGACATGGTTGCACACATTTTTGACAAGGACCTGCTCAGGACAGGCCAACCGTCGGAAGCTTACATCTCATACCGCTTCAACGGACTAACCCGGACTACCTGCATTTCTACGTAGTCCACGCAGACTTTCTCGTGGTCTTACGTATGGCCAGCGTCATATCTTACCAAATAGGAGTGAAGGTCCGGTCACATCGCGGTCACGATGCTCGCCAGTTCCTTGAAGCATTTGCAGGATGTCTTCTTGTAAATACTGTTTCTGTGCGTCTCCACCGTTCGAACACTTATGTCAAAGTTCTGCGCCACCTCCTTGGCGGTTTGCCCGTTCACACAGGCCTCCAGTATCTCGATCTCCCGCGGTGACAGCCCGAAGATGTTTCCCGTTCGCGTAAGGTTGCGGCGCGAGCGCACAAACTCTTTCAGGAAATCCATCGGCAGATAGGTGTATCCGCTCTGCGCGGCACGGATTGCGTTCACGAAATCCATGCCCTTGGCTTGCTTCGGCATGAACCCGATCGCCCCTCTCGACAGAACGAAGAAGGCATTCGATATGCTCGCATCCGACGACAGGACGACCACCTTCAGATCGGGATTGCTCTGCCTTATCTTGGTGAGCGTCTCTGGTCCGGACGGCCGGGTCAGGGACAGATCCATGAGAAGAATTTCCGGATTATGCTGTCGGCAGGCCTTGATCGCGCTGTATCCGTCCGATGCTTCGGCAACCACGTCCACTTCACAGGACTCCACCAATCGGCTGGCAATACCTTCGCGAATAATCTCGTGACTATCTGCAATAACAATTGCTGATCTGTGGTCCATCGTTGCCCCTTCATCTAACACAAAGTGCTAAATTGTATCCGCCCTTTAAAAAAGAATACCCATTACCAGAAGTGAAAAACTGGATTCAAAAAACACCTATGTTGATCGAATTATTCAGCAGCAGCAGAATGTCCGAATCAATTCATTTTCTACCGAAAACCATTGCAGGTGTAACCGTTTTCAACAACCATGAAAAAGCCATAGTTTCATGAGAATTCGGCATCTACCCATTCCAATTATGCATACCGGTATTTTCGATGCAAAAATGTTATAAATCAATAATTTATCTTAATGCTTGGATGGATCTCAAAGCCGTCCAGAGCAAAAATCCAGCTTACATCGAACACAAATCCGGCAACGACAACGGGAGGCATGATTTTTGAACAAATTCTAGGATCGGTTTCCTAATTGTTGCTGGCCAATCTCACGCCTCCGGAAATTTGTCTACGTAGACCGGATGCGTAGCGACGCGTGTCATGAAGACGCAAATAGACGAATGCAAAACATCCGAATGAAGCGCAATCATAAGTGATGGACTTTTCGCGGGTTTCCTTGCACCTTCTGCGTGATGGGTGTGCACCATCAAAAATCTCGAACGAGGCAAGATTGAACGCAGCGTTCAAAACAAATTCGCTCGTCTCGGGCGACCGAATGCCATGGGGACAAGATGGTCACAATTAGAGATGTGTCCAATTACTGCAACGTGTCGGTAGCAACGGTCTCGCGCGTATTGAACAATCCAGAAAAGGTTGCGGCTGACACAAGAGAACGCGTTCTCGATGCCATCAAGCAGCTCGATTTCCGACCGAACGAGATGGCCCGGAATCTGGTCGGCGGTGAGACCGGGCTGATCGGCGTTGTGGTCAACACCATCGGCAAGGAGTACTTTTCACGGCTGACAGCCGGTATTGATGCGGCCGTTTTCGAAGCCGGGTTTCGCGGCGTCACGATGACGAACAATCAGACGGTGGAAATGACGGTTCGGGCCGTGCACATGCTGGCAAGTCTCAGGTGCCAGGCCCTCGTTATTCATTGCAACATCATCAGCGATGAGGAACTCACGACGCTGATGACCCGAACGCCATCGCTCATTCTCCTTTGTCGAAAACTCAAAGGGTTCGAGGATCGTTGCATCTATATCGACAATGAAGCCGCCGGACGCACAGTCGCGGAACATCTTTTCGCCAAGGGTCATCGGGTGGTCGCACAGATCGGCGGGCCGCAAAGCCATATCGACTCCGTCGCACGGCAACAGGGTTTTGCGGACTACTTTGCAGAAATGGGCGCTCCGGTCGCACCCGGCCCGGACTTTCACGGGGATTTCAGCGAAGAGGCCGGCGCAAAGGGGATGAAGGCGGTTTTGGAAGCGAGGCCCGATGTAACCGCTGTTTTCTGCCACGATGATCATATCGCCTGGGGCGCCATTGATCATTGCCGCGCGAATGGCATTCATGTGCCAGACGACATCTCGATTGTCGGGTTTAACGATCTCGAACGGTCCCGTTACATGACACCCCGACTTACCACCTTGCGCCAACCTCTTTGGCAATTCGGCTACGCTGCCGGAAAGCTGGCCATCGCGTTTGCGACCGGAGCATCCGATGAAGCCCGCGGCGAGTTCTCAGGCGAGCAGGTCTATGTCCTCGATGAGCGGGACACGGTTCGCGCGATCTAGTATCGGATACCCGACAGCGCCATTGCTTCCAGTTGGATTTCGGTCATCTACACATTATTCGGAAGTCGCCAAACAAATGGCCGGATCCGGCCATAGTAGCGACACTTGCATGATTTAGCTTTTTGGCAGGTTTCCCATGATGCTAACTTGCGGAAGGTTCTTCCCAACAGAGCGCACTATTCGGGTATCGACCGTTGCATTGTTGCGCGATCTGGCGGTGAAAGTGAATACGGCTCAATCCCGGGTTGAACTTCCTCGCGCCGTCGACTCAAATGTGGATCTAGCCTGATCGGATATCGTCGGGAGAAACGCCATCAACTGCTTGTGGACAGGATGAAATGGACTTGAACTGGCTCAGGGATTTTGTCTGTCTCGGGCGCACCTTGAATTTCACCAAGGCTGCAAACGAGCGGAACATTACCCAACCCGCGTTCAGCCGCCGGATCAAATCCCTTGAAAACTGGATGGGCGTGCCGCTGATTGACAGGGACCAGTTTCCGCTTCGGTTGACGCCCGCGGGAGAGCAGTTTCTGGGGGTGGCCGCCGACACCATTACCCGATTGACCGAGACGCGAAGCGCAATCCGGCTGGATGATCAGGGTCAGCATGCCTTTCAGCGCTTCGCCGTGATGCACACCATTTCGCTGCATTACCTGTCGCGTCGGATTTCCGAGTTCGAAAAAGAGATCCCCGACCTGCGCACAAGGGTCATCTCCGACAATTTCGACAGTTGCCGGCAGCTGCTTCTCGACGGAAACTGTGAGTTCATGCTCTATTACCGGCACCAGAATATCGAGCCGCGGATAGATGAAACGCCGTTTGAGCGTAAGGATATCGGGGTCGAGCGCATTTTCCCCGTCGCCCAAAAGCAAGCCGCCGAAGAGAACGGATGGGTTCTTTCACCGGGTGCAGAAAGACCGGTCCCGTATCTTTCATATGATCCGACCTCCTTTTTGGGAACCGTGGTCGACCTGATGATCGAAGACCTGAGGCTTCCTCTTGATGTGCGCTATATCGATACTCTGGCCGAGACGATGAAACGCCGCGCTTTGTCGGGCAGCGGCGTCGCCTGGCTGCCCGAGTTCTCCGTGACCGAGGAACTGGAGCGCGGTGATCTTATCAAGATTGGGACACCGGAAATGGAGACGGAGATGATCATGTCCCTTTTCGGTGCACCCTCACAGCTCGATCCGACTGCAAAGATGATCTGGGATCGTTTCTGACCCACGGCGATCAGCGAAAGCGCTGGTTCATTTCCCAACCAGATCATGGCCGGTTTCCACATCCGGCCACAAATCACTACCCCGGATTGTCGATGTTACTGCGCGAGTTCGTCGTCAGACAACCGGTCCACTTCAATCAGGAAATAGTCCAGCGCCTGCAAACCGGGCGCACCGCTTTCGAGCGCATTCTCCAGCCAGACATCCCAGAGTGTCTGCTTCCAACGGTCCTGAAGTTCGGCTTCAAACATGATGTTTGCGGGAACAATCTGGACACCGACCTCTTCTGCCTTCACCAGAGCCGCATGTTCTTCACGATCCCAGAGACCTGATTTGCGGGCCAGCGCCTCACCGGAAAGTGCGGCAATGATGTCCTGATCCTCTCGTGAAATGCTCTCCCAGACATCGCGGTTGATGAAGAGGCTATATGTCGGCGTGAAAACGCCGCCCGAGATGTAGGTCAGTGATGTGACATCGTCGAGCACCCGGTGGGTCATCGCCTCCGCCACACCCGAGAACAGGGCCGAGACACGGCGGTCCACGACCTGTTTCTTGAAAACCGCCCGGTCAATGGTGGAGGGTTCGGCCGCAAGCATATTCGCCGCCTGCGAGGACAGACCGACCGGTGCATGCACCTTCAGCCCTTCAAAATCCTCGATCTTGGCGATGTCCTCGACGGTCAGGCTCCATATCTGGGCCGGCGGGGCCGCCACGAACCCCATCAATTCGACATTCTCGAAAGGCTCGTGGTCGCGGAAATGCGCCTCATAGGTCCGCCAGAGCGCCACCGCCGTCGCCTCGGCACTGCGGGAGGTCATCGGCATCATGGATATCTGGATCAGCGGATGGGTGTCCGCGAGATATCCGTTGAAAACATAGGACGCATCGACCTCTCCCGACTGCACCAGAGACAGTTGGTTCTCCGGTGTTCCCAGGCTTCTGGGGTCCGTGATAAATCGAACCCTGCCCTCGGTGGCATATTCCACACTGTACATCCAGCCATCCAGAATCTTCCAGTTCAGCGGTGATCCCAGAACCTCAATCCGGTTGAACCTGATCTCGACAGGATCCGCCAGCGAAGGTCCGGCAATCGCAAGAAGGAGAAGATTAAGGAATAGAGAAATACGTCGATACACAATCATTGCCTCTGTCATACACGCGTTCAAGTTGAAAGTGTTATCGTTAACATTTGTAAGAGTCAAATCTATTTGCCTCAGGAATGCACCGAAGTCTCTCGGTCCCTGCCGCAAAAAGACAACAAGCTACGTAGGCGCTTTACGTAGCCTACGGACAAACTGACCATGATGAGCAATTGGTGCACGCTGCGACAATGAGGAGGCAGGGACTGAGCAAAGGACAGTCTTCAGGTGACCACCGGGACCATTGCCGACCCTGGTCCAAGGACACGACATCGGAACGCACTAGGGCATATCAACGAAGCTCTGGCGAACGGACAATTCGCCGTTCGGTTGCCATACGATGTTGAGGTTTGGGCCGACACCGGCTGGAAATGGGATTTCACCGACGTTGGACGCCAGCGACCTGCCAGAGCGGTGATCCGAGGTCTCCAGGTCGAACGGCACCTGTTGCGTGAGTTGCACCGTCTAAGCCGGTCGACCACCTGGCTTCAGAGCAGAAGGCCCACCCCCGTTGCTAAGGACAGCGGGGGTGGGTCTGGGTTCAGTGGCGATGACCCGCGCCGGTCATGTGGATGGCCAGCGGATCGAAATCCCAGTCATAGGTCAGGTCTCGCAGGATGCTGTGGACATGATTCCCGCTGTGCTCGGGATCATGTTGGGCACTCCATTGATTGCTTTGCTGGAACTCCAGGAGCAGATCACCGACACGGATATAGCTGAAATGCTGCCCTCCGAGGTTTTCCAGCTCGCCTCCGGCCCAGGCCAGCGTGATCTCGTCTCCGTTGATGAGCGCTTTGTTGAGCCGGTTCTGATACTGATCGGCAACCGCGCTGTTCATGTTGTTGAAATAGGCCTTGAAGGTCTGCTCAAGCCTCCACACCGCCTCAGCAGGCAGCTTGTCAGCGTCGATCTTCACGTAGGAGTAGGAGTTGATCGCATCAGCATCGATGGAAGGCTCAAGGGCGCTCAGCAGCCAGGGCGGGAAGGTCTCCACACGCAGATGCCCATGTTGCTGAAAGTTGTCACTTGCCACAAAGGCTTCGGCCTGAACGTCTTCGGGCAGGGCCATCCAGAACGCCCGCACATTCTGAATGGTGGCGTAGAGCAGCACCTGACCCTTTGTCCAGTTCCACTGCTGGGTGATGTCATGATCAATCGGGTCCTGCGGAATGATCACAGGAGAGGAACCAAGGAAGATCGGCGTATTGGCGACCGAAACCCGGCCCGTTTTGGGATCCCGGTGCATGTGGATGTTCAGAGTCGCGTGATGCCCCTCGAACCGGATCGCCCAGTCGTCACTGCCGATGTCGCCAAAGATCGCGATGGCAAAGGCATCGAACTGGTCGCGGCGTTTTTCCAGACCCGGATCCTCTTTCCAGACCCATGTCATGTCATAAACACCATTCGTAGGCGTCTTGGCCCCGGCGAGCGATACATATTGTGGCATACCGGCATTGGGACACTGCTCATAAAGCTCAAAGAGCGTCCCGCCCTTGATGTCCGGACACTCCGCTTCGACCTTCTCCATGAAGTCCGCTGTGGCGACCTCCTCGATCTCGCCCAGGATCCGGTGCCTATTCATGACCGCCAGAAACGTCTGGTAACCGCCGGTGGACAAGGCGGTTGCCAGCAGCTTGTTCATGGCAATCAGCTGGTCCTGCTGCATAACACCCTGTTGCAGACCCCAGGGCTGACACCAGGCCAGCACGGCGCAGAATGACGGGGTGTTTTCGGTTTCCGTTCCCGAGAACCGCGCGGCGCTGTCGAACGGGAAGAGAAGGGCTTCCCTTTGCGCCTCCGGCACCGTTTCCACGAAATCCAGAGCCGCCCTGGTGACCGCATCGTGATACATCTCAAGCCTTTGAGATGTGGCAAGGCTGGATGAGGGTATCGTGTGTGCATGGTCCCCGTCGGCACGCGCCGCAAGACTGCTGAGCCCAAGGCCCATCGACAGTCCGCATGCAATCAACGAGAGACGATTTAGCGTTTTTTTTATGCTTGGTTCATAGATCATTCAAACCTTCTTTCTGCCCTTGGGGCTGTTTGTGTGATCCTCCCGAGCGCACCGTAGCCAGCACGTTTTTGCGCCACAACCGGCGGTTTAGGGAAACCGCGTTAGCGCTAACCTGAGTTGGAAAACATCCATGTTGCAGCGCACAAAAGCTCTGATATCATTCAGAATTTTAAGCGAGAGCTGTCAGGCGAACGTAGGGCTTTTCATCCAGCCAAGCCCGGCATCGGTTGTTGTGCGCGGCCTGTACTCCGCCCCGATCGGAAGGATATAGGCGAGATCGCGCAGCACTCCGAAGACGCGACCATAGTCGATATCGCCGGTGTCCGGTTCGGCTCTCTCGGGAACGGACGCGATCTGGATATGTCCGATGACCGGCATCAGGGCTGTAAGACGCTGCAGCACATTGCCCTCCATGATCTCCAGATGATAGCAGTCAAACATCAGCTTCAGGTTTGGCCGCGACACGTCCCGGATAATCTTCTCCGCCTGCCGCGACGTTGTCAGGAAATAGCCCGGCGCATCGCGGGTGTTCAGAGGCTCGATAAGGATGGTGATCCCGAACGCCCGGGCCGCATCACAGGCGTAAACCAGATTGCCCACAAAAGTGTCATGAGCGTCTGGGCCTTCGGCAATTCCGGCCATGACATGGATGTTTGAAGCGCGAATGTCGCGTGCATATGCGATGGACTGATCGATCGCAGGCCTCGCATCCGCTTCGCGCCTCGGCAAAGCCGAAAGACCGTTCTCTCCTGTCTTTCCACGGATCGTGTTCAGGCCCAGCATGCGCAGACCGCATTCATCGAGCGCCTGCAAAACCTCTGCCGCAGGCGTCTCGTAGGGCCAATGACACTCCACCGCATCAAAGCCCGCCTTGCTGGCCGCGCGAATGGCCTCGGGGAGAGGAAGCTCCGTCCACAGGAACCCGAGATTTGCGGAAAACTTCATGAAAAACTCCAAACTTCTAGGCAATGACGGTTAACGAGAAGACCGGCGAGATCACAGCATCGCCAATGCCCTGGAAAAGAAGTCTTCCTCGCCGAAATTGCCGGATTTGAGGGCCAGCGCAATCTGTCGGCCATTGCGTTTGCTGTATGTCCAGGGAACGCCCGGCGCGATTTCCTCGCCGATCTCCATCCGTGTGATGCCAAGCGATTTTGTAACCGCGCCGGAGGTCTCACCCCCGGCCACGACAAACCGGCTCACACCGTGCTTCAGGGCATCCTCCGCCAAATCGGCCAGCGCAGCCTCGACAATTGCGCCGGCCTTCTCGGTGCCAAGCTTCTCCTGCGCTTCGCGCACGGGTACGGGATCTGCGGTTGCATAGATGATCTTGGGGGCGTCGGGGTGCTGCCTGGCCAACCAGTCCCGTGCCGCGCCGGGACCCTCCTGCGCCAACACCAGCGGATCGAGCCGGTAGCCCTGAGCCGTCTCCAGATAGGTGCGGACCTGCTTGCGCGTCATCGCCGAGCAACTGCCCGACAGCACGAGCGAGCCACCGGCGATCTCGGGTCTGACCGGCGCCGGGCTGTCCGCCCCGACCCGACCATTGCGCCGGTAGATGTCCGGAAGCGGCATGGCAAGCGCACTGCCACCTGTCAGCAGCGGCAGATCATGGCAGGCTTCGGCAATCTCCCGCAGGTCTCCGTCCGCAATTGCATCCACCACGATATGTGGCGCCTTAGACGCGGCCACGGCAGCCCTGATGTCATGAGCGCCCCGCGCCACGGTCGGATGGTCAATCAGGGCGACATCACCGCTTATCTGAGGGGCCAGAAGACGCATCAGGTTGCTGTCCGTCATCGGCGTCAGCGGGTGGTCCCGCATGGAGCTTTCACCCAAAGGGCGGTCCTGGACAAAGAGGTTGCCCATGAAGACACGGCGACCGTTCTCGGGGAAGGCCGGACAATAAAGGGTTCGATCCGCGTTCAGCTCTGTCATCAGCGCCTCGGCAACCGGTCCGATATTGCCCTCGGCCGTGCTGTCGAAGGTCGAGCAGTATTTCCAGAAAAACCGCTCCGCCCCGGCGGCCCTGAGCCACAGAAGCGCGGATCGGGCGGCGGCAACAGCCTCCTCGACTGGCGATGTCCTGCATTTGAGAGCGATCACCTCAAAGGTCGCGGTCTCCGCATTGTGCGGGCCTATTTCAGGCACACCGATGCGCAGCGACACACCAAGACCACTGCGGGCCAGAAGACCGGCCAGGTCGGTTGCGCCGGTGAAATCATCGGCAATACATCCAAGCGCAATGGTCATCGGAAGACGCCCTCCGCCGGTCTGACGGGGAAATCCGGTTGCCTCGGGTGGGTCACGACACAGGGAGATGACAAGGCTCTCATGTCTCCATCTCCGGCAGGACGGCCCCGCATTTCCCGGCTAGCACCTTGGCGACCGCAGCATCATCCTGGCGCCCCAGTCCTTGCGCGCTGGCCTCGATAAACAACTCGCGGGCGGCGGTGCTGAGCGGCGTCGGGCAGGTCACCGCACCAGCCTCTGATACGACAATCCCGAGGTCCTTCACGAAGATGTCGACCGCAGACCGCGGTGTGTAGTCACCGGCCACAATATGTGCGCCCCGGTTCTCGAACATCCAAGAATTTCCCGCACATTCGACAATCACTTCATGAAGTGTCTTGAGATCGAGGCCGATCTTCGCACCCAGTGTCATGGCCTCCGCCGTTGCCGCAATATGAACGCCCGCCAGAAGCTGGTTGATCATCTTGACCTGTGATCCGAGACCCGGCCTGTCGCCCAGACGAAAGACCCTGGTTGCGATGGCCGACAAGGCGGGCTCGGCGATATCGAACGCCTTCGCGTTGCCGGAGGCCATGATGGTCATCTCACCGCTGAGCGCCTTGGCAGCCCCACCGGATACCGGCGCATCGATCGCCATCATGCCCGCTTTCTCAAGCCGGTCGGCAAGGGTGATGCTCGCGCTTGGCGGCATCGTGACGCAAAGGACAAAGACCGTTCCGAGCCCGGCTGCAGCGACCGCCCCGTGCTCTCCAAAAAGAACGGTCTCCGCCTGCTCGGCGTTCACCACGAAGACAAACACAACATTGGCATCGCGCGCGGCGGCGGACGGTGTCATGACACCTGTTCCACCCTCTTCGGAGAACCGCGCGACGACGGCCTGCTGAATGTCGGCGCCGGATGTCGCGATATCCGCGCGCAGCAGCGAAAGCGCCGCCCCCCATCCCATGGACCCCAGTCCAATGACGGCAGCAGTGATGGGTTTTGGCATGGAAATTCCTCTCGTATCGCGTCCTGGACCTGGATCGTCTTGGCCCGTTCTTTCCCTGCACCTCCGTCGGAAAGGGCGCAGAGCGTACCCCAAGATGGGCGGGAGTTCGCCTTCCTTTGTGAATTTGCTTGTCTATATAGAAATGTATACGTATACAAGACAAGTTGTTCGATTGCCTCTCTGAGTGGCTTTTTTAAAAGGTGAACCACGATGAAAACCTATTCAGAGAATGCGAACAGCAGAGACATTGCCCGGCTTGCCGGCGTCTCGCAGGCCACCGTCAGCCGGGTGCTTTCAGGTGGCGCAAATGTAAGCGAGAAGACACGCGAGAAAGTCATGAGGGTGGTTCACGAACTGGGCTATCAGCCAAACCCCTTCGCGCAGGCAATGCGCACCCGGCAAAGCGGATCCATCGGCGTTGCGGTCTCGCGCATCACCAACCCGATCGTCCCTGAAATACTGGAGGCTCTGTCGGCATCGATCACCGCAGCGGGCCGGCGCATGGTGGTGTGGAACACCGATATGGGTGGCAGCAACGCGCTGATCTCCACGGTCCGTCAGGGTGCCGTTGATGGCATCATCTTCACTGCCGCAAGCCATCAGGGTGACGCCATGCGCGCCGTGCTGGACAATGATGTGCCCGTGGTGTCCTTCAATCGGTATCTGGTGGACGCCAATTGCGACCAGATCGTTTCCGCAAATCTTGACGGCGGCCGCATTCTGGCAGGATACCTCGCGGATGCGGGGCGCAGAAAAATCGCCTTTCTGAATGGACCGACGGACCGAACAACCCTCGCCGACCGGGAGCTGGGCTTCCGGCAGGGTCTTGCGGATGCCATGCTGGAGCTGCCAGACGACCGCTACGCCCAGTCCGAATTCAGCAATGAGAGCTTTCGCCGGATCGCCATGGACTGGATGCGCGGACCCAATCCGCCCGATGCCATAGCCTGCGGCAACGATGTGATCGCAATGAACGTCCTGAACGGCCTCAAGGCCGTAGGCGCATCTGCACCGGATGATGTCTGGGTCACCGGCTTTGACGGCATCGAGATGGCCGGCTGGGACGTCTTCGACCTCACCACGATGCGGCAACCCATTGACCTGATGGCCACGGATGCCGTCGAGGCTCTGATCAGCCGGATAGGCGGGCAGTTCTCCAAGCCCAAACTCATTCAGTACCGCACTGAATTCATTGCGCGCGGTTCAACGGCAAACATGCCACTGCGCGAAAACTGACGTGTCTTTTTTAAGGGAGGAAATCATGAAAAAGAACACAACAAGACGTAAATTTCTCAAAGCAACAGCCACCGGGGCGGTTGCGCTGCCTCTGGCTGCTCCGGCTTATGCACAGGGCAAGCGGACGTTGAAAATGACAACCGGCTGGCCGAAGAAATTCCCCGGCCTCGGGGTTGCGTCCCAGCGGATCGCCGATGCGATCACGGCGGCCTCGGACGGACGACTGACGGTCAAAGTCTTTGGTGCGGGCGAACTCGTTCCTCCGTTCGAAGCCTTCGACGCGGTCGCAAGCGGTGCCGCCGACATGTACCACGCGGCGGAATACTACTGGCAGGGCAAGTCGACAGCGTTCAACTTCTTCGCCGGTGTGCCATTCGGCATGACGACGGCCGAACATAACGCATGGGTCTACCACCGCGGCGGGCAGGAGTTGTGGGACGAAGTCTCCGCCGGGTTCGGCATCAAGGCCTTCATGGCGGGCAATTCGTCGGCCCAGGCGGGCGGATGGTTCAACAAGGAGATCAACTCGGTCGAGGACCTCAAGGGTCTGAAGATGCGGATCCCCGGCTTCGGGGGCAAGGTCATCGATCAGGTTGGCGGCACCGCCGTGACGCTGCCGGGCGGCGAGATCTTCTCGGCCCTGCAATCGGGCGCAATTGATGCAGGCGAAATGGCGGGGCCATGGATAGACCTCGGCTTCGGCTTCTACAAGGCTGCAAAGTATTTCTACAATCCGGGTTTTCAGGAACCGACCTCGGCGGAAAGCCTCGGCATCAATCTGGCGCTCTGGAATGATCTCTCGGCCTCGGACCAGCAGATCATCCAGCTGGCGGCGGCGCAGGAGAACGTCATGAACCCTGCGGACTTCATCGCCAATCACTCCCGCTCTCTCGAAATTCTTCTTGAGGAGCACGGAGTGCAGCTGCGCTCCTACCCAGAGGACGTCATGATCGAGCTTGCGAATGCAACAAAGATCGTGTTGCGCGAGGCAGCCGATGCCGATCCGCTCACAGCCAAGGTCTACGAGAGCTACATGGCTTTCCTGGATGAGGTTTCGATCTGGACCGCACAGTCGGAACAGGCCTACCTGACTGCTCGCTCCATCGCGCGCTCAGTGTGAGGTCGAGGCCGGTGACCGCGTGCTGCTGCATGCGGTCACCGGTCGTCGCTTTAGCGGAGAAGCCCCCATGCTTGCGTTTGTTCAATCAATAGACAGGTTCAACAGTATACTCGGAAAGGCCGCCGGCTGGTGCGCGCTGATCATGATGTTGGCGCAGGCCTTCTCGGTCGTTGCGCGCTATGTGTTCAGCTACGGACTGGTATCTATCCAGGAGTCGGTGGTCTACGGACATGCTCTGATTTTTCTCTTCGGATCGGCTTTCATTCTGCAGCAGAACCAGCATGTCCGCGTCGATATCTTCTATGCGGCCTTCACAAGAAGAACGCGGCGGATCGTCGATCTGATCTCGCTTCTGCTCTTCGTGGTGCCGGTGGTCGGGGTGATCATCTGGACAAGCGTGCCTTATGTCATCCGGTCCTGGAGCGTTCTTGAAAGCTCCGCTCAGGCTGGCGGCATTCCAGCGGTCTTCCTTCTGAAATCCGCGATACTGGTCTTTGCCGTCTCCGTGGGATTGCAGGCAATCGCAATATCCCTGCGTCTGATCTTCCGGCTGCCGGACCCGCACTGGCAGGGGAACTGAGACATGGAGCAACTTCAGACCATCTTCGTCCTGGTCCTTTTCATCTTTGCCTTCGGCACAGTCCTGTCCGGGGTTCCGGTCGCATTCGGATTGTCGGGGGCGGCACTTCTTTTGTCGACCGTGGCGGCATGGTTCGGACTGTTTGAATATTCCTATCTCTCGGCCATTCCGTCGCGCATCTTCGGAACGGCGATCTTCAACGAGGTGCTGACCGCCGTTCCGCTTTTCATCCTCATGGGGGTGATCATGGAACGCAGCCGCGTCGCCGAGGACCTTCTGGTCAACATGGCGCGCCTGTCACGCAGCCTTCCGGCGGGGCTTGGTATCTCGGTCACACTTGTCGGCGCACTGCTTGCCGCGTCAACGGGGATCGTGGGTGCAACGGTCGTCGCCATGGGTCTGATGAGCCTGCCGACCATGCTGAAGCAGGGCTACAAGCCGTCGCTTGCCGCCGGGTCGATCTGTGCCGCAGGAACACTCGGCCAGATCATTCCCCCCTCCATCGTTCTGGTCTTTCTGGGCGACCAGCTGTCGGGCGCCTATATGGAGGCACAGCGCGAGATCGGAAACTTCTCCCCCGATCCGGTATCCGTAGGCGATCTCTTCGCGGGTGCCCTGATCCCGGGTATCGGGCTCGCCTTTCTTTACATGCTCTACCAGTTTCTGGTCGGGATCGTCCGGCCCAATGACGCCCCGGCCATGCCACCGGATCCGGGCGAGAGTGTCTCTATCGCGGTCATTCTCGGCACGCTTCTGCCGCCCCTTCTGCTGATCGTGGCCGTTCTGGGGACCATCCTGATGGGCATCGCCACACCGACGGAGGCCGCGGGCGTCGGCGCAATCGGGGCGACCCTGCTGGCAGGCCGACGCCTTTGCGCCGTGAGCGAGACGCCTTTGCCGGGATATCTCGCCCCCCTCATCACGGCGGCCATTGTCGGAGCTTTCGCGCTGCCGGTTCTCAAGAGTGTCGCGGATCTGCGCATAACCCTCGACGAGATCACGGTCTGGAACGGTTTCTGCATCGCTCTGGCCATGCTGGCCACCGCTGCACTTGTGCTCGGCGTTTTTGCAGCCCTCGCTGTACTGGCCCGTCTGGGCGCGCTGAGCGAAACGATGATCGGTACGATGCGGGTTTCCACGCTGGCCTTCGCCATTCTGATCGGAGCCACCATCTTCTCGCTCATCTTCCGGTCCTTTGGCGGCGAGGAAGTCGTGAACCATGCGATGGAAAAAATCCCCGGAGGTGCTATCGGCGCCCTACTGGCCGTGTCGCTTCTGGTCTTCATCCTCGGCTTCTTTCTCGACTTCATCGAGATCGTGTTCATCATCATGCCAATCGTCGCTCCGGTCATCCTGCAATCCACCATCGATCCCATCTGGTTCGGCGTTCTGATTGCGATGAACCTGCAGACCTCGTTTCTGACCCCGCCTTTCGGTTTCGCGCTGTTCTATCTGCGTGGCGTAGCACCACCCGAAGTGAAAACAGCCGATATCTACCGCGGGGTTCTTCCGTTTATCGGCATCCAGATTTTCGCCCTATCCATGGTCTTCTTCTTCCCTTCTCTGGCCACATGGCTTCCATCCGTCCTGTTCTGATAGGAAATTTCAAATAATGGATACCTGTCCGCGAAATACTGAAATCCCCGCTATCGGCGGGATGATGGGAGGGTACCTGGCCCTGCCCGAAACCCCTGCCAAGGCCGCTGTTCTGATGCAGGTCGAGCTGTGGGGCATGACGCTGCATATGAAGGAAGTGGCCGACAGGCTGTCGAAGGAGGGATATGTCGCCATTGCCTGCGACCTGTTCCGGGGCGCACCTGCACCCGTCTCAACGGACCCGGTCGAGAAATGGGGCCGCACCTTCGAGGCCTTCGATGATGTCCGGTGCACACTTGATTGCCGCTGCGCGCTAGACTGGGCACTGAGCGGAGAGGGCGGTTTCGATGTCGACAAGGTCTTTGCATGGGGATTTTGCATGGGCGGGCGTTTCGCCCATAATCTGGGTGCATTCGACAAGCGTCTCGCCGGTGTGATCAACTTCTATGGCCGGATCAATTTTCCGCGCCTTCCGACCAAGCCCTTCCTGCCCATCGAACTGACGGGCATGATTGAGTGTCCCTATTTCGGGGCGTTTGCCGAAACCGACGGGCTGATTCCGCCGCAAGACATTGCACGGCTCAAGGCCGATCTCGCCCATAGTCCCTTTTCCGAGATCAAGGTCTTTCCGGGCACCGAGCATGCATTCTTCAACGATCACCGGGAGGCCTTCCATCCTCAGGCCGCATCCGAGGCCTGGACAGACGTCCTGCGCTTTCTCGAAACCCATGGGTGACCCTTGAGGTTGCTGCAAGCAAACGGCCTGACCCTCTGCAGCGATCTGGCGGGGGCAGGTCCGGACCTGCTCTTTCTGGGGGGCACCGGGTGGGATCTTCGCGCCACGCCCACACCGTTGCAGTCGCCGCTGACCCGGCATTTCCACGTCGCGCTTTTCGATCAGCGTGGTCAGGGACGCTCCGACAAGCCGCGCGGCCCCTATACGATGCGGGAGTATGCCGAGGATGCCGCTGCGGTCATGGATGCCCTGGGATGGTCTTCCGCCCATGTCGTGGGATACTCTTTTGGCGGCATGGTCGCCCAGGAGCTGGCAATCCGCTGGCCCGAACGGATCAACCGGCTGGTGCTGGCCGCCACATCATCGGGAGGGGCCGGTGGCTCCTCCTTTCCGATCGAGACCTTCCTGCCTCTGGACCCGGCTGAGCGTGCGCAAAGGGGACTGGAGGTCGCCGATCTCAGACTGACGCCCGCATTTCAGGAGCGCCACCCGGAGCGGATGCAGCAGATGATCGCAAAGCGGGTTGCGGCCCAGACCCGCTTCATCGCCGAGCCTGGTGCCCGCGAAGGTCTTGCAGCGCAACTCGCCGCACGCGCAGATCACGATACCTATTCCCGCCTCGACCGGATCACCGCACCGGCGCTTGTGCTGTCAGGCCGGCATGACGGCCAAGCCCCGCATGAGGTCCAGATGCCGATGGTTGCGAAATTGCCGGACGCTTGCCACGAGGTTCTGCAGGGAGGCCACAACTTCATTCATGAGGACACCGGCTTTTACGAGCGCGTCACCGCATTTCTGAAAGATGAAAGGCTCGAAACGCGCCAATAACGCCGGTTGCAACGACCCGAAAAGCGCGCAGCGGAGCATTTCTGCTCCGCTGCTTTCAGGCCTTGGATGATGCCTATTCTGACGGCTCTGGTCCGGGTTCCGGCTCGTCCTCTGGCGGGGTGGTGGGTGTGGGCTCGTCGGGAGTCGTCGGCCCCGAGCCTGCAAACCGCCCCCCTTCGCTGATGTCCCAGCTTTTGGACAAGGGGATGTAGTTCAGCACCAACCGCCCTTTTCCTCCGTTCGGAACAGGGAACAGCCAGTTGTTGTCTTCTGACGGGCGGCGGGCATCCGGAATATCTACGGGCACCGCACGAATGGAACCATCCGGCGCGATAAAGAATGTTTGTGGTCGCGGTTCAATCTGCAACGGACCGCCGCCCGGCTGCTGTCCGGGTTCCCGGGTCGGCCAGTTGCCCTCGATTGCGTTGTAGATATTGGTACCCAACGTCGGCGTAAGTGGATTGGAGACAAGGGCCATGCCAAAGCTTGTCTTGGTATAGTCGGCAAGAGCCGTGGCGGAGTAGACTGCATTGCCCAGGAACGCACCAAGCTGGGCGCCTCCAATTCCGGCAACATCGGAGATGCTTTCAATCGAGCCGACCACGAAACCGCTCTCGCCGATTGTTTCCCGCAGGAGGGCAGTGACCGGATTGTTCCCAAAGACGGCTGTAAGTGCTTCTCTGGTCACACGCTGCGCGGTATATGTGCCCAGTGCCGAAGCACCAGCTTCAACAGCAATCGCGCCAAGGGCTTTGAGGGCTAACTGGGCTTTTTCCTTACTGGCCTTAGCGTCGGCGAAAAGTGCACTATAGTTGGTTTCAACCTTGAACGTTGCCTTGCCAATAACCTCTCCATTGCCCAGCCAGGGTCTGAGCGCATCGAAACCGTCGAGAGCAGGATTGACCAGCTCACGGACCACCGCCGCACCCTGCGTAAGTGCATTTCGAATGGCAGCCGTGGCAGGCACAGCTTCCATTCCGTGAAGAGCTGGCGCGTTGATCGCGGGTGGTTGTGGTGCCGGCGCTTCAATATCGCCGCCTCCTCCCGGCAAGGCCGGTAGCATGGCCCTCGGGTTGTTTAGCACCCCTCTGGTCACTCGCGACAGAGTGGCGAAATGATCAAAGGTATGGCGATGCATGTATCCATACTCTTCGACACGCTTGACATCTCCGGTCCCGAGGTATTTTCCGTTTTCGTCATATGTGACCGTGAAGGACAACTGGCGGGTTTTGACCGCGCCCAGTTCGCCGCCGGGCAGGAAGGCCTTCAACAGGCCGCCAGGTGTCGCGTCGTTTTCATCCTGCCTGAACTGCATGCGAGCGCCCGCGTGCTGCAAAAGGTTCATGCTGAAGGTCACCTGCTGGTTCCCGTTTTCCAGCCGTTGGACAGAGTTCATTTGGGCGCGCGGGATGTAGCCCGCATGGCTGGCAAAAATCGATGGGACAGGATTACCGTCGGCATCCGTGCGCAATGCGGCTGGAAGCTGCCCGAAGTCCTGAAATCCGACCTGTGCATCAAGGCCAAATCCGTTTGCCGCCATGCGGTTCGTGAGGGTAAGTGCACCGTTGAGGTTTTCGCGCGCCTTCTCGTCAGTGACGACTTCTCCGCGATTGACCTTGTTGATCCACGTGGTGAGATCTCCGTCAGTTTCCGCATTATATCCGGCTGCAACCGCTGCAGTCTCAACAGCCTTGGTTTGTTCGGCCATTGCTGCCTTGTTCACTTCAAGGGCCTTCTCCAGGACCTTCTTGTCAACGCCGGCCAGATTGCCGCTCACCAGCATTTGCACACGGTGCGCGGCCTCTCTTCCACTCTCTGCCAGGAACTTGGCCGGATCGGCCTTGAATCTTGCCAGCGCGTCAGGTGGGAGAGGTGTCGTACCGATCCCTCCTTCTGCCGGTGGAGCGCCGTCAGCGGCTGCCAGCAGCCTTGCAGTTGTGGGCAATGCGTCGGGGTCGCCGCCGCCCGGAAGGGTCACGCCGGGCGGCAACTGTGTTACGGGTTTGGTGCCATCCTCTATGACATTGCCGTCCTGATCGACTTTAAGCTGCAAGACCGGAGGCTGATTGGTCATGTCCAGACCCGCCTCCCGACCTTGATCAACCGGAGCGATTGTTGCATCGCCGTTGAGCCCGATGACTTTCCCGTCGATCTCATTTGCCACGAACAGGTCTTCGGGTGCGTGATAGCCGTTCAGTCCCTCACTGGTTAGTTCCTGATCCATACCCTTGGTCGGATCGCCTGTCGCCAGGGCCAGAAGCTGCTGCTGACCCTCGCTGACGCCCATGCGTTCAAGCATCTCCTTCTTTTCCGCATAGGTCTTGTCCGTTGTGGACAAGACCGTATTGACAGCATCGAACATATCGCGGCCTTTCAGCTTCGATTTGTCGATTGACCAGGTCCTGCTGGCTTGATCCAGTACCAGGACCCCATCTCCAATCAGTTGCCCGGTTGTGACCGGCGCAGGTGTGTCGCTGGCAACCGATCGCAGGATGAGATCCGCATCGTCAGCATTCACAGTTCCGTCTTTTCCATCATACTTGTAGCCGGAACCGTGCAGCTCCCAGTTGATAGCCCCCGGCGCGCCCGGCTCCAAATTGGGCGGGTCACCGATTTCGGGATATGGCTCTTCTGGCGGTCCGATTTGGACTGGATCGAGGCCGAGTTTTTCTGCGTAGTTTTTGTTGAAGTAGTCGAAGCTTCCGGCCATGCTCTCGCTGAGGGCTGCGGCTTCGGCGGGGTTGGTCTGGCCTGTTGCGGTCATGTACCATAGGCCCATGCGTTGCTCGAACTCCCTATTTCTGACAAGTTGCTCCGCTCCTGGCGTGGCGGGTGCCGCGTCGACCAGCGCCGCCACTTTGTCGCCTGCCACCGCGGCCTTCCAACCCTCACTGTCGGCGACATAGGCTCTGGGCCCCGAATACGGCGATATGTCGTTGTGCCTCTGTGCCAATCTTGTGATCATATCCGCGGCCACGAGGTTACCATATTTCGGATGCGAAAGATGATCCGGCCAGGATTTGGGATCACCAGAGATCCGGTGCTTACCCATGTATGTATTTGCGTTGAGACCGCCACTATAACCGCCTTCCGAAGTGGTTGCGTCATGCACTTCGAACCCGTCGATGCCGGTTTCCTTGAGGCGGTCGAGATACGCCGTGCCGCCGGCGGTCTCGATGCCGTTCACGATGGCACCAACCCCTGTCATCATGTTGGCCAGACGACCTGCGGTGCGCCCGCCTCCCTCGTATACTCCGCCGGGGAACCAGCCAGTGATCAACTCGCTCCACGGACTGTCGAGGAATGCATCATTGGGCAGGGCGCTGAACGGCTCGGTCCCCTTCTCGGGCGCATCCTGGATAAGCGAGACGGTGGTAACCTGCTCGCCATTGTAGCGCAGGCCGAGAACGCCTGACTTCTGATCCTTGCCATCGGCAACGGCCACACTCCAGCCTTCGGGCAGGGCGCTGGGGTTCTCTACCGGGGGCAGCAACGTGTTGAATACGTCCAGATTTGTGGAGCCCTTTTCCAAGGGTGTTCCGCCGAGGATCGCCGCCAGGGCCGGGTCGACCGGTTCGCCGTCAGCAGGCGCGGCGGCTGCTGCTACGGGATCGGCTGTGACGGCGGCTTTGAGGCTTGCCAGGAATTCTTCCTTGGTTGCGCCGTTTGCCA
>CANLSM010000016.1 GCA_947493745.1 uncultured Paracoccaceae bacterium | reverse complement strand
CAAACCAACCAGATGAGCCAAACACTCTCTTACTTTAAGCGGCCAGTGGTGCCGAAAACCCTGACGACGGACAGATGTCGCGGCCATATCGTGTGCAATGAGTCGTCGAAAAGGGGCAAATAGGGGCGTATTCCTGCGTAGTAACTTTACCTCGCAACAGCTTGAACGTAAAAGAAAAATGCAAATGGATCAACACACTAGACTTTCTGCTGCGCCCATGATGGATTGGACGGATCGGCATTGTCGGTACTTCCACCGTCAGTTTTCGCGCCATGTTCTGCTCTACACAGAGATGGTGACGGCGGCTGCGTTGGTACGGGGAGATGCTTTGCATCTTTTGCGCTATGATGATGCCGAGCACCCGGTGGCACTTCAGCTTGGCGGATCAGACCCCGGCCAGTTGGCCGAGGCGGTGCGGATTGCCAAC
The DNA here is from genome assembly GCA_947493745.1 of uncultured Paracoccaceae bacterium. Classification (GTDB taxonomy): domain Bacteria; phylum Pseudomonadota; class Alphaproteobacteria; order Rhodobacterales; family Rhodobacteraceae; genus CANLSM01. The sequence continues at coordinate 76,994 of CANLSM010000016.1, read as the reverse complement.
GGGTTTTCCTATGATGAGATCAATCTCAATGTCGGATGTCCGTCGGATCGGGTTCAATCGGGGTGTTTTGGCGCGGTTCTGATGGAGAATGCCGCGCTTGTGGCCGATTGTGTGGCAGCGATGATCGAGGCGTCGGATGGGGCCAGGATCACGGTGAAATGTCGTATCGGGGTCGATGATCAGGAGCCGCGGGAGGTCTTGCCAGCGTTCATTGCGCGGGTCTCCGCATCCGGTGTTACCCATTTCGCCATCCATGCCCGCAAGGCCTGGCTGCAGGGGTTGAGCCCCAAGGAGAACCGGGACATTCCGCCGCTCGACTATCCTCTGGTGCAGGAGATGAAGCGGCTTTTCCCGCATCTTGAGATCGCGATCAATGGCGGCATTTCCTCGCTCGAACAGGCGACGGGCTTTCTGGACGCGGGGCTTGACGGCGTGATGATCGGGCGTGCCGCCTATCACGATCCAGCCGGTGTCCTGGGGGCTGCCGATCCGGTGATTTTCGGGCGTGGTGGCGTGACATCAGGCGAGCAAGCCGTGCGCGCCATGTACGACTACATCGAGAACGAGTTGGCACGTGGCAGCAGGCTGCACCAGATCACGCGGCATATGCTGGGTGCGTTTGCCGGCCGACCGGGCGCACGGCAATGGCGGCGCATTCTGTCGGAGGGGGCCAACCGGCCCGGAGCAGGGGTGGAACTGGTTGAGACAGCCCTGCAATCGGTGATGCAGAGCGCTGCCTGAGAAGCTGTCGGTTTCGCGCGTTCCGCGCGAGGATATTTGACCCAAGAAGAAAGACGGGTCAGTCCGTCTGGCTGCGGCCACGTTCCTTTCTCCGCCTGCGTCCCTCGCGTGGTTTGGTCAGGGCGGGGGCGCGATCTGCGAGTTCCGACATGATCTGTCTGCGCTCCTGCGGGGATTTGCGCGACCAGGTCGCGATCTCGTCGGGGGTGCGCAGGCAGCCCAGACAGAGTCTGGCGTCGGGGTGGATCACGCAGATCTTGACGCAGGGGCTTTCGATTTCATCCCGTTTCCAGATCTCGTCGGTCATATGGCCTGCTCCCGTCTGATATGCGCCAACCGGTCGAGGGCGCCTTGCAGGATGTAGCCGGCCGCGACATGGTCGATCACTTCGGCGCGGCGCTTTCGCGAGGTATCAGCTTCGAGAAGTGCACGTTCCGCGGCCACTGTCGAAAGGCGCTCGTCCCAGAAGGCAATGGGCAGGGTCAGGATCCGGTCGAGATTGCGGGCAAAGGCCCGGGTGGACTGGACCCGAGGCCCCTCGCTGCCATCCATGTTGAGAGGCAGGCCGAGGATCAGGCCGCCGATCTCGCGCTCAGCGATCAGCTCTTCCAGAGCCGCGGCCTCCAGTGTGAATTTGCTGCGTCTGAGGGTCCGGATGGGGCTGGCGATCGACCGCATCCTGTCGGAGACGGCGATGCCGATGGTCTTGGTGCCCAGATCAAGCCCCATCAACGCGCTGTTGGCGGGAATTTCGGCTGCAAAACCGGCGAGGCTTTCACAGATCACTGGGCGACCTCGGCGTCGCGTGCGGCCTGCCGGATCAGCGCGAGGGCGTCGGGTGCATCGGCAAAGACGGTCCTTGCCTCGTTCCAGACATTCGAGGCCAGCCGCAGCTCGCCCAGCACACCGTAGGCACGGATCAGCCGTGCCCAGTCCTGTGGCGGACCACCTTCTGTGTTGAGGCGTTCGGCGAGACCCGAGACCATGTCGCGGATCATTTCCTGCCGATCCTCGGGCGACATCTCCGACGCGGCGGCAATATCCGCAACGCCCGGCCCGGGTTGAATGCCGGCAGCGCGCGCCACATCGGGCAGTTGCGCATTGATCGCCTGAACCCATGGTGCGTTTTCCGGCCCTTCCGCGGCAAGGCGGCTCCACAGGCTGTATGTCAGATCAGGGCGCCCGGCCTGGGCCAGCAGAAGACCCGAGTAGTATCGACCCTTCGGGTTTTCCGGCTCGAGGGTGAGACCGCGCTCCAGCGCGGCTTCGGCTTCAGGCGAGACATAACCACCGGTTGCAAGGATCTGGTATTCGGCATGATCGACATGATCGGCCCCGGTGGCCTGTTCGCCCAGAAGCGCGAGCAACTTGGCCTGCGCGGCATGTGCATCCGCCCATTGTCCGAGCTGGCCGAGATTTCTGGCCAGAAGGCGATGTCCCTGCACGTCATCGGGGCGACCTTCCAGAACGGCGCGCAATTGGTCGATCAGGGCCATGTGCTCGTCATTGGGCGGCGGTGTTTCTGTACGGATGCGGAGGTACTCGGCCTCGGCCTTCGCCTGATCCGGGCGCGCTGCAAAGGCTGCGTCTTGGGCTGCCAGTCGCGTCTTGAGCGGCTGGTCGGGCAGATGCGGGCTGCCTTGCACCAGATAGAGTGCGCCGCCACCCGCCAGACAGGTGGCGGCAAGTCCGGCCACCAGCGCACGGGACGCGGCCTTGGGCGCGGCGTGGTCGCGGATCTGACGGGCCTCGGCATCGGCGGCGGCCAACAGGCGGCGCGAGACCTCCGTGCGGGTTGCATCGGCTTCATCCGGGCTCAGCACACCGCGCGCCAGATCCTGTTCGATCTCTGCAAGCTGATCCTTGTAGACCTGCATGTCATAGGCGGCATCGGTCGCATTGTCGCGCGATCCCGCCAGAAGCGGTCGCACGAGAAAGGCGACAACCGCCAGGCCCGCCAGGCTTGCGATAATCCAGAACACGATGGCATCCTTTTGCGATCAGAACGGGACGAGTTTATCTTTCTGCCGAGCAGAGCCGCAATGGCCGAATTCAACGCAGTCGACCACGGGCAGTAAAAATGTCGCGAAACGAAAGCTGAGTGCCGTTCTGCCGCATGGAATTTGCCGCCCCTTGCTGCAAAAGTCGAAGGCGTTCTGGCTGATCGGGGTGCGAAGAAGACAATGAAACGCTATTCGGTTTTTGCACTCGCGCGCGAGGCGGCCCGGCATCACACCGGTTGGGAGCGGGCGTGGCGCTCGCCCTTGCCGAAATCGGACTATGAGGTGGTGATCGTCGGGGCAGGCGGCCATGGTCTTGCAACTGCCTATTATCTCGCCCGGAACCACGGCATCCGCAACATTGCGGTTCTTGAGAAGGGCTGGCTTGGTGGCGGGAATACAGGGCGCAACACCACCATCATCCGGTCCAACTATCTGCAGGACGAGAGTGCGGCGATCTACGAGAAGGCGCGCGGGCTCTACGAGACGCTCAGTCAGGACCTGAACTATAATATCATGTTCTCGCCCCGTGGTGTGATGATGCTGTGCCAGACCGAGCACGAACTCCGGGCAATGAAACGCACCGCCCATGCCAACCGGCTGGCGGGCATCGAGACCGAGATGGTCTCGCCGCGCCGCGTCAAGGAGATTGTGAAGATCATCGAGACCGGCGGGCCGCGATACCCGGTTCTTGGCGGGCTCTGGCAGCCGCGCGGCGGTACGGCGCGGCATGACGCAGTGGCGTGGGGCTATGCGCGCGCAGCATCCGATCTGGGTGTGGACATCATCCAGCAATGCGAGGTGACGGGTGTTGATCGCGATGGCGGGGCGGTGACAGGCGTCCAGACCTCCAGGGGAGCCATCGGGTGCAAGAAGCTTTGTGTCGTGGTGGCGGGCTCATCAGGTGTGCTGGCCGAGATGGCGGGCTTCCGTTTGCCGGTGGAAAGTGTTGCGCTTCAGGCGCTTGTTTCCGAGCCGATCAAACCCTGCATGGATTGCGTGGTCATGGCCAACACGGTGCATGGCTATATGAGCCAGTCCGACAAGGGCGAGATGGTGATCGGCGGCGGGGCGGACGGGTTTAACAACTACACCCAGCGAGGCTCCTTCCAGCATCTGGAGGAAACCGTGCGGGCCCTGATCGAGACCTTCCCGATGATCTCGCGCCTCAAGATGCTCAGGCATTGGGGCGGGATCGTGGACATGACGGGCGACCGCTCTCCGATCATCTCGAAGACGCCGGTTGAAGGCATGTTCATCAATTGCGGCTGGGGTACCGGCGGGTTCAAGGCCATCCCCGGCTCCGGCTGGGCAACGGCAGAGATGGTTGCAGATGGCGCACCGCGTGCGCTGGCAGCCCCGTTCAGTCTCGACAGGTTTACCGAAGGGCGGATGATCGACGAAAGCGTCGCTGCCGCCGTGGCCCACTGATGCGTTGGCCCAACAAAAAAAGCGCACCGCTGAGCGGTGCGCCTTCCTTGGAGATTGGAGAGATCTTAGACGTTCCGTCCGTAGTCGATGGCACCGTAGTTGTCTTTACGGTACCGGGAGACAGGAGCGGGGCGCGACAGCCGGTAAATCACGAACAGACCCAGAAACCCGAGTCCGTAAAGTGTTCCATTGACCAGTGTCTCGGACGCTTCGATGCCTATAGGAGCGTAAAAGAACTCTGCAACGAATTCTTTGGCTTCCCCAAGCAGGACCAGCGCGTCATCCTGCAGTTTAGTCACATCACTCATATTTTCGCCCCCACGAAAAATAAACTTACAACTGTCAACAACTTTAAGTCAGTTTTGGGGGAAATACAAGGTTTTGGGTTGACGCTGGGACAGGTGACGTCGGGTATCTGTTCCCGGGCGGTTTCAGGTGCTTTGAAGGGTGTGTATCTGATGCGATGCGCCGATTATATTACTGAAAATAAAAGAAAAAATGAAGTGCGTGGAAGGCCTTCATCGCCCGTTCCGGCGGTGAGGTGCTGCACTCAATGGTTGTGTGATGAATTTCACAAACGATCACAGGTTTTTTCTTTTTTGAGCGAGTTTCCGCCGGAAATCGGGTGCTGCCAGGCTCTGATTCCCGTTCCTGTCCGATCTGAAGAGGGGCCACGCCCATGCTGATCCTCCATTGCCCCTATTGCGATGTGATGGCCGAGGAAACCGACCTTGCCCCCGGTGGCGAGGCGCATTTGCGGCGCGAGGCCACGGCCTCGGACGACGCGGCGTTCCGCGACTACCTCTTTCAGCGCAGGAACCCTCGCGGGGTGCATTTCGAACGCTGGCGGCACGCTTTCGGGTGTGGAAAATGGTTCCACGCCGCCCGCTGCACGCAGACGCTGGAGGTCTTTGGCACCTACTCGGCTCAGGTCAGCACGCCGCCTGACGACATCTTGGCGAAGATCAGGTCGCGCCGCCCGGATTGGAAGGGGTTCGAATGAGTACCAGACTGGCAAATGGCGGGGTGCGGATCGATCGATCCCGTCCGCTTGATTTCACGTTCAACGGCCGTCGTCTGAAAGGGTTTGAGGGGGATACACTCGCCTCCGCGCTCCTGGCCAATGGTCAGACGCTGGTCGGTCGCTCATTCAAATACCACCGTCCGCGCGGCATTGTCGCGAGCGGCGCGGAGGAGCCGAATGCGCTGGTTCGGCTTGGCAAGGGCGATCGGGCAGAGCCCAACCAGCGTGCCACCACGACCGAGCTCTTCGCGGGGCTCGAAGCCGGATCTCAAAACCACTGGCCAAGTCTGGAATTCGATATAGGCGCAATCAACGCGAAGCTGTCGAGGTTCCTGCCGGCAGGTTTCTACTACAAGACCTTCATTCATCCCCGCGCCGCATGGAAGCATCTCTTCGAGCCGGTGATCCGCCAGTCCGCGGGACTTGGTCCTGCGCCGACCGAGCGTGACGCGGATCGCTATGAGCATTTCTATGCCTTTGTCGATGTTCTGGTCATCGGCGGCGGCGCTGCCGGTCTCAAATCCGCGGAAGTCGCCGGGCGGGCCGGTGCAAAGACGCTGCTGATCGAGCAGACGGCTGCCTTTGGTGGCCGTACTCTGGTCGATCCTTGCGAGATTGACGGGAAGGCGGGGCCGGAATGGGTTGAGGATCAGCTTGCCCGGCTGGACGGGCTCGATACCGTCACCTGCCGCACCCGGATGATGGGGGCAGGGGTTTATGATCACGGCTATTGCCTCGCCTATGAGCGCATCAGTGACCACACGCCAGGCGACGGGCGCCCACGCCACAGGCTCTGGCGGATCCGGGCGAAGAGGATCATCACCGCCACCGGTGCAATAGAGCGTCCGTTGCCATTCTCCGGCAATGATGTGCCGGGGGTCATGCTGGCCTCGGCTGTGCGCGATTATGTCGGTCTCTATGGCGTCAGCCCCGGCGACAGGACTGTGGTTGTCACCAACAATGATGATGCCTACCGCACCGCGATCGCACTCAAGGAGGCTGGACTGGATGTTCCGGCGATCCTTGATGCCCGGCCCATGGCGACCAATGCGCTTGCCGACAAGGCCCGGGGCCTGGGAATTCGGGTCGAGGTCGGGCGCGGTGTCGCATCCGTTCAGGGCACAAAGCAGGTAACCGGTGTGAGCATCTGCGCACAGGCCGGTGAGGGTGCCGTTCTGGAGACCATTGCCTGCGATTGCGTGGCGATGTCGGGTGGCTGGTCACCGGTCGTTCATCTCTGGTCCCATTGCGGCGGCAAGTTGATCTGGGATCCGGATCACGCCCATTTTGCCCCCGACCCGGACCGCCCGCCGCTTGGCGCGGATGGGTCCGGCTTTGTGATCGCGGCGGGCTCGGCCTCTGGAGCCCTGCATGCGGGCGATGCCGTTGAGAGCGCTGTGCGGGCCGGGCGTCAGGCAGCCGAGGAGACCGGGCATGAGCCCGGCGACGAGGCTGCGCCCGAGATCACCGTCGAGGATGAGCAATTCATGGAGGCGGTCTGGTGCATGCCGCAAGGCGCCGATATCAAGCTGCGCTCAAAGGCATTTCTCGACTATCAAAACGATGTGAAGGTCTCCGACGTGCAACTCGCCGCGCAGGAAGGTTTTGAGAGCGTCGAGCACGCCAAGCGCTACACCACGCTCGGCATGGCGACCGATCAGGGGAAACTCAGCAACATCAACGGCCTGGCCGTTCTGGCGCATGCGCGCGATGCGTCGATCCCACAGGTCGGAACCACAACATTCCGACCGCCCTACACGCCGATCTCGATGGGCGCGATTGCCGGTGAAGCACGGGGAGCGCTCTTCAAACCGGTTCGCAAGACGCCCATGGATGACTGGCACGCGGACCACGGTGCCCATTGGGAGCCTGTTGCCGACTGGCGCAGACCCTACACCTACAGACAGGGTGGCGAGAACATCGAACAGGCCGTGACCCGCGAGATTCTCAATACCCGCACCAATGTCGGCCTGCTGGACGCGTCTACATTGGGCAAGATCCTCGTGAAGGGGCCGGATGCGGGAAAGTTCCTCGATCTGATCTACACCAACATGATGAGCAGCCTCAAAATGGGGCGCTGTCGCTACGGCCTGATGTGCACGGAGAACGGATTTCTCTTTGATGATGGCGTTGTCGTGCGGCTGGGCGAGGACAGCTTCCTCTGCCATACGACGTCCGGCGGCTCGGACCGGGTCCACGCCTGGATGGAGGAATGGCTCCAGACCGAATGGTGGGATCTCAAGGTCTACACCGCCAATCTGACCGAGCAGTTCGCGCAGGTCGCAGTGGTCGGGCCGAAGGCGCGCGCGGTTCTCGAAGCACTTGGCGGTATAGATGTGTCCGGGGACGTCTTGCCTTTCATGGCATTCGCCGAAGGCACGCTGGCTGGTATCAAGGCGCGGGTGTTTCGCATCTCCTTTTCCGGCGAGTTGTCCTACGAGATCGCGGTGCCCGCTGCGCAGGGCCTCGCATTCTGGCAGGCCTGTCTCGATGCGGGATCTGCCCATGACATCCAGCCCTACGGGACCGAGGCGCTGCATGTGATGCGCGCCGAGAAGGGTTTCATCATGATAGGAGACGAGACCGACGGCACCGTGATCCCGCAGGATCTCGGCCTTGATTGGGCCATCTCCAAGAAGAAGGATGATTTCATCGGCAAACGGGCGCAGATGCGGTCTTTCATGCGCCGGGAGGATCGCAAGCAACTGGTCGGTCTCGCAACCGAGGATCCCCGCACCGTGCTGCCCGACGGCGCGCATGCGGTGGAGCCCGGCACCAATGCCTACGGTCATGCCCGGACCATCGGTCATGTGACGTCCACCTATTTTTCACCGACGCTTGACCGCTCGATTGCCATGGCCCTCATCAAGGGAGGGGCGGACCGGATGGGCGAGACCCTGAGCTTCCAGGTCGACAAGGACCGAACCATTCGCGCCAAGGTGGTCGACCCGGTGTTTCTCGACAAGGACGGGGAGCGGCAGAATGTCTGATGTCATGATCGAGGAATGCCCGCTCCGAGGTATGGTATCGCTGCGTGGAGACTTCGCCTCCGCTGCTTTCCAAAAGGCGCTTCACGGTGTCACCGGCCTTGACGTGCCGACAACACGGCGGATCGTAACCCACAAGGACGGGTCGGTCGCTTGGATGTCCCCCGACGAGCTTTTGCTCATGATGTCCCATGATCAGGCGGACGCGGTCGTCTCGGCTCTGGAGGATTCCCTTTCGGGCGAACATCACCTGGCAGCCAATGTCTCCGATGCGCGCGCGTGCTTCCGTATTCAGGGCTGGGGCGCGCATGAGGTGCTTGCCAAGGGTGCGCCGGTCGATCTTGCGCCAGAGGTCTTTCATCCCGGTGAAATCCGCAGGACCAGGCTTGGCCAGGTCGCTGTTGCCTTCTGGATGACTGGTGAGGATGCGTTCGAGCTTGTCTGCTTCCGCTCCGTTGCCGCATTCGTCTCGGACTGGCTTCAGATGGCAGCACGCCCGGGCAGCTTTCCCGACGTCTTCAATGCCTGATCGGATATTTAGACCAAAAAGAAGGGCGCGGCCTCTCGCCTTCTTTTTGGCAAAAATATCCAGACACCACCGTTGCCATATGCGAAATGGAGGCATCACCGTGCGCTGACGGTGCGTCAGCTATGGTTGCAATCTGCATTGGGCTTGACCTTGGAGGCGCGCTCAATCACGGTCGCCCCCACAACGCCAATTGGGAGAGTAACATGACCCGTTTCATCACAGCCACAATCGCTGCGATCACACTGGCCGGCGCTGCAGGTGCCGCCGATCTCAAAATCTGTGTCGAGGGGGCTTACCCTCCGTTCTCGGAAACTGCGACGGACGGCTCTGTCGTCGGCTTTGACATCGACATCGCAAACGCGCTCTGCTCGGACATGGGCAAGGAATGCGAGATGCTGAAGACCGATTGGGATGGCATCATTCCCGCCTTGCTGGAGCGTAAATGCGATGCCATCATCGCATCCATGTCGATCACCGAGGACCGCAAGCAGGTCATCGACTTCTCGGCCAAGTACTACAATACGCCGGGCCGGTTCGTCGGCAAGGACGGCATGACGGAGGCCGATCTGGAAGGCAAGGTCGTGGGTGTTCAGCGCGGCACGATCCATCAGAACTTCATGGAAGGCGAGTTTCCGGGCATTGAGCTGAAACTCTACGGTTCACAGGATGAGGTCTATCTCGATCTGGTAGCGGGGCGCATTGATGCGGCCATGGCCGACAGCATTGCCATCCTTGACGGTTTCATCAACACCGATGCGGGCGAGGGTTTCGCCTTCTTCGGCGGCAGCTACTCGATCCCCAAATACCATGGTGACGGGGCCGGCATCGGCGTGCGGCAGAGCGATACCGATCTGCGTGATGCCTTCACGCAGTCGATCACGAATATCCGCGAGTCCGGCGAATATGAGACCATCAATTCGAAGTATTTCGAATTCGACATCTATGGCGGCTGATCCGCGATCCTGGCCGCATCCCTTTCGGGGTGCGGCCCCCTGACCGAACTGCTCTCATACGTCCCGCTCCTTATGAGGGGGCTTGGGGTGACTGTCGCACTCGCGATCTGTGCACTCGCTCTGGCCACCACGCTGGGTGCGCTCGGTGCCGCGGGCAAGCTGAGCGGACGCCGGATCGCATCGGGTTCGGTGATGACCTACACCACCATCGTGCGCGGTGTGCCGGATCTGGTCATGATCCTGCTCATCTATTTTGGCGGTCAGCGCTTCATCAACGATATCGGAGGCCTGTTCGGCTGGGACTATGTCGAGCTGTCCAAGTTTCTGGCCGGTGTCATTGCCATCGGCTTCATCTATGGCGCCTACATGACCGAGACGTTCCGCGGCGCATATATGACCATCCCCAGGGGACAGGTCGAGGCCGCCCAGGCCCTCGGCATGAACGGGATCGCGATCTTTCTGAGGGTCAGCCTGCCGCAACTTATCCGCTTTGCGCTGCCGGGATATGCGAATGTCTGGCAGGTGCTCGTCAAATCCACGGCCGTGGTCTCGGTCATCGGACTGGAGGACCTGGTCGGATTGGCCAATGATGCGGGCAAGTCCGTGCGCGAGCCTTTCCTGTTCTTTGCCTTCGCGCTCCTGGCCTATCTTTTCATCTACTTCGTGACGACGAACCTCTTTGAATGGCTGGAGCGCAGATATGCGTTGAAAACCCATGAGGTTTGATCTCGTTTTCGCAAATTGGGAGCTCTTCGCAGGCGGCGTCTGGATGACGATGCAACTGACGGTTCTCTCGGTGCTGATCGGGTTTTGCATAGCACTGCCCTGCGGGATCATCCGGGCGCGCGGGATCAAGTATGCCAATGGATTGGTCAACGCCTATGTCTATGTCTTCAGGGGGACGCCGCTTCTGGTGCAGCTCTACCTGATCTACTACGGGCTGGCCCAGTTCGACTTCGTCAAGGACAGTTTCCTCTGGCCGGTCCTGCGCGAGGCATGGTGGTGTGCGCTGATCACGCTTTCGCTCAATTCAGGCGCCTATGCGACCGAGATCATCCGTGGTGCGCTTCAGACAACGCCGAAAGGTGAGGAAGAGGCTGCAACCGCCCTCGGGCTCACGCGGTTCAAGGTCTATGCGCTGGTGCTGCTGCCCTCAGCCCTGCGCCGGGCCCTGCCGCAATATGGCAACGAAGTCGTGTTCATGCTGCATGGCTCGGCCGTGGCCAGCATCATCACGCTGCAGGATATCCTGGGGGCCGGGCGAACCCTGAACGCCAAGTTCTATGTGGCCTATGAGGGTTTTATCACGGCTGCAATTCTCTATATCTGCCTTACCTTCATGCTCGTTGGTCTGTTTCGGCTGGCCGAGGGGCGCTTCCTGCGCCATTTGCGGATCGATGCGGGTGACAGGATCTCACCAAAGGCCATTGCCATGCGCTAGGCGCATAACGGCTTTTTGTTTTTGTGCGCTGCACAATGCGCATTCTTCACCTATCTTCTTCTTGTGATCAAATCGGGTGCCGGACCAGGAACGGTGAGCGGCGCCATATCAAGGACCAAGACAATGAAGAATTTTGATTTCCATATGCCTACGCTGGAGGATCGGCGGATCATCGAAGAGCGTGCACATCAGCTGCGTGCCGAAGCGATCCGCATCTCCTTCTCCCAGTTCGTTCAGTTCGTATCCAGCCTGCCGCATCGGGTCGTGGGTGTCTTCCGCAAGGTTGCGCATCACTGACACGCATCAAGAGTTACCTCCCAAACTGGGCCGTTCTTCGCGAACGGCCCTTTTTTTCTGCCCGGAAACGTTTTAGCAGGGCGCATGAGCCAGCCAACCATCCGCCTTCGCCCGAAAATGAACACTCAGGCCCTGCGTTTCGGCGCGCCCTGGGCATTTGCCGATACGCTTGTCATGGACCGGCGCACGCGCGGCATTCCGGCAGGCACGATCGTCCGGCTGGAGGATGCCGACCGGCGCGTTCTGGGGCAGGGGGCGTTCAACGCCGCCTCCAAGATCGCCTTTCGGATGATGGAGCGCGATGCAGACCGCCCTGTTGACGCCGACTGGATGATGGCGCGGCTGCAAACGGCCCTTGAATTGCGCGAGACGCTCTTTGACGCGCCATATTATCGGCTGGTTCATGCAGAGGCGGACGGTCTGCCGGGCCTGATCATCGACCGCTTTGACGAGGTCGCGGTCCTTCAGCCCAATGCGGCCTGGGCGGAGGTGCATCTGGACCTTCTGGTGCAGGCCCTGACCGCTCTGGGGATGGCCACGATCTACAAGAACGCCTCGGGGCGCGCGCGCAAGCTGGACGGTCTGAATGACATTTCCGAGTTGATCTGCGGCACGCTCGATGGCCCGGTGGATGTGCCGATGAACGGCGCGATCTACCGTGCGGACATTCTGGGCGGGCAGAAGACCGGACTTTTCTACGATCAACGCCCAAACCATGTCTTTGCCGCAGGACTGGCCGAGGGTCGGCGGGTACTCGACGTGTTTTCCCATGTGGGCGGGTTTGCGTTGGCGGCGCTGGCGGCCGGGGCCACGTCCGCATTGGCGGTTGATGCATCCGCACCCGCGCTCGTCCTGGCCGCGGAGGGCGCGGCGCGCATGGGGTGTACCGACAGGTTCTCGACCCGGCAAGGCGATGCTTTCGACGTCATGACGGCGATGGGGGAGGCAGGCGAGATTTTCGATCTGGTGATCTCGGATCCACCGGCTTTCGCGCCCGCCAAGCCAGCGCTCGAAGCCGGGCTCAGGGCCTATGAGCGTGCCGCCCGGCAGAGCGCCCGTCTGGTGGCACCTGGCGGATATCTGGTGCTTTGCTCCTGCTCGCACGCGGCCTCGCTGAGCGCCTTCCGCGAGGCCAGCCTGCGGGGTATCGGCAAGGGTGGCAGGCGCGCGCAGATCATCCATACGGGCAGTGCCGGGCCAGATCATCCGACCCATCCTTATCTGGCCGAAACCGGCTATCTGAAGGCGATCTTTCTGAGGCTCGACTGATGCGCCTCGTGCTTGATGCCTGCGTCCTCTTTCCAACGGTGATGCGTGAGATGCTGGTCGGCGCTGCTGGGAGAGGGCTTTTCCAACCTGTCTGGTCTGCCCGTATTCTGGAGGAATGGGCCCGCGCGACACATAAGCTGGGACCGGCGGCGGAGCCGATTGCACGGACCGAGATCGCGCTTTTGCGCAGTGACTGGCCGGAGGCCGAGGTCGAGTTCAGCGACATTGATATGGACACCCTGTCATTGCCCGATGCCGATGACCGGCATGTCCTCGCGGCGGCGATAGCCGCGGGCGCGGACGGCATCGTGACCGTCAATCTGAAGGACTTTCCCACCCGCGTGCTGGGGCAATACGGCCTCTTGCGCCGCAACCCGGATGAGTTGCTGCTGGAGGCTTTTCACACAAAGGGCGACATGATCCCCGCTGTCGCGCAGACCATGCTGGCCCGGGCCGAGGCCGCGTCCGGAAGGTCGCAAGAGCTTCGTGCGCTTCTCAAACGCGCGAAACTTCCGCGATTGGCAAAGGTTCTGGGATAGGGGTCAGGCCTGCCAGGCGGCGTCGAGCCGCTTCAGCGCATCCACCCGGTCCACAGTCTTGGGATGGCTCATCAGCCAGGCCAGTTGTCCGCCTGCGCCGGTCAGCTTCTCAAGCTTCTCGAAAAGCGTGATCTGCGGCTCAACCCCGATCCCCGCCTTGGTCAGGAGTGCCGCAGCATAGGCGTCGGCCTCATATTCGTCCTGCCGCGACAGGCGCGCTGCCAGCAGGCCGGTCAGGAAATTCGCGAGATAGACACCGACAAAAGGAATGAACCGGCCCAATACGGTCGCCAAGATGATACGGATCGCATTCTGCCCGGAAAAGTCGATCATCCGCCGCTTGGAATGCCCCAGCGCCACATGGCCAAGCTCATGGGCGATGACGCTGGCCATCTCCTCGGCCGAGACCTCGCCCAGCCGGTATTTGTCAAAGAACCCGCGGGTGATGAAAATCCGCCCGTCTGGGGCCGCAAGCCCGTTGATCGGGGCGATCTCGTAGATATGCACCCGGATCTGATCTAGTTCGAGTTCGCGGGCCATCCGGTCGGTCAGGGCCTTGATCCGTGCGTCCGCAAGCAGGGTTGAGCGCGCATCCAGTTCCCGCTTGGTGCGCCAGGCCGAGAAGCGGTACATCGCAAGCCCCACCAGAACCGCCAGGATGATCGGGCCGAGCTTCAGCATCTCAGCCACCCCCTGTAGGGGTCCTGCGTCGCCATGTCGTCGAAGAGCCAGACCATGCGGTCGAGAAACCAGAGTTTCCCGCCAAGCACCGCCGTCAGCCCCAGCAAAACCGGCCAGAGAGAAAGCTGCCAGAGGCCCCAGACCAGCGGCAGGAGGCCTATTGACGGGATCGCGACCAGTATCCAGATCATGCGTGCGTGATGCGGCGGGATCGGAATATCGGCGCGGTTCAGCCAGACCCGCTCGCCCATCACGGCCCTGGAAGTCCAGCTGTCGGTGCGCTCGGGCTCGCCGAACGCCCTCGGGTTGGCCCATGTCCACAGCACGAGGAGCGCCAGCGGCACAAGGCACCACCAGCCGATCCAGACCCTCGCCCAGATCGCGATACAGGCCAGCGGCAGGATCGGCAGGCGTGTCCAGGCGCTCCACGGGTTCGCGTGACGACGCCAGACAGCATCATCCATCCCGTGAACATCCGCCAATTTCATAAAACCTGACATGAATTACTATTTGGGGTGGAGATCGGGATTTTCCAGATCATCGGTCTCGGCTGTGCCACTGCCGCGCCGCCAGAAGATCATGTAGATTGCGACGACCGCGACGATGAACGCCAGCACGCCGCTGACCCGGCCCAGATAGGTTGAGATGACATCAAGGTTGGCGCTGAACCGCATACCCAGCCACATATAGAGCACCACCCAGACGAGCAGGCCTGCGGCATTGACCAGAGAAAAGTCGAACCAGCGGATGCGGTTGATGCCGCACACAATGGCTACATATGGCCCAAGTGGTGTGATCAGCCAGCAACTCAGAAAGAGCCCGATCAGTCCCCATTTCGCGGTGTAGCGTTCCGCGCGTTTCATCGACCGGTTCCAGCGCCCCTGACGCCACAGTCCGGCCCGCATCCGGCGGCCCCCCGTTCGGCCCAGGAAATACCCGGCCTGATTGCCCAGCACGGACGAGACGAACGAGACGACGAAGGTCGCAACCAGTGGCAACTCACCGCTTTCCACGAAAGCCCCGCCGACCAGCAGCACGACCGAGGCCGGCGCGGGAATGCCCAGGCAGGCAAAGAACAGGAAGCCGAAAAGCGTGAACAGCCCGTAAGCGGTGACATATTCCGCAATCAGCTCAGTCATCGGCTGGCTCAGTCAGATGTGGCACGCAGCCTCCGCTATTCGCTCGTAGGGGCCAACCTAAGGTCTCTGACCGGCGCTTACCAGATCAACGGACCAGTTCGCGCATGGCGGCCTCGATGCCCTTCAGGGTCATCGGGAACATAAGGTCTGCAAACAGCTCGCGGATCATCGCAATCGACTGGGTATAGCCCCAATGCGCTTCTTTCACCGGATTGATCCAGATGCTCGAAGGCCACTGGTCGCGTGCGCGGGTCAGCCAGACGGAGCCAGCCTCGGCATTCCAGTGCTCGTTCGCGCCGCCGGGATAGGCGATCTCGTAAGGTGACATGGAGGCATCGCCGACAAAGATCACCTTGTAGTCCTTGCCATAGGTTCTGAGCACGTCCTGAGTTGACGTTTGCTCCTGCCAGCGTCTGCTGTTGTCGCGCCAGACACCCTCATAGAGGCAATTGTGAAAGTAGAAGAAGTCGAGATGCTTGAACTCGGTCCGGGCGGCGGAGAACAGTTCCTCGACCAGCTTGATGTAAGGGTCCATCGAGCCGCCGACATCGAGAAACAGAAGCACTTTCACCGCATTCCGTCGCTCGGGTCGGGTCTGGACATCCAGATAGCCATGCTCGGCGGTGGCCCGGATCGTGCTGTCGAGATCCAGTTCCTCGTCTGCTCCGTCGCGGGCCCAGCGGCGCAGGCGCTTGAGAGCGACCTTGATGTTGCGGGTGCCAAGCTCGACACTGTCATCGAGGTTGCGGAACTCGCGCTTGTCCCAGACCTTCACCGCGCGCTGGTGGCGGCTCTCCTTCTGACCGATGCGAACGCCTTCCGGGTTGTAGCCATAGGCCCCGAACGGCGACGTGCCTGCGGTCCCGATCCATTTGCTGCCGCCCTGATGACGTTTTTCCTGTTCGGCCAACCGCTCCTTCAGCGTCTCCATCAGCTCCTCGAACCCGCCGAGCGCCTCAATCTCCGCGCGCTCTTTCTCGCTCAGGTGCTTTTCGGCCAGCTTGCGGACCCAGTCCTCGGGGATATCGACGGCGTTGAGGATATCCGCGACGCCAAGTGCCTCAAGCCCTTTGAAATTATGAGAGAAAGCCTGATCGAAGCGGTCGAGATGCCGCTCGTCCTTCACCAGAGCCGTGCGTGCAAGATAGTAGAACCCTTCGATGTCATAAAGGACGATCTGGGCGTCAAGCGCTTCAAGAAAACTCAGATATTCGCGCAGCGAGACCGGAATACCGGCATCGCGCAGAGTGGCGAAGAAGCGGGTGAACATCGTGCCTAGTAGATCAGGCGGGCGATCAGGATGCTGAGCGCCAGGGCGGCAAGTGCGAAGGCAATGCCGTGACCTGCGCCGTATTGCAGCTTGTCGAGACGATCTCCACCGCGTTTTGCAGCCCGGAACCAGCCAAAGGCAAAGCCGGCTGCAAAGGCGATGAGGTAGATCATGGTCGGAGCGCCCGCGAGATCACCTCAGGTTCGACCCCGAGATTTTCCAGCTCGGCCTGAGCGGCCGCCATCATTCCATCGCTGTCGCCAAAGGCAAGCCGGGCCCATTTCAGGCTTTCGACCCGCGACCTTTGCGCCTCCCGTCCGCGGCCCATGGCGGTCAGCGCCTCGGACCGGACAGCATAGAGGCCGGAGGCAAGGATCGCATTCTCGCCCCGCAGCGCTGTTTCCAGCGAGCCTTCGGTAAGGGACAGCGTCTGCTCGAACCGGCCACGACGCAACTCGGCCACAGCGAGATGCAGCGCCGACTGGGCCGCGCGAAGATCCCTGCGCCCGAGACGGCGGACAAAGACCTGATGCGCGGCCTCAAAATCCTTCGCAGCCTCATCGGGAGAGGAGGACATGCGCAACCGTCCGCGCGTCAGAAGGGCGACACCCAGACGATGATCCTGCGGACGCATTCCGCTGGCGATCTGTACTGCCCGATCCGCGGACCGCAGACGTGCGTTCCTGGAACCATCGCGCGCGAGCGCGGTCTCAATCGCGGACTTCCAGGCGGGAGAGCTGGAGGCGCGTGTCACGCGACCCACGCCGCGCCCCTGCGGATTGATACGGTCCAGAATGCCGACAGCCCGTGCGGACACTTCCGCCTTCGTCATTCCCGAGCGCAGCGACGGATCATAAAGCGTGCGCAGCATTAGCATGTCGAAGGGGGTCACGATGGAATGGAAATTGTCGTCATTGAACACCGAGTCGGGCAGGCGATAGATATCGTTCGCCGTGCCGAGGGCCTGCGCGATCTCCTCGTGCAGGCAGTCGCGAACGTCCTGTGGCGTGCTGTCGGTCGGCAGGAAAATGGCCGTGGTGCCAAGGGTGCGCTGTGCCGACCAGCGCAGCCGGTCCCGTCGCGGGCGGTTGCGAAATCCGTTCCACGAGGTCTCGCCGGGAACGATGAAGCAGGCGGCACCCGGATAGACCCGCTGGATCTGCGAGGAGGGAACGGCGACAATGTGGATCTGCGCCAGTTCAGGGTCCGATACCCGGTTGATCTCGATCCCCGCTTCGCGCCGGAGCCGGTTCAGAAGCGCGTCCAGATCCCTGACATAAGGCGTCAGGCTGCGGGACCGGACAGCGACCCCGATCGGCCCTTCGTAGCGCAGGAGCCGGGTCAGCGGCTGGCCGCTTTCCAGCGCAAAGGTCAATCCGATGAAATCTTCGGCCAGCGTCGCATTCGATCGCACAACCCCGCGTGAGAGAACCTGATGGCGAAACGAGGCGTTCTCGATACTGCGCGAGGCAGTGGGTGTATTGCCTGAATTGGGGGTATCGCAGGCCGCAAGAGCCATTCCGACAAGGACCGGGAAAAGAAGCCGAAATTTCAAAATACTTATCCTCGCTGATACTTGATAAACGGGGTCAACTCGGCGATCCGATCATAGAGCTGTCTGGCGGTCAAATTAAACTCCTGCGTTAACCAGTAAACGTTGGGGCACCCTTGCAAATCTGCATCGGCGTAAACAGCCTCGATCAACGCCCGTCCGGCACCGGTCCCGCGTGCTTCGGGGGCAACATAGAGGTCCTGCAGATACACAACATTTTCCTTCCGCCACATATGACGGTGGAAGAGATAGTGTACGAGACCCACAGGTCGACCCTCAAGGGAGGCGAGATATCCGTGATAGTCCTGCGGATCATTGCCGATCAGCCGTGCAAAGCTGGTCTGGTACACGGCGTCGGGGACAGAAGCCTCGTAGAAGTCGAGATAGTCGTGCCAGAGACGGCGCCAGTCCGCTTCATCCCCGGCCTCCGGCCGCCTGATCTCAAGCGCCATCAGCGCCCGTCCCGCCGCGCAATGAAGGCCAGGCGCTCAAACAGATGCACGTCCTGCTCGTTTTTGAGCAGCGCCCCGTGCAGCTTGGGCAGGGCGTCCTTGCCGTCGCGCCTGAGGTCCGCAGCGTCAAGATCCTCGGCCAGCAGCAGTTTCAGCCAGTCGAGCACTTCGCTGGTCGAGGGCTTCTTCTTCAGCCCCGGCGTCTCGCGGATCTCAAAGAACTGCATGAGCGCCTCCGAGATAAGGCTCTGTTTGATGCCGGGGAAATGCACATCGACAATGGCCTTCAGTGTCTCGGCATCGGGAAAGCGGATGTAGTGGAAGAAGCAGCGACGCAGGAAGGCGTCGGGCAGTTCCTTCTCGTTGTTCGACGTGATGATCACGATGGGGCGGTGTTTCGCGCGGATCGTCTGGCCGGTCTCGTAGACGAAGAACTCCATCCGGTCGAGTTCCTGCAGGAGATCGTTGGGAAACTCGATATCAGCCTTGTCGATCTCGTCGATCAGAAGCACCTTGCGTTGGTCTGCCGTGAAGGCCTGCCAGAGCTTGCCCTGCTTGATATAGTTGCCGATATCCTTGACCCGGACGTCGCCCAGCTGGCTGTCGCGCAAGCGTGTCACGGCGTCATATTCGTAAAGGCCCTGCTGCGCCTTGGTGGTCGACTTGATCGACCATTCGACTATCTCCAGACCAAGCGATTTCGAGACCTGGCGGGCGAGTTCCGTCTTGCCGGTTCCGGGCTCTCCCTTCACCAGAAGCGGGCGCTCCAGCGTTATCGCGGCATTGACCGCAATCGTCAGGTCGTCTGTCGAGATATAGTCCGCCGTGGACGAAAACTTCATGGGCCAGTCCGCTCCTGCCTCGTGATTCTCAGATGACATCGCTATCACGGCGAAATCATGATTAACGACATATCTTCCTCGTGACATCCTTGGCAAATGGCATTATGCCAGCCGCAGTTGGAGAGATAAGGGAGCAGCCTCGCGGATTGCTTGCCGCGAAAACTGCTTTCAAAAAAAAGACGGGGTAACCATGGCCATGAAGGCTGAAAAGAAGTTTGAGTCAGACTATTACCCGACTGATGACGAGCCGTTTATGAATGAGCGTCAGTTGGAGTTCTTCCGCAACAAGCTGTTGGCATGGAAGGCATCAATACTGGAGGAAAGCAGCGGCACCATCAAGGACATGCAGGAAGGCACCCGGAACATTCCCGATGTGGCGGATCGCGCCTCCGAGGAAACCGACCGGGCGCTGGAGTTGCGCACCCGTGACCGGCAGCGCAAAGTCGTATCCAAGATCGATGCGGCGCTGCGGCGGATCGAGGACGGCTCCTACGGGTATTGCGAGGACACGGGCGAGCCGATTTCGCTCAAGCGTCTCGATGCGCGACCCATCGCGACCCTGAGCCTTGAGGCGCAGGAACGTCATGAGCGCAAGGAAAAGGTTCACCGCGACGATTGATCCGGCGATCCGGTCCGGGGCTTGCGTCTGTGGGCGGGGGCTGGATCTGGATATTTTTGCCAAAAAGAAGTCGAGAACGCCGGCGTTTTTGCGAAGCGTCGGCGTTTTCCTGTTTTGAGATCAACACCTTCGCGGTCGTTTTATGGTGACTGCAACGGGCTTTGCATGTCACGATCCGCCGCGAGGGAATCGCAGCGGTTGGGGCCTATGGGACCACTTTCGGGGATCAGGGTGTTGGAATTTGCCGGTCTTGGTCCGGCGCCGTTTTGCGGGCAGTTGCTGGCTGATCTGGGGGCTGACGTGGTGGTTGTCGACCGTCCGCGTCGGGCACCGGTCTCTCTTGAGCGCAGTGTGGAGCGGCGGGGCAAGCGGTCGATTGTCCTTGATCTGAAGCAGGCCGACGGGGTGGCGCTGGCGCTGCGGCTGGCGGCCCGCTCGGACATGCTGATCGAGGGATTGCGCCCCGGTGTCATGGAGCGGCTGGGTCTGGGACCTGACGCCTGTCATGGCGCAAACCCCGCGCTGATCTATGGACGCATGACCGGCTGGGGGCAGGCCGGGCCCTGTGCGCCGATGGCCGGTCACGATCTTACCTATATCGCGCTCACCGGCGCGCTGCATGCGATGGGTGATGCTGATCGCGCGCCAGCCCCGCCACTCAATCTGGTGGGTGATTTCGGGGGCGGGTCGCTCTACCTGGCGCTGGGCCTTCTGGCGGTGCTAAACGAGGTGCGGCGGACCGGGCGCGGGCGCGTCGTGGATGCCTCGATCTTTGACGGCGTGACATCGATGATGGGGATGTTTCGAAGCTGGCAGGCCGCAGGAGAGTGGAGCCCTGCAAGAGGTCGGAACATGCTGGACGGGTCAGCGCCGTTCTATCGTTGCTACGAGACGAAGGATGGGCGCTATGTGGCCGTCGGCGCGATTGAGCCCCAGTTTCTTGCAGCCCTGCTATCGGGGCTCGACATCTCGCGGGAGGCATATGGCGATCAAATGGACCCGGTGCGATATCCCGAGCAGACTGCTCTTCTGGCGGCGAAATTCCTGACGCGAAGCCGCGACGCATGGGCCGATCATTTTCACGGAACGGATGCATGCGTAGCACCGGTTCTGAGCCTTGAGGAAGCAGCATTGCACCCGCATGCGATCGCGCGCTCTGCTCTTGTTGAGGACGGGGATATCACTCATCCCGCGCCCGCTCCGTTCCTCGATGGCGCGCCCTTGCCATGCAACACCCGCATTCCGCGCGACGGTGAGGATACCGCCGAAGTACTCCGCGAGCTTGGGTTGAGCGAGGTGGAGATATCCGCATATCGCAAAGGCGGCTCAGTGGCATGATTGCTGGCCGAAAGATTGCCGTCATTGGGGCAGGGATCGGCGGGATGACTGCCGCGCTCGCCTGCGCCCGGCAAGGTGCAGAGGTCGTAATCTTCGAGAAATCAGAGACGCTTGGCGAGGTGGGGGCAGGTCTGCAACTGGCACCGAACGCGATCAAGGTGCTGAAGGCGCTTGGTGTCGGAGAGGCGGTTCTCGCGGCAGGCAACTACCCTGACAGCGCCGATCTGCGGCATTTCAGGTCCGGCAGTCTTCTGGCGCGTGTGCCGTTGGGGGCGGCGGCTGTCCAGCGCTGGGGGGGCGAATTCCTGCAGATCCATCGCCGGGATCTGCTGGATTGCCTGATCAACGCAGCAAGCGCTGCCGGGGTGCGCATTCAGACCGGAAGCCCTGTCCAGAACACGGACGTGAGCGGCGAGGTCATCTGCAACGGGCAGGCTCAGCGCTTTGATCTGGTTGTTGCCGCCGACGGGGTGCGTTCGCGCATCCGGGCGCAGCATATCTCGCCCAGGCAGGCCCGCTTCAACGGACAAGTCGCCTGGAGGGGCATTGTCCCGGTCGAACGCCTTGCCAAGCCCTTGCCGAATGCGGCCAGTGTCTATCTGGGGCCGGGGCGGCATTTCGTGACATATCCCCTGCGTCGCGGGCAGGTCTGGAATGTGGTTGCCGTCGAGGAGCGTGACCAATGGGCGGAAGAGGGGTGGAGCACACCGGGTGACGTGTCGAATGTCCGCGCAGCCTTTTGCGGATGGGCGGACGAGGTGCAGGCGCTTCTGGAAGGGTTGGAGAGTTGTTTTCTCTGGGGGCTTTTTTCGCATCCGCCACTGCCGAGCTGGCGCGCCGGGCGGATTGTGCTTCTGGGAGATGCGGCCCATCCGATGCTGCCATTCATGGCGCAGGGTGCCGGAATGGCTATCGAGGATGCCTTTGTTTTGTCCGAATCGCTGGCAGCCAACACCATCGAACAGGCCATAGAGGTCTATGAAGCGCGCCGAAAACCGCGGGCGACCCGGGTTCAGACAGCTTCGGCCGGGAACGCCCGCATCTATCATGCGCGCGCTCCGAGAGCTCAGATCCTGCATCTCGGAATGCGGCTTCAGGGGGCATTTGCACCGACGCGAATGCAGTCTCGGTTTGACTGGCTTTATGGGGCGGATGTGACGCGCGGGTAACGGCTCAGGCGTCGAGATCGACCGAGATCGGCACATGATCGGACGGCTTTTCCCGTCCCCGGACATGCGCGTCGATCTCGCAGGTGTTCAGACGATCCGCTGCCTGCGGAGAGAGCAGGAAATGATCGATGCGGATGCCGTCATTCTTGTCCCAGGCCCCGGCCTGATAGTCCCAGAAGGAATAGGTCCCGGACGCCCCGTTTACCGACCTCAGGGCGTCGGTGAAGCCGAGATTCAGGATGCGCTGATAGGCGGCACGACTTTCGGGACGGAAGAGCGCATCCTCCCGCCAGTCATCGGGGCGGGCCACATCCTCCTGTTGTGGTATTATGTTGTAATCGCCGCACATTAGGGCGATTTCTTCAGTCTCCAAAAGCGCCTGGGCGCGTTGCCTCAGCCGCTCCATCCAGGACAGCTTGTAGTCATATTTCGGACCCGGAACCGGGTTTCCGTTTGGCAGGTAGAGACCGCAGACACGGACCGGTATCTCGCCCATGACGGTGGCCTCGATCCAGCGCGCCTGTGTGTCCTCATCATCGCCCGGCAATCCGCGCGCGACATCTTCCAGGGGCAGTTTGGAAAGGATCGCCACGCCGTTGAAGCCCTTCTGGCCATGGGTCTCGACGCTGTAGCGCAGATCCTCGAAGATTTCGCGGGGGAAGTTCTCATCGACGGATTTGATCTCCTGAAGACACACCACGTCAGGTTCGGCCTCTTTCAACCAGTCCGGCAGGGCGGTGATCCGCGCCTTGATCCCGTTGATGTTGAAGGAGGCAATTTTCATGATGTGATCCCCGGTCTGACAGGCTCAGAGCTATCAGGTCGGCTGCGTTAATCAATCTTTAATCTAAAAGGCGATAATAAGGCTCATGACCAAACGGCTGATCAAACTTTTTGGTGAACGCAATACCGGAACAAGAGCGATCAGTCAGATGTTACGGCAGGCAGAAGCCGTGAGGCAACGGGTCCATCCATTCGTGCCCCCACCTAGGATGGACCCGACGCTTGAAACCGCCATCCGGACCGAGTTGAAGGGTGGCTGGCGCCGTCATTACCTTCAGGAACTGCGTGATACCCAGCAGGGCGATATCAATCCCGATGATCAGTGGAAGCATGCCTGCCCGGTCCTGACACAACGCCTTGTCTCGGAGCGGGTCACGACATTCTTTGCAGTTCGCGATCCCTATTCATGGGCGCTCGCGCTGGCCCGGCGACCCTATCATATCAAGGGTCCGAAGGTCCGCTCATTCGAAGCTTTCCTGCGCCGTCCCTGGATGACCGAGGCACGTGAGAACGCGCCGTCTCTCCTTGTCTCGCCCGTCGCGCTCTGGTCGACGAAGCTGTCGGCCTACAAGTGCTATATCTCCCAGGCGGTGGATCAGGGTTTGTCATGTGAGATCATACAGTTCGAGCGGTTTGTTCTGGAGCCGACAGATGTGCTGCACTCGGCACTTGCCAATGTGGGTTTCCAACCCCGCAAGCCCTTGCAGGCGGTCGAATACACGAAGAAGGACGGCCAGACGCTTGAGGACCGGCAGGAATACTACCGGGCGGAGACGTGGCGGGAATGTCTCACGGCTGAAAACGTGGACATGATAAACGATCAGGTGGACTGGGATCTGGCACAGGCCTTTGGTTACATACCCCTGTCAGCCGCCGATTTTCCCGCAACGCGAAGCGACCGGGCCGAGGCTCTGCTTGCTGCCGGTCTGGCGCGCGGCTCAGATCGAAAAACTGGTGCCGCAGCCGCAGCTTGAGGTCGCGTTGGGATTGTTGATCACGAAGCGCGCGCCAATCAGTTCCTGACTGAAATCAATCTCCGCGTTGCTCAGAAAAGGCAGTGACACCGGATCGATCAGAACCTTCTGCCCGTTCTTCTCAAGGATCAGATCATCCTCGGCGGCCACATCCTCCAGCTTGATCTCATACTGGAAACCGGAGCATCCGCCACCTTCAACGGCGACCCGCAAGAATTTGTTATCCCCGGTATTTTCAGAGATGCTCTGCAACTGGGCAAAGGCCCGGTCGGTGACTTTGGGTGGCAGGGACAGGTCCATCTTTCAGCGCTCGTTCAACTGCTATAAGGGGAATGTAAGACGGGACAGGCGTCGCAACAAGAGGGCAAGAGAATGCTGGCAAGCTATGCGCAGAGCGCGGGCGACAGCCGCGGCAGGCTGGTGGCCGAGGACGGGTCGGCCCATCGGTCGCCTTATCAGCGCGATCGCGACCGGATTATTCATTCTTCCGCCTTTCGCAGGCTCAAGCACAAGACACAGGTCTTTGTAGAGCATGAAGGGGACTACTATCGCACCCGTCTGACCCATTCGATCGAGGTCGCGCAGGTCGCCCGCACGCTGAGCCGTGCTCTGGGGCTGGAGGATGAGCTGACCGAGGCGGTGGCGCTTGCCCATGACCTGGGCCACCCGCCGTTCGGGCATACCGGAGAGGACGCACTCAACGAGATGATGGCGCCCTATGGCGGCTTCGATCACAATGCACAGGCGATCAAGATCGTCACCCAGCTCGAAAAGCACTATGCGGAGTTCGACGGGCTGAACCTGACCTGGGAGACGCTTGAAGGGATTGCCAAGCACAATGGCCCGGTTGCCCTGCCGATCCCTCATGGGCTGGCGGAATATGTTGCGCAGCATGATCTCGAACTTGGCACCCATGCGAGCGCCGAGGCGCAGGTCGCCGCGATCGCCGATGACGTGGCTTACAACAATCATGATCTGGCCGATGGCCTGCGGGCAGGTGTGATCACCATTGACCAGATCTGCGAGATGCCCCTGATCGGCGGCTGTTTTGCGCGAGTGGATGAGCTATATCCCGGCCTTGAGCCCTCGCGCCGCCAGCACGAGGCGTTGCGGCGGCTCTTTGGTCGGATGGTCGAGGATGTGCTCGCGACCAGTCGGGGTCTGTTGCAGAGAAGCGGGGCGGAAACGGTCTCGGACATACGCGTGCTGGATCATTCCGTGATCCGGTTCTCTGATGAGATGTTCAATGAACTGAAAGGCTTGCGCCAGTTTCTGTTCGAGAACATGTATCGTCACTGGCAGGTGCGCCGGATGCGCAGGCGGGCCGCAGGCGTGGTCCGGGATCTCTTTGCCGAGTTCATGGACGATCCGCGCCTGATGCCGCCCGAATGGAGCGCCGAGGCGCTGGTCGAGGATGAAACGCAACGCGCGCGTGTGATATGCGACTACATCGCGGGCATGACGGACCGCTTTGCCTTGCAGGAGCATGCCGAGATCTTCTAGGCGACATCCAACTGGCATCGCGGGCGAGCCTGTGTTACCTGCCGCCGCAGCACATTCGGGACCACAGACATGAATATCTTTGCCGACATCAAAACCCTTGTTCTCGCCGGGCTGGAGCAACTGGTTGAGCGTGGCACATTGCCCACCGGCCTCGATATGAGTGCGGTCGCAGTGGAGCCGCCTCGGGATGCCGCGCATGGCGATATGGCGACGAATGCGGCCATGGTGCTGGCCAAACCGGCAGGCTTGAAGCCGCGCGACATTGCCGAGGCGATTGCGCCGGTACTGCTGGGGGACCCGAGGGTGACCTCGGCAGACGTGGCAGGGCCGGGGTTTCTCAATCTCCGGCTGGATACGGCCATGTGGCGGTCCGTGATCCCGGGCGCGCTGGAACAGGGGGCGGATTTCGGGCGCTCAGGCATCGGAGCGGGCACCAAGATCAACGTCGAATATGTCTCGGCCAACCCGACCGGACCCTTGCATGTCGGCCATACACGCGGCGCTGTTTTCGGCGACGCGCTGGCTGGTCTGCTGGATTTCGCGGGTTTCAATGTCACCCGGGAATACTACATCAATGATGGTGGCGCGCAGGTCGACACGCTCGCGCGTTCGGTCTATCTGCGGTATCTTGAAGCTCATGGTCAGGCCGTCGAGTTTCCCGATGGAACCTATCCCGGCGACTATCTGATCCCTCTCGGGCAGGCGCTCAAGGACACCCATGGCGACGCTTTCGTGGACCGGCCCGAAGAGGTCTGGCTGGCGGAGATCAAGGACTTCGCCATGCACGCCATGCTGGACCTGATCCGGTCCGATCTTGAGGCGCTCGGCGTCAAGATGGATGTCTGGTTCTCGGAAAAGTCGCTCTACGGCACTGGCCGGATCGAGGCGGCGCTCAAGGCGTTGGAAGACAAGGGCCTCATCTACGAGGGTATTCTGGAGCCACCCAAAGGCAAGACGCCCGAGGATTGGGAGCCGCGTGAGCAGACCCTTTTCCGCTCCACCGCGCATGGTGACGACGTGGATCGCCCGGTGAAGAAATCCGATGGCGGATGGACCTATTTCGCGCCGGATATCGCCTATCACTATGACAAGATCGAACGGGGCTTTGATATTCTGATCGATGTTTTCGGGGCCGATCATGGCGGTTATGTCAAGCGGATGAAGGCGGCTGTGTCGGCGCTGAGTGACGGCACCGTGCCGCTCGATATCAAGCTCACGCAGCTGGTGCGGCTTTTCAGGAACGGCGAGCCGTTCAAGATGTCGAAACGGGCAGGGACCTTCGTCACACTGCGCGATGTCGTGGATCAGGCCGGTGCGGACGTGACGCGGTTCGTCATGTTGACCCGCAAGAACGACGCGCCGCTCGATTTCGACTTCGCCAAGGCGCTGGAGCAGTCGAAAGACAATCCGGTCTTCTATGTGCAATATGCCCATGCGCGGATTGCATCGGTGTTGCGCAAAAGCACCGAGGCTGGGTTTGACACCAGTGATGCGTCGCTTGCAAAGGCGGATCTGAGCGCGCTTGCCCATGCAGCCGAACAGGCGCTTGTCCGCAAGCTGGGCGAATGGCCACGGCTGGTCGAGACGGCCGCGAAGGCTCATGAGCCCCACAGGATTGCATTCTACCTCTATGATCTTGCGAGTGAATTTCATGCCCTCCAGCATCTGGGCAAGGTCGATCCTGAGTTGCGTTTCCTGCGCGAGAACGCGCCTGAGACAACACTTGCCCGGCTGGCGCTTGTCCGGTCGGTGGCAGTTGTCATAGCTGCTGGACTTGGTATTCTGGGGGTAACCCCGGTTAACGAGATGTAAAACATCCAGGCATATACACATTTCGGGGTTGGAGCAGGGCAGTACACAAGATAAGGTGTGCTCTCAAAGAGGCGAAGATCCGAATGCAGGACAGTTACATCGACGATTCTGGTGGCTATTCCGGGCTGGGGGGCCACATCGAGCGTGCCCTGCGCTGGGGTGGGGCGGCCATTTCGGCTGCCTTGATCGTGTCGATCGTGATCTGGGCCTACAAGCTGGGCGTGCGCGACGTTCGCGAAGTGCCGGTGATCCGCGCCATGGAAGGCCCGGCCCGGACGCAGCCCGCCGATCCGGGGGGTGCACAGGCCGATCATCAGGGACTTGAGGTCAATGGGGTTCTGGCGGGCAATCCCGATCAGGCTCCCTCCGCGATTGCTCTCGCGCCCCAGGGCACGGGCCTCACCAACGAGGACGTCGCGGGTCTGACCGTCCCGCAGCCCGAGACACCGGTCGAGCCGCTGGAAGAGGGGCTGACGTCGAGTTCGGTTGTCTCCGATGATCTGATCGTGCCTGATTTCGATGACCAGCCGCCGCCGCCACCGGGTTCGAGCCAACCGGCACCCCAGGTTGAGCTTGTGCCCGGCACCGAGGTTGTTGCCCAGCCCGAGGCCGCCCCGGTGATCGAGGTGGAACCCGAGCCGGTCGACATCACGGCCCTGGTCGAGGCTGTGCAGGCCGAGGCGCAGACATCTTCGGGCCCGCTCACGGCAACACCCAGTGTCAGACCCCGGATCCGCCCGAGCAATCTGAACACATCCGTGACGCTCGGCCCGACAGAGACGCCGGTTGCGAGCCGTGCGGAAGTGCCGCCGGGCACCCGCGTGGTACAGCTGGGCGCCTATGACACACCCGAGGATGCAGAGGCCGAATGGGCGCGGCTGGTGGGAACCCATGCCGATCTGCTGATCTCCAAGGCACGCTATATCGAGCAGGCGACCAATGCGGGGCGCACCTTCTATCGTCTGCGCGCGGTGGGTTTCGAGACATCGAACGAGAGCAAAGCCATGTGCGACGCGCTTCAGGCCCGCGGCGAAGCCTGCATCCCGGTGACGCAGAGATGAGCGCGGCGCGCGCGACGATCTTCGGCTGTCTCGGCACGGAGGTGTCGCCACGGGAGCGGGCGTTCTTCTCAGAGGCGCAGCCCTGGGGTTTCATTCTTTTCGCGCGCAATCTGGCGGATGCGGACCAGATCCGGGCGCTGACGACCGATCTGCGCGAAAGCGTCGGTCGTGATGCGCCCATTCTGATCGATCAGGAAGGCGGTCGGGTCGCTCGGCTGCGTCCGCCTCTGGCCACCGAATGGCTGCCACCGCTTGATTTCGGTCAGAGCTTTGACGATCCGAGAGCGCGGGCGGAGGCTTTTTATGCCCGCTATCTGATCATCGCGGCGGAGTTGCTTGCGCTCGGGATCGACGTCAACTGCGCGCCGATGGCCGACATTCCGTTCGATCAGACCCACGAGATCATCCGCAACCGCTGCTACAGCCTCTACCGTTCCGAGATCGGAATGCTCGCCCATCATGTGGCGCGTGGGCTGCTCGACGGCGGGGTGCTGCCGATCCTCAAACATATCCCCGGACATGGCCGCACGGCGCTCGACAGCCATCACGACCTGCCGGTGATCGACGTTCCGCTGGAGGTGCTGCGCGAGATCGAGTTCCGCCCGTTCCGCGAAGCTGCGCATATCCGCATGGGGATGACTGCGCATATCGTCTATCCGGCGCTTGATGCGGACAACCCGGCGACGCTGTCAAAGACCGTGATTAACGAGATCAGGGGCGAGATCGGCTTTGACGGTCTTCTGATGACCGATGATCTGTCGATGAAGGCGCTCGGCGGTCCGTTCGACGAACGGGTCAGACGCGCGCTCGATGCCGGGTGCGACATGATCCTGCATTGCAACGGCGATGGGGACGAGATGGCGGCTGTGTCCGATGCCGCGCCGGTGCTGACGGGTAGGGCGCTCGCACGGGCAGAGGCAGCCCTTGCACAGCGCAAGACTGCCGGTGAGGTCGATATTCCGGCGCTGTTGCGCCAGATCGAGACCCTGAGGAAGGAGCCGCTTGATGCCTGACGATCAGTTTATCGAAGACCGGTTGGCGGCTGAAGCCCTCGTCGTCGATCTCGACGGGTTCGAGGGCCCGCTTGATGTGCTTCTGACACTGTCGCGCACGCAGAAAGTGGATCTGCGCAAGATCTCCATTCTGGCGCTGGCCGAGCAGTATCTGCGCTTTGTGGAGGAAGCCAAACGGCTTCGGATCGAATTGGCCGCCGACTATCTGGTGATGGCGGCCTGGCTTGCATTCCTGAAATCCCGCCTGCTTTTGCCGCCCGATCCCGATGAAGAGGGGCCTTCGGGTGAGGAACTGGCCGCACATCTGGCCTTTCAGCTTGAACGGCTGGAAGCGATGCGAAGGGTTGCCGCCCAACTGATGGGGCGTGATCAGCTTGGCCGAGATTTCTTCGCGCGTGGACAGACCGAGGATATCAAGGCGCATCGCAAGGTGGACTACAAGGCGACCGTGCTCGACCTGATGCAGGCCTATGCGCGGGTGAAAACCCGTGACGACTTCGAGCCGCTGCATTTCCGGCGCGGGCCGGTCTACACGATGGAGCAGGCACTGGAGCGGATGAAGGGCCTTATCGGCCACGCGATCGAGTGGGGGGAGTTGTCGCAATTCCTGCCCGAGGCCTGGCTGCTCGACCCCAAGAAACGGCGCTCTGCAACGGCATCGACATTTGCGGCCTCGCTGGAGCTAGCCAAGGCGGGCCGGGTCGAACTACGTCAGGCCGAGAGTTTTGCGCCACTGGAACTGCGATTGAAAGGGGCTTGAGCATGGCCGAAGATCACATGAAAGAGGAAGATATCAGCTCGCTCTTCGAGGCCCCGCCGATGGCCGAGCAGGAGCGGATGGTCGAAGCCATTCTCTTTGCCTCGGCCGAGCCGCTGAGCACGCGCCAGATCGAGGCCCGGATGCCGCATGGCTCGGACGCTGCTGAGGCGCTGGTCTATCTCAGGAAGCGCTACGAGGGGCGCGGGGTGGCTCTGGTCAAGGTGGGCGATGCCTGGGCGTTTCGCACCGCACCCGATCTTGGTTTCCTGATGCAGCGCGAGACGGTCGAGACCCGCAAACTGTCGCGGGCGGCCATCGAAACACTTGCGATCATTGCCTATCATCAGCCCGTCACCCGGGCCGAGATCGAGGAAATCCGCGGGGTTTCGGTCTCGCGGGGCACCATCGATCTGCTGCTGGAACTGGAATGGATCAAGCTGGGCCGCCGCCGGATGACACCGGGTCGGCCGGTGACATTCATCGTCACCCAGCATTTCCTCGATCATTTCGGGCTGGAGAGCAGCCGCGACCTTCCGGGCCTGAAGGAGCTTCGCGCGACCGGCCTGCTCGACAACCGCCCGCCACCCGGCATGGCTCTGGGGCTGGAAGCAGACGATGACGAGGAGACCGAAGAGGTTCGTGGTCAGGACGATATGTTCGTCTGATGCACAAGGGGATCACCCTATGAACCGTCTCATTCGAATGGTGATGAACCGGTTTTTGTTCCGGACCATGGGAAAGGCGTCGGATCATCTGTCGCGTCCGAAAAACGCGGATGGCACGAACAAGTCAAATGCGCAGATGACGGCGCAGGAACGCAAGAAGCACCGCCAGACCCGGTCAATGACCCGGAACGCCACGAAGGCGCTGAGAATGATCCGTCGGATCGGGCGATTCTAAAGCGTGATCAGGGCTGGTTCGCCCCGAAAGCGCCCAAATAGAAGACCCGACCTTCACCATTGTTGGATTGACCGACACCGCCCACACTGCCTGCAACCTCCTGAAGGTTGTCTCCGAAAAAGGTTCCGTCAAGATCGAGCGAGGTCAGATTTGTGCTGGCCAGTTCCGAAGGATCACCCACGCCTATGACACCGTCAATTCTGTTGCCGGACAGGTCGCCTGCAATGATCACCTCAACCGTTTCATTTGCACCGCCCAGGCCCAGAGAATTGTCGCCGAACGAACTTTCCAGATTGGCGCTGCCGGTCGCCGTGTCCGGTCCAAAGTTTACGGTCAGTTGCATCGCTCCCTGAACTTCACCGTCCGTGCCTCCTTCGCTAATGGCAGAGAGATACATGATGCCGTTATATGTGGCGCTGCCATCTATTCTCGCCTCAACTGTCGCCGGGTCGGTCACAAACCCATACGCGCCGATGACGCCCACAACACTTGAGTTATCCACGGCACCGCCGCCGTAGAACACCCTTGCGAACTCAAGATTTGCCACTTCGGTCAGTGATGCGAAGCCCGGCCCCCCGGTGCTTTCGAAGTCTTCGGGAAAAAAGGGATCGCGCTCCAGATTGAATGTGCGTCCGCCAATGGTCATTCGGATCGTGTCATCATCCACAATGGTCAGTGTCACATCCTTGCTGCCATAGCTGAAATTCCCGGACGTCACGTTGCCGCCGATGTCGAAGCGCACGTTTGACGCAGCATTTGCTCTCGCCGTGCCTGCGAAAGTCGTTCCATTGAAGCTGGAGGTGGGCGTTGCAAAGCCGCTCGTCGCCGACAGGGCGCTGACACTGCCTTCGCCGCCCAGGCTTGTGAAACTGTTTCCGCCGCCGCCACCACCGCAGGCCGTCAAGCTCAAAGCGGCGAGGGCGCAGACCAATTGATGATTTAGAGGCATTTTGAAGGCTCCTTTGTCGTTCGCGTGGGCGGTGATTGGGTCTTCGCCATCTTGCTCAAATCAAGTGTCCGGCGCCTTGAAATGCTTGCTCAGCTTCAACCCCTGGCCCTGATAGTTCGAGCCCAGACCGGCACCATAGAGGCTGTCGGGCGTGTCTGCCATGCGTTCATAGACCAGACGCCCGACAATCTGGCCGTGTTCCAGGGCGAAGGGGGCCTCGTGGCAGCGGACTTCCAGCACTCCGCGGGAACCCTTCCCGCCAGCGGCCGCGTGGCCAAAACCGGGATCGAAGAAGCCTGCGTAATGAACGCGGAACTCGCCCACCATGGCCAGATAGGGGGCCATTTCAGCGGCGCAATCTGGGGGCACGTGCACGGCCTCGCGGCTGACCAGGATATAGAAGGCGCCGGGATCAAGGATGATGTGACCAGCCTGTGCCCGGACCGGCTCCCAGAACTCTGCCGGATTGTAGTGGTTGAGCCGGTCGAGATCGATGAGACCGGTATGCGGTTTCGCGCGGTAGCCGATGATATCAGTGCCACCCAGATCAAGATCGACCGAGAAGCCAAGACCGTGATCAATATGCGCAGGCCCGTCAACCAGCGCCGCATTGTGGTGCAGATCCGTGAGTTCAGCATCGCTCAGCACCGCCTGACCACGCCGGAAACGGATCTGGTTGAGGCGAAGACCGGGCCGCGCGAGAACCGAGAAGGAGCGCGGCGAAATTTCCGCATAAAGCGGCCCGGTGTAGCCTGCGTCGATGCGGTCGAACTCGGTCCCGTTATCGGTGATCAGCCGGGTGAAAAGATCCAGCCTACCGGTGGAGCTCTTGGCGTTGGCGACTGCCGAGACATCTGCGGGCAGGGCGAGCCCTTCCATCAGTGGCACAAGGTAGACGCAGCCCTTTTCCAGCACCGCACCGGGGCGCAGGTCGATCTGATGCATGGAGAACTCGGGCAGCCGGTCCAGCAGCGTTCTGCCCGCACCGGGCAGGAAGGAGGCGCGAACCCGGTAGGCGGTCTCCCCCAGACGCAAGTCGAGACTGGCGGGCTGCACCTGATCGTCAGGCACCGGACTGGTGACAGTGATCTGACCGTTTGCCAGCATGTCTCGCAGGGTCTGGGAGGGCAGGACGCCGGTCGGATCAGCCATGGCTCGCTCCTGTGAAAAACGCCAGCCTGGCATCCCGGGCTGACGTTTCAAGAATTCTGGTCGGGCTAGCGAGATTCGAACTCACGACCTTTCGTCCCCCAGACGAACGCGCTACCAGACTGCGCTATAGCCCGACGGGTTGCGTTATATCGACAAACGGGACGGGCGCAAGAGGGCTTCACCAGTCTTGCGCTTTCATGGCGTCGCGGAGTGCCTGAAGCTCACCCAGTATCGCCTTGAGACGGCGACGGTCCGGCACGGCTATGGGCGTCGGTTGCGGGGTGCCAAAGAGATCGCCCTGTTCTTCGGTGAAGGCGGCCCGCACAGGTTCCGCTGTGGGGGCAGGGGCGGTTATCGGGGGCGGGACGGTCTTCTCGACCACGACTTCCGGGCTTTGTTGCGTGCCCAACCCCGAGACATAACGCACGCCACGATCTTTCAGGACCTTCTGGACCCCCTTGATCGTCAATCCATCGGCCTTGAGCAGATCGCGAATGCCGCGCAGCAGGTTGACGTCCTGCGGGCGGTAATACCGCCTGCCGCCGCCGCGTTTGACGGGCTTGATCTGGCTGAACTTGCTTTCCCAGAACCGCAACACATGCGCCGGGATATCGAGCGCGGTCGAGACTTCGGAGATGGTCCTGAAAGCGTCTGGTGACTTCTCGGTCGTCAAGGCAGTCACGACATCAACGCTTGTTGCCAGCGTCAACGCGGTCCTTCATCAGGTGAGAGGGGCGGAATGTGAGCACGCGGCGCGGCTCGATCGGGACTTCCTGACCTGTCTTGGGGTTGCGTCCGATGCGGGCGGTCTTGGTGCGCACATTAAACGTTCCGAATGAGGAAATCTTGACGCTTTCGCCTTTAACGAGAGCGTCCGACATGTGCTTGAGAACAGACTCCACCAGATCGGCGCTCTCGTTCCGCGACAGCCCCACTTCTCGGAAGACGGCCTCGCTCAGGTCCATTCTGGTCAGCGTTCTGTCACTCATCACAAATCCTATCCCCATTGTACTTACTTTAACAACCTATGTGAGGTCGGGAAAGCGAGTCAATAACAAGGGGTTGGCGAGCTTTGTAAAGATCGGGATTCAAGCGGGGTCCTGCTCAAATGCGCCGAAACTGGGTTTCGGTTCACCAGCGGAGGGTTGCAGCCCCCCAGGCAAGACCGCCGCCAATGGCCTCCATCAGCAGCAGATCACCCTGTTTGATGCGCCCGGACCGGTGCGCAACCGACAGGGCAAGTGGAATCGACGCAGCCGATGTGTTGCCGTGGTCCTGAACCGTGACCACGACCTTCTCCATCGGGATGGCGAGTTTCTGGGCGGTTGCCTTGATGATCCTCAGATTCGCCTGATGCGGGATCACCCAGTCGATATCCGCCACCGTCAATCCGGCCTTTTGCAGAACGTCTTCGCCCGCAGATGCCAGTTTGGAGACCGCATGCTTGAAGACTTCGCGTCCCTGCATGCGCAGGACGCCGGTCGATTGCGTGCTGGAAACACCACCATCGACATAGAGCAGATCGTTGTATTGCCCGTCGGACGCAAGGCAGCTGGAGAGAACACCCCGGTCGCTGGCGGTGTCCGTGCCCGGTTGCGCCTCAAGGATGAGCGCACCGGCCCCGTCGCCAAAAAGCACCGCCGTTGCGCGATCCTCCCAGTTGAGAATGCGCGAGAAGGTCTCGGCACCCACCACGAGAACGCGTTTGGCCTGGCCCGAGACGATCAGCGCATTGGCATTGGCCAGAGCATAGAGAAAGCCCGCACAGACCGCCTGGATATCAAAGGCAAAGCCGCCCGTCATGCCTATCGCGTGTTGCAGGCGGGTAGCGGTGGATGGAAAGGTCTGATCCGGGGTCGCTGTGGCCAGAACGATGGCGTCAATATCCGCACCACTCAGACCGGCGTCTTCCAGCGCCATTCTGGATGCGGCAATGGCAAGATCGGATGTCTTCTCGTCGTCAGCCGCAAAATGGCGCCGCTCAATGCCCGAGCGGGTCCTGATCCACTCGTCATTGGTGTCCAGCGTCTTTTCGAACTCGGCGTTCTCGACAACACGTGCAGGCAGGTAATGCCCGCACCCAAGCGCAACCGCGCGTACTCCTGCCATGCTATTCGCCTATCTCTTTTTCTTGGTTTTGGCGTTGATCCTCGCGCTCTGAGCGACCAGATGCAACGCGTGCTGCAAGTTTTTCCGAAAATCCGTTCTGGGCCAGGATAAATGCAAGCTTTATGGCGGCGGAAATCCCGGTTGCATCGGCGCTGCCATGGGACTTCACAACCGTGCCGTTCAGACCCAGAAAAACCCCGCCATTCACTCGTCTGGGGTCGATACGCTTGGTCAAACGCCTGAGCGAGGTCATTGCGAAAAGCGCGCCGATCCGGCTGAGCGGCGTATGCGCAAAGGCCTCGCGCAACAGGTCCCGGATCAGTGAGGCGGTGCCCTCGGCGGTTTTCAGCGCAACATTGCCGGTGAACCCGTCCGTTACGATGATATCGACGTCAGCACTTGAGATATCGGACCCCTCGACGAAGCCGACAAAGTCGAAATCCGATGCAGGGGCTGCCTCTTCAATCATCTGGGAGGCATCGCGAAGCGCGGTCCGGCCCTTGTGTTCTTCGGTGCCGACATTCAGCAGGCCGACACGCGGCTTTGTAAGGCCAAGTCCGTTGCGGGCATAGCTGGCCCCCATGATTGCATATTGCAGCAGATCTTCCGCCTCGGCGCGGATATCCGCACCCATGTCGAGCACGACATTGTAGCCGGCGGGATTGCGCGAGGGCCACAGGACGGCGATGGCCGGGCGGGTGATGCCGGGCAGTTTGCGCAGGCGCAGCATGGACATCGCCATCAATGCGCCGGTGT
Source organism: uncultured Paracoccaceae bacterium (assembly GCA_947493745.1). GTDB lineage: Bacteria > Pseudomonadota > Alphaproteobacteria > Rhodobacterales > Rhodobacteraceae > CANLSM01. The sequence continues at coordinate 40,949 of CANLSM010000016.1, read as the reverse complement.
TGCCGCAGGAGACGGCCACCGTGGCCTCGCCATGCTCGACGGTCTCCAGCGCATTCCACATGGATGAACCCTTGCCCTGCCGCATCGCGCGGGAGGGCTTCTCGTCCATCGAGATGGTTTTGGTCACATGCCGGATCTCGGTCCGGTCCAGAAGATCGGGGCGTTTGCGCAAAAGCCGCTCCAGCGGCTTCTGGTCGCCATGCACGATATAGTGAATGTCCGCGTTCTTTTTCGCGGATTTTGCCATCCCTCCGACAATTGCGGAAAGGCCGCCTTCCCCTCCCATCGCATCAATGGAAATCACTGTGCGACGGGCTTTGTCTGAGGGAGGGGCGGAACCGTCAGTCATCTGTGGGGCAGGGCCTGCCTTTGACCAAGGGCGGAGTTACGCCGCGTCTTCGTCCAGATCGATATCTTCGACCATTGCGACGACTTCACGCTCACCATAGTGGCCGCAGGCGCCGCAGACATGATGCGGACGCTTCAACTCGCCACAGTTCGAACATTCGTTCGGGTTGCCTGCCACCAGCGCATCATGCGAGCGGCGCATACCACGCCTGGAGCGTGTGATCTTACTCTTGGGGACTGCCATGTCCTAAATCCTCAAACTTCTTCTGGGGCTTTTTGCCCGTCACATCCGGCCCTATCAACAATCTGCACCTTTGTCACGCGCGATTGGGTTGAGAATCCGGCGATGGAAACGAAGCGCGGAAAATAGCGATTATTCAAAAGCCCGCAAGTCTTTTTTGGGCGATCCTGCAGGGGTGTTGCGCTATTCCTCCTCAAGCCGTGTCCTGAGGGCGGCAAGTGCCGCAAAGGGCTTGGCGTCGTCATCGGTCATGGGCGTGATGCCTTCGCCTGCAAAAACCGCCTCCTCCAGCGTCACACCGGGTGCCCTTGGATAGTCCGGAAGGGCCAGCGAAAGGGCCTCAACCGCGATCTGCCCCAGGTCGATCTCGGGCGCCAGTTCCTCAATCTCATCAAGATCTTCTTCCGAATCTCTAACACGTTGATCGAACGCCGCAGGCGGCAGGAAAAGCCGGGTGACGGCTGTTTCGATGCGGGTCTTGACCGGTTCAAGCGAAACCACACAGGTCTGCGTGACCGTTGCACCAAGTTGCGCGTCCAGTTGCCAGTCGGTCTTGCCAACGGCTGTGAGCGTGCCGGCAAAGCGCAATTTCGAGACATCGGTGGCCTTCAACAGGCTGGCAATCGCTGCGCGTTCGGCCTGATCGGCGGTTTCGTCAAAACCGAGAACTTCGGACGGGTTCAGCTTGGAAACCTTCACGGGACGGCTGAACGCAAGATCGGCGGGTGAGCCCTGATCGCTCATGCAAAAGAACCTTTCGGCGGCTTCGGTATGGCGGCGTTCAAAGCCCATCTACGGCTTGAATTCAACCCCTGCAGCGGCTAGGTCAGCTGTTACAGAACAAGGCATGTTGGGACTTTGAATGGTGTTTTTGGCGGAACGCGCGCGTCTTTTGGGGGTCGCTGGTGTCATCGCATTGGGACTGTCTGCCTGCGCGCCGACTGTGACGGTGCATGGCTATGCGCCGTCCCAGACGGATCTTGAAAGCATTGAACCGGGCATCGACACGATCTTTTCGCTTGAAGAGCGGATCGGGCGCCCCTCTACATCCGGTCTCCTGCGCGAGCAGTCCTGGTATTATGTCCAGACCACGATTTCGCAGCTGACCTATAATCCGCCCGAAGTCACTGACCGGGTTGTCGTGGCCGTTGCCTTTGATGACGACGGGATCGTGCAGGATGTCCAGCGCTACGGGCTTGAGGACGGGCGCGTCGTGAACCTGTCGCCGCGCGTGACCGAGACCTCGGCCAAGCGCCTGTCGATCCTGGAGCAGATCTTCGGCAACCTGGTGAATTTCAACGCCGCCGATATCCTCGCGGACCGCTAGGATTTCTCCTCGAACCTCAGGGCCACACCGTTCATGCAGTAGCGCTGACCGGTGGGTTCCGGTCCGTCGGGAAAGACATGGCCCAGATGCGCGTCGCAGCGGGCGCAGACCACCTCGGTGCGGCGCATGAAGAACGAACGGTCCTCATGTTCGGCGACGGCATCGTCGCTCAGGGGCTGATAGAAGCTCGGCCATCCGGTGCCGCTGTCGAACTTTGCATCCGACGAGAAAAGCGGCTCATCGCAGCAGATGCAGCGGAACGTGCCGGTGGTCTTTGGAAAATTGTCATGGGTGAAGGCCCGCTCGGTACCCTTCTTGCGCGTCACCTTGAAAGCGAGATCTGAAAGCTGCGCCCGCCATTCGGCGTCTGATTTGGATATTTTGTCACTCATGAGAAGTTTTTCCTTGCAACCGACGGCCGTTCACCAAATCTCAGAAGGACTATTGTCACGGTCTCGTCACGATTATCGCTGATCAAGGCATGAGATAGGTCTGTCGTCAACAAACACAATGGTGGACGCATATGGGTAGATTTCTGCGTGGTCGGTATCAGGCGCGGATGGCAGCGGGACCGGAAGATGTCGAGGCCGCCCAGCGTCTGAGACACAGGGCCTTTCGGGGCCGGGAAAGCGACGGGATCGACGGTGATGCATTCGATCCGATCTGCACACATGTCCTGATCGAGGAGACCGCGAGCGGCAGGCTTGTGTGCTGTTTCCGCCTGCTTCGTCTGGACAGCGGCTCGGAGATCGGGCGGTCCTATTCGGCGCAATTCTACAACCTCAGCAATCTGGAGGCCTATGATGGCACCATGGTGGAAATGGGGCGGTTCTGCATCGATCCCGACTGCATGGACGCCGATATCCTGCGGGTCGCCTGGGGGGCGATGACGGCCTATGTGGATCGCCACCGCGTCGATCTTCTGTTCGGTTGTTCAAGTTTCAAGGGCACGGAAGAGGCGGTTTACATGGATGCGTTCGCGCTTCTCAAGGAGCGGCATCTGGCCCCCAAAAGGTGGTTGCCGCGGGTCAAGGCACCCTCCGTGTTTCGGTTTGCCGCCCGGTTGCGGCTGCGCAAGCCCAACCTGAAGCTTGCCATGAAAGGCATGCCGCCGCTGCTGAGGACCTATCTCGCGATGGGGGGATGGGTGTCGGATCATGCGGTTGTGGACCGGGATCTCAACACGCTCCATGTGTTCACCGGGCTGGAGATCAAGGCGGTGCCCGCGGCGCGCAAGCGGCTTTTGCGCGCGACCTGAGGCGGCTGGGCCCGCCGGGATTGCCTCCGGCGGGGATATTTTTGGGAAAAATGAAGGGCTAGCGGGCTTTCTGGCCGAAGAGTGTGTTCTGGGCCTTCCTGTCGTCCTGAATGTTCGAGCGCTTGTCCTCGGCAACCGCGCGGCCTTTACGGACGCCCTCGCGCGCGGCGCAGCGGTCCAGCCAGGCGCGCATGTGCGGGAACTCTGTGATGTCCTGCTGCTGGCCTTCCCAGAGGCTTGCCCAGGGCCAGATGGCCATATCGGCGATGGAGAAGAAGTCACCTGCCACATAAGAGCGGTCGGCGAGACGTTTGTTCAGGACACCGTAGAGCCGTCCGGTCTCGTTGCGATAGCGATCCTTGGCATATGGCAGGTCATTGGGCGGGTCCATGGCCGGGGCGTATTTCAGGAAGTGATGCGCCTGGCCCGCCATCGGGCCAAGACCGCCCATCTGCCACATCAACCATTGATCGACCTCGATGCGGTCCCGCTCGGTCTCGCCATAGAAACGACCCGTCTTTCGGGCGAGATATTGCAGGATGGCACCGGATTCGAAGATCGAGACCGGGGTGCCGCCCGGCCCGTCCGGGTCGACGATCGCGGGCATGCGGTTGTTTGGTGCGATCTTCAGGAAATCCGGTTTGAACTGATCGCCCGCTCCGATATCGACAAGGTGGAGGCTGTAGGGAAGGCCCATTTCTTCGAGCGCTATCGAGATTTTCCAGCCATTGGGCGTCGGCCAGTAATGGAGATCTATCGGCGATGTCATGGAGGCTCCTGATTTGGTTGTGATCTCAGCCTATAGCAAGGCGCATGCCGACGTCAGCCCATGTGTCGGTTTTGAACGCTGTGTTTCCGCGCAGCGCACGCTTGACGCTGGGCTGCAGTCTTTGTAGTCAAAGGTCCCGTGGCGATTTGTTTCACCGGATTGCGGGCCACGTAAAACAAGCCGCTAAAGAGGTCGAGGTCCAGCCGATACGCGCCACCCCGATCATGTCGCGCCCTTGCAGATGAGGGCAGTGTTTGAATGTTTGAAAGGGAGGCATGGTCATGTCCGAGACCTGGAAGCCGCGAACTAAGCTTGTGCATAGCGGTGTTCGCCGCTCGCAGTATTCCGAAGTGTCCGAGGCGATCTATCTGACCCAGGGGTTTGTCTATCCTGATGCGGAGACGGCGGAGGACCGGTTTCTCAACGGCCCGGGGGACGGGTTCATCTATGCGCGTTATGGAAACCCGACCGTGCGGATGTTCGAGGAGCGGATTGCTGCCCTTGAAGGGGCCGAGGACGCATTTGCGACGGCCTCGGGCATGGCGGCGGTCAATGGTGCGCTGTTCTCCATGCTCAGGGCAGGCGATCATGTGGTCTCGGCGCGGGCGCTGTTCGGGTCCTGCCTTTTCATCGTGGAGACCCTGCTGCCGCGCTTTGGTGTCGAGGTGAGCTTTGTAGATGGCACCGATCTTGATGCGTGGAAGGCCGCGATGCGGCCCAACACCCGGGTCTGCTTTCTGGAGGCGCTGTCGAACCCGACGCTGGAGGTGATCGATATCTCGGGCGTGGCCGAGATTGCCCATGCGGGAGGCGCGGATCTGGTGGTGGACAATGTCTTCGCGACCCCCATCCTGCAGCGCTCGATGGAGCTCGGCGCCGATGTCATCATCTATTCGGCCACAAAGCATATTGATGGGCAGGGGCGGTGTCTGGGCGGGGTCGTGCTGGGATCGCGGGCCTATATCCGCGACACGCTTGAGCCGTATCTGAAGCATACCGGGGCGGCGCTGAGCCCGTTCAACGCGTGGGTGATGCTCAAGGGGCTGGAGACGCTGGACCTCAGGGTTCGCGCCCAGACCGAGAGTGCGCAGTATCTGGCCGACCATCTGGAAGGGGACGCGAAGCTCGCCCGGGTGATCTTCCCGTATTGCGCATCGCACCCGCAGCACGCGCTTGCCAAGCGGCAGATGTCGGCGGGCGGGACGGTTCTGTCCCTGGAGATCGCCGGTGGTCAGGCGGCGGCGTTCCGGTTCCTCAATGCGCTCGACATCGTGTTGATCTCGAACAACCTGGGTGATGCGAAGTCGATCGCGACCCATCCTGCCACCACAACCCATCAGCGCCTGAGCGATGCACAGAAGGTCGAACTGGGGATCACGCCGGGTCTGATCCGTCTTTCGGTCGGGCTTGAGGACAAGGCGGATCTGCTGGCGGATCTGCGCGGCGGGCTTGCGGCGGTCTGAGACCCGTCCTGACGACGGCTGGCAGCAGGTCTGGTAAAAAGAGCGCCATCTGGCGTTTACTTATCCCCCATTCGCACCATTTCTGGGATACTCAAAGAGCCTGATGACACCGACGAGGACGCCGACGCGATGAACAGACACGACCCCAAACCGCAAGCCCAGCAAACAGGGCCCGCCTCGCGTCCGACCCGGGAAGAGGCCGAGGAAGCGGTTCGCACATTGCTCAGATGGGCCGGTGACGATCCGGCCCGCGAGGGCCTGCGGGACACCCCGAAACGGGTGACCAAGGCCTATGGCGAGTGGTTTCGTGGCTATGACGAGGACCCAGAAGAGATGCTCCAGCGCACCTTTGAGGAGGTGGAGGGGTATGACGAAATGGTCGTCCTGCGCGACATCCGTTTCGAGAGTTTTTGCGAACATCACATGGCACCGATCATCGGCAAGGCGCATGTGGGGTATATCCCGACCGACCGGGTTGTCGGAATATCCAAGCTGGCGCGTGTCGTGAATGCCTATTCCAAACGTCTTCAGGTTCAGGAGAAGATGAATGCGCAGATCGCCCAGACCCTGATGGACATCCTCAAGCCGCAAGGTGTGGCGGTCGTCCTGGAGGGTGAGCATCACTGCATGTCGACGCGCGGGGTCCACAAGCCGGGTGTCTCCATGGTGACATCCACGATGCTCGGCTGTTTCCGAGAGGACCGGACGACCCGCAAGGAGTTCCTCAACATCATCGGCAATCCGGTGAACCGGGCCTCCTAGGGCGCGTTGAGATAGTCCCAGACCCGGGAAATCACCACCGAGCCTTCGCCCACGGCGGAGGCCACGCGTTTGACCGAGCCAGAGCGCACATCGCCCACGGCGAAGATGCCCGGATGCGAGGTCGCATAGACCGAGGACCGGCCGGCATCCGCTCCGGTCAGCACGAAGCCGCGCGGGTCGAGATCGACCATGCCGCTCAGCCAGTCCGAGTTGGGCGCGGCGCCGACCATGACGAAGACCGCCTTCGAGCTGATCTTGCGCGTGCTGTCGCGCTCGGCGTCATGAACGCTGACGCCACAGAGCGCCTCATCGCCCTCCAGTGCTGTCATCTGGGTGTTGTAATGAATGGTGATCGCGGGATCGGCCTCCAGCCGGTTCAGAAGATAGTCTGACATGGACGCCGCGAGTGACCCGCCGCGCACAAGCACATGCACATGGCTTGCCGTGCGGCTGAGATACATCGCGGCCTGACCGGCAGAGTTCCCGCCCCCGATCACCACCGCTTCGGTGCCGCGGCAATAGCGGGCCTCTAGATCGGTCGCGGCATAATAAATTCCCGCACCCTCAAAGTCCTCCAGACGGTCAACGGACAGACGGCGGTACTGAACGCCGGTCGCAACAACAATGGAACGCGCGGTGATCGGTGTCTTGCCGTCCAGCGTGACGCAAAAGGTGGCGTCGTCTCTTTGCATCAGTGCGGTAGCGCGTCTGGGCATGGCGAAACGGGTGCCGAATTTGAGCGCCTGTATCTCGCCGCGCCAGACCAGATCGGCGCCCGAAATGCCGGTCGGGAAGCCCATGTAGTTCTCGATCCGGCTTGATGTGCCTGCCTGCCCGCCGATCGCCATGTCCTCGATCACAAGCGCGCGCAGGCCCTCGGCACCCGCATAGACACCGGCTGCGACACCGGCCGGACCACCGCCCACGATCAGGACATCGACGCAGGTGTCATCGGTCAGGTCGAGCGTCAGTCCGAAGAGCTTCGAGACATCGGCAGGCTCGGGCTCGCGCAGGATCTCGTCGCGCCCGAAAATGACGGCAGGCTCATGTCCTGCCTGTTCAAGCAGGGCGTTGTCCTCTTCGCAATGCTCGCCATCGAGCTCGACCGAGTGAAAAGGGATCCGGTTGCGGCTTACGAAACTGGCGATCCGGCGGATGGCGCGGCTCTGATCCGCACCGACAAGCGTCAGCCCGCGATCCCGATCCTCGATCTGTCGCCGCCTTCGGGCGGCAAAGACCGAAATGATGATATCGGACATCTCTGGAATGCGGGACATCAGATCGAGCATCTGGGCGCGTTCCACCGCGATCACGACCGTGTCCTGCACCGCACGGAACGGCAGGGAGTAGATCCCTCCGCTGAGAAATGAAATCTCGCCCAGAAACTGGGTCGGCCCCAGTGTATTGGGGAGATAGCGCTCTCCGGTGTGGGGATCGACAACCTCGATCTCGCCACTTTCAAGATAGAGAAATTCGGTGATCGGGTCGCCCGGTCTGGCAATGATGTCGCCCTTGGAGAAATGAATCTGCCGCCCTTCCTCGCGAAGCGCCTCGACATGAGCCTTGTGCAAAGGGGTGCGCTGCATCTGGCGCAGATCGGCGGCCATCGTGTCCATTCATCAACTCCTTCATCGGATTGGGCTCATCTGAGAGGTGGCCCTTCAGAGCACGAGATCAAGGCAGACCCCGGCTTGACTTGGCCCCGGCATCGCATCATGGCTTTTCGTCATGTTCAACATGCGTCCAGTGGGATATGTAATCGGGCTTCTTGTGGCTACGCTGGGCGTTTCCATGGTCCTGCCGTGGTTGGCCGACACGATTGCGGGCAATGGCCATGCGGCCGCATTTGCGATCTCGGGCGCGATCACCATCCTGTCAGGCGGGCTGGTTGCACTGGCCTGTTCGGAGGCGCGCACGACCGGCCTGAACATCCAGCAAACCTTCCTGCTCACCACGGGTGTCTGGGTGGCGCTGCCGATTTTCGGTGCCTTGCCGTTCTATTTCGGGGCACCGCAAGTCGACTACACGGATGCGTTTTTTGAGGCGATGTCGGGGCTGACCACGACCGGCTCGACGGTTTTCGAGAACCTCGACGAGCTGCCCCAGGGCACGCTCTTGTGGCGCGGGCTGATGCAATGGTTCGGCGGCATCGGGATCATTGTCGTTGCGATGGCATTTCTGCCGATGCTGAAGGTTGGCGGCATGCAGATCTTCCGCTCCGAGAGCTTTGACACCTTTGGCAAGATCCTGCCGCGCGCCGCCGAGATCGCCGGTTCCATATCGTCGATCTATGTCGCGCTCACGCTGTTTTGCTTTCTGGGCTACAGCTGGGCCGGTCTCAGCTTCTTCGATGCAATCGTTCACGCGATGACGACGATCGCAACCGGTGGGTTCGCGAACTACAACAACTCGTTTGCCGACCTCGGGGCCGGTGCGGAATATGTGGCTGCACTTTTCATGCTGCTCGCGAGCCTGCCCTTTGTCCGCTACGTTCAGGTCGTTGCGGGAACTGCTCAGCCGCTGCTCTACGACACCCAGGTCCGTGCGTTTTTCGGGCTCGCGATCTGTGTTGTCGTGGTCCTTTCTCTCTGGCAGGCAACCTTCGACGCGGGCTCGCTGGAGCTCGCGTTTCGCAAGGCGCTTTTCAACGGCGTCTCGATCCTGACCGGGACAGGATATGCCAGCGACGACTACAACAACTGGGGCAGTTTTCCGGTTGCCGTCTTTTTCCTGATCGGTCTGATCGGGGGATGCGCGGGCTCGACCTGCTGTTCGATCAAGGTGTTCAGGTTCCAGATCCTGTTCTCCGCCGTGCGCGCGCAGATCAGACGCATCCACTCGCCCAACGGCGTGTTCAGCCCGCGTTACGAGAAACGACCGATCTCGGATGATGTTCTGAATTCGGTGATGGCGTTTTTCGTACTCTTCACGCTGTCCTTCGGCCTTTTTGCGATTGCGCTCGGTATGATGGGGCTGGACCCGATTACGGCCGTATCGGGTGCGGCGACCGCGCTTGCCAATGTCGGCCCCGGTCTGGGCAGCGAGATCGGCCCGACCGAAAACTTCGCCGGGCTGCCGGACGGGGCCAAATGGCTGCTTGCCTTCGCGATGCTGACAGGGCGGCTCGAACTGATGTCCGTCTACGTGCTTTTCACCGTCGGTTTCTGGCGCAGATAACTCAGGGAGACCCTCATGACCAGACGCCCCCTGGGAGCCCAGATCAGCCATGCACTGAAAGCGCGCGGCGTCAATACCATCTTCGGCATTCCCGGAGTTCATAATGTCGAGATGTATCGCGGCATCGAGGAGGCGGGGATTACTCATGTCCTCGCACGGCACGAACAGGGCGCGGGCTTCATGGCCGACGGGTACGCGCGGGCCACCGGCAAACCGGGCGTGGCCTATGTCATCTCGGGACCCGGTCTGACCAACATCATGACGCCGATGGGACAGGCGCAGTCCGACAGCGTGCCGCTTCTGGTTGTCTCGTCTTGTCTGGAACGCAAGGATCTCCGGATGGCCTGCGCGCGTCTGCATGACATGGGAGATCAGGAGGCCGCCGCCGCTGCGGTCTGCGGCTGGTCACATACGGCGCTTGATGCAAGCAGCGCCTATGATCTCATCGACCGGGCCTTTGGGGAGTTTCACGCCGGGCGCCCCGGGGCCAGGCACATCCAGGTTCCCATCGATGTGTTGGGCGATCTGGCCGACGCGGCCCCGCCGAGACCTGCACCTGCGGTCAGGGCCGGTCCCGATGCGACGGCCCTGGCCGGGGTTGCGCGTCTACTGAACGAGGCGCGAAAGCCGCTTTTCCTGATCGGTGGCGGGGCCTGCGATGCCCGCGACCCGCTTCGTGACATCGTCGATATGCTCGCGGCGGCCACGGTGCCGACCTATGCGGGCAAGGGGACGGTGCCGGACAATCGCCCGCTCAGCTTCGGGGCAAATCTTGCGCGGCCCGACAGTGCTGCCCTGATTGCGGAGGCCGACTGCTTCGTGGTGATCGGCTCCGAGCTCAGCGAAACCGATCTCTGGCGCGACCATCCGGGCCATCGCTGTTCGATGATCCGGGTGGATATCGACCCCGCGATGCTGGCCAGCCGTTTCCGCGCCGAGATATCAATTCAGGCGGACGTGACAGCCTTCTGCACTGCGTTGCTGCCGCTACTGCACCAGAAGGCAAGCGATTGGGATGTCGGGCGCATCAGAACGGCGCGTGCCGCCTTTCGCGCGGAAACGGATGCGGAACGCCCTGGCATCGCTCCGTTTATCGAGGCGATGATGGCCGCCATCCCGAAGACCAGTCTCATTGTGTCTGACATGACCCAGTTTGCCTACACGGCGAAGGAGCTTGTCGATCTGGCCGAGCCGCGTCGCTGGTTCCATCCGTTCGGATTTGGCACGCTGGGCTATGCGCTGCCTGCCGCGATCGGTGCAAAACTGGGGTGCCCGGATGCGCCTGTGATCTGCATCGCTGGCGATTACGGCTTTCACTACACCTTGCAAGAGCTTGGAACCGCTGTGGAATTAGGCATTAATCTGCCGATCGTCCTGTGGGACAATCACAAGCTGAAAGAGATCGAGGAGGCGATGATCCGCAGCCAGATCGCCCCCAATGCGGTGCAGCTTCAAAACCCTGATTTTATTGCCCTGGCAAAGGCCTTTGGGGCAGATGCGAAACGGATCGGAACACCGGCCGAACTTGCCGCGGGGCTGACAGAAGCGCTTGGCACCAACGGTCCGACCCTGTTGCATGTCGTCCCCGATGCGTGAAATTTGCTACCGCAGGTTGCCAGACGGGCACCGATTATGGAATACTCTGCCTTGGGTGGGGAAGCCCTTATTCCGTTGGGGAACGCAAATGCGGCCTATAGTCGGATGGTCAGTCTTTATCCTGGGACTTCTTGTCCTGGGTGTTTGGGCGCGTTTTGACCATGCTCCGGCAATCGAGGCAAATCTCTCCGAAAAGGCCGAAAACATCCTTGAGGACAACGGGTCCATATCGACCAGCGTGTCCGGCCGGGACATTATCGTAACCGGGCTTGCCGAGAGTGAGGAAGACAAAGAGCGCATTCTGGCCGAGGTTCAGGGTATTCCGGGACTTCGTGAAATCCGCGATGCGATCGAGGTCGGGCCGCCTCAGGAACCGCCATCACTCAAATTGCTGAAGGACGATCCGGCGCTGATCGCCGACGCGGGCGTTCTGGCATCAATCGATTTGTCCGGCATCGAGGCCATGGACCCCGGTGTCCGGATCACGCTGCTCAATCAGAAAACCGACCCGGTCTGGGTGGAAACAGCACGGCTTGCCTTGTCTTCGATGGATTATGCGGTCACCGGCTCTGCCGATATCATTGGCTCCTCGGTGCGTGTCAGCGCGCGCGTAAATACGGAGTCCGATGCTGCCATGCTGCGGACGCATATCGATCAGGCGCCGCCCGGCTATGACTGGAAAGTCACGATCGAGGTTCTTCGACCGAAGCTGTCGAGCTTTACCTTCGCTGCGTCCAAGAACGGAACATCCTGGATAGCCCATGGCGTTCTGGGATCGGAGAAGGACGAGCGTGAACTGCGCGCGCGCCTCGCCGGTCTTGCCGAACCGGAGATCCGTCTGGCAAGCAATGCGCCAGCGGGCTGGATGAAAATGCTGGGGCGCGGTATCGACAGCCTAGACCAGCTTGATTTCGGCCAGCTTGAGATCAAGGGGCGTGACATCCATCTCGCGGGGCTTGCTTCAAGCGAAGACATTGCCAACGAGATCAACGCGCGCTTCGCCAGTCTGCCGCCGCTTTACTCGGCGACGGTCGAGATCCGGACGCTGCCGGTGGCGATGACAGCGCTGACGAACCCGCAGAGCAAGCTTGAGATGTCGGATGCGATTGCGACACCGTCCGAACTGTCGCTTCCACGGCGGGAAGACATCGCCAGCAAGACGGTCACGATCACCAAGCCGACGGCACCCACATTGCAGACCAATTCGGCCCCAAGACCACAGACCAATTCGGCTCCAAAGCCGCAGTCGCCCGTTTTCGGACCTGTCGAGCCGGGCGCCATGTTCTCGATCCGCTACAATGTGACCAAGGGCATTTTCGTGGGCGGAACAGCCCCGAGCGGTGTGACAACGGACAGTCTGAAAGAGGCACTCAATCTGCCCTCGCTGGTCGGGTCGCTCACGCCGAGCAATGCGTCTCCGGTCGATAACCTGGAATGGCGGCTGGCTAAATTCGCGCCCTATCTGAGATATTTTGATCGTTTTGAACTGCGCCAGGAGGCTGACCGGATCATCCTGAGCGGAACGATCCTGCCGAATTTCGATGCGGGGCTCTTGCAGTCGGACATGGATAAGACAGTGCCGGGGCCGGACTTCGCGCAGGTCCGCGCGCCTGACCGCATCCCGAGTGAGGGCTACCTTCGGCTCAATCGGATCACCGGAAATCTCGAAGTGTTCCGTGGCGATGCCTGGCAGATTTCGAAGCTGGGCGAGCAGAAGGTTGCTTCGCTGACAAATGTGGCGCCGGTCGATGCGTTGACGCAATGTCAGAACTCGACACGGGCCGTGCTGAGCCGGTATCGCATCGAGTTCGAGCCGGGCTCGGCACAGTTGCTGGATCGCTCGAACCGGGCGCTGGACAATATAGCAGATGTGGTAGTGAGGTGTTTCTCCACCGACAGTCGACTGGTGGTGGAGATCGAGGGACAAAACGATGCGACGGGTGAGGTTTCCGAAAACCTCTTCCTCGCTGCCGATCGCGCTGAAAGCGTTGTTGAGGCACTGGTCATTCGGGGGGTCTTGGCCGACAGAATAGTTGTACGCGATTTGGGGGAAACGCTGGCGACAAATGACAACAATACCGATGACGGACGATTGCGGAATACGCAAGCGGTCGTGCATTGGACCCAACGCTGACAGGACCTGCGGCATGTTTCAAAACTGGGGTTTTCTACTAGGTGAAATTTGGGGGCTGCTGTTTCTGGCAGCCGTTCTGGGATTGTTGAGCGGTTGGCTCATCTGGTCGCGGCGCGAGTTCGACGCCACGGACGCTGCATCGCGGGAGTTGAAGGAGTTGCGTGCCTTGCTGGCAGCAGCCGAGCTTCGCGATGCGGAAGGTGTCGGCGAAAGTCCGAAAGTGGCCGCCGGCGTTTCGCGGCCGGCTGAGGCATCCGTTTCCGCTGAGGGGCATGCAGAACCCGCCGGGCGTCTGCACAACGCGGCCGGCGCGAATGATCCTGCGACCGCGCGTCCCGGCTTTCTGGCATATGACGACTTCAAGCCCACGACCCTTACGTCGCCTCGCAACGGCTCGGCTGACGATCTCAAACGGATCAAGGGTGTGAGCGATCATGTTGAGACCTTGCTGCACCAGATGGGCGTCTATCATTTCGACCAGATCGCCGGCTGGGACAAGCGGCATGTCGACTGGTTCAACGCCCGGCTCGATGCGGCAAACGGTTGCGTCAAGCGTGACAACTGGGTGAAGCAGGCCCAGATGCTGCGCGAAGGCGTCGATAGCGGATTTGCGCGCCGGATGGAAACGCGCGATCACTATCGCAACTGAAACGCGCTGCCACCGGCCTTTTCTGATCAGTGATTGACGCTGTGACAGGCTCTGCATAAGACAGGCGCAATCGCCGGTTCTTCAGAGGATGTCATGGCCCAGACCAACGCGCCCCGCAGCTTTCAGGAAATCATTCTGCGCCTTCAGACCTATTGGAGTGCGCGTGGCTGTGCCATCCTCCAACCCTATGACATGGAAGTGGGCGCCGGGACCTTCCATCCCGCGACGACATTGCGTGCGCTGGGGTCAACTGCCTGGGCCGCGGCCTATGTCCAGCCCTCGCGCCGCCCGACCGACGGGCGCTATGGCGAGAACCCCAACCGTCTTCAGCACTACTACCAGTATCAGGTGATCATCAAACCCTCGCCACCCGACCTTCAGGCGCTCTATCTCGGCTCGCTCGAGGCAATCGGCGTGGACATGGACCTGCATGATATCCGCTTTGTCGAGGATGACTGGGAGAGCCCGACGCTGGGGGCCTGGGGTCTCGGCTGGGAGGTCTGGTGCGACGGGATGGAGGTCAGCCAGTTCACCTATTTCCAGCAGGTCGGCGGCTATGATTGCAAACCGGTTTCGGGCGAGCTGACCTACGGGCTGGAGCGTCTGGCGATGTATATACTCGGCGTCGATCACGTCATGGACATGCCGTTCAACGACCCGCAATCGCCCATTCCGCTGAGCTATGGCGACATCTTTCGCCAGACCGAGCAGGAATACAGCCGCTGGAATTTCGATGTGGCCGACACAGACACGCTGCTCAAGCACTTTGAGGATGCCGAGGCCGAATGCGCCCGCATCCTTGCCGAGCCTGCCGAGGACCCGAAGACCGGCAAACGCATCGTCATGGCCCATCCCGCATACGACCAATGCATCAAGGCCAGTCATGTCTTCAACCTACTGGATGCGCGCGGCGTGATCTCGGTGACGGAGCGCCAAGCCTACATAGGCCGGGTCCGGGCGCTTGCCAAACAATGCGCGGATGCCTTCGTGCAGACCGAGGCAGCGGGGCAGGCGGCATGAGCCTCACATCCTCCATCCCCGTCCTGCGCGTCTCCGACTATCAGCGTGCCAAGGCTTTCTGGACCGAGGTGCTCGGCTTCTCCGTGGCCGAGGAGGCCGGCGATCCGGTCGTGGGCTTCGGCATATTCCGCCGCGACGCAGCGCGGGTGTTTCTGGAGGCCTGGCAAGGGCCGGAAGCCCCCTACCACCGTTGGCGCGCCTATTTTCACAGCTCCGATCTGGACGGTATCGCAAAATCCCTCACCGAGGCGGGAGCGGATTTCAAAGGCCCGACCGTGACCGAATACGGGATGCGCGAGATCGAGATTGCCGACCCGGATGGCAACGTCGTCTGCTTCGGGCAGGACGCATGACCGGACGGATTTTTGTCGGCGGATTTCTGGGGCTTGTCATCGTCCTCGGCGCCGTTCTCTTCTACACGCAGGTCTATGCCTTCTACGACCGGGTGGAGGGGATCAGCCAGATCGACCTGCAGGGGCAGCCGGTGCCCGTGACCGATTATCGGGGCATTGATGCCAGCACCTCACCCCTGAAAATCCGGGGCTGCTTCACGGTAAATCCCGAGGTCTTTGCGGCCATACCGGCGGCAAGCGACGCCACCCCGCTCGCCGCCCCCCGATGGTTCGAGTGCTTCGACTTCGCGGCCCTGACCCGCGATATCGACAGTGGTGCCGCAATTGCGTATGTCGCAGGCGACGAGACGCCCGCAACCGGGTCCACCTACGAAATCCTCCGCTATGTGGCGGTGTATCCTGATGGCCGCGCCTTCCTCTGGCGCCAATACAACAAGACCGAGTGATGCCTGATCTCCTTCTCGAACTCTTCTCCGAAGAAATCCCCGCGCGGATGCAGACCAGGGCCGCCGATGATCTGAAGCGGCTGGTCACCGACGCGCTGGTCGAGGCCGGTCTGACCTATGAGAGTGCGGGTGCATTCTCAACCCCGCGCAGGCTCGCCCTGACGGTTGAGGGGCTGACCGCGATGTCCCCGACCCTGACCGAAGAACGCAAGGGTCCGCGCACGGACGCGCCCGAGAAGGCGCTTGAGGGGTTCCTGCGCTCAACCGGACTGACAAAGGATGATCTTGAGGCGCGCGACGACAAGAAGGGGCAGGTCTGGTTCGCGAAGATCACCCGGGAAGGGCGGACGGCCTCCGAGATCATCGCCGAGGTCATGCCGGGCATCATCCAGAATTTCCCATGGCCCAAGTCGATGCGCTGGGGGGCAGGGAGCCTGCGCTGGGTGCGCCCGCTCCACTCGATCCTTTGCGTGCTCAGCGATGAGGCAGGCGCCAGCGTGGTGCCGTTCGAGATTGCAGGCATCTCCGCGTCCGACACGACCCATGGCCACCGTTTCATGGCGCCCGCGCAGCTGCGTGTGACCTCATTCGAGGATTATCAGCAGAAGCTGGGCCGCGCACATGTAGTGCTGGACGCAGGCGCGCGCGCCGAGACGATCTGGGCGGACGCAACCAACATGGCCTTCGCTCAGGGCCTTGAAGTGGTTGAGGACAAAGGACTTCTGGCCGAGGTCGCCGGGCTGGTCGAATGGCCTGTCGTGCTGATGGGCGATATCGGCGCGGATTTCCTCGACTTGCCGCCGGAGGTGCTGCAGACCTCGATGCGCGAGCATCAGAAATTCTTCTCCGTGCGCAATCCGAAGACGGGCCGGATCGAGAGATATGTGACGGTTGCCAACCGCGAGACGGCTGATAACGGGGCTACGATCCTGGCTGGCAACTCCAAGGTGCTGGCCGCGCGGCTGTCAGACGCCAAGTTCTTCTGGGAGAATGACCTGCGCACGATTAGGTCGGTCGGGCTGGAGGGCATGGCGAAGCCGCTGGAAAACGTGACGTTCCACGCCAAGCTCGGCACCCAGGCGGAGCGGATTGACCGGATCGCAAGCCTCGCCCGCGAGATCGCACCGCGGGTGGGTGCCGATGCGGACGAGGCCGCGCAGGCGGCCCGCGTCGCCAAGGCCGATCTGGCCTCCGAGATGGTCTATGAGTTCCCCGAATTGCAGGGCGTCATGGGCCGCTACTATGCCAAGGTGCAGGGCTTGAGCGACGCGGTCGCCGAGGCGGCCCAGACCCACTATGCTCCTCTGGGGCCGTCCGACGACGTGCCGACCGAGCCGGTGTCAGTTGCTGTGGCGCTGGCTGACAAGATCGACACGCTGACCGGGTTCTGGGCGATTGACGAGAAACCCACAGGCAGTAAGGATCCGTTTGCGCTGCGGCGGGCGGCGTTGGGGGTTATTCGGATAATGGAGCAAGGCAAAAAGCGTATCCGCCTTCGTCAGTTATTACTTAATTATTCAGCTACTTTGATTCCGGATACTATTGCTTTCGCTAAGGAGGGTGAAAAGACTCTAGAAGTTGGCTCATACAAACTACTCTCAAATAAATTTGATCTTAAAGAACTAACTAAAGCAGGACGCCGAGTAGTTATCCAACGTTGTGGTTTTGGGGGAAATGAGGTCGGCGACCTCCTTGCCTTCCTCCATGAACGCCTCAAGGTTCATCTTCGCTCGGACGGTATCCGCCATGACGTGATCGACGCCTGCCTGCCGATGCCGCAGAACGACGATCTCGTTCTGCTGGCGAACCGCACTCGTGCCCTTCAGGCCTTCCTTGATACCGAGGACGGGGCGAACCTGCTCAGCGGGTACAAGCGGGCCAACAATATCCTCAATGTCGAGGAGAAGAAGGACGGCGTGTCCTATGAACTCGACCCCGATCCGAAGCTGAGTGAAGGTGAGGCCGAAACCGACATCTTTACGGCACTCGATCAGGTCGAGGCGACGATCGCGCCCGCGCTGGAGGCCGAGGATTTCGCTGCCGCTATGACCGCGCTTGCCAGCCTGCGCGCGCCGATTGATACGTTCTTCGACAAGGTGACCGTGAATGCGGACAGTGCGATTGTGCGTCGCAACCGGCTCTGCCTGCTGAACCGCATCCGCGTGACCATGAACCGGGTGGCGATCTTCAGCGAAATCGAGGGCTGAGGGCGCCAAAAGGACTGATTGCCTTTGCGAGAATCCCGCCTATGCTGCACCGCACGCAAAGGAGGGTTTTTCAGCTTGGCGGCGATACCGGGTATTCAGCGCCTCAGCGCCTTTGACGGGTCCGAAGACGATTTCGGCGCGCGATCGGTCCGTCTGGCACGCGTTCGCGACCTCGGTGTTCCGGTTCCCGATGGTCTTGCCCTCTCCTTTGATTTCGTTGAGAAATTTGCGCAATCGGGAATTATTCCTACCTTCGATCTGCCGTCGGAATTTCTGTCGATCCGGGCCTCTGCCGGACAGGCCGCCTGGGGCGGCGTGCCGGCCATCATGAATGTCGGGCTGACGGACCAAAACCTGACCGTTCTGGAAAAGAAGATCGGACGGCAAGGTGCGCTGGAGATATACCGTCGCTTCATCAAGACCTACGGCGTCCGTGTCGAAGGGCTCGACCCGGAGGATTTCGAGAACCTCTACTACGATCAGTTGAAGCTTTCGCCGACGCTGGATGCGGCAGCTCTTGAAACCCTGGTTGAAACCTCGATGGCATTCTATGCCGACGAGGTCGGCCAGCCCTTTCCGCAGGATGCCGGTGAGCAGCTGGTCAATTGCCTGCGCGCCATGACGCGGGCCTGGAACAAACCGACGGCGCGGATTCTGAGGCGGGCAAAGGGTGCGCCAGAGGACGCCCGGCTGGGGCTGATCGTCCAGGCCATGGCGTTCGGGCTGGGGGATGGCAACGGTGCGGGACTGATCCAGTTCGTCGATCAGGGCAGCGGTCAGGGCCGGATCAGCGGGCGCTATCTGCCCGATGCTCAAGGCCAGGATGCGGTTACCGGCGCGCGGACGCCGCATCTGGCCACCATCGCCGAGCGTGAGGGGGCCGGGCAGGTTCTTCCGTCTCTCGAAGAGATTGCACCCGATGCCTTGAAGGCCTTGCAGCAGGATCATGACAAGATCAGGCGGGCGCTTGGCGACAGCTTTCAGATGGCTTTCACCATCGAGAACGGACGGCCCTCGGTGCTTGATCTGGCGCCCGCGCGCCGGTCAGCCCGCGCGTCGGTGCGGATCGCGATAGACTTGGCGGAGGATGGCGCGATCAGCCGGGAAGACGCGATTTTGCGCGTTGAGCCGCAGAACCTGATCGAAAGCCTGCACCCCCAGATCGATCCGAACGCAAGGCGCGATGTGTTCGGCAACGGACTCGCCGCGAGCCCCGGTGCCGCAACCGGCAAGATCGTTTTCTCGCCCGAGGCGGCGATGGCCAGCCACGCGCAGGGCGAGACGACAATTCTGGTGCGCACGGAGACAAGCCCCGAGGATATCAGGGGCATGCATGCGGCTTCGGGCGTGCTGACCGTGCGCGGTGGCATGACAAGCCACGCTGCGGTGATTGCCCGCGGACTGGGGCTGCCATGTGTCGTGGGTGCATCCGATCTGCGCCTCAACCCTGTTGAAAAGACACTGAAATCTGCCGATGGGCGGGTGTTCCACGAAGGCGATGTGGTGACCGTTGACGGCACCGCCGGGCATGCACTGAACGGCGCACCGCGGACGATCCAGCCTGAACTCACCGGGGCCTATACGGTTCTGATGAACTGGGCTGATGAGGTGCGCAGCATCGGTGTCCGGGCCAATGCTGACACGCCGTCGGATGCGCAGGTTGCACGCGATTTCAACGTGGACGGGATCGGGCTCTGCCGGACCGAGCACATGTTCTTCGAAGGGGATCGCATCACCGCCATGCGTGAGGTCATTCTGGCCGAAGACGAGACCAGTCGGAAAGCGGCCCTCGACCGGCTTTTGCCGATGCAGCGCGAGAACTTCTCCGAGCTGTTCCGGATCATGGAAGGCATGCCGGTTACCATTCGCCTACTTGACCCGCCGCTGCACGAGTTCCTGCCGCACTCAAAGGACGAGATGGGGCTTGTGGCCAAGGCCATGGACATTCCGGTCGAGCAGGTGATCGCGCGGGCGGAAGATCTGCGCGAGTTCAATCCGATGCTCGGCAAACGCGGCGTCCGGCTCGGCATCACCATGCCCGAGATCTATGACATGCAGATCCGGGCGATTTTCGAGGCGATTGTCGAGATTGCCCGATCGGGCGGCGATCTGGTGACGCCGGAAATCATGATCCCGCTGGTCTCGGCCAATCGCGAGGCGGAACTGGTGAAGCTGCGGGTTGACCAGATCGCGACCGAGATCCGGGACAGCAGCGGCTGCAATTTCGCGTACAAGATCGGTGTGATGATCGAGACGCCGCGCGGCGCACTGCGTGCGGGCGATCTGGCCCGTTCCAGCGCGTTTCTCAGTTTCGGGACGAATGATCTGACACAGATGACCTATGGGCTCAGCCGTGATGATGCCGGACGGTTCATGCGCGACTATGTCAATCTTGGTGTCTTTGCCGAGGATCCTTTCCACACGCTCGATCTGGAAGGCGTGGGGGAACTGGTCTTGCTGGCCGCCCGAAGGGCGCGTGAGGTCAACCCGGACATCACGCTCGGCCTTTGCGGTGAGCATGGTGGCGACCCGGCCTCCATCCGCTTCTGCAAAATCGCCGATTTCGACTATGTCTCCTGTTCACCCTATCGCGTGCCGATTGCGCGGCTGGCGGCGGCGCAGGCGTCTCTCCTGTCGCAGCGGGCAAAAAGCGAGACCCGTGCGGCAGCCGAATGATTCGGAAAATCGGTTGAATCTGATGTGCTTGTCAGCCTGAACACAAAATCGTTTACAACAAATGAACCGCTGAGAAAGCACTTTACGAAATTATCGAACCGCATTGACATCATGAGAGTATTCTTGTTTTGCCAAGGGCTTGCAGCATGCGGCGTCTCGTCCCTCGGCACCAGTTTTTCGTGGACAGAACGTATCCCGATTGCCATATACCCGTTCCTAAGCACGTTTTTGGCGTGCCTTATGGGGGTCCGGCACCTTGCCTGGGTGCTGGCAGGTAATAGTCGAGAGGGTGCGAAGCCATGACTGGTTTTCGTCGGGCTTGTGGTGCTGCCACAAGAACATCACAGACCATGTGTCTGGCGCTGGGGTTGACCGTCGTGTCCGCCGCCGCTCCGGTCCCGGAAAGTCCGACGGTTCTCACTGACCGGTCAATTGATGCTGCCGTTCTCGCCCAGGTCCATTCGGTTCTGACCCAGGAGCAGGCGGTTTCCCATTCGATGAATGACCGCGCGGCCATGTCCTTGCCGAATGCGCTGGCTCGTCCAGCAGCACTCGCATCAAGCGCGCCACGCATGTCCCGCGTGGTCGGTCTGTCGAACCCGACACCCGTATCTGCCCATGAGTTCGAGGATTTCCGGGCCTATGCGATGGCGACCGACAGCCAGTCAGGCCCGGTTGCTCTCGACACGGAGCGTCCGCGGCAGTTCGGATTTGATGTCCATGGTCTGGACGCGATGCCCGCGGCAGCCGGTGGCGCGGAGTGGGAGTGTCTGTCGGAAGCGCTTTATTTCGAGGCGCGTGGGGAAACCCTTGTCGGGCAGATTGCGGTGGCTGAAGTCATTCTCAACCGCGTTGACAGCCGCAAGTATCCTAACTCGATCTGTGGTGTCGTGACCCAGGGCGAGCATCGTCTTCATCGCTGCCAGTTCTCGTTCAAATGTGATGGCCGCAAGGAAGTGATCCACGAGCCGAAGGCCTATGACCGGGTTGCGAAGATTGCGCGGATCATGATCGATGGTCGCGACCGCATTCTGACCGACGGGGCGACGCATTATCACACGCAGGCCGTCAAGCCCAGCTGGTCGCGTCGGCTGGAAAAGACCGCCGATATCGGGGTGCATATCTTCTATCGTCTGCCCCAGAAGGTCGCGCGCAATTAGGCCCGGAGCGCCAGAGCCCCCTCAAGCGTGATCTCGCTGCGTCTTTGCTGCGCGGGGTCTGTATCCGGAAAATCCGATCTGTGATGTCCGCCGCGGCTCTCCGAGCGCAGGAGGGCAGAGGACGCCACCAGCGTCGCGGCGGTCGTCATGTTCAGAAATGCGCGCGAGCAGGGGGCATACTGATGTTCCAGCCGGGCGATTTCCGCCAGAGCTTGCTTCAGTCCCGCTGCGTTCCGCTCGACACCGACATGGGTGCTCATGATCTGACAGAGTTGCGCAACCGGTTCCGCCGGGGCGAGGCGATCGGGCCCATCGGCCCCACCCGGTGAAGGCTCGGGCGCGGGCAGGGCGGAGACAGAGCTTTCAAGACCTGTGATATCGTTCGCGATCCGGGCCGCAAACACCACCGCTTCCAGCAGCGAGTTCGAGGCCAGCCGATTGGCGCCGTGCAGGCCCGAGGATGCCGCTTCGCCACAGACCCAGAGACCGGGCAGGGAACTGCGGCCCCATGCATCGACCTTCACACCGCCCATGTGAAAATGCTGGGCCGGCTGGACCGGGATCGGATGCCTGACAGGATCGATGCCAGCCTCCTTGCAGTATCCGAAAACCGTGGGGAACTCGGTTTCGATATGGGCACCGATTGCGTCCCGGGTGTCGAGATAGGCCTTCCCGCCGCTCTGGATCTTGCGAAAGATCGCACGGGCCACGATGTCACGCGGTGCGAGTTCGCCGTCGGGATGGGCATCAAAGACAAAGCGATGGCCTGTCTCGTCGATCAGCGTCGCCCCTTCGCCGCGCAGGGCCTCGGTCGCAAGCGGGCAGGGCGTCCGGTCGACGGCGATGCCGGTGGGATGGAACTGGACAAATTCGGCATCGGCGATGATCGCACCGGCCCTGGCAGCCATTCCGAGACCCTGGCCGCGCACCTTTGAAGGATTGGTGGAGATCGCATAGAGCCCGCCCAGCCCGCCGGTTGCGAGCACCGTTGCCCGGGCACGATAGTAAATCGGTTGCGCATATGCGTCAGTGATCTGCCGCGCGAAGACGCCCACCACGCGACCGTCCTCCACGGCGATATCATCGACCAGAATGCCTTCGACAACCCTGATCGAGGGCATCCTGCGGACCTCGGCAATCAGGGCGTCCATGATGGCACGCCCCGCCCGGTCGCCCGAGACCCGGACCACACGGTTATGCGAATGTGCCGCCTCGCGCGATTGAAGCAGTTTTCCGTCCTCGCCCCTGTCGAACGGCGTTCCGAAACGCAGAAGATCATCGATCCGGGCCGCGGCTTCTGTGGTAACCGCGCTTGCGGTCTCTGCATCGACGGTTCCGGCACCGGCAACAATCGTATCCTGAGCATGAAATTCGGGCCGGTCGTCCTCTGCCAGGGCTGCTGCGACACCGCCTTGCGCCCAGGCGGATGAGGCTCCATCCCCCAGCGGCGAGGGCGACAACACCGTGCAGGGAACCGGTGAAAGCTTCAACGCCGTGAAAAGGCCCGCGAGGCCAGCCCCGACAATGAGAGTGCCGCCGGTATAGATGACCGAGTTTGCCGATGTCATGCCCGAGCCCCCTTCACGTCAGGAGCCTTTGCTACCTCGCTGCCAGGAGCGAGGCAAGGGCCGGTTCAGTCCGCGAAATTCTGGGTCAGAAAGACATCGCCACAGGTGGACGTTCGCGGGTTGACGAACATGCCCGCACCCATCCGGTTGAACCGGCCGTTCAGGATGTTCTTGCGGTGGCCGGATGAACCCATCCACTGCGCCACGGCGGCTTTGCCCAGCGAGGCATAGGTGTGCTTCGGCACCGGCTGACCGTTGGTGTAGCGGAACTGGCACGGGCCATTGACCTTGGCCATGATCGGCCGCCGGTTGATGGCGTAGACATAGTTCTTGGCGATGTTCTCGGCCACGGTGCGCCAGCGCACCCGCGCCTTGTCGAGGCGGTCGCGCATGGTCTCGTACCCGCGCTTGGGAACCCTGTGCGAGAAAACGCCGGTCTGCCCCATGCCCTTTGAATGGCCCGAAGCCATCCCGGCGAGTTTCGCGTCCGAGCGGAAGGGGGCTTTGCCCCTGCGGCAGCGCTCAATATTGGTGTAGTGCAGAACCACCTCGTTGAAGAGCCGATTGTTGGGGCGGTTGACGTTGATCGGCGTGTTATGGCGCGACGACAGGGCGGTCACCTGACAGGCCTCTGCAACGGCAGAGAAACCGGCGACGAACAGCGCCAGCATCAGAGCAAAGACATAAAAACAGGATCTCAATTCAATCGTCCCGACCAAGGGCGGCTCTTGCCGGAAACCTTCAGTCCTGCCGATTGATCGCAATCATGCGTTCGACAGCCCTTCGCGCAGGTTCCAGCAGGTGATCCGCGACTTCTACTTTCTCGCCCCCAGAATGAAGTGACCAAAGGATGTTCTCCAAAGTGATTCTCTTCATATGAGGACATATATTGCATGGTCGTATAAAATTCGTTTCCGGCAATTCTGCGGCGACATTGTCGGACATGGAA
The DNA here is from genome assembly GCA_947493745.1 of uncultured Paracoccaceae bacterium. Taxonomy (GTDB): domain Bacteria; phylum Pseudomonadota; class Alphaproteobacteria; order Rhodobacterales; family Rhodobacteraceae; genus CANLSM01. The sequence goes on along the minus strand of CANLSM010000016.1, from coordinate 16,846 downwards.
CATTCGGTCACCATGACGACCTTTTCAGGCCGGTTTTTCTTCACCCAGCCAATCATTGCTGCCGTAGAGCCTGAAAAATCGGCCTCTGCGATCACATTCGGCGGGCATTCGGGGTGCGCAATTATGGTGATACCGGGGTAATCTTCCCGAAATTGCCGCAATTCTTCGGCGGTAAACTGCTCATGAACGATGCAGGCGCCTTCCCAATAGACCACCCGTTTGCGGCTTTCCTTGGCGACATTCTGCGCCAGATAGCCGTCCGGCGTCATGATCACGGTGTCGCCTTCGCGGCTCTCGACGATCTCAAGTGCGTTCGATGACGTGCAGCAGATGTCCGAGACGGCCTTGATCTCGGCTGTCGTGTTCACGTACGAGACGACCTCCGCCCCGGGATAGTCGGCACGCATCTTCGCGATATCCGCAGGCTTGATCGAGGAGGCGAGCGAGCATCCGGCCCGGCTGTCGGGGATCAGCACGGTCTTTTCGGGGTTCAGGATTTTCGAGGTCTCGGCCATGAAATGCACACCGCATTGCACGATGGTCTGCTGGCTGACCTCGGTTGCTGCGATCGCCAGTTGCAGGCTGTCGCCGCGCACATCCGATATGCCGTGGAATATCTCGGGCGTCATGTAGTTATGCGCCAGGATCACCGCGTCTTTCTCGGCCTTCAGGCGGTTGATCGCAGCGATGTAGGGCGCGTGCATCGCCCAGTCAGGCTCGGGAATGACCGATTTCACGGTCTCGTAGATATCGGCGGTCTCCCGCGCTAGCGCCAGTGACGGCGCGAGGTCATAGGTGGCTTCCAGTTCGGCCCGGGCGGCCTCCCGCGGGGTGGTGGCGTTCATGAACATGGGCGGCTCCGTCTCTCAGAGGTCAGATATAGATATAGGTGGCTTTGCCGATAAGGGGAGAAGTGGCGGGCATCTCCCCGTCTCAGCCAGCGCTCAATGTCCTTATGGCCGCCTCGACCGCCCCGTTTCCGTGGCTGATCCCAAGCGTCTTGAGGCCCGCGTCAATCGTGCCCAGCGTGCCCAGGATCATCGGCGGGCTGAGGTGTCCCATATGGCCGATCCGAAAGAGGCTGTCGCCGGGATGGCTGTCGGGCGCTTCCAGCCCCAGCCCGATGCCAAGCGTCAGCCCCGCCTCGTCCTCGCACCAGCGCCTCAGCCGTCCGGCCTCGTCCTCGCCGGTCTGTACGGAGGTAACGGCAATGGAGCGGTGCGCGGGGTCGACCACATTGCAGCTCAGATTGCCGCCCTCCGCCCATGTGTCGATCGCAGCCCAGATGGTGCGGGCAAAGAGCGCGTGGCGGGACCAGACGGCCTCCAGCCCTTCTTCCTCCAGCAGCATTGTCAGGGCTTCGCGCAGACCAAAGAGGTGATGCGTGGGAGCCGTGCCACCGAAGAACTGATAGTAGAGATTGGGTTGAATGCGCGGCACCCAGTCCCAATACCCCGACACACGGGTCAGCCTGTTGCGTGCGGCCTTCGCCTTCTCGTTGAGGAAGACAAACCCGAGACCGGGCGGTGTCATCAGCCCCTTCTGACAGCCCGCGACCATGACATCGACACCCCAGTCATCCATCTCGAACGGCTCGCAAGCCAGCGACGCGATGCAGTCCACCATCAGAAGGGCGGGGTGTCCGGCCTCGGTCATTGCCGCCCGGAGAGCGGGAATGTCGTTGCGAACAGAACTGGCCGTGTCGGTATGCACCGTCAGAACGGCCTTGATGCTGTGATCCGTATCGGCCCGAAGTGTCTCCGCCACAGCCTCGGCATCGACCGGCAGGGCGGTGCCGAAATCCATGCTCTGCACGTCAACGCCCAGGCTCATGGCCATCTCGGCCCAGCCACGCCCGAAACGGCCCGTATAGAGCACGAGTACCCGGTCCCCGGCCTCAAGCGTGTTGGCCAGAGAGGCCTCCCATGCGCCGTGGCCATTTGAGATATAGATCGCGACATCCCCTTCCGTGCGCGCCATCTTTTTGAGATCCGGCAGAAGGGAATGGGTTAAATCCACCAGCTTGCCCTCATATATGTTCGGCGCCGGGATATGCATGGCCTGCAGAACCCGGTCGGGGATCACGGAAGGGCCGGGGATCGACATGGCATGGCGACCGAATGCAAGAGACATGGGCGATGGTCCTGATAAATGCATCAATTGCCCTAGGCGTAGTCGAAGCTTTCGTGAGGGTAAACTGTAATTGGCCTTTTCGATGCCACATGATAGGCGCTGGATGATGCGAGACGAGACTGAAACGACTTTTGGAGCCTATCGCCGCCTGTGGCGTGACTGCGCGCGCGCCCACTGGAAGGCGCTCTCGGTGTCGCTGTTCTTCATGGTGATCGTGGCCGCTACGTCGGCGGCATATTCCAAGGCGATCCAGTTGGTTATCAATGGATTTGAGACAAGTTCGACCTCGGTGATGTACTGGGGGCCTGCGATGGTGATTGCTCTGACGACCCTGAAAGGAGCGGCCCAGTATTTTCAGATCAGCATCACCAACCGGGTCACGGGACGCATTGATGTGGCCTTGCAAAGCCGGATGTATGACACGCTGATCGAAGCCGATCTCACACGTCTGGCCTCCGAGCCTCCCGCTGCATTGGCGACGCGGTTTTCGTCGGATATCCGCATGGTGAGCATGGCGACCAAGGAGATCATATCAGGCCTCACGGCCTGTCTGATCGTCATAGCCACCTTCATCGTCATGCTGACAATCGACTGGAAGATGACCCTGATCCTGATCGTGGTTTTCGCCATGGCGCTGTTCCCGATGCTGATCATCGGGCGGCGCGTCAAGGTTCTGTCGCGCCGCACGCAGGCAAGCGTCGCGGCGATGACCTCGCAGGTCAGCGAGGGGTTGTCGGGCATTCGTATGGCACGCACCTATCAGTTGGAAAGGCCGCTCTCACGCTATGCCAACGGGATTTTCGAGCAGCTCTTCATGCTCAACCTCAAGGCTGCGAACTGGAAGGCGCGCGTGTCGCCGGTGATGGAGTTACTCGCAGGCTGGGCTGTGGCCGTTCTGCTCTTTGCGATGGGATGGCGGATGCTTGACGGTGCCACCACGCTGGCCGACTTCATGGCGCTTTTGACCGGTCTGGGGATTGTCTCAAGCCCGGTTCGCAGGCTGGGCGGCGTTTACGCAACCACCCAACAGGGTCGTGCGGCGCTGGAACGGATCTATTCTCTGTTCGATGCGCAAAACATCATTCTTGACGCGAACGATCCGGAGGAGCTTGGCACCGTGACAGGCGCGCTGAGCTTTGAGGATGTCTCCTTTCTGTATCCCGACGGGCATGCGGCGCTGTCGGACATCTCGCTTGATGTTCCGGCGGGCAGCAAGGTGGCCTTCGTGGGACGCTCCGGCGCGGGCAAGTCCAGCCTCTTCAACCTGATCCCGCGGCTCTATGACCCCAGTTCCGGGGCGATCCGGCTTGACGGGACCGATATCCGGCAGATCAGGATGGCAGCCTTGCGAAACCAGATCGCAGTGGTGGGGCAGGATTCGGTTTTGCTGAGCGGTACGGTGGCCGACAATATCGGTTTCGGGCGTCCAGATGCGAACCGGGACGAGATCGAGGCCGCCGCCGAGGCGGCTGCGGCGACGGACTTTATCACAGCCCTCCCGGAAGGCTTTGACACGATGATCTCCCCGACAGAAGGCACGTTCTCGGGGGGGGAACGGCAACGGCTTTCCATTGCCCGCGCCATCTTGCGCGACGCGCCCGTGCTGCTGCTGGACGAGCCGACATCGGCGCTTGATGCGCATAGCGAGGCCTCCATTCGTGCTGCTCTCGACAGGCTGTCGGAGGGGCGCACGACGCTGGTGATTGCTCACCGGCTCGCGACAATCCTCGATGCGGACATGATCGTGGTGATGGAGGACGGGCGCATCATGGAACAGGGAACCCATGAGGAACTGCTGGCCAGAGGCGCGCTTTACGCCGATCTCTACCGGCTTCAGTTTCGCGACTGATAGCGCTCCGCAAGTTCTTCTGCGCTGCGGCCCATAAAGTAGAGGCCGAGCGTAACGAGATTGCGGGTTCCCTGCCGGATCCATCCCGCGCGCGTGTATCTCTCGCCCGAGGTGGTGGCAACAAACCCCAGCGGGCGCAGTCGTCCACGCAACCGCCGCGCGATTGCAACATCTTCCATCAGCGGCTGATCGGGATAGCCGCCACACGCGTTATAAAGCTGTCGAGAAATCAACAGCCCCTGATCGCCATAGGGCAATCCCAGGACACCGCTTCGCAGATTGGCCCAGCCAGCGGTGATCCGCGCCATCAGGCCCTGTTCCGCAAAGCGCAGGCGACCATACCCGGCGCGGTCCGGGTGATCGGTGATATGGGTCAGAACGGTCTTTACCCAGCCGTCGGACAGGACGGTGTCGGAGTGGAGGAACAGAAGCCAGGGGCTCTTTGCTGCCTCGGCCCCGCGAGCAAGCTGACAGCCTCGCCCGGGGGTGCCGGTCAGCACTTTCGCCCCCAGATCCTCGGCCAAAATCGCGATATCGTCTGTCGAGCCGCCATCGCTGAGCACCAGTTCCGCGATCAGCCCTTCCGAGACACCTTCGATGAGGGATGCGACGCAAGACCCCAGCGTTGTCGTCGCATTCAGGGTCGGGATCACAACGGTCAGAGGGGCAGGCATGGATCAGGTGGTTTCCTTGGGCGTCCGGCGCTCCTATATCTGACCCATCGGCGCAGGAGAGGCAAATGAAAGCAGGGTCCGTTTTCCCAGACCGCAAGGTTCTGAGGGTGTCAGGCGAAGACGCCCGGAAATTCCTTCAGGATCTGGTCACAAACGATCTGGCGGGGATGAAGGACGGGCTGATCTATGCCGCGCTGCTCACACCGCAGGGGAAATATCTGGCTGATTTCCTGATGTGCGATGAGGGGGATGCCATCCTGCTCGACGTGTCAGCCGGGCAGTCTGCCGGACTGATCCAGCGCCTGTCCATGTACAAGCTGCGCGCGGATGTGCGGATTGCCGAGACAGAGCTTTCGGTGATCATCGGCTTCGATACGCCGCCCGATGGCGCGTTCTCCGATCCACGACATCCCGAACTTGGATGGCGGGCCTACAAGGCCGTCGGCGATGCCCCCGTTCTGCCGCTGGAGGACTGGCAGGAGCGGCGGGTCGCGCATCTCATCCCGGAGGCCGGGTGCGAACTGATCCCCAATGACAGCTACATCCTCGAACAGGGGTTTGAGCGCCTGAACGGGGTCGATTTCAGGAAGGGGTGCTATGTCGGTCAGGAGGTGACCGCCCGCATGAAACACAAGACCGAGCTCAAAAAGGGCCTGGCCAGAGTTGAGTTTCCCGATGCGCGGCCCGAGCCCGGTACGGATATCGTCTCGGACGGCAAGATTGCAGGTCAGATCACAACTGTCGGCAAGACGGCGGCCTTGGCTTACCTGCGTTTTGACAGGGCAGGGGATGAGATGATGGCAGGTGACGCGAGGCTGACCCGCCTCTGAGGCATCAGGTGCCGCGGATGATGCCGGCGAAGCGCTCGAAAACCGGCTCATTGGCCACGATCAGGCCGGGGGCTGAGAGGATGTCCTCGCTCTCATCCCACGCCTCGACCAGCGCGCCGGCCTCGGTGGCCAGCAACAGGCCTGCTGCCATGTCCCAGGGCTTCAGCCCCAGCTCCCAGAATCCGTCAAACCGACCGGCTGCGACATAGGCCAGATCGAGCGATGCAGCCCCCCAGCGGCGCAGACCGGCACAATGCGGTGAAATCCGGGCGATCTGCTGCAGGACCTGTGGCAGATCGGGATTGTTGGCAAAGGGCACGCCGGTTGAGAACACCATCTCGATCAAGTCACGACGGGCCGAGACCCGGATGCGGCGATCATTCAGCCAGGCGCCCTGGCCCTTCTCGGATGTGAACATCTCGTCCTTGACCGGATCATAGATCACGGCGGCGACGATCTTGCCCTTGTGCTCCAATGCGATCGAGACCGCCCAGTGGGGCATCCCGTGCAGATAGTTGGTGGTGCCGTCCAGCGGATCCACGATCCAGCGGCGGGTCGGGTCCTCGCCCTTGGTCTCTCCGGTTTCCTCGCCAAGATAGCCGTAGGTGGGGCGCGCCTCGGTCAGTTCGGTCTTGATGATCTCCTCGGCCTTGCGGTCCGCCTTGCTCACGAAATCACCCGGACCCTTGGAGGACACCTGAAGGTTCTCAACCTCGTTGAAGTCGCGGATCAGCCCACGTGCCGCTTTGCGCGCAGCCTTGATCATGATATTGAGATTGGCAGAGGCTTGCGACATGGGGGTGTTTCCGTAAGATCAGTGAAATCCGGCCCGTCTTACGCGCAACTGCGAGCGCCGCCAACCCCCCATAGATCATCAGGCCGACCGGCGGTGTCACAAATGCATGACGCCCTGTGACGATCAGTGAAGCAGCCGTAAACGGTGCCTGATTTCTAACTTTTGGAGAATAGCGGAGATTGTACTATGCTTAAGGTTGTGTCGAACAGTTCTCGTCGTCAGTTCTTAAAAGGGACCGCCATGTCAGGTGCTTTCATCGCGCTCCATCCATATGCAGCGCGCGCGCAGGCGGGGAGCGCCCATTTGCGGATCATGTCGACGACGGATCTGCATGTGCATGTCTACCCATACGACTACTACGGCGACCGCGAGGCGGACACGATGGGTCTGGCGCGGACCGCGACAATCATAGACGGGATCCGGGCCGAGGCGGGCAATGCGCTTCTGGTGGACAATGGCGATTTTCTTCAGGGCAATCCCATGGGCGACTATATCGCCTATGAGCGGGGCATGAAGGATGGCGACATGCATCCCGTGATCACGGCAATGAATACGCTGGGCTATGATGCAGGCACCATCGGCAATCACGAGTTCAACTACGGCCTCGATTTTCTGATGAAGACGACGGCGGGCGCGAATTTCCCGATGGTCTGCGCCAATGTGGTGCGTGGGGACCTCAAGGGCTCTGCGCGCGAGGATGATCTGTTCTTCAAGCCTTATGTGATCCTCGACCGGAAGGTGACCGACGGGGCAGGGGCCGAGCATGCGATAAAAGTCGGTCTGATCGGCGTCTGTCCACCCCAGATCATGAACTGGGACCAGCGGCATCTCGACGGCAAGGCCAATGCCCGCGACATCCTGCAGGCCGCCCGCGCTTTCGTGCCCGAGATGAAAGAGGCAGGGGCCGATATCATCGTGGCGCTCAGCCATTCCGGCATTCAAGCCGGTGCGGAGACCGAAGGCATGGAGAACGCCTCGCTCCATCTCGCTGGCATTGACGGTATTGATGCGATTGTGACCGGCCACCATCACCTTGTCTTCCCGGGCGGTGGGTATCAGGCGGCAGACGGCATCGACCCGGAGGCCGGAACCCTGATGGGCAAACCGGCGGCCATGGGCGGTTTCTGGGGCTCCCATCTTGGCCTCATTGATCTGATGCTGGAAAAAGACGGTGCTGACTGGCGCGTCCTTGCCTCCGAAAGCGCCACGCGCCCGATCTATGAGCGGGTAGATCGCACCAACACGCCGCTGGTCGAGAGCCAGCAGGGCGTTCTCGATTCGGTGGCTGATATTCATGCCGAGACGCTGGAATATATCCGCCGTCCGGTGGGCGAGACCTCGGCTGCGCTGCATTCCTATTTTGCGCTGGTAGCAGACGACCCGAGTGTGCAGATCGTCAGTCAGGCGCAGCTTTGGTACATTGGCCAGATGATGAAGGGAACCGAATGGGAAGGGCTGCCGATCCTGTCGGCTGCGGCCCCCTTCAAGGCCGGTGGCCGGGGCGGGCCGGATTACTACACGGATGTGAAACCGGGTGCCGTGGCGATCAAGAACGTCGCCGACCTCTACCTCTATCCCAACACCACGCGCGCGGTGCTGATTGACGGTGCGACCGTGAAGGACTGGCTGGAGCGGTCGGCGGGCATCTTCAACCAGGTCGAGGCCGGGGCATCCGACGCCCCGCTGATCAACCCGGAGTTCCCGAGCTACAATTTCGATGTCATTGACGGGGTGACCTATGAGATCGACCTGACGGAACCGTCCAAATACGATCCCAAGGGAGAGTTGCTGAACGCATCGGCGAACCGTATCAGGAACCTCAAGTATCAAGGCGAACCCATTGATCCTGATCAGAAATTCGTGGTGGCAACCAACAACTACCGTGCTGGCGGCGGCGGCAAGTTTCCCGGTGCTGACGGCTCGACCGTGATCTTTGTTGGGCCTGACACCAACCGTGATGTGATCGTCCGCTACATCGTTGATCAGGGCACGATCAACCCGTCTGCCGATGCCAACTGGGCCTTCTCAAAACTCGGAGATACATCTGTGATCTTCGAGACCGGCCCGGCAGGTGCGGAGCATATCGATGACGTCAAGGGCGTGGAGATCGAGCCCGCCGGAGACGGCGCGGACGGCTTTGCCAAATACCGGATCAATCTCTGAAAAAGCCGACAGCCCCGGGGGCAATCGTCGGGGCGCGGCTAAATCCTTTCTTAAATCATGTTGGTTAAACCGATTTCAAAGCAGACAATCGGTCATTTCATGATGAGTTTTGATGAATTTCGGCGGGATTTCAAACCGTTGATCCGCAATGACGGGTTGATTGACCGTGTGACCCTGTCCCTGCGCCTTGACCAACAGTTCAAACAGGAATTCGCACTTGCGAGGCGGCATCTGGCCAGCCGGATCGAGTCCTGGCCGGATCAGTTCATGCTGAACCTCATGCAATTTCAACAGATGTCCTGGGAGTTCGAGGCCGATGACATGGACCGGCTGCGACAGCTCTTTGTCCAGCACGGGCGCTGCATTCTGGCCGGCCGGTTCGAGGAGGACTTCTTTTCGTCGCTGGAGGATATCGCGCTCTTTTTCATCTACCACAAGGTCTGGCCTCTCTGGGTTGCAGGTGCCCTGAAGGCGGTCATTATGGGCGCGATATCAGAGGTTTATGATGAGAAGGACACCCGGGGGCGGCGATCAATGACGATGTCGCTCACAACGCTTCTCGTGCTGGAACTGCATCAGATCCAGCGTGTCTATGTCGCCTATAATCAATGCCTCGCAAAGGACCCGGCGCTGCAATCGGTCGGTCCCGTCGGCAGCGCGCTGATGGGCAGCCCGGAAGGCGCGAGAGAGGGGGCGAGCGTCTGAAAGGGTCAGGCCCGTTCGGAGTATTCCATCGTCTCGGTATTCACCACGATCGCTTCGCCCTGATCGACAAAGGGCGGGATCATCACGCGCACGCCATTGTCCAGAACCGCCGGTTTGAAGCTGTTGGCGGCTGTCTGGCCCTTCACAGCAGGCTCGGTCTCGGAGATTGTGCAGGTCACTTTCTGGGGCAGGGTCGCGCTGAGCGCTTCGGCCTCGTAATACTCCATTGTCACCATCATGCCGTCCTGAAGGAACGGCCGCCGCTCGCCGAGGATGTCGGCGGGGAGTTCGATCTGCTCGTATGTTTCGGTGTCCATGAACACCAGCATCCCGTCATTCTCGTAGAGAAACTGCTGATCTTTCTGCTCCAGCCGGACCCGCTCGACCTTGTCGGCTGCGCGAAACCGTTCGTTGAGTTTGGATCCGTTGCGCAAGTTTTTCATTTCGACCTGCGCAAAGGCGCCACCTTTGCCGGGTTTCACATGGCCAACCTTCACCGCGACCCACAGGCCGTCATTGTGCTCCAGCACATTGCCGGGGCGGATTTCGTTTCCATTGATCTTGGGCATGGCGGGTCCTGTCCGTGAAAATTGCTCTGCTGGCCTATAGCCGAGGGTTCAAAGCCTGTCCACAGTCTCGGCCTTTGCGATCGCAATGGACCAGAAGACGGCGAGAGCCATCAGGGTTTCCAGCCGGAAAAACACCCCCCCGACCACGGAAAGCGCCAGTAAAGCGTTCAGTGCGGTGAAGGCCGCAATCCGCGTGGCTGACGGATCGTCGAGGGTCCGGCGGATGGCGCGTTTCCAAAGCAGCAGCAAGAGGGCAATGAGAGCGCCGCCGCCGATCAGCCCGAAGGACAGCAGAAAGTTGAGCGGAGCGTTGTGCGGATGTGTGAATGTCTCGTAGGGCGGCGCGCGCAGATATGAAAACTGGTGATAGCCGTGACCCAGAAGTGGCTTTTGGGAAATCAGTTCAACGGTCTGCTGCCAAAGTTTAAGACGACCTGCGGACAGGGTATCAAGCGTGGCAGCCGATGTGCTCTCGGCCACCGAGTTGAACAAGCCCCAGCTGGGATGCGGCACCGGCAGCGTCAGCGAGAGGGCGGCACCCGCAACGATCACGCCGCAGGCCAGCATGAACCAGCGCAGGTCCGCTTGCCGAAAGAGCATCGCGGAGAAGGCAGCACTGGCAAGCAGAGCAATCGGTGCCGCCCGCGTTCCGGTACAGAACATCAAAGCCGAAAGGCAGGCCAGCATGACGATCAGAAGCCAGCGCGAGGACCCGGACATATCGAGGCAAAGGCCCAACCCGCAGGCGACACCACAAGTCAGCAACATGCCCCAGGCCCGGATGTGAAACATCCCCGGCGGACTGAAAACAAGGTTGTGCCCCTCGTGCTGCGCAAGCGCGTCGATGAACCCCAGTGTCAGGACAGCATGCATCCCCAGACCCACCAGAAAGCCTACAATCAGCATCCGCGGCAACCGTCTGTCTTCGACACCGAGGACAAACAATAGCGGTATGCCGGCTGCCAGATGCAGGGCCTTGGGCAGGAAACTGTAGAGCGCGATCTGCGGATCAATGGTGTTGCGCATCAGCCCCACAAGGGCGGCGGCTATAAAGATCAGCCCAAGAATGCCAGTGGTCCGATCAAGGGAAAATCTCGGTACTCCGCGTCTCGCGACCACTACTGCAGCGAAAAAGACGGTCCCGACGAAGATCCAGGTGGCCCGCCGGGGCAGACGAGATGCGAGTTCCGACCAGTCGGTGCCTGCATAGAACCAGATGGCTGCAATCAGGGGTGCGCCGCCAAAGCTGAGCGCGAGCGCCATAGGTATGATGGATGCCCTAGCCCTGCTCATGCTGCCGATAAGGGGGATTGGCCAGAAGGATCGCGAAGAAGACCGCAAGAAGGATCAGCGTGTCCACATGATAGAACACCGCATCGACAAGGGAGAAGATCAGCAGGCCGTTCAATCCGAAAAAGGCTCCTGTCATGACCGGGCTCGGATTGCTCCGGACATTGCGAATGCTCTGTATCCAGAACATCAGTATCAGCAAAATCAACGCTGTCCCACCGATCAGCCCGAATGAAACCAGAATATGCAATGGGCTGTTGTGGGGATGGACGAAATTGGTCTCGGATGCCTGGTCAAGCCAGCGGAAGTGATCGAAGCCGTGGCCAAAAAGCGGCGCCTCGGAAATGAGCCGGACAGTTTCTTTCCACAGGCTTATGCGGCCCGCACTCAATGCGTCTGCTCCGCTGGCCGTAACGGTCTCGACATATGAGTTCAGCATACCCCAGGACGGAGCGGGGGCTTCAAGCAAAAGGCTGAGCCCCGCGCCCGCTATGAAAGTTCCGATCATGACCGGCAAAAGCTTCGTCGTGACCCTTGGCAGCACCAGCAGACCAAAGATCGCGGAGCCGGGCAGGGACAGCACGCTGGCGCGTGTCCCGGACCAGAACATCGCCGCTGTCAGCAGGATCAGCGCCATCCACAGCAGCGCGCGTTCCCGCCCCTGGCTTTGCAATGTCAGCCCGATACCCGCTCCGATGACGCCGACCAGCACCATTCCCCAAAGCCGGACCTGAAAGATGCCGGGCGGACCATTGAGGAACAGATAATGCGGCTCGGGCGGCATGAACGGGGTCGTGGCGACAATCAGGATCGCATGGAGCGAAAAGCCGATCACAAGGGCAAAGAGCAGCCGGGCGGAGAATGTCGGCTCCAACCTGGAGATCAGGAAGATCAGCAGAAGGGCCAGTGGCAGGTTGAAAAGTCTGAATGTCAGGCTCAATACGCCGAAAGCCGGGTCGATGGATGTCAATGCAAGGCCCAATACGGCGGACCCGAGAAACACGACCAGCAAAATATATGCAAGCGACTGGTTGCGCGGCATCTCATTGCTGGAAAACCCCAGCAGCATGGCCCCAAGCAATACGGCCACCTGAAAAAGGATATTGAAGCGGAACGGGTCGTTTGAAGCCGCGTTCGAGATGTCTGTGAACGCAAAAAAGCCCAAAGCAGACAGAATTGGCGCTCCGCCGAGAAGAAGCGGCAGGATCACAACCAACCCCGATCTTACCGTCGATTTCTGCATTTCCGCCTCTGGAATTCGATCAACAGCGCAGGGCTAGAGCGCATCTGCGGTCAAAATGTGGCAAGTTTGTCAGGTGTTTCCCGGTTGGAGCCAAACCGCCGAACGGGTTTGCTGAAGGGATGCCAGATGGCGCAGCCTGAAGTGCCTGATCATCTCGGCTCAGGCAGTCCGATCAACGACACATGGGCAACGTCCGTCTTGCAAATCGGCGCCATGCGTCTAGAACTACGAAATATCGGCCGCATGGCTTTGAAATATCAGCGACCCCTTAGCTCAACTGGATAGAGCAGCTGACTTCTAATCAGCAGGTTGAGGGTTCGAGTCCTTCAGGGGTCGCCAGTACTTAAGCATCTCATTGATATTGCGTGCTTTTTCGCATAACGGGGAGCGGCGCTGTCAATGTTTCCAGGCATGAACCGAAGCAACCCGATTGCAGCATCATAAAATGGGACATGCCAGCAACAGTCCGGGCTTTGTGTCGCCCAGTCCAGTACGCCTGACGCTCAACGGTAGGCTTTGGGCGGTTCCGGCGCTACCTTGCGGACACACCATCAATGGAGAGACCCATGCGCGCCCTCGCTCTAACTCTGACCCTGCTCGGAACTGCCGTCGCTCAGGCTGAAAACCGGATCGATGTGGTTCGGCCCGATGCGCCGGAACTGGCGCGCTATGGTGATCACAAGATCGGGGTCACGACGATGGTCTTCACGAATCCCGACCAGATCGACGTTGTGAACACGGGAAGCGAGGGCGATATCGCACGCAAGGACCGCGAGCTGACGGTCGAAATCTGGTATCCGGCCACGGCGGAGACGGAGCCGGGGGGGACCCTTACTGCACTTATCCGCGATGGCGTGACCCAAACGACCCTGACCGGCCGGGCCGCCCGCGACGCAGAGCCGGATACCGGGCAGGTCTTTCCGCTGGTGATCATCTCGCATGGTTATCCCGGCAACAGGTTTCTGATGTCGCATCTGGGTGAGAACCTCGCCTCCAAGGGATATGTCGTGGCCTCCATTGATCATCCCGACAGCACCTATGACGACCAGACGGCCTTTGGCTCCACACTTGTGAACCGGCCTTGGGACCAGCGGTTTGTCATCGATCAGATGGGCGCGCTGGAGGGTGATCTCGGCAGCATCATTGAGAGCAACAATGTCGCTATCATCGGCTATTCCATGGGTGGTTACGGGGCGCTGATCTATGCCGGGGCCGGAGTGACGAAGGCCTCGACCGAATACACGTGGGGGGTGCCGCAAGGCCTGCTTGAGCGGAACATGATGGGATCGGAGAGCCACGCCGAGCTGGCGGACGACCGCGTCAAGGCCTTTGTGGCATTTGGCCCATGGGGGAATAACACCGGCTTCTGGGATGCCGACGGATGGGCGGGGATCGACAAACCGCTGATGCTGATCGCCGGCAGTGTGGACGATGTGTCGATCTATGACGCGATCCGCGGAATTTTCGATGACACCAAAAACACCACCCGGCATCTGCTGACCTTCGAGAACGCCAATCACAATGCCGGTGCGCCGATGCCTGCTCCTGTCGAAAGCTATGACCTGCCCGCAGATGGTGGCTGGTTTCCGTTTGGCCATTATTCGGATGCGGTCTGGGACACCACACGGATGAACAATGTCAGTCAGCATTTCATCACCGCCTATCTGGACCTGCACCTCAAGGTGGACGTGGCAAGGCCCGATTTTTTCGATCTCGTGCCGAACGGAAATGATGCGGTCTGGTCTGTCGAGGACAATGGTGAGCCAAAGGAGGATCACACCTATTGGAAAGGTTTCCGGCCGCGCAGTGCGTTTGGGTTGATGTTTGAAACCAAGACAACCGGGCGGTGATCCATGCGACTGAGCCGTGACTGGTAGCAAGTACGGTCGGGCGCCGGACGTCAGTCCGGTCCTCAGTCCATCAGCGCCCACCGTGCCGGGACGGCCACTGTCCAACGCAGGGCTATCGTGCATCCTGCTGGTTTTTTAACTTTCACCGGCAGCGCGCGAACAGCAACCCGGTCGGGCAGGGACGATACTGGAGTGATCAAGAGACATCCCATTGAACGAATTGGTCGGCGATGACTGCAGACTTGATATGACATGCCGGCGACGTGTCAAGGGACGTCGCTAGTCTGAGAGAACACTTGGCGAGCAGATCAAAGGTCGGCTTGGGTATCGGCCCCGGTGTTCTGAACCCCGATCATATCAAGGCCCTGGGACTTCCCACGAATATTGCGCTGTTTGAGCTCATTTGCAGCACCTGTGTTTTCTCGTTGCCCCCTTTGCAATTGCTTCCGAAGCGACGAGATGGGGCACTCAGCTGTGGCCAATGACCTTCGTTGGTTCCTTGCTGTCCCTGAACTGACCCAAACTGGACGCGAAGAGACGAAACGGCCTCATATAGTGATGTGACAGCCAGAGCGCTATGGTCAGCGACATGACCATGGACAAGATGACGGCGGCAAGTGCGCGATGATAGTCCCGCAGCAGCAGTTCCTGGCGTTCCATGAGCAGGAGGTACTGATCAAGCCGCAGCTTTGTCGCGAGAGCCTTGTAGCCATCGATCATCGAGGTCGTCGTCGTGAACCAGTCCGACAACAGGGCGAAGTTGCCGGCTGAATTCGAAAGAGCCCGTGACCTCAGTCGGTTCAACTGCGTCGATGCGGCGCTGCTGACGATCGTATCCAGTTCACGGCTGTAGCTTGGCGGCGCGACCCGGCGAAATTGCCCGAACAGGACCTGCTGCGCCGAGTTGAACTCGATCATCTGGAAGGTTGTTTCGGTGTCAAATCGGCCTGTGCTGAAGCCCAGGGTTCCGGCGGCGCGCTCCCGTGCCGCATATTCGATGGCGTCCTGCAGGATGTCGGCCATTTCACTCAGTCTCTGACCCGTATCCGTGAGGCCGAAACCTGCGCTCATGTTCGCGACCCCCATCAGGGATCGGATGATCTCCGTGTAACGCGCCTGCTGATCGGGAGCGGTTATCGACAGGTCATCGACCCGCTCCCGGATTTCGGGCAGCGCCCCCAGAAGATCACGCGCGTCGGCCAATGCGTGTTCCAAGCTCTCAGCGGCAGGGGGGCTGGCGCCAAATCCCTTGCTCAGCTTTCCCTGATCAATGGCGTTGAGGTCCTTCCGGGTCTGCTCAAGCACGCTGTCTGTCGTCTCTCGCTGGCTTTGCATCTCGGGCTCGTACTGCTGACCGGATGATGCGAGATATGCCGTTGATCGCCCCCGCTCCCGCTGCAGCTCAGAGACAAGTCCAGCCATAAGCTCTGCGAGTTCAATCTGGGTTCGCTGGCTCTCCACCAGCTGGATCTCCTCCAGATTTGATCGATGCAGATCGGCTGAAAGAAAACCCATCGTCAGCAGCGGAGCGACAAGAATTCCCAAAGCGTAAACCCACATCCGACGCATGTCGGTTGCCTGTTGCAGGTTGTCGTAGGTCGACCTCGCCATTGCCTCGTCCTCCTGTCTGCGCGGCTGCAGTCTGGCCGAAAGCGGTTAGCGAAAGATAAATCCGCAGCTTTGCCTGTCGAGCAGTGGCCCGATCACAGCCCGAGGCCGAGATATCCCGGGTCGGGAGGTGAGGTCAGAATATCAATATGATCGAGGCTGTCGCCCTCACCTTCTGGATCGAGGTCGGCAAACGGGTCCGCCAGAAGCCCTCCGCCACCGCCGAGCCCCAGGCCCCCAAGAACATCGCCGACATCAAGATCAAGAATTGAGAGACCGTCATCCGGCTCCACCGTGATCTCGATGGGGACACTCATCGTGCCGGGCTCGCCGGTTGGAGAGAGGCCGGTGATCTCGAGTGTCAGCGTGGTTGTCCCGACATCTCCGATCGCCGGACTGAACGACATCTGCGAGATGTCATAGCCTGTCAGATCAAGCGGCGCGCCGGTGGTGGCAAAACTGTCATCACCCGCGGTTACGATCCAATTGGCCGGAACGTCGTGGAGTATCGTCTGCCCGGCGGTCTGTCCCTGCAGATCCACATCGATGAGAATGCCGATATCATCGCTCTCCTCAACCACAAGCGTCTCGCTTGCAGGCGTCGGTGAAAACCCGGTCTCGCCCTCGGCCCGCCAGGAGAGCGTCAGCCCGGTATCCCCGTCCAGATCAAGGTGCTTGATGACGATCTCATGGATGCCTGCGTCAAGCGAGATTGAGGCAATGCCTGTGTCCAACAGCCCGTCGAGCGTCTCGATGCCAACGATGTCCCCGTTGATCCAGAGCAAAGCTGTATCAGGCGAACTCACCTCGAACTCATAGGTTCCGCTTATCGGTGCCTCGATGTTTCCGATCGCCAACGTGGCATAGGCATCCTGGGGCAGATGGCTGATGAACGCGTTCGCGCTGTCCTCGAAGTCGATATGTCGCACAAACACCTCGCCCAGCGGATCCGAACCGAAATCAACACCTGCCAGGTCGGTCACGCCGTCGACAACTGCGAACTGCTGTACTTGAAATGCCGAATTCAGACTGATCAGCGGTTCGGGTGTGACTTCATCCGTCACATTGATCGTGACGGTCTGGGCTGTGGCGAGCCCGCCGGGATCGGTGGCGGTGATCTCCAGCGTGATCTGGGC
>CANLSM010000015.1 GCA_947493745.1 uncultured Paracoccaceae bacterium | reverse complement strand
ACCAATCAGCGCACCAGACCGCCCAATTCCTCAGATTTTATCCAGCAACAATCACTAACCGCCGCCGGTGATGGGGTGTTTAGGACCAGCGGAGGAGAGTCGCAAGCGGAAAATCGGGCTCAAGTGAACTTTTTTGGACTGACCTAGCGTCAACCGGCGAGAGCCCTACAAAATATGGGATTCAGACCGGTTTGACCTGCGCTTTCAGGGATCTCCGGCGGGACCGGACAAAGCGATACCCAAGAAGAGCGGCAACAATGCCACCGTAGATCAGCGGCTCAAGCGGCCAGGCTTTGACGGACCAGATGAAATGCACTGCTCCCGCCACCGCACCCACATAGGCAAGCTTGTGAATCTGCCCCCAACGCTTCGCGCCCAGCTTGCGAATGGCCCAATCGTTCGAGGTCAGCGCCAGAGGGAGCAGCGAGAAAAACCCGATCAGACCAACGATGATATAAGGCCTCTTGGTGAGTTCCGACTTGAGGAGCGACGGGATCAGTTGCAGGTCCAGCACCAGGAACACCGTCAGGTGCAGGCAGATGTAATAGAAGGCCATCAGACCTATCATCCGGCGAAACCGGATGAGGTTGATGCGAAAGATCTGACAAAGCGGCGTGATCAGCAATGAGGCGATCAGAAGCTGCAGCGCAAAGAGGCCCAGTTTGTGTTCCATCGCCTCGACCGGGTCCGCGCCGAGCCCGCCGGTGACCGCCAGGTAGAAATAGACCACCGCGGGAACGAAGCCCAGAATGTAGAACGGCCAGACCGGGACCATCCGTATCCAGCCGTTCAGTTTCACAACAAGAGGATGCATCGTCAGTAATTCTTGGCGAGATCCATGCCCGCATAGAGGCCCGCAACCTCATCGGCATAGCCATTGAACATCAGGGTTTCCTTGCGCTTGGCGAATACGCCCCCACCCACGGTCCGCTCGGATGCCTGGCTCCAGCGTGGGTGATCGACCTGCGGATTGACGTTGGAGTAAAAGCCATACTCGCGCGGTGCCTGCATGTTCCAGGTCGTCTGCGGCTGCTTGTCGGTCAGCGAGATCCGCACAATCGACTTGATCGACTTGAAACCGTATTTCCACGGCACAACCAGACGAAGCGGTGCTCCGTTCTGGTTTGGCAACTCATTGCCATAGAGACCGTTTGCAAGGATTGTCAGCGGGTGCATCGCCTCGTCGAGACGCAGGCCTTCCCGGTACGGCCAGTCCAGACCTCCGAAGCCCTTCTGCCCCGGCATCTCCTCAGGGCGAACAAGTGTCTCGAAGGCGACATATTTTGCACCGCCTGTCGGATCGGCGCGCTTGATCACATCGCCAAGTGGAATGCCGATCCAGGGTACGACCATCGACCACGCCTCGACGCAGCGAAACCGATAGACCCGTTCCTCCAGTTGCGACGGAGAGATCAGGTCCTCCACCCCATAGGTGCCGGGGCGATTGACCATGCCGTCAATCACCACCGACCAGGGGCTTGTGGTCAGCCGGCCCGCATAGCGCTTGGGATCGCTCTTGTCGAAACCGAACTCGTAGAAGTTGTTGTAGCTGGTGATGTCGTTGAACGAGGTTTGCTTCTCGTTTGTCGAATAGCGGCTGGGGACCGCATCGAGCCGTGCGGCCAGTCCTGTCGATGGCACGAGAGACGCACCGATAAGTCCCGCTGTCCCGGCGAGCAGCTTTCGACGGTTCAGATAGACATCACGAGGGGTAATCTCGGACGAACGGATTTTTTCAGCCTGGCGGATCAGCATGTGCGATTCCCCTTGTTACGAAACCATGGCACCATGTGACGGCAATTGTGTCGAAATTCAAAACACCCCATCTCACGTTTGTGCAAGGCAATGTTACAGACCGCGGCATAAGCCGGGACGGCCCGCGTTTTCGGCCAGTTGGTGACACATCAGTAAAATAGTTGTGAGTTGAAATGAAAACCGGCGCGAGCTTAGGGCGAACTTCCTGAAGTCAAGGCCCGGGCCCCGTCATCCAACCGGCGACACCCTCCGTAACCCAGCCATCACCGCGTCCAGTGGTGTGATGAAATCCTGATATGGAGACGCTACATGATACGTCGTTATTTTCTTGGTCTTGCGGGCGGTGCAGCTCTTGCGGTCGCAGGTGCAGGCCAAAGTTTCGCGGACGGCCACAGCCTTGATATCGTCGACACGGCTGCGGGGGCCGGAACATTCGGCACTCTGATCGCAGCCGTTGAGGCTGCCGATCTGGTAGACACCTTGAAGAGTGATGGTCCCTTCACCGTCTTCGCCCCGACCGACGAGGCGTTCGCCGCGCTGCCCGAAGGTACTGTTGAGGGTCTTCTGAAGCCCGAGAACAAGGACCAACTCATCGCCGTTCTTACCTACCATGTGCTTCCGGGCAAG
Source organism: uncultured Paracoccaceae bacterium (assembly GCA_947493745.1). Lineage (GTDB taxonomy): Bacteria > Pseudomonadota > Alphaproteobacteria > Rhodobacterales > Rhodobacteraceae > CANLSM01. The sequence continues at coordinate 85,139 of CANLSM010000015.1, read as the reverse complement.
GTGATGTCCGGTGACATCGCCGGCAAGGCATTGTCGGTTGCAACCGTGCAAGGCTCTGAAGTGTCCGTTGACGCCACCGACGGCGTAAAGATCGACGGTGCAAATGTCGTGACCGCCGATATCGAGGCCTCCAACGGCGTGATCCACGTGATCGATGCGGTCATCCTGCCCAATTAAGACCGGGCCGCTGCCGGGGTGCGGTTCTCGCGCTCCGGTTTCCATCTCGAAATTCAAATCCATAGGGAGGGTGACATGTTCCGTCGTACCCTGATCAAAACTGCTGCCGCATCCGTTGCGGCACTGACACTCGCCGCCTGTTCCATGCCAGCCGATGATGGCCCAGGCGATATCGTTGATATCGCGGCAGGTGCCGGTACCTTCAACACGCTGGTCGCCGCCGTGCAGGCTGCCGATCTCGTCGATACGCTGAAGGGCCCTGGCCCGTTCACGGTCTTTGCCCCCACCGATGATGCGTTTGCCGCACTCCCCTCCGGCACCGTGGAAAGCCTGCTATTGCCTGAGAACAAGGGTCAGCTTGTCTCGATCCTGACCTATCACGTGGTTGCGGGCGAGGCGCGTGCCGCCGATCTGGCCGGCAGGAAAGGCCGTATCACCTCCGTTCAGGGAGGTGCGCTGCATATCGATGGCACCAACGGCGTGCGGGTCGAAAACGCGAATGTCATCACGCCCGATATCGAAGCCTCAAACGGCGTGATCCACGTGATCGATGCCGTCTTGTTGCCGAAGTAAGACAATACGCCCCCGCGCCGGATACGCGACGCGGGGGCTTTCCTCCTAGTGAACCACCGCCGCTTTCGGGCGATCCGCGGCAAGGTAGTCCCCGAGGATCAGGCCATCAGATCCGGCTGTGACGTCAATCTCCGCACCATCAAGCACCTCACCAGAAAGCAGCAACTCGGCCAGCGGGTCCTGCAACGCCTTCTGGATCACCCGCTTCAGGGGCCGGGCACCATAGACCGGGTCATAGCCCTGATCGGCAAGCCATGTGCGGGCATCAGCGTCCAGATCCAGCGTGATCTTGCGAGCGGTCAGCCGCTTGGCGAGGATGCCGAGCTGGATATCGACGATCCCGTCCATATCGCCACGGCTCAGCCGGTCAAAGAGCACGATCTCGTCGAGCCGGTTGAGGAACTCGGGCCTGAAATGAGCGCGCACGGCGTCCATCACCTGGCTTTTCGCCTCATCGGCGTCCGAGCCATCGGGCAGAACCGACAATGCCTGCGAACCAAGGTTCGAGGTCAGGATGATCAGCGTGTTCTTGAAGTCTACGACACGCCCCTGCCCGTCCGTCAGCCGCCCGTCATCGAGCACCTGTAACAGCACGTTGAAGACATCCGGGTGCGCCTTCTCGACCTCATCGAAGAGGATCACCTGATAGGGCTTGCGCCGCACCGCCTTGGTCAGCACACCGCCCTCATCATAGCCGACATAGCCCGGAGGCGCGCCGATCAGCCTCGCGACCGCGTGCTTCTCCATGAACTCGGACATGTCGATCCGCGCCATGGCCTGATCATCGTCGAACAGGAACTCGGCCAGCGCCTTGGTCAGCTCGGTCTTCCCGACACCGGTCGGGCCGAGGAACAGGAACGAGCCCTGCGGCCGGTTCGGGTCTGACAGGCCCGCACGCGAGCGCCGCACGGCATTCGAGACCGCTGCAACCGCTTCACGCTGGCCGATGACCCGCTTGCCCAGTTCATCCTCCATCCGTAGAAGCTTGGCCCTCTCGCCTTCCAGCATCCGGTCCACCGGAATGCCGGTCCAGCGTTCCACGACCGAGGCGATATGCTCGGGCGTCACGGCCTCCTCGACCATCACGTCGCCTTCCTCGGCGGCTTCCGCCTCGGCCAGGCGCTTTTCCAGGCCCGGAATGACGCCGAACTGCAACTCGCCCGCCTTGGCCAGATCACCCACGCGTTTGGCCTGATCCAGTTCGGCGCGTGCCTTGTCGAGGTCCTCCTTGATGTCGCGCGCTCCGGCGAGCTTGTCGCGCTCGGCCTGCCATTGGGCAGTCATCTCGGCGGATTGCTCCTGCAGGATGGCGAGGTCCTTTTCCAGCTTGGCCAGACGATCCTGGGAGGCCGCGTCTGTCTCCTGCTTCAACGCCTCCGCCTCGATCTGCTTTTGCAGAAGTTCGCGGTCGATGGCATCCAGTTCCTCGGGCTTGCTGTCGACCTCCATGCGCAGGCGACTGGCCGCCTCGTCCATCAGGTCGATGGCCTTGTCAGGCAGGAACCGGTCACTGATATAGCGATGGCTCAGCGTGGCAGCTGACACCAGCGAACTGTCGCTGATCCGAATGCCGTGATGCAGCTCGTATTTTTCCTTGATGCCCCGCAGGATGGAGATCGTGTCCTCCACCGTCGGCTCGTCGACCAGCACCGGCTGGAAGCGGCGCGCAAGGGCCGCATCCTTTTCCACATGCTTGCGGTATTCATCGAGCGTGGTCGCACCCACACAATGCAACTCACCCCGCGCGAGCGCAGGTTTCAACAGGTTGGAGGCATCCATCGCGCCTTCGGACTTGCCCGCGCCGACCAGCGTGTGCATCTCGTCGATGAAAAGGATAATCTCGCCGGCGGCATGGGTCACCTCGCTCAGGATCGCCTTCAGCCGTTCCTCGAACTCACCGCGATATTTCGCACCTGCAATCAGCGCGCCCATGTCGAGCGCCATCAGCCGCTTGTTCTCAAGGCTTTCGGGCACATCGCGATTGATAATGCGAAGCGCGAGACCTTCGGCGATCGCGGTCTTGCCCACGCCCGGCTCACCGATCAGAACCGGGTTGTTTTTGGTGCGGCGGCTGAGGACCTGCATGGTGCGCCGGATTTCTTCGTCCCGGCCGATGATCGGGTCGATCTTGCCCTCACGGGCAGCCTCGGTCAGATCGCGGGCATATTTCTTGAGCGCATCGAACGTGTCCTCCGCCGAGGCGGAATCCGCCGTCCGTCCCTTGCGCACGTCATTGATCGCGGCATTGAGCGATTGCGCTGACACACCCGCATCGCTCAGCGCATCCTTTGCGCTCGACTTGGTCACGGCCAAAGCCGTCAAAAGCCGTTCAGCCGTGACATAGCTGTCGCCTGCCTTCTCGGCCAATTTCTCAGCTTCGGCGAGCACCTTGCCGGTCTGGCTGTCGAGATAAAGCTGGTCCTGCCCTTGGACCTTGGGCACCTTGGCAAGCGCCGCCTCAACCGCCTCGCGCGCGCGAACCGGATCTCCTCCTGTGGCCTTGATCAGATTGGCCGCAAGCCCCTGATCATCGTCCAGAAGCGCCTTCAGCAGGTGATCGGGCAGAAATCTTTGATGGGTTTCCCGGGCCGCAATCGTTTGCGCTGCCTGCACAAATCCGCGCGCCCGCTCGGTGAACTTTTCGAAGTTCATAGTCCTCTCCTTCGTCAGCACCCATGATCCCGCATCCGTATCGGCATGCTCCGCCATGGCCTGTAATACTTGCAAGGCCCGTCATCGGCACCCCGCCTTACTCCTATATGGGGATGTGCATTCTGCCACTCAAGTGTCACCGGACCCATGTTAGACTGCGACATATTTGAAGGTATTTTAGGGGAGACATTATGATTCGGGTCGCGACATTCAATCTTGAGAACCTTGAAGAGGACAGGACCGGAGACGAGTCCCCCAATTTCGCCGAACGGGCGGCCGTCATCCGTCCGATGCTGGCCCGCCTCAAGGCAGATATCCTCTGCCTGCAGGAGGTGAACGGGCAGGAGCGTGATGGCGAGGATCGCGATATCCTGGCACTGAAGGACCTGTTGCAGGGTACCCGCTACGAGACCTATTCGCTGACCAGCACCAAGATCAGCAACGGGCGTGACGTGTTCAACGAGCGCAATCTGGTCACCGCCGTGCGGCCCGACATCGCGGTCGAGGAGGTGCGCCAGATCCGCCATGACATCGTGCAACGCCCGGTCTATCGCACGGTCACCGGTGGCGATGGCGTGCCAGACGAGCTGACCTGGGAACGCCCCCTCCTCTACACCAAGCTGAGCGATGTGAACGGCAAGACGCTTCATGTCATCAACGTGCATTTCAAGTCCAAACTGGCCTCGAACGTACCGGGCCAGAAGATCAACAACTTCACCTGGGCCAGTGCTGCCGGTTGGGCGGAAGGGTTCTTCCTATCCTCGGTAAAGCGCGTCGGTGCGGCCCTTGAGGCGCGGATCTTCATTGATCAGCTCTTTGATGCGGACCCGACCGCCAACATTCTGATCACCGGCGATTTCAACGCGCTCAGCGAGGAGGTCCCGATCATGGCCCTGCGCGGGCGGGTCGAGGAAACCGGCAACGGAGCGTTGGCCCCGCGCGTTCTGGTGCCGCTAGAGAACAATGTGCCCGAGCCGAGCCGGTTCACCCTCTACCATCATGGCCAAGGCGAGATGATTGATCATATCCTGGCCTCAAGAGGCATGCTCTCGGCCTTTCAGCACACCGAGATCCACAACGAATTCCTGCCCGACGAATCGATTGCCTTCGCGACCGACCGGAAGTTCCCCGAACCCGATCACGCCCCGATTGTCGCCGTGTTCGATGCGGAACTGATCGGTGGTCCGCCGATCACCTGATCTCAGGTGACCATAGGCCCCAAATCCGAGGCGGACTGTGATAACGTCCGTTGATCTGCACCAGTAAGTGGTTTGGGGAGTATATATGCGATGACCGAAATTCGATTGAATGTGCCCATGGTCCGGCAGGAGATGAGCCCGGTTTGCTGGCTGGCCTGCGCCACCATGGTTCTTCAGTTTCAACGGGGCCGGTCGGTCACAGACGCCGAACTCGCCTATCCTCGCGGAAGTTTTCGCACCTCATCCGTGCACGGGTTCGACGCAAACATCCAGACCTACCGTCACATGGAACGGCTGGGCTTCCGCACCCACTACACCCGCCAGCCCCGTCGTCCGACCATGGGCATCCGCCTGCATGGCGCGGGGCGTCGCGAACGGATCAGGGATGCCACCGACGTTATTATAGAACGCCTGTCGCTTCGTCGTCCGCTTGTCCTCTTTCACCGCATGGGCACGTTTTCCTATGGTCCGGGTCAGGGTGCGCAATCGGGCGGGTATCATGCGGTCGTGATCACCGGGATCGACACCGAGCGCGGTGCCATCTTCTTTCACAACCCGTGGGGGCAGTCGGATGTGCCCACCACGACAGCCTCCATCCTGGGTGCGGTTGAGGATTTCGAGCGCCGGAAAAACTACGCGGCCCTTCTGACCTACGGGCGCTAGAGCGCTGTCAACTCTTGTTCTTTGACGCGTTTTGCGGCACTCGGGCGGGAAAGGAGTCCCGCCCATGACCCATCCAAATGACCGCCTGATCGTCGCGCTTGATCTGCCCAATGCCCTGGAGGGCCTGCGGCTCGTGGACCGGCTCGGGCCGGACGTGACCTTTTACAAGATCGGCCTGGGCATGCTGACCGGCGGCGGGCTGGCCCTCGCCGATGAGTTGAAGCAGAAGGGCAAGCGGATTTTCCTCGATATGAAGCTCTTCGATATCGGCGCGACCGTTCAGGCGGCCGTCAGGGGTCTCGCGCAGTACGAGCTTGATTTCCTGACCGTCCATGGCGATCCGAATGTAGTCTCCGCTGCTGTGAAAGGGCGCGGCGACAAGCCGACGCAGATCATGGCGGTGACGTTTCTGACATCCGCGGACCGCGCTGACCTTGATCTCGCGCTGATCCAGAAAGGCGCGCTGGCGGATCTGGTGGTCGAACGGGCGCGCCTTGCGTTTCTTGCCGGTGCCGACGGCGTGATCGCCTCTCCCAATGAGGCCCGCATGATCCGCGATCTGGCCGAGGCCGACGGCAAGCTGATCGTCACACCCGGTGTCCGGCCCTTGGGGGCTGAGAGCGATGACCAGAAGCGCATCGCGACACCGGCAGGCGCGATCAACAACGGTGCCGATCATATCGTCGTGGGCCGCCCGGTCTGGCAGGCCGAGGACCCGCGCGCGGCTGCACAGGCCATCTTGGCGGAGTTGCCGTAACCGCCTATCCTCGGGCGCATGTCGAAACCCACGAGCCTTTGCCGGGACTGCCTGACGCTGTCGGAACCGCGACAGCGCTGCGCGTCCTGTGGCTCTCCAAGGATACTGACCCACCCGGAACTGACTGACCTGTCCATCGCGCATATGGATTGCGACGCTTTCTATGCAGCGGTCGAGAAACGGGACAACCCGGAGGTGCGCGACAAGCCGGTGATCATCGGCGGCGGCAAGCGCGGCGTCGTCTCGACCGCCTGCTACATCGCCCGTATCAAGGGGGTGCGCTCGGCCATGCCGATGTTCAAGGCGCTCGCGCTCTGCCCCGAAGCGGTCGTGATCAAGCCGCGCATGGATGTCTATGTCGAGGCGTCGCGCGCCATCCGCGCAATGATGGAAAGCCTCTCGCCGGTGATCGAGCCTCTCTCGCTGGATGAGGCTTTCATTGATCTCACCGGCACCGAGCGTCTGCACGGGGCACCCCCGGTTGTTCTGATGGCGCGTCTCGTCAAGCGCATGGAGGATGAGCTGGGGCTCAGCGGCTCGGTCGGTCTCAGCCATAACAAGTTCCTGGCCAAGATCGCGTCCGATCTCGACAAGCCGCGGGGGTTCTCGGTCATCGGTCGGGCGGAAACCGAAGACTTCCTCGCACGGCAGAAGGTGAGTGTCATCTGGGGCGTCGGCAAGGCCTTCCAGCAAACGCTGGAACGTGATGGCATTCGCACCATCGCCGATCTCAAACGTCGTGACCGCAAGGACCTTGCGGACCGGTATGGCTCGATGGGCGACCGCCTCTGGCATCTGTCGCGCGGGCTCGACAATCGCAAGGTTGCCCGTGACAGCAAGCTGAAAAGCATCTCCAACGAGACCACGTTCAATTCAGATACGGCGTCCGGTGATATTCTCGAAGGCCATCTCTGGCGGCTGGCCGAGAAGGTTTCCGACCGCGCCAAGGCCAAGGACCGGGCCGGACGCACGGTCACGCTCAAACTCAAGCGTCACACCCACAGCCTGATTTCCCGCAGGACGTCCCTGCGTGAACCGACCCAACGGGCCGACACCATCTTCAACGCCGCCCTGCCACTTCTGGAACGAGAGCTGAGCGAAGGTCCGTTCCGCCTGATCGGCGTCGGCCTCAGCCAGATCGGCCCGGCATCGGAGGCGGATCTCTCGCCCGATCTGCTTGACCCCGCAGCGCTCAAAAGATCAAAGGCCGAAGAGGCTACCGACGCCATTCGGCAGAAATTCGGCAGCGATGCGATCCTCAAAGGCCGCGCCCTCAGATAGCCCGCCTTCTTCTTGGGCAAAATATCCCCGCCGGAGGCGGCAATCTCTTTCTGACTGAGCTCTCGCGCGACCCATCTGCCGAAAAAAAATGCAGGCGGCCGGGGCATGTGAGAAAGATGTCGCCGAGCCCGACTTTTTTGCGATTGCACAGTTGACTATGCTGCACTGCGATATATTCTCGGCGTCGTGGTGTTTGACACCATATGCGCCCTTCCGGGCGTTTCCTCCCTAGACTTGGGCCGTGCTTCGTGCACGGCCTTTTTTTTGGGTTTTCCGCCCGGGACGGGGTTTATTCGGCCGCCAGCATGACGCCCGACGTACCAAGCCGCGTCAGGCGGGACAATGCGGTTCTGATCCGCTCCGACACTTCGGCGAACCGGGAGTTTGGCCGCAAAAGCGCCTCATCCATGTAAAGCGAGCGGTCGATCTCGATCTGGAGCGCATGTGTGTTCTGCGAGGGACGACCATAGAACTGCGTGATGAAGCCGCCGGCAAACGGGGCATTGCGGGCAATGGTGAACCCGGCATCCGTCAGGATCTCGCTTGCGGCATCGATCAGCCATCTGGAGCAGGAAGAGCCAAATCTGTCGCCCAGGATCACCTCGGGACGCCTGCCTCGCACCAGCGGTGCGGAGGCCAGCGCATCATGGGGCATCGAGTGGCAATCAAAGAGCAGGGCGAGGCCGAAACGCTCCCGCTGCTCCACCAGAAGTGTGGACAGGGTGTTGTGATAGGGGTGGTAGGCCGATTTCAGACGGTTCTCGGCATCGCCGAGCGAGATCTTTCCCTCCCGGATTATCTGCCCCTCGGCCACGACCCTCGGGATCACGCCAAGGCCCGCGGCGATGCGGGGATTACTGCCACGTCTCGCAATGCCTGCGATCAGGGCCGGGTCCAGTTCATCCACGCCCCGGTTGAGATCGACAAAGGCCCGCGGATAGGTCGCGCTGATCAGCGGCGCCCCAAAATCGGGTGCGGACGCGAACAGCCGGTCCACAAACGCATCTTCCGACGAACGGATCGCCCGCCTGCTCAGTCGTGTCGAGGCGAGGAACATCTCCGGATAGTCAGCCCCCGAATGCGGAGAACTGAAGACCGCACAAGACGTGAACGTACTCGGCAGGGACAAACTGAAAGGCTGGATCACGCGCTGGCAACTCCAATCTGGGACAATCGAACTATAATGCAACCCGGCGTGCGATCCAGTTCAAATCCGATTGTCCTTACGACAATCGGAATGCCGCCGGGTCACGGCAATAGCTCAGGCATCGCGATGACGGACCCCTGCTGATGACGACGCTTTCATATTCAGCACTGGGCCCCGGCAAAACCTCTTGAACCCTGCCCCGACTCCTTTTATAGACGCGGGACGCAAATCAGCCCCTCGGGCAGATTTAGGTGTTTTTCGGGCGTATAGCTCAGCGGGAGAGCACTTCGTTGACATCGAAGGGGTCACTGGTTCAATCCCAGTTACGCCCACCATTATTCGCAAGCGTCAGTCCGCACTGGTGCAAAGAGAACTGGAGACAAGGCCATGAAGGTCAGAAACTCGCTTCGGTCCCTTAAGAATCGCCACCGCGACTGCCGTGTGGTGCGCCGCAAGGGACGGGTCTATGTGATCAACAAGACCCAGGGCCGGTTCAAGGCTCGCCAGGGCTGAAACAAGCCCTACCGTCATGAAAAGAGGCCGCGCTTCGATCGAAGCGCGGCCTCTTTGCTTGATGGACCTCAGCGGGTGGCGACCAGCAGGCGCTGCAGGGTCTGCGCGGTAAGATAGCCGGTCGCCGTCATCCCCTGCCCTTGCTGGAAACGCTTGATCGCGCGACGGGTCTTGTTGGTGATGCGCCCATCCACGGTTCCGGGGTCAAGTCCGAGGAATCGCAGCTTCTGCTCGACCAGGATGATACTGGCACCGGGCAGTCCAAGCGAGCGCTCGATGCGCAGATATTCCGCCTGCCGATCCTCTTCCGAGGTCTCACGGGTCAGATCCTCGATGCGCGCCTTGGCGTTTTCGGCAAATGACCCGCGCGGGTACTTGGCGAGAAACGCCCGGTAGGCACTGATCGTGTTGGCCTCGCGGGCCACGTCCCAGTCACGACGCTCCTCGGCTTCCGCACGATCACGTTCCTCTTCCTCGAAGGGCTCGAGAGCACGCCTCGCCTCGTCGGCATAGATCCCTTCGGGATAGCGCGACAGGTAGGCGCGCAGATCAGCGGCCTCGCCGGATGCACCCGTGGCCCGCCAGAACGCGATGTCGGCCAGCTCCTCCTCGCGCTTGCGTTCCTCGGCTTCCGCCTTGATCTCGTCGGAGCGCCTGCTTGCCTGCGTGCTCAACAGTTCAAGCTGTGCTGCATCGAGATATCCGGTTTCCTCCAGCCGCTGTGATTTCTGCCAGGCACGAATGGCCCCGCGGGTGCCGTTGCCGAAAATTCCGTCAACACCGCGCGTGTCGAAATCCAGAATGGTCAACTGTTCCTGCACAGCGCGGCGCGCGTTGCGTGACAGATTCAGCTCCTGCTCCGCCGCGACAGCCGGATCCACGCGGTTGTTCTCGATCTCCTCAAGCTTGGCGCGCGCTTCATCGGCAAACGCACCCCTTGGGAAACGGTTGAGATAGGTGCGCAGATTGGCCTCGGTCGGGTTCTGCTCCGCCAGCGACCAGAGCGTGCGCTCCACAATCGATGCGACCGGCCCGCCATCGGGCTGACCGGATGATGGCGCTTCCGGTTCTTCCAGGGCGGCGAGTTCGAGCACCGGTGAGACATAGCCCTGCACCTTGAGGTCCTCAAACCGGGCGACGGCCTCGGCAACCCCGACGCCTTCCTCAAGGAAGGACTGGCGCAGCGCACGGGTGATATCCTGAGGCACCGCGCTGACAACGAGCACCCCTTGCGGGATCATCGTGTCGGGGATCGCAAAACTGTCCTCGGGAAAGGCTGCGAACCCGTCGGTCTGCAATCCCAGGAAGAGGGCAGACCGACCGGGCCTGTCCGCGAGCATATCCAGCAGCGATGAGACCGGCAGAGCATCGAAGGCAAGGTCCGACCGGCTGTCCACATCCAAATCGGTGGGAACGAGATAGGGCTGATCAGCCGTGATGCCATAGCCTGCGATATGGACGATCACCTGATCGGCATCCTCCAGACGATCCTCGAAACGGGCGAGGGCATCACGCATCTCGTCGCGGGTCAGGTTTCGCCCGCTGATCACCTCGTATCCGGCCTGCTGGTAGCTTTGGGTCAGCGCATTGAAGTTGCGCGAAGCCGCCGTGATGTTGCGCGCATGGGCATATGAACCATTGCCGATGACAAGGGCGATGTTCTCGGCAAGGCCCTGCCCCGCCACGATGGTTGCCAGAAGTGTTGTTGCCAGAAGTCTTCTCATCGCTGGAACCCTCATGATATGTCTACCCGTCTGCAATCCTATCGGGGTCATGTGGCAGGCCCCAGAAAACTTTCATGTCAGTTTGTAACGATCCACATTCCGCTCAGTCGTATTTTCTGGTGTCCTCGATCACCAATCCGTCATTTGGCAGGCTGCCGGGGCTCACAATTTCGACCCGACCGCCAAGTTTGAGAACATCTCGCACCGATGCTGCCACAGCCTCCGGTCCGATTCCATCGGCCTCGACCCGGACGACCATCGTGTCCGCCTCCCCCTGCCGCCCGGCAATCACGCGGGCACGGGAAATCTCGTCATGGCGAGCGACAAGGGTCGCGACCTGCTCGGGGCGTACAAACATACCCTTGATCTTCGTCGTCTGGTCAGCCCGGCCCATCCAGCCCTTGATGCGCATATTGGTGCGCCCGCAGGGGCTTTGGCCGGGCAGCACCGCGCTCAGATCGCCGGTGGCAAAGCGCAACAGGGGGTAGTCTGGGTTGAGCGGTGTGACGACCACCTCGCCCACTTCGCCATCCGGCACCCGGTCGCCGGTCCCGGGGCGCACAATCTCCACAATCGCACCCTCGTCGACGATCATCCCCTCCTGCGCCAAGCTTTCATAAGCCACATGGCCCAGATCGGCGGTTCCATAGCATTGCAAGCAGGTGACCCCGCGATCGGCATAGGCCTGCCGGAGGCTCGGGAAGAGCGCCCCGCCCGAGACCGCCGCCTTGGTGATCTTGAGCGTCAGCCCAAGCTCGTCCGCCTTCTCAAGGATCGTGTTGAGATAGTCCGGCGTCCCCGCATAGGCCGTCACCCCGATATCTTGGGCCGCCTGCGCCTGAAGTTCGGTCTGACCGGTTCCGGCAGGCACCACCGTGGCCCCCACGGCTGCCGCGCCGTTCTCGAACATCATGCCCGCCGGGGTGAGGTGATAGGAAAAACAGTTCTGCACGATATCGCCCCGCCCGATGCCACAGGCATGCAGGAACCGCCCGAACCGCCACCAGTCGGGCGTCCGGTTGCCCGGCTCATATATCGGCCCGGGGCTCTGGAAAATATGCGCGTAGGCAGAGGCTTCATGCGCGGCAAAGCCGCCAAAGGGGGCCTTGGATTTCTGCGCAGATGACAATTCGGATTTCCGCAGGACCGGCAGGGACGCCAGATCATCCAGCGTTCGCACATCGTCGCGACCGGCAGCGCGCGCGACATCAGCCAGCAAAGCGGTCTGGCGCGCGTCCCGCGCATCCGGCGACTGGGTTTCGAGGTCATCGAAATGGGTCACTGAGGCTCTCCCAATGTCAGCATTTGCGGGGAAACCCCCTTGAGGCGACGAACCTCGCCGCGCACTTCCAATTCCAGCTTCACGGCCGTCATATGCCAGCCCAATGAGCCGAGATCATCCAGTTCCTGCCTTGTGAGGCGGGCTCGCACGGCCTCACGCAGATCCGCAAATGCAATGTCCCCTGCCGCCAACTGATCGAGGATCGCCTTTCTGAGGCACTCGAACTTCCAGGCCGGAATGTTGGTGACGCCGTCCCTGCCCTCGGCAGGCGTTCGGCAAGCGACCTTCTCCATCAGCTCAGCCAGCGCTTGCGGCGGCGGTACGAACGGACATCGCGGAAGGATTTGCGGCCCTCATCCGACATGCCGAGGTAGAACTCCTTCACATCCGGGTTCTCGCGCAGTTCGGCAGCCGGTCCATCCATCACAATGCGCCCCGATTCCAGAATATACCCGTAATGGGCAAAGCGCAGTGCGACATTGGTATTCTGCTCGGCCAGCAGGAAGGACACGCCCTCCCGCTCGTTCAGGTCTTTCACGATCCCGAAGATCTCCTCGACCAGTTGCGGCGCGAGACCCATAGAGGGTTCATCCAGAAGGATCGTCTCGGGCTTGGACATCAGCGCGCGGCCAATGGCGCACATCTGCTGCTCACCGCCCGAGGTATAGCCCGCCTGCGACTTGCGGCGTTCCTTCAGGCGCGGGAAATACTGGTAGACCTTCTCCAGATCGGCATCGACCGCCCCGCGGCCATCGCTGCGGGTGAACGCGCCGGTCAGAAGGTTCTCCTCAACCGTCAGATGCTCGAAACAGTGACGTCCCTCCATGACCTGAATGACACCGCGCTTGACCAAATCGGAGGGACTTAGCGAACCGACCCGGTCGCCACGATAGGAAATCGAGCCCTTGGTGATCTCGCCGCGCTCAGAGTGCAGCAGGTTGGATATCGCCTTCAACGTGGTCGTCTTGCCCGCGCCATTGCCGCCCAGAAGCGCCGTGATGCCACCCTTGGGCACGCTGAGCGACACACCCTTCAGAACCAGGATCACATGATTGTAGATCACCTCGATATTGTTGACCTCAAGCAGGGTCTCGGTGGTCTTGGTGTCGTCGAGCATGGTCTTTCCTTACTGCCCTGCGGCGATCTGCGACCGGAGCCGGTCAAGCAACTGGTTGGCATTCAGCCAGGGGATGGTTCTCTGCCCCCCGGTGGCTTTTCCTGCGGCAAAGAGGCGCCGCGTGAAACTTTCACAGAAATTGATCTTCCCGCCCTTGCGGTCGAAACAGTCCGGGCCCGGCAGAATATCAGGGGCAAAGAGCCCCCTGACCGTCCAGCCGCGCGCCTTCGCGAACTCGATTGCATCAATGGCAGCCTGACGCAGCAACTCGTCCGTTGCAACGGCTGAGGCGCGTGCGGCCACGCCGCCCAGTGAATATTCCGGTTCCTCCTCGGGGAAAGCACCCGAGCCATTGAGGAAGACGAAGATCTCGGGCTCTGCCTTGGTTTCCGCAAGACCCTCCAGGAACAGGCCCTGACGCGCTCCGCCATCGACATAGTAGCTGTCATTGATCCGGCGCGGCGCGAAGGCGAGCGGGATCGCCGCACTTGCGAGGATGGCCTCGCGCAGACAGGGCGCCTTGTTGTCTGCCTCGGACGCGGCCATTGCAGTCAGATCCAGCGGCTCAAAAAATCCGCTGCGCAGATTGACCGCACCGACCACGAGGCTGCGGGTCTCTGCGGCCTGGGCAATGTCCCCCACCAGTCGCTCATCAAGGAATGCGTCGATCCGCGCCTCGGTCGGGCCGATGTCAAAGAGCGAGGGGCTGCCGATCAGCTCCAAAGGCCCACGGCGGCGCAGCGCTTCCGCTTCTGATAGGCCGTTATAGGAAGCTTCAAGCACATCATCATAGTCACGACCTGCAAAGATTGCGGGGGCGAGAATGGCCCCGGTGCTGACACCGCTGACAATATCAAAGGCCTCAGGCCGGGGGTCGAACGGGTTGTTGGACCATCCCGTCATGAAACCGGCAGTGAACGCGCCCCATTGTCCACCGGCAGACAGCGCCACAACCTTGATCTTCGGGCGGCGTGTCACATTGCGGGGCTGGGCTGCCTCGATCCGTTCCTCGAACATCGCCCCCATTCCGAAGATCGCGGCCTCCTGCGGGGTCATGACATTGCCCTGCGCGATGATTTCAGGCCCGTGAACCGCAAGCGCGGGGCAGCTCAGGTTCTCTGGCGGGGTCGGGGAACCACACCCGGACAGAGCGCCAAGCAAACCTGCAAGCCAGAAAAACCGCGTCATTGCCATCCCCGAGCCGTTTCGGGCGGAACCGCATCTGTGCCCCGCCCGAGACGTCGTCACATCATCAGTTGCAATCGCGCGGCGTGATGTTGTTTTCCGCTGCGTATGCCGCTGAATCCTCTTCGATCAGCTTGTTGATGACATCGGCATCCGACGGGCCGAACTCGGAGATAAGCTCCCACTTCTCCGCGGATGCGTCCCATTGCTGAACAGCGCCGAGGCCAGGACCGCCGTGGTTTGCGCAGGAAACCGCAAACTCGGGGCCGAAATCGGGCAGCCCCAGAGCTTCCATGCTGGCTGCCGTGATTTCCAGCGCTTCCATACCATCCCGCATCTGGGCCGGTGTGATGTCGCCGACACCGTGGATCTCCTGCGCCTTCTTGGCTGCTTCGGCTGCAAGCATCGCGGCATAGAGACCACGGTTGTAGAGAACCGTGCCGAGCTGATCGCCAGCCCCTGCGGCCTTGCCCGCATCGACCACATATTTGTTGAGGTCTTCGTAGATCGGGAAGGACGAGCCGGTGTTGTTCATCGCCAGCGCCTTGTAGCCATCGGCGCCATCACCCGCAGGCAGCACGTCATTCTCGGAGGCCGACCACCAGATGCCGATGAAGTTCTCCATCGGGAAGCGGATGTTGGCAGCTTCCTGAATGGCAACCTGATTCATCACGCCCCAGCCCCACATGATCACGTAGTCAGGCTTTTCGCGGCGGATCTGCAACCACTGCGACTTCTGTTCCTGACCGGGATGGTCAACCGGCAGAAGCGTCAGATCATAGCCATGCTTTGCGGACAGTTCCTCCAGCGTGCGGATCGGCTCCTTGCCATAGGCGGAGTTGTGATAGACCAGTGCCACTTTCTTGCCGCTGACATCGCCGCCGTTCACGTCGAGAATGTGATTGATCGCGTGGCTCGCACCGTTCCAGTAGTTGGCCGGATAGTTGAAAATCCACTCGAACACCTTGCCGTTTGCGGCCGATGTCCGCCCATAGCCCATGGAGTGTACCGGAATGCCGTCAGCGGAGGCTTTCGGGATCAGCTGATAGGTGATCCCCGTCGAGAGCGGTTGATAGACGAGAGAGCCCTCGCCCTTGGTGCTTTCATAGCATTCCACACCTTTTTCGGTGTTGTAGCCGGTCTCGCACTCGATCAGACGGACGGGCTGTCCGCCGATGCCGCCGTCACGCTCGTTGAGCAGCGTGAAATAATCGGCATAGCCGTCCGCGAAAGGAATGCCGTTGGCCGCATATGGCCCGGTCCGGTAGCTCAACGACGGAAAGACCAGATCGGCAAGAACCGGGCTTGCACCCAGTACCGCGACCGTGGCCATTGTGAGAAGTTTTTTCATTTTTTGCAGTCTCCCAGTTGGTTGTTACTTACACGTCCCGGTTTGCCCGGTTGTTGTTTTGGACCCTAATGTGGGAAGGGCCAAAGGCGGAGTTTCTCCTTCGCCAGACGCCACAGTGCGGCAAGGCCATGCGGCTCCACGATCAGAAAGAAGATGATCAGCCCGCCCAGAATGACAAACTCAAAATGCGCCGCGATATCCGTCGGCCACCCGAGCCCGCCCACCATGACATTTTTCAGCAGAACCGGCATGAGAACGATGAAAGCAGCACCCGCAAAGGAGCCGAAGATCGAACCCAGCCCTCCGATGATGATCATGAAGAGAGCGAGGAAGGATTTGTTGATCCCGAAAGCCTCGCCCACTTCGACCGCACCAAGATAGACCGCGAAGAAGAGCGCCCCGCCGACGCCCACGAAAAAGGAGGAGATAGCAAAGGCCGACAGCTTGGCCTTCAACG
This sequence comes from uncultured Paracoccaceae bacterium, assembly GCA_947493745.1. GTDB lineage: Bacteria > Pseudomonadota > Alphaproteobacteria > Rhodobacterales > Rhodobacteraceae > CANLSM01. The sequence continues at coordinate 69,061 of CANLSM010000015.1, read as the reverse complement.
GATCGACACCGATGATCTCGGCGGCGATATCCATATCGCGGATCGCCATCCACGAGCGTCCCAGCTTGCCGCGTGTCAGATTGCGCGCGACAATCCCCAGAAGGATCACGAATGCCAGACAGAAGAGATATTTGGCTTCCGGTGCTGCCAGGGCACCCGTGACGTTGAACCCGAATACCGAACGCTCAGGCGCATTGATCTGCCCCGAGGCAGAGTAGTTGTAGAACCAGCCCACCCGATTGAACAGCCAGACCAGAAAGAACTGCGCCGCGAGTGTCGCAACCGCAAGGTAGAACCCCTTGATGCGCAGCGAAGGCAATCCGAAAAGCAATCCGACCCCGGCAGTCACGCCGCCGGAGGCCAGGATCACGAAGAAGATATTGAGGTCCGGAAAGGCGGTCATCAGCTTGTAGGACGCATAGGCCCCAACCGCCATGAAACCGCCCGTACCGAGGCTCACCTGCCCGCAATAGCCGGTCAGGATATTCAGCCCGATCGCGATGATCGACCAGATCAGGAAGGGAATGAGAACCGCAGAGGCAAAATACTCGTTGAGCATGAACGGGACGACTCCGATCGCCACAGCCAGAACCACATAGTACCGATAGCGGTCAAACGCGATCGGGAAGGTCTGGTTGTCGGCGACATATGAGGTCTTGAAATCGCCTGCCTCTCGGTAAAACATCTACGCCCTTTCCGACAGTTGCTGACCGACAAGCGGAACACTGGCCAATACTTCGGGGCTGCGCAGGTAGATCACGACGAACGAGACCACCAGCGCCAGCGCGAACATCAGCCCGAAAGACGCAGCGCCCGCCAGGAAAAACAGAATGATCGCCAGCCAGTTGCCAAGGACGTCATCCTTGTCATCGGGATCCGAGAGCCCCGGCAACAGGAAACGCGCAACAGCATAGGTGACGATCACCAGAAGTCCGATCAGAATGACCTGAAAGATCAGCCCGAAGCCGAAGCTCCAGCCGGTCAGGCCCAGGATTTGCAGCACGTAAGCAGCAATCGCCGTCATCAGCACCAGGTGCAGATTTGACTCGCCGCGATTGGGGAAGACTTTGTTGATGAGATCTTGCATCACACCCTCTCGATGATTTTTTCGCCGAACAGTCCCTGCGGTCTGAAAACAAGAAATACAAGCGCAAGGACGTACGCAAACCAGTTCTCCGTCGCACCACCGATAAGCGGTCCTATTGAGAACTCGAACAGTTTTTCACCCACCCCAATGATCAAGCCCCCGACAATCGCGCCGGGGATAGACGTGAACCCGCCCAGCATCAGGACGGGGAGCGCTTTGAGCGCAATGAGAGAAAGCGAAAACTGCACACCCAGCTTCGCCCCCCACATGATACCGGCCACAAGCGCAACGAAGCCTGCAACCGACCAGATGATAACCCAGATCGTCTCAAGGTTGATCCCGACCGAAAGTGCTGCCTGATGATCGTCTGCAACAGCTCTCAGGGCGCGACCCACTTTAGTATACTGTGAAAAGACGACCAGCGCGACAACAAGAAGTGTCGCTATGACTGCGGCCCAGATATCGAGATTGTCGATGTAGAAGCCGTAGAACTCCTCGCCACCCAGAAAGGACGTACTTTCCTCAATTCCGATATTGCCGCCCTGCGGCAGGCCGACATCGAGTTTCTTGATGTCCGACCCCCACATGAGATCGCCAAATCCTTCCATGAAATAAGCAAGACCGATGGTCGCCATGAACAGGATAATGGGTTCCTGGCCGGCAAGCGGTTTGAGAACCAGCCGCACCACCAGCCAGGCGAACCCGATCATCACCAGCGTTGTCGCCAGGATCGCAAGCACGGACGGAATTTCCCATCCAAAGTGATGCAGATCGGTCCCGAACACCGCATTGATCAGATGGCTGAAAGGAACCAGCCCAGTCTGGATGCCCACAAGCGTTTGTGCCGCAAAAAGCGCCATGACGCCTTGCGCATAGTTGAAAATTCCCGAGGACTTGAAGATCAGCACGAAGCCGAGCGCGACCAGCGCATACATCACTCCGGCCATCAGGCCGTTCAGGATCACCTCGATCGTGTAGAAAAATTGCGGGCCCATCTCAGCCTTCCTTATCCAGATCTTCAACCATGAAACGGAGGCTGCCATCCTCCAGTGTCAGAAGGCTCACCTGCAGGACGGGTTCGCGCCAGAGATGACTTTCAAGCGTGAGCCCCTGCTTGTCCGTGACAGTATATCGACCGGAGGTCTTGGCCTCAGTTGCCCATCTGCGGAACTGCCGCTCGATCGCCTCCGCGTCCCGCGCCTCAAAGGTACGACTGCACCAGTTGAACCCGCGATCATCGGATCCGACATCGAGCCTTCGCGGTGGAGGCAGCCGAAACTCCTCCATCTCCGAAAGACAGGCCTCTATCCCGAATTTCCAGAATTCGGCGGCGACAGAAACCGCGTGAACAGGCAGAGCCGTCCCGGTGACACAACAGAAAACCAGCGCTGGCACGCGCCCCGCCCTAGTCATGTGCAACCCCCAGATAAGCGTCAATTACCGCCTGACTGTTGCGTACCTCATCAGGCGTGCCGTCCCCGATCTTCGCGCCGTAATCCATCACGACAACCCTGTCGGAAATATCCATGACCACGCCCATATCGTGCTCGATCAATGCAATGGTCGTGCCGAACTCATCATTCACATCGAGAATGAAGCGCGACATGTCTTCCTTCTCCTCAACATTCATGCCCGCCATCGGCTCGTCGAGAAGCAACAGCTTTGGCTCTGCGGCAAGCGCGCGCCCAAGCTCGACCCGCTTTTGCAAACCATAGGGCAGCCGTCCGACCGGGGTCTTTCGGATCGCCTGTATCTCAAGAAAATCAATGACCTTCTCGACGATCTCGCGATTCTCGACCTCTTCCCTCTCCGCCCGGCCCTTCCAGATCGCCTGCGCCAACAGACCCGACTTCATCTTGGTGAAACGGCCCGTCATGATGTTATCGAGCGTACTCATGCCCGAGAAGAGGGCGATGTTCTGAAAGGTGCGCGCAATTCCCTGACGCGCGATGGCATGGGGCTTCATCGGCCCGCGCTTCGCCCCGCGGAACCAGACCTCCCCCTCCTGCGGGTGGTAGAAGCCGTTGATGACGTTGAGCATCGAGGACTTTCCGGCCCCGTTCGGACCGATAATGGCACGTATTTCACCCTCACGAATATCGAACGATATATCCCTGATCGCCGTCACACCGCCAAAACGAAGCGTGATGTTTCTCATCTCCATCACGACATCTCCGATGCTCCGACCATCGGGTGTCACGTAAGCTGCACCGTCCATCATAAGCCTGGGGTTCCTGCAAAAGAGATTATGGCCTCCGGCAGGGATATTTTCGGAAAAATGAAGGGGTGCCTTCGTCTTTCATCAAATATCCCCGCCGGAGGCATTGATACGACAACAGATTTCAGCATCGCGGAAATGGGGCTCATTCTGCCGCAACCTTATGGGAAAGGTCGATTGTTTTCACATCCCTGATTTCAAGCGTAGCCCGAATGGCACCCTTCCGCCCATCCTCATAGGTGACTTCCGTCTCGGTCGAGATGGTATTCGATCCATCATAGAGGGCCGTGAGCAGATCGGAGTACTTTTCCTCGATAATGCGGCGGCGAACCTTTTGCGTGCGGGTTAGTTCACCGTCATCCCCATCAAGTTGTTTGTGCAGGATCAGAAAGCGATGGATCTGACAGCCCGACAGCATATCGTCTTGCGCCACGCTTTCATTCACTTCTTCCACATGGGACTGGATCATCTCGTAGACCTGTGGATGCTGGCTGAGTTCCTGATAGCTGGCATAGGCTATGTTGTTGCGCTCAGCCCAGTTTCCGACCGCCATCAGATCAATGTTAATGAAGGCCGTGCAGATCTCACGCCCCGCCCCGAAAACCACGGCCTCCAGAATATTGGGGTAGAATTTGAGTTTGTTCTCGACATATTTGGGGGCGAACATCGCGCCATCGGCCATTTTGCCGACATCCTTGGCCCGGTCGATGATACGCAGATGGCCGGTATCTTCCTCTATGAAACCGGCATCGCCGGTGGCGACCCAGCCCTCCCCGTCCTTCGTGTCGGCAGTGCTTTCGGCATTCTTGAAATATTCCACAAAAACGCCGGGTGAGCGGTAGAAGACCTCGCCACTTTCGCTGATCCTGAGCTCCACTCCGGGACTTGGCACACCGACGGTATCCGCGCGCACCTGACCATCGGGCTGCTGGGTTATGAAGACGGAGGCCTCGGTCTGGCCATAGAGCTGTTTGAGGTTGATCCCGAGCGAGCGGTAGAAATCAAAGATCTCCGGCCCGATCGCCTCGCCGGCTGTATATCCGACCCTTACCCGGCTCATACCCAGCGTATTCTTGAGCGGACCGTAGATCAGAAGATTGCCGAGCGCATATTTCATCCGGTCCATGGTCGAGACCGGCAGGCCGTCAAGAACAGCCGGGCCCACCCGTTTGGCGAGTTTCATGAAGGTCTCGAAGAGCCAGCGCTTGAACGCCCCGCCGTCCTCCATCCGGATCATCACATTGGTGAGCAGACCTTCGAAGAAACGGGGTGGCGCAAAGAAGTAGGTCGGCCCGATTTCCCGGAGATCGTGCTGCATGGTCTCGGCGCTCTCTGGGCAGGCCACACAGAAGCCCGTCCAGTAGGCCTGACCAATCGAAAAGATGAAATCGCCCACCCAGGCCATCGGCAGGTAAGCAAGAACACTGTCACCGGCATGCAGGCTATCGAACTCCGATGAAGCCCGTGCGGTCTCAATGATATTGGCATTGGACAGCACGACACCCTTGGGCCTCCCGGTGGTTCCGGAGGTGTAGAGCATCACGCAGGTGCTGTCTGCGCTCAAGGCCTCGCTTCGGGCCTTGCGATCGGCCTCGACGCCCGCATTCCGGCCCCGCTCCTGAAGTGCCGCATAGTTGTGAACGCGCTCATGATCATATTTGCGCATGCCCCGCGGGTCGAGATAGATGATCTCGGCCAGATCCGGCAGCCTGTCGTGGATATCCAGAACCTTATCGACCTGCTCCTGATCCTCGACCACCGCAAAGCGGGCGCCACAATGCTCCAGCACATAGGCCATCTCTTCCGCGACGCTGTCCTGATAGATCGGCACCGGGACGGCGCCCGCCGACTGGATCGCCACCATTGCCCAATAAAGGTGTGGACGATTGGAACCGATGATCGCGACATAGTCACCGACATTCAGCCCCAGAGAAATCAGCCCATCGGCAAGCGCATTGATCTCGTCGGACGCCTGCTGCCAGGTCCAGCTCTGCCAGATCCCGAATTCTTTCTCCCGATAGGCAGGTTTGCCGCTATGGTCCGCAACGTTGCGCGCCAAAAGCTTCGGGAAAGAACACAAGTTTTCAGGCAAGCCGGTTATGGCCATGCAGATCAACTCCCTGGTATCATGGACAGCGGCCTTTGACCGTCTGTGCCAAACGGTTTTTTGTGCGGGGTTCCACCCTCTTTGGTCCAGACTAGCAACAATATTTCACCGGGCAACAGATAAAATTGAACTAGCGTTCATTTTACTTCCATGATGCTTTGAAGCGGCACCGGATATGCGGCGACTGACGCCGGTTCAGGTCAAGAATTGCGCCGGGCAGAAACCGTGGCCGTGACGTTTCACATCAGGATCAGTGCCAGAAAGCGAAGCGTCGCTGCTCCAGCTTGAGCATGGCAATACGTCTCTCAAGACGGGCTTCGGCACGGATGAGGCTGCGCAAGGCACGCTCGGGCGTCTCGGAACCGGTTTGCAGGGTAGCAATGTCCTCACGCAAATCCGACAACTCGGACCGGTAGTCCTCGATCTCCCGGCCGATGCGCCAGTAGCTTTGTCCATGGGCCAGCGCAGGTGCCATGAGAGACTGTTCCTCCGGCTCACAGACCGGTGCGGGACTGCTACCGCGCCGCCCGATGCGATAGGCATTCTGCGGTGTGCAGTAGTAGCGCAGGCCCTGATCCCGACCGGCGAGCCAGAGGCGCAGGTCCGGCGTGATACCATATTCGGCGCAGGCCTTGCGATGCTGCGCAATGTGGTCGGCCCCTTCGCCGCGCTGTCCGTCCTCGAAGCCAATGCCGTGCCAGTCACCCTGCAGGCACTCATCCTGCGAAAGCGAGGCACAGGCGGAGATCGTCAGAAGCAGCCCCAAGACCGCAAAAATATACATTTTTCCCATGCCCCCCAGCAAACCGGTTTCCGCGCCAAAGGCCAATGACAAATTATTTTGAAAAATTTCCAAGGATCGGCAATGTGGCCGCGTCAGACTTGGGTGATGCGAATGGAAGTCAGCGACGAGGATTTGGTCGCCCAGTCTCTGGGCGGCGATGCTCAGGCCTTCGGGGTCCTGATCTCGCGCAACTATGACCGCATCTATCGTCTTGGTTTCACCATGCTGGGGGCAAAGGGTGATGCCGAGGATCTGGCACAGGATATCTGTGCCGCCCTCCCCGCAAAGCTGAAGGGCTTTCGCGGGGAGGCGCGCTTTACGACCTGGCTGCACCGCGTGGTGCTGAATGCCGCCAAGGATGTTCTGCGCAAGCGCGCGACGCGCGCGCGGGCCTCGACGGGCTGGGGTGATGTCGAAATTCTCAGGCGCGAGACCGCCTCGGAGCAGCGGGCAGAGCTGGAATGGCTGCACGGCGCGATGGCTAAGCTTGACGAGGACCTGAGGGAAACCGTGGCGCTGGTGCTTGGCGAAGACATGACCCATGCGCAGGCAGCCGGGGCCTTAGGCCTGTCGGAGGGGACCGTCAGTTGGCGCATGAGTGAAGTGCGCAAGGAATTGCGGCGTATTGCCAAAGAGGAGGAGATGTTGGGATGACCGACGACCTCAAGCGATTGCAGGATGCGCTGAAACGCGAGACACCCGCGCCATCGGAAGATGCGCGTCAGGCCGCCTTGCGCGCCGCGATGGAAAGTTTTGAAAGAACCGCCCAAGGATCGGCGGACACGGCCCGTCCCATTCAGGACCGCACAAGGCGTGCGGGTTTCTGGAAAGGACTTGGGACGATGATTGACAGACTGACGAGCCGCAGCGGGATGCTGGCAACCACGGGCATGGCCACGATTGCGATTGCACTGGTGGTGACCAACGGGATTTCGTTGAAGACCCCCGAGATGGAGCCGCTTGGCAATGAGCTGAACAAAGCGGCGAGTGCGGAGACCCCGTCAGAAGAAGCGGTTGATGCGCTGAGGCTCGACGAGGCCGATGACAGCACCGCCATCGGTTCCCTGATCTCGCCCGCGCTGAACGACGCGCCGCAGGGTCAGAGCCGCCGGGGGGATGCTCTCGTTTCCACCGATGCCGACCGGGCTACACCGGCAGATAGCGTTGCAATTCCCGAACCTGAGCCGCGAGTAATTGTTCCAAATGCGCCGGTCGCCGTTCAAGACCAAGGGCAGCGGGTTGAGCGGAGTCGAGCAGAGCTTGCGCCACCAAGCCCCGCCACATCTGAAAGCGACCTCTTTGCCGATGGCAGAGCCCAGCGCCTTTCTACGGTTGATACAAGCGACCTTGAACAGGAGGAAACCCCTTTGCCTCAGGGGCTTGCCGCTGGCTTAGCCCCCGGACAATCCCTCTCGGAGCAGCAGAATACGGTTGCCCGCGTTGAGACAAGGTCAGCACCTGTGATTGTTGAAGAGGCGGAGGCCGCATTCACGACGCCGGGCACAGAAGAGTTCAACACCGCCCCCGTCAATCCGGTCAAGGTCGTAAAAGCCGAGCCGGTTTCGACCTTCTCCATCGATGTGGACACAGCCTCCTATGCCTTTGTCCGCTCTGCGCTGATGGACGGCTATCTGCCGAACCCCGACGCGGTGCGCGTTGAGGAAATGGTGAACTATTTCGACTATGACTACCCCGCACCAGACAGTCTTGAGACGCCGTTCCGCACGTCCGTTTCGGTCACACAGACGCCGTGGAACCAGCACACACAGCTGATGCATATCGGCATTCAGGGTTATGATCTTACGCCCGCCGACCGGCCCCCGCTCAACCTGGTGTTTCTGATCGACACATCCGGCTCGATGAACCAGCCCAACAAGCTGCCGCTTCTGATCAAGTCGTTCCGCCTGCTGCTCTCCAGCCTGTCGGAGACCGATCAGGTGGCCATCGTGACATATGCGGGCAGCGCCGGTCTGGCGCTGGAGCCGACCTTGGCAGGTGATGAGCGCACGATCCTAGGTGCACTGGAACGGCTCTCCGCCGGTGGCTCGACCGCCGGGCAGGCCGGGCTGCAACAGGCCTATGCCGTGGCGCAGGACATGGCCGAGGATGGTGAAGTGTCCCGCGTGATCCTGGCCACAGACGGCGACTTCAATGTCGGGATTTCCAACCCCGACGCACTGAAGACCTTTGTCGAGGACAAACGCCGCTCCGGCACCTATCTGTCGGTTCTGGGATTTGGCCGCGGCAATTATCAGGATGATACGATGCAGACGCTGGCCCAGAACGGCAACGGGACGGCCGCCTATATCGACACGCTGGCCGAGGCACAGAAAGTGCTGGTCGATGAGGTCTCGGGCGCGCTTTTCCCGATTGCCAATGACGTCAAGATCCAGGTCGAGTTCAATCCCGCCGAGATCGCCGAATACCGCCTGATCGGCTATGAGACACGCGCCTTGGCACGCGAGGATTTCAACAATGACCGGGTGGACGCGGGCGAGATCGGCGCCGGTCACACGGTCACAGCCCTTTATGAGATCACACCGGTCGGCTCGCCCGCCATTCAGGTTGATGATCTGCGCTATGCGGAGGCCGAGGCAGCAACAGTGTCGGACAGCGATGGCGAACTGGCCTTTCTGAAGCTGCGCTACAAACGTCCGGGCGAGGCGACAAGCCAGCTCGTCACAACCCCGATTCTGTCGGATCGCGCGGATATTGCCACCTCGGAAACCAGGTTCGCGGCCTCGGTCGCGGGCTTCGGGCAATTGCTGAAGACGCCGGGCAGTCTGGGGGAATGGGACTTCGAGGATGCCCTGGCGCTTGCCGCAAATGCGCGTGGGGCCGATCCCTTCGGCTATAGGGCCGAATACATGGGCCTGGTCCGGCTGGCGCGTGCTGCTGACAATCGCTGACGGTGGGTTGCCCCGGAATACTCTCCCCGGGGCAACCCGTTCGCTTGTCACTAGATACATGCCCCGGGTGTGCAACCGGAGCACTTTCAACTGTCTGTTTGGAATTGGGGCAAATAATGGTCCGAGTTGGGCGAATAGCGACGATTGTTCGACCGCGACAGTAATAAGTTGCGGATATCATGCGCCCCTTCAAAAACATGAAGCCAACGGCTCAAGAAAATCACCGAACAATTTCGAACTTTGGCAAACCGGGCATTGTCAGCTTCTGTCGAATATTTGACATTTCTAGGGAAGAAACGACCTCTGCACTGATTGGCAATCTGAAACAAAAAAAGGCCAGCGCGCGGCGCTGGCCTTCATTGACTTGCAAGCCGTCAGCTTACTTTTTCTTCGATTTGTTCTCCAGAGCGGGCTGGGTCGCAATCTCGATCCGGCGCGGTTTCAGCGCCTCGGGCACTTCACGGACAAGATCGACATGCAGCAGACCGTTTTCAGTCACAGCACCGGTGGCGCGGACATGATCCGCCAGTTGGAAGCGTTTCTCGAAAGCACGGGTCGCGATGCCGCGATGCAGATAGGCGCGCTCGGCGTCGTCATCAGTTTTCTTGCCCGAGATCACGAGCTGTCCGTCGCGAGCCTCGATATTGAGCTCAGCTTCGGTAAAGCCGGCGACGGCGATCGAGATGCGATAAGCATCCTCACCGGTCTTTTCGATGTTGTAGGGCGGGTAGCTGTTTGCGCTCCCGTCATTGGTCAGAACGGTGTCCAGCATGTTTGCGAGACGGTCAAAACCAACGGTCGAGCGATAAAGCGGTGTAAAGTCGTAAGTACGCATGAAAGCATCCTCCTTCAGAAGCGATACAAATGTCGGCCTTCCACAATGGACAGACCGTGTTGTCATGTATCAGGTCCGGTTTCGGCCCCTGATAGCGCTGATATGGGGACTGATTTCAGGCGTTCAAGAGGTCAGAACGCGCGGAACTCAGGCTCAGGGAATGATGATCTTGCGACCGCTGTCCGCCTGTCGCCCAAGCTGTTCGGCGATGGATCTGCGCTGTGGTGAGCCGGCAGCATGACCGGCCCCCTCAAGCCTGCGAAAAACCGGATCGGTGACCGCCAGACGGCCGAGCAGATCGTCGAGCGGCGTCCCCAGAGAGGCACCGAGTGCGACATCCTGACTTTGCCAGACCGCCATGGACGAGATCACGGAGGCGATCCGCGGCCGGTTGTCGGACATCACGAAAATGGGTGAGCCCGACGCTCCGAAACTGACCTTGCAGGAATAGACCAGCACATCGCTTTGCCCCAACAGGACCCGGCATCGTTCCTGCAGCGAGGGGAAGTCGTCGCGGTCGTGCGAGTAGGAAACCACCATCACCTGATCGCCCGGACGCGGCGAGGGATTGCGGTCGAAGGGAAGCACGGCGGATTCGCGGATCGGATGGCTCAACTCGACAAGGGCGATATCGGTTGCGACCCGCTCAAGCTTGTCGTCGTTCTCAAACAGGTAATCGGGATGAATGATCACGCGCCGTGTCGTGCGATAGGCCACGGCACGCCCGTCACGCCATCCGGCGCGGAAACTGATATTCGAGATCGCGACAGGCTCTCCGGTCTCGCGATCAAAAAGGCAATGCGCCGCGGTCAGCACGTGCTGGGTGGTGATCAGCGCACCGGTGCAGAACCCGATACCCGACATCTCCAGTCGACCGACGGCCTGCCAGGCCTTCGCGTCATCCGCGCTCCACAATCGTTTTAACGGCAGATCCGACTGCTGCGCTAAAGCAGCTGTTGCGGCCCACATGAATATAAATGCTGGCAAAGCCAGCCACATTGGTTTCGGCATACCGCCCCCCGACATACGCTTTAGTCAACCAATACTTGAGGCAGAACTGCCCCAGGTTCCCCATCATCCTTTCTTCCTAACTGTTCCGAGACCGTTTTGCGAGATGATTCATCACGCAATGACTTCATTGCAAGGTGTTCCAGCTCGTCGAGAAGCGGTTTGAGCGAGCTTTGCAGATCGACACCAAGGACGACCGGGCGACCCTGCCGCTCCCCCACGGAGGAGACGATTGCCCCCAATCGCCAGCCTGCCTCGCCTTGAACCAGAAGCGGCGCGCCGGACCCGCCCGAGGGCAGATCACACTCGGCCACCACGATCGCGGAATTGCGCACAACGACCGGACAGGCCCGCGTCGCGACCCCCTGCCCGTCCTCCGCCGGTACCAGTGCCTGCGCGATATCCCCGGTGTTGAGCGGGACGATCTCGGCCCTTTGTTCCGGCAGATCAAGTTCACGCTCCAGCAGAACCAGCGCAAGATCATTGGCAATCGCGGTCTCCGAGGCAATGGGGCTTTGGCGGTAATCCCGATCAAACACCAGTTGGCGCCCGAAAACGGGGCCGTCCTGGCTCGCGGCTCCGGTCTGGTCCATGGGAAAGAACTTCAGGCGATAGGCGCGAAGCGGTGTGGTTCCGGCATTGCCGAAGACACAATGGGCCGCGGTGAGAATGATCTGCGGCGTCACCGCGACGGCAGAACAGATAACAGAAGTATCGCTCTCAAGCCGTCCCAGACGGCTTTGTGGCGTTTGCGCGGCGACAGACACAGCAGCCATGAACAGGCTGAGACAGGTCAGAAGAGAAAGAAGGCGGCCCATAAACCAATTATAGGCCGACCGTCATTGCGAAGCCAAGATGTCCACGCGGATTGCCGCCGGTCTTGGGCCACCCGTCGCCCAGTCCAGCAACTCGGCCGTATGAACAACAGGCACACCGGTGCCACCGCCGATCTGCATCATGCAGCCGATGTTGCCTGCCGCGATCACATCCGGTGTCACCGCCTCTAGCGTCCGAACCTTGCGATCCTTCAGTTGGGCAGAAATCTCGGGCTGCATCAGGTTGTAGGTCCCTGCACTGCCACAGCACAGATGCGGATCGGCAGGTTCCAGTAAGGTGAACCCCGCCGCCTTCAGCAGGTCCTTTGGATAAGTCTTGATCTGCTGGCCGTGCTGGAGCGAACAGGCCGCGTGATAGGCCACCCTTAACTCGGGGGCACGGGACGGCTTCAAGCCGAGATCGACCATCACCTCCGAGATGTCCTTTGCGAGCCCTGCGATGGTCGCCGCATCCTCTGCCAGCGGCTCATTGCGGAACATATGGCCATAGTCCTTGACCGTGGTGCCGCAGCCCGACGTGTTGATCACCACCGCATCAAGCCCGTCGCCACTCACTTCCGCCATCCAGGCGCGAATGTTCTTCGCTGCGGCAGCGTGGCTCTCCCCCGTTTTGCCCATGTGATGGGTCAGTGCGCCGCAACATCCCATGCCGCGCGCGATCACGACCTCGCAGCCATGTCGCGTCAGCAGACGTATGGTCGCCTCGTTGATATCCGTGTTGAGCGCGCGCTGCGCACAGCCCGTCATCAGGGCCACGCGACGCACCCGCGCACCTTCCGCCGGAAACACCTGCGGCTCGTCCATCAGCGAAGGCGTGGGGATGGTCCTGGGTGCCATCTCCAGCATCGCCCTCAAGCGCGGGTCCGGCAGCAGGCCCCGGAACGGTCTGCCGATCTTCGCGCCCAGCAGCGCCAGACGGAACCGGTTGGGATAGGGCAGGATCTTCGCCAGGGTCCAGCGCAGCATCCGGTCGGTCAAAGGACGCTTGTAGGTGGCCTCGATGTATTCGCGCGCATGATCGACCAGATGCATGTAGTGCACACCCGACGGGCAGGTGCTCATGCAGGCCAGACAAGACAGACAACGGTCGATATGCTTGACGGTCTTCTCATCGGCTGGTCTGCCCTGCTCCAGCATGTCCTTGATCAGGTAGATCCGCCCGCGCGGGCTGTCGAGCTCGTCGCCCAGTACCTGATAGGTCGGGCAGGTCGCGGTGCAAAACCCGCAGTGAACGCAGGTCCGCAAAACCTCGTTTGAGCGTTTGATGGCCGGATCGGTTAGCTGCTCGGGTGAGAAATTCGTCTGCATATCGTCTATCCCATCCGGCCGGGGTTCAGGATGCCACGCGGATCGAACTTGGACCTCAGCCCCTCGCTGATCCGGCGAAGCGCCGCTGCTTCCGGCATGAAAACGCCCAGCTCATCGCGTGTCGCATCGCTGGCACGGATCAGGGTGCCGTGGCCCTCAAGATCACCCATCGCCTTGCGGGCATCGGCCCCCTCACCCATCAAGGCCCAGACCAGACCACCCCCCCAGTCATAAAAGATGTTTCCGGCCCCCAGTCCGCGCAATGCCTTTCCGAGAGTTGGGCCATCGCCCGGTTTTACGGAGAAGCGCCAGACATCGCTCTTCTGGCCTGCAAAGGCTGTCGCATCGCGGATATGCGCCCAGCCGGCGGCGGTTTTGTCCGGGCCCCGTTCAACCTCGGATGCGCCGAACTTGGCGAGCAGCTTTTGCAGCTCAGCTGTCCGGTAGCTGACGGATTTCTCAAATCCCTCGACCCGGATCATGGTAACCGGCGCGCCGTCCAATCCCTCGGTCAGGTGTGCAGCACCCGTGACATCAAAAGGAGACCCCAGCGCGATGGAGAGTGCAGCGATTGCATCCTCATCGCCTAGACCTTCCAGAAGCACGACGCCGGTGGCCTGGGATTTGGGCAGCACCTTGAAAGAGACCTCGCTGAGGACGCCGAGTGTCCCGTGACTGCCGCACATCAGCTTGACCAGATCATAACCTGTGACGTTTTTCATCACCCGGCCACCATTCTTGATCGCGGTGCCACTGCCATCGACGAAGCGCACGCCGATCAGGCTGTCCCGGCAGGCGCCCGCCTGAATGCGCCGCGGACCGGATATGTTACAGGCAACCACGCCGCCGATGGTCGGCTCACCCTGCGTGCCGTAAAGACCCCGATGATCCATCGGCTCGAACGGCAGACGCTGACCTTCGGCGGCAAGGGCTGCATCGATTTCGGACAGAGGCGTCCCTGCCCTCGCCACAATCGTCAGAGCACCCGGCTCATAGAGCGTGATGCCCGTCATCCCGCCGGTCTCCAGCAGATCGCCCGAGACCGCATGACCCAGGCCCTGACGCGTGCCACCTCCCCTGATCTCCAGTGGTCCCTTGGCAGACGCCACGGCCTCGGCCAGTTCAGCCTCACTTGTCGGTCTCATGGGAACTACTTCTCTGGCTCAGGCCGCGCGGCGGGTTTCGGTCGTCTTCAGTGGGAAGACCTTGGCGGGATTGAGCAGCCAGCGCGGATCGAACACATCCTTCACATCCAGCTGGATCTCGATATCAGCCATGGTGTACTGATCGAGCATCAGATCGCGTTTTTCGATCCCGACGCCATGCTCGCCGGTCAGACAGCCGCCAACCTCGACACAGAGCTTCAGAATTTCCGCACCAAACGCCTCGCAGGTTTCAAGATCACCGGGCTTGTTGGCATCAAAAAGGATGAGCGGATGCATGTTCCCGTCGCCTGCGTGGAAGACGTTGGCGACATCCAGTCCGAACTCCTTGGACATCTCACCGATGCGGCGCAGCACGTAAGGTAGTTCATTGACCGGGATCGTGCCGTCGAGACACATATAGTCGTTGATCTGCCCCATCGCCCCGAATGCCGCCTTGCGACCTTTCCAGATCGCCGCTGATTCCGCTGCGCTGGCGCTTTCGCGCAACTCCACTGGATTGTGTCGTCTGGCGATATCGGTGATCTTGCCCAACTGTTCCGCGATCTCGGCCTCGGACCCCTCGACCTCCACGATCAGAAGCGCCTCCACATCCGGATAGCCTGCATGGGCAAAAGCTTCGCAGGCGCGAATGCACGGACGGTCCATGAACTCGATGGCAACCGGCAGGACACCTGCCTTGATGATGTCGGAAACACAGGCCCCGGCGACCTCGTTGCTGTCGAACCCCATAAGAACAGGCCTGGCACCTTCGGGTTTGCGCAGAATGCGCAGGGTCGCCTCGGTGACGACGCCAAGCTGCCCTTCAGAACCGCAAAGCAGCCCCAGAAGATCATAGCCTGCCGCATCGAGATGCGCGCCGCCAAGCTGCACGATCTCGCCCTCCATGGTGACCATCGTGACGCCCATCAGATTGTTGGTCGTCACGCCGTATTTCAGGCAATGCGCCCCGCCGGAATTCATCGCGATATTGCCTGCAATCGCACAGGCCAACTGGCTGGATGGATCGGGTGCATAGAAAAAACCGTTATTCTCGACTGCACCCGTGACGCTCAGATTGGTTCGTCCGGTCTGCACCCGAATGACGCGATTTTCATAATCGGCCTCCAGCACATCGGACAGCTTGGCGACACCCAGGATGATACAGTCGGCCGTCGGCAAGGCCCCCCCGGCAAGCGATGTGCCGGAACCACGCGGCACGACCGGAATGCGCTCGGCATGGCAAAGCGCGAGAACCGCCGCAACCTCCGCTGTGTTCGACGGCAAAACGGCGGCCAATGGAGGACATCTATAGGCCGTCAGGGCGTCGCATTCATAGGCGCGCGTCTCGTTGAGATCGGTGATGACAGCCTCTTCCGGCAGGATCGCACGAAGCCTGGCGAAAATCGCTTCCCTGCGGTCGAGAATGGACTGGTCCGGCAGTGGCATTTCCATGATCTGATTCCCCGTTTTGCCGCTTATTGGTAAATTTATATTACCAATTTTGGCCCTTGGGAAGCACAGACTTGTCGCAGCCGCCACCAGCACACAAAAAAACGCGGCCCCCGATCGGGAGCCGCGTCACAGAGCAAGGACAGCTCTGGTTGGTATTATTTGCCGTAGACGCTTTCGCGAGCGATCTGCGTCAGGCTTGCACCGGCCAGGCCGAGATCGTCGAGTTCGCGGACGGAAAGCGAAGCCAGTTCATTATAGGTCTGCCGGTACATGCGGTAGTCCGCGATGGAACGTGCAGTGCGGGCGAACAGGTCACCAACGCGATCTGTCAGTTGAGTGAATACCGGGCGGCTCAGAGATACGTTTGCCATTGTCTTTATCCTTGGGTTTGCCGCTCTGGCTGCGCCATGAGCGGGTACTGGGTTTCATCTTGTTCGAGTTCGGTGGCTGCTTTCCTGTCTCAGCGGTTTCTGCCGTCTGACGACCTACGCGGCGCAGCCCATTGTTTTGTTATGCAACCCAGATAGGCGCGGTATCGCCTGCGAACAATCCATAGTTTGTCATGGCCGCTATGCATTTTTTGCAATGCAGCAAATCTTTGATTATCAGATGGTTAACAAGCGATTCAGTCTGCCGGACAAATGATTTTGCTGCGTGCGCGTGCTTCCTGGTAGCTTGGCGCGTTCGGGCAGAAGGCAAGCTGGCCCTCGATCTCGAAAGCAGCAATGGCCTGCTGTCCGGTATCCGACACGATCCAGTCCATGAAGGCGATACCAGCATCCGATTTGATGTGCGGATGACGCTCGGGATTGACCAGAATGACGCCGTAGGGATTGAAGAGGCTCGGATCGCCCGAAAGCAGCATCCGATGCTCTCCCCGATTGCCAAAGGTGATCCATGTGCCCCGGTCCGTCAGCACATAAGCCCCCATCGCGATGCCGGTGTTCAGCGTTGCCCCCATGCCGGATCCGGTCTCGCGATACCAATCCCCCACGGGGCTGATCCCGGCCTCCGCCCATAGTTCCTGCTCTTTCTTGTGCGTGCCGCTGTCATCACCGCGTGACGCGAAAATGACGCCGGATTTCTCGATCAGGTGAAGCGCCTCCCTTACGGACGAGACACCCGCGATACCGGCAGGATCATCTGCCGGTCCGACGAGAACGAAGTCATTGTACATCACGTCACGCCGGTCGATGCCGTGGCCATCGGCGACAAAGGCATCCTCGGACGGCCTGTGATGAACCAGCAGCACATCCGCATCACCATTCCGGGCAATTCTGATCGCCTGCCCGGTACCGACGGCCACGACGTTCACCGTGATCCCCGTCTCGGCCTTGAAGAGCGGCAGTATCTCGTCATAGAGCCCGGAGTTCTGGGTCGACGTGGTTGAGGCGAGCGTAATTGTCTCGGCAGCCGCGGAGGCGGCCATGCAGAGGATCGCCAGCGCTGACATCAGGCGTTTCAAAGAGATCCCTCCAGATACTGTCGCGCCGCTTCGCTTTGCGGTCCGGCAAAGAATTGGGCCGCGTCGGCCTGCTCTGCAAGTCTGCCACCGGAAAAAAACAACACGTCCTCCGCAAGCCGCCTCGCCTGCGCGACATCGTGGGTGGCAAGATAGATTTTGACGCCCGATGCGGCGATCTTGGTGATCATTTTCTCAAGCGCACGTGTCGATGCCGGATCAAGACTTGCAGCCGGTTCATCCATCAGGATCACGTCCGGATCCGTGACGAGCGCCCGGGCAAGCGCCATGCGTTGCCGCTCGCCACCCGAAAGACGGGCCGCGGGCAGACCGGCGCGGCCCCAGAGCCGGGCCTCGCGCAGTCTGGCCTCCACCCGCGCGGGCCATTCCGACCGGGCGATGGAGGATGTCTGAAGCGGGAAGGTCACATTTTCAGCAATCGAGCGGCGCAGCAGCGGGGGGGACTGGAAAACGAATGCCCGCGACCGGCGGGTTGCAACCGCCCCCCTGCCCGCCCAGGTCAGGCGCCCCTGACTGGGTGTGAGAAGGCCATGGCACAGCCGCAGGAACAGGCTCTTGCCGGCTCCGTTTGCGCCCATCACCGCCGTGATACCGGCGGTTTCAACATGTAACGAGAGTGGCCCAAGCAGGGTGTCACCATCTGCCTGAAGGCCAGCCTTTTCCAGTCGCAACGCAGGCGCCGTCATGCGGTCTGATACCTTTGTCCGAAACGACCGATGCCGAACATCAGGGCATTGATGCCAAACGCGATCAGGATCAGGATCAGGCCGAGCGCAAGCGCCAGCTCAAGGTTGCCGCGCGAGGTTTCCAGCGCGATTGTCGTGGTCATCACCCGCGTGAGACCGTTGATGTTGCCGCCCACGATCAGAACCGCGCCGACCTCGGCGGTGGCGCGTCCGAAACCGGCGAGCACGGCCGTCATGATCCCGAAACGGGCGTCCCAAAGGTAAGTCCTGAGTTGCAGCCAGCGCCCCGCATCCACTGACGCCAGATAGGCATCGTATTCGCGAAAGAGCGGCAGCACGGCCTCGCGCGAAAGGGCCGTGACAATTGGCACGATCAGAATCGTCTGTGCGATGATCATCGCCGTCGGCGTGAAAAGCAGACCGAACTGGCCCAACGGACCCGCACGCGACAATGTCAGATAGACGAAGAGCCCGACAACGACCGGCGGCAGCGCCATCAGGGCGGATGACAGGACAACCAGCACCTGGCGCCCGGGGAACCGCCAGATGGCAAGGGCGGCCCCCAGCGGAGCGCCGATCAGGGCGGCGAGCAGAACGGCGGTCAGGGACACTTTCAGCGACAGTCCGATGATTCCCATGAGGACCGGGTCGGCCGAGCGGATCAACTCCCATGTGGTTTGCAGCGTCGATGTCTCCACGTGCGCCTGTCCTTTCGTGGTCGCCGCCGCACTCTGTCTTTTGCCTGTCCCGGTTGCAAGGCCCCATGATCGTGGAATGGGGTGCCCTGTGGCCGGACCTGCACCATGCCTCCGGCGGGGATATTTTCACCAAGAAGAAGGCAGGCGCGCGGCGCGCCGAAGAAAGGCGCGTGACGTTCCCGATGGTTTGTGAAAAACTCCGCGCATGAGATCCTCCGGGAGGATCTGGGACAGTTGATAACAGGGAGATTATCATGAAGTATCTGGCAACGGCGACCGCGCTTTCGGCCCTTTTGGCCACGGGTGCACTGGCGGACGGTCATGCCGTCAAAGTGGGCATTATTCTGGGTTTCACAGGGCCGATCGAATCCCTGACGCCCGGCATGGCCGACAGTGCGGAACTAGCGTTCAGGGAGGTGTCCGAAAGCGGCCAGTTCCTTGATGGCAATGTGATCGAGCCGGTTCGCGCGGATTCGACCTGTGTCGACAGCGCGTCTGCAACAGCTGCCGCCGACCGGCTTGTGACCGCTGACGGCGTGGTCGCGATCATGGGGGCCGATTGCTCGGGCGTCACGACAGCTGTGGCCAACAACACGGCAGTGCCCAATGGGGTGGTGATGGTGTCGCCCTCCGCGACATCGCCGGCGCTTTCGACAATCGAGGACAATGATCTTTTCTTCCGCACTTCGCCCTCCGACGCCCGGCAGGGTGAGGTTCTGGCCTCGGTTCTGAAGGACAAGGGCATCACGTCCGTGGCGGTGACCTATACCAACAACGACTATGGCAAGGGTCTGAGCGACAGTTTCATCTCGAATTTCGAGACCATGGGCGGGTCGATCACGATCAATGCGGCCCATGAGGATGGCAAAGGCGACTATTCCGCCGAAGTGGGCGCGCTTGCGTCTGCCGGTGGTGATCTGCTGGTTGTCCTGGGCTATGCCGATCAGGGTGGTGTTGGCATCATTCAAAGCGCGCTTGATACCGGTGCGTTTGATACATTCGCGCTTGGCGACGGGATGTTCTCCGAAAGCCTGATCGAGGCCATCGGCGATGATCTGAACGGCACCATCGGCACGGTCCCGTGGTCCGAGGGCGAAGGCACGGATGCGTTCATCGCCACCGCCAATGCGGCCAGCGTCGATCCCGATGGTCCCTACCGCTCGGAAAGCTATGACGCGGCGGCCCTGATCGCGCTGGCGATGCAGGCGGGCGGCGAGGCGACCAAGGAGGCGGTCGCGGCCAATCTTCTGGCAGTGGCCAACGCACCGGGCGAGAAGATCCTGCCGGGCGAGCTTGCCAAGGGTCTTGAGATCCTGAAATCAGGCGGCCAGATCGACTATGTCGGGGCGACCAATGTCGAACTGATCGGCCCCGGCGAGGCGGCAGGCACCTACCGCGAATACGAAGTCAAGGGCGGCGCCTTTGAGACCATCAGCTTCCGCTGAGGCTTTGGCCGCCCCGATGTAAGGTGCTTTGGGGCGGCCTTTTGGATATTGCAGATGATCCGGGTAGACGACCTTCACATGCATTTTGGCGGCATCCGGGCCGTCAATGGTGCGTCCCTTGAAATCGCCAAAGGTTCCATCACCGGGTTGATCGGGCCCAATGGCGCGGGCAAGACGACGCTGTTCAATGTGATCGCCGGGCATTTTGCGCCGACCTCCGGCCGGGTGTTGCTCGATGGCGAGGACATCACCGGGCTTGCCCCGCATGATCTGTTCGCCAAGGGTTTGCTGAGAACCTTTCAGATCGCCCATGAATTTTCCACTTTGAGCGTGCGCGACAATCTGATGATGGTTCCGGGCAGCCAATCGGGCGAGCGGCTCTGGGACGCCTGGTTTTCCGGTGCCAGAGTGCGACAGGAGGAGGCCGACATCCGCGCGAAGGCCGATGAGGTCATCGAGTTCCTTGAGATTTCCCATGTGGCCGACGAACTGGCGGGCAATCTCTCGGGCGGGCAGAAAAAGCTGCTGGAATTGGGCCGGACCATGATGGTCGATGCCAAGATCGTCTTCCTCGATGAGGTCGGCGCTGGCGTGAACCGCACGCTTCTGGGCACAATCGGCGACGCGATCCTGCGGCTCAATCAGGAGCGCGGCTATACATTCTGCATGATCGAGCATGACATGGAGTTCATCTCCCGCCTCTGCGATCCGGTGATCGTGATGGCCGAGGGGGCGGTGCTGGCGCAAGGGACGGCGGCCGAGGTCAAGGCCAATGAGCAGGTGATCGAGGCCTATCTCGGGACGGGACTGAAGAACAAGCCGGGGGTGGCTTCGTGAGCTACCTGATCGGCGAGGCGATGACCGGCGGCTATGGTGCGGCCGATATCCTGCATTCCTGCACCATTGCGGTCGAGCAGGGCGAGATTGCGGTGATTGTCGGACCCAACGGCGCGGGCAAATCGACCGCGATGAAGGCCGTGTTCGGGATGCTGCCATTGCGCGAGGGTGCTGTGCGACTGGCCGGTGAGGACATCACCGGGCTCAGCCCGCAGGCCCGGGTTGCCAAAGGCATGGGGTTCGTGCCGCAAACCGGCAACGTCTTTCCCTCCATGACCGTGCGCGAAAATCTGGAGATGGGCGCGTTCATTCGCGAGGATGATTTCAGCGAAATGCTTGAGCAGGTGTTCGAGTTGTTTCCGATCCTGGCCGAAAAGGCCGGTCAGGCAGCAGGTGAGCTTTCCGGCGGGCAGCGACAGCAGGTTGCCGTCGGACGCGCGCTGATGACCCGCCCCAAGGTGCTGATGCTGGATGAGCCGACGGCCGGTGTCTCGCCCATCGTCATGGACGAGCTTTTTGACCGCATTCTGGAGGTCGCGGCCACCGGCATTGCCATCCTGATGGTCGAGCAGAACGCCAAACAGGCGCTCAACATCGCCGACAAGGGCTATGTGCTGGTGCAGGGTCGCAACCGTTTCACGGATACGGGCGAGGCGTTGCTGGCCGACCCGGATGTGCGCAAGAGTTTTCTGGGGGGGTGAGCATGAGATCTGCCATTCTATTGTTCTGTCTAAGCCCGCATGAGCTCTCGGCGCAATCAACTTTCATTAGCTGCCGATTTGACGACTCGTGTGCTGGGCGCGAAGGCTGCCAATCCGCTAACTTTCTTCTTGATTTTGTTGTAAATCACCGAACGGGCAGTGCCCAGGCGATCGGAAATCTCGGTAGCGTAGATGTAATGCCAGTTACCGGCTCCGAATTGTTAAGTTTTGTCCAACCCTTGGAAAGCGGCGCGGTGCAGTCCACAACGCTTTTTCCCGATGGAACTGCTGTGCATAGCAGACACACTTTCATCTTGGGCCAAGCGATACCACAGCAGCTAACCGGCAACTGCGAGTTTCGCTAATGACCGACATCCTCAACGCCCTCGTCCTGCTTTCAAATTTCGTGCTGGTCCCGGGGCTCGCCTATGGCTCGCAACTGGCGCTTGGTGCGCTCGGCGTCACGCTGGTCTATGCGGTGCTGCGGTTCTCTAACTTTGCCCATGGTGATCTGATGGCCTTTGGGGCAATGTGCACGATCCTTGTGACCTGGGGATTGCAGAGCCTTGGGGTCTCGTTCGGGCCGCTGCCCACGGCGCTTCTGGCACTTCCCTTGGGGATCATCGGCGCGGTTTTGCTGTCGCTTGTCTTCGACCGTTTCGTCTATCGCTTCTACCGGCAGCAGAAAGCCGCCCCCGTGGTCTTTGTCATCGCCTCGGTGGGTGTGATGTTCATGATCAACGGGCTGGTGCGGCTGATCATCGGACCAGACGATCAGCGCTTTACCGATGGTGAGCGCTTCATCATCCGCGCACGCGAGTTCAGGGAATGGACGGGCCTGTCCGAGGGGCTGGCAATCCGCACTACGCAGGGCATAACGGTTCTTGTCGCCATCGTTGTCGTCATTGCACTGTTCTGGTTTCTCAACCGCTCGCGCATGGGCAAGGCGATGCGGGCCTATTCGGACAATGAGGATCTCGCACTGCTCTCGGGCATCAACCCGGACCGGGTGGTGCTTTATGCCTGGATCATCGCAGCCGCCCTGGCGACTATTGCCGGAACACTCTACGGGCTCGACAAATCCTTCAAGCCCTTCACCTATTTCCAGCTTCTGCTGCCGATCTTCGCCTCCGCGATCGTGGGCGGCATCGGTAACCCGGTGGGCGCGATTGCGGGCGGGTTCGTCATCGCCTTCTCTGAAGTCACGGTGACCTATGCCTACAAGAAGTTCCTGACCTATCTTGTGCCCGAAAGCTGGGCACCTGAAGGGCTGGTGCAACTGCTTTCCACCGACTACAAATTCGCGGTCTCCTTTGTCATTCTGGTACTGGTGCTGCTGATCCGACCGACGGGCATCTTCCGGGGGCGGGTGATATGAGACAGACGCTCCTCTTCGCGGCCATGGGTCTTGCGCTGATCCTCGTGGGGCTGTTCCAGAGCTGGAACGTGGCGCTGTCGATCCTGAACCTGTCACTCATCTCCGCCGTCATGGCGCTGGGGGTGAACATCCAGTGGGGCTATGCGGGCCTCTTCAATGTCGGGATGATGGGGTTTGCGGCATTGGGCGGCGTGGCGGCGGTGCTCGTCTCGGTTTCGCCGGTGCCGGAAGCCTGGGCCGCAGGCGGATCGGGCGTGCTTCTCTCTGCTGTGCTGCTGGCGGCGACCGTTGGCGCGATCTGGTTCGCACGCCGCAATCTGGCACGTGGCTGGCGCGGCCTTGCGACCGGTCTTCTGGTGATTGCGGGCTATGCGGCCATTCGCACGGTCTATGACCCGGCAGTTGACGCGATCGAGGCGGTTGATCCCGCCAGATCCGGCTATCTCGGCGGGCTAGGCCTGCCGATTGTACTGGGCTGGGCCGTGGGCGGCGTTCTGGCAGGCGCGGCGGCCTGGGTGATCGGCAAGGTCACGCTGGGCCTGCGCGCCGACTATCTGGCGATCGCGACCCTTGGCATCTCGGAGATCGTGCTGGCGGTCCTCAAAAACGAGGACTGGCTGGCGCGCGGCGTCAAGAATGTCTCGGGCCTGCCTCGCCCGGTGCCGCGCGAGATCGCGTTGCAGGAGGCTGACTGGTTCATCGACTTCGCGGCCCGGTTCGGCGCCACAGCACAGGAAGCCTCGGGCGTTTTTGTCAAATCCTGCTATGCGGCGCTTTTCGCGCTTGTTCTGGCTGTGATCTTCTGGCTGTCCAACCGGGCGCTGAACGCGCCATGGGGCCGGATGATGCGGGCGATCCGCGACAATCGCGATGCGGCCGAGGCCATGGGAAAGGATGTCACACGCCGCCATTTGCAGGTCTTCGTGCTGGGCTCAGCCGTGGTGGGCATCGCGGGCGCGATGCTGGTCACGTATGACGGGCAGTTCACGCCGGGCTCCTACAACCCGCTGAGGTTCACGTTCCTCGTCTGGGTGATGGTGATCGTGGGTGGCTCGGGCAACAATGCGGGTGCGGTGCTGGGTGGTTTCCTGATCTGGTTCCTCTGGATCGAGGCCGAACCGGCGGGCGCAATCCTGATGCGCAGCCTGACCTTCTGGATGGAGGACGGATCGCCGCTCAGATCACATCTGCTGGGTGCGGCCCCGCATCTGCGGCTTTTCCTGATGGGGCTGATCCTGCTTCTGGTGCTGCGATTTGCGCCGCGCGGGCTGATCCCCGAGCGGCAGGGCAGCCAGCGCAGCTAGTCCACGAACACGGTATGGCGGGTGGCCGCACCGGTTCGGTCGATCACTGCGATCTGCATGAAACCGCGTGTCGCGACCGGCACCGTGACACTTCTGAGGTGACTGTCGGCATCCGTCACCTGACCATTCACCAACCATCGAAACGGCGGGCTGCCGTTGCGCAGCTTCACCACGACGCTGGACTGCGAGGCGCTCAGTTCCAGCCTCGCACCGTCAGGCGGGAATATGATCCGGGGGCCCTTGTCCTCCTCGCGCACCGCCGCAGACCTGACCTGTCTCAGCGGAGGCGGCAGTTCCGCGTTCGACACGGTCAGGGCGCTTTGCGGTGCGGGAGGCAGCAATGTCCTCTCCGTCCCCAGTCTCCCGAACACATCAAAGAGGATCGGTCCCGCGACGTTCACCCCCAGGGCACCCGGCATCGGGGTCGCATCGGCGCGGCCAACCCAGACACCCACCACATGAGCACCGTCATAGCCAATAGCCCAGACATCGCGGTGACCGTAGGACGTGCCGGTCTTGTAGGCCACCTGCCCCGGCTCGACATCGCCGGGCGTCGGCACACCAAGAAGGACATCGCCAAGATACCAGCTTGCCCTCGCGGACAGAATGCGGCGCGGGGCGGCGGGCGTTGTATCAGCCCGATATCGCAGCGACACCGCCTCTCCACGATTGGCGAGCGGCTGATAGATCTGCACAAGGTCTTCCAGGCTGAGCCCGACGCCACCCAGACCGATGGCCAGACCGGGTGCACCTCCGGGCGGCAACTGAGGTCGCGCGCCCGCCTTGCGCAGGCTTGCCATCAGATGCGCAGAACCAACCCGGTCGAGCAGAATGACCGCAGGGACATTGAGCGAAGTCTGCAGCGCCTCGCGCACGAAGACGCGGCCACGGAACTCCTTGTCGAAATTCTGCGGGGAATAGCCTGCGAAATCCACCGGGCGGTCGTCGATCAGGCTCTCGGGATGCGCGATGCCGTGATCGAAGGCCAGCCCGTAGATCAGCGGCTTGAGCGTCGATCCGGGCGAGCGGCGGGCCCGGGTCATGTCGATAAAGCCCTGCCTGCGCCGATCCAGATAGTCGGGCGAGCCGACCGAGACCAGCACGTTACCGGTTGCCACATCAGCAACGAGTATGGCCGCCGAGAGCGACGGGTGCAGACGATCGGCAGTCTGGGCAAGCAACGCCTCGACCGAGGCCTGCGCGTCACGATCAAGCGTGGTGCGGTGGCTGCTCTGGCCCGGCCGTTCGCCTACCATGCGATCCGCAAGGTGCGGGCTGTGGGCCGGAAAAGGTGCACGTGCCTTCGGCGCGGGCTCCGAGCGGGCGATGCGCGCGTCAGACGCCCTCAGCGCACCGTTGGCCTCGGAGCGCGCAAGGACACGGTCCCGCGCGGCCTTCGCTCGCGCAGCGGCCCGGTCAGGACGGCGCGTCTCGGGGGATTGAGGCAATGCGACCAAAAGTGCGGCCTCCGCCGGTGTCAGACGCCATGGCTCTTTCCCGAAGTAACTCAGGGTCGCAGCACGCACACCTTCGAGGTTGCCACCATAAGGGGCAAGATGCAGATAGAGGCCGAGGATTTCCGCCTTGCTCAGTTGCCGCTCCAACGCCAGGGCAACACGCATCTGGCGCAGCTTCCCCGACCAGCGACCGGTCGTGCCATCCTCCAGAAGGCGGGCCACCTGCATCGTCAGGGTCGATCCGCCGGAAACCACCCGCCCTGCCCGCGCACTGTCAAGACCGGCGCGGATCAGCGCAACGGGATCAACTCCGTGATGGTCGAAGAACCGCTTGTCCTCAAAGGCAATGAGTTGGGTGAGATAGCCTTTGTCCACACGGCCCACATCCACCGGCAAACGCCACAATCCCTGGTCCGTGGTGTAGGCACGCAGCAGTTTGCCGTTGCGATCCGATACCGTGACGGATGTCTGTGGCCGCAAGTCCGGCAAATCCGTCCGGTCGATCCAGCGATCAGTGACTGAAATGGCGGCACCGATCACAATCGCAATGATTGTCGTCCCGAGACGACTTCGCTTGAAGCGGGTCCGGCTCATGGCGCTTCTGCAATCTCCACCTGGCCGAAGTCCGAGCGCGCCCGGAGCGCGGGCCGGTACATGTCCTCGACGCTCGCCGCGGGGTGGTGGAAACTGCCCGGTGAGATCGCACGTACGATATAGCCCAGCTTGAAACTGTCCTTGCCGGACCAGTCCACGGCCGCCAGAAAACGGTCGGTTCGGAACTCGGCGAACTCCGTCACCTCGTCAAGGTCGAGCCAGTCAAGCGCACTGACATCGCCCGCACGGATCAGGTTCGGATTGTCAATCTCGAAGCCTGCCGGAAGAGGATCATTGACCATCAACCGGGCCTGTTCCGTCCGCTCCGGCCGCACCGTGATCACGACCACAAGACGGTCATTCTGCACAACCGAACCCAGATCGACCGGCTCACCCTCGAAAGTGAAATACTGCCGGGAGATCTGGTATCCGTTGCCTTGCGCAGGCTCCGGCTCGGTTGGCACGCCGAAGGTCGTCATGACCGTCTCGACAGAGGATGCGCTGGTGTTCTCTATGATGACCGAACCGCCTGCCAACGTCTCGCTGTCCAGCAATTCCACCAGCGGCCCCTCAACCGCCACACCATTACGGGTAAGCCCGGTCTGGCCCGGATCGCCCACCAGCGCATTGGTCGCGAGAAGGGTCCACATCTTCTCCTGAGTGGAGTGATAGCGGCTGGCCGACAGACGCCGGGCAATTCCGTCCGCCAGATAGTCACGGTCCACCGCATCCGATCCGGCCTCGACCGCCAGCGTCAGAAGAGCTGCGGAGTCGCGGAAGGATGATCCGTAATCCGCCCTCCACAGACGGGCATCCGCTTCCTCCCGCGCCCGGTCGGCTTCGATGTGGTTCATCGCAGCACGGAACATGCGATCCGCACGGACCTGATCTCCATAGAAAGCGAGAGCCGCACCGATCTGACCCTTGGCAAGCGGCGTCGCGAAATCATCCGTCTTGGTGTCCGCATAGTAGCGCAGATCACCGATGGATGCCGCTCCCTCGCGCGACAGAACCAGAAGCGCATAGGCAATGCCCTGCCCGCCACGTTCAAAATCGCCCGCGTAGTTGATCGAACTGCGCAGGTTGTCGATGGCGGCCGTGAAGGCTTTCTCGGGCACCTTGTAGTCCTGCGCCTTTGCCCGGCTCAGGAAGTCGGTGACGTAAGCATCGAGCCACAGATCGCCACCAAACGGTCGCCAGAGACCAAAGCCGCCCGACCGCGTCTGATTGGAAAGCACCTCGACAATCGCCTGATCCACACGGGTCCGGACCTCGGCACGTTCTGTGAGGCCGAGATTGGATGCCACCTGCTCAAAATAGATAAGCGGCAGGGCCCGCGAGGTCAGTTGCTCCGTGCAGCCATAGGGGTAGCGGTCAAGGGCGGTCAGCAGACCCGGTACGTCGAAACGCGCCAGTGGGCCGGCCGCCAGGGAAACCCGGCCACTGCCCGGCGACAGACCGGCAAAGACATCCTCAGTCAAGGTCAACGCATCACCTGCGGCCAGGCTGATCCGCGATTGCCGGGAAATCTCGGGATCATTGGCCCGAACCGCAAGACGCAGATCCTTGGTGAGCACCTGACCGGACGGTGTTGTCACGAAAATGCGAAGCTCGTTGTCACTGACACCGTTTGCCGTAAGCGGAATGTCGAGCGAGACACGCGCCAGTTCCTCAAGCGTGATCTGCTGCACCGTGCTGTCGATGATGATGTCGCTCGTGCCAAGTACCTCCACCTTCACATCGCCCGCCGGGCCTGTCGCATGCGCGAGCTCGACCAGAAGACGCGATGTATCGCCGGGGGCAAGGAAACGCGGCAGGCTGGCGGAGACAACGATCGGATCGCGCACCAGCACATCCTGCTCGGCCTGCCCCACGCCGTTTTCCGACCAGACAATGGCCATCAGTTTCACCGTGCCGTTGAAGTCCGGCATATCGAACCGCGCCGTAACCCTGCCATTCGTCCCCACCTGAAGAGGACCCGAAAAGAAGGCCACAAGGTCCTGCGTAGGCGGAGGTGATTTCGGTCCCACCGCCCCGCCATCTCCACCGGAGCGAAGAGCACCGACAACACCCTGTCCGCCATCGATCAGGCGACCGTAGAGATCACGGATTTCCATGCCGAGCTTGCGCTGGCCAAAGTAATGTCCATCCGGATCAGGCGGCTCGAAACCGGTCAGGTTGAGAATGCCCACATCAACGGCGGCAATCGTCACCCAGGCGGTTTCGCCCTCGGCCACACCGGTCACCTGCAACTCGGCTACCATCGTCTCTCGCGGGAGCGCTGTCCGGGGGGATGTGAACTCGGCAGTCAGACGCGCCTCACCGGGATCGACCTCGACCCAGCCAAGGCCGATGGAACGGGCCGGATTGCGGCCAGTCCTCGTATCGGCCGGTTGGATCAGGGTTGCGGTGACATAGGCCCCCGGACCCCATTCAGCCGTCACGGGGATGTCTACCACCGTTTCACCGGCCTTGACTGCAAGGGTCTGCATATCGATCAGACGGTCGGTTGCGACGGTGACTAGCACCTGACCGGCATCGCGCGGCAGAAGCTGCAGACGGGCGACATCGCCAACCGCGTAGCTTTCCTTGTCGAGCGACACTTCCAGCCTGTCAGGCGTATCGCTGCCCGCCCCCGCAGAATACCAACCCGCGTAGAGCTTCGTCGAACTCGCGGTATATCCTCCATCGGTGCTGGCGAGTTTGAGTTCATACTCACCCCAGTCAACCGGTGCCTCCAGAGAAACGGGCTCATCCGCACCGAGATCCAGCACGCCATTGGCGACCCTTTCGCGCGTCACGATGGGCTCGAAGTTCCAGCGGCCGCCGTAGCGATACCACTGATAGTCGCGCTCGATCCGCGACAGGGTCCAGCTTACATTCTCAAGCGCGATCTGCGTCCCGTCACGTCCCACCGCAACGACCTCGAACCTTGCCAGCCCTCCCTGCTCGACCGCGCCCTGCGACAGGGCCCGGATGCCAATCAGGGGTATCTGCGGCTTCAGCGGCCGTGTGATCCTGCGCTCCACGGGGCGGCCCGAGCCATCCTTCAGGCGCACCGTTGCTGTCATGTTCAGCGGCCGGGCCTGCGGCTCGGTCCGGGGCAAATCAAGGGTGATCACGGCCCTGCCGTCTGCATCCGTCTCAGGTGTTGCCGGAAACGATTCCACCAATGAACTGAAACGCTCGTCAGCCAGTCCAAACTGAAAGGCCTCAAATCCTTCGAGCGTCGTTGCTGCCGACACCCTGACATCACCCTCGATCTGCAATCCCGCACCGGGCGCGCCATAGAGGTAGCGCGCATCGATCAAAAGCTCGGTCGAGGCATCGGGATCAAGGGCCCCCTCGGGCAGGCTCAGATCGAAGTCGATCCGCTCCGGCTCAAAGTCTTCCACGAGAAAGCTCATGTCAGTCAACGCTGCGGCTTCCGGATCGGCATGAAGCGCCAGACGCCAGGTCCCGCGCTGGGACAACTCCGGCAGAGCGATACTCAGCGTGCCGCCACCCGCGCCCGCACGCTCCAATGTCTGCCGGGTGAACTCGACCCCATCGGGGCGGCGCAGAATGGCGGTCAGCGGCAGATCAGCAATGGCTTTGGCCTGCGCATCGCGCGCGAGCGCTGTCAGGTGAACCGTTTCGCCGGGCCGGTAGACACCCCGCTCCGTTGTCGCAAAGACATCGATGGGACCGGGGGCCGCGCGCCCCTCCACCCCGCGATCGGACAGATCGAACGCCGCATCGCTGAGATCCAGATAGGCATAATCATCGCCCTTGCCGGCGGTCAGCAGAGCCGGAACATTGCCGAACTCGCCACGCGTAAGGCCGGCGGGGAAAAGCGCATAGCCTTCGGAATTTGTGATGACTGTACCCAGCACCTCATTGTTGGCAGCAGTCAGTGTCAGCGTTACGCCATCGCGCGCCTGCGCATCCGAAAGACCACGCACGAAAACATGCAGCCCGTCACTGCCCTTCAACGTGGCAAGGCCGAGATCGGTAACGATGAACCACTGCGTCGCATCCGCGCCTCCATCATCCTCAGCTCCGACGACAGATGCACGCATCGCGTAGACGCCGGGCTCAAAATCCCCCAGCGCGTCGCCGATCGGCAGATCGGTCGTGACGTCCTTGTTGAGCTCCGTCGAGACATCGGCAAAACCGCGCCAGACCTCCTCACCCAGACGCGCTCGGATCCGGTCACCACCTCTTTCGTTCAGCGGCGATCCGACGAGACCCTGCTGCAGGGCCGAGACAAGATTTCTGTCGGCCACCCTGTGGATCGACACCTCAAGCTCTTCCGCATTGACGGCCACAACCGGGATCGAGGCGGCCTGAGACTTCGGCAGGACATAGGACCGACCGACAAACCGCACCGACGGGTCGCGGTCGCGCACATAGACACTGATCTCGCTTGACTTGTGCAAGGCCTCGCCACTGGCAGCCGGCAATCCTTCGCGCAGGGTGAAGGTGACACGGGCGCCATGCTCGACCCCTTCAAGGCAAAGCTGACGCTTCTCGGCCACGACCGGCAGGTCCGCCCGGTCGATGCGCACGAAGTCACCATAGTTGACACCCGCTTCCACCAGGTCCTCGTTGAACGTCACACAGATGCGCGGATTGGCAGCGTTGTTATCCACCCGATGCTCGGACACCCGGAACCCGAAAAGACCAACCACCCGGTCGAGCGCATCCTGTGTCTCCTCGCCCGGTTCGAGCGCCAGTGCCAGACGAAGCGCCGGGATCGCCTGGCGACCGGCACCGCGAGCTTCGACCGCATCGGCGATCCAGCGAAGCGCCGTGACCTGCATCGAGGGTGTTTCCGCGCGCAAGTAGGCGTTGATCGCCGCACTCAGTGACGTGTTTCTGTTGCTCGAACTGCGCGCGGCACGGGCGAGCCGGACCCACGCGTCAGCAGTATCAAGCGATGTTGCCAAACGCTCGCGCGCGCCGATGATCCCACCGCGGGACCCGAGGTTTTCCATATCCGCGAGCCTCTTGTTCATCGCTTCAACCGTCCAGTCATCGCGGGGATAACGACGTGCCAGCATCAGAGCCTGACGATGGGCCTGCTCCAGCATGTAGTCGGACAGGAAATCAAGATCGGCCAGCCGGGCACGAGCGGTCTTGAGGGCCTCGCGATCCGCCTCGACCATCCGGGCCGAAAACGCGCCTTCATAGGGTGTCGTCGTTTCAACGTCCGTCTTCAGAAAGCAGGCGGATGAGCGCGTGTTGTATGTCAGCGCCTTGCACTCCGCCTCGGCCAGACAACTGCGTTCGCAGATCTCCAGCGTCGTATCGAAGATCGAGCGCAGATCACCGCCATAGAAATCCGTGTCGCTCTGATAGACGGGCCGTTTCTCGGGAAGTCCCTGCTGCGCGATGGCCGGTTGTGTCAGAGCCAATGCCAGAAATGCCAGGCTGAAAATGCGCATGGAGAAACCCTCTCAGATATCGAAATCAGGATATCTCAGAGGGTTGCACGGTCAGGATTGTAGGTTCAAGTCCGCAATCGTGCAGTTTTCGTGAATTCAGCCGCGCCAGTCCGCAACCTTGGCGCGCGCCGATGAGACGAGCATCAGCACGTCAGAGGCCATGGCGATGAAATTCGCGCCCATCCCCGCATAGGCCTTGCCTTGCGACTGATCCATGGTGAGGATGCCCGCCGCCTTCCCGGTGGCACGAATGCGGCCCAGTGCGTCCTTGATGGCCGCCTGCACTTCGGGGGCATTCATCTCGCCCATGAAGCCAAGATCGGCGGACAGATCAGCCGGACCGATGAACAGACCGTCAATGCCATCGACCGCTCCGATCGCCTCGATGTTGTCGAGACCCCTTTGCGTCTCGACCTGAACCAGCAGGCAGATCTCGCTTTCCGCAGTGTGCAGGTAATCCGCAATACCGGAGAATTTCGAGGCCCGCGCGAAGGTTGGCCCGACGCCCCGGATGCCGTTGGGCGGATAGCGGGTTGCTCGGACCAGCGCCACCGCCTCTTCGGAGGTCTCGACCATCGGGATCAGAACCGTCTGTGCCCCTGCATCGAGAATCTGCTTGATCATCCAGGTCTCACCCACCGGCAGGCGCACGAGAACGGAGGCATCCGAGCTTTCAAGGGCCTGCATGGATGCGATCATTGCATTCAGATCGTTGGGTGCATGCTCGCCATCGATCAACACCCAGTCATACCCGGCCGTGCCGACCATCTCGGCGGTATAGGCACTCGGGATCGACAGCCAGCAGCCGATCTGTTCCTGCCCTGCCGCAATCGCTGCCTTGAACTTGTTTCTCGGTGGTGGCATCGGTCTCTCCCGGTATTTTTGAGGCTTTTTCAAAAGCGCTATCAAACCGTGGCACCGGGAACAAGCTGCGAGCCGGTCTCGATCACTTCATGGACGGGTTCGCCGCGAATGCGCGCGACCAGAGCCTCTGCCGCCGATTTGCCCAGCCCCATGGCCGAGATCCGGGTTGTCGTCAGCCGCTGCGGCAGGATTGAGGCAATCTCCATCCCGCCCCAGCCCGCGATGCCGACATCGCCGGGAACGGACACGCCCCTGGACTGGCAATAGAAGATACCGCCGATCGCCATGGCATCATTCTGATAGTAGATGGCATCCAGATCGGGCTTGCGGCTCAAAAGCATCTCGGTGCCGTAAAATCCGGAATAGTAGCTCGGCGCGTCGCGCAAAATCTCCTGCGCCACGATATCCCGGCCATCGTCACAGAGCGCCTGCCGGAACCCGCTCAGCCGCTGGCTGGACATCCGGTTCGCCCCCGCATCCGCACCCAGAAAACCGATCCGCTGACGGCCTCTGGACAACAGGAAGCGGCCCATCTCGTGCCCGCAATCGAAGTGATTGATGCCGACCGAGATATCCATGGGCCGGGTGTTCAGTTCCCAGATCTCCACCACGGGCAATCCCGACGCGCGCAGCATCGCATTGGTCGCCGCCGAATGGCCCCGGCCTGTCAGGATCACGCCCGCAGGCCGCCAGGAAAGCAGCGAGTGCAGCCATTTCTCCAGCAGTTCCGGCGAATGCTCGCTGGTTCCGATCATGGTCTGATAGCCGAACCGCGAAAGCGCCTGGTCGATCCCCTCGACCACACCTCCAAAGAGCCCGCCCGTCAGACGCGGCACGATCACCCCGACAAGTGTCGAGGCGGCCTCGGACCCGAAGGCCGCAGCGATCCGATCCGGCACGTAGCCGAGCCTCTGGGCCGCATCCAGCACCCGCTTTCGGGTGTCATCGGAAAACCCGCCGACATCCCGAAACACCCGGCTCGCCGTCATTTTGGAGACGCCCGCCGCTTCGGCCACCTCCGCCAGCTTCGGTCCGGCGCTTGTTTTCTTTCGTTCTCTAGACACTTATCCTGTTCTCAATCGTCTGCCACATCCATCACGTTATCGATAACACTCCCATCTCGACACTGCGAGCCAATGTTGGTCATTCTGGGAAATGTTACCGGTAACGTGCGGCGCTTAACAAGCCCGAAATCCAGGGGGAAGCGCAATGGCTCAGCAGACCTAGGACGGGCTTTCCATTGATGGCATTGTCAAATCATTCGGCGGCACGCTGGCCCTCAAGGGCGCTTCCGTGCGACTGGCACGTCGTGAGATCCTTGCTCTTCCGGGCGAAAACGGTGCCGGAAAATCAACGCTGATCAAGGTCTTGGGCGGGATAACAAGGCGATAGCAGCTAGGTCGTGATCGACGGCATACCCTAGACGCACAAGCCTCGCCGGGTGAACGAGTAGCAGGCGGTTTCCTTCATCCATCTAGATCTCGGCCTGATCGAGTGGCGGAGTCAATCGCACCTTCGCTCACAATCCCTGAGAATGCCTATATCAAACCCGAGGCGTCGGGGCGCGCGCTGTTTTCGTTCAAATCCGCCAGGGCGGAGGCGAGAGAGGCAAGTCTGCTGGGCGAGGAGCTTGGTCTCAGCCCCAATGACATCAGCCTTGCTATAGAAGCCCTATCCGGCGGCAACCAGTAAAAGATCGTCATGGGTCGCTGGCTCTCGACCGGGCGCAAGCTTCTGATCACCGAGGACCCGACGGCTGGCGTGGATGTCGGCGCAAGGGCCGAAATCTTCACGCTCCTGTTTCAGGCGCACAAAAGCGGTATGGGTGTGATCGTGGTCTCCACCGATTTCAACGAGATCGCCACGATCTGTCATCGCGCCAGCGTCTTCCGTCGCGGCAAGGTGGTGAGCGAGATCTCCGGCGTCGCCTTGTCCACCGAGTCCCTCATTCAGGCCGTCTCGGCAGCGGAAGTGGCCGGAAACAGTCAAGCGGCCAGCCATGCGTTCCCTTGAATCCGGCGCGCTGGAACCAACCCGTCTGGAGATGAAGAACCTCAGCCGCGGCCGGAAACTGATCCGGCTCGCACCAGTGTACGGGCTGGTGATCCTGACCGTCTCGATCCTGCTGCCCGACACGTTCCCCACCAGGCTGAACCTGCGGGCCATCATCTGCGACAAGGCGAGCGGAATGCCTTTGATCCCGCCACTGCATTTGCCTCACTTTTCATCTCGACATCGCCGATATGTTCGGCCTATGTTATCGTTAACATAAAATACTGCGAGCATCACCGGATCCCGCGCCCAGCAAGGAAAAAGACATGAAATCGATCGTCATACATGCCGCCGGAGATCTTCGCGTCGAGGATCAGGATGTGGAGGAACCGGGGCCCGGCGAGGTTCAGATCAGGCTCGCCACCGGCGGTGTCTGCGGCTCTGATCTGCATTACTACAACCATGGCGGCTTCGGAGCGATCCGTTTGAAGGAGCCGATGGTGCTGGGCCATGAGGTCTCTGGTACAGTCTCGGCGCTGGGAGAAGGCGTTGCGGGACTGGAGATGGGGCAGCTTGTCGCCATCTCCCCCTCGCGTCCCTGCCGGAACTGCCGGTTCTGCGACGAGGCCCTCTACAATCAATGCCTCAACATGCGCTTCTACGGCAGCGCCATGCCCTTCCCGCATATTCAGGGCGCATTTCGTGAAGTGCTGGTGGCCGATGCCAGCCAATGCATCCCCGCAGACGGGCTGAGCGCAGGAGAGGCCGCAATGGCCGAACCGCTGGCGGTTTGCCTTCATGCCACGCGACGGGTGGGTGACATGCTCGGCAAGCGTGTGCTGGTCACCGGCTGCGGGCCGATTGGCATCCTGTCGATCCTTGCGGCGCGGCGCGCAGGTGCGGCCGAGATCGTCGCGACCGATCTTTCGGATTTCACCCTTGGCATCGCCAAGGCGTCCGGCGCGGATCAAGTCATCAACATGACCGACGGCGCGGCTCGGATGGACGGGTACGCCGCCGACAAGGGATATTTCGATGTGCTCTATGAATGCTCCGGCGCCGTGCAGGCGCTTGCGGGCGGGATTGCCGCGCTGCGCCCGCGCGGCATCATCGCGCAACTGGGTCTGAGCGGCGACATGAGCCTGCCGATGATGGCAATCACCGCGAAGGAGCTGGAACTGAAGGGCT
Organism: uncultured Paracoccaceae bacterium; assembly: GCA_947493745.1. GTDB lineage: Bacteria > Pseudomonadota > Alphaproteobacteria > Rhodobacterales > Rhodobacteraceae > CANLSM01. The sequence goes on along the minus strand of CANLSM010000015.1, from coordinate 33,316 downwards.
CGTTCCGCTTCCACGAGGAGTTCGAGCTTGCGGTCAAATTGATGCAGGGCGGGCTGATCGACGTCAAACCGCTGATCACCCATACCGTGCCTCTGGCGGATGCCGAAAGCGCCTTTCAGATCGCCAGTGACCGCAGCCAGGCAGTCAAGGCGCAGATCAGTTTTGCCAGTGCCTAAAGCTCAGCCCCAATGGCGCTGAGTGCCGCCTCTGCCACCGTAATGTCCTGATCGCCCGAGCCTGATCCGATGCCGATACCACCCAACAGAACTCCGTCCAGACGGATCGGCAGACCGCCGGGAAGACCGGTAACATTGCCCTCCGTCGCGGCGGCGATGAACGGGCGGACCGCCTCGGGGATCACCGTGGAGCGCGCCCCGATGGAGGCAGCCGTCACCGCCTTGGCCCGCGCGCTCTTGCGACTGAGAAACTTTGCGCCGGTCATCCGCAGCTCACCCAGAAGCTCGCCACTTGCGTCCACAATCACGATACATTGCGGTTGGCCGATCTCCTCGGCTTTTTCCACTGCGGCTGCTAGCATTGCCAGCGTTGCGGAATGTGTCAGGGTCTGGGTGGTCATGACGAAGGCCAAGGGAATGTCTCCTTACAATTTGACGGAAGCTGATGTTATCGTTAACAGAAATGACTGAAAGGGGAAGGTCAATGTCATTCTTCGAAAGCTATGACCCGGTATTCAACAGCTACGTGCTGGGCAATGCGCCGGTCAAACAACATGCCACCGGGTTCGACTGGGTTGAGGGGCCGGTGTGGTTCGGCGATGCGGACTGCCTGCTCTTCTCCGATATCCCCAACAACCGCATCCTGAGATGGACACCCGATATCGGAATCAGCACCTATCGTGCGCCCTCGAACTTCGCCAATGGTCATACCCGCGACCATCAGGGACGGCTGATCTCGTGCGAACATGGCTCGCGCAGCGTCACCCGGACCGAGCATGACGGGACGATCACCACGCTGGCCGACGGCTTTGAGGGCAAACGGCTGAACTCGCCCAATGATGTGGTGGTGAAATCAGACGGCTCGGTCTGGTTCTCGGACCCGCATTACGGGATCATGACGAACTATGAAGGCCACAAGTCTCCGTCCGAGTTGCCCTGTCAGGTCTACCGCATCGATCCGGAAACCGGCTCGGTCGAGGCGATGGTCCGGGATATGAACTGCCCCAATGGGCTGGCCTTCTCGCCCGACGAGAGCAAGCTTTACGTCGCCGATACCGGCCGGATGTTCAGCGATGACCCCAAGCATATGCGGGTCTATGACATGACATCCGGCACACCGGCGAATGGCCGCCATTTCCACACGATCGAGCCCGGCGCCTCGGACGGTTTCCGCCTCGACACTGATGGCAACATCTGGTCCTCTGCTGGCGATGGCGTTCATTGCATCAGTCCCGACGGCAAGCTTCTGGGCAAGATACTGGTCCCCGAACTGGTCTCGAATGTCTGTTTCGGCGGTCGGGGCAAACAACAGCTTTTCATCACCGCAACAACCAGTATCTATTCGATCAAACTCAACAGACAGGGAGTGCAGACCCCGTGAGCAACTCTGAGATCGGCCTGATCGGGCTGGGAACGATGGGGGCCATGCTGGCGCTGAACATCGCCGAAAAGGGCTTTCCGATTGCGGTCTTCAACCGAACGACCTCGCGGACATCCGAGTTTCACGCCCAGGCCGGTGATCTGGCAGACCGGGTGACCCCTTGTGAGACGCTTGAGGCATTCGTGGCCGCGATCAAGCCGCCCCGCTCCATCATCCTGATGGTTCCGGCAGGCGACGCCGTGGATCAGCAGATTGACGCGCTGCGCCCGCTTCTGGATGCCGACGATCTGATCATCGATGCAGGCAATGCAAACTTTCACGACACCAACCGCCGGGCCAGGGCGGCGAGCGAGGCCGGGCATCCCTATCTGGGCATTGGCGTTTCGGGTGGCGAGGAAGGCGCGCGGCACGGCCCCTCGATCATGGGTGGCGGACCGAAAGAGGCCTGGGACCGCGTCTCCCACATACTGGAGGCGATCTCGGCCAAGTACGAGGACACGCCATGCGCCACATGGATGGGCGAAGGCGGAGCCGGGCATTTCGTCAAGACCGTCCATAACGGCATTGAATACGCCGACATGCAGATGATTGCCGAGGTCTATGGCGTCATGCGCGACGGGCTCGGCATGGGTGCGGCGGACTGCGCGGATGTCTTCAAGACCTGGAACAAGGGACCGTTGCAGTCCTATCTCATAGAGATTTCAGGCGCTGTTGCGGCGGCAACCGATCCTGTGACAGGCAATCCGATGCTCGACATGATCCTCGACCGGGCCGGACAGAAGGGAACCGGACGCTGGACGGCGATCGAGGCGCAACATCTCGCAGCCCCCATCACCGCAATCGACGCGGCGGTTGCTGCGCGCAACATGTCGGCCCAGCTTGATATCCGCAGGAAGGGCGAGACACGGTTCGGAGCAGCGCCCGAAGCGCTTCCCGAAAGCGCGCTCACCATTGATCAGCTTGAGCAGGCCCTGATCGCTGGCAAGGTCCTTTGCTATGCGCAGGGTTTTGAGCTTCTGAATGCCGCGTCGGACAGCTTTGGCTGGACCCTGCCGATGCCTGATATCGCGCGGGTCTGGCGCGAGGGGTGCATCATCCGGTCCTCAATGTTGAATGATATGGCCTCGGCCCTGACCGATGATGCAAAGAGAAACCTGATGTTTGCACCGGCCTTCACGGATATTCTGAAACGCACGCACGGCGCGCTGCGTCATGCCGTGGCGACAGCCGCACAGTCAGGTCTGCCGCTGCCCGCTTTGTCGGCCGGTCTGGGATATTTCGATATCATGCGCACCGGACGCTCGACCGCGAACATGATCCAGGGACAGCGGGATTTCTTCGGGGCGCACAGTTTCGAGCGCGTGGACCAAGATGGTGCCCATCATGGCCCCTGGGGCAGTCACCGCTAGGCAAAGAAGTTCAGGCCGCCTCCCCCAAGGCGGCCTGATATCCCGATCAATCTGGTACTACGATCTTCGGGAGTTCCTTTGGCGGCTCGGGTGGCAGGTTCTTGGGCGGCTCGGACGACGTCTCCGGATCATCGCCGCCGCCGCTGCTGACGGCCAGGGCCACAACACCAAGTGCGATCAGCGGAACGACCCATCGGACATTGCTTTGTCCGATGACTTCGCGTTGACTGACGACCTGCTCCTCAACAGGCGGATTGAATGTCAGGCTGCCGGAAAAGGCGGGCGCAGACACAACGATACTGAGCGCCACAGACGCAAAATATTTCAACATTGTACTCTCCTGGGTATTGGTTCTTTCGCTGAAGCGATCCCTGTTCAAAAGGACACGCCCGCTTCGAGGCAGTTGATATCAGCCCCGGCCCGGGAAAAATGTTGGGTTGATCACACTCTGCGCCGTTATTGAGACTTTTTTCAGATCAGGCCGCGAGCCAGTCTGCAAATGCCGCGTTCGTCTCCCGCGGGCGTTCCAGCGTCGGCAGATGGCCGGTTTCCGGCAGGATCCGCAGAACGGATCCCGGAATGAGATCGGCCATCAGTTCATGGCGGTGCGGCGGGCAGAGCCTGTCCTCCTGCCCGCAAAGGATCAGAGCGGGAAGCCGGGCGGAGCGGAGTGTGTCACACTGATCAGGACGGGTTAGGAGTGCGCGGGACTGCTCCACAAAGACCTGTGGGCCCAGTCCGACCGCCATAGTCATGCAGAGTTTCAGGATGTCCCCTGTATCGGGACCCTCCTCGACATAGTTCAGCTTCATCTCCGCGATGACCCCGGTCAGGTCGCCATCTCGCACCCGTGCGATCTGTGGCTCGCGCATCGCCGCCACATTGTCGGTTTCCGCCTTCGGGTTTGTGTCGAGAAGCGCGATACGCTCGACGCGACCAGGGGCCTGCGCCAGAACCTCCATCGCCACAATTCCACCCATCGACAGCCCGGCCAGCGCAAAGCGCTCGGGCGCGGAATGCAAAACCTGTGCGGCCAGTGCTGCGACCGTATCGTGCCCTGCGATATTGGCGACATGGACAGCACGTTCTGTGGAGAACCGGTCGATCTGCGGGCCGAAGAGCCGCGCGTCACACATCATCCCGGGCACAAGGACCAGAGGTGTCATGCGCGCCCGCTGGCCAGCCGCGCCCCTTCGCTCAGCGTCGCAAGTTTGGCGTAGGCGATGTCCGGATCGACGGCGCCGAACCCGGCAAATGTTCCAAAACCACAATCGGAGCCTGCCAACAGACGCTCTGCCCCGACAACCGGCAAGAACCGCTCCAGCCGTTGTGCAACAACCTCGGGATGTTCAACGAAATTGGTGGTGGTATCCACCACGCCGGGCACCAGAATCTTGTCGTCGGGAATATCGCCTGCGCGGTCCCGGAAAACCGTCCATTCATGGGCATGGCGCGGATTGCTGGTCTCGAACAGCAGATAGCGCGCCCGGGTCGCCATCAGCGTGTCGAAGACCGCCGCCATGTCGATGTCGCAGACATGCGGTCCCTCGTAGTTGCCCCAGCAGATATGCACCCGCACCCGGTCCTGAGGCACATCCGAGAGCGCATGGTTCAGCGCCTCCACATGCATGTTCGCGATTTTCACGAACTCGGCGTCCGAAAGATCGGCAAAGAGCATGTGCCGCGACAGCGCCAGATCGGGACAGTCGAGTTGCAGGTCGAGCCCTGCGGCCACGATTGTCTCATACTCGGCCTTCATCGCATCGGCGAGAGCGGCCAGATAGGCCTCCCGCGTCGCATAATGCTGGTTCTGCAGGAAAAGCGAAATGACCCCGGGAGAGGCGGCATTCATGAAACCGCGTTTGGCACCATGCGTGTCCATCGCGGCCTTCAGGTTGGCGATGTCCTTTTCGAGCTCCCCCTGTCCCCTGGAGCGCACCTCGCCGGTGCACATCGGGCGGGCGTATTGTGGCGTGCCGCCGCTCTCCGCGATCCGTTTCAGAAAGCTCGGGAACGCCTTGAGATCGGCAGGTGCGTTGCGCGGGCTGTCGCCGGAAAACCCGGTATAGCGATCCTTCACATATGTCGCATAGGAGATCTTCGACGTCTCGCCGTCGCTGACCACATCAATCCCGGCGGCAACCTGTTTCTCGACGACGGAGCTCACGGCTTCCGTCATCGCGGCATCGAATGCGTCCTGGTCGAACGGCTCCTCCCGCTCCCGGGCGAAGATGAAATCCACGACTTTCTGCGAGCGCGGGAGCGAACCGACATGGGTGGTCTGAATGCGGCTCATGTCTTTGGCCTCCAGGTTGGACCGGCGGGGTCGTCAGTGTTGAGGACACGATAGAGGCTGGCCTCGCCACTCATCGCAGGTGTGATACTGTGTTCCAGACCGGGCGGAACGGCACAGGTGTCACCGGGTGCCAGCACGGCATCTCCGCCGTCCCATCCGAGCCGCCAGTGCCCCCGCATCACCATCAGGACCTCGTGCCGGTCAGTCTGATACATGGTGTCGGGGATGGAGCCGCGGGTCAGAAAATCCACCTCGAAACCGGGGCGGTCACGAAGCATTGCATCCGCCCCTATCACAGGTGCCGGCTGCCGGTCGGCCAAAGCCATCAGATCAAGGTAGCGAGCCACATGGAAAGGCACCACATCACGGGTCGTGGGTTCGGGGAAACCGGCCAGTTCGGCCTCGCTGAGCAGCGGCATAGGCGAGACACCATCGGGCAGCGCCTCGCCTTTCTTGCTGTCATAGAGCTTGCCCTCGTCTGACAGGATCAGCCCGTGATCCTGCGCGTCCTCGATCACCTGCGGCGCCCAGATCACCCCGCCGCCCGCATCATCTCCACCCAGGATCGCCATGATCATTCCGTAATCGGTGCCGATATTCTCGAAGCCCCGAAAGATGCCGGTGGGAATGTTGATGATATCGCCTTCTTCCAGCGTCACCTCGCCCGCATCGCCCCAACGTCCCCAGAAGAACCGCCAGCGCCCCTTGAGGACAAAGAACACCTCCGCCGTGCGGTGGCTGTGCAACGAGTTGCGGCACTTTGGCGGCTGACCGGCAGCGCCGATATTGAAACCTGGCGTGTCCTTGATATGCACATGCTGATCGGGCGATTCCGACACTCCGCCACCGATGATCGTAAAGTTCTCCTTCTGATCCGAGCCCGGCGTATGGGCGTCGATAAAGGCGGTCTTGCAGGGTTTGAGGTCGCCATAGCGGACAATGCGGCGCTCCATCTCCTGAGGTGTCATGCGCTTCGTTCCTCCCAGATCAGCCGGTGGCCAGATGTATTTGTTTCCAGATTGCCGTCTCGTCGAAGAGCACGTATTCGCGGCGCAGGCCCCAGGGGCCGAACTCGGCATGAGACGCCCCCATGACATGAACCTCGGCGCCGCTCGGCCGCCCGAAACTGCCCCAACCGTCATGGGTGCCGGTGAGGCTCCAGCGCAGCGCGGCACGCGGCGGCATCATCGGGTCTTCACGGCCGATCTGGTGGTGAACCTCGAACTTCGCCGAGGGGAAGCTCGACCGCAGCCCCATCCAGAACCGGTCCGCATCAGCATGGCTGTGGCCGGTCACACCGCCGGGCAATTCAAGCTGGGCCGCCCGATCATATTCAGCCGGGATCACAGCGAAATCAGCGCGCGTCATGCGGCTCAGGATATCGGCGTATTTTGCGCCCCATTCATTGTCGTTGCCGCGGCCCCGATAGGGGCCGGTTATGTCTATATCGGGGTGAAAAGGACGGCTTGCTTGCGCAGCCCCGCCCTCCGCCTCGATCTGATTGCGGGCGTAGTCCTCGGGGCTATGGCCAAGCTGTCGGACAATCGCGCCCTGATCGCGGATCAGCCATTCATCATTGATCTGGTCATTGACCGCATGGCAATCGGCAATGATCCGATAGACCAGCCGCTTGCCGCTGGCCTTTCCGTAAATGCCATCACCCGAATGGGTCGCCGTTGACAGCAGCCGGTGCGAGGACAGCATCCCCTCCTCTGGCGAGCCTGACCAGATCACATCCTCACCCAGCAGGGTACGATCCGGAAATTCAGAAAGTGTCGCCATGGTTGCTGCCTTGACCGCCGTGTTGCCATGCACCAGACCGGCAGGGGAGCGGACAGGGATATCATCGCTGTAGTAGTGATCCAGCGTCGCGATCCCGCGTCCCTCCCAGATTTCATGGGTGATCCCCAGAATGTAGTCCGGAAAATCCAACCAGCGGTTCGAAAACCCCTTCATTCATTCATACCCTTCACTGTTTCGAACCGTTCCGCGCAGTACCAGCGGGGCTTCGAATTTTATCCGTCTCGGCCCGGTGCCGGTGTCCCGGATGTTCTGCATCAGCATCTCGACCGTCGCCCCTACCATGCGGTTGGCGCATTGGCGCAAGGTGGTCAGGTTGTAGGCAGACCAGGCCGCTGGCGGCACATCATCGAAACCGATGACAGAGACATCGCCGGGCACATCAAGACCGAGTTCGCTTCGAAGGACATCCATGACAGCGATCGCCATATGGTCGGTCGCGACAAAAACGCCGTCGGGACGCTGCTCGGTGCCAAACATCTCGCGCGCGGCCTTCTTTGCATCATCGGTCTGGAAATTGCCGTGACCATAGGCTGCAATCTCGAAACCGGCATCCTTGAGGCCCGCACGGAAACCCGCCTCCCGGTCGCGCTGGGTCGAGGCACCGGGCCATCCGGCGATGTAGCCTATGCGCCTGTGACCCGTCTTGACCAGCAGATCGGCTGCCTTGCGCCCGCCCTCGTAATTGTCGGACGTGACCGAGGAAAGGCCTTCCTCATCCTGCGAACGGTTGAACAGGACCACCGGCACGCCCGCCTCCTGACATTGCCGCGCAAGATCCGAGGACATCGCGACAGAGGCCATGACGATCCCGTCGACCTGATAGTCGAGGATTTCCCTGAGCACCTGGTCGATATTGCCAGCTGTCTGGGAGGCCATGAACATCAGGACATGATAGCCCTCCGCCTGCAGGGCGTTGGACAGCTTCTCCAGCGCTTCGGGGTAGAAGTAGTTGTCGAGATAGGCCACCACCAACCCGATCATCCGGCTTTTGCCGGTGATCAGCGAGCGGGCCAGAACATTGGGCCGATACCCGAGCGCACTGGCGGCCTCGCGCACCTTCTCGGCCGTCTTGGGCGAGACACTCGCACCCGGCGTGAAGACCCGGCTCACGGCGGACTGGCTGACACCGGCCATGCGGGCCACATCGAGAGACGTTACCTTGTCCGCCATCAGTCCGCCGTCCAACCTCCATCGACAAGCAGCGACGTGCCCGTGATCATAGCAGCCGCATCGGAGGCGAGGAATGTCACCGCCCCCATCAGATCCTCGACCTCGGCCACCCGGCCCAGTTTGATCTTCTCCTCGATCCAGGCAACACGCTCGGGGTCCGCGAATGTCGGCTCGGTCAAGGGTGTGCGCACAAAGGTGGGGCATATAGTGTTCACCCGGATCCGGTGCGGCCCCCATTCAATCGCCATCGCCTTGGTAAACCCCTCGACCGCATGCTTGGAGCCGCAATAGGCGGCCCGGTCAACCCCACCCACATGCGCCATCTGCGACGAGATGGTGATGAGTGAGCCCGGCTTTCCCGCCTCGATCAGCCTTTTGCCCACGGCCTGAAGAAGGAAATAGGCCCCGCGAAGATTCACATCCATCACCGCATCGAAATCGCTCGCAATCGTATCGGTTGCCGCGGAGTGGCGCGCCAGACCGGCGGAGTTTACCAGAATGTCAAAGGGCTCCGTCGCCGCGAGGCACGCCCCGGTTGTCTCGATATCGGCGATATCGAGAGGCAGCGCCAGCGCTGCCCAGCCCTGCGCCCGCAGGGCTGCAACCGCCTGCTCCAGCGTCTCTGCCCGGCGTGCTGCAAGCGTGACCTCAGCACCGGCCTCGGCCAGGGCCACCGCGGCTCCAAGCCCGATCCCCGAAGACCCGCCCGTGACCAGTGCCCGCTTTCCATCGAGACTGAAGGTCGGTGTTCTGGGCAGCTTCATTCATACTCCTCCCGCATCCGGTCGGGATGCATCGCCTTGGTCATCTCGCGCATCCGCGCCAAAACGTCGACGCCAAGCTGCGCATAGACATGCAGAAGGTCAACCAGAACCCAGTTCTCCCGGATCAGTCCGGCCTCACAGCGCCAGAAATCCAGCGACCGCATGGTGATTTTCTGCCCCACAGGCGGGATGCCCAGCCAGCCATCTCCTGTCAGGCTCATCGACATGCCCGGCCAGGCGGTAAATCCGACATAGCCGCCGTCGCCAAAGAGATGTCCCCGGGCGATTCCCCCGACCCGGTCCGGCATTGCATTCAGAAACGGGATCTGGTGCCAGTGTCGGAACCCTTCGATCCCCCGACAGGTGCCGATGCCCGCGGGTCCATACCAGTTCATCTTCGGATGCCAGCTGTCGGCCAAGCGCATCGCTTTCAGCCCGCCTGTCTTCGACTGGCCGAGGTTGGTCAGCATTCTACGCACCAGCGCCAGGCTGGCCGAACCGCTGCCACGATCAAACACAAGACCGTCCTGCGAGGCGGGGCCGGGCACATGCCATTCGCGCCCCAGCGACGGGGTCATCGGCCAGACGCCTGCCTGCATCATCAATTCGGGCAGATCCCAAAGCGCCTGCATCTCGACCACCCGTCCATCAACCACGCGAAAGAATTCATGAAATCGCAGTGCGGCCTGATGTCCGGTCGGCGGGATGCCCAGAAACTCTCCACGAAAGGTACCGGTATAGTTCCCGCAACAGCCCACCCAGTTATCACCGGCCTCGGTGCTGCCAGCCATGACGATCGTGTCGCGCCTTTCCAGATCCGGCAGTGCCGCATGCAGCGGTGCCACGGCCTGGTCCCAAAGGGCTTCTGGCCCGGCGAGATCCTCAAAGGGGTGGCACAGATGAATTTCCGCATCAGGCGCAAACGCCGAACCGAGTTCCTCGCGCACCCGCAAGGATTCAAAGTCATAAAGCGCCGCCAGAAGCGGCTGCAGAACTGCGCGGTTTCCCCCCTCGCCCACTAGAAACCACCCCACTGGAATTCGTCCCGGGGGCCGAGCTTGGAGAACGGGTTGAAGGCCACCTCCCAAAGATGGCCATCAGGGTCCGCAAAATAGCCGCCATAGCCGCCCCAGAAGACATCATGCGCCGGTTGGACGATCCGCGCACCGGCAGCCTTCGCCGCCTGCATCACCACATCAACCTCGTCCCTGGAAGACTGGTTACAGGAAAGCATGATTGCAGCCGAGCTGCCTGAAAACGTAAAGCCCGTGTCCTCTTCCAGCTTCGACCGTGGATAGAGGCCCAGAACGGCAGTCGGCAGATTGAAGGCGACAAGCTCCGGCGGGCAGTTTTCAGCCCGTTGCCAGCCCAGCGCTTCATAGAAATGGGCCGAGACGTCCAGATCGGCGACGCCAAGCGTGATCAGGTGAACATTCTGCTTCATCGGCCAGGCTCCGGTTCGGGCGGCACCCGTTCACCACGATCATAGGCCTCCCAGCCCTGTCCATTGAAGATATCGACGCCAAGCTGTGCCAGCACATGCGGAAAATCGACCATGACCCAGTTGTCGGTGATCCGACCGTCCTCGACCTTCCAGAAATCCATGTATCGGATTTCGACCCTGCGACCCGTGGGCTCCACCCCCATGAACAGCCCGGAATGCACCGCCTCCTGCCGCCCGAAGGCTGCGGCCCATTCGCCCATGAAAAGCCGGGCTTCATCGATGCAGACCTTGTCGGAAAACGCCGCCTGAAAAGGCCTCTGCCAGTTGTCCTGAAACGCTTTCAGGCCGATCTTGGTGCCGCATCCCTGATTGCCCATCCAGCGGAAGCTTTCGGCAAAGAAGTCGCCGATATCCCCGATCCGGTGATCATTCAACCCATCAACCATGCCCTCGATGACCGCGCACGTCTCGTCGGTTTTCGACATGTCCGTATCGCGGCTCAACGCCGCCTGTTCAGGTCGTGAGCCTTTCATGCAAAGGGTCCCCGAGATCGGCTCGGTTCTCTCAGACGCTCTTCTTCGCGGGCGCAAGCCCGCGCCCGGCCCAACGGGAGGGCGTGCATCTTTGATGCATGCATGACCGGCGGGAGGGCTACGATCCCGATCATCCCTTCACCGCCCCGGCGGTCAGTCCGCTCACGATCTGTCGCTGGAAGATCATCACCAGCAGGAACAACGGCGCAGTGATGGAAACCGCCGCCGCAACCGCCTCGACCTGATCGGTTGTCGTCGTCTCGCGGTTGAAATATCCTGCAATTGCCGGAACCATGGTCTGGTTCTGCGCATCCAGCAGCAGCGAGGTTACCAGAAAGTCGTTATAGGCCAGAAGGAACGAGAACAGCCCGGTCGTGATCACGCCCGGCCACATCACCGGCATGATCACCCAGCGGAACGCCTGGAAATGCGTGCAACCATCGACGCGGGCGGCCTCATCCAGTTCGGCAGGAATGTTCTGGAAGAACGAGCGCAGCATCCAGATCGTGAACGGCTGGTTGATCGAGACCAGAACCGCGATCACGGCCAGTGGCTGGCCATAGAGCGTCGGCGCGTTCTCCCCCAGAATGGGTCGCAGGATCTCGGCCGAGTTGATGAAGACCGGCAGATATCCCGCAACCAGCACCGAATGCGGCAGGGCGCGGAAGATCAGCGCGATGATCAGGATCCAGAAGGCGATGTTCGAGCCAGAGCGCGCCAGACCATAGCCCGCCAGCGTCCCGACTGTCAGCGAGACCGTGACAACGCCGGTCGTGACCAGCAGTGAGTTCAGGAAATTGCGGTAAAAGGCGTTCTCGACCCAGACGGCAATGTAGTGCTCGGACGAGACACCGATGATCGGCTCAAGGCCAAGGAGAGCATTCAGCCCGCCGGTCACGCGCGGAAGTATGCCGAAAAACACGACAAGAAACGCAAGAGCAAAGGCACCCGCCCCCACGAGCCAGCCAATGAGAAGCCAGTCCTTCGGCGTAAACGCCTCAACCTTTCCCGGCAGCCAGTTCATGGCCATCTTGATACTGGCCCAGAGCAGGGTGAGACCAAGCAGGATATCGATCAGTGTCAGCCCCTTGCCCTGCGCCCGCGTTTCGGGGCCAAGCAGAACGTCGATGGGGTTGGAGGCAAACGCATCGACGGGCGACTTGAAGCTCATCACCGCGATCCAGACGATCGGGAAGGCCGCAATCAGGCACCAGATCACCAGAAATCCGGTCGATCCTGCCCGCAATGCGAACGACTGGCGAAGGGCGCGCGATGTGCTCAATGCCCTGCCCCCTTGTGATCCGCCCATGTCCGGCGCAGAAGCGGGATCAGCAGGATGACAATCCCGATCATTGTCAGCATCGCCGAGGCCGAGGCCCGGCTGATCGACCGGTTGCCGCTGTCATCGGGCGTCAGCAGATCATAGGTCAGCCATTGCAGCGAGATCCGGTGTGCCTGTGCCGAGAAACCCACGATCTCCTCAAAGACCCGGTAGCTGTCCATGAGGTGAATGAGCGAGATGAAGATGATCAGCGGCATCAGATGCGGGATGATGACATAGCGCAGACGCTCCCACCGGGAGGCGCCGTCGATAATCGCGCTCTCCAATGTGTCCTGATTGACTGTTTGCAGCCCCGCATAGAAGACCACAAATGCGAAGGGTGCGACATGCCAGACCCGGTAGAAAAGCATCAGAAGCTCTATCGTCCAGCCCTGCGCGAACATCGAGATATCGCGGGCCAGCCACCATTCCAGCCCGGCGGTCAGGATACCGTCACCGATGAAAAGCCAGCGGATGGAAAGCGCGCCGATCACCGGCGTGATGATGAACGGAAGCAGGGTGATGAAGATCACCTGCCCGCGAATGGCCTTGGCCGCATTGTTGACGGCAAGCGCCAGCGCCAGCCCCAATCCGATCACCAGAGGCAGGGTAATCAATGTGAAGGTCAGCGTGAAACGCAGCGCTTTCCAGAAATCTATTGTCAGCAACTGGCCAATTCTGCCACTTGAAATGGCGGCCCAGGCGGCTTCGGGTTCCAGGACGTTGCGATAGGATTGCAGGCCGACAAACTCGGTGCGTGTCACGACCTTGCCCGCCTCGTCGAGGATCGGCTGGTTCTTGATCTCGGTCGTGCAGGTCTGTGTCAGAAAGCCCGGCGTGCAGGTTTCGACCTCGACGGCCTGCAGCACCGGCTGGGTGAGGTAGAAGCTCTGCATGAACACGCTGATCAGCGGGGCCGCAATGAAAACCAGCATCAGAAAGATGGATGGCCCCACGAAGGCGGCAAAGGTTTTGAACTTCATTGACCGACCTCCCTTTCGCCGGGGCCTCATCTGGCGTTCGTGGATCAAAAAAACCCCGACCTGGCGGAGTGTCCAGGCCGGGGCAAATGGGGGCTTTACTCCACGATCCCTGCTTCCTTGGCAGCGGTGAGGTACTCGGCTTCAACCGCAGCAAGGGCTTCCTCCGCCGACTTTGCACCCGTGAAGAAATCCGGAAGGTTGTTGCCAAGGGCCGTGTGCATCAGGCCCATTTCCGTCGTGGACGGATATGGCAGCGGTGCCGGGCTGGCCGTTGCTGTCGCAATCGCTCCCGTTGCAAGGCGGCCCGGCTGATATCCCTCGATCAGCCAGATCGCCTGATCATTTGCACCCGTCACCATTTCGGTATCCAGCCCTTCCATGGCCACGCGGAACGCGGCATCGGCCTCTTCATCGCTCATGTTCTTGGCCAGAACGATGCCATCCCACCAGAGCGTCGTCGCCGGGGTGCCACCGGCCATGGCCAGCGGTGCTGCAGCCGTTTCAACCTTGCCGACAACCTGGCTCTCAGCCGCGTCATCCATGGCGCCGGCCCGGCTGGCCCACAGGTTCGCCATCGCGATCTTGCCCTGCTGGAACTGCTGCTGAACATAGGTCGAGTCCGAAACCAGATACTCGGGATCCATATACGCGCTCAGCGCCTTCATCATGTTGAGCGCCTTGACACCGGCCTCGGAATTCACCGCCGGTGTCTTGTCTTCATTCACGAAACCGCCGCCATAGCCCAGGAACATGTTGTTGAAGTCCTGCGCCAGGTTCCAGCCGGATTTCATCGTCCCGCCCAACGGATAATCCACCACCCCGGCTTCCTTGATCTTCTCAGCGGCTGCCAGAACCTCGTCATAGGTGCTTGGCACCTCCAGCCCCAGATCGGCGAAGATGTCCGAGCGGTACATCAGGTGCTGCGTATTGACCATCATCGCGACCGCCATGGTCTGTCCGTCGATCTTGATCAGCTGATTGGGCTTCAGATTGGCGCCGTATCTGGCGACCAGATCGTCCAGCGGCCGGATCGTGCCCTCATTCAGGAGCGGTGTCACGGTCCCGTTCGACACGCCGCCGATCTGGTAAAGCGACGGGTTCGTCGCAAACGCGGCAGGCTGTTTGGTGCGGAACTCCTGATCGAGCTCGGCCTCGACATTACCGCATTCGGCCATGGCATCCGTCACCGATTTCCAGGCCTCGAAGCCTGCGGTCAGTGACTTGATCGTGGTCGTGTTCTCGAAGCTGCATGCCGCCCAGCCAGCGCTGCCGATAAGGCTCATGGCCCCGGCAATTGCAATATGTCTGATCTTCATGTTGGTCTCCCTGTTTGTCTCGTTGTTCCGGCCCGCTGGGGCCCGCTTTCCAAATCAGTTCAGTCGTTTGCCGTCATCACTTCCGAAAAAGTGGCAGATCTCCGTCGGGATGCGGATCGCAACCTGTTGTCCGATCGCGGCGCGAAACTCCTTGCCCGCCTTGACCGAGACCAGTGCGCCGCCTGCACGCATGGTAATCATGGTCGCATCCCCGAGCAGTTCCTGTGTATAGACGGCAGCATTGATCTCGCCACTGGCGTCCACGACCGCCGCATCCTCGGCCCGGAAACCCAGCGTCACCGGGCCATCGGGCATGTCGGCCGCGAGCGACACGCTCTCGGCCAGGAAACGCCCGGCCTCGATCCTGCCTTCGATGAGGTTCATTGCAGGCGATCCGATGAACCCGGCAACGAATGTGTTGGCAGGCGTATCGTAGATTTCCATCGGCGTGCCGACCTGCTGAACGACCCCCCTGCTCATCACGACAACCCGGTCGGCAAGCGTCATCGCCTCGATCTGGTCATGAGTGACATAGACCGTCGTCACTTTCAGCTCATGGCTGAGGTTCTTGATCTGCGCGCGGGTCGACACCCTGAGCTTCGCATCCAGGTTGGAAAGCGGCTCGTCCATCAGAAAGACGTTCGGCTCCCGCACGATGGCGCGCGCCAGAGCCACACGCTGCCGCTGACCACCGGACAATTCCGCCGGTTTGCGATGCAGAAACTCGGTCAGCTCCACCATTCCGGCCGCACGCATCACCCGCGCGTCATGGCTGTCCGGGTCGACCTTGCGGACCTTCAGCGGGAAGCGGATGTTCTCATAGACATTCATGTTGGGATAAAGGCCGTAGGACTGAAAGACCATCGCCACGTCTCTGTCCTTTGGGTCGAGATCATTGACCACCTTGTCACCGATCAGGATCTCGCCTTCGCTGGCTTCCTCAAGCCCCGCGATCATCCGCATGGTCGTCGTCTTGCCGCAGCCTGACGGCCCGAGAAGCACCAGAAACTCCTGATCGGCGATCGTCAGATCGAAATTGTCCACGCCGACGAAATTCCCCCAGCGTTTGGACAGATTGCGCAGCCTGATCTCAGCCATAATCCCCCGAATCCACGCCTTTTCAGAAGTGTCGCAGAAAATGCTAGACAGAAGGAGCCTGTTTCGACAAGGATTTTTTGCAATCGTATGCAAGCCGCCGGAGCCACTCATGCCGCCAGTCCATCATCCCTCTTGTGAGACAGGAAACGGGCGGGGTAACAGATGCAAGCGCTGAAGGCGGAGGCGAAGTCACTTCTGAACCGTCTCGCGGGTGGGGCTGCCATCCGGGAGATCTATGCCGATGGTGCGGACTGGCGCGGCTCACATCCGTTCAACGAAAGGCAGGGGCCCGAGGCCATCGCGGAGGTCTGGGCCCAGCTCCGCAAAAGCCTCCCCGACATGGAGCGGCGCGACCTCATTCTGGTTGCTGGCGAAAGCCGAACCGACGCGCGGGTCCCACAATGGAAACCCCGCAATCTGGTCGCGACCATGGGTCACTATCAGGGAACCTTCGCGGAGGACCTGCTCGACATCCCGGCGACAAAGGGCGTCGTCAATCTTCGGTTTTGCGAGGTCCATCAGGTCGAGGAAGGGAAGATAGCAGCTTCTTTCGTGCTGTGGGATTTGCTTGACCTGATGCGTCAGGCCGGTGTCTGGCCGTTCGCCCCGTCGCTGGGGGCCGAGGGCATGTGGCTGGGCCCCGCGGATGGGAGCGGCGTGAACCTCTTGACCACGCCCGCCCAGCGCGAGAGCGAGGCGATGGACAGCGTGCTGGCGATGCACGCGGCACTGCTCAGCTTCGATGGCAAATCGCTCGACAGCATGGATCACGGACGGTTCTGGGCGCCGGATTTCCTGTGGTACGGACCTGCGGGCATCGGGACTACGCGCGGCATGCAGGGCTTTCGCCTGCACCACCAGATCCCGTTCCTGATCGGCTTTCCCGACCGGACCGGAGCGGGGCACTATGTACGCATCTCGGACGGCAACTTTGCTGTGACCGGTGGTTGGCCGTCGGTCGTGGCGACACACACAGGCGAATGGCTCGGCCTGCCACCCACAGGTCGGCGGATCGAGATGCGGGTGATGGATTTCTACCATCTGGAAGGCGATGTCATCCACGAGAACTGGGTGCCCATCGACGTCATCCACATGGCCTACCAGATGGGCTTCGATGTCTTTGCCCGGCTTCGGCACCTGCGCGGCAATCCCCAGACAGACCTGCCACTCGGCTAGACCGTTTCGCAGTCGCCGCTCTGCCCGGCGGCATAGATCGCATCGATGAGACGCTGATTGAGCACCGAATTCTCAAGTGAGAAGACATTGTCGCCTCCGGTCGTCGCCCGGCGGGCAAACGCCTCGACCTGCAACTGATAGTGATTGGCGTTGCCGAAGTTGAAGACCTTCGTTTCCGTGTGGTTTGCGTCATGCACAGAGACCTTGGCATGATCATAGATGCTGGTGTTGAACGGCGCCGAGACCTCGATCCACCCCTTATCCCCGTGAAACACCATGGATTGACGCGCAGCCATCTGGGTGGAGCAGTAAAAGCTCAGCTCAAAGGTCCCGAAGTCGGCGCGGATGCTGGCGTAGATATCCGTTCCGAACACGTCGTCGAACGCCACATCCGCAGAAACCCGCTGCGGCTCCTCACCGGTCGAAAACCGCGTGACCACCGTGGGATAGACGCCGATATCAGGTAGACCGCCGCCGCCGAGCCCGGCCACATTGCGCATGTTCTCGGGATCTCGGTTGAAATAGCTGAAGGCCCCCTGCACGTGGCGGAGCGTCCCGATCGCCCCACCCGCAATCAGGTCGCGGACCTTCGCCCATTGCGGGTGATACGTGACCATGAAGGCCTCGGATACGACAACACCCTGCCGGTCCCGCGCTGCAATCAGCGGTGCGATCTCGTCAGCCTTGAGCGAGATGGGTTTCTCGCACAGAACATGCTTGCCCGCCTCAATGGCCCTGAGGCTCCACTCGATATGCTGCGAGGTCGGAAGCGGGATGTAGACGCCGTCCACCTGATCGGAGGTCAGCAATTCCTCATAACTGCCAAATGCATGAGCGATCCCGAAACGTCCGGCCACGGTCTGCGCCCGGGCGATATCCCGACTGGCAATCGCCGTGACAACACCGTTCTCGGAGGTCTGGATGGCCGGGATCAGATGCTCCCGCCCGATCTTCGCCGTCGAAAGAATCCCCCATCGGAACATGATCCGCCCTTTCCTCGTTCTGTTGACTGAGCGGCACTATCCATCACGCACGGGCAAGGGTCCAGCCCGCCGCTCTTGTCAAGAATGCCCTGAGATCGTATCGCCGGACCATGACCAAACGCGCACTTGATCTGTTCCTCTGCCTGCTGCTGATGATCCCGGTCCTGCCGGTGCTGCTGCTGGCAGCCATCGCAATCCGGATCGACAGTCGCGGGCCGGTGTTCTATCGCCAGACGCGGATCGGGCTGGACGGGACGCATTTCGGAATGCTCAAGCTGCGCTCCATGGTGACGGATGCGGATCGGATCGGCGGATACTCGACCGCCAGCGATGATCCAAGGATCACAAAGGTGGGGCGGTTCCTGCGTCGGACCAGCCTTGATGAACTTCCTCAGATCCTCAATGTGCTCAAGGGCGAGATGAGCTTTGTCGGCCCTCGCCCGGACGTCCCTGCGCAAAAGTCGCTCTATTCGGAGGCAGACTTTGCAAAGAGGGTCAGCGTACTGCCCGGGATCACCGGTCTGGCGCAGGCGACCAAACGCTCCAGTGCCGTGGGCAACGAGCGGATCGAGCTTGACCTGCGATATGTCCGCGAACGGTCCCTCATGCTGGACCTGAAAATCCTCTGGTGGACGGCGACGCGGCTTTTCTCGAACGCAAACTGAGGCCGCTGCGGGGTTGACACCCGGCCCGGTTTCCGGTCGGCTCCCGCGCAAACCCCATATCCTATTCACCCAAGGGATCGCGCCCTATGAGAGACACACACATCACCGCATTCGACTGGTCCGACCCGTTTGGACTGGAAGGTCAGTTGAGCGACGAAGAACGCATGATCCGCGACAGCGCCGCCGCCTATGCAAGCGACAAGCTTCAGCCGCGGGTGATCGAGGCCTATCGCGATGCGGTGGTCGCACCTGAAGTGTTCCGCGAGATGGGAGAGATGGGCCTGCTTGGCATCACCATTCCCGAGCAGTATGGTGGGATCGGCGCCGGCTATGTGAGTTACGGTCTGGTCGCACGCGAGATCGAGCGGGTGGACAGCGGATATCGCTCCATGATGTCGGTTCAGTCCTCGCTGGTGATGCATCCGATCCATGCCTATGGCTCCGAGGAGCAGCGCCAGAAATACCTCCCCGGCCTCGCGTCGGGAGAGCTCATCGGCTGTTTCGGGCTGACCGAGCCGGATGCAGGCTCGGACCCAGCAGGCATGAAGACGCGCGCCGAGAAAACCGCGACCGGATACAGGCTGACGGGCTCGAAAATGTGGATTTCCAACAGCCCGATTGCCGATGTCTTTGTCGTCTGGGCCAAATCTGCGGCCCATGAGGGCCGTATCCGCGGTTTCGTGCTTGAAAAGGGCATGGGCGGTCTGTCAGCGCCGAAAGTGGGCGGCAAGCTCAGCCTGCGCGCGTCTGTGACCGGCGAGATCGTGATGGACGGGGTCGAGGTCGGCGAGGATGCGATCCTTCCGGACGTCGAAGGCCTCAGAGGGCCGTTCGGTTGCCTCAACCGGGCGCGCTACGGGATCTCATGGGGTGCGATGGGGGCGGCTGAATTCTGCTGGCACGCCGCCCGGCAATACGGGCTCGACCGGCATCAGTTCGGACGGCCGCTTGCGCAGACCCAGCTCTTCCAGAAGAAGCTCGCCGACATGCAGACCGAGATTGCACTGGGCCTGCAGGGCAGTCTGCGACTGGGCCGCATGATGGATGACGGGCAGCTCCCGCCCGAGGTGATATCGCTGATGAAGCGCAACAATTGCGGCAAGGCGCTCGATATCGCACGGCTGTCGCGCGACATGCATGGCGGCAACGGGATCTCGGAGGATTTCCAGGTCATGCGCCATATGGTCAATCTGGAGACCGTGAACACTTATGAAGGGACGCATGATGTGCACGCCCTGATCCTGGGGCGCGCGCAGACAGGCCTGCAGGCCTTCTTTTGACCACAGCGCCGCGCAGCGGAGGTCAGCTAATCGTCCAGGGGCTTGAGGCCCAGGGCGTGGACCGCTTGTTCTGCATCCCCGGCGAGAGCTATCTGCCGGTGCTCGACGCGCTTCGCGACAGCCCTATCGAGGTCATTGTCGGGCGTCAGGAGGGCGGTGTGGCCATGATGGCGGAAGCCGATGGCAAGCTGACGGGACGCCCGGGCATCGCTCTGGTGACCCGCGGCCCCGGCGCCACCAATGCGGCGGCCGGAGTTCATGTGGCCAGGCAGGACTCGACGCCAATGCTGCTTCTGGTCGGGCAGATCGGGCGACGGATGCGCGGTCGTGAGGCTTTTCAGGAGGTCGATTATCGCCAGACCTTCGGCGATCTGGCCAAATGGGTCGATGAAATCAGCCATGCGGACCGCATCCCCGAGGTGCTGTCCCATGCGTTCCATGTCGCGATGTCAGGACGCCCGGGGCCGGTGGTGCTCGCCCTGCCCGAGGACATGCTGCGCGAAACGGCGTCTGTGCGCGATGCAAGGCGGGTCGAGGTGGCAAGCCCGGCACCCGGTGGCGATGCCGTGGCTGCGTTCCGGGATATGTTGCGCAACGCCCGAAATCCGGTTCTGATTGCAGGCGGATCGAGATGGGATATTTTTGCCAAAAAGAAGCTGGAGGCGTTTGCAAGCCGAACCGGCGTTCCCGTGGCCTGCAGTTTTCGAAGGCAAGGGCTCTTTGACAACCTGCATGCCAATTATGCAGGCGATGTGGGGCTGGGGATCAATCCGAAGCTGAAGGCCCGGATCGCGGAGAGCGATCTGGTGATCCTGCTAGGCGCGCGGTTTTCCGAGAACCCGAGCCAGGATTTCTCGTTGCTCGGCATCCCGCAGCCAGGCCAGAAACTGGTGCATATCCATCCCGGACCGGAAGAGCTTGGGCGTATCTATCGGCCCGATCTTGCGATCAATGCCACGCCCGGCGCGTTTCTCGACGCGGTCCGGGCGGTGGAGCGGGACGGGACCGCAGCCGATGCACATGCGGAATACCTCGCCTGGTCGGAGACCCCGCCCGAGACACCGGGCGACGCGCAAATGGGACAGGTGATCGCGCATCTGCGCGAGAGGATGCCAGATGCGATCCTGACCAACGGGGCGGGGAATTATGCAACCTGGGCGCATCGGTTCTGGCGCTATCGAAGTTTCGAGACGCAGGTCGCGCCGACCTCGGGCTCGATGGGATACGGGCTGCCTGCGGCGATTGCGGCCAAGCTGCGGCACCCGGACCACGATGTGATCTGTCTGGCGGGCGATGGCTGTTTTCAGATGACCTCGCAGGAATTCGGGACAGCCTGTCAGAGCGGCGCAAAGTTGATCGTTCTGGTGATCGACAACGGGATCTATGGCACGATCCGGATGCATCAGGAACGGGATTTCCCGGCGCGGGTCAGCGCAACCGATCTGAAAAACCCCGATTTCGCGGCCATAGCGCGCGCGTACGGGGCGACCGGCGAGACGGTCAGGACCAGTGCGGAGTTTCCGGAAGCGCTCGACCGGGCGAGGGCAGCAGACGGTCCGGCGCTTATCCACATCCTGACCGATGCGGAGGCCATCACGCCGACAACAACCCTGTCCGAACTGCGCGCGGGCTGACATCTTGGAGATCGCATGAGAAAGATCGTCGTTCTGGGTCTGGGCAAGGTCGGCACGCTGGCCGCGGAGCTTCTGAGCGTGGCAGGCTTCGAGGTGACAGGCGCGGATCAACGCATCCCCCGCCGGGACTTGCCGTTTCCGGTTGACCAGGCCGACCTGGAAGACGGAGCGGCCCTGAGCGCGCTTTTTGAGGGCAAGGATGGCGTGCTTTCCTGCCTGCCCTTTCATCTCAATATCGGCGTGGCCACCGTCGCGCACGGGCTTGGGCTGCATTACTTCGATCTGACCGAGGATGTGCCGACGACAAAGGCCATTCAGGACCTCGCCGGAACATCCACCGGTCTGATGGCGCCGCAATGCGGACTGGCGCCGGGGTTCGTGGGCATCGTAGGTGCCGATCTGATCGGGCAGTTCGATACCTGCCGGTCCTGCCGGATGCGGGTCGGCGCACTGCCGCAGAACCCCACCGGCCTGATGGGCTATGCGTTCAACTGGTCGCCCGAAGGCGTGGTCAACGAATATCTCAATGATTGTGAGGTGATCGAGGGAGGCCAGCGCAAATGGGTCTCGCCCATGGAATGGCATGAGACGCTCTATATCGACGGGGTCAAGCTGGAGGCCTTCACCACGTCAGGCGGGCTGGGGACAATGTGCGACACCTATTTGGGTCAGGTCGAGAACATCGACTACAAGACCATGCGGTATCCCGGCCACATGCAGTTGATGAACTTCTTCTTTCATGAACTTCTGATGCGCGATCAGCGCGAGATCGCGGGCAAGATCCTGACCCATGCGAAACCACCGGTGGAGGATGACGTGGTCTATGTGCATGTGGCCGCCGAGGGTGAGATCGATGGCCGTCTGGCGCGGCGCGAGTTCGTCCATGGCTACCGACCGATCGAGATCGGGGGCACGATGCGCACTGCCATCGCCTGGACGACCTCCGCATCGGTCGTGGCGGTCATCGAGATGGCGGCATCCGGCAAACTGCCCGCCAAGGGTTTCCTGCATCAGGAACACATCCCCTTTGAGGCGTTTCTTAAAACCCGGACCGGTGCACTTTATAAGACCTCAACCTAGGGCCGCCTTGATCTCGGCGATGCGCGGCAGATCCGCCCCGGCGCGCGTGCATGTGATGGCCGCAGCCGTCGCGGCATAGGTCAGCATGCTGTGGAGCTCGGCTTGTGTAAGCGCGGTCAGCGCATCGTCCCTCTCCACCCGGTCGGCAAGCAGCGCAAGCAAGCTGCACTGGAATGTGTCACCGGCCCCGACCGTATCGACAAGATCGACCGAAGGCGGCGTGACCGCGACTGTTCCCTTCGCTGAATAGGCGGTCGCGGCCTTGCCACCGGCTGTGACAACAACAAGCTCCGCCCCTTGGCTCAACCACCGGGCGGCAATCTCGGCCGGGTCGCTCTCGCCATAGAGCAGGCCGATATCTTCGTCGCTGACCTTCACCAGATTTGTCACCGGCAGAAGCGCTTCGATCCGCCGGATCCAGACGGCGGGATCGGGTTCGATGGTCGGACGGATATTGGGATCAAGCGAGATGAACCTCGCCTTCTCCCGATGGGCAAGCGCATGGAGCGCATCAGCCGTCTCGCCGGAGACCAGAGAGTAAGATCCGAAATGGATGCCTGCGATGTCCGCGGCAAGCTCAGGCAGATCCTCTGTCCTCAGACTGGTATCCGCACCCATCGAGTAGAAGGCGTAGTCGGGTGTGCCCGCAGGTGTCTGCCCGACGAGGCTGATCGTTGTGGAATGCGGCACACGCTGGATATAGTCGGTTTCAACCCCTTCGCCCGCCAGAATGTCCCAAAGGTTCTGCCCCAGCGCATCGTCCGAAAGCTGGGTCAGAAATCCGCTGCGACGCTCCTGCCGGACAAGGCCGATCGCCACATTGAAGGGTGAGCCGCCAGCCCGTGCGGCCATGTCGGGCCGCGTCAGGTCTCCACTCGGCGTTGCAAAGACATCAAAAAGGGCCTCGCCACAAATCAGATACATCGGTCTTCCTGTCCGCTTCCGGTAATCGCGAAGATATTGAACATACATGACCCAGAAAGAAAATCTCTAACTCGTATCAGCGATTTGAATGCCGGTCGCGGTCGGATCAGTTGCGCATTCGGGATCAATGACCTAACACCTGTCCACCGAATTCTTCTAAAGGATCTTCCGATTATGTCTGAGCCGTTGCGCATCGCCATTGCTGGCCTGGGAACTGTGGGCGCGGGGGTCATCAAGATGATCCGAACCCATGGCGACATGCTTGCCGCGCGTGCCGGACGCCCGATTGAGATTACGGCCATCTCGGCCCGCTCACGCTCCAAGGATCGCGGTGTCGATATCAGCGGCTATGATTGGGAAGATGACCCGGTCGTTCTGGCCCGGCGCAGCGATATCGATGTCTTTGTCGAAGTCATGGGCGGCGAAGATGGACCGGCAAAGGCCTCAATCGAGGCGGCTCTTGCGGCGGGCCATCATGTCGTCACGGCCAACAAGGCGCTGCTGGCAAGCCATGGTCAGGCCATGGCCGAACTGGCGGAAAGCAACGGTGCCGCCCTGCGTTTCGAGGCCGCTGTTGCCGGTGGCATCCCGGTGGTCAAGGCCCTGACCGAGGGGCTGGCAGGAAACAGGATCTCGCGGGTAATGGGGGTCCTGAACGGCACCTGCAACTACATTCTGACACAGATGGAGGAGACCGGCGCGGCCTATGGAGAGGTGCTGCGCGATGCGCAGAACCTTGGCTACGCAGAGGCGGATCCCAGCTTTGATGTCGGAGGTGCCGACGCGGCGCAGAAACTCGCACTGCTCAGTGCGACAGCTTTCGGATGTCAGGTCGATTACGGTGCGGTGAAGACCGAAGGGATCGAGCGGGTCTCGCTTACCGATATCGAACATGCCGCCGACATGGGCTACAAGATCAAGCTGCTGGGCGTGGCGCAGGCCACAAATGGTGGCATCGAACAGCGCATGCAGCCCTGCCTTGTTCCGGCGAACTCACCGTTCGGGCAGCTTCCGGGCGTCACCAACATGGTCGTGATCGAGGGCGATTTCATCGGCCGCACCGTCTATCAGGGCCCCGGCGCCGGGGAAGGCGCAACGGCCTCTGCCGTGATGGGGGACGTCATTGATATCGCGCGCGGTCTGGTCATCCCGGCCTTCGGGCAGCCCGCTACGTCACTCTCCGCCTCAAAACCGGCGGTGGATCAGAGCGACAGCGCCTATTATGTGCGGCTGCAGCTGGCCGACAAGCCCGGCGCACTGGCCAAGGTGGCCGAGGCACTCGGCAGCGCTGATGTCTCGATCGACCGGATGCGGCAATATGGCCATACCGAGCCGACCGCGCCGGTTTTGATTGTCACCCACCGCTCCCCGCCGGACCGGGTCAGACAGGCAATCAGCCGGATCGAGACGCTGGATGTCTGCGCCGATGTGCCGGTTGCGATCCGCATCGAGGATATCTGAGCGGCAGAACATCCTTGCCAAACGGGCATCTTCTTGATGCACTCACAGCCCATAGGCCCCAAGAACAAAGACGATCGTGAAAGGGACGGAACGATGGCGGACAAAGACCAGATTTTCTCCGACCGTATGCTCTCGCTGGGCCTGGCCCGCGTGTCCGAGGCTGCGGCAATTGCCAGCGCACGGCTGATCGGTCAGGGGGACGAGAAGGCCGCCGATCAGGCGGCTGTCGATGCGATGCGCACCCAGCTCGACATGCTCGACATTTCCGGCGTCGTGGTAATCGGTGAGGGAGAGCGTGACGAAGCCCCGATGCTCTATATCGGCGAGGAGGTTGGCACCGGAAACGGCCCAGGCGTCGATATTGCCCTTGACCCGCTGGAGGGCACCACTCTGACTGCCAAGGACATGCCAAACGCACTGGCGGTGATCGCTATGGGGCCGCGTGGCTCGATGCTGCACGCTCCTGATGTCTATATGGACAAGCTCGCGATCGGGCCGGGCTATCCTGAAGGCATCGTGTCCCTCGACATGACACCGACCGAGCGGATCGAGACACTTGCCAAGGCCAAGGGGTGCGAATCCTCGGATATCATGGTTTGCGTGCTGGAGCGCCCGCGACACGAGGATCTGGTCGCCGAAATCCGGGCCTGCGGCGCGCGGATCCGGCTGATCACGGATGGTGACGTCGCCGGCGTCATCCACTGCGCCGAGGCCGCGAAAACCGGAATTGACATGTACATGGGTGCAGGCGGTGCGCCCGAGGGCGTGCTTGCAGCTTCGGCCCTGAAATGCATGGGCGGACAGATCCAGGGACGGCTGCTGTTTCGCAATGATGATGAACGCGGGCGGGCTCTGAAGGCCGGGATCGAGGATCTGGACCGCATATACACCCGCGATGATATGGTCACAGCCGACGTGATCTTCGCCGCCACCGGTGTCACCGACGGGTCGCTGGTCAAGGGCGCACAGCGCGACGGCGACTATCTGGAAACCGAAACGATCCTCATGCGCTCGAAGACCGGCTCGGTCCGTCGCCTGATCTATCGCCAGAACAACCACTGAACCGATGACACGCAAGGTAGGGTTCGGCGACAAGTCAGGGGACGTGCCCACAACCAGACAGGCCAGCACCACAAACCCCTCGGGCGACAGACAGACCTCGCGCAAGGGCAATCTTGTGGGGGCGGTGATCCTGTTCGGGATGGTCGCATTCGGTATCGCCATGATCATCCGCGGCCTTCAGGGCGGGCAGGTCATGATGGCGGTCTTCGCCATTTTCTGGACCGTCATCACCTTCTCCATCTTTGCAAAAACAGTGCTCGCCGAGTTCGGCGTCGGCCGCAAAGCATCAAGACACCGACATGAGTGGAGCGATGAATGAGTGACGGTGAGGGGTTTCTGGGTGTCGAGACCTCCCTCACCGGTCGTCGCTGGATCGGCCCTGACCCCGAGATCATGAGGCTCGGCGCAGGTATCGCCCAAAGCACCGGACTGCCCGATATTATGGGTCGACTACTGGCGATGCGCGGTGTGGAAGCGGAAGATGCCGAAGGATACCTCGCGCCGTCGATGCGCGCGACAATGCCCGACCCCAGCAGTTTGCATGACATGGACAAGGCTGCGGCACGCTTCGTGCAGGCACTCGACAAGCGTGAGCAGATTGCCATCTTCGCCGACTATGATGTCGATGGCGGTGCGTCTGCTGCGCTGTTGCTGAGCTGGTTGCGCGACATGGGACATCGGGCGACTCTCTATATTCCGGATCGGATCGACGAAGGATACGGCCCCAACGTCGCGGCGATGGAAGCGCTCGCAGCCGATCATGACCTGATCGTCTGCGTGGATTGCGGCACACTCAGTTTCGAGCCGATTGCCGCAGCACGCGCTGCCGATGTCATCATTCTCGATCACCACCTGGCAGGCGAGACGCTGCCCGAGGCTGTTGCGGTGGTGAACCCGAACCGTCAGGACGAGGACGGCACGCTTGCCCATCTCTGTGCCGCCGGTGTGGTCTTCCTGATGCTCGCGGCCTGCAATCGGCTGATGCGTGCGTCCGGTCAGACCGGTCCGGACCTGATGGCCCTGCTTGATCTCGTGGCTCTGGCGACAGTTGCCGATGTCGCTCCGCTCACCGGCTTCAACCGGGCGCTGGTGCGCCAGGGCCTGAAGGTGATGGCGGGACGCGCACGTCCGGGGCTTGTCGCGCTCGCTGATATCGCCGGAATGCGCTCGGCACCTGCCACCTATCATCTGGGCTATCTGCTCGGACCAAGGGTGAATGCCGGTGGGCGGGTGGGAGCGGCCGATTTGGGCGCGCGGCTGCTTGCCACAGCGGACATGTCGGAGGCCGAAGCGCTGGCCACACGGCTCGACCAGCTTAACACCGAACGCCGAGAGATCGAGGCGCGCGTTCTCGATGCCGCCATCGATCAAGCCGAAGCAAGAGGCACCGAAGGCGCGCTGGTCTGGGCTGCCGGAGAAGGCTGGCACCCCGGCGTGGTTGGAATTGTCGCGTCAAGGCTCAAGGAGCTTTACAACCGTCCCGCCGCCGTAATCGGGCTGGACGGCGGCGAGGGCAAAGGCTCCGCCCGGTCGGTGAGCGGTGTTGATCTGGGCGCGTCCGTACACCGCTGCGTAGCCGAGGGGCATCTGTTGAAAGGCGGCGGGCACAAGATGGCCGCGGGCCTTACGGTCGAGGCGGGCCGGATGGAGGAAGCAATGGCCCGGCTGGCCGAGTTGCTGGACCGTCAAGGGGCTGCAAAGTCGGGTCCGAAGGCCCTGAAACTCGATGGAACACTGGCGCCCGGTGGCGCGACGGTGGAACTCATCGAGAGCATCGAGGCCGTCGGACCGTTCGGGGCCGGGTCCCCTGCCCCCCGGTTTGCGCTCCAGGATGTCAGGGTGAGTTTTGCCAAGCGCGCCGGTGAGGATCATCTGCGCCTGACCCTGACCGATGGGCCGGGGAAACTGGACGCCATCGCGTTCGGTGCATTCAAATCCGCGCTTGGTCCGGTGCTGGAGTCTCATTCCGGGCAGCCCTTTCACATTGCGGGCCGGTTGGAGATCGACGACTGGGGCGGTCGGAGAAAGGCAAAACTGCGGGTTGAAGACGCGGCTCCGGTTTCCTGACTTTTTTGACTCGAGGCCTCAAAAGACGCTTGAACCACCCAAGTCCTTCCAGTAGACACCGTCCTCACGGAAAGTCCTGCGCGCCCATCGTCTAGTGGTCTAGGACGCCGCCCTTTCACGGCGGAAACACGGGTTCGAGTCCCGTTGGGCGTGCCAAAAAACACGAAAAATGTAACAATTTCAATCCGGTGCGTCCCCCACGGCCCGCCTAAGTCGTGTATGTGTTTCCAAGCGGTTAGCGGCTCGTGTCCCCCACAAATTCCTGCAAAATCTGCTCCAGAAACTCCTGTCAAATCTCAAGCTGCTTCACTGAACTGGGCCGCAGAATCATTCCTTTTAGAAACTTGTCGCATTGTTGGGCACAGTTCGATGAAGAAGACGCCATCTTCGGGCATGGCTGTTGCCCTGGTTACCCTCCTCCTCACGGCCTGTGCCGACAACAAGCCCGATGCCGTTGATCTCATTGTCGGGTCCCATCACATCCGCGCCGACGATGAGCGGGTCAATGACGGCCGAGGCTTCAATGAAGTGAACCCCGGAGCTGCCCTGGTGTGGGACAGCTGGCGACCGGGCGTCCGGTACTCGGTGGGCGCTTTCGAGAACTCCTATGAGGACATCTCGGTCTATGCCTATCGGGAGCATGACTGGGACGTGGGAGGCGGCGTTCGCATCGGCTACGGTACCGGGATCTCCACCTATCCGGGCGGCCGCAGCCCGAGCCGACTGGCCGTTGGCGATGTGGTGCCGGTTGGCGGGATTCATGTCTCTTACGGCCCGGTTCACCTGACCCTCGCCCCTTTCGTCAATGATCGCACCAAGGGCGTTCTGGCCTTGCGCATCCGCATTCCGCTGGGAGAAGTGCGGTGAGGCCGACAGGGGTCTTGGGCGGCATGTATCGGTGGTCCGGTTGACCGCTCCCAGGGTCTACTACAACGAGAACGACAGGAAGACGGCTGCCTGGCTCGGAGAACTCATAAAGGCAGGTCTGATTGCTGACGGCGATGTGGATGAGAGGAGCATCGGTGACACGCCGCGCCCCCTGTGATTTGGCATTGTGGCCGATGACTATTGCGATCCTGG
Source organism: uncultured Paracoccaceae bacterium (assembly GCA_947493745.1). Taxonomy (GTDB): domain Bacteria; phylum Pseudomonadota; class Alphaproteobacteria; order Rhodobacterales; family Rhodobacteraceae; genus CANLSM01. The sequence goes on along the minus strand of CANLSM010000015.1, from coordinate 4,210 downwards.
ACATGAACTCCCCTTTTGCTGTCTGAGATGGATCAGAGTAAGCAGCGCACAGCGCCGCTTCTGAGCTGCGCGCAGCAGGGCCTGGGCTTCGCGCAGCGCAGTGTCAGCCTGTGCCCTGGCCTCGCTCAGATCCTGGACTGTCGGGGTCTGCAGCTTGGGTGGATGTGGTTTGCGGAGCCCGAACATCAGCGGTTCTCCCGGCGCAGCATGAACTCCTGGACCAGACGCGTATTGTCTTCGATCGCCTTGGCGTTCTCTCTGAGCGCATTGGCGGCCTGCAGTGTGGCCGTCACCTGCTGTTCGATGATGGCACGCAGCTCACTCGACTGCTGCTCGATGATGCCGCGCAGCTCGCTGGACAGGCGCGCCTGCAGGGTCTGGTTGTGGCGATACATCAGGTAGAGCGCCACCATGGCAATCACCAGGAGCACACCCAGCAATCCGGTCTCGATGAGGGCCCCAAAGGCCTTGTCAGCGGTCTCAAGCATGAGCCATCACCCTGTTCCGTATTCGCGGAGGATGATGAGACCCGGCCTGCCATCGCCGCCGGGTCTGCGCGAGGTGCTGGCATTCTCGCTGATACCGCCATAGCCGCCCGCGCCAAAGCCTTCCGCGTCGCGCTGCAAAGCCACGGCCGAGCTGTTCACCCCGCCTGCCCCGAGCGGTGTGTCACCGCCCTTGCAGATCCCGAAGAGCAACCCGCCGATGATCAGCAGCACTCCGTCCATGGCTCCGGGCAGGCTGAGATCAAACGGACCGGTGGCCACTCCCCCGGGAGAGCTCAACAACCGGGCATCACCCGTGGTCGAGGGCAGAATGGCGTCCGAGGAAACACCACCGCCGCAACTCAGCGTGCCGAGGACCGCGCCGGTGAAGGTGGTCGCAGTGCCGGACGTGCCTTCCGCGTTCACCGCCCCGCCTGTGCCAGCGGCTCCGATGACGATGTCGTAAGAGGCTTCTACGTTGGTGATGCGCCTGCGCCCGTAAGCCCCGGCCCCGCCTGGCGCACCGGCGGCGGAACGGGCCCCGGCCGCAGAAGTTGGACAGCCAGAACCGCCCGATCCAGCCCCGACCATCTCGACATCAAACATCGTGACCTCGGCTGCCGGCATGTAGGTCTCATTGGCCGTCACATAGCGCTCGCCGAGAAACCGTGGCACCGCATCGGCCACCACCTGAGCGGTCGCCTGGGCGGCTGTGGCCGAGGCTTCGGCTGCGATGGCTGAGGCTTCTGCTTCGCTTGCACTGGTCTCGGCGGCCAAAGCTGAAGCAGCGGCCGCAGCCGCCGCTGGCGTGGCATTCAGAATGTCCGTGGCATCGGGCCCGGCCCCAAAGCCGCTCTCGGTCTTGATCAGCGTCCTGCCGACCGGAATGCCTGTGGCGATGGCCCCGGTCTCGCCCACCGGCAGCAGCAGCGCCCGTCTGGCATCGCGCAGCACTTCCTGGGTGGTGGCCACAATGGCTTCCAGATCGGCTTCGGTCTTGTCGATGAAATCCGCGCCACCGGCACTGACATCCTCATCGCGGCGCGGATCGCGATTGCCGAAGATCTCCAGCGTCACGCCCGTGACAGCCTCGGTCAGGATCACCTGGGCATCGACCGACTTGCCCTGCACGAAGCTGGCGGTCACCGTGAAGTCCAGCGTCGCCACCCCGTCGATCAGCACTTCGAGATCGGCCGTGGAGAAGATCGGGAAGTCCACATCGAAGGTCGTAGTCGGAACCAGCGGATCGTACGTCACATAGCGATCATTGAACGGGAGCGTCATCGGATGAGACCAGGTGCCAGCATGGCCACAGTCTCAGGGCTCTAACGGGGCGGGCTCAATGCACGGGAAAAAAAATTGAGCGGAAGTCTATCTTGACTAAACCAAGGTTGGGCGTTTTCTCCGGCAAACCCGGCACGGTTCACTATTGCGATGAACGACAACTTAATAAAGCTTTGCTGAGCTGTTTAATCAATGCCTCTGAGACAATGTGCAACGAGGGCAATGTTCTCATTTCGTACGGCATGGCTTCGACTGAGATATTGAAGCGAGCAAGGATAGTTTCCTCCCCTGTCGATTCACCTGGAAGATATGTGCAAATTGTTGTTAGCGACACAGGGTCGAGTATATCACATGAAACGATCCCAAGAGTCACCGAACCATTCTTCACAACAAAAAGAATTCGGAGCCGGTTTCGGTCTGAGTCTCTCAATGGCTAAGGGGTTTGCCGAGCAATCTGGAGGCGGATTGGATATTTCAAACACATTGGGCTCAGGCACGAGTGTAAGAATAGTTCTACCAGCTTTTGCCCCAACAGAACCAACTGTCAGTTACGCACCGAAAATCAGCTAGCTATAAATAGCAACTCAACTCTGAACCAGATCGACTCGTTTTCAACATTGCCCTATTGTCTTGCAGTTATGTGTAGCTCGAAGATAAAAATCATCTTCTGATACTTCAAGAAGTGTTCCATGATGCTTGGAAAGCAACCCTCTAATATCTGATGCAATATCTTCCCGTTTCTGCTGATTGAGCGTGTTCTCAATATCCTCAAGAACGTGAACCACCCAGCCCAAAGGCCGCCTATTCATAACCAACTCCACCTAAATGTTGTCTACGCAAAAACACCGGGCACTGATTACTAAAACAATCTATACACGAAACTATGAGCCTGAACTTTGGTTAAAAGTTGATTAATTTGAGGCACTCCATGTCCACTTTATACAACCTCCCCCCTCACTCCGCCCCGACCATCTCGCCCAGACCTTCTTCGACCCGTTCACTGAGCCACAGCAGATACGGCAGGTTCTGGCCTGGCACCGCACTCATCACCCTTCCAACGTCACTCTGCCTGAGTTCGCCGCGGGAGGCGGCGGCGGTGGCGGACATGATGTTCATGCCGAGATCGACATTGGGCCCGGCGAGGCCGAGGAGTTGCGAGCGGCTCTGGAAGCGCGACAGCCGCTCGCCGGTGACAGCCGAGATCCCGAGGCGGCCGGAGGTGGCGGCCTCAGAGAGCGCATTGGCCTCGAATATCCAGCCTGCGAGGCCTGAGCGATCCAGCGCATCGGCATAGAAGGCAGCGCCCTCCTTGCGCGACCAGTTGCCAATGTCGGCCTTGAGATTGGAGACCACGCCGCCCAGTGTGATCGCGATCATCACTTGGGCTGCCACATTGGCATCCGCGCGCTGCAGCCCGGACAGGAGGATCCGGTGATTGGCCGAGATGGCAAAGGACTTGAACTGGAAGAGGAACTTGCCGGCTTCCTTTGACCAGAAGAGCGGCTTGTCCTGACCGGGCGTGATGATCGAGATGTCCATCTCGCGGGTCATCAGGCCGCGGAAGGCCAGGAAGGCATCGGGGTCGGTCCAGTCGCGCGCATTGCTGAACCAGATCCGACCGCGCGTATCGCCGAACCGGTCAAGCTGATCGGCAATGCGACCGGCCATGGTCAGATCAATGCCGTTCTCGGCCAGCCGCCGGATCTGGGCCTTTGTGGCGGTGCCTGTCTGCACCGCCTTGGCGGCCTTGGCGGCACCTGACATCGAGAGCGCGCCTGCAAGCGATTTCCAGGCGGTATTCCACGGGATCATGCCATTGGCCCAGCCAAAGCCCCGGCCGATCTCGGCCACCCCGCGCTCAAAGCCACCCACCTTGCTATAGGGGTTCATCAGCTCATTGAGCCGCATGGCGCGCGCATTCAGCAGCCATTCGGACGCCGCAGCCAGGTCGGCCGATTGCCGGGCGGCCTGGATCAACCGGCGCGGCGCGCTGGCCCCCAGCATCGCTTCATAGCCGTTGCGCCCGACCACGCCTGCAATATCGGGCAGGGCTGAGAGCGTGACGCCGCCCAGAAGCCCGGAATAGGAAAGCGTGCGCATGACCCGGCCGCCGCGCACCCAGATGTCATTGGGATTGTCGGGCACGCCATAGAGACCGCGGATGCGATCGCGCATCGCCTCGACCTCGCGCAACCGGATATCGCCCTCTTGCTCGATTGCCTTGCGTGGGGATTTGCGGAACAGCCCTGCAATGCGAGACCGGGCTGTGTCTGCCTTGGCGGTCCCGGAACCGGCTCCCTTGAGCTGGGCCGTAATCTCGCGCTTGATCTCATCGAGCCGCGCGGTCATGTCGACCGAGCCGAACTGTCTGCCGTCAGCGTTTATGGGTCCAAATAGGGCTATTTGCTAAGAGAGGGTTTGTTGCTCATCGTAGCCACTGA
>CANLSM010000014.1 GCA_947493745.1 uncultured Paracoccaceae bacterium | reverse complement strand
CACTCACAGAGCCCGTAGGATAAGTCCGTCCGGGGAAAGGGGAAGAACGCTCTTCACCCGATTTGTGCAACAAAGCCCATTGACGATATAACTGGCAATCGCATCGCGCTCGATTTGCGTAAGTCGCGCAAGATTGCAAACACAGCTAAGCGAGTCACTTTGAAATCCTTTCACTCGTGTTTCGTCGACAAAGAAAATCGAAACCTCCCCGTTGATGGAGTTGTTTTCGTTTACACAAAAATACAGCGCCGCAAGCGGATTGAAAGTTACGTCTAGAAGCCTTGTCGGCAATCTGTGGTGTTGAGCATGTACCAAGCAATCAAACGCGCTCTGAAATTTTTGAAATTCCTCAGGATGAAAAGCTATAATATCCCGAAGCAGTTCCTCTTCACGATTGCATATGTCATTCCGATATATAGAGGGTGTATTCTTATACCGGCTATCACTATGCCCACGAAACACAACGGTTGACTTTTGGCTGTAACTGATTTCGATAATAGCTCTTACATACTGGTCCAGCGAAGTTACCAAGTTACAATCCTCATAGCGTTTGATTCTGCCGGACGGTCATGATCGCGCAATCCTCTCCTCCTCGGGGAACAGGCTCACGAACCGCGCGCGGATCACCAGCACCCACAGCACCACAGCCAGCAACTGATGCACAATCGCGACCTGCCAGGGCGCGCCATACATCACCGTGACGATCCCGATCACCATCTGACCAAAGAGGATCACGGCCATCCAGTCGAAGGCGCGGCGGACGGCGCTCAGGGCGGAGCCTCTGGCCCGCCACCAGATGAACAGCCCCTTGGCGAGGATCAGATAGGCCCAGATGCGGTGATTGAACTGGACGAGGCCCGCGTTCTCGAACCAGTTGCGCCAGCCGGGCTCCAGATCGAACACATCGGGCGGGATGAACTGGCCCGCCATCAGCGGCCAGCTCGGGAAATAACGGCCAGCATCGATGCCCGCGACCAGTGCGCCCAGCAGGATCTGCACCATTACCATGCCGATCAGGATGGCGGAGAGGCGGACAAGCCTGGCCTCCTTGCGGCGACGTGCCTGAAACAGGTCCATCTCCGAGCGGCCAAGTTGGAAGATATACCAAGCGATCAGGCCGAGAATGATGAAGGCGAGGCCCAGATGCGTCGCCAGCCGGTAGGAGGCGACATCCAGCACCGTGCCACTCAGCCCGCTTGAGACCATCCACCAGCCGATCGCGCCCTGCAACCCGCCGAGCGCACCGAGGCCCAGCAGGCGCACCGTCCAGCCTTTGGGGATCCGGCCGCGCGCCAGAAACCAGAAGAACCCCAGCGCCCAGACAAGACCGATGACGCGGCCAAGCTGCCGGTGGCCCCATTCCCACCAGTAGATGGTCTTGAACTCGGACAGACTCATGCCGCGGTTCTGTAGCTGGTATTCGGGGATGGCGCGGTATTTCTCGAACTCGGACGCCCAGGCCTCCGCGCTCATCGGTGGCAGGGCTCCGGTCACCGGTCGCCATTCGGTGATCGAGAGGCCGCTGTCTGTCAGCCGGGTCATACCGCCGACCGAGATCATCAGGACCACCAGCGCGAAAAGCACCATCAGCCAGCGGGCAATTGCCGTCCGAGCATTGCCTTTGGGGGTGGCTTTCGGCGGAGGCGTCTGCTCCGATCGCGCGCCGTCCACCTCTTCGAAAATACTGCGTGATTTAATCATGTCTGTCCCCGGTCCTTGGCAGGAGAAATAGGCGCGCCCGGGCCATCAGGCAAGCGCGTCATTTTTGCCCGATCTCGCGGGCCAGGGCGCGCAGGATGCCGTGGAAGGTTCGCACATCCGCATCCGTCAACGGCATGCGGCTTATCATGTTGCGCAGATTCTCCAGCATCGAGGCGCGCTTGTCCTCGGGCCAGAAGAAATTGACCGCGTCGAGCTTCTCCTCCAGATGCGTCTTCAGGGCCGCGATCTCTGCGCCATTGGCGGGCCGCGCCTTGCCGGAGAGACGCACAGGTTCGACCTCTTCGGCTTGCCTGCGCCACTCATAGGCTGTCAGCAAGACGCATTGCGCCAGATTGAGCGAGGCGAAGGCCGGGTTCACCGGCACCGAGATCAGCGCGTTGGCCAGAACGATATCCTCATTTGCCAGACCTGCACGCTCGGGCCCGAAGAGAACGCCGACCTTCTCGCCTGCCGCGATCCGGGCATGCGCATCCACCATCGCGGCCTCGGGCGTCATCACAGGTTTGGTGAGATCCCTGCCCCGCGCCGTGGTCGCATAGACGTAAGTGAGATCGGCACAGGCCTCCGTCGTCTCGTCGACCAGCTTTACCTGATCAAGCACGCGCGCAGCCCCCGAGGCCATCGCAACCGCCTTCGCATTCGGCCAGCCGTCCCGCGGATTGACCAGCCGCATCCGGTCCAAACCGAAATTCCACATTGCCCGCGCCGCCGCGCCGATATTCTCGCCCATCTGCGGCGCCACCAGAATGAAGGCCGGGGTCGGTCCGGCCCATTCGGGCGTGTTGCTGTGATCGGTGCCTGCCATACCTGCCTCGTTGGATTCGGAATTCGCATAATCACACTTGCCCAAAGATGCAAATGTCCTTCTTCTTTACGCGTTCCGGGGATCATGCCATTTGGACAGACAGCAATAGGGAAAGACCGGAAATGAGCGTATGGAATTTGGCTCTCATAGCTGGCGGTGTAGCAGTCTATGTCGCAGTGGCGAGCATTCTGGCGTGGATTTTGTTCTACATCGACAAGCAAAGGGCTACCCGGAGAGAATGGCGTATACCTGAGAGCACCCTTTTGGCGGCAGCCTTTCTTGGTGGCAGTCTGGGTGCAAAGTTTGGACAGCGCCTCTTCCGGCATAAGACCAAGAAACAGCCTTTCGCATTTCTTTTGAATCTGATTGTCGTGGGGCATGTTCTGCTGCTCGCAGCGTTTGTGGTGTTTGTTCTTGGTTGGCTGATCTCTGGCGGCCTTGACATGGCCACATAGAAACAAATCACAACATAAAATTCTGCTCAGATACGCAGTATACACCAGCATACCGCCCTTCCCACGCGCCTGCCTTTGCCCTATAGAGGCGCAAACACACTCCCAAAGAGGTAACACATGACCAAGATCAAGGTAGCGAACCCGGTCGTCGAGCTCGACGGCGACGAGATGACCCGGATCATCTGGCAGTTCATCAAGGACAAGCTGATCCTGCCCTATCTCGATATTGATCTGAAATATTACGATCTCGGGATGGAGGAGCGCGACCGCACCGACGACCAGATCACGATCGATGCGGCCAACGCGATCAAGGAGATCGGGGTCGGCGTCAAATGTGCGACGATCACACCCGATGAGGCGCGTGTCGAGGAATTCGGGCTGAAGAAGATGTGGCGCTCGCCCAACGGGACGATCCGCAACATCCTGGGCGGTGTGGTTTTCCGCGCACCGATCATCTGCAAGAACGTGCCGCGCCTTGTGCCGGGCTGGACCCGGCCGATCGTCATCGGACGCCATGCCTTTGGCGATCAGTACCGCGCGACCGATTTCCTCTTCCCCGGCGAGGGCAAGCTGACGATGAAATTCGTCGGCAAGGATGGGACGGTGATCGAACGCGATGTGTTCGATGCGCCGGCTGCCGGTATCGCCATGGGCATGTACAACCTGGATCAGTCGATCCGGGATTTCGCGCGCGCCTCGTTCAACTACGGGCTCAACCTGGGCTGGCCGGTCTACCTCTCGACCAAGAACACGATCCTCAAGGCCTATGACGGCCGCTTCAAGGATCTGTTTCAGGAGATCTTCGATGCGGAGTTCGCGGAAGATTTCAAGAAGGCCGGGATCACCTATGAGCATCGCCTGATCGACGACATGGTCGCGGCTGCGATGAAGTGGTCCGGCGGCTTTGTGTGGGCGTGTAAGAACTACGATGGCGACGTGCAGTCCGATACGGTGGCCCAGGGCTTCGGCTCGCTCGGTCTGATGACCTCGCAGCTGATGACACCGGACGGTAAGGTCGTCGAGGCCGAGGCGGCGCATGGCACCGTCACGCGCCACTACCGTCAGCACCAGAAGGGCGAGGCGACCTCGACCAACTCCATCGCCTCGATCTACGCCTGGACCGGCGGTCTTAAGCACCGTGCCAAGCTGGACGACAACGCACCGCTGATGAACTTTGCCGAGACCCTGGAAAAGGTCATCGTGGATACGGTCGAAAGCGGTCACATGACCAAGGATCTGGCCCTGCTGGTCGGACCGGATCAGAAATGGCTGACGACCGAAGGCTTCCTGGAAAAGATCGACGAGAACCTCAACAAGGCACTTGTCGGCTGAGGATTGACGCATCGAGACGCGCGGCCTGAACGGGTCGCGCGTTCTTGAAATGTTTCCCGACTTGTGCTAGGTAGAAAGTGAAGTGAAAGGAGGACCAGATATGAGCTTGAAGACATATAACCGATTGCTGCCGATTATCGCCGTCGCCGGTCCCGTTTTGCTCCTCGTCGGGATTGCCAGCCATTTCGTCTGATCGCACGTAAAAGCTGCTGATGCTCTCTATCAGCGTTGCGCACTGCTGACAGAACTGCGCCGACAATAAACCCCAGATGAACGTTGCCCCAGATACCCTGAAACGCGGCATAAAGGCGCGCATCGGGTGCTGGCCTGAAATCGCCAAATCCCAAAGTCGAGAACGTGACAGCCGAGAAATACAGAAAGTCGGTTGATTGCAAGAGCATTGAGCTATCGGTAGCAACAACCATTCTGACGCGATAAACGAGCGCAAAGACAAAAAGGCAATATAGCGTCGACACCAGAATATCGCCAGCAAGGCGCATGGTATCGAGGACAAAATCCCTGCTTTGCAAAAAAAGGACAGGGATGATGACCACCGATGTAAAATAGATGATTGACCATCCGACACCGATGCCAAGCATCGTCTTTGTCGGCTGATACAACACAACCCCGATACTGAATCCGATATATTCAATGACAAGGGCAACGGTCAGCAGCAGCGTGAAGCGACCCATGAACCGCCGCCAGTTGTCACCCGGACGCCGATCGGGAAAAAAACCAAGAACCGAGGCGAAACTCACTCTTTACTCGTCAGTCTCTACAATCACGACCGAGCGGTCGGACGCCTTGGTCGCGATCTCCACAACCGCCTGATATTCCGGCGAGTTGTAACAGGCGAGCGCGTCTTCATAGGTCGGGAAGCGGGCAACCACGTTGCGCGGATGATCCCGGCCCTCCATCTGGCTGTAGCGCCCGCCGCGGGCTATGAAAACCCCGCCATGGGCCGGAATGCAGGTCGACGCGACCTTGATATAGTCGCCGTAAGCCGCCTCGTCATTAACATCCACATGAGCAATCCAAAGTGCTGGCATCGTGTTCTCTCCCCTAAAGTTGTGCGATATGTGCTTCGGCAGCCGCTATGGCCGCATCGGATTTGGAGGCATCCGCCCCGCCGGCCTGCGCCATGTCAGGTCGTCCGCCGCCGCCCTTGCCACCTAGCGCTTCGGCTGCCGCCCGAACCAGATCGACGGCCGAGACACGGCTCGTCAGATCATCCGTCACGCCAGCGGCCACCGCCGCCTTGCCACCGGTGTCGGCAATCAGAAGGATTGCGCCCGAGCCCAGGCGCGACTTGTGCGCATCGATGAGGCCGCGCAGATCCTTGCCCGAGACGTCGTTGAGCGCCTGAGCCAGAAACGGCACACCGTTGACATCCCTCGCCTCCGCCTCGCCCGAGCCACCGCCGCCCATGGCAATCTTTTTCTTGAGGTCGGCAATCTCGGTTTGCAGCGTCCTGCGCTCATCGATCAGGCTCTGGATCCGGTCACCCAGATCTTCAGGCTTGGCCTTCAACGTGAGCGCGATATCGGCAAGCCGGTGATCCTGCCCTGAAAGATAGTCAAAAGCGGTTTCTCCGGTCAGCGCCTCGATCCGCCGCACACCGGCAGATGATGCGGCTTCCCCGGTGATCACGAAGGTGCCGATCTCGCCGGTACGCGCCACATGGGTGCCGCCGCAAAGCTCCAGCGAATAGGTATCGCCATCGCTCCCGAGACCGCTCCCCTCCAGCGTCCCCATAGAGACAACCCGAACCTCGCTGCCGTATTTCTCGCCAAAGAGCGCCCGTGCACCCAGCGCGGTTGCATCATCGGGCGTCATGATCCGGGTCGATACTGGCGCATTCTGGCGCACATAGGCATTCACCTCACGCTCGACCCGGCGGATCTGGTCCGGATCCATCGCCTTTTGATGGACGAAATCAAATCGCAGCCGGTCATCGGCAACCAGAGACCCACGTTGTGCAACATGATCGCCGAGCGCCCGGCGCAGCGCCTCATGCATCAGGTGTGTGGCGGAGTGGTTGGCCCGGATCGCCTGACGTCTGGCCATGTCGACCTCCAGCGTGGCCGAGGTCCCGACAGCAACCGCTCCCTCATCGACCTGACCTATATGGACAAAGACACCGGCCTTCTTTTTCGTGTCGATGATCGTGATCCGGCCCGTGTCGGTCTTCAGCACACCGCGGTCCCCAATCTGACCACCGCTTTCGCCGTAGAACGGAGTCTGGTTCAGCACCACCTGAACCTCCTGCCCCGCGGGGGCCTCGTCAATGCGTTCGGCACCGGCCACGAGCGCCAGTATCTGACCCTCCGCCGTCTCGGTTTCATAGCCGAGGAACTCCGTCAGACCGTGCTGATCGGCGATCTCAAACCAGATGCCTTCGTCAGCCGCTTCACCGGAGCCTGTCCAGGCCGCCCGCGCCTTCGCCTTCTGCTCGGCCATGGCCACATCAAACCCGTGCGCGTCGACACCGCGCCCGCGCTCCCGCAAGGCGTCCTGGGTCAGATCCAGGGGAAACCCGTAGGTGTCATATAGCTTGAAAGCGGTCTCGCCCGGCAGATCCGCGCCCTCGGCGAGACCGTCAAGCGCGTCATCCAGCAGACCGAGACCGCGATCGAGCGTCTGCTTGAAACGGGTCTCTTCCATCCGCAGCGTCTCTTCGATCATCGCCTGCGCCCGCCCAAGTTCAGGGAAATGCTGTCCCATACTGGCCACCAGAGCAGGCACCAGCCGATGCATGACCGGGTCCTTGGACCCCAGCAGATGGGCATGCCGCATGGCTCGCCGCATGATCCGGCGCAGCACATAGCCCCGCCCCTCGTTGGAGGGCATCACCCCGTCCGCCAGAAGGAACGAGGATGAGCGCAGGTGATCCGAGATCACCCGGTGATGGACATTCTGATCGCCATAAGGTTCCGTGCTGGTCAGATGGGCCGAGGCCTCGATCAGGCTGCGAAACACATCCGTATCATAGTTGTCATGGGACCCGAGCAAGGTGGCCCCCATCCGCTCCAGTCCCATGCCGGTATCGATCGACGGCTTGGGCAGCGGCTCACGACGTCCGTCCTCGAACTGCTCATATTGCATGAAAACGAGGTTCCAGATCTCGATGAACCTGTCGCCATCCTCCTCAGGACTGCCCGGAGGTCCGCCCCAGATATGCTCGCCATGGTCATAGAAGATCTCCGAGGACGGCCCGCAAGGGCCGGTCGGCCCCATCATCCAGAAATTGTCATCGGTCGCGATGCGAATGATGCGCTCATCGGGCAGGCCAGCCACCTTTTTCCAGAGCGTCGCAGCCTCATCATCGGTGTGATAGACCGTGACCAGCAACTTCTCCCTGTTGATCCCGAACTCGCGCGTCATCAGGTCCCAGGCAAACGGGATCGCCGCTTCCTTGAAATAATCACCGAAAGAGAAGTTCCCCAGCATCTCGAAAAAGGTATGATGCCGTGCCGTGTAGCCGACATTGTCCAGATCGTTGTGCTTGCCGCCCGCACGCACACATTTCTGGCTCGTCACGGCACGCGAATAGTCCCTGTTCTCAAGCCCGGTGAAGACGTTCTTGAACTGCACCATGCCCGCATTGGTGAACATCAACGTCGGATCGTTGCGCGGCACAAGCGGTGAGCTTTCGACCACCGCATGCCCCTCGGCCTCGAAATGGCTCAGAAAAGTGCTGCGGATATCGTTCAGACTGGTCATCAGGGGTCCCTCGGGAAAGCAGGCTCAATCGTCAAGGGAAATATCGGAGGCAACCGGGCCTGTCCACTGCACAAAACGAAAAGACCCAAGAAGAGGCCGGCGCCTTCTTCTTGGGTCAAATATCCCCGCCGGAGGCGGAATAGCAGGAAGGGTGGATCAGGCCTCCAGTATATCGTCATCCTCCGACGCGCCGCCCAGCGGCATATCGAAATCCAGCCCGTGGGCGGCACGGATCTTGTCTTCGATCTCCAGCGCCATGTCGGGATGTTCCTTCAGGAAGGTCTTGGCGTTCTCACGCCCCTGCCCGATCCGCTCGTCACCATAGGAGAACCACGAACCGGACTTGTCGACGATCCCGCATTTCACGCCCAGATCGATCAACTCGCCGCGCTTCGAGATGCCCTCGCCATACATGATGTCAAACTCGACCTGCTTGAAGGGCGGCGCCACCTTGTTCTTGACGACCTTTACGCGGGTCGCATTGCCCACGACCTCGTCGCGATCCTTGATCGATCCGATGCGGCGGATATCCAGCCTGACGGATGCGTAGAACTTCAGAGCGTTGCCGCCGGATGTCGTCTCGGGCGAGCCGAACATGACACCGATCTTCATGCGGATCTGGTTGATGAAAATCACCATGCAGTTCGACCGGCTGATCGAACTGGTCAGCTTGCGCATCGCCTGGCTCATCAGACGCGCCTGAGCGCCGACCTGGGCATCGCCCATATCGCCTTCGAGCTCCGATTTCGGCGTCAGGGCCGCGACTGAATCGACAACCACGACATTGACAGCGCCTGAACGGACCAGCGTCTCGGTAATCTCCAGCGCCTGCTCGCCCGCATCGGGTTGCGAGATCAGAAGTTCATCCAGGTCCACACCCAGCTTTCTGGCATAAGCCGGGTCGAGCGCGTGTTCCGCGTCGACAAAGGCACAGACCCCACCCTTGCGCTGCTCCTCGGCCACGACATGAAGTGCAAGTGTTGTCTTGCCCGAGCTCTCCGGGCCATAAATCTCGATAATGCGCCCCTTTGGCAGCCCGCCGATGCCAAGCGCGACATCCAGCCCGATCGAGCCTGTCGAGATCGCCTCGACATCCATGATCGGGTTGTCGCCCAGCTTCATGATCGAGCCCTTGCCGAAGTTTCGCTCGATCTGTGAGAGCGCTGATTCCAGCGCTTTCTGCTTGTCCATACCGCGTCTTTCGTCCAAATCCAGAAGGGTGCTTGCCATGTGTTTCTCCACTTATTTCACATCTCACCGAGATCGGCAATTGACTGCTCTGTTCGCTTTGTGTTCTCATCTGTTAACATGAGATCAAAACAAGAACAATGCAATTCAAATTTTATCTGTCTCACTCTCATGGGCTTTGCTTTAAGAAGAGGTTAAAAGTCCCCGTGAATTGCAGGCCATGAGCAAAAAGAGATGAAATGCTGATTTCACTTCAGGCGCGGCTCGCCTATCTGGCGATGACAAAGACCGGAACAACGGCAGTTGAGGATGCGTTGCGGCCGTTCTGCGAGATCACGTTTTCACGCTCGCCGTTGGTCACCCATATGACCGTGCGCCGCTACAACCGTCACATCGTGCCCTATCTGAACGCGCTAAAGATCGAGGGCATCGAGACCTGTGCCGTGATCCGTCACCCGGTCGCTTGGCTGGCCAGCTGGTATCAGTATCGGCAGCGTGCGGATCTGGCAGCGAGCGGGATCAGCACGGCCAATATCAGTTTCGAGGCGTTCGTGGAGGACTACATCGGCAATACCAGGACAAATCGAGCCATGGGGCGGCCCTGGGATTTCCTGCGAGATCAGGATTTTGCTCTCGGCATTGATCACTTGTTCCGCTATGAGGCATTCGACCGGTTCCACAACTTCCTGCAGGACCGTTTCGACCGTGATCTGCCGCTGCGGACGATCAACTCCTCACCGCCCGGAGAGGCAAGCCTGTCGCCGCAGCTTCTCGGCCGACTTGAGACGTTTCTAGACAAGGAATTCGAGATCTATGACAGCCTGCCATAGCAGTTCAATGCATGGTCGGTTTCTCGATATTGATCTTAACTTTCTCCGTCAACTCATTGAGAGAGAACGGTTTCGGCAGAAATGTCGAGTTGGGTATTTCCGCGCGGCCTTCCCCGAACGCGTCCTCTGAATAGCCCGAAACAAAGATCGTCGGCACGTTCGGGCGGTTCTTCAGCGCCTGCTCGACCCAGGAAGGTCCATCAAGCCCCGGCATGATCACGTCCGAGAGAAACAGATCAATCTCTAGATCCAGATCGCCCAGCATATCGAGGGCCGCCTCGCCGCAATCCGCCTCAAGCACGGTATAACCGCGCAGTTGCAGGGCCCTCGCCGCGAAGGACCTGACCGGTGCCTCATCCTCGACCAGGAGAACCACGCCACGCCCGGTCAGGTCGGTGGGATTGCTGTCGACCGGTGTGGTCTTGCTGGCAGCGACCTGTACCTCTTCCTTTGCCGACTGGACATGATCGGGGAGGTAAAGCTGGAATGTCGTGCCGACATCAATCGTGCTGTTTGCAAAGATATAGCCGCCCGTCTGCTTGACGATGCCATAGACGGTCGAGAGGCCGAGACCGGTCCCCTCGCCCAGCTTCTTGGTCGTGAAGAAGGGCTCGAAAATCTTGTCGATCTTGTCGACGGGGATGCCCGTGCCGCTGTCGCGCACCTCGACCAGCACATAGTCGCCCTTGGGGATCACCGCGCGGTCGCGCTTCATGTCCGCATCAAGCGTGACATTGCGTGCGCTCAGGCGGACCTCGCCGCCTTCGGGCATTGCGTCGCGGGCATTCACGACCAGATTGACGATCACCTGCTCAAGCTGCCGTTCATCAACGCGAACCGGATGCAGATCGTCGTCGCAGGCGACTTCCAGGCTGACCCGTGCTCCCAAAAGCCGGTTCAGAAGGTGGACCAGATCATCCAGCACATCGCGCAGATCAAGCACCTTCGGGCGCAATGTCTGCTTGCGGGAAAACGCCAGAAGCTGCCGGACCAGTCCGGCGGCCCGGTTGGCGTTTTGCCGGATCTGTTGCAAGTCCCCGTGATCGGGATCTCCCTTGTTGTGGCGCATCATCAAAAGGTCACAATGCCCATTGATTGCGGTTAGTAAGTTGTTAAAATCATGCGCAACGCCGCCTGCGAGCTGGCCGACGGCCTGCATCTTCTGGCTCTGCACGAACTGAGCTTCCAGGGTCTTGAGTTCGGTCGCATCGCTCAGAACCGCCAGCAGCGATGGCTCACCGTTGATCATCAGCCGGGTTAGCGTTACCTGCAGGAAAACCTCGCGATCATCGATCTTGCCCCGCGCCACTTCCGAGCGTCCCTGCGCGCGCCCTTTCATGGTCTCCATCAGGCGTTCGGGGATCGACCGGCCCAGCCCTTCGATCAGCGCCGCGAGCTGGCTGCCCGGCGTCGCGCGGTCGCCCAGAAGGTTTCTGGCGGCTGTGTTCGCGTAGATCAGACGCCCGTCCGGCTCCAGCCTCGCGAGCGCGACGGGAAGATCCTCCATCAGATCATCGGTCTGACCGCCGGCAATCTCGGCCGGATCGCTGGGCAGGAACATCGCCTGCTCATGACCCTTGTCGGTCGTCGATAGATGGACCCTGTAGACCTGATCGGGGCTTGATTTCAGTCGATGCAACCCGTCAGCGCGCAAGGGCGGGCTCTCAACAATCTCGTCGATATGATTGACTTCCGTACCGAAAAGCGCGTCCGCGGCAGCGTTCTGGGTGACCACGCTCCCCGATCCGTCATATTCGATGAACGGAAGGCTTGTCATCTCGCTGGAGTTGCCGAGATCCGACGCAAGATCGGTGCCCAGCAGTTGCCAGATGATGCGGCCCCGCGAGGCGGTCTGGGCCACAATCGTTCGCGATTGCCCCGCATGAATGAGGGTCTCGGAGGCCAGTCCGACGCTTCTCACACGTTGGGCCAGACAGTAGACCGTCGCAGCCGGATCGGATGTGAAGGGTGTCAGACAAAGCTCGATCCGGCTATGGGCACCGTATTCCTGATGGGCGACCGCATTTCGCGAAAGGATATCGCCGGAAAGATCACTCAGCCAGACCGGCCCCGAGAGAGTGTCGTAAAGCGCCTCGAACCCCTCGCCCCGCCTGTTCCTGTGCATCAGAACGCCAAGCAGCAGAAGCATCAGGGCGACGAAGGTGAGACCGACCAGAACCAGTGTCATGTCGCTGAACTGGAACATGAAATCGACACCCATGATCACCGCGACGACCGCGAAACAGGCCAGAAGGCCCGTGAATACCGTCGCTATATCACCGGATCTGAACCGTCTGGAGGACCCTTTGCCGGGTACGGGCAGGGTCATCGAGGACCCGGAAATAAATCAAGGATACGCATGGCGGCAGTCTTCTCGGATCGAAGTTAACACAGTCTTAAAAGACTACATCGAGCAGATGGAATATGCACGCTAAACGTGTCTTATGCGACCGCCATCTCTGCAAGATAGAATCCGTCGCCCCCATCAAGCGGACTGAGGCGGCGATCCTGCAAGACCTGTACCTGACCGGACCGGCCTGAAAACGCCCTGATCTGCATCTCGTTTTCGCTCCGCAGCAGCGAACATGTGGCATAGACCAGACGACCGCCAGGCTTCACGAATTGCACGGCGCGGGCCAGGATATCGGCCCGTATCTGAAGCAACCGATCGAGATCCTCCGGTGTGAAACGCCATTTGGCGTCGGGGTTTCGCCGCCATGCGCCGGTGCCCGAGCAAGGCGCATCCACCAGAACCACATCACACCGCCCGGCCAGCCCTGGCAGCGCGCGGGTATCGAGAATGTCGATACTGAGGCCCGCTCGGGCGGCACGTGTCGGCACGTCGCGCATCCGGCCGGGATTGATGTCATGGGCCAGAAGTCTCCCCTCGCCCTGCATCAGCGCCCCCATGGCGAGCGTCTTGCCACCTCCGCCCGCACAATAGTCGAGCACCGTCATTCCCGGTCTGACCCCCGTGAAATCAGCCACCGCCTGACTGGAGGCGTCCTGCAATTCCACCAGCCCCTCGCGATAGGCGCGCGAGCCCTGCACGCGGCGCGGATTGGTCAACACCCTCAGCGCGGTCGGGCTGAGCGGGACCGGTTCGACCGTGATCTCATCGCTCATCAGAGCCATGATCGCGCCTTTCACGGCTGTCTTTCGAAGATTGACCCGCAGATCGACGGGTGCACGGGCCCTGCAGGGTTTCCAGAACCGGTCTCAGATCGTCGCCGAGCGATGCATGGAGTTCGTCGAGCAGCGCGTCAGGCACATCAAGCTGGACCGCCAGCGGTGCCTCCTGAAGGTTGGAGGGACTGAACGCCTTCTCGGCGGGCGTGAGAGCGGCCGGCGCGTATCCTTCACCGGTGAACATCTCCTCAACGGACAGGCCGGCAGCCCGTGTATGGGCCAGTGCGAGGTTGCGCCCGGTCTCCGGCAGTGGCCAGGCCAGCGAGCGTTTCCGGCGCAGAACATCGAACACGATATCCCGAACGGCGGCACGATCCTTCGATCCGGCAAACCGGCTTGCGCGGGCCCAGCGGGTCAGAACCCGTTCGGCGGGATCGCCGTCAAGAATGCGATCGAGCAGCTCGATAGCTGTGGATATCCGCGCCTCAGGGGTCATGGGCGCTCAGAACAGCAGTCCCAGCCCAAGCGAAACCCAGAGCAGGCCAAGCGCCATGAGGCCCGCCACGAAGGCCCTGAACCGGCTCGGCAGGTGGTTCGTGCCGATATGGATCCGCCGGTGCACCAGACGGGAGGCAAGATAGGCCAGTGCTGCAATCGCCATGAGCCAGTTGACCTCGCCCAAGGCCGCCCCCAGCGCCACCGCGGCATAAAGCAGCGACGGTGTCTCGAACTGATTATGCGCATTGGACTGATATGTCTGAACCGCCTCCGGGTAGGCCGTGGTGTGAATGGCGATATCGCCGAACCCGACCTTGCCCGACTTGATTGCTGCCACCCGAACCGTCCCCATCCGGACAATCGCCCAGAAAGTCAGCCCAACCTGCCCAAAAACGGCAACGAGGCAAAGGATCAGAGGCGCACTCATCAACTGCCCCGGTAGTTTGGGCTCTCACGGGTGATCTGCACATCATGGACATGGCTTTCCTTCAGGCCCGCCCCGGTGATCTGCACGAAGTTGCAGTTCTGCCGCATCTCTTCGATCGTAGCGCAGCCGGTATATCCCATGGCTGCGCGCAGCCCGCCCACAAGCTGGTGAAGGACACTTCCTGCAGCCCCCTTGTAAGGCACCTGACCCTCGATCCCCTCGGGGACCAGCTTGTCGGTCGAGGCCTCCTTCTGGAAATAGCGATCGGCCGATCCACGCGCCATCGCACCCACCGATCCCATGCCACGATAGCCCTTGAAGCTGCGCCCCTGAAAGAGAATGATCTCTCCGGGCGCCTCGTCCGTGCCCGCCAGCATGGAGCCGATCATCGCACAATGCGCGCCCGCAGCGATGGCCTTGGCAAAATCACCTGAATACTTGATCCCGCCATCGGCGATCACAGGCGTGCCGGTTCTGGCACCTTCATCAGCGCAGTCCGATATCGCCGTCAACTGCGGTACGCCCACGCCTGCAACGATGCGCGTGGTACATATCGAGCCTGGCCCGATCCCCACCTTGACCGCATCCGCGCCCGAACCGATCAGGGCGCGGGTCCCCTCGGCCGTGGCGACATTGCCTGCCACGACCTGCACTTCGTTGGAGAGCTTCTTGACCCGCTCAACGGCCAGCCCGACGCTCTCCGAATGGCCATGGGCTGTGTCGATGACGATCAGATCGACGCCTGCGTCCACGAGAGCCTCCGAGCGGGCAAACCCGTCATCGCCGACGGTGGACGCCGCGGCCACCCGCAAACGCCCCAGACCGTCCTTGCAGGCCGCCGGGTTCAGAACCGATTGCTCGATATCCTTCATCGTCATCAGGCCGGTGAGATGACCATCCGCGTCGGTGACCAGAAGTTTCTCGATCCGTCTTGCATGCATCAGGCCGCGCGCCTCCGCGATATCGACAGGCTCGCGCATGACGGCGAGGTTCTCGTTGGTCATCATGGCCGAGACCGGCGTCGCGTCGTCGCTCGCGAACCGCATGTCGCGGTTGGTCACGATGCCCAGGACCCGGTTGTCCTCACGCACGACCGGGAAGCCGGTGACGCGGTAGCGGGCCTGCAACGCCTTGGCATCGGCCAGTGTCTGATCGGGGCTGAGCGTGATGGGATTGTAGACCATGCCCGAGACGAACCGTTTGACCCGGCGCACCTGTTGCGCCTGATCTTCCAGTGTCAGATTGCGGTGCAGGACACCGATCCCGCCCGCCTGCGCCATGGCAATCGCCATCTCCGCTTCGGTCACCGTATCCATGGCGGAACTGAGCAAAGGGATGTTGAGCGCGATGGATTTGGTGAGGAATGTTCGCGTATCAGCCGTTGACGGAAGCACCGATGAGGCACCCGGCACAAGCAGAACATCGTCGAATGTAAGGGCCTCACGAATCTTCATGTTTCTACCTCATGCAGCGGTCCGGTGTTGGCACGTCCCTATCTCACGCAACAGGGCAAAAGGAAACCCCCAACGGGGTCTTGCAAAACCGCCCCCGAGGGTCGCAATGTCGGCACGAATACTTTCCGGGGAGACGGCATATGAGCGGACATGGCTACGAGACAGGCCGGCTGAACCTGCCCTTTGTCGGCATCGCGACGTTCGGCAAACGGGAGCATGTCGCGGATTGGGACGAATTCAGCGCCGATGTGGCCATCATCGGAGCACCCTTTGACGGTGGCACCCAATACCGGCCCGGCGCTCGTTTCGGCCCCCGGGCGGTGCGCGAAGCCTCGACCCTTTTCTCGTTCGGTCATGCGGGCGCATATGATCACGAGGACGATGCGACCTATCTGGGCGCGGATGTGAGGATTGTGGATATGGGGGATGCGGATATCATCCACACGGACACGATTGCCTCGCACGGCAATATCGAGACGGCGGTGCGCGCCGCCCGCAAGGCCGGGGCGCTGCCCGTGGTGATCGGCGGCGATCACTCGGTCAACATCCCCTGCATCAACGCCTTTGAAGGCCACACGCCCTTCCACATCCTGCAAATCGACGCCCATCTCGATTTCGTGGATGAACGCCACGGCGTGCGGTTCGGCCATGGCAATCCGATGCGGCGCGCGGCCGAGAAGGATCATATCAGCGGCCTGACTCAGGTCGGTATCCGCAACGTCTCATCAACCGCCCGCGAGGGATATGAGGACGCACGCCGGATGGACTCCGACATCCTGTCCGTCCGACAGGTTCGCGCGCTTGGCACACAGGCGGTTGCCGCACGTATCCCGGCGGGTGTCCCGCTCTACATCACCATCGACATTGATGCCTTCTGTCCGTCCATCGCACCGGGGACCGGGACACCGAGCCATGGTGGATTTCTCTACTATGAAGTGCTGGAGCTGTTGCAGGCCGTGACGAAATCGCACCGGATCATCGGTCTCGATCTGGTGGAGGTCGCGCCCGACTACGACCCGACCGGCTCGACGGCGACGCTGGCCGCGCAAGTCCTGCTCAACACGCTGGGCTTCATCTTCCACAACCGCGCCGAATGAGAGACTTCCCCGCACAACTGACCGCGCTCTGGCTGGTCGGCATGGCCGGGATCGTCTTGCTTTGCCTGATGAAGGCGGACGGCCTTCTGATCTATACGCTTGATGATCCCTATATCCATCTGGCCGCCGCCGAGAACATCATTCGCGGCACATTCGGCATCAATCTGGGCGAGGCATCTTCCGCATCCTCCTCCATCCTCTATCCCTATCTTCTGGCAATAACCCAGGCCGTTGGTCTGGGCCCGTGGGGGGCGGCGGCCGTTGCCATTCCGGCTGCCGGGCTCTCGGTCTGGTTGCTGGGTGCAATCCTGAACCAGACCCTGCCCGATCCCGTGATGCGCTGGCTTGTCGGGCTCGCCGGGCTCTTCGGGCTGAGCGCCTTTGCGCTTCCCATGACCGGGCTGGAGCATTCGCTGCATGTCGCGATCTGCCTGCTGGCACTCAAAGGGCTTATCGACCTCACGCGGCATGGGCAGAGCCCGTGGTTCCTGATCCTGGCGGTGGTGCTGCTGCCGACGATCCGGTTCGAGGGGATTGCCATGGCAGGCGCCATCATCATCGCGCAATTCGCATTGAGGAACCGCCTAGCCGCCCTGATCGAAGCCGCCCTGATCGGCGTGTGTCTTGGTGCCTATGTGCTCTACATGAACAGTCTCGGACTTCCCGCTGTGCCAAGCTCCGTCGCACTCAAATCCGAAGTGGCGACCAGCCTTGCCGACGGGCAGGCGACGGATTTCCTGGGTCGCATCCTCGACAATCTGCGCGCCACGCTGGGCTTGCGCCAGGGACTTGCCCTGACAGCCCTTCTGGGGCTCGGCCTGTTGATCTGGGCGCTCTCAAGGAATGCCCGCGATTTCTGGGTGCTGTTCGTGTTGCTCGCCACCGGCTCCGCGCATCTGCTGGCGGGCAAGTTCGGCTGGTTTGGTCGCTACGAGGTGTATGTGATTGCCGTCAGCATTGTCGGCGTCCTGTGGCTGATGCGGGGCCTTCTGGCTCGCCGCCCGCAGATCGGCGCGGTCGCGGCCCTTCTGATCACCTTCATCTCCCTGCCTTATGTCGAACTGGCCATCGACACGCCGCAGGCCAGCCGCAACATTCATGACCAGCACTACCAGATGCATCGCTTCGCGACCGAATTCTATGCGGCCCCCGTTGCGGTCAATGATCTCGGCTGGGTGAGCTATCAGAACGATGCCTTCGTGCTCGACCTCTTCGGCCTCGGCTCTGAGGAGGTGCGACGCCTGAAACTGGCGGGACGGTACGGGGCTGATGAGATGCGCAGGCTGGCAGAGGCCGCAGGCGTGGAGATCGTCTTGATCTACGCACACATCTTTCCAGACCGACCGGCGGAGTGGGAACAGGTCGCGACGCTGACGGCGGCGAGCTTCTTTGCGAATTCCGGCACCGTAACCTTCTACGCGACACCGGCTGCGGATCGGGCGCGGCTTGCCTCAGCCCTCGTCGACTTCCAGCGCACCCTGCCCCCGCGGGTCCGCTTCGAGATCACGCCCTGAGCCGCCTCTGAACCCGGTTGCCACAACGAATTTCTCGGAACTGTCCGCCCGGCTCGACGGGGGTTTGACATGCACGACCTTGGCGAAATTGCGTTTCAGCAGGGTCAGCACCTCACCCTCGGCCCCACCGGCCAGAACTTTGGCGACGAAGGTCCCGCCCTCGTTCAACACGTCGAAAGCGAGATAGGCTGCGGCCTCCACCAGCGCGATGATCCTGACATGGTCGGTGCCCTTGTGACCGGATGCGGACGCCGCCATGTCGGACATCACAACATCCGCCCGACCGCCGAGCCAGCCCTTCACCGAGTCATCCGCGCCTTCCTCCAGAAAATCGAGGACGTGGATCTCCGCTCCGGGGATCGGTTCGACCTCCTGCAGGTCAATCCCCAGAACCGAACCCTGACGCTTGCCCGATCTCATCCCGAGCGCATTCACACGGTCCACCGCGATCTGACACCAGCCACCGGGCGCGCAGCCAAGATCGACGACAATCGCGCCGGGCACCAGAAATCGGAACTTGTCGTCGAGTTCGAGGATCTTGTAGGCCGCCCTGCCCCGGAAGCCATCCTTTTTGGCGCGTGTGACATAGGGATCGTTCAACTGACGCTCCAGCCACAGCTTGGAGGACAGCTTGCGCCCCTTCGCGGTTTTCACCCGGACCTTCAGATCGCGCTGACCGCGTCCGGAACTGCGCCGTTTCTCAGCCATCTGCTTTCTCCGCACCAAAAGCCGCCCGCTCGCGCATCATCGAATAGAGAATGCCCTCGCGCAGTCCTCGATCCGCCACCCGCAGGCGTTCGGTCGGCCAGATCCTGAGCAGGGTCTGCAGAATTGCCGCCCCCGACATGATCAGCTTGGCCCGGTCCCGCCCGATCGCCGGGTTCTTGATGCGCCCGTCATGGCCCTGCATCATCAGGCGATTGACCACGGCCTCGATCTGCTCAGTAGACATGCTCGTGCCGTCCACCTTTCTGCGGTCATAGCGCCGCAGATTGAGATGGGCGGCTGCAATCGTCGTGACGGTGCCCGACGTCCCGATCATCTGGAACCGGGCCGTGTCGTCAACGATGTCGAACCGCTGGTAGGGAAGAAAGCCCTGCAACTGCTCCTCGAAGAACCACGACATCAGCGCAAAACGCGCGCTCTCATCCTCGACATCGGCGAACCGCTCGTTCAGCGTCGCGACACCAAGCGGCACGGATACGAAATCGACCAGACGGGCCGCGCCCGCCTCGGCGCCGATCTCCCGTGACATTCGCAGGCGCGCCACGGCGTCCTGACGATCTTCTGGGGATGTGTCGGAGACATCAATCCACACCAGTTCTGTCGATCCGCCACCAATGTCGAAAATCAGGATCTGGTCTGTGCCCTGCGAGACCAGAGGTGCGCAGGACACAACCGCCAGCCGCGCCTCTTCCTCCGGCTGGATCAGCTCCAATTTCAGCCCGGTCTGGCTGCGCGCCCGCTCGATCAGGACATGCCCGTTACGCGCACGCCTGCAGGCCTCGGTCGCGACCAGCCGCATATGCGGAACGTCCAGTTTCTTGAGCTTCGCCGCACAGACCTGAAGCGCGCGGATTGTACGATCAATTGCGGGCTTGGAGAGCGTTTCATTGCGTTCGAGATCCGGCCCGAGCCGGACCGACTTCGCGAACGCGTCAACAATGGAGAAATAGGCCCCTTCCGGCCGCGCGACGAGCATGCGACAGGAATTCGTTCCCAGATCGAGGGCAGCGAAAAGATCGCCCTGCCCTTGCGCAGGGGCCTTGCCCCCCGAACCCGAAGAGTGGCCACGTCGGTCCCGCGCAACTCGCTTTCGAGCTTGCGCCATGGTTTTACCAATCCTTGATCCGCGCCAACCTACAGTGCGCGACGTTTGGTAAAACGCTACAGAAGCGCCCGCCCCATGGCAAGTGTGCCGTGGCGGATCAGGCGGCACCCGCGCCGGTTGCCATGCCAAAGCGCGCGGGCTCGAAGCCCAGCGTGCGCACGATGTCATAGGTCAGATCGGGCATGTTGAGTGTGTAGAAATGCAGGTGCTCCACGCCTTGCGACAGCAGGCTGTCACAGGTCTCCGTCGCAATTGCCGTTGCCAGCAGACGATGGCTCTCCATATCTTCGGCGGCTCCGAAAGCCTTGGACATCCAGTCGGGGATGTTCGCACCGCACCGGGCCGCGAAGCGGGTCAGATTGGCGAAGTTCTCGACCGGCAGGATGCCGGGATGGACCGGAATGGTGATGCCCGCATCCGCGCAACGGTCGCGGAACCGCAGGAAGTCATCGGTTTCAAAGAAAAACTGGGTCAGCGCGGATGTGGCACCGGCGTCGACCTTGCGCTTGAGCATATCGATATCTGCCTGGGCGCTGGAGGCCTCGGGATGCACTTCCGGGTAGGCGGCGACCGCGATATCCTGCCAGCCATCCGCGGCAAGCGCACCCACCAGTTCCGCCGCCGATGCAAATCCATCGGGATGGGCCTGGAAACCGCCTGCCCCCTTGGGCGGATCCCCCCTGAGCGCCACGATCTTCTGAACACCCATCTTGCGATAGGAGCGCGCGACCTCGATGGTCTCGTCCCCGGTCGCGTTCACACAGGTCAGATGGCCCGCAACCGGCAGGCGCGCCCGGTCCTGAATGGTGCGGATTGCAGCGCGGGTCCGGTCCCGCGTCGTCCCGCCGGCCCCGTACGTCACCGAGACGTAACTGGGCGCCAGCGGCGCAAGCCGCTCAACCGCACGCCACAGGCGCAGGGTCGCATCGGTCGATTGTGGGGGGAAGAATTCAAAGGAGATGGTTCGCACGGGTGCGTCTGTCATAGCGTCGGTTCCTACCGTCAAAGCGTTTCGCTGGGCAAAGTTATACAGGAGCGCAACCGACCAAACAACAACCAAAAGCGACGCATGTGTGATAATTGCAGATCGGTCTTGCAATCGGCCCGCAGGATGCTCATTGATCTCGGACATGACGAGATGCGGGAGGTGCCTGGAATGGCAGACGTGACAATTGTTTACTGGCGCGACATACCCGCTCAGGTGATTGTCGGCAAGGGTCGGCGGGGCGCGAAGAGACAACTTTCAGAGCGTTTCGAGCAGGCGATTGACCGCTGCGCCATGAAAGTCGGCGCAAAAGATGCGGATGCCTATCTCGCAGAATGGCGCAAGGCGCCCCCCTACCCGGTCGAAGGTGATGCACAGGATGTCGCAAGTGCCGAAGCTGCGCGCCTGGAAGCTGCCTACGGTCAGGACGAGATCAAGGCCCTGATTGCAAATGAGGGCTGGGCCGCGTCAAATGACGCATGAGGTGGAGCGCGCTGATGGCAAACATTCTTCCCTTTGGGCGTAAGAAGACGTCCGAACCTGCTGCGGGCACCGATCTGGCCGGTTTTCTGCAGGGCTTTTCCATCGAGGTGATGCCGCGGACCGCAGCCAAGATCGATGATTTCCGCGCAATTCTGCCCGAAGGCACCCGCGTCTACATCGCGCATATCGACGGTACACCGATTGAGGAGATGGTCGAGACAGCCGCCCGTCTGATCGACGAGGGGTTTCCGGTGATGCCGCATTTCCCGGCCCGGGTCATTGCCGACAGGGCTGAGCTTTCAGACTGGATCCGGCGCTACAGCGATGTCGGCGTGTCTCAGGCGCTGCTTCTGGCCGGTGGGCTGGACAATCCGAAAGGCGCGTTCTCGGACTCCATGCAGCTTCTGGAAACCGGGCTCTTTGATGCAAACGGGTTCACGCGCCTGCATGTCGCCGGTCATCCAGAGGGCAACAGGGACATCGATCCCGACGGATCCGACAAGGCGGCCATGGAAGCGCTTCACTGGAAGGCCGCCTTTGCCGAGCGCACAGATGCGACCATGGCAATCGCGACCCAGTTCTGTTTCGAGGCCGAGCCGGTGATCGCCTGGGCGGACCGGCTGAAAGCCGAGGGCATCGATCTGCCGATCCATATCGGCGTGGCCGGACCCGCCAAGCTGCAAACCATGATCAAGTTCGCCATGGTCTGCGGCGTCGGCCCGTCCTTGCGGGTGCTGCAACGGCGCGCTGCGGATCTGTCCAAGCTGATGCTGCCTTTCACACCGTACGAGTTTCTCGCCGGTCTGGCACGCCACAAGGCGGTCAACCCGGACTTCAACATCGAAGCGGTGCATTTCTTCCCGCTGGGCGGCATCACGAAGACCGCCGAATTCACTGATGAGTATGGCCGACCGGCCGGATCCATCGCTGCTCACGCCTGATTTCAAAGGACAATCACGCCCATGACCCAGACCATCGTCGAGTCGAAGACCAAGACGGCCATTATCGGCTTTGACCAGCCGTTTTGCGTGATTGGCGAACGGATCAACCCCACGGGCCGCAAGGCGCTGGCAGCCGAACTTGAGGTGGACAATTTCTCGACTGTCGAAGCGGATGCGATCGCGCAGGTGGCAGCCGGTGCGACGATGCTCGACGTGAACTCGGGCGCTGTCTTCAAGAACAAGATGGCCGAGGATCCGCGCTATGCAGACAACAACTTTGTTGAACCGCCGCTGATGAAAAAGCTCATCGAACTGGTCCAGAGCGTCGTCGATGTTCCGATCTGTATCGATTCAAGCGTACCCGAGGCGCTGGAGGCGGGGCTCGCCGCCTGTGAGGGGCGTCCGCTTCTGAACTCGGTCACCGGCGAGGAGGAGCGGATGGAAACCATCCTGCCGCTCGTCAAGAAATACAACGTGCCGGTCGTGGCGATCTCCAACGATGACACAGGCATCAGCGAGGATCCCGAAGTCAGGTTCGCCGTCGCCAAGAAGATCGTCGAGCGGGCGGCGGATCATGGCATTCCGGCCCATGATATCGTCGTCGATCCGCTGGTGATGCCCATCGGCGCTATGGCAACCGCAGGCCTGCAGGTCTTCGAACTGGTACGCAAACTGCGCATGGAGCTTGGTGTGAATACGACCTGCGGGGCCTCGAATGTCTCCTTCGGGCTGCCGAACCGCCACGGGATCAACGGCGCCTTTCTTCCGATGGCAATCGCAAGCGGCATGACGTCCGCGATCATGAATCCGGTCCGGCCGCAGGAGATGGAAGCGATCCGTGCCGCCAATCTGCTGATGAACAACGATCCGCACGGTGCGGCCTGGATCGCCGCCAACAAGCCGCCCGTTGTCGAGGGCGAAGCGCCCCGAGGCGCGCGCGGCGGGCGCGAGAGCCGCAGGCGTCGTCGGGCCTGAGCATCACATCGTCTTCAGTCTCGCCCGAATGTACTTGGCCGCCGATCTGTAATGGCTCGGCCCCGCGGCCTCCGCCCAGCGTCCGGGCGTCCAGTTGTTCCTGGCGCCCTTCATAGGCCCGCCATAAAGCGCATCATTCGAATGGCCCTCGATGAACGTTGTGAGATCCTGATTGCGAAGCTGCAAGGCGCTGATCGCCGCGACCCATCCCATGTTCTTCTGCCGGTCGCGCAGGGCCGCGTTATAGCGCTTGAGTTCGTTCCACTTGTAGCCTTCCGCCGGAAAATGCACCTTTCGTCCGGCCATGCCATCGGCGTACCAGCCCAGAAACAGGCCGATCCAGTGCGCCCGATGGGCAATCACATCCTTGATTGACGTATCCTCGGCATCCTTCGTCAACGCCTGTTCGGGCGTGACCGGTCCGATCAGTTTCTCCAGTTTCGAGAATTCCTTCTCGCTGCTCGCAAGCAGCTCATCCTTCGTTGTCGCCACCATGATCTCACCCTCCGTCCCTCTTATGAACCGGGACCGGGTGCCGGGGCATTGATCCTGATCAATGCGCCATGGACATCCCGGCGGGCATCAGGGATCTCAGTTGAAGATGAAATCGGCCTCGCTTATCTGGCCTGCCAGACCCTGAAGCTCTATCCGGTCATCCGGGCCATACTGAACAATGGCATCCCCGTTCTCTGCGGAAACCGCCAGATCAGCGAAGCTGAGGCCGGTGCTGCTGAAATCGAGCAGATCGCTGCCATCCTCAAAGTCCAGAATCGTATCGATCCCATCACCGATATCGAAGACGAATGTGTCCGCATCGGCCCCACCCGAGAGGACATCCGAACCGGCACCCCCAATGATCCGGTCCGAGCCGTCTCCGGCCTGGATGGTATCATCTCCGGCCTCCCCCGAGATCAGATCGGCCCCCAGACTGCCCGACTGGCTGGAGCCGATGAACAGATCATCCCCGGCGCCGAGAAAGACCTGATCGGTTCCCTTGCCGCCCGAGACAACATCGTTGCCGTCACCGGCATAGATCGTATCCCCATGAGCGCCGCCGTCGATGGTGTCGTTGCCAGCACCACCAAAGATGGTGTCAGCGCCATTGTCACCGTAGAAGAAGTCGTCACCGCCGCCGCCGTTGATCGTGTCGTTGCCAAACCCGCCATGGACAGTGTCACTGCCCCAGTAACCGGTCTGCCCGTCATCGTTGAACACGTCATTTCCATCACCCAACTGAACCTGATCTCGCCCCTTGCCGCCGATCACCGTGTCATCGCCGCTTCCCGCGTCGATGATGTCCGCTTGCGCCCCACCATCAATGGTATCACTGCCTCCATGACCGAAAATCGTGTCTTCACCGAAATTCCCCTGAAGGTGGTTGGAGCCGTCCGAGCCAACAAGCGTGTCATTGCCGTCATTGCCGGTCACATTCTCGATGTTGAGCAAGGTGCTTGTATCAATCCCTGTCCCACTGGCAGTGCCGGTCATGAGATCCACCGTGAGATCACCGGAGGTGCCGATGAAGCGGATCGTGTCAGTGCCGTCGCCGCCATCGAACGTGTCGGTGCCCTGCCCGCCTGTTGAAATCAGATCATTGCCACCCAGACCCTCGACCAGATCGCTGCCATCCGTGTCGGTCAGCGTGTCGTTCCCGTCGCTTCCGGTGATACGGTTGTCGCCCACCTGAATGGCGATCTCCCCCACATCATAGCCGCCATTTCCGTCAGAAATCGTGTAGAGCAGCGTTGCGATACCATTGAAACCGGATGTCGGGGTAAAGACGATATTCGGCTCGACCAGCTCTGCCGCTCCGCCTTCCAGGACGCTCACCGACGTGATTGTCAGCGCGTCGTTCTCGGGATCGGTATCGTTTGCCAGCACCTCCGCCATGGACAGGTTCAGAACCGTGTCGATCCCGGTCACCGCCGTGTCATTCACAGCCTCGGGGGCGGTGTTGGGCGGTGTCGTGTCAGAGAGTTGGAGCAGCCTCAGGAAATCCCAATAGGTACCGTCGGCGAAGCGGACGCCATCGGCAGAGGCCAGAACATCCGTCAGACGGTTCTCAAGCACGATCCGGGCGCCGGTGGCGGTCAGGGTGAGAACGATATTGTCGCCCTCCCGATCCACCTGAACCGTCTCAGGCGTAATTCCGGCGGCAAATTCGAGAATGTCGATCTCGTCGCCATCTGTGCCGCCATCGCGGATGATGTCGTTTCCATCACCAAGCGCATAGAGATAGCGGTCCGCCCCTGCCAGACCTCGCAGGATGTCGTCGCCGCCCAGACCGGACAGGACATCATCAGCGCGCGTGCCGATCACCTCGTCGTCACCCGCAGTGGCATTGGCCAGACGCGTCACGATCTCGGCCCGGCCCCAGACGGTCCCGTCGGCAAAGACGATCTCGCCGATCACTCCCTCGGCCAGATGGAGGTCATATTGCACCGTCACCATATCGGTGCCGCCATACGAGATCGTCAGATCGCGTCCGTTCGATGTCCTGTTCAGGACCAGATCGGCCGCAGTTATACCGTCGGCGAACTCGATGCTGCCCCGCAGACCATCAACCGGATAGTCCTCGATCCGGTCGACACCGTCACCTGCGGCAAAGACATAGGTATCCGCACCATGGCTGCCGCGCAGCACGTCGTTGCCGGTCCCACCGACCAGGATGTTCGCAGCGTGGTTTCCGATGATCGTATCGTTGCCAGCCGTTCCGCTGAAAATTGCCAGATTCTCGATGGCGTTGCGCCCGGAAAGCTTCGATCCGTCAGCAAAACCGATTTCCTCGATCCCGTATGCGTAGCCGCGGTTCGATGCCCTGAACTGATCCTCGATTGTCAAATACTCGCCGGTTGCAAGGATATCGACACGCAGGTCCTCTCCCTCCCGGACAAGCGAAACTTCGTCGCGTGTCAGATCCTCAAATTGCAGGACATCAAGTTCATAGATCGACCCGTCGAGATCGCGGATGATGTCATTTCCGTCACCGGACCGGTAGATGTAGATGTCCGAACCGTAAAGCCCGGTGTCCCTTTCACCGCCCCCCGAGATCAGGATGTCGTCACCCAGACCGCCGTCGAACGTATCATTCCAGAGACTGCCGGTGAGCGTCTCGCCAGCATCCGTCCCCTTGACACGGGTCGCGTCCGTGATCGCCTGAAGACCCAGATAGCGACCATCATCGAAGAGGATCTCTTCAATCCCGAACCGGTCAAGTTGAGTGTACTGATGGATCCCGACGCCACCTTCAAACCCCTCATGGGCAAACTGATCCACGATCGTGATGTCCTCGCCGGTTCCAAGATGATGAACCACCAGATCCGTGCCGGACAGGCGCAGGGACACATCCGACATCCCGACGCCTTCAAGCACCAGTGTATCGAACCCGCCGCCTTCGCTATCTTTGCCCTCGATGATCCGGTCATTGCCGTCACCGGCCCGCCAGACATAGACATCGTAGGTGCGGGCTCCGACAAGCGTGTCGTCGCCCAGACCTCCGTCGAATGTCATATCGAGATAGTTCGGGTAAGATGTATCGTTGACCATCGTGTCCGCGCCATCGGTCCCGTACAGTACGTTTTGAGAGGCCTGCGAAGCCACAGCATTCGCGCGCAGCCAGTCAGCATCGAGGACTGTACCGTCGCTCAGGATAACCTCATCTATGCCCACCCCTTCAACACCGGTGAACATGTCGACAAGCACGATGGGTTCATTGATACCGGTTGGAAAATCAAGATGAATGTCCCGCCCGTTGGCTCCGACAGTGACGCGCAGGTTCAGGCTTTCTTCATGGCCAAAAATCAACCGATCAACGCCATTGGCGTCGCCGCTGTCGCTGATCCAGCCGCCGTGATAGTGAGGGCCGATGAAGGAGCTGTCATAGGATCGATCAAAGTAGAAGGTGTCACTGCCCTGACCGCCATCTATGTGGTCATAGTCAACGAGGTATGTTGTGTCGTCCCCATCCCCGAGATGAACGGTGTCGACCTTCCGCGACGATGCTATCCTTTCAATGCCGTAGAAAGCGTCGTCGCCTGATGTGCCGATTGCCTCGAAATAGAGCCGTTCCAGGTGCTCCGAGGACCAGATCAGCCCGAGATCTTCAAATTCCACATGGGTCTCGCGACGCCAGCCGTTGAACTCTCCGATCCGCAGGGTATCGCCTGTGTCGGTGATCGTTATCTCATTGTAGTAGCGGGTAACTCCGTGGGCATTGACCTCGCCGATACGGCCAAACGATATATCGTCGGGGACGATATTCCCGACCAGCAGGATCTTGTCCAGATCGCCCGGTCCCGTAAAGGACCCATTCCCGTCAATGATGTCGTGGCCCGAGCCGCGACCAAATATGTAGGTGTCGTCACCGCTGAACCCGTAGAGTGTATCATTGCCACCCTTGCCATCCAGAACGTCATCCTCGCCCCAAATCCCGAAAAGCTGCTGATCCGCATAGGTTCCGGCCGAGAAATGCTCCAAAATATAAGCGGCGTCCCAGGATGAGCCATCCGCGAAGCGGATTTCATCAAGACCACTGTCGGGGACATATCCTTCGTGATTGATCCATGGAAACTGCCCCTCGATCACAAGTGCTTCGCCCGTGGAATTTACGGTGATCGTGAGTTCGTCCCTTATGTTGCCGGACGGGTCGCGGGAGAGGTTTATGTCGCCCTTCGTAATCCCCCCGCCAAGCTCCAGAACGTCGTAGGAGGCTGCGTCCACCTCGATAATGCGGTCATTGCCGTCGCCGGGTTCCCAGAAATAGGTATCATCCCCTCGCCCTCCCTGGAGAATGTCGTCGCCCGCCTGGCCGTCAAACTGCTCGTCGGCACTCGTGCCCACCAGTGCATCATCACCGATGCTTCCCTCGACAAGCCGGTCCTGCGCGAAATGCGCGTCAAGCTGCTCTCCTGCCAGAACGGTCCCGTCATCGAACTCGAAGCGGCTGATGATCATATCACGTTGGGGATCAAAACGATACTGATCAGCGATGGTGATGCTGTCCAGGGGGGAGCCGAGCACGCCGATGCGAAGCGTGCCGGCCAGTTCATCCCGGTCGCTTCCATGGAGCTGCCCGTTCACGACCTCGAAGGTCAGATCATCCAGCGTGATGCCCGGCTGGAACCTGATCGTGTTGACGCCCCAGTCATCGCCCGGACCCGAGGATCTGTCGCGTACATGATCGGCCCCATAACCAAGACCGAACAAATAGATATCCTCTCCCTTTCCACCGATCAGGCTGTCATTGCCGCCACGACCATCAAGGGTATCGTTGCCATTTCGGCCATCCAGGGTTTGATCGGTGTCGTTGCCTATCAACAGATCATTGCCCCGTCCGCCTGCAAGCGTCGAATTTTCCGGATCAATGAAGGGCAGCAGCAGCTCGGCGTCGGTCCAGACCGTTCCGTCGGCAAACTCGACCCGATTGATCGTCGGCCTCGTGGGGCCGGTTCCGCCGGTGAACTGCTGATCTACACGTATCCCGTCGGAAGGACTGTTCACGAAGTTGATGTAGAGATCGCCCCACGAGCTTGGGTAGATACCCTGCCCAAACCTCACATTGCTCAGTTCAATGTCTTCCGGCGCGATCCCGTCGCCGAACCGGATGGTGCCATCCCGAGAATAGGTGCCGTTGTCCTCCCGATGGATATGGTCCAGACCGTCACCAGGGTTGAAGACATAGATGTCCCGGCCGCCCCCGCCATAAAGTTCGTCATCTCCCTGACCGCCGATCAGAATCTCGCTGCTCCCTGTGCCACGAATGATGTTGCTGTTGTCCGGGTCGGTCAGGGTAATATCCGGCTCGCGCCACTGAACCCGGACCGTGAAGTCGACACTTGAGGTCAACCCGGCATCATCCGCGGCCGTGAGACGCAACTCAAAGGGGCGTTCACGGGTATTGAAGCCAAGCAGGGCGGCCGATGGGGTGCCGGTCAAAGCCAGCGTTTCGGCATCGAAGGTGAGCCAGGATGGCAGGTCCGACCCATCGCGGAGCGTCAATGTGTAGGACAAAGCGTCCGTATCATCGTCAACGAAATCGGCAACGGAGAGATCGACACTCATCATCTGCTGCACCCCGGCATCCACATCGCTGATTGTGCCAGCAGCCTGGGGTGCATCATTGACGGGCACCGCTGCAAGGATGAGTGTTTCAGAGATATCTGCACCTTGTGCATCCACACCGCTGATCACCAATTCCAGCAGTTCCGCGTCACCTTCCGACGGCGTGCCGGACAA
This sequence comes from uncultured Paracoccaceae bacterium, assembly GCA_947493745.1. Taxonomy (GTDB): domain Bacteria; phylum Pseudomonadota; class Alphaproteobacteria; order Rhodobacterales; family Rhodobacteraceae; genus CANLSM01. The sequence continues at coordinate 59,060 of CANLSM010000014.1, read as the reverse complement.
TCTGCCATTGGCGTAGCTCAACCAGCCCGGCAAGGGGCTGCCATCGGCGAGCGATATGCTGACCGCACCCGGATCGGCGAACATGTCCGCTGGCAGATCGTATTCAAAAGGCTCATCCTCGGTTGCGACCTGCGGATCGAGCCCGTCCTGACCCGGCACGAAGAAGGGTGCCTGCGCAATGTCGGTCGGAGCGGTGCCGGTTTCGGCCCAGTTCGAGATGTCGCCCTCCTCAAGATACCGGCCGTCCGCAAACAGCATCGCCGAGACGGCATGGCCCGCAAAGTGGTCCACGACCGTCAGACTGTCGCCGACGGATCCGGCAAAGGTGAAAACCAGATCATCACCATTGCGGGTCAGGGTAAGACCCTCGGGCGCGATGCCTTCGCCAAAGAGAAGCGCATCCTCGTTGTCGGCCCCGGTATCGGTAATCCGGTCATGCCCGTCGCCCGGCGCATATCGGTAGATATCCTCTCCGGGACCCCCGTCCATTTGATCCGCGCCCGCCCCGGAGCGGATCATGTCGACGCCGGGCATGCCGATGATGATGTCGTCGCCATCGGTCTGCGATCCTTCAAATGCATGCTGCTCGATACTGTCACGGAGCAGGATGGTCCCGTCGGCGAAGCGGACCTCTTCAAGGCCACCGCCCGAAAACTGATTTCGCACCGTTATGACATCGCCGCTGGAGGTCTCGATCAGGAGGTTTTCCGCATTGCCCGGATCGCGCCGGAAGGTGGTCCCGCCTGTCAGAATGCCAGCCTCAAATACCAGCCGGTCATGCCCCTCGGACGCGGATTCGATGATGGTGTCGTTCCCGTCACCGGCCCCGAAGACATAGATGTCGCCGCCCTCTCCGCCTGCGAGCGTGTCGTCACCCGCCCCTCCGTCGAGCGTTTGCGCACCTTCTCCACCCGTGAGGCTGTCATTCCCGGAACCGGCTGTGGCCTCCAGCAGTTTCGAGATCAGAATATCGCGGGTCCACACATCGAGGGTCTCGAACGTCACCCGCTCCACCCCGGCACCATTCCCCACCATTTGCCCGGCAAGCGTGATGGTTTGCCCGCCAACCCTCAGGACAAGATCGTCTCCATCCCTGACAACACTCACATCCTGCGGAGCGATCCCGCGCCCGAAGGCAAGAGTGTCGATGTCGCCGTCATCCGTCTCAACAATGACATCAGACCCATCACCCGGCTCGTAGATGTATGTGTCATCACCTGCGCCACCCTCAAGCGTCTCGTCACCGGCCTGGCTTTGCATCGTGTCATCGGTGTCACCGCCGACGCCCGAGGCCTGCGCAATCAACCTGTCAAACCAGATACTCGACCAGACCGTCCCGTCACCGAAGCTGATGACCCCGATCCCGTCATCGTAGGATGCGCGTGTAGGACCAAAGTGATTGATCACCGTCATGGTGTCGGTCCCGGTGGTGAAGGATATGATCAGGTCATCGTTTTCCGGGCCTCCGCGCCGCAGGACCGTTTCTTCAGGCGTGTAATCCAGCAGGACAAGTTCATGATGATATTCGCCCGGACCCAAAGGTGAAAAGACCTGGCGGGCGTAGAGGCTGTCATTCCCGTCACCACGGCCAAAAACATAATAGGTACTTGCGCCCAGGTCTGGCAGATAGTCGTCGCCTCGCCCGCCATACTGAACCTTGGTCGTGCCGTCCTCGGCAAAGACCCACTGCGCCGGAAGATCGTCCTCGATGGTTGCACCGACAACCCGGGCGATCATCTCGTGGCCCGTCATCTCGGTCTGATCGTTGAAGCGAAAGACATTGACCATGCCTTTACCCAGGAAATTCTTCACAGTGAGGCTGTCGGTTGTGCCATTGGCGAAATCTATGATGAGATCGCGGCCCGAGAAGACCGGGCGCATGATCTCCAGGGTCAGCCCCGCTCCGAGTTCGATGGTTTCGGTGTCGTTGTCGCCGCGCCCGGCCCCCGCATCAATCACATCCGGGCCGTCGCCGAAATTGAAGTGATAGGTGTCGGACCCGATCCGGCCCATCAGAGTATCGGCTCCGGACCCGCCGCTCAGCGTGTCATAGCCGGTGCCTCCCTCAATTAAGTCATCTCCGGCACCGCCATTCAGGACATCATTGCCACTGCCGCCGAAAATATCATCGTTGCCGTCGCCTCCGAAGACGGTGTCAAGACCGCCATCGGCAAATATCTGGTCATCGCCCTCGCCGCCATGGATCGTGTCCCGGCCAAGCCCGCCGGAGATGAAATCATTCCCGCCATCACCATGGATCGTGTCGGACCCGCCTGCCCCGACGAGATAATCCACGTTGGCCCCGCCGGATATCTCATCCCGGCCCTCATTGCCGACGATGCGATCGGACGTGTCACCGCCCACAAGCACGTTCCGGCCAATGCCGGCTTCGGTGTTTGTTTCCAGCCCGGCATTCAGTTCAGCCAGCAGCTTGATCCGCTCATAAGGAACGATCAGGCCGTCGGAAAACTCCACCGTTCCGCCAAAGCCGTTCTCGACATACACACTGTTGGCACCATCTGCCGTGCGGATCAGGATATCGAGGCCATGTTCACCTGCCGGATGGAACGTTAGATCACCAATGGTTCTGTCGTTGAACAGCAGATGATTGAACTGGCTGTTCTGAAATCCGCCCTCAGCGACCCGGTCGTGATCGAAACTGCCCTCGAAGATATAGGTGTCGTCATCAGCCCCGCCACGAAGATGGTCGTTGCCAGACCCACCGATCAGCGTGTCGCGACCCCTGCCGTCTCCGTAGTTCGGGTAGCCGCCAAGGATATCATCCCCGGCGCCGCCGATCAGTGTGTCGTTTCCAGCGGTGGCCTCGATGATGTCATCCCCAGCACCGAGATCGATCACATCGTCAAGGTAGGTGCCGTAGACAACATCATTGCCATCGCTGATCTCCTGCTCGCTGAACCAGCGGGCATTGACGTCGTTGCGCGTCCAGACCTCACCGGTCTCGAAAACGATCACTGCAAGCGCGCCGCCGAGAAAATAGTTCGACAAATGAAGGCTGCCGCCATCCTCACCGGCAATGGTGAAGACGAGGTCGTAGGTTCCCGGCGGACGTTCAATGCTCAGATCTTCCGGCGCGATGCCGGGGCCGAAAAACAGCCGGTTCTGGCCGTTGCTGTCGATGATGCGGTCATGTCCGTCACCGCGCGACCAGTGATAGTCGTCATCGCCGCCCGCACCGGCCATCACATCGTCACCCCGTCCGGCCGACAGAATATCGGTTCCGGCAAAGCCGACCAGTTCGTCCGCGCCATCGGTATTTGCGCGTGCGAGGTAGAAGTCTTCCAGATCATCCCGGGTCCAGACGCTTCCATCGGCAAACTCGAACCGTTCGATGCCAGTCGGGCTGGACGGGTACGTGGCATGGTATTGATTGAGGATCCGCACCGCATCACCCGTACCCGCAACCGTCAGCGTAACCTGCTGAGGCGCAAGGGCATTGCGGGAAATCTCGATGTCAGCGGGCAGGATGCCGACACCAAAGACCAGCGTGTCGACGCCGCTCGCATCGCTGATCGTGTCAAACCCGTCGCCGCGATTGAACTCGTAACGGTCATCCCCCGTCCCGCCATCGAGGCTGTCATTGCCACTTCCGCCGACGATGAGATCGTCACCCGCACCTGCCTCGATCCTGTCCCGGCCGCCCTGGCCGAGGATCCGGTCATTTCCGGCATCCGCGAATATCTCGTCTGCTCCGCCACCGGCTGCGATATCGTCATCGCCGCCAAAGCCCTCGAAAACCTCCCAGCGATCGTCTCCGCGCAGAACATCGTCCCCGGCCGTCCCCTGAAGATTCGTCGACGGGGGCGTGTTATCGGGTACGTCCTCGTAACTCTCGGGCTGCTGCTCGGGGGCAGGCATGGGCTCGAAAACCCAAGCATCGCGGGTTGCCTGAGACATCTCCGACCAGTCGCGGATCAGGATCGTATCGCCCGGACCATAGGTGATCAGATAGTCGGTCTGCCCCTCGTCACCGGGCACTTCCTGATAGGTGATCGCATCGAAATCGACATCATGGCGGAAGCGGATGATGTTGCCCTCAGCACTGGCGTCGATGATCCGGTCCGCTCCGTCACCGGCGCTGAAGACATAGGCGTCCACGCCCTCACGACCGATAAGCCGGTCATCCCCCTTGCCACCGTCGAAAACATCTCCGCGATCTGTCCCGCCAAGGGCGTTGTCGGCATCATTGCCGAACCTGACCAGGCCATCGATATCCTCGGAGATCGGCGCTGCCGCAGCCGTCTGCGGCCCTGCCGTCAGCGAGAACTGCTCCGGTGAATGATCACCCGGGGCCAGAGGTTCGGGAGGCGTCGGAACCTCCGAGATGTCGATTTTGCTGAGCACTTTCTCCCTTATGTATTCATCGGGAAAGTGCTCGTCGGTCAGCATATCGTCGGTCGTCATCTTGCCGTCCCGGGCGGTCAGATGCCCAGGAAGATCATACCCCTTACCCTGTTCGGCGATATCGATCTGGATGCCGAAATCTCCGTCCCTCCAGTTCTCGATGACGATGGTCTGACCGAGCTGGACGTCATCGGGATCAATGAAGATATTCAGCGTCCGTGTGCCGTCTTCGTTCAGCGGTGCGAGCACGTACTCCTCACCATGGATACCGAAGTAGCGACGCTGAACCTCCTGATGATAGCTGGTGACAAATCGGTTGTGTTCACCGATCGCCAACGCGATGGCGGGCAGTTCTGTCGCCGCCGTCAGAGCCAGCTTGTTGAGCCTTGATGCTCCCAGCCCGGCCAATAGGAACTTGGCACCTAGCGGGCCACAACTTGCCGTGTCCCACACATCAAAGAGTATCTCCCGGGCTGCTTCCCGGTACCTGCCTTCTTCCAGAACGGGATCATACCCAACCCGGTCAAAGAGCGGCAGATATTTCTCGACGGCAAAAGGCAGGAAATATTCGAATTTGTCGAAGTCGAACGACACGCCACCGAACAGTTGCTTGTCACCATCCATCGTTATGATGTCGCTCGCGCGCTTGCCTTCTTCGAAACCCGCATCGGTGTTCAGAACCCTCCTGCCAAAGAACGTGGCCTCCGCCACGTCGAAGTTGTGGACGATCAGGGGGGCTTCATCCTCCTGTTCCGCGCCCTGCGATGGCTCGGCGGCTGAGATCCGGTCAATGTTGGCGTCACCGTCAAGATATTCAAGTTGTATGATACCATCCAGCCCGTCGGTCAGCGTGACGTTGTTCTGACCGGCCGTCAGCTCAATGATCTCGAAACCATAGAGCGTGTAGATGCCGTTTAGACCGGCATCCAGTTCAATGGCCTCGAATCTCGTCCCGTCGTTGAGAACCGCAGCATCCAGCGTCAGGTCAATTTCGGTCAGCTCCTCGCCAAAGACGATCGAATCCTTGCTCTGGCTGGTCGGACCGAATCCGCCAAATGCAGTAAATTCGGAATTCGCGTCAGCCTCGACAATCAGCCGGTTGATGCCATTGCCCATGACAAAGACGTCGTTGCCCGCAGATGTGCGGAATGTATCGTCTCCGTCACCTCCGATCAGGAAATCAGATCCGCTCGCGCCCTGAAGCTCATTGGTGCCCTCACCACCGATGATGATCTGGTTGTATTGCTCTACCGGGATATCACCGGGGTCCTCGAAGTCGTCAGCGAGATAGATGAGCCCTGCATTGTCCGCGCCTGCCTGAACCGTCAGAAATCCGTATTCGGGGAAGACCGGCTCATCACCTCCTTCGGGGGTGAAGAACGCCTGAATGAACTGATCTGTCGTCAGATCAATCGAGCCGTTAAACGACCTCTCTATCTTGTCCATTACCCATGCATCGACGATTTCAGTGCCCTTGGGACGCCCGTTTTCCAGCAGGAGATCAGCATTCTCGCCATCCAACCTGATCTTTGTCAGATCGAGATGCACGACATCCTCACGCTCGCCCAGCCACCACGCATCGATTGCACTCTGGTTCGGGGTGCCATTGTCGATATTGTCCCGAATGATCGAAAACCCGAGCTTCACAAGCGCGGAATGAAGCTGGTCATGTTCACCATCCAAGGGGTCCGCCCCCTCACCCGCGCGCCCCGACTGCAAAAGGCCGTCACTCTCAAGAGCATCGTAATTGCGGATGTAGAGGTTTTCGTGTTCCGCCCAGATCCGGTAAAGCGCGGTCCCGTCCCAGGATCCGTCCTGTTTCAGAACAGAGATGTACTCCTGCTCCTGAAAAAACATGTGCCAGATCTCATCGTCTGACCGGACCAGTCCGTTTTGCCCGTCAAACGGTCGCTCGGACCACTCTCCACCCGCACCGCCGCGCGCAGTGGACGACGTCTTGATTGCCAATGCGAGCAAATTCATGGAGTGGAGATCCAGTTCGTCCTGCGGACTGAACTGGCTGGGAGGACTGCCCTCCGACGTGAAGGTGAACACCCGTTCATCCACGGACGGGAACCTTTCGAAATCCGGAAAAAATTGGCTCAGATCCTTCAGAAACTCATGCTGGGTATATCTGTCATGAAAGTTGTTGGACGACCGATGCAGGTAGTCGATTTCAGCCAAAGCAGGGACATGATCTTCGAGGACCCAGTTGCCAAGAAGTGTGGCCAGCTTTTCGCGGGTCGTCTCGCGTGGGGTTCCGGCGAGTTCCCCCTCGGAGAGTGCCGTCTCCACAAAAACACGGAGGAACTGTAGCTGCATCGGGCTGCCCGATATTCCGGGTGTAAACGGGGCCGGGTTGAAACCGTAGGTTTCGACATCCAGCGTCGCGCCGACAATGCCCGCAAGTCCTCCACCAAGCGAATGCCCGACGACCTTCAGCGTCTTGCCTTCCTCCATCTGGCTGAAGGCAAATGCCAGCGCCTGACTGGCCTGGGTCGGCGTGTCGGCGAACGGACCGCCAAGTGGATCGATCCCCAACGCAAGGGCAACGTTGGCCTGCATATCCTCCTGGCTGGTGAACGTCGTACCCCGAATAGCCACGACCACCTCATCGGCGGTAGAGTAAGATCGCGCGAAGAACCCGGTGGCGCTGTCTGATGCCACTGCCAGCTCAACGAAACCGCCGGGCGGGACATACTGGAAGTTTCCTTCATCGAATGGCAGATCGCTGTAAGCATGTGATGCCAGTGCCGCGTAAACCCATTCTTCTGCCATATCCCACGTCCTCGTCTCCGATGCCCGCGCATAGGGGCATCGTCAGGTGTCACCCTGCAAGAAACCATGATCCTTGCGGACCGTTGTGAATTGTGTGTTTGAGAGGAACCGGTTGCGGCTCCCGATCAGCCATCCGGCCTCTTTTATCATTCCCAAGGCGTGCGTTTTTTGTAAACTCGCAAGTCTGCGAGACAGGAGTGCAAAAATGCAAGACCAAGGACATGCCTTTGATATCAGGAATATTTCCCTGCTTGCCGTTTGCGCTCGACACTCCACATTCTCGGCCGTCGCCCGTGAACTGGGATCTCACCAGTCAACGATTGCCAGAAAGCTGACCCACCTGGAAAGCCAGCTTGGCCTTGCCCTGCTCAATCGGGGGCCGGAGGGCTTCACACTGACCGCGGAGGGGCTGGACCTGATCCCCGCCGCCCGGGCTCATGAGAGCGCGGTGCGCGCCTTCCACAGGAAGGTGGAAGCACTTTCGACGGATCGCACGAGAACCTTCACCATTCAGGCCCCAGAGGGGCTCGGCAGCTACTGGATCACACCCCATTATGTCGAAGCGAACCTGTCGGAGGATGTCCGTCTCGATCTGATCTGCTCCAATGATTTTCCGGACCTCGAGCGAGGGCATATCGACATCGCGATCCAGTATTCCCCGGCGCAGTCGATCGATTGCATCCAGATCGTGCTGGGGTATCTGCATATCATTCCGTTCGCATCCACCCACTATATCAAGGACCGCGGACAGCCCACATCGGTGGCCGAGCTTTCAGAGCATGTTTTGATCTCCCAACGCGGCCCGCAGGAGATAAGCGATCTGTGGTTCGAGGCCATCCCGGACCCTCAAAGGAACGACGTGGTGGCAGCGATCAGCCTTTATACAGACTCTGGCTCCGCGCATTATGCAGCGGTCCGCAACGGTTTTGGAATTGGCGCGATGCCAAGTTATGCCGCGATGGCCGACACGGATCTGATCCCCATTGATCTCGACCTCTGCCTTTCCATCCCGATCTACGCGGTCTTCGAACGAAAGAGCCGGGATATTGCCGAGTTTCGCGATGTGCTCGACTGGCTCAAGCAGATCTTCAGTGAGCAGAACTACCCGTATTTCGGGCGCGAACCGGTACGCTACGGCCTTCCAGATCGCGTTTTCGAGAAAGGCCTCTAGCGTCTGCCCGGAACGGGCAGCGCCAGAAGCGATGATTCTTCTCGTGCCGCTGACACGCCATTGGTTCGCCCGCTTGTCCCAAGTGCGCGGAACTGGCTGGTGGCAGTGACAAAGGGAAAGGTTTCGGGTGGGATTTCTCCCGTCATTTCTTCAAGACCACTGCAAGAAAGGGGCGATCTTTCCTGCGACAGCCCTGTGGCGGAGGAGGTGGGATTCGAACCCACGGAAGACTTGCACCTTCGCCGGTTTTCAAGACCGGTGCATTCGACCACTCTGCCACTCCTCCGGCGAAGCCCCTTTTGCGCGAACAGCACGGCACTGTCCAGTGCACTTTGCACCCACAGCGCGGACTTTTCATTCAACGCATTTCACCTTAGACTGGTTTGAAATCAGGTTAACAAAACCGCGAACCGAGCAGTACCAATGACAAGTCCAGTCCAGCCAATTCTATGGCATTTGAATTTGTTCAAGGGAAATTGAGGGGACAGATGCAGGTAACAGGCCCAATCAACATGAAGAGAAACCGGATCGCATTGCTGATGGTCAGCGTGGCCCTGCTGGGCGGGTGTGACGAATTGGGGCTTCAGGCAGGCTCATCCGCCGACACGGAAGCGCAGTCGTCAGCGCCGGGCGTGTTGCGTATCGAGGATCGGGAGATCGAGGCGCCGGAAGTCTTCAGCTATCAGGATCGCGCGCTCTGGGACGGACGTCCGTCGCTCGGGGGCGTCTGGGTAGCAGTGCCTCAGAATGTTCAGCCCGAACGGGTGCGGATTACCAATGAAAGCAACGGACGGTCCATTCAGGCGGCGCTTTTCCGCCGGGAAGCGGAGAACCCCGGACCGCCAATTCAGGTGTCATCGGCCGCAGCAGCCGAGCTTGGCATGCTGGGCGGCAGCCCTGTGGACATGACCATTGTCGCGCTCCGCCGTGAGACGGTCGAGGTCCAGCCGGTAGCCGCGCCCGAAAATCTCAACGAGCCGGTCGAGGTCGAACGCCTGCCCGAAGTGACCGCTGAGACCGCTGCGGTCGAAGCAACAGCGCTCGCCTCGCTTGAGCCTGACGCGACAGATGAAGCGGCGGAAGCCGTGGTCGAGGCAACGGATGCATCCGCCGAGGCCCTGGGTGCTGCGGTGACGGCAGCGCTTGACGAGGAAACACCCTCCGAGGCCGAGGCGCTTGCCGAGTTGGAGCCGGAAGTGGTCCTTCCGCCCGCCCTGCCCGAGCCCTATCTTCAGGTGGCCAGTTTCTCGGACCGGAAGTCTGCGGCAGAGACCGTGACTGATCTGAACGGCAAGGGCGTGACCGCCGAAGGCCGGATCGTTCAAGCCTCCGGCACCCTTTTCTACAACGTGGTTGTCGGCCCCTCGACAACCGAGGAGGAACGGACCGCACTGGCAGAGAAGCTGAAAACTCTCGGCTTCACGGAAAGCTTCGCGACACAGTGACGATGATCGGGAACATGAAGATGATGCGTGCAATGCTGCTTGGCGCAGCCCTGTCTGTCGGCGGGCTGGTGCCGATATCGGCGACGGCTCTCGATACGACCGCGCGCGCGGCGATGGTGATTGATCATGACACCGGAACCGTTCTGCTGAGCAAGAACCCCGACATGCCGCTGCCGCCTGCATCCATGTCGAAGCTTATGACGCTCTACATGGTCTTCGAGGCCCTGCAGCAAGGGCGTTTGTCCCTGGAGGAGGAGTTTCGCGTCTCCACCAAGGCCTGGCAGATGGGCGGCTCGAAGATGTTTCTGCGAGAGGGCGAGACCGTCTCCGTCGTCGATCTGATCCGTGGCCTGATCGTTCAGTCGGGCAATGATGCCTGCGTCGTTCTGGCCGAAGGGCTGGCAGGTTCGGAAGAGGCCTTTGCAATTCGCATGACCCAGCGCGCCCGCGAGCTCGGGATGATGGATAGCACATTTGCGAACTCCACCGGCTGGCCGCATCCCGACCACCGGATGAGTGCACGCGATCTCACCCGGCTTGCGACCCTGCTGATCCGGGATTTCCCCGAATACTACCCTTATTTTGCAGAGACCACGTTCTCGTGGGATGGCATTACGCAGGAGAACCGCAATCCGCTGCTTAACCTCGGGATCGGGGCCGACGGCCTGAAGACCGGGCATACGGAAGAAGCCGGATATGGCCTTGTCGGGTCGGCAAAGACCGGCGACCGGCGCGTGACCCTGATGATCACCGGGTTGGAAAGCGCCCAGGGTCGTCTGGTCGAGGCAGAGCGCCTGATGACCTGGGCATTTCGGGAATTTCAGGCAAAGAGCCTCTTTGAGGGGGGCGAGACCATAACCGAGGCCGCTGTCTGGCTGGGGATGGAAGACCGTGTGGCCCTGGTCGCGCCCGAGGACATCGTGGCGATACTCCCCTATGCGGGGCGCGGCGCGCTTGAGGCGAAGGTGATCTATGACGGACCCATCGAGGCGCCGATAGAGGACGGACAGATTGTCGCCGAACTGGTGCTGAACGTTCCGGAGATCGGCGAGACCCGCTATCCGCTGCAGGCTGCCAATGCGGTGCCGCGCGGCGGGTTCATGGCGCGTGTGGATGCGTCCGCCCGCATTCTTCTGACCCGTCTTCTGGCCTCCGGTCAGGACCTCATGGCCGACACCGAGTGATATGCCCGAACCCGGGGTTTTCCTGACACTGGAAGGCATAGACGGCTGCGGAAAATCAACGCAGGCCAAGCGTTTGGAGGCTGTTCTTAAAACCGATCACGATGTCCTGCGCACACGCGAGCCGGGTGGCTCCGTCGGGGCCGAGGACATCCGGCGCCTGCTGGTGGAGGGCGATCCCGACCGCTGGTCACCGGAGACCGAGATCCTGCTCTTCACCGCCGCCCGACGCGATCATCTGGAGAAGGTCATCCTGCCGGCCATCGAGGCTGGAAAGATCGTGATCAGCGACCGGTTCGCGGATTCCACCCGTGTCTATCAGGGCGCGGCCCGGGCCGATCTGCGCCAGCTTGTCGACCAGCTGCATGATCTGGTGATCGAACGGGAGCCGGACCTGACCCTTATCCTCGACATGGCGCCCGAAAAGGCGCTTACCCGCGGACTTGCCCGCAATTCCGGCGAGGACCGGTTCGAAGACATGGGCCTCGATTTCCAGCGCAGGTTGCAGATCGGCTTCCATGCGCTTGCCACGGCCTTTCCCGAGCGGTGCAGGCTGATCAACGCGGATCAGTCCGAGGATGCGGTGGCCGAAGATATTCTCACGGCCGTCCGGGAGCACCTGGAATGAACGACGAGCCATTTCCCGAGGCCGACCGCGCCGAAGGTGTGCCACATCCGCGTCAGACCGTGCAGCTTTTCGGGCAAGGCGTTGCGGAGGCTGCATTTCTGGAGGCTCATGCCACCGGACGTCTCCACCACGGGTGGCTGCTCAGCGGACCGCGTGGGATCGGCAAGGCGACGCTGGCCTGGCGCATCGCCCGGTTTCTGCGCAAGGGGGACGAGGCCGGTCTCTTCGGGGATGCAAGCCTTCCGATGGACCCGGACGATCCGGTTTTCAGACGGGTCGAGGCCCTCTCGGAACCTGGCCTCGCGCTCTGTCGGCGCAGCTATGACGAGAAGGCCAAGCGGCTGAAGACGACCATTGGCGTCGATGACGTGCGCCGGATGAAGTCCTTTTTCACCCTGTCCGCAACCGACGGAGGCTGGCGTGTCGCGATTATCGACGCGATGGATGAGATGAATGTGCAGGCCTCGAATGCGCTTCTGAAACTGCTTGAGGAACCACCCGCACGGACGATCTTCCTGATGGTCTGCCACCGGCCCGCGATGTTGCTTCCCACGATCCGCTCGCGCTGCCGCACCCTGCCCCTGGCGCCCCTGGGCGCGGATGATCTTGCGGCAGCGCTCGATGCGGCAGGCGTAGTGGTTGAGGACCCCGAGACGATCGCAACACTCTCCGAAGGCTCGGTCGGCGAGGCCCTGCGGCTGCTGGAGGGCAACGGGCTGGAGATCTACAGAACCGTTCTGACGCTGCTCGGTCAGGGCGGGCGGATGGATCGTGCGGGCATCCTGTCGCTGGCCGACAGCGTCGCCGGGCGCGACAGGGAAATCCGGTATGACACCACACTGCGCCTGATCCCGCTGGCGATCATGCGTCTGACGCGGGCGCGGGCCGGGGCACCCGGTGCGCCGCCTGTCGCGGCGGAGGCTGAGGTTGTAAACACGCTTGCGCAAACCTTGCCCGGTCTGCAGAGGCTCGCCGCCCTGATCCCGGAGATCAACCAGAGAGCGGCCCATGCCCGCGCGGTCAATCTTGACCCCGGGCAGGTGATCCTCGATATGATGCTGCGAGTTGAGAAGACCCTTCGGCAGGTGAGCTGACATCTCGCCCCGTTCACTGAGAAGGCCACACCAATGCCGCGCGCAAGCATCGTAGACAGTCATTGTCATCTCGATTTTCCCGACTTCGATGCGGAACGGGCCGAGATCATTGACCGCGCCGTTGCAGCCGGCGTCACGCGCATGGTCACGATCTGCACGCGGCTCAGGCTTCTGGATCAGGTCCGCCCCATTGCCGAGGCCCATGATCCCGTTTTCTTTGCCGCAGGCACCCATCCGATGCATGTCGCCGATGAGCCCATGGCGACCGTCGAGGAACTCGTCGCACTTGCGCGGCATCCCAAGATGGTCGGCATCGGCGAGACCGGGCTCGACTATCACTACACGTCAGAAACAAAGGCGGTTCAGCAGGAAAGCCTGCGCCTTCATATCGAGGCGGCCCGCCAGACCGGCCTGCCGCTCATCATTCATGCGCGTGCCGCCGATGATGACATGGCCGATATCCTGACCGAAGAGCACAAGGCGGGGGCATACACATGCGTGATGCACTGCTTCTCATCGGGTGCCACGCTCGCCAGGGTCGCCCTTGATCTGGGCTTTTACCTCTCGATGTCCGGTATCGCGACATTCAGGAAATCGCAGGAGCTTCGGGATATCTTCGCCGCCGCCCCGCTGGAGCGGATCCTGACCGAAACCGACAGCCCCTATCTCGCGCCCACACCCTTTCGCGGCAAGCGGAACGAGCCCGCCTATACCGTTCATACAGCCGAGACCGGAGCGGATATCTTCGGGCTGAGCTATGACGCATTCGCCCGCGCAACCTCGGCCAATTTCGATCGGCTCTTTGCCAAGGCGGCGGCGTGGTCACATGGCTGAACTGAAGGTCACAATTCTGGGCTGCGGCTCATCGGGCGGTGTGCCCCGGCTGGGCGGCCATTGGGGCGCCTGTGACCCGGCCAATCCAAAAAACCACCGTCGGCGCTGCTCGCTGCTGGTCGAGAGATGGGACGGTGAGGACGTCACAAGGGTCCTGATCGACAGTTCGCCCGACCTGCGCGCGCAGCTTCTGGACGCGGGCGTGGGCTGGCTGGATGCGGTGATCTACACCCATGAACATGCCGATCACGTGCACGGGCTCGACGACCTGCGGATGATCGTCTTCAATCGCAAATCCCGGCTGCCGGTCTGGGCGGATGCCGACACGTCCTCAACCCTGATCGCCCGCTTCGGCTATGCCTTCGTGCAACCCGAGGGCAGCCTCTACCCGTCCATTCTCGACCTCAACCAGATCGACGGCCCGGTTGAAATCGAAGGCGCAGCGGGGGCGATCAGCTTCGCGCCGTTCCGCGTCACCCATGGCAAGATCGATGCGCTCGGCTTCCGGTTCAACGGCATCGCCTATCTGCCGGATGTGTCCGCCATGACGCCCGAAGCCTGGGAGGCCGTAGTCGGGCTGGACTGCTGGATTGTCGATGCGTTGCGCTATGAGCCCCATCCCACCCATAGCCACCTGGAGCAGACCCTCGAATGGATCGCCCGCGCAGCGCCCAGAAGCGCGGTGCTGACCAACATGCATATCGACCTCGACTACGACACGGTGGCAAGCGCGACGCCCGATCACGTGCAGCCGGCCCATGACGGGCTGACGCTGACCTTTCCGCTCTAGATGGCGGCGCTCCTCTCCGTCGTTCTGCCGGTTTTCATGGTGATGGCAGCGGGCTATGCCTGCGTCCGGCTCAACTATTTCTCGGACGGTGTGATCGACGGGGTCACCAAGTACACCCAGAACTTCGCGATCCCCTGCCTGCTGTTCAAGGCCGCCATGACGCTTGATTTCGGAGCGGTTTTCGACCCCAGACTGCTGGCGTCGTTTTATGCGGGCAACACGATCACCTTCATCCTCGGCATCCTGGGGGCGCGGGCGATCTTTCGCAGACGACCGGGTGAGGCGGTTGCCATCGGTTTCGGCGCGCTCTTCTCGAACTCGGTCATTCTCGGCATTCCGATTGTGGAACGCGCCTATGGCGGTGCGGCCCTAACCGCCACTCTGGCCATCGTCGCCATACACGCCCCCTTCTGTTACACGCTCGGCATCACCACGATGGAGATCTCTCGCGCCGACGGGCGCAGCATGATGGGCACCCTCAGGGCGGTTCTGAATGCAATGCGCAAGAATGCGCTTCTTGTAGGTCTGGCGCTCGGCTTTGCTGTGAACTTCAGCGGTCTGCGACTGCCCGTTGTGATGCTGGACGGGCTCGACATGATCGTCCGGTCGGCCCTGCCCGTCGCGCTTTTCTCGCTGGGCGGCATCCTGACCCGCTATCACATGCGCGCCTCACTGGGCGCCGCGGGCATGATCGCCACCCTGTCGCTCATCGTGCACCCCATTATCACCTACATGCTGGCAGCGGAGGTTTTCGAGTTGAGCGACATGGTGGTCAAGGGTGCGGTGATCACAGCGGCCATGGCGCCGGGCGTGAACACGTATGTCTTTGCAACGCTCTACGGTCGGGCGCAGGACGTGGCAGCGACGACAGTGTTGCTGGCGACACTCATCTCGGTTTTCAGCGTTTCGGTATGGCTGAACATTCTGGGCTAAAGCCCTGAATTTCAGTCAATTTGCCCGGTAGAGGATCTTGGTGCGGTCGAGAAGACTCGAACTTCCACGGGAGTTACCCCACAGCGACCTCAACGCTGCGCGTCTACCAATTCCGCCACGACCGCACTTGAGGTAGCGGGCGTATAGCAAAGGCCTTCGGGCTTGTGAAGCGCGAAATTGTCATCGGTCGTATTTACTTTTGCAGCATGAGGTCCGGCGGGATACCGACCGGTCGCCCCGTCATTTGATCACTACGACCCAACCCAGTCCAAAGAGAGCACCTGATCACGGACTTTTACCCAGCAGGTCACATTTGCTTACCGAAAACATACTAAACAAAGGTCTTATTGCACCTTCATTTACCATCATCACGCTTGAGTTCCTGCAATGCATAGGTATTCATGAAATGTTAATGTTTGCCTCGCTTCGCTTTTGACGTGTTGGCGCGGTGGGGCAACGTCAGCTGTTTGTGTTGGTCGGTTTTTTTGTCCGACTTTTGGAGTACTAAAAATGCTTATATCGCCCCCAATGCCGCTTCGCCGGCTCTTAAGACCCTCAAGAATGTCATGTTTCGCGCTTGCGCTCTGCAGCACATCAATTGTCAGCACTGCAGCATATGCGGAAACGGTCAATCTGGTGTCAAAAGATGGAGATCTTCGGATTTCGGGCGAATTGCTCGACAGTGATGACGGTTTCCTGACGCTCAAAACCCCTCTGGGAAACATGCGGGTCGAGGCAAGTCTGTTCAACTGCAACGGTGCAGCCTGTCCCGAAGTCGCGGAAGACGATGACGATGATGATGATGACGATGATGACGATCACGATGACGCTGAATACACCTTCGAGATGGTCGCCTCCGCCGGTATCGCTGATCAGCTGTTGCCCGTCATAGCCCAAGGCATCGCCGAGGGGCTTGATGCAATCGCGATTGCCACCGATGGCAATGGCGAGGCGTTGCCCGACGACATCGGCAGACCCCTTCCGGGTGGTCCTCGTGAAGACGACGACGATGATGATGACGACGACAATGCCGCATCGGATGATGATGATGATGACGACGATGATGATGAGAACCTCGACATCATCAACATCAAGCTGGTCAATGACGAAAACGAGCTTGAGCGTTTCTACGGCGTGATCATCGAAGAGGAAGAAGAAGCGATCGAAGCTCTCGCCGAAAGCGAAGCCGAGATCATTTTCCTCGATGAGCCTGCGGAAGAGGACGACATCGAGGAAGTCGCCCGGAACGGCGGCGGCAACATCACCGATCCCGGCCAAGAGCGGGTTCTGGCGGTGGAAGGGCTCGTCGTAGCGGTCTCGCCCGACAACCCGATCACACAGATCAGCGTCGATGATGTGCCGCGTATCTTCGCAGGCGAGGTCACCAACTGGGCAGAGCTCGGCGGACCGAATGCCCCGATCAATGTCTACTCGTTCGACGAAGCCAACGCCGCCATCCACTATGTGGACGAACTGGTGCTGGAACCCGCCGACAAGGAGCTTGGTGATGATCTCAACATCGTGCAGACCATGCGCGAGATGACATCGAAGATCCTTGAGGACCCCAACGGGATTGGCGTTGTGCCCTTCTCGAACCAGCGTGGGACAAAGGCGGTTCCGGTTGCCTCATCCTGTGGCATCGTCAACACGCCAAGCGCCTTCACGATCAAGAACGAAGAGTACATCATGCAGCGCCGGTTCTATGCATATAGCCGACGCGATGTCTCCGACGAGGCGCAGGAGTTCCTGAACTTCCTCGACTCCGAGGATATTGACGGGCTGGTCAACAAGGCAGGCTTCATTGATCTGTCGGTCACGGAGCAGGAGCAGTCCACCACGGCGCAGAGGACCCAGGATCTGATCCTGTCCACGACGGACGCGTTCGAGCTCGGCATCCTGCGCAACCTGCTGGTCGACATGCTGTCCTCGAACCGGCTGTCCTCGACGTTCCGCTTCGCTTTCGGTTCCTCGCGTCTTGATGTGCGTGCTCAGGCGGATGTGAAACGTGTGGCGACCTATATCGAAGAGAACCGGCCTGCCGAGGTCGTTTTTGTGGGCTTCACCGATTCTATCGGATCGTTCGAGGCCAACGCGATCCTGTCCGAAGGGCGTGCGGCCACCGTGCGGGAGGCCATTCTTCGTGAATTGTCGCCTGCCACCCGCAACGCCGTGACGCTTTCGGTTCGCGGCTACGGCGTCCTGTCACCGGCGGCCTGCAACGATGACAATAACGGCCGTCGCATCAATCGCCGGGTCGAGGTCTGGACCCGCTAAGACATGTCGGGCGGCGCTCAGCCGCCGCCCGTCCCCTCGCCTCCTCTCACAATCTGTGCCAAACAGCTTTCCTGAAGGTCGAGAAAGAGGCGGCTTGCAATGCCCGAATGGCAGATATCAGATCAGCTTGTGTCCTACCCCGACGCGCTCGCCGCGATGGAGCGCCGAGTGCAGGATATCGTCTCGGGACAAGCCGATGAGTTGGTCTGGCTGCTGGAGCACCCGCCCCTTTACACCGCCGGAACCAGCGCAAAGCCGGAAGATCTGACCGATCCCGACCGGTTCGAGGTCTTTCAGAGCAGGCGCGGCGGCGAATACACCTATCACGGACCCGGTCAGCGCGTCGCATATGCGATGCTGGACCTGAACAGGCGCGGCCGTGATGTCCGCCGATATGTCTGGCATCTGGAGGACTGGGTCATCCGCACGCTGGCCGCGTTCAATGTGACGGGTGAGCGGCGCGAGGGTCGCGTCGGTGTCTGGGTGGCACGTCCGGACAAGCCTCCGCTGCCCGATGGCAGCCCGGCCGAGGACAAGATCGCGGCCATCGGCGTGCGCATCCGCAAATGGATCACCTTCCACGGCGTGTCGATCAACCTGGAGCCCGACCTCAGCCATTATGACGGCATCATACCCTGCGGGATCGAGGGGTACGGCGTCACCAGTCTTGTCGATCTGGGGCTGCCGATGACGCTCTCTGATCTCGATATCGCGCTGAAGGAGGCCTTTGATGCAACCTTTGAGCCATGAAATGCGCGGTCACAAAAGTTTTTCCGGTCCGGCTTGTCCGCAAGCCGAAAAGAGCTATCCTGCCCTCTCAAAGGCGTCACGCCATAACCAAGGGGATTTGAATGCTTAGAACAGCCATTCTGACAGCAGCACTTGCTGTTACCAGCCAGTTCGCGCTGGCCGACGGACACTCGACAGGCGATGCCGCAGAGGGTGAGAAACTGTTTAACCGTTGCAAGAGCTGTCACATGATCGCGACTGCGGACGAGACCTTCGTCAAAGGCGGCAAGACCGGGCCGAACCTCTATGGCGTGATCGGACGGACAGCCGGGTCCGCCGAAGACTTTGACAAATACGGTGACAGCCTTGTCGCTCTGGGTGAAGGCGGTTTTGCCTGGGACGAGGCTACGCTGGCTGAATATGTCGTGGATCCCCGCAAATTCCTGCAGACTCAGCTTGACGACAGGAGCGCCCGCTCGAAGATGGCCTTCAAACTGCGCGATGGCGGAGCCGATGTCGCCGCCTATCTCGCAACCTTCTCGGAGGAAGGCAGCTAAGTCCTCGCGGCACTCTGTCTGAAATCATCAAACACCCGCCCGTCCGGCGGGTGTTTTTTGTTCAGCCGCGACAATAATGCGCTTTGTTGCAAGAGGTTTTTAGATTGAGGTGCAGGGCCGTGCACATTAGTGTGAGCGCCAAACAGGCAGGCGACTCCCTTCTTTTCTAGGGTGCGCATAGACAACAATTCGTCTCTCGGAGTACGCAAACATGGCTGATGCTACGGCACATGCTCACGCACATGAAGACAATCGGGGCTTCTTCACCCGCTGGTTCATGTCCACCAACCACAAAGACATCGGTATCCTCTATCTGGTCGTATCGGCGCTTCTGGGCCTGATCTCGGTCGCCTTCACGATGTATATGCGGCTCGAGCTGATGGAGCCCGGCGTTCAGTACATGCTGCTCGACGGCGAGCCCAACGGCCATTTGTGGAATGTGATGATCACCGGCCATGGCATCCTGATGATGTTCTTCGTGGTGATCCCGGCACTCTTCGGCGGATTTGGCAACTATTTCATGCCGTTGATGATCGGCGCGCCGGATATGGCGTTCCCGCGGATGAACAACCTGTCGTTCTGGCTTTTCGTCGCGGGCTCCTCGCTGGCGGTGCTCTCGGTGGTCTCGCCAGGCGGCAACGGGCAGCTTGGTTCAGGCATCGGCTGGGTGCTCTACGCGCCGCTTTCGACCACTGAACAGGGCATCTCGACGGATCTTGCGATCTTTGCGGTGCATCTTTCGGGCGCCTCCTCGATCCTCGGTGCGATCAACATGATCACGACCTTCCTCAACATGCGCGCACCTGGCATGACGATCTTCAAGACACCGCTCTTTGTCTGGTCGATCGTGGTCACGGCCTTCCTGATCCTTCTGGCCCTGCCGGTTCTGGCCGGTGCCATCACCATGCTTCTGACAGACCGCAACTTCGGGACGACCTTCTTCGATCCAGCCGGCGGCGGTGACCCGGTCCTTTACCAGCATATCCTGTGGTTCTTCGGGCATCCGGAGGTCTACATCGTGATCGTGCCGGGCTTCGGGATCATCTCCCACGTGGTCGCCACCTTCTCGCGGAAACCTGTCTTCGGCTACCTGCCGATGGTGTTCGCGATGATCGCCATCGGCGCGCTCGGCTTCGTTGTCTGGGCGCACCATATGTACACCGTCGGCATGAGCACGACCCAACAGGCCTATTTCATGCTGGCCACCATGGTGATTGCGGTGCCCACGGGCATCAAGATCTTCTCGTGGATTGCAACGATGTGGGGCGGTTCGATCGAGTTCAAGACACCGATGCTCTTCGCCATCGGCTTCATCTTCCTATTCACCTTCGGCGGTGTGACGGGCATCGTGCTCAGCCAGGCAGCTGTGGACCGGGCCTATCACGACACCTACTACGTGGTTGCCCATTTCCACTATGTGATGAGCCTCGGCGCCGTCTTCGCGATCTTCGCGGGCTCCTACTACTGGATCGGCAAGATGTCCGGTCGCCAGTATCCGGAATTCTGGGGCAAGGTGCATTTCTGGATGTTCTTCATCGGTGCCAATATCACCTTCTTCCCACAGCACTTCCTGGGCCGCCAGGGCATGCCGCGCCGCTACATCGACTACCCGGAGGCCTTCGCCTACTGGAACAAGATTTCCAGCTATGGCGCATTCCTTTCGGGTGCCTCCTTCCTGCTCTTCTTCGGCATCGTGTTCTACACATTGCGTGCCGGTGTCCGGGTGGACGAGCCCGCCTATTGGGGCGAACATGCGGATACGCTGGAATGGACGCTGCCGAACCCGCCGCCCGAACACACGTTCGAGACGCTGCCGACGCAGGACATGTGGGACAGACACCCGCATCACTGATGCAGAGCGAAGACCCGAAATATCCAGAGGCCGGAGCAGACGCTTCGGCCTTTGATGTCTCCGACCCCTACGCTCGCACCGACAGGCCAGTTTATCAGGTGACCCTATGGCCAAACCGCTCGCTCAGCCATCGGGGTTTCAAGGCTGTCCTGATCTTTGTGGCGACAGGGCTCTCGATCCCGCTCCTCCCGCTTCTGGGAACACCGGTCGCCTGGGGCATGCTGCCCTTCCTGCTGGCGGCCCTTATCGCTCTCTATACAGCGATCAAGCGCAACTACCGCGACGGCAGGCTCACCGAGACGCTCCGCCTCTGGCCCGATCTCGTCACGGTGGAACGGATCGAGCCGCGCGGCGAGGTCCGCCGATGGCACGCAAACCCTTTCTGGGTGGATATCCAGATCAAGGACACCCGCCATCTGGAAAGCTATCTGACACTGCGCGGCAACGGGCGGGTGATCGAACTGGGCGCGTTCCTGAGCCCCGAAGAGCGACGCCACCTTAAAGACGACCTCTCAAAAGCCCTCCGGGCGCTCCACGCCCCCAGCTTCATTTTTCTGTAAATATCCCCGCCGGAGGCGAAAATCCCTATCCCAACGATGCCTTGACCTGCGCGCCCACCTTGCCGAAATCCATCTGCCCGGCGTAGCGTGCCTTGAGAACGCCCATGATCTTGCCCATATCGCGAATGGATGACGCACCGGTCTCTGTGATGGCCGCGGAAATCGCCGCCTGCACATCCGCGTCCGACAACTGCTTGGGAAGAAACTCGCGGATCACATCGCTCTCCGCCTGTTCCCGCTCCGCCAGTTCAATCCGCCCCGCCTCCTCATAAGCCGTCGCACTGTCCTGGCGCTGCTTGATCATCTTGCCCAGAATCGAGAGGATCTCGGTATCATTCACGCCCTCCGCGTTGTCCTCCGATCGCGCGGCAATGTCGCGATCCTTGATCGCGGCATGAATCAGACGCAGGGTCGAAAGCCGGGTCGGGTCCTTGGCTTTCATCGCTTCCTTGAGTTCTTGCGAAAGACGTGAGCGGATCATTCTGGTACCATCGGTTTCGCAGGCCACACCTGCAGGAGGCGGATTTATACGAGAAGAACGGACAAACGGCAATCTTTGCACCACCTCATAAGCTGTTGTTATCACGCAAATTAATATAAATTTAAGAATCCTTGACCCCCTCTGCTGTGCCAAGTAGTGTCCGGCGACTTTAGCTTCGGAGGTCCCATGATGAGCCAGACCATCTCACCCGCTGATGCCACCGTAAGTCCCTCAGAACAGCGAAAAAAACCGACGGCTTGCCTGGTCCTTGCAGATGGCCAGACCTTCTACGGGCATGGCTTCGGAGCCGAAGGCCGGAGCGTGGCGGAGCTCTGCTTCAACACCGCCATGACCGGCTATCAGGAGATCATGACCGACCCGTCATATGCGGGTCAGATCGTCACCTTCACCTTCCCGCATGTCGGCAATGTCGGTGTGAATGCCGAGGATGACGAGGCAGGCACCCCAATCGCCGCCGGCATGATCGTGCGCTGGCAGCCGACCCAGCCCTCGAACTGGCGGGCGGCGAGCCATCTCTCGGACTGGCTGAAGGATCAGGGCCGCATCGGCATGGGCGGCGTGGATACCCGTCGTCTGACCCGCGCCATCCGCCATCAGGGCGCGCCCCATGTCGCGCTTCAACACGCGGCAGACGGCAATTTCGATATTCAGGCGCTCCATGAACGGGCCCGCGGTTTCAGCGGACTGGAAGGTCTCGATCTGGCCCGCGATGTGACCTGCGACGCGGCCTATAGCTGGAACCAGGCCCGCTGGGCATGGCCCGATGGCTTCCCGCAACAGACAAAGCCGGTCCACAAGGTTGTTGCCGTGGACTACGGCGCCAAGCGCAATATCCTGCGGTGTCTGGCATCGGCCGGTTGCGATGTCACGGTCCTGCCGGCGACCGCCACGGTGGAGGACGTCCTCTCGCACAATCCCGACGGCGTGTTTCTCTCCAACGGTCCGGGCGATCCCGCGGCAACGGGGGAATACGCTGTCCCGATGATCCGCGAGATCATCGAAACCACCGATCTGCCGGTCTTTGGTATCTGCCTCGGCCACCAGATGCTGGCCCTCGCCCTGGGTGGCCGGACCCTGAAAATGAACCATGGCCATCACGGCGCGAACCATCCGGTGAAGGACAAGCGCTCCGGCAAGGTCGAGATCACCTCGATGAACCACGGTTTCGCGGTTGACGCGCAAAGCCTGCCCGAAGACGTGGTCGAGACCCATGTCTCGCTCTTTGACGGGTCGAACTGCGGTATTGCGCTCAAAGATCGCCCGGTGTTTTCGGTCCAGTACCACCCGGAAGCCAGCCCCGGCCCGCAAGACAGTTTCTACCTTTTCGAGCAGTTTGCCGAAGCGATGGCGAAACGCGCCGCAGCCTGAGCGGAACCAACGGTGCAGCGATTGCTGCGCCTCATGGATCGTGGAGGCAGAGGTCTGCGCGGCGGATCCGCCCCGGGCGAACGGAAACAGTTATTTTCCCTCTCCGGCCTCGACGATCGGCACTTGCGCCACATTTGATCCCGAAAGCCCCAATTCAGAGGAGGATATGTCATGACCATCATTACCCGCAGGACAGCGCTCGGCGGCATGGCCGCATCGGCGCTCGCGATGCCCGGTTTCGCAAAGGCACCCATGCTCGGCGCAAGCCGTCCGATGTACCGACGCGTGACCCTTGGCGGCATGGAGGTCACGACCCTTCTCGACGGGGCGCGAACGGTCGAGAACCCTGAAAACATGTTCGGCAAGAACGCAGGCCCTGAGCCGGTGCGCGCGCTTCTGACCGAAAACCGCCTGCCCGCCGACAAGGCCGAGTTCACCTTCCTGCCGGTTCTGGTCAACACCGGCGCCGAGCTTGTGCTCTTTGACACCGGCAATGGTCCCGGCGCGCGCCCCGCCCTCGGTCAGTTGACGGCACAGATCGAGGCAGCCGGCTACACCGCCGATCAGGTCGATGTCGTGGTGATCACCCATATGCATCCCGACCATATCGGCGGGCTCATGGAAGGCGATGCACCTGCATTCCCCAACGCCCGCTATGTCATGGGTGCGGATGAGTACAATTTCTGGTCCAGCCAGGATCGCGTCGGCACGCCTGCCGAGCGGATCTATACCATGGTTCAGTCCATGGTCGTCCCTCTGGCGGAGAAGACCACCTTCATCAATCCCGGCGATGCTGTTGTCAGCGGCATTGAAGCCGTCGGAGCCTTCGGTCACACCCCCGGCCACATGGCCTATCACATTGAAAGCAACGGCCAGCGCCTGTTGCTGACCGCCGATGCGGCCAACCATTTCGTGCTTGCCCTCCAGCGACCGGACTGGAGCTTCTCCTTCGATGCCGACGCGGATCAGGCAACGGCGACCCGGCGCGAGCTTTTCGGCATGATCGCCGCCGACAAGATCCCGTTCACCGGCTATCACATGCCCTATCCCGCCTTGGGCTATGTCGAGGCGTCAGGAGACGGGTTCACCTACACGCCCGCCTCCTACCAGCTCAACATCTGAGCCATAGGGTCAGTAAAAGAGCGTTGTCAGGTCGGGCCGAAAGGTCCGCCTGATCCACTCGTTCCCCTCGTTGAACCGGTTCATGAACGCATCGGGCAAGGGCGCGTCTGACTTGAACTCCGACCGGTTCACATGTGCCTTTGCATATGGAAGACAGGCCAGCCACCTCGGCAAGCTCGCCGCTTTAAGAAAGCTCTGCAAGAGATTGTCGCGGGGCGGAAAAATCTCGACCTGAAGCGTGTCACGCCCAAGCGCCGTCTCCCATCGTCCGAGCAGGTCGGCATAGTCGAGATGCCGTTGAACGTCCGGGTCCTCCAGAAACTCCGGCAGGCTCCGCATTTCGCCCATCCGGACCATCTGTGCATGAAACGAGCGGATCCAGTCGTCCTGCCTGCGCAGATAGACGATCACAGTGACCGGGACCCGGTCCCTCAATACCGAAAATCGCTCAGCGAAGATGTCAAATTCGCCCGACAGACCCTCCGCACTGATGAGAGTGACCTTCGATCTGCGCACCTCGTCCGCAAGCTCTACAATCATTGTCTCGGACGGCCCGTAGACCGGATGTGGCTCGCCCATGTCTTTCTCATGCGACATCGCCTCAAAGAGATTATTGTGCTTTGACAGACGCTTGCCGTCGGGTGCAAACGCATCGGGATAGCTGACACCAAGCATGCGAAGCAGATGCCGGTTCCGCGAGAAAAACCGCTGGATCGAGCTGCTGCCGGTCTTGTGCATCCCAATATGAAGGACGAGGCGGCCCATCCGGGGTGTCTCAGATGCCTTCCGCGCCGAGCTTCAGACGGGTCTCATAGGCAATCGAGATATGGGTCCGCGCGGCCTCATCGGCGGCTTCGCGATCCCGCTTCGCGATCGCGTCCACGATCGCCTGATGCTCGTCAAGCGCCACCTCGGGTCGCCCGCCCTGCTCGAAGGACGAGTTGGTGAGAAGTGCCATCGAACGGTGCACCATCTCAAGCTGCTGGATGAGGTAGCGGTTATGGCTCGCCAGGTGGATCTGCCGGTGAAACCGCCGGTTGGCCCTTGAGAGCGCCTTGGGATCATCCACCAGTGCGCGGTCCTGGGTGACCATCGTGCTGAGAACCTTGATCTCCTCGGGGGCCGCATGTTGGGCGGCGAGTTGCGCTGCAAGCCCTTCAAGCTCCGCCCGCACCACGTATAGCTCTCCCAACTGGTTGTGATCGAGCGCCGAGACGATCAGCGAACGCCCGTCACGGGTCAGCACGCCTTGGGTCTCAAGGCGTTGAAAAGCCTCGCGAATGGGGGTGCGGGAGACGCCGAACCTGTCGGCAAGTTCTGACTCGACCAGACGGTCACCGGGAAGAAATTCCCCCGCATCTATGGATTGGAGCACCAGATCATAGGCGTCTTTCAGAGGTGCTGTCGTCACGGGAGGGCATTCCTTGTTCTGCAATGACTGCACGCTATCCAACCCGCAGCCCTTCGTCGAGTCCGCCACCTTTGTTCAGCCTTGAGATCAGGCCGGTCGCTAAGTATCGAAGGCACCATGAACATGAACCCCTTCTCGAACGTGACCACCTGGGTCTTCGATCTCGACAACACGCTCTACCCGCCCTCGGCGCGTCTTTTCGATCAGATCCAGACCCGGATGACAGAATTCATCATGGATCTGTTGTCGCTAAGCGAGCCCGAGGCTCAGACATTGCGCCGGACCTATTGGCAAACCCATGGCACCACGCTGAACGGGCTGATGCGTGAACATGACATGGCGCCTGAGCCGTTTCTGAGCGCGGTTCACGATATCTCGCTCGATCACCTGGCCCCCGACGAGGGTCTGCGCTCTGCGATTGCCGCCCTGCCGGGGCGCAAGATCATCTTCACCAATGGCTCCCGTCGGCATGCGGAGCGGGTGAGTGCCGCGCGCGGGCTTTCCGACAGCTTCGATGCGGTCTATTCGATCGAGGACACCGGATTTCATCCCAAACCCGAACCGCACGCCTATGCGCAGATTTTCGGCAAGGACCCGATTGACCCCGTGAAAGCCGCGATGTTCGAGGACGAGGCGCGCAATCTGGAGGTTCCCCACAGGCTCGGTCTGCGCACCGTGCATGTCGGCCCGCCAACCGAGGCACCCTATATCCACGCCTCCACCCCCGATCTCACGGGCTTTCTGTCACACCTGACCCGCACGCTCTTTCCCCGCTAGGGACACTGCACTAGCTTTGCGCCATGGACAGACTAGAGACAGATATTCTGATCGCGGGCGGTGGAGTGGCGGGACTGGCCGCGCTCAACATCTTCGGGGCGGCGGGGTTTTCCTGCATCTGCGTCGATCTTGCCCCGCTGATCACCGACGGAACAGCAGACGGGGCCGATCTGCGCAGCACCGCATTTCTCAGACCCGCCATAGAGCTTTTTCAGGAGGCCGGTCTTTGGGACGAGATGTCTCGAAATGCCACTGACCTGAAGGTGATGCGCCTGCTGGATGCGGGAGGGCGCGAAAACGGTGTTCGCGAGAGCGCCGATTTCACCGCGGCCGAGATAGGACATGACAGTTTCGGCTCAAATCTGCCGAACTGGCAGATCCGCAAGACGCTGGTCGGACATGCGGGCAAGATGGACTGGGCGCGACTGATCGCCCCCGCCCGCATAACCCGCATCACGACCCGCCTGAACGAGGTCATCGTCCGGCTTTCGACCGGTCAGCAGATCCGCGCCCGACTTCTGATCGGAGCCGATGGGCGTAACAGTTTCGTGCGTGAGGCCTCCGGTATTCCGGTCCGCCGCTGGGACTATGGCCAGAAGGCGCTTGTCTTCACGGTGTCCCACCCGCAACCCCATGAGAATGTCTCGACCGAGCTGCACCGCACCGGGGGGCCCTTCACCCTCGTCCCGCTTCCGGGCGACAATTCGGCGGTGGTCTGGATGGATCGCGGCCCGGAGATCGCGACACTTCTGGTTCTTGATGACGCAGCCTTCAGTGGGGCCGCGACAGAGCGATCCTGCAGCGTCCTCGGCCCGCTCAAGCTGACCAGCAAACGGGTCGCCTGGCCGATCATCTCCCAGCTTGCCGGTCGGATGGACGCGCACCGCACCGCACTGGTTGCCGAAGCCGCACATGTGGTGCCGCCGATCGGGGCGCAGGGCCTCAACATGAGCCTGGCTGATCTCGCCTGCCTGCGGGACCTGGTCGGTGAAGCCCGTAACAAGGGTGAGGATATCGGCAGCGCCACCCTGCTCTCCCGTTATCATCGCAAGCGGCACGCCGAGGTTTCAGCACGGGTTCTGGGCGTTGACATGCTGAACAGGGCAGCGCTGGCGCAAAATCAGAGCCTGCGTGACCTGCGCCGCAGGGGTCTTCACCTTCTGTCCGGTCCCGGACCGGTGAAGCAAACCGCCATGCGGGTCGGACTTGGCTGACCCCCGTCCTCACGATCCCGAGATCATTCTTGTGATGCGCGCCGGTTCGTCTTAGGTCTCGGGACCGTAGTAAACGCAGAAAAGATGTTTCGATGCCGATCAAGATCCCGCAGACCCTGCCCGCCCATGACGTTCTTCTGTCCGAAGGCGTCATGGTCATGTCCGAGGAAACGGCGGCCCGGCAGGATATCCGGCCCCTGCAGATCGGCCTGCTCAACCTGATGCCCAAGAAGGCCGAGACCGAGACGCAGTTCGCCCGCGTCATCGGTGCCACGCCCTTGCAGATCGACCTGACGCTCATCCGCATGTCGGGCCATGAGACCCGCAACACCTCCGCCAGACATATGGAGGCTTTCTACCAGCCCTTCTCGAAGGCGCGGCCCCGCAAGTTTGACGGACTGATCATCACCGGCGCGCCGATCGAGCATCTCGATTTCGACGAGGTGACGTATTACGCCGAGCTGCGCGAGATCTTCGAGTGGACCCAGACAAATGTGCATCACACGATGGGGGTCTGCTGGGGCGGCATGGCGATGATGAACCATTTCCACGGGGTTCATAAGGACATGCTGGACGCCAAGGCCTTTGGCTGTTTCCGGCACCGCAACCTGGCCCCCGCCTCGCCCTATCTGCGCGGGTTCTCGGATGATTTCGTCGTGCCGGTCAGCCGCTGGACCGAAATGCGCGAGGCCGATATCGAGGCCTCACCCGATCTCGTGACCCTGATGCATTCGCCCGATGTCGGGGCCTGTCTGGTCGAGGATGTGAAACACCGTGCGCTCTACATGTTCAACCATCTCGAATATGACAGCGAGACGTTGAAGGGTGAGTATGACCGCGACGTCGCCAATGGTGAGCCGATCAACGTGCCGATCAACTACTATCCCGGAGATGACCCGAACCAGCCGCCCGAGAACCGCTGGCGGTCGCACGGACATCTGCTCTATGGCAACTGGATCAACCAGATCTACCAGACCACCAAGTTCCGGCTGGAGGACATTGGTGGTTAGGCGGCGAACGGTTGTACTGGGAGGGCTTGGCATGGCAGGCGTCGCATTCTGGGGGCTGGTGAAGCCGCCAAGGAGGCCCGAACCGACCGGGCAGTTCATCGATGTGGATGGCCTGACCGTCCACTATGAAATCCTCGGCGACGGTCCGCCCGCGATTGCAATCCATGGTGCGGGCGGCAACCTGCGCGACTGGACCATGGGACCGGCGCGCGAGATGGCCAGAACCCACCGCGTGCTCGTGATGGACCGTCCCGGTCACGGATTTTCCGACCGCCCGGCAAAGGACGGAGAGCGTCTGTCCGTTCAGGCCGGATTGCTGCGCAAGGCCGCGCTGGAACTCGGCTTTGAAGGCGCGGTTCTGGCAGGCCACAGCTATGGCGGCTCGGTCTCACTCACCTGGGCGCTGGATGCACCGGAGACGCTGTCGGGGCTGATCCTGCTCGGCGCGCCAAGTCAAGTCTGGGAGGGTGGCGTGGACAAGATCTATGCCGTGACCGGAAATCCGGTCTTTGGCGGCTTTGCCTCCAGCCTGCTGCCACGGCTGATCTCGACATCCTACGTCGAGAGCGCCATCTCCGGTGTTTTCAAACCTGAAGCGCCGCCAGAGCAATACGGACCCAGGCTGGGCGTCGAGTTGTCCCTGCAGCCACCTTCCGTACAGGCCAATGCCCATGATATCAGGGCGTTGAAGGCACAGGTGCGCGCCATGGTGCCGCGCTATCCGGGGCTCGACCTGCCCGTGGAACTGATCCATGGATCGGACGATCTCTCCGTGCCCGCACCGATCCATTCCGACAAGCTGGCGAACCAGTTGCCGCGCCTGTCAGCCTATCAGCGGATCGAGGGCGCCGGTCACATGATCCACCATACGCAGACCGACGCCCTTGTCACGGCCCTCACCCGATTGAGCCCCGCCAGCTAACCCATTGCACCGAAATCGCTTTCCAGTATGGTTTTCGAACCAGCGAGGAGACTGCCCATGGCCAAAAACAAGAAACCGCTCGATGGAGGGATTTCACGTTTCTACAACGATGAGGCCCCGGATGCGATCCGCGAAGCCATCAGGGATGCGGACAAGCGCGACATCCTGAACCCGGACTATCCCTACAAGGAGATGCAGGACAAGGACGCCTATTACGACGAGATCGACGCATTGCAGATCGAACTGGTCAAGATGCAGACATGGGTCAAGACCACCGGCGCACGGATCGTGATTGTCTTCGAAGGACGGGATGCCGCCGGAAAAGGCGGCACAATCAAGCGCTTCCGTGAAAATCTTAATCCTCGCGGCGCCCGCGTCGTGGCGCTCTCCAAGCCGTCGGATGCGGAACGCAGCCAGTGGTACTTCCAGCGCTACATTCAGCACCTGCCAAGCGCGGGCGAGATCGTCTTCTTTGATCGGTCCTGGTACAATCGCGGCGTGGTGGAGCATGTCTTCGGCTTCTGCGAGGACAACCAGCGGGAGGAGTTTTTCGCCCAAGCCCCTGATTTCGAGAACATGCTGGTCAATGACGGCGTGCAACTCTTCAAGCTGTGGCTGACGGTGGGCCGGGCCGAGCAGCTCCGCCGTTTCCTGTCGCGCGAGAAGGACCCGCTGAAACAGTGGAAGCTCTCAAAGATCGACGTGGCGGGCCTGTCGAAATGGGACGCCTATACGGATGCGATCACCGAGACGCTGACCCGGACCCATACCGACATCGCCCCCTGGACCGCCATTCGCACGGATGACAAGAAACGCGCGCGTCTGGCGGCCATTCGTTCGGTTCTCTCGCAGATCGACTACAAGGGGCGTAACGTGGCGGCACCTGATGTCGAAATCAGCGGCACACCGGCTGCAATCGGGCTGGTTTAGGTTGCGGCGGCGCCGAAAGGCCCGATATGTCACATATGGCACGAGACAGCGCAAAGGGCCGCAAGGGCTATCACCACGGCAATCTCAAGCAGGCATTGGTCGATGCAACGCTTGCGCTGGTGGTCGAGAAAGGCCCGCAAGGCTTCACCCTGGCAGAGGCCGCGCGGCAAGCCGGTGTCAGCGCTGCCGCTCCCTACAGGCATTTCAAGGGGCGTGAAGACCTGATCGAGGAAGCCGCGCGCCAGGGTTTCGAGATTTTCGCCGATCTGATGGAACATGCCTACGAGACGGGACAACCCTCGGCGCTGGCGGCGTTCGAGGCCACGGGCCGGGCTTATCTGGCCTTCTCCCGCAGGTTCCCCGGCCATTATATCACGATGTTCGAGAGCGGTGTGTCGTTTGCCAGCAGCCCCGAGTTGAAAACCCTCTCGGACCGCGCCTTCGGCGTTCTGTCCAATGCCGCCCGCGAATTGTCCCAGCATATGCCCGAGGACAAACGCCCGCCTGCCAACATGGTCAGCCAGCATATCTGGGCACTGTCGCACGGGGTGGTGGAACTGTTTGCACGTGGCGAGCCCGGCACCAAGAGCCCGTTCTCGGCTGAGGATCTGCTGGAAAGCGGTGTCGGCATCTACTTGCGCGGGCTTGGCCTGATCGAGCGGGACGAGTAAGCCACCGGGCAGGATTGCTCCCGCCCGGCGCAGGAATTCAGCCGGGGATCAGCAGGCGCTGTCCGACATTGATCAGATCGGGGCGGGACACCTGATCTCGGTTGGCCTCGAAGATACGCGGGTAGTCCTGCGCATTCTGGTAGTACTGAAGCGCAATCGCGGCCAAGCTGTCGCCGGGTTCAACCACATGATAACGATCCTCGCCAACGGCGGCCTCAGCCTCCAGCGCGCCCTCTTCCGTCTCGCCGTCAAGCGACTGCTTGACCAGAGTGGACAGAAGCGTGCGGGTATCGACCTCACCATCGGTGGTTCTCAGACCGTCTGTGATTTCGATCTCGCCCTTCTCGACAGCTTCCTCAAGAAGTGCTTCGAGATATTCGTCGGACTGGCCTTCGGCAATCGCCTGTTGGACGATCTCCTGAATGTCTCCGGGCTCGGCGGCTTCCACCGGCGTCTTGGGCTCCTTGATGCCATTGATCCCGGCCAGAACGTTGGACGTCAGGCTTCGCATCTTGGGATCGGCGGTTTGTGCGGCACCAGCGCCTGCAATCAGCATCGCGAGCAGCCCCGTGCCTGTCAGTTTGACAATGTTCATACCTATAACTCTCACTCCCTCTAGCCTGCGGCCGTGTTCAGCCCCAGGAGCAGCCAAAGCTGCATTCCGCCGCGATAGTAGCGGATTTTCTCGGCCGGATAGCCGACATCAAGCAGATTGCGGATCGCGCGCGGTGACTGATCACACCAGGGACCGTTGCAGAACATCAGCAACTCGGTCGCACCCGAATAGTCCCATGTGTCACCGTTTTTCACGGCCCCGAGTGCCTGCAAAATCTCGTCGCGATACTGGTTCTTCGGGTCGAGGGTCGAGAACGGGATGTTGATCGCCCCCGGAATGGTGCCCTTCTCGAACCAGGCCGGGATCCGGCTGTCGATCAGCAGGCCTTCGCCTGCGGCAACATATGTGTCGAGAAACTCGATCAGTTCGATCTCGCCGACTGTTTCAACACCTTCACCGGCGGACATCGGATGAATGCAGAACGGAGGACAGGCCCGTGACGTCTTGGTAAACTCGGTGTCCAGACGGTTGTTGGTGTCCTGATTGCGCTCGATGGTGATGTTCTCACCATTGATCGAAATCGACGCGTTGGTCATGTTCGGTGTTATCTTCACGTCCTGTCCAAAGGACGTTCCCGCGCTCAGCAAAAGACCGATTGCAGCAGCAATTGTTGTGTTCTTCATACCAATATTCCCTCACTCTCAAAACAAACCCGCGCGAATTGGCACGGGCTAACGCAAGTCTCTAACCTCCGCGGCTCGTCGCTCGCAAGAAAGTTCGGGGAGGATATACACTCCAATTGGTCAGGAATGTGTCAGTTCTGTCCAAGTTGTGTCAAATTTCCTAAACGGTTACGCGAAAAGCACCCTATGGCCGAAGGTCGCAAACACAGTTTCGTGAAAATAATTTCGGGTGCCCTCTTGAACCATGGACCCTGCATCCCAAAATATGTTAATGTGAATTACATTTACATTGGAAAGGAACACCGGAATGCACACCCTCTCTGAATGGCTGTCCAATGCCGAGGCCTGGTTGGACGCGCGTGGTAAGGGGGCCTGGATCGCTGCAATGGTCCTTGGGTTCATATTCATCTGGCCTCTGGGCCTCGCCCTTCTCTTTTACATGATCTGGAGCAACAAAATGTCCCTCACCTGCCGCAATCGCCCCAACCGCAAGCTTGCCATGCGGTCTACCGGCAATACGGCCTTTGACGCTTACCGTGACGAAACGCTGAAACGTCTCGAAGAAGAGCAGACTGCCTTCCGCGGGTTCCTCGACCGGTTGCGTCAGGCAAAGGACAAGTCCGAGTTCGACCAGTTCATGTCGGAGCGCACCAACCGCACACCGGACAACGGCGAAATCATCGCCTGATCCGGATCCGTCCTGCCT
Organism: uncultured Paracoccaceae bacterium; assembly: GCA_947493745.1. Lineage (GTDB taxonomy): Bacteria > Pseudomonadota > Alphaproteobacteria > Rhodobacterales > Rhodobacteraceae > CANLSM01. The sequence goes on along the minus strand of CANLSM010000014.1, from coordinate 25,997 downwards.
GCACCCCTTCCCGCAGGCAGGACGCCCCAGTTTCACCTTGATCTCAACGATGGACAGTCCCAAATGACCGATATGTCATATTTCACTCCCGCAAGCGGCCTGCCCGACCCGGATTACGACCGCCAGTTCTACAAGGGCGTCCTCTTCAGGCGCATCGTGGCCTGGGTGGTTGACGGCCTTCTGATCTCGGTCGCGGGTCTTTTCACCATCATCCTGATCGGCGTCTTCACGCTGGGCCTTGGCTTTCTGATGGCTCCGCTGGTTTTTCTGGCCTTTGCATTCGGCTACCGCACCGTGTCGCTGGCAAAATGGTCGGCCACACCCGGAATGCGGTTTCTGGGCATCCAGTATCGCGCCCATGATGGCGACACGTTCGACACCCAGACCGCAGCGATCCATTCGGGCGCAATGTTGCTGGTGACGGCCACTTTTGTTGGCTGGTTGCTCAGCGCGATTGCCATTCTCGCGACGGCGCGCGGGCAAAACCTGCCCGATCTGGTGCTCGGCACGGCGATCATTAATCGTCCAATCGATTAAAGATTGCCTAAACTTGCGGCTGCCTGTTAGCATCTTCGTAACCAAGGGAAACTGCTTACGAAGATGCGCCATTCGCTGCCACAAACGCCGCAATTCTATGTGACGGCTCCCCAGCCCTGCCCGTATCTCGACGGCAAGGTCGAGCGCAAGCTCTTCACGGCGCTGCAGGGCGACCGGGCACAGGACCTCAATGATGTCCTCTCACGCCAGGGTTTTCGGCGCTCCCAGAACGTTCTCTATCGTCCCTCCTGCGCGGATTGCGTCGCGTGCATGTCGGCCCGGATCGTTGTCAATGAGTTCGCGCCGTCAAAGTCCCAGAAACGGGTTCTGAAACGCAACCGGCATCTGATCCGCGAGGCGCGCGCGCCCTGGGCCACCGAGGATCAGTACGACCTCTTCCGCCGGTATCTCGACAGCCGCCACTCCGATGGCGGCATGGCGGATATGGATATCTACGAATTCGCCGCGATGATCGAGGAAACCCCCGTCCCCAGCCGCGTCGTCGAATACTACGAGGAGACGCCCCAGGGCCGCGACCTGATCGCTGTCTGCCTGACGGATGTGCTCTCGGACGGTCTCTCGATGGTCTATTCGTTCTTCGAGCCGACACGCGCGAATGACAGCCTCGGAGCCTATATCATCCTCGATCACATCGACATCGCCCGCGATGCGGGTCTGGACTACGTCTATCTGGGCTACTGGGTGCCGGGCTCGCGCAAGATGGACTACAAGGCACGCTACCGGCCCCTGCAGATCTTCAAGAGCGGCCAATGGCGCCGGACGGACGGCTCCGAAACCGCACCGGCGGAACAGCCGCTCGAAAACGATCCGATCGCAGAGCAGGTCGCGGCGATATATCTGCCGGATACGGCGAAGTAGCCAACCTGCGCGGATGGCCCGGTCCTTCGAGAGCTAACCCATCCCTGTAAGCGCGGCACATCTGCCGGGCTATTGGCCAACAGCAACCCAAGCCCCTCTCGCCGCATACACCCGTGTGTTGCACCAAGTGTAGAAGCTGTAGAAAAAGCCGTCCTTCTTGACAGTGTTGACCACCAGGTCAATTCGAAGCTCGCTTTTGTGATCGACCCCCAACGACGACAGGCCCATGACGACCTTGGGCTCGAGCTTGAACTCCTGATCAAATGGTTGCCAGGCTTTGACAATTCCCCGATATGCGCGCTCGCCCGCAATGCAGTGCCCATCCGCATCGTAGCTGTCCATCAACAGTTCAGGTTGATTTTCATAGTGAATTTCAACTTCCCCGGACTGCACGACCAGCTTTGGGTCCGATCCGGCACTCGCGTCCAAAACAATGCCCTCTACATCGTCAGTCGTGATCATTTGAGAGACAGCCGTCTCCACGACGGCTAACCGATCACGGTTGCGACCCACATGGCCCGCCAACTGATCAACCCTCGTCGTGACACTTCCATCGGCGCTGTCTGTCCGGCCAAGTGCCCTTTCAAGGCCGTCCAATCTTGCCGACAATTCATCAGCGAAATCCGCGCTGGCGAACAATACGGTACCCTCTTTCTCTGCTTGCCTCACCTTCGACCAGGTTGTCCAATGATCTCCGGCAAAGAAGGCCAGTGTGAGGACGGTTATTAGAAGTCCTCCAACCCAACCAATCCATTTGAAAGCCGGTTCGGCAAAGCGGGTAATATTCTCTAAAGCAGACATGGAAACCTCACAAAATGCAGTTTTGACAATTAATCGACAGATACCGACGCGTTTCAGGCAGCGAAATCAACCTATGCGGTTATGATACCCGATCTGTGCGATCTTCTGCAAAACAGCTTGGAGTGTCGGGGACAGGGTGAGCGAGCCGCTTCAATCCGCCCGAACTCAGGCCACACCCACTTTCAAATGCGGGTGTGGCGTCAGATAGTTACCGCGCCAGCAGGTCCGGCACGATGGTCACGATCGACGGGAAGCTCCACAAGAGCGCCAGTCCCGCCACCTGGATCAGCACGAAGGGGATCACGCCGCGGTAGATGTGGCCGGTGGTGACACTCGCAGGGGCCACACCGCGCAGATAGAAGAGCGCGAAGCCAAACGGTGGGGTGAGGAAGCTCGTCTGCAGGTTCACCGCGATCATGATCGTCACCCATTTGGGATCCATCGTGCCACCATAGATGACGGGGCCGACAATCGGGATAACGATGTAGATGATCTCCAGGAAGTCGAGGACGAAGCCGAGGATGAAGAGCACCAGCATCACGATCAGGAAAACCAGCCATTCGCGGTCAAACGAGCGCAGGAACTCCTGAATGTAGTGCTCACCGCCAAACGAGATCACGACGAGGTTGAGCATCTGGCTGCCGATGAGGATTGCAAAGACCATCGAGGTGACCTTGGCGGTCTCGCGCACCACCGGGCTCAGCACACGGCCGCCATAGAGCACGAAACACGCATAGACCAGCCCGCCCATGGCGAAGATATAGGCGGCCTGCGCGATCAGATAGGCGACCCAGTTCTCGAAACTGACCTCCTCGATATTCACGCGCAGATCGAAATTCACCCCGAAAAGCAGCATGATGACCATGGCAAAGGTGGCCATGATGATGATGCGGCCGGATTTCTGCTGTTCCTCCAGCTTGCGATAGGCGGCCAGCATGATCGCCCCGCCCGCGCCAAGTGCGGCAGCCGGTGTCGGGTTGGTGATGCCGCCCAGGATCGAGCCGAGGACCGCCACGATCAGCACCAGCGGCGGGAAGACGACGCGCAGCAGCTCGTTCTGCCCGATCCGGGCAGCCGCGAATTTCAAGCCATAGCAGAGCACCGCGAACGGGATCAGAAGGATCAGCAGTGTGACACCGGGCGAGGTCAGCGGTCCGATGGCAAAGACATCCAGCAACAGCATGACCGCAATCGCCCCGGCACCAATCAGCAGCGGTCCCGGCGAGGCGGTCGGCGCAACCCCCCAGGCCGTTGTCAGCACAAGTGCCAGAAGGACCGTCACGATCAGAACGCCGGTTCCGATGGGGGCCGCATTCTCCAGAAGCGCCAGCCGCGCCTGCACCAGTTCCTCGGGGCTCAGTTCGCGATCTTCCTGCGACTGCGCGCCACCGGCAGCATTAACGACCTCCTGCAACGCGACAGATGCGTCCCAGCGCTCCTGCCCGTGCAACTCGATCATCGAGGCCTTGCAGCTGTCGCTGACATTGGTGCGCAGATCAAGCTCCTGCGTCTGGGCCGCGATGGAACTGACCTGAAGCGACTGCGAGCCCGCCAGATTGAAATTGCTCATGCCAATGGCAACGACAATTATGCCGATGGGCACGGCAAGGAACCAGATCAGGCCATGATAGCGTCCACCGCCACGCTCAACCTGATCGGCGGCCGGGATCGGCGGCGCCTTCTCGGGCCGCAGAAGGGCAAAGCCGAAGGCATAGGCCGCATAAAGCACAGCCAGCATGACACCCGGAATGATCGCCGCCTGAAAGAGCGTGCCGACCGACAGGACCGCAGGCTCGCCCAGATAGGTGAGCGCATCCGAACACCCCACGCTGGCCGCGCGTTCCTCCTGCGCGGTTGCATAAAGATCGCCCGCCAGTGTGCCCAGCAGCACGATCACAATCGAGGGCGGGATGATCTGCCCCAGCGTGCCCGAGGCCGCAATGACGCCTGTAGCCAGTTCAGGTGAATAGTTGTTGCGCAGCATCGTGGGCAGCGCGAGCAGCCCCATGGTGACGACTGTCGCACCAACGATCCCGGTGGAGGCCGCCAGGAAAGCGCCGACCACAACAATCGAAACAGCCAGCCCGCCGGGCAGCGGGCCGAAGACCCGCGCCATGGTGGTCAGCAGGTCATTGGCAATCTTGGAACGTTCCAGCGTGATGCCCATCAGGACGAACATAGCAACGGCCAGCAGGGTCTCGATGGACGGGCCGCCCAGCACCCGCTCGTTCATCCGGTTGACGATGAAGGACAGGTTGCGGTTCAGCACCGTCTCCCACCCACCCGCGAGCAGGGCCTCGGTCACCTGCGGCAATTCAGGGTATCGGAAATGACTGATCGCCTCGCGTTTGACGCCTTCGGCAATCAGCGCCTGGTATTCCACACTCGACGTGTCGAGCACCTCCTTGACCAGCAGGCCCGAGGAGTCGAGCGAGGCAATGATGGCGAAGGAAATCAGGGCCGATCCGCCGATGGCGAAGGCCACCGGAAAGCCCGACATGATGCCCGAGAACAGGCAGGCAAATACGATGATCAGGCCGATCTCGACGCCATCAAGTCCGAATAACATATGCCCTACCCCTAGTGGATTTCAGCGACCGTTTCAGCCAGGTCGTCTTCGAGTTGGTCTTTGTCGAGATACTTGCCCGCGCTCTCTGGCCCTTCGAGATATTCAAGCAGAGAGCGGTAGAAGAACGCGCAGGCCTGGATGAACATCATGCCCGCAAAGGCCACCAGCAGCACCTTGAAGAGGAAATAGGCATCAAACCCGTTTGGCGAGAAGCCTATGGTCTCCACATTCCATTTCATCAGCTTGGATTTGCGCGCGATGATCTCCAGCTTTTCGGTGGTGTTGATCTTGGGCGTCACCAGATGCCGCCACAGGAAGAACCAGCCGAAAAGCCAGGTGATGACGGCCACCGGCATGATGAAGAAGAGCGAGCCCAGCATGTCCACCACCCGCTTCGATCCATGCCGCATCCCGGCATAGAACAGATCGACCCGCACATGGCCGCCTTGCACGAAAGTATAGGCGCAGCAAAGGGTTACGATCATTGCGTTATAAAGCTTGAGTTCTTCTGACCACCAGCTCAGATCACGAGTGAAGACCGTGCCGAACGGGCCGAAAGAGATTTCCGACACCCGGAAGATCCGTTGCAGGAAGATGATCATGATCTGCTGGAGAACCATCGCCAGCCCGGCCCAGGCGAAGAACCGGCCGGTGGTGTTGGCAAACCCCTCCAGAACCCGTACGACCCCCCACAGGAAGTTGCGGTAGATCAGCCCGATCACCAGAACGAGAAGGAAGAGATCGAGGACCACGAAAAAAAACTCGACCGATCCGCCATAATAGATGAAGGTGCCCAGATTGGTCTTGTCGCCCCAGTTCAGCCAGGTCGGTGCCGTGTATATCGCTTTAAAAATATTCACGAAGCCCATGAAAAGGTTGGTGAAAAACCAGATCAGCCCATCAAGCATGAGAATGTTTCCTCGCCCACGCCGCCTCTGTCGAGCAGCTTGAACCCTCCCCGGCTGGTCCGGGGAGGGAAAGTTTGCAGATCGCTTCGCTTAGCCCAGAACGCGGTCGCGCTGTGCCGTGTATGTGCCCGAGGATTTCTGGATCCAGGCCGACGATTTCTTCATGCTGTCCTGATAGGAGGCATGAATTTTCGCATAGAGCTCATCGCCCATGTACTGCTCGTTCACCTTGGCAGCCGCACCACCGAAGCTGTCCCAGACCGCGTCAGGGAATTCCAGGATGTTCACGCCACCTGACTGCAGACGCTCAAGAGCCGCACCGTTATTGGCGAGGAAGAGGGCCAGATTGATCGAGTGTGCCGCCGCAGAGGTGTTCTCGATAATTGCCTGATGGGCAGGCGACAGGCTGTCAAATACCTCCCGGTTGGTGGCAAGCGACAGGCCCGCGCCCGGCTCATGCATACCAGCGGTATAGTAGGTCTTGGTGATCTCCTGGAAACCGGCTTTCTCATCCGCCCAGGGGCCGATCCACTCGGTTCCGTCAAGCGCGCCAGAGGCCAGCGCCTGATAGACTTCCGCACCGGGAAGGTTCTGTACCGATGCGCCCAGTTCACCCAGCACCTGACCGCCAAGGCCGGGCATGCGGAATTTCAGACCGTTGAAATCCTCGGCCGAAGTGATTTCCTTGCGGAACCAGCCACCTGCCTGCGCGCCGGTGTTGCCTGCGAGGAAGGATTTGAGGTTGAACACCTCGCCCAGCTCGTCATGCAGCTCGTGACCGCCCATATGGTAGTACCAGTTCTGCAGTTCCTGCGCCGTCATGCCGAAGGGCACGGAGGTGAAGAACGCATAAGCCGGATGCTGGTTGATGAAGTAGTAGTCGGCGGCGTGATACATGTCCGCCTGACCCGATGATACGGCGTCGAAGACCTCGAACGCGCCGACAAGCTCGCCTGCTGCCTTGATCTCGACCTCAAGCGCGCCATCGGACATCGCATTGATGGCATCGGCGCAGTACTGGGCACTGTCGAAAACCCCTGCGAGACCGCGGCCCCAGGATGTGACCATGGTCAGCTTCCGGGTGCCTTGCGCCAGAGCAGGTGCGGCCAGCGATGTGGCTGCAACGGCCGAGCCGCCAAGTGCAGAGTTTTTCAGAAATGAACGACGATCCATTATTGTCCTCCCGTTATTGCCCGCGCCTTGACACGGGCGGATCGAATTGGTGGGGTGACCCTAGTGTCTCTCATGGGTCAGATAAATCCGTATTAACACGTATTTTACACAAAGCGTTGGAATTGCCCCTGCACACAATATATCCTCCCATTTTATCGGTGTGTAGGGAGTATCGGACCGCGTGCAGGATCAGCAGTCATCCAAGGATGAAGCCGCGCGCCGTGAGCATTGGTTCAGACTGGAACTGAGCTACGGGCGAAAGCTCTTCCTGCTGGCCACCCTGCCCCTCATTCTGGCGGTCGCCGCCATCTCGACCCTTGTGGTCTATCAGGCACGCGCCCTGTCCGAGCAGGAAATCCGGTTGCTGGAAGACAAGCTGCTGGAGGCCAAGCAGGCCGAACTTGTGAACTACATGAGCCTCGCCCGGACCTCGATCACCCATATCTATGGCCGCGCCGCACCCGACGACGAAGAGGCCAAGCTGCGCGTGACCCAGGTGCTGTCGGCCATGAACTACGGCAATGACGGCTTCTTTTTCGTCTATGACTATGAGGGCAACAATCTGGTCAGCCCCAAGCAGACCTACCTCATCGGCAAGAACTGGATTGATGCCGAGGACCGCAATGGCGATCTGGTGGTCCAGAACCTGATCGCAGCCGCGCGTCAGGGTGGCGGCTATCACCGCTACAACTGGCCCAAGCCATCAACCGGCGAGACCGCCGAGATGTACTCCTACGTGGTGGGACTGCAGGATTGGAGATGGGCAGTGGGGACCGGCATCTGGATTGACGACGTGATCCGGGATGTGGCCGCAGCCCGTGCAGATACCGAAGCGCGGATATCGCGCACCTTCCGCTGGATCGTCGCCATCACATTGATCGCCCTTCTTTCGGTCTTCATCTCCGGCCTGCTGATCAACACCCGCGAGCGGCGGCTGGCCGATGCCAAGCTCAAGGCACTCACCCAGCGCGTTTTCGACACCCAGGAGGAGGAACGCGGCCGCGTGGCGCGAGAGTTGCATGACGGGATCAGCCAGATCCTTGTCGGTGTACGCTATGCGCTCGACATCACAGCCCGACGCCTGAAAACCGGCAAAGGCGGCATCTCGGACGGGATCGAAAAGGGCACCCAAGGCCTCAACACCGCCATCCAGGAAGTGCGCCGCATCAGCCGTGATCTGCGTCCGGGTGTGCTTGACGATCTGGGACTTGGCCCGGCGCTCAAGGCGCTGACGGACGAGTTTTCCATCCGCACCGGCATCAGGACGCGGTTCGAGACCGTGGTCTTCCGCAACCGGATGACCAATGACGCGAAGATCGCGCTCTACCGGGTGGCACAGGAGGCGCTGACCAATATCGAACGACATGCAGGGGCCACCGAGGTCAGTCTCAAGCTCTTTGGTCACCGCCACGGCGCGACCATGCGGATCGAGGACAACGGCAAGGGCATGCCGCAGGGCCGCCAGAAGAACAACCGGGGCCTTGGCATGCGGAACATGTCCGAGCGGGTGGAGCATCTGAACGGCACGCTGCGGGTCCTCTCGACCCCCGGCAGCACCGTTGTCGAGGCGACCCTTCCGATCACCCATCTGCTGTCGGCAAGCACTGACAAGCCCGAGCCATCCAAGAAGGAGACTGCCTGACATGGCACAGAAGATACGTGTGCTTTTGGCCGATGACCATCCGCTTGTCATCGAGGGCGTCCGGGGGTTTCTGGAAACATTCGAGCATATCGACGTGATTGCGACCGCGACCAACGGCGAGGACGCGCTAACGGCTGCAAGGGAACATGTCCCCGATGTCGTGCTGATGGACCTCAACATGCCGCGTGTCTCGGGGCTTGCGGCTACCGAGATCATGCTGGAGCAGAACCCGGATGCGCGCATTCTGATCCTGTCGATGCATGACAGCCCGGAATATATCGCAACCGCCATGCGCCACGGGGCCCGTGGCTATGTCCTGAAGGATGTGCCCACCGAAGAGATCGTCACCGCGATCGAGAAGGTCTATGCGGGCGAGACCTATCTCTGCCCCGGCACGGAACAGGTGATGGAGGTCGATACCGGGCGCGAGACCCTGACCTCCCGCGAGCAGACGGTTCTGCTGCAGCTCGCCCTTGGCAAGTCCAACAAGGAGGTTGCCAACACGCTCAACATCTCGGTGCGCACGGTCGAGACACATCGCAAGAACATCAAGCAGAAGCTGGGGATATCCTCGACTGCGGGTCTGACACGTTATGCGATGGAACATGGGGTCTTGCAGGGATAGATTTGCGAAAAGGTCGCAAGAAATCCGCAGCATGAAACTTTCGCAAACAAAATAAATCCTTTCAAGCAACAATCGGAAACACTTCAACTGTTGACCTGACAGGAATGTCGCCTTAGAACGATTCCCATGAGAAATGCAGTCGTACTTATTGGACAGCGCGGGCCCCGGCGGATGTGAAATCATCCAGATCGGAACCCCCGCGCACAGCCCCTCCAAAGGGGCTTTTTTTATGTCTGATGACATCGGCGGCACTGAATTGCAGACCGGGCGAATGACCCGAAAAAAGACGGAGAAAGAGACATGGCGCGCATAATGACCGGTGCCCAGATCGTTGTTCAGGCCCTGAAGGATCAGGGTGTGGACACTGTATTCGGATATCCAGGCGGCGCCGTGCTACCGATTTACGACGAGGTCTTTCAGCAAAATGACATCCGGCATGTTCTGGTGCGCCATGAACAGGGGGCGACCCATGCCGCCGAAGGCTATGCCCGCTCGACCGGAAAACCCGGTGTCGTCCTGGTCACCTCCGGTCCCGGCGCCACGAACGCGGTCACAGGCATGACCGATGCGCTGATGGACTCGATCCCGATCATCGTGCTCACCGGACAGGTTCCCACCTTCATGATCGGCAACGACGCCTTTCAGGAGGCCGACACGGTCGGCATCACCCGCCCCTGCACCAAGCACAACTGGCTGGTGAAGGACACCGACCGGCTGGCCGATACGATCCATCAGGCCTTTCACGTCGCCACCAGCGGACGGCCCGGCCCGGTCCTGATCGACATTCCCAAGGATGTGCAGTTTGCAGATGGCGAGTATGTCGCGCCCGAGAAGGCCCGGACCTCCCACTACCAGCCCCGCGTCAAGGGCGATATCGACCTGATCACCCTGGCAGTCGAGGCGATTGAAAGGGCCGAGCGGCCGATCATCTATTCCGGCGGTGGCGTCGTGAACTCCGGCGACCGGGCCTCGCAACTGCTGCGCGAACTGGTTGCGGCGACCAACTTCCCGATAACCTCGACCCTGATGGGGCTCGGCTGCTATCCGGCATCGGGCAAGAACTGGATGGGCATGCTGGGGATGCATGGCACCTACGAGGCCAACATGGCGATGCATGGCTGCGATCTGATGCTCTGCATCGGCGCGCGGTTCGATGACCGGATCACGGGCCGTGTCGATGCATTCTCGCCAGACAGCTTCAAGGTCCATATCGACATCGATCCGTCCTCCATCAACAAGAACATTCATGTCGATGTACCGGTTATCGGGGATGTCGGTCATGTGCTGGAAGATGTCCTGGCGCTCTGGAAAGAGCGTGGGTCCAAGACAAGCGCCGGTGGTCTCGATGCATGGTGGCGTCAGATCGACGCTTGGAAGGATGTGAAATCGCTGGCCTATCGCAACTCGGAAAAGGTGATCAAACCGCAATATGCGCTGGAACGGCTGGAGGCGCTGACCAAGGGGCGCGACCGCTACATCACCACCGAAGTCGGCCAGCACCAGATGTGGGCGGCTCAGTATCTGGGGTTCGAGGAGCCCAACCGCTGGATGACGTCCGGCGGGCTCGGGACCATGGGCTACGGCCTGCCCGCCTCGGTCGGCGTGCAGATCGCCCATCCCGATGCGCTGGTGATCAATGTCGCGGGCGAGGCGTCGTGGCTGATGAACATGCAGGAGATGGGCACCGCGATGCAGTATCGCGCGCCGGTCAAACAGTTCATTCTCAACAATGAGCGGCTGGGCATGGTGCGCCAGTGGCAGGAACTGCTGCATGGCGAGCGCTATTCGTCGAGTTGGTCTGAATCCCTGCCCGATTTCGTCAAGCTGGCCGAGGCCTTTGGATGCAAGGGCATCATCTGCAAGGATCCCGCCGATCTCGACGACGCGATCCAGGAGATGCTCGACTATGATGGGCCGGTGATTTTCGATTGTCTGGTCGAGAAGCACGAGAACTGCTTCCCGATGATCCCGTCGGGCAAGGCGCATAACGAGATGCTCCTGAGCGATGCGGCGATGTCGGATGCGATTGACGCCGAGGGCGCGGTTCTTGTCTGACCCAAGCGCGCGAATGTCATGGGCGGTGCTGCGGCGCTGCCCATGAAACCTGCGTTGTTTTTCTCCTATGGCGTGACCAAAAGCGCCACGACGCTGGCCTATCACCTGACCGCAGGCGCGTTGGAGGAGGCCGGACATCCGCCACCCGCGCTGCCAACTGATATCCTCGGCGCGAAGCGGAGGATCAATGCGGTCGCGCATCTCGATGACAGCATGGTCGCACAACTCCTTGACATTGCGAACAAACACGGCACACCCATTGTGCTGAAAACCCACACACGGCCCGATCCGGGCGTCGTGCGGTTGATCGAGACCGGTCAGGCCAAGGCGCATGCGATCTGCCGGGACCCGCGCGATATCGCCCTGTCCATGCTGGACCACGGACAGGCGGCGCGTGCGCGCGGGAAGCCGGCTTTCTCCGAGTTTCACACGCTCGATGACACCATTGCGGGCCTGCAAAACCAGTTCGACACCCTCTCCGCCTGGCTGCAACTGCCCGGTGTCCGGCCACTTTTCTACAATGACCTTGCCTTTCGCACGGAAGAGGCGGCTGCTGATATCGCCGATCATCTGGGTGTCGCGGTTCAGGCCGATGCCCTGGCGGCCCGCGTACTGCGCGACAAGTTCATTCAGTTCAACAAAGGCATGCGCGACCGACACAGACAGGAGATGTCGCCTGCCGACAGCGCCCGGTTCGAGAAGATTTTCGCCCCGTTCTATCGCCTGCTTCTGGAAGCCCTGCCCGCAAACCTTCTGAAATCGCCGGTTCTTTCTCCCCGGACACAGCTATGGAGCATGGACAATGCCGCCGATTTTGATGATATCTGAGCCTGTAACCACTGACGGACCCCTGACATGAACGCCCTGCACCTCAAGAAAGGCAGCTCGAAACACAGCGCCTATGACCTCAAAAACCCGCTCGGGGATCATCTGGAAACCCATACCCTGACCGTCCTGGTGGACAATGAGGCCGGTGTGCTGGCCCGCGTCATCGGTCTGTTCTCGGGCCGTGGCTACAACATCGACAGCCTCACCGTGGCCGAGGTGGATCACGAGGGGCATCTGTCGCGCATTACCGTGGTGACCACCGGAACACCTGCCGTGATTGAGCAGATCAAGGCACAGCTTGGCCGCATGGTCCCGGTTCACTCGGTCCATGACCTGACCGTCGAGGGCGCCTCCGTGGAGCGTGAACTGGCGCTGGTCAAGGTCACAGGCACCGGCGAGAAACGGGTGGAGGCGATGCGCACCTCCGAGGTCTTCCGCGCCGCCGTCGTTGACAGCACACTTGAGAGCTTCGTCTTCGAGATCACCGGCACGCCGGAAAAAATTGATGCGTTCGTGCGCCTGATGGTGCCGCTCGGTCTGGAGGAAGTGGCCCGGACCGGCATCGCCGCCATCTCCCGCGGGACCTGACCGGGTCAGAGAAACCCCTCGCGACCAACGACTTAAGGCACATTCCTGACGCCTGCCGCCTGCTGGCAAACAAAAAAAGGGGGGATGGCGTACCATCCCCCAGTCTCACATTTCAGGCTCTTATAATTTTCCGCTCGGTTTTTTGCCTGCGGCCTGAACGTTTCAGGGCCGCGCAACAGCGCGGCCCAATCTCTACTAGCTACATCCCGAGGTCCCGCCGCAGGTATTGCACTTCATGCAGGTGCCGTTGCGCACGAGGGTGAAGTTGCCGCATTCGCCGCATGGGTCGCCCTCATAACCTTGCATCTTTGCCTTGGTCCGCTCGTCCATCATGGTCGTGGTCATCGCCTCGACGGTTGAGACACTGGCGACCGCCTGCTCGACCGCGACCGCCGCCGCGCCATCCACGGCGGTGGCGCCACCGCCTTGCAGGACCAGAAGCTCCTGCGGCAGACGTTTACGCAGATATCCCGTCGAGCTGACCTGCCTGATCATGTTGATCGAGTTCTGGGCGACGTCGCCGGGCACCTCGTTGAAGTTGCGCTTGCCTTCTTCCTCGCCGCGACCGACCTCGTCAAAGCCCTGACCTTCCGGTTTCACATGGGCCAGATCCGTGCGGTCGAGGTAGCTCACCGCCAGTTCGCGGAAGATGTAGTCGAGGATCGAGGTCGCATTCTTGATGCTGTCATTGCCCTGCACCATGCCGGCCGGCTCAAACCGGGTGAAAGTGAAGGCCTCCACGAACTCTTCCAGCGGCACGCCATATTGCAGACCGACCGAGACCGCTATGGCGAAGTTGTTCATCATCGCCCGGAAACCGGCACCCTCCTTATGCATGTCGATGAAAATCTCGCCGATCTGGCCGTTTTCATACTCGCCGGTGCGCAGATAGACCTTGTGACCACCGACAATCGCCTTCTGGGTATAGCCCTTGCGGCGCTCGGGCAGCTTCTCGCGGCCCTTGGCGATCTCCTTGATCACGATCTTCTCAACGATCTTTTCGGCCAGGATCTGTGCACGTTCGCCCGCAGGGGCATCGAAGAGCGTTTCCTCAAGATCCTCGTCGTCATCTTCCACCAACGCGGCAGAGAGCGGCTGGCTCAGCTTCGATCCATCGCGGTAGAGCGCGTTGGCCTTCACACCAAGCTCATGGCTCAGGATATAGGCTGCCTTGCAATCCTCGATGGTCGCATCATTGGGCATGTTGATCGTCTTGGAGATCGCGCCCGAGATGAAGCTCTGGGCTGCCGCCATCATGTGAATGTGGCTCTCCACGCTGAGGAAGCGCTTGCCGGTCTTGCCGCACGGGTTGGCGCAATCGAAGATGGCGTAGTGCTCTTCCTTCAGATGCGGCGCACCTTCCAGCGTCATGGTCCCGCAGACATGATTGTTGGCGGCTTCGATCTGTTCCCGGCTGTAGCCCAGGTGACGCAGAAGATCGAAATTCGGATCGTTCAGCTTCTCCGCCGGAATGCCCAGCGTGCCGGTGCAGAAGTCCGAGCCCAACGTCCACTGGTTGAACACGAACCGGATATCGAAAGCCGTCGGAAGTGCTGCCTCGACCTTCTCGATCTCATCCGTTCCAAAACCATGGCCGACCAGCGAGGTCGCGTTGATCCCCGGCGCGTTGCCCATGGTTCCGTGACCCACGGCATAGGCCACGATCTCTTCGATCTGGGCCGAGCCATAGCCCAGTTTCTCAAGGGCTGCCGGAACCGACCGGTTGATGATCTTGAAGTAGCCGCCACCGGCCAGTTTCTTGAACTTCACCAGCGCAAAGTCCGGCTCGATGCCCGTTGTGTCACAGTCCATCACCAGACCGATGGTCCCGGTCGGTGCGATCACGGTCGATTGCGCGTTGCGGTAGCCATGCGCCTCGCCCAGCTCGATCGCCTCATCCCAGGCGGTGTGGGCCAGATTGATCAGCCGCCCGTCTGGGCAGTTGTCATGGTCGAGGGCGACCGGCTTGACCGCCAGCCCCTCATAGCCCGAGGTTTCGCCGTAAGCCGCCCGACGGTGATTGCGCATCACACGCAGCATGTGCTCGGCATTCTCGGCATATCCGGGGAACGCCCCGACTTCCTTGGCCATCTCGGCGGATGTCGCATAACAGACACCGGTCATGATCGCAGTCAGCGCGCCACACAGCGCCCTGCCCTCCTTGCTGTCATAGCCGTAGCCCATGTTCATCAGGAGGCCGCCGATATTGGCATAGCCCAGACCTGTGGTGCGGAACTTGTAGCTCAGCTCGGCGATTGCCGGTGACGGGAACTGCGCCATCAGTACGCTGATCTCCAGCGTCATCATCCACAGCCGCGTCGCATGCATGTAGCTTTCCGCATCGAACACGCCGTCCTTGAGGAAGGTCAGCAGGTTCATCGAGGCGAGGTTGCAGGCCGTGTCATCAAGGAACATGTATTCCGAGCACGGGTTGGAACCGCGAATGGCGCCATCCTCGGGGCAGGTATGCCAGGCGTTGACCGTGTCGTGATACTGGATGCCGGGATCGGCACAGGCCCAGGCGGCATGGCCCACCTGATCCCAAAGATCGCGTGCCTTCACGGTCTTCGCGATCTCGCCATCGGTGCGGCGGATCAGTTCCCAGTCGGCATCATCCTTGACGGCCTTCAGGAATGCATCTGTCACCCGGACAGAGTTGTTGGAGTTCTGGCCCGAGACCGTCAGATAAGCCTCCGAATCCCAGTCCGTGTCATATGTCGGGAACTCGATGGAGGAATATCCCTGCTCCGCATACTGGATGATCCGCTTGACGTAAGTCTCTGGGATCATGGCTTTTTTGGCTGTCCGGATTGCCTTCTTCAGGCCCTCGTTCTTCTTCGGATCAAATGCATCGGTCTCGGCGCCATCCCAGCTGCGCACAGCCGCGAAGATGTCGTTCAGCTTCTCTTCATGGGCCTTGGAGCCCGCGACCAGAGAGGCCACCTTCTGCTCTTCCACAACCTTCCAGTTGATGAAATCCTCGATATCGGGGTGATCCATATCGCAGATCACCATCTTGGCGGCGCGGCGCGTGGTGCCGCCCGATTTGATGGCGCCGGCGGCCCGGTCTCCAATTTTCAAAAAAGACATGAGACCGGAGGACTTGCCGCCGCCGCCCAACGACTCGTTTGCGGCACGCAGGGAGGAAAAGTTCGTGCCGGTGCCCGAGCCGTATTTGAACAGCCGCGCTTCACGGGTCCACAAATCCATGATGCCGCCTTCATTCACCAAGTCGTCAGAGACCGACTGGATGAAGCACGCGTGCGGCTGCGGATGCTCATACGCACTCTCAGACTTGGTCAGCTTGCCAGTCTGGTAGTCCACATAGAAATGCCCCTGGCTGGGGCCGTCGATACCATAGGCCCAGTGCAGGCCGGTGTTGAACCACTGGGGCGAGTTGGGGGCAGCCATCTGGGCGGCCAGCATGTAGCGCATCTCATCGTAATAGGCGCGCGCATCGGCCTCGGTGGTGAAATAGCCCCCCTTCCAGCCCCAGTAGGCCCAGGCGCCTGCCAGACGATCGAAGACCTGCTTGGCGGATGTCTCGCCCACATAGCGCTCATCGGCGGGCAGCTTTTTCAGCTTTGCCTCATCGGGAACCGAGCGCCACAGAAACTCCGGCACACCCTTTTCCTTCACGCGCTTGAGCGCCGCCGGGACACCGGCCTTGCGGAAATACTTCTGCGCCAGAACGTCAGCGGCAACCTGTGACCACCTTGTCGGCACTTCGAGGTCCGTCAGCGAAAACACGACCGAGCCGTCCGGATTGCGGATCTCCGACGCCGTCTTGCGGAACTCGATGGCTCCGTAAGCGGCTGTCTTGTCGGTCGTGAATTGTCTTTCAATCTTCATCTTCTGCCCCTGCACTTGGCAATTTTCATCTTTTGAAGGTGAGACGTTGCTCACCCGCTCTACCCTCGCGATCAGACCCCGGAGCAGAATTTGGCCGACGACAATATATCGCCAGAAGCGCTATATCTTGTGTCTGTGCGGCTGGTCAGCACAAACTGGAGGAGGACCCCTATTGGGTCAACGGAATTTTTAACAGATTTGTCATATTTTGTTATTGACGTTGAAAAGGCCCCAAAATCTAGCGGTTTAGCCTCAGAGATTAAGGGAGTATTAACGCCGATTTGCTGCGCCGCAGCATTGTTAAGATTTTGAAGTCTCGGAGATTTTTCAGGAAAATCAAGCGGCTAGAAGGCTGCTCTCAGACCTGCGATGAAGCGCGTTTCTGACACGCGATTTCTGATTAACCTTTGCCCAGTGCTGGAAAACCACAAATCGGGGATTCGCAACCGCGCCGATCCTGCGACTCGGCCCCCAAAGCGCCGGAATTCGACACAATATGTCGCTCTCCCCCGCGACCGCCCCATCGCTGCTCCCAATACTGAACCCGAACGGTCAGGAGGACATGCCATGCTCGACACAGCTGAACTCTCAAAGCTGCTGGAACAGGTCGATCAACCGGTCGCGGGCGCCTCGGGCCTCCCCAACGCGCTTTATGCAACGCCCGATGCCCTGGCGCTGGAGCGCGAGCGGATTTTCAAGAACGGCTGGGCCTGCATCGGGTTCGGCAAGGATGTTCCCAATCCCGGTGATGCAAGACCGATCGATTTCCTAGGCATGCCGCTGCTGCTGCTGCGGGACCCCGATGGTGCAATCAAGGTGTTCGAGAATGTCTGTCGCCACCGCGGCATGATCCTGGTCGAGGAGCCGAAGAATTTCGGCGGCGTGATCCGATGTCCCTACCATTCCTGGTGCTACTCGCTCGACGGCGCCCTGCGCGCGACCCCGCATGTGGGCGGGCCGGGGATCAACAGGACCGAGACGATCGACCCCACCCAGACCGGCCTGACCGAGGTTTCCTGCGGGGTCTTCATGGATGTGGTCTTCGTCAATGTCTCGGGCACGGCCATGCCTTTCGAGACCTGGATCGCGCCCCTGCGCAACCGCCTGTCGGATTTCGCTGACCAACCGCTCTTCGCACCGACCAGCCATGGCAGTTTCACGCTTGATGTGCAGGCCAACTGGAAACTGATCATGGAGAACAATTGCGAAAGCTACCACCTGCCATGGGTGCATCCGGGGCTGAACAGCTATTCACGGCTGGAGGATCACTATTGCTTTGAGGCGGAGAATTTCTCCGGTCAGGGCACGCTGGTCTACAATCCCGATCTCAGATTTCCGAACTTCGAAGGACTGCCGTCCAAATGGGACATGTCGGCCGAGTACCCGTCGGTCTATCCCAACGTCTTCTTCTCCGTCCATCGCGACCATTTCTGGGCGGCCCATCTCGACCCCAAGGCCCATGACCGCACGGTCGAGCGGGTCGAGATCTACTATGCGACCGAGGAAGCCGCGACCTCGGACCATTTCGCGCCGCTGCGCGAAAAGAACGCTGCACAATGGAAGGAGATCCTCAGCGAAGACATCTTCGTCACCCAGGGCATGCAGAAAGGGCGCGGCGCGCCGGGGTTTGACGGCGGGAAGTTCTCGCCCGAGATGGACAGCCCCACCCATGCCTTCCACGCCTGGGTCGCCCGCGCCCTTGCCAACTGAGGCGGAGATTCTCGACCGGGATCTGAGGCGCTATCACGGAACCGGCGATGCAGCCCGGCTCTGCGCCCTTCACAAGAGGGCGGCCGTGCTTGTCAGCGATCCCTGTGAGGCGAGATTTCACCTCACCCATGCCTGGATCTATGCGCTGGTTCTGGGAGACCGGGAAGACGTCGAGGGGCTGGAGCGGCAGTTGCGCGCGGCAGGTGGCCTCTAGAGTGGTGCGATCTCGACCGAGAGCGCCTGATGATAGGGCCGCTCCGGCGAGGAGATGATGCTCGGCCAGTCCGGCTTGTTCAGGCTGTCGGGGAAATGCTGGGCTTCCAGACAGATGCCGCCAAACGGCCCGTAGCTCGCGCCGTCATGACCGGGAACCGCGATCTGCATCTGCGGCGCGTTGAAAAGCTGCAGGCCGGGCTGATCGGTGGTCAGGCTCAGCTCCAGCCCGGTCTCCTCGGACCAGAGGCTCGCGACCGGATTGTTACGGTTGCGGTCCGGGTTCAGAAAGAGGTTCAGGTCAATCCCTTCCTCATGCAGGTCCCGCTCCCCGACCGTGACCGGCTGGCGGAAATCGAGCCGCGTGCCCCCCACCGGGACAACATCACCCGTCGGGATCATGTTCTCATCCACGGGCGTGTAGTCATGCGCGTCAATCTGCAACACATGCCGACGCACATCGCCATGGCCGTCGAGATTGTAATAGTTGTGCTGCGCCAGATTGATCGGCGTCCGCCGGTCCACATCGGCCGAGAAGACCATGTCGAGCCGCGCGCCCGTCAGCGTGAACCGCGCCCGGAACCGTGCTGTGCCGGGATAGCCCTCCTCACCGTCGGGGCTGTCATATGTCAGTTCGACGGCGTTGGCCGCCCGGTCCTCCTCCAGCGACCACAGCCTGCGCCCCAGCCCCAGCACCCCGCCATGCAAATGGTTCGGTCCGTTGTTGACCGGCAGCTGATAGGTCTCGCCGTCAAGCGTGAACGTGCCACCCGCCGTCCGGTTCGCCACCCGACCGGCCAGAATGCCGAACGAGCGCGAATGTTCCGGATAATCCTCGAATTTCTCGAACCCCAGCACCACCGGCACCGCGCGGCTCGCAACCTGCACCCGCCAGTCACGGATCACGCAGCCATAGTTCAGGATCGAAACCCGGGTCGTTTCGCTCTCAAGGACAGCCTCGATCACGTCGCGCCCGTCATGGGTTCCGATCACCTTGTTCATTGGCCCGCAATCTCCCTGATCTGGGCCAGCACTGCGGATTTCAGTGCCAGACCGTCCCGTGCCGCCCGCTCTCGCGCCGCAAAACGGCGGGTTCCCGGCAGGCGTGCCCCATCCAGAGCCTCGTATATTCCAGCCAGTTCCGCAATACGCGAGGCAAATGCACCGCCAGAGAGGCCATTTGCGTCCACCGCGATCAGCACCTGACCCAGATTGGGCGGCGCACCTTCGCCGTCAAAGAGACTGCTGGCCTCCGTCCCGAAGGCAGCGCCCGCCAGACAGGCCGACATGACCTCGACCATCAGCGCCAGCGCCGCTCCCTTTGCACCACCAATTGGTGCCATCGTCCCCTTCAATGCCGTCACCGGATCGGTCGTCGGCGCACCATCGGGTCCCAGCGCCCAGCCCTCTGGAATACTTTCGCCCGCCTCCCGCGCTGCCAGGATCTTGCCGCGAGCAACCGTCGTGACCGCCATATCGATCACCAGCGCACCGCCGTCCATGGGCGCGCCGAACGCAATCGGGTTGGTCCCCAGCACAGAGGTCGTCGCCCCCCAGGGCGCCAGCGCCTTGGGCGCGTTTCCATAGACCAGCGCGACGAGCCCCAGATCCGCCAGATCCTCGCAATGATGCCCGGCAACCCCGAAGTGATGCGAGCGATGGATGGCCGCGGCCGCAATCCCGAACTCACCGGCCCGGCGGGCCAGTTCCGGGATCGTCAGATCAAGCGCCGGATAGGCAAAGCCATGGCCTGCATCGACCCGGAAGGCGGCAGGCTTCACATCCCCCAGGACCGGCACCGCATGACCCTGAACCTTGCCGGTGCGCGTCTGCGCCGCATAGGACGGGACGCGTGACATGCCGTGTCCGCCCTGCCCGTCCGCCTCTGCCCGCACCAACGCGCGCGCCACGATGGATGCGTTTTCGGCCGATGTGTTCGCGGCAACCAGCGCCGCCTCTGCAAGTGCTGTCGCCTCCGCGAGGCTCAGGGTTTCAGTCTCGGCCATCAGGTCTTCCTCTTCTGCAAACTAGGGGTGGTCCCACCTAAGGACAGGCAAAGGCAAAATCCACGTGGAAATGATCGTCATGCCGCACCCATGCCTCCTTGGTGTTGAACCGGATACGGGCGGGCAGGTCCGCGCCTTGCGCGGTTGCGAACAAAGCGGGCTGCAGGTCGGGCGCAAAATAGATCCGCCGGATCGACCCGCCCCGCGCCTCGGCCCCTTGCGCCAACTCGGTGATCAGCTGGGCCAGAGCGGCGAAGTCGATCCGCCCCGCCTCACCCCGACCCTTGTCATCGAATTCCTCGTCATAGCCGAACCGGTTCCCCGGATGGGTCGGAAGGACGGCACCATCCTCCAGCGGCACCATGATATCGACCGAAAGGCCCTCGCGGTGGGTCCGGTGCGGTGGGAACGCGCCACCTGACGGAAAACCGATCTCCCCATAGAGGAATTCGGTCCCGGGATGCGCCTGCGAAGCAGCAGTCAAGGCGTCCTCCAGCGTCTCGATCACCTCCACGCGCCCGAACGTCCTGTTGGCCCAGACACATGGCAGACAATATGTGCCCCATCCCTCGCCCCGGATTGCAGGGCGCGACGTCGGCGCAACTCCGTCTCCACACGCCACCGCGCCGACCTGAGCGAACCCGACCGGCACGGCCAGGGTCGCAAGGAAAGCTGTCAAAACAATCACCCGGATCCGCATCGCCCCACTGACCGCGATTCGACCAGACGGGTCAAGGCTGCCGAAGGCACCGCGCGTGTCCCGCGCGGCAAGGGCCTTGATGCGGCTGGGCGACTCGCATTCGCTTGGATCAGCCCTGACCCTGGTCAGGGCCTCCCCAGCAGAGAGAAAGCCGGAGGATCGGCACGATCCGACATGAAAGGAATGCGCGGGCCGGAACGGCCCGCGCTCCGCCCATTCACTTAAGCCGAGCGATAGAGCTTAGTCATCACAAACTCACGATGGCCCAGTGCTTCGGCCGCTGTCACACGCCCGTTCGCGGTCCGCCGTATCATCTCGATCAGCGCGTCGCCTGCCTGATCGATGGTCATCTCACGGGTCAGCACGCCGGTCACATCCACATCGATATGCTCCGACATGGTCCGCAGGGTCCGAGGGTTGCCCGAAATCTTGATCACCGGCACGATCGGATTTCCGACCACGTTGCCCTGTCCCGTCGGGAAGGTGTGCACGACATAGCCCGCCGCCCCCATCAGGGTCACACATTCCGCCGCGGCCGAGCTTGTGTCCATGAAGTAGAGCCCGTTGCCCTTCTCGGGGGCTTCCGCAGGTCCGAGCGCATCGATATAGGTCGAGGTCCGGCCGATCTTTTCCAGATTGCCGAGCGCCTTTTCCTCGATGGTCGTGAGGCCACCGAGAATGTTGCCCTTGGTCGGTTGGCTGTCGCTCAGATCATCGGTCTGATGCGCGAAGATCACGTCATCCTGATAGGCCTGGAAGATCTTCATGAATTTGGCGGCAGCCTCAGGGTTCGCCGCCCGCTTCTCGCAGATATGCTCAGCGCCCGTGATCTCGGAGGTCTCTCCGAAGCATCCGTAAAGACCATGGGGCAGCAGTTTGTCATACATGTTGCCCACGGTCGGGCAGCTCGACAGACCGGTTGTCGTGTCGCTCTCGCCGCATTTGGTGGACACCCAAAGCTCGGAAATCGGGCATTCCTCTTTCTGCAGCTCGGTCGCCCAATGGACATATTCCTTGGCCTTCCAGCCCGCCTGACGGATGGTCTCGAAATCACCCTTCTGCTCGATGGAGAACCCGGTGACCGGCTTGCCGGTCTTGGCAATGCCGTCGACGATGGTCTTCGTCCATTCCGGCTCGATCCCAATGACCACGACAGCAGCCACGTTCGGGTTTGCACCGGTCCCGATCATGGTGCGGAAATGCAGGTCCAGGTCCTCGCCGAACTGCAAACGCCCATAGGCGTGCGGCAGCGCCATCGTGCCCTTGACGTTGTTGGCCACAGCCTCACAGGCCGCGTTCGAGATATCGTCCACCGGCAGGATGATCACATGGTTGCGCACACCCACACGGCCATTCTCGCGCCGCCAGGCCTGAATCGTCAGATTGCTTGCATCAAACATCGCTTACCACCTTTTCGTTTTAAGGTTCTGGGTGTGGACGTGATGCCCCTTGGACACGTCGCCGACCATCTTGCCGATATCCTCACCATACTTGATGATCGTATCGCCCGCTTTCAGATCGCCCAGAGCAACCTTGTGCCCGATGGGGATATCCTCCTCCACGCGCAGCTTGAAATCGGTGTTGTCATGGGTGATCACGCACAGCATCTCGGTCCCGGCGGTCAGCCCCTCGACCACAACAACCCCGACATTATCCTTTGCGTCATGCACCAGCAGTTGCGGTACGGCCATCTTGCATCCTTCCTTGCGACTCAAAATTCTTATATAAGATATCTTACATCACTTATTGCACCGGATCGCAAGCCGTCGTAACATCAGGTGATGCTGGAGACCGGACATAAGCCGCTATACGCAAAGGTGCGCGAGACGCTGATCGCACGCATGGCTGAAGGCCAATGGAAGGCAGGCGAGGCGTTGCCGTCCGAATTCGCGCTTGCCGACGAGCTTGGCGTCAGTCAGGGCACCGTCCGCAAGGCGCTCAACGCAATGGCAGCCGAGAACATAGTGACCCGCCATCAGGGCCGCGGCACTTATGTGCCCGAGCATACCGAGGCCCGCGCCCTGTTCCACTTCTTCCGCTTGATCCGTGCGGATGGCTCCAGCATCGTGCCGGAGTTGCGCGCCCAGACAATCGAGCGGATCGAAGCCCCGAGCGATATCGCGAAGGTCCTGTCCGCCGGACGGCGCAAGCTCTGGCGAATCAGCCGCCTGAGGGCCGTGGACGGGCGCCCTGCCCTGATCGAGGACAGCTATCTCGACCCGAAACGCTTCGACGCGCTGCGCCCCGACACGACGCTTCCCAATGCGCTCTACAGTTTCTATCAAAGCGCTGCTGGCGTGACCGTCGCGCTGGCCGAAGACATGCTCAGCGCAGTCTCTGCGACGCCCGCGCAGGCCGATCAACTCGATGTCGCACCCGGCACACCGCTTCTCAAAAGCCACCGCCTCGCCCGTGATTTACGGGGCGAGGCGGTGGAATTGCGGCTCTCGTGGTTCCTGACCGAAGGGATCGGCTACCGGGTCGATCTGCGCTAGGCGCCGATCACGGCGACAATTGCCTCTGCCACCACTTGCTCACCGGCAGCCGTCAGATGCGTGTTGGTTTCGCCCTGATGCCAGACCGTCCAATCCCCCTGCGCCACGAACCCGTCAAGGATCTTCTGGCGCATATGCGCGTAGGTATCGACATACTCGACACCCATCGCCGTGGCTGCCGCCTGCTGCTTGATGCGCACGGCACCGCGCAGGGATTGCTCTGTCGTCACAGTGTCACCTGCCGAGGCAAAGTTCAGGTAATGCGACCCGATCACCAGAACACGGCCCGCTCCCGCGGCCTGCACCGCCGCCACCCAGGTCTCGATGTTTTTCTGGGTGTCGATCTCGACCACATCCGCTGCCACTGGTGCCGTGCTCAGCGGATTCGCCAGCGTGACCTCCAGCGCGTTAACAGATGCGATCTCCCGGCTTTCACCATTGATAATCACCCAGCCGCCCGCCGCCAGACGGCCCGCGTCGCCGCTGTCCGTGACCGAGAAAACGCTTGAACTCGGGGCTGGACTGGCCGCAACGGCCGCATCCCCGTCATTCGACCCGGCATAGATCGACGCGATGTCCGGCGCACCCTTGTCCAGGAAATCAGGCAGTTGCGCAACCATCTCGGCGGAGCTGTCTCCCGACCCGCCAACATTGCGCGACTTGTATTTCGGACCCATCGCATCGGCCACCCGAGCCGGGTAGAACTCCGCCTCGTTCAGCCCGAACGAGATGTTGAACGTGTGGCTGTCACCTTCGGCACCATAAACCGTGTCGAGCGGGTCGAGCGTCAGACGCCCTTCCATCGGCAGCGGTTCACAGATCACAGCAATCTCTGCGAGATATCCATCGAGGTTGCGCAGCACCTGGTTGTTGTACCCGCCGATCCCAATATGGCTCGGAGCCGCCGCTGCCAGTTGCAAAAGCTGGTCATTCGTCTGGACACCGCCATCATCGATCCATGTCCGTCCGCCCGCGTCAGCCCCAAGGAACATGCGGTACTCGACCCCGCCCGCAAGCGTCAGACTGGATACTTCGGTATCCGCCGTGTCGCCGCCACCGGTCACCAGCCGAAAGCCCAGACCACTTGTCGTATAGACCGCAAAGCGATCATTGCCGGCATTGTCCACCATGAGCAGATAACGCTGCTCCGTGCTATCGCCGGAATTCAGCTCGAACCGGGCAAAAATATGGATAGCGGACGGATTGTAGGGAAACGCATCTGTCGCGATCGCAATGCCGAAATCCCTTGAAGCACTCAGGTTCAACCCCTTCGCGGGATCGTATTCATACGGGTCGGTCCCGTATCGTGTCAGCTTGCTTTCAGGATCGCCGTTGAATGCATTGGCCGGTGTGCCCGCATCGTTGACAATCATCTGACGGTTCACGAAATCGATGGCGAAACCCTGCCGCCCCCCGATCAGCGCGAGCGCCTGTCCCTGAGGAGCAGCCCCGCCCGAATTGCCCAACCAGTCACCGCCGGTCAACGCCATTCCCAGTGTCAAAGACAGTCCCATCCGATCACCAGAGCGCAATGATGTCTGACGCGCTCGTACCGGTCGACAGCACCCTGTCCACCCGTATCGGCAAGAGACAGACCGGCAGGTTCGGGAAGGTCACCGGCGTGCTCTGCCCGAGCATATGCACCGTCACGTCGCCTGGCGTTCCAACAAACAGCGACCGCGTGGCCACCGCCAGATCGGTCGTGTCGTTCGGGGTCACCGGGGCAGCACTCTCGGCAGGTGAGTCCAGCGACAGGCTGGTATTCTGAAATGGATCGGTCGCCATCAATTGTCCTTTCGCGACCTGAACAAGCGGAAAGGAAACCGGCTCGAAGCAGGTCAGGGTCAAATACGTCTCGGGATGAAATTCGATGGATCGTCAGGCGATCCCGCGATGCCCACAAAGGAACCACAAAAAATTTAAGAAAATGCAAACAACCGGCATTCAGTCACTTTGATTTCTGAGAGGAAGTGGTCGGGGCGGCGGGATTCGAACTCACAACCTACAGCACCCAAGATCATGAACTGACGATGTGGCGAAACTTCGTTTTTCCAAACTGACCATACGCGCCGAATGAGCTCATCATGCTCTTTGGTCCACTCGCCGCGATGGTTGGCTCCAGATCTTGAAGCCCCGGGTTTTGTGTTGCCACTCAGGAACATGCCTTCGATAGGTCCACGGCCCGTTGTTGTCTTTTGAGATGAGGGACCTCTCGCGCAGTCGCCAAGTGTCCAAATACCCAAATTTTGTGGCTTGTCTGACGTCAGCGCCTATGGGACCAATTAGGCCAATTTGCTAAGAGAGTGTTTGTTGCCCATCTGTCCGTCGTCAGGGTTTTCGGCACCACTGGCCGCTTAAAGTAAGAGAGTGTTTGGCTCATCTGGTTGGTTTGATTATGCGGCGTGTTTGCGGTGAT
>CANLSM010000013.1 GCA_947493745.1 uncultured Paracoccaceae bacterium | reverse complement strand
TAATCAAACCAACAAGATGAGCCAAACTCTCTCTTAGTTTAAGCCGCCATTGGTTCCAAAAACCCTGACAACGGACAGTTGTTCTCGACAGCCCATGCGAAGCCACGATGGAACAGGATTTTCCCAAACTTTTCTTCATCGTCCATCGAAGCGAGTTCAACTGCGTGAATCTGAGCTTTGGTCTTGGCGTTCTCGCCAAAGATCTTGGGAGTCGCGGTCATGTATAAACGCTTTTTGCCCGCCACATGCTCGTTCGAGTGTATGCGAACGAAATTGCTTTCATCTTCCCCCGCCAACGTCGCGCCCGTAGTGCGGTGCGCCTCATCGCAGATGATTGGGTCAAATTCAGGAAGCCCGTGGGCTTGCTGAGCCTCGGAAATGGTTGGATTGACTGGTACGTCGAGAAGACAACAATCATCTTGTCCTTGCCCGCTTCGCCCACTTGATCCGCTATTCTCGCGGGGTCTGTTGTGGCAGGAAATGCGAGATCGTGTACCGTGAACTGAATGGCATCGCCGGTCTTTTGGCGCTTCCCGACCTTCACATCAGAGCAAACCGAGAAAGCCAAGAACTCTTCGGCACAATCGTTCTTCCACTCTCTGACTGACTGAGACATCAAAGCCAGCGACGGCACCATTAAGAGGACGATCTTGCCTTTCCCAGCAAGATTTTCCGCAATCTTCAAGCCCGTGAAAGTCTTTCCTGTTCCACAGGCCATAATTAGCTTGCCGCGATCATCCTCCATTAGCCCAGCACGAACGGCCTCAAGTGCTTTTGATTGGTGGTCGCGTAGCGTCTTTGGTTCAGCGAGTGCCACACGATCTTCGCGAAGATATGTCGCCCAATCGATCCGACTCTTTTCGAGGTCAGCCAGTGCGATGCGATGGTATTCTCGGTCGACGTTATCGAACACTACTTGAGCGTTTGGACTAAGGTCGCGAAGAGTGGTGTCCACCAAAACAAGGCTTACGAAGTCTTTCGTCGAAGCGGCGGACACAAATGAGTCAATATCGGTTTTTTGGATGCTGTGATCCAGCGCGTAAAGCTTGCATTGGACGGCGCAGAAGCCGGGGCCATCCGCATGGCTCGCAACGAGATCGATACCAATATCTTTGGCGGGCAGACCGCGTTCAGTTGCCCAATCACGGTAATGCCAAACCTTGTCGTAGAATTGACTTTGAAGGTCGTCGTTTTCCAGAAAGACCTTCACGAGGCGTTCAAAATACTCGCCCTTTTCAAACTCACTTTGCGACCGCAACCGCATTTGATCCAATACATTTGATAAATCAGTTACCACAGATTCCGACCGCTCCCTGTTTTATTCAATCATTACGCGATGATCCGTGGTTGCGCCACCTTCTTAGGCCCGAAGCTTCTTCGCCCAAGGCCGCGATTTTAGTTTCGCCGCAGCAATATAGGGCCGGACCGGGCTATGCAGGTATCAATGTCGATTCGCCCCCTCTGAGGTCAAAAAGTGTAGCGAAATCAGTGATAATGGTGCCCGGGGGCGGAATCGAACCACCGACACGAGGATTTTCAATCCACTGCTCTACCCCTGAGCTACCCGGGCACGGGTCTGGCTTTCGCCTTCGGGTCCGGGCGTTCTAGGACAACGCCACGAGGCTGTCCAGAGGCTTTTGACCGTTTTCTCAGTGCCGGGTTTCGTGCGTGTCAGGTGTCTGGAGATCAGCCTCTTCAGGCCTGTCCTCGTCTGCGGCCGGAACGCTGTATTGTCCGGTCAGCCATTTGCCCAGATCCACGTCCGCACAGCGCTTTGAGCAGAATGGTCTGTATTTCGGATCAGATATCTTCTCGCAGATCGGACAACTCATTTGGGCAGGATCTCCATCAGGGCGGGCCGTTCACGTCTTCGGGTGAGCTCAAGATGCCCTAACTGGGTCCAGCCAACAATGCTGGTATCCACCGGATCGGCCTTGAGGGCAGTTCGGAGCGCCGCCTCGATCTGTCGCCGATCCTTCTTGGGCATCGGTGCGGCGTCGATCACGATCTGGCCGCCCAGGCCTCGCAGCCGCAGTTGACGCGGCAGTTCGCGCACGGCATCGAGGTTGGCTTTCATCCCGGCGGCAGGCGATGTGTCACCTCCGGTGTTCACATCGACCGCGACCAGCGCTCGGGTCGGCTCCACGTAAATCGAACCGGAGCGCCCAAGGCTGATCCGACTGTCGCGCAACCGGTCAATCTCATCCCAGATACCGTGGTCCTCAAAGGCCCCGGACGCCTCGATGACCTCGTCGACATCAGGCCAGTCCCGCCAGGCGGCAAAGGAAGCCGTCGGCGCATCGATCAGGCATTCCGGCGCACCGGTCACGCCATCGGCCAGAACCGCTGCCGCGATTTCGCTCTGGTCGTGAAAGTCCTTGAGAACATCCTCCTCGGATGCTCCATCAGCGGCCGAGCGCAGGATCAGGCCCGCCGCGTCCTCGCCCTCAAGGCTGTCCTGTATGATCTGCCGCAGGCGGTCGCGCTCGTCCTCGTCGCGGATCGTCCGAGAAATATTCAGTCCCGGGCGATCCGGCGTGACGATAACGTAGCGGCTCTTGAAAAGCAGTTTCGTGGTCAACGGGATCGCCTTCTGAGGCTCCGCATAGGTCGAGACCTGAACGAGCAGGCTCTGCCCCTGCGACAGACCGCGCGCCTCCCGCAGAAAGCCGGTCTGACCGTCTGGCAGCAGCAGGATCGCACCGCCAAGACCTTTCAGCGGACGATCAACCCGGGCGCGGTAGATCGCACCGGGACGCGGGCGCGGGTCGTCCTCGGGCGGGTCGACAATCAGATCCGACAGCCTTCCATCTTCGAGAAGTGCAGCCGCCTGCTGTCCGCCTGCAAGCTCCGAGATAACGATCAGGCGTCCCTTCATGGCCCGGCCTCGAACACCCGATAGCCCATGCTTCCGAGCATACTGGCACATTCGCTCAGCGGCAGGCCGACCACGTTGGAATAGGAGCCGTTGATGGATGGCACAAACGCCGCCGCCAGTCCCTGAATACCATATCCGCCAGCCTTGCCCCGCCACTCGTCTGACCGAAGATAGGCCGCGATCTCCGGGCTTGAGAGCGATTTCATGCGAACGCCTGTCTCGACAACCCTGTGCCTCTTCGTTTCACCGAGCCGCAGGGCGATACCGGTCAGCACCTTGTGACGACGACCGGAGAGCAGATTGAGAAAAGTCGCGGCTTCGTCTGCATTCTCGGGTTTTCCAAGAATCCGGCGGCCAACCGACACGACGGTGTCGGCGGCCAGAACCAGACCGTCGATATCGCATGCAGCAGCCTTCTCAAGGGCAAGACGCGCCGCATAGAGCCGCGGCAACTCGCCAGGCAGAGGCGTCTCATCGATGTCAGAGGGCTCGATCACGTCGGGGATAACCCCGATCTGGGCCAGAAGCTCTCGCCTGCGCGGCGAGGCGGAGGCCAGGATGAGCTGCATTGCAGACTTACTTGAAGCGATAGTTGATCCGACCCTTGGTCAAATCATAGGGCGTCATCTCTACCTGAACCTTGTCGCCCGCCAGCACGCGAATGCGGTTTTTCCGCATCTTGCCTGCAGTATGCGCAATAATGACATGGCCGTTCTCGAGCTCTACCCGGAATGTCGCATTCGGCAGAAGCTCGGTCACGACACCTGGGAATTCGAGAAGTTCTTCCTTGGCCATGTGATCTCCGATCTTGTTTCAACAGCGGAAGGGGTGACCCTTCGCGGGCGCAAAATGGGTGGAAGTCGGTCAAATATCAAGAGCAAAGGCAGGTGAGGGGCAATAATTTAGCCGCATGTGACCAGCACAATATCGGGAGCCCCTGATCAGCCCCCCTTTGGTGGTCCGAGATATGCATCCAGTGCCACGCGGCTGCCTTCGGACCAGATATGTGAAAGCCAGTGGGAGAACGCAGCCGAAAACGCGGGTTCCCGACCCAGATCGCCGTAGAACTGGGTCTGGTTCAGCCACGCCTCGGGTGAAGTTCTTGCAGCCTCTGCTGCCGCCGTCAGGTCGGACCAGTGAGGATCGTTGGGCGCGATGGGGCTTCCATCCTCGCGAGCACCGGCACACATCCGTGCCCAGAACGCCTCGACAAGGGCAAGCCCTTCGATATCTCCGCCTGCTGACAGGGCCTCGCGCAGGATCGGCAGGACAAAGCCCGGATGACGCGACGACCCGTCAAAGGCCACACGCCGGGTGGTGTCGCGGATCTTTGGATTGGCAAACCGCCGTTCGATCAGTTCGAGGTAGCTTTCAGGACGCATGCCCGAGACCGCATCGACATGGGGCAGGATCGCGTCAACCTGCACCTTGCGAAAGAACGCGGCAACCTGCCGGTCGCCCATACAGTCAGAGATCGTTTCAAGGCCGAGGATTTCACCTACGTTGGCAAGAACCTGATGACCTGCATTGAGGATCCGGATCTTCATGCTTTCGAACGGGTGCACATCATCGGTGATGGTCACGCCAGCCTCTTCCCAGGGTGGGCGCCCGGCGCAGAATCCGTCTTCGATCACCCATTGCCGATAGTTCTCATGCGTCACCGGAACAGCGTCGTCGACACCGAGGTCTCTGGCACAGGCCAGCTCCGCCTCGCCGGTTGCCGGTACGATGCAGTCCACCATGGCATCCGGGAAGGTGACTTCGCGGTCGATCCAGTCGGCGAGGTCCGGATCGCTGAGCCGCGCCAGCCCCACAACGGTCTGACGCAGGATCGCGCCGTTACCCTGAAGATTGTCGCAGCATTGCCCGGTAAACGGCGGAATGCCCGCATCACGTCGCAGCTTCAAAGCCGCGACCATGGCACCGAAGGCCGTGCCGGGTGTTTCGGGGGTCCGGGCATCATGGATGATGTCGGGATGGGCGGCATCAAAAGCACCCGCAGCGTCAAGATAGTACCCGCCCTCCGTCACCGTCAGGGATACGATCCTGATCGCCTGGTCAGACATCGCCCGGATCAAGGCACCATTGCCACTTTCGACCGGCACGAAATCGATCATCGGCCCGATGATCTCTGCCGATGTGGCCTCGGGATCAAGCTCGATCAATGTGGTCAGGCAGTCCTGTGCCAGCAACCGGTCACGCATGACGGCATCGCCGGGGCGCACGCCTGCGCCGATGATGGCCCAGTCATGTGCCAGTCCCTGCTCCATGAGCTTGTGGAGATACCAGGACTGATGCGCCCGATGAAAATTCCCAAGACCGATATGCACGATGCCCGGCGTCAACCGGGACCTGTCATAGCCGAGCCTTTTGATCGCGTCCGGCAGGGCCGGAAGGTTGGCCTCGCAAAGCCGGATGGCCGGACCGCTCTTGCTTAACTCATCCATTGTCCGCCATCCACGTTGTAGCATTGAGCGACGATGTATTCAGCCTCGTCACTGGCCAGAAAGATAGCCATGCCAGTCAGGTCCTCCGCCCGGCCCATCCGCCCGAAAGGAACCGCGTCGCCCACTTCCCTCTTCTTTTGTCCCGGTGCCTTGTCTTCGTATTTTGCAAAGAAGGCGTCGACGCCGTCCCAGTGCTCGCCGTCGACGACACCGGGCGCTATGGCGTTCACATTGATCCCGTGCTCGATGAGGTTCAGCCCCGCAGACTGGGTGAGCGAGATCACTGCCGCCTTGGTCGCACAATAGGTGGCCACAAGAGCCTCCCCCCGACGGCCGGCCTGACTGGCCATGTTGATGATCCGGCCTCTGATCCCCCGGTCGATCATGTGCCTCGCGACGGCTTGCATCGTGAAAAGCGTGCCCGCCACATTGATATCGAACACGCGGCGGTAGTCTGCCCGGTCGATCTCGACAATCGGGGCTGCACTGAAAATCGCGGCATTGTTGATCAGGACGTCGATCTGGCCGAGTTGGCCCACCGTTTTGGCAACGGCCCTGTCAATGCTGCTCTGATCGGTGACATCCATTTCGACCGCAATGGCCATGTCACCGATCTCATCCGCAGCAAGGCGCGCGCGCTCGACATCGATGTCAGCAAGGGCAACCCTTGCTCCTTCGGCGGCATAGGCCTTCGCAAAAGCCAGTCCGATGCCGCGGGCCGCTCCGGTGATCAGGGCAGATTTTCCGGCCAGTCGGCTCATGCGATCCGCAGTCCCCCTGCGTCAAAGCGGTGGATAACATCCGCTCGGGGTGTCAGATGTATCCGGTCACCATGGCTGAAGCTGACCTCGCCATCGGCCCGAACGGTGATCGTTTCCGCCAGACCGGTTTGATGGATATGGAAGAAGGTGTCGGAGCCAAGATGCTCGGACACGCCCACGACACCGGACCAGGGTCCCTCATCGGCGGAGACTGCGATATGTTCGGGCCGGATGCCGATGGTATGGG
This sequence comes from uncultured Paracoccaceae bacterium, assembly GCA_947493745.1. GTDB lineage: Bacteria > Pseudomonadota > Alphaproteobacteria > Rhodobacterales > Rhodobacteraceae > CANLSM01. The sequence goes on along the minus strand of CANLSM010000013.1, from coordinate 88,847 downwards.
CGTCGTGTTTCGCGGCCTCTTCCCCTTCGATGAGATTCATCTTAGGCGATCCGATGAAGCCCGCAACGAAGGTGTTTCTGGGTGCACGGTAAAGTTCCAGCGGACTGCCCACCTGCTCGATGTGGCCCGCGCGCAGAACGACGATCCGATCCGCCATGGTCATCGCCTCGACCTGATCGTGGGTGACATAGATCATCGTCGTGGCCAGGCGTTTGTGAAGCTCACTGATCTCAAGCCGCATGCCCACACGCAGCGCGGCATCAAGGTTCGAGAGAGGCTCATCAAACAGAAACGCCGCCGGCTCGCGGACGATTGCGCGCCCGATTGCAACCCTCTGGCGCTGCCCGCCCGACAATTGTCCGGGGCGGCGATCAAGATAATCAGTGAGGTTCAGAACCGAGGCGGCATTGTTGACGCGCTTGTCGATCTCGGCCTGATCGAGCTTCGCCATACGCAAGGGGAAGGCGATGTTCTTGCGAACGCTCATATGAGGATAGAGCGCGTAGGACTGGAAAACCATCGCCAGACCGCGCCGGGCAGGCGGCACGTCCGTGGCATCATTGCCATCGATCGCGATCGAGCCGCTGGTGATATCCTCAAGCCCCGCGATCAGGCGCAGAAGCGTGGACTTGCCACAGCCCGAAGGCCCGACAAAGACGGTGAACTCGCCGTCCTCGATGGTCAGGTCCAGCGGAGGGATCACCTCGACATCGCCGAACGTCTTCGTGACCTTGTTCAGTTGAATGCGTCCCATGGATCGTTTCCCCTATTTAACTGCGCCGAAGGTCAAACCACGGACGAGTTGTTTCTGGCTGAACCAGCCGAGAATGAGTATCGGTGCAATGGCCATGGTCGAGGCCGCGCTGAGCTTGGCATAGAACAGTCCTTCCGGGCTGGAATAGCTGGCGATGAAAGCTGTCAGCGGACCCGCCTTTGCGGCGGTCAGGTTGAGTGTCCAGAACGCCTCGTTCCATGCCAGGATGAAGTTGAGAAGGATCGTCGAGGCGATGCCCGGGATCGCCATCGGCGTCAGCACATAGAGGATCTCCTCCTTCAGCGTAGCACCATCCATACGGGCGGCCTCCAGAATCTCGCCCGGGATCTCCCTGAAATAAGTGTAGAGCATCCAGACGATGATCGGCAGGTTGATCAGCATCAGCACGATCACCAGCCCGGTTCGCGTATCCAGAAGCCCCAGCTTGATGAAGAGCAGATAGATCGGATAGAGCACGCCGACAGCAGGCAGCATCTTGGTGGACAACATCCACAACAGGATGTCCTTGGTCCGTTTGGATGGCACGAATGCCATGGACCATGCGGCCGGTACGGCGATGATCACGCCCAGCAGCGTCGAGCCGCCCGCGATGATGATCGAGTTCCACAGGAACCGCATGTAGTCGGACCGGTCCTGCACAATGGCGTAGTTCTCAAGCGTCCAGTCGAAGTTCAGGAAGATCGGAGGGCTGGCAATGGCCTGCGCCTCGGTCTTGAAACTGGTCAGAATGGTCCACAGGATCGGAAAGAAGATCAGCAGTCCTACGATCCACGCAGCAGCAGTGGTCAGAGCTTTTCTTTGTGATGTGACGGTTCGGGCCATGATATCTCCTCACGCGTCCAGGTTCTTGCCAACGATGCGCATAAGGAAGATCGCAACGATGTTGGCGAGTATGATTGCATAGATGCCGCCTGCAGAGCCGAGCCCGATATTCTGGGCGTCGGTTATCCGCTGGAAAATCAGATAGGTCAGGGTCCGGGTGTCGAAAGCACCCTGGGTCGTGACAAAGATTTCCGCGAAGATCGACAGAAGGAAGATCGTCTGGATCAGGATCACCACGGTGATGGCGCGGCTCAGATGGGGCAGGATGATGAACCAGAACCGCTTGAGCGACGGAGCGCCATCCATTTCGGCGGCCTCAAGCTGCTCGCTGTCAAGCGACTGGATCGCCGTCAGCAGGATCAGCGTCGCAAAGGGCAGCCATTGCCAGGAGACGATCATTATGATCGATGGCAGTGCTGCATCGGTCAGCCAGACCACCGGTTCGGCACCAAAAAACTTGAAAAGATGGGCAAACAGGCCGTTCACCGGGTCCATGAACATGTTTTTCCAGACCAGGGCGGACACTGTCGGCATGACGAAGAACGGCGCGATGACAAGAATGCGGACAACCCCCTGCCCCCAGATCGGCTGATCGAGCAGCAGTGCCAGCAACACACCCAGCATAACCGTGATCACAAGCACACCGCCGACGATCAGAAGCGTGGTGTAGACGGCGGGCCAGAAGGAACTCGAAGTGACAAAACGGGCGTAGTTGTCGAACCCGGCCCATCCCAGATCACCACCGCGCATCGGCAGAAACTTCCGGAATGAGAACCACAGTGTCATGGTCAGGGGGACCAGCATCCACCCCAGAAGCAGGATCACGGCGGGTGCCATCATCAGGCGGGCGGCGGATCGGGATGCTTTGGTGGCCATCACAACGTCTCCTTTATCAATGGCAGAAACGCCATATTGAGATGAAGTCAGACTTGGTTTGGTAGTAGAGGGTGGCCGGAGGGCGGAAAACCGCCCTCCGGCCCGGGAGGAAGAGGCTTAACGGTAGCCGGCAGCTTCCATCGCGTCATTTGTCAGCGCCTGCGCCTTGGCCAGCGCTTCTTCAGCGGTCTGCTGACCGGCGAGAGCGGCAGAGAACTCCTGCCCGACCTCGGTAGCGATGCCTGCAAACTCCGGGATGGCCACGAACTGGACGCCGACATAGGGCACCGGATCGATCGTCGGGTTGATCGGATCAGCCGACAGGATCGACTTCAGCGTCATCTCGGCAAACGGCACGGATGCGTAGTTGGGGTTCTCATAGAGAGATGTCCGCGCACCCGGAGGCACATTTGCCCAGCCTTCATTGGCAGCAACCAGCTCGATGTAGTCCTTGGAGGTTGCCCATTCGATGAACTGCTTGGCTTCGGCTTCCTTGTTGGTGCCAGCCGGGATGGCAAGCGCCCATGCCCAAAGCCAGTTGCCGCGCTTGCCAAGCCCGGTATCGGGAGCAAGAGCGAAGCCAACCTTGTCGGCCACTGTCGAGTCTGCCGGATTGGTCACGAAGGATGCGGCGACAGTCGCATCAATCCACATGCCGCATTTGCCCTGCTGGAACAATGACAGGTTCTCGTTGAAGCCGTTGTTCGACGCACCCGGAGGGCCTGCGTCATTCATCAGCTCGATGTAGAAGTTCAGGGTGTTCGACCAGGCATCTCCATCGAACTGCGCATTCCAGTCCTCATCGAACCAGCGCGCCCCGAAGGCATTCGACGTGGCAGTCAGGAACGCGACGTTCTCGCCCCAGCCAGCCTTGCCGCGCAGGCAGATGCCGTAAATCTCGTTGTCCTTGTCGGTCATGGCGCGGGCAGCACTGGCCACGAATTCCCATGTCGGCGCATCCGGCATCTCGAGGCCAGCGGCCTCCATCAGATCGGTGCGATACATGATCATGGAGCTTTCGCCATAGAACGGCGCCGCATACATCGTCCCGTCATGGGACAGTCCGCCCCGCATGGCAGGCAGGATATCATCCGCATCATACTCGGCAGAGAGGTCGTCGAGCGGAACCAGCCAACCGTTTGCTCCCCAGATCGGCGTCTCGTACATGCCGATTGTCATGATGTCGAACTGACCGCCCTTGGCAGTGATGTCGGTTGTCACACGTTGACGAAGAACGTTCTCCTCAAGTGTCACCCAATCAACCTGGATGCCGGTCTCTTCGGTGAATTTGTCGGTGTAGCCCTGCATACGGACCATATCGCCGTTGTTCACCGTGGCGATTGTGATTGTCGTGGCATGACCGTCGGCAAACACGCTCCCGGCACTGATAAGTGAAAGCGCGGTTGCTGCGCGCAATGTGTTTTTTATCGACATCCTGAACCTCCCTGATTGGATGTGGTGCACAAAACTAGGAGGAATCGTGACGCGGCGTCAACAAATACTTTACGCGCGTAAAATATTTTTCTCTCAGGCGGAGCTTCGCATGACGAGCTTTCCTTCAAAAAGTTTTGTCTTCTCGGTGCTTTGCACGCCTTCAACAGCTGCAAACAGCGTCTCGACCGCATGACGGGAAATGGCGTCATAGTCCTGCGCAACGGTGGTCAGCGGCGGGCACGTATAGCGTGAAAACGGGTGATCGTCCTGGCCCGCGACACGAATCGCACAGTCCGGATCGCGCCCGACACGCACCCGTTTCTCAAAACAGGCCGCCAGCAATCCGATCGCCAGACGGTCGTTGCTGCAAAGGATCGTATTGGTCGAAAACTGCCCGCTCTCCAGCGCCGCGATGCCACCCAGTCGCCCGATCTCCTCAAAGCCCCAGCCGTCGCCTTCGACCGATACGATATGCGGCGTATGACCAAGTTTTTCCATTGCCTCGCAATATCCCTGCCGCCGCTTGTTGGCGTTGGGGTTGGACGGGTTCTTCATCTCGAAGAAACAGGGCGGTTCACCGGTTCGGCAAAGATAGTCCACCGCCAGCATGGAGAACTGAGGATTGTCCGACCCGACAAAAGCGATGCCCACATCCTGCACATGGCTGTCAAAGAGAACTGTCGGGACATCCCCACAGAAGCTCTCGATGGCCGCCCGGTCGGACCCCCGCCCCAGGGCCGCGAGAAGAACACCTGCCGGTTTGAGCGATCGCAGCCCTTCCAGAATGTCGTTCTCAAGCGCCTGATCACCATGCGAACTGAAGAGCGTGGGTCTGTAGCCCGCATCAATGCAGCGCTGTTCGATGCTGCGCGCGATCTCGGCAAAGAACGGGTCTGCCAGATAGGGGACAACGATGCCGATATTCTTGGTCAGCTTCCGGTTCTGGTTCATCGCGTAGATGTTCGGCCGATAGTCATATCTCTTGAGCGCATCCTCGATGCGAGACCGCGTCGATGCCCGGACACTTTCCGGATCATTGAAATATTTCGAGACCGTGGGACGAGAGATGCCGCTCAGCGCCGCGAATTCCTCCATATTCCTGACTTTGGGGTCTTCCATGGCCTGTTCCTCTTCCCGACACCGCACACTTTACAAGTTGCCCTTGCAGCACAATTTCTTGTCGCGCGCAAAAAATCAACTTTCCATTGAAAGTTAATCCGCAGCACCGCAAAAAAATGATGAAAGTTCCGCCAGCGATGACCGGCAATGCCTGTTTTCAGGACGGGAGAGGCAGGCCACCGGCCTCGCAGATACGGGCGAGGACCTCGCGCTCGCCTTCGCGATTGCGCAACGAGCAGAAAACAAACGGTTTTTGCCCCCGCATCCGGGCAGCGTCGGTTCTCATCACCTCAAGCGAAGCGCCGACATGCGGGGCAAGGTCTGTCTTGTTGATCACCAGCAGATCCGATCTGGTGATCGCCGGGCCGCCCTTGCGTGGGATTTCCTCGCCAGCGGCAACATCGATGACATACAAGGTCAGATCCGCGAGTTCCGGGCTGAAAGTGGCGGACAGATTGTCGCCTCCGCTCTCGATCAGCACGACCTCAAGATCCGGATGCCGCTCCTGCATCTGGGCAATGGCCGCAAGGTTGATCGAGGCATCCTCGCGAATGGCGGTGTGCGGACAGCCGCCCGTCTCGACACCGATAATCCGGTTCTGCGGCAGGATCTGCATGCGCATGAGCGCCTCGGCGTCTTCGCGGGTGTAGATATCATTGGTGATCACACCGATTGAGAGAGCGGGGTGAAGCGCGCGCGCGATTGCAGCGGTCAACGTCGTCTTTCCCGCGCCCACCGGGCCGCCGATCCCGATACGCAGCGGACCGTTCATTCCAGTCATGATCTGAATATCCTTGGCTCAAGGGTTTCGTGTCTCATCGCTGCAACATCCGACAGGAAGGCCGAGCTTTGCAGTGCGTCCAGACCCGTGCCTTCGGTCTGATATGCGACCGTCTCGCAAAGCGGGGTCAGCCGGGCGACCATGATCTGAGACTCTGTCTGGCCGATCGGCAGCAATCGCATTGCGGCAGAGACGAGATTGCTGACAAAGGCCTGCAGATACATGACCGCGGTCAATGACACGGACAGGTTCATCTGTCCTGACGCATACCCGACGGCAACAGGCAATGTCAGATCCGGGATGCTCCGGCCACAGATGGCCGAGGTCGTCTTGCAGAAAGCCGCCCCCTGCAGACGCATCTCAAGAAGACGCTCGCCGGAGGCCGCGTTGGCCTGAGCCTCCATATCCACGGCATTCAGGTCCTCGAGTGTCGCGCAGCCATGTGCAGCCCGCAGCAGGATGCAGTCATTCCGTCCGCTGCCATGGACCAGAATGTCCGACAGCCAGTCCTCAAGCTCGCCAGCCGTTCTGACCGCCCCCTGATGGATGGCCGCCTCCAGCCCGTGCGAATAGGCAAACGCACCGATGGGATAGGCAGGCGACAGCCATTGCGCCAGCACAAGGGCCTGCCGGTCAGTGTTCATGGGCTGTCGCCACATGTTCATGCGCATGTGTGCGTCCATGTCCGTAGGCGCCGCCCTCGGGTGTAAAGGGCGCGCTCACCTCTTCAACACGCGCGCCGAGATGTTCGAGCATGTGACGGATCACGGGATCGGCCTGAATGAGCAATCTGTCCGGTGCGATCTGGCAAGGCGTATGACGGTTGCCGATGTGCCATGCCAACCGAACAAGATCCGGGCCGGTTACGGACAGCAGATCCTCCCGCGCCGCCACGATCTCCACCAGACGTCCATTATTCAGCTCCAGTGCATCACCGTGATCGAGCGATGTCGTCTGGGAAAGGTCGACCAGAAAGGACAGCCCCGTGCGGGTTGTCAGCCGTTTGCGCCGCAAAAATCGGGCATCGTAGTCAAGCTCGCAAGGCTGCGCATCGCCGGACCAGTGTCCTTTTCGATGGAGTGTTTGCGCAATCGGAAGATCGGTCATGAAAGCCTCAGAACATGAAGTAGCGTTGCGCCATGGGGAGGGTCTCCGCCGGCTGACACGTCAATAACTCGCCATCCGCCCGGACCTCGTAGGTCTCGGGGTGCACGTCGATATGCGGCGTGGCGTCATTCAGCAGCAGATCCTTCTTGCCAATCGTCCGGGTGTTGCTGACGGCTAGGGTCTGTTTGGCAAGCCCGAGCCGCTCCCCCACCCCGTTGGCCTCTGCCGCCTCCGACACGAACGTGACGGCGGAGTGTTCCAGCGAACGGCCCAATGCCCCGAACATCGGTCGCGAATAGACCGGCTGCGGCGTCGGGATGGAGGCGTTCGGATCACCCATCTGGGCCGCAACGATCGTGCCCGCCATCAGGACCATTTCAGGCTTCACACCGAAGAACGCCGGAGACCACAAGACCAGATCCGCGCGCTTTCCAACCTCGATGCTGCCCAGCACGTGAGCGACGCCCTGCGCCAGCGCCGGATTGATCGTGTATTTGGCAATGTAGCGCCGCACCCTGAAATTGTCGTTGTCGCCGGTCTCTTCCACCAGCGGCCCGCGCTGCTTTTTCATCTTGTCCGCGGTTTGCCATGTCCGGATCAGCACCTCGCCCACCCGGCCCATGGCCTGACTGTCAGACGCGATGATCGAGAACGCCCCCAGATCATGCAGGATGTCCTCGGCTGCTATCGTCTCCCGCCGGATGCGGCTTTCGGCAAACGCGATATCCTCGGGAATGGATTTGTCGAGGTGATGGCACACCATGAGCATGTCCAGATGCTCTTCCAGCGTGTTGACCGTGAAGGGGCGCGTGGGGTTGGTGGAGGATGGAAGGACATTGTCCTCACCACAGATCTTGATGATGTCGGGCGCATGTCCGCCCCCTGCCCCTTCGGTGTGGAACGCATGGATCGTCCGGCCCTTCATGGCCGCGACAGTCTGCTCGACAAACCCGGACTCGTTGAGCGTATCCGTATGGATCATCACCTGCACATCCATGTCATCGGCGACGGAGAGACAGCAATCGATGGCCGCTGGCGTCGTGCCCCAGTCCTCGTGCAACTTCAGCGCACAGGCACCGCCTTCCACCATTTCAACCAGAGCGTCCGGCTGGCTCGCATTCCCCTTGCCCGACAGACCGACATTCATCGGGATCCCGTCGATGGCCTGCAACATGCGGCCAATATGCCATGGCCCGGGCGTGCATGTGGTGGCCAGCGTCCCATGGGCCGGGCCGGTGCCGCCGCCAAAGCAGGTCGTGACCCCGGAATGAAGAGCGTCTTCCATCTGTTGTGGGCAGATGAAGTGGATATGACTGTCGATGCCCCCAGCCGTCAGGATCCGCCCCTCACCCGCGATCACCTCGGTGCCCGGTCCGACGACAATGTCCACGCCGGGCTGCGTGTCGGGGTTGCCCGCCTTGCCGATGCCGTGGATCAGTCCGCCCCTGAGTCCGATATCGGCCTTGTAGATGCCGGAGTGATCGACGATCAGCGCATTTGTGATCACGGTGTCAACCGCACCACCGGCCCGCGTGACCTGAGACTGTCCCATCCCATCCCGGATGACCTTGCCGCCACCGAACTTCACCTCCTCGCCAAAGGTCGTCAGATCGCGCTCGACCTCGATGATCAGATCGGTATCGGCCAGCCGAAGCCTGTCACCTGTGGTCGGTCCATACATGGCGGCATATTGAGCACGCGGGATTTCGCGGGGCATCTAGAGGTCCCCCATGACTTTTGCGTTGAAGCCGAAGATGCGGCGAGTGCCGCCGAAGGGGATGAGCTGCACCTGGCGGCGCTGGCCCGGTTCAAATCGGACGGCCGTTCCGGCCGCGATATCCAGGCGCATCCCATACGCAGCCTCCCGATCAAAATCGAGCGCGGGGTTGCTTTCGGCAAAATGGTAATGACTGCCGATCTGAACAGGCCGGTCGCCGGTGTTCGCGACCATCAACGTGATCGCGGTTGCATCCGCATTCAGCGTCAGCGTGCCCGCTGCGAGGAAAGTCTCTCCGGGGATCATGGGCAGCCTACCTTATCGGGTTGTGAACGGTGACCAGTTTGGTCCCGTCGGGGAATGTTGCCTCAACCTGAACCTCGGGGATCATCTCGGCGATGCCCGCCATGCATTGCGCACGGGTCACGATCCGGCCTCCGGCCTCCATCATGTCGGCAACCGACCTGCCGTCGCGGGCGCCTTCGATGACCGCATCAGAGATCAGCGCGATCGCTTCGGGGTGGTTCAACTTGACCCCGCGGGCCAGGCGCTTGCGGGCGACCTCGGCCGCCATGGCCAGCAGAAGCTTGTCTTTTTCGCGGGGGGTAAGTTGCATCGGTCACAGTCTCCATGACGTTGGCAGGGTGTTTCGGGTGAGAAGATCGAGAACCGGCATCAGGGACCGGCGCATCTCGAAACCGTCGGTCGCAAGAAGCCGCATCACCAGTACATCCCCGGCAAGCGCGCTTGCCCCGGCAGAGGCGGGCAGCATCCTGCGGATCACATCCAGCCGCGCTGCGGCCTCGGTGGCAATGTAGACGAGGCTCGCCATGGCACCGGCGCCGCCTGCAATGGCAGGACGGGCGAGATGGGCGGCCGCATCTCCGCTCAGCGTCATGCCGTCGATGTAGACAGGTCGGTCGCCGCGCAGGATCCTAATACGGTCCTCAAACCGGACATTGGTCAGTTCTTCACACATGGCGGCGCGGCCGAAGATGATGGGCTCAACCATCAGCAGACCCGTGCGATCTGCGAGTGTAACATCCAGACGTCTGCGCAGCCCGCACCCGTTGAAGAGGATCGTCTCCTGCGGCAGCCAGTTCAGGTGCCCTCCCTCCTCGACTGTCAGCGTTGTGGTCACCTGACCGGTCTCGCCCGGCTGCGCCCGGTAGGCGCGCTCAGCGGCCTGAGTTGTGAGTGACAGGGCGGAATTGCGACCGACATGAGCGCTTATATCGAAACGATCCCCGCCCGTGATACCACCAGCAGTATTGACGATAATCGCCTCGGCGTCCTTGCGATGGGTGTCGGGGAAAACCAGCTTCGTCGAACCCGATTGGCGAAGCCCCTCAACCCGCGTCACGCCGTGATCGTCTGCGCGCATCGACAGCGCCGCCGCGCCAATGGCGCGCGGCTGGGCGGCAATGCTGCCGGTCCGGTCAAAGGGCATGAGCTGATTGATATCCTGCTCCCAGAGATCACTTCGATGCCGTATCTTCGATCACATTGCGCAGATCGGTGGCAGCATGTGATGCGCATTTTTGATGCAGAGCGCCATATGTGATCAAATACTGAGCATATCTGGCGAGTTGCGCCAATGCTTTGAGCAGTCTGCCCCTATGACGCTGCCAATTGAGGACAGGCAATTTGTCAATCGTGCTGCAACGCAGCAACGATGCCTCATCCCAACGGGCCGACTCGGTATTGCCTGAAAATGGGTGTGTGACGACCAGTCGAATTGGACCTCGCGCTGGCCGCCACACGGTTCGCAACACTTGGTTGCGGGGAATACGTAGGACCCATCGCCTGCTGACGCAAGACGGTTGCCCGACGTCCCCGCGAGGAGATTTCACATGACCATCCAAACCACCGCCCTTGCCACCGTGCTCGCCTTGGGTGTCGCCTTGCCCGCCATCGCGCAGGACTGCCCCGTCAAGGTGGGGGTTCTCCACTCGCTTTCCGGGACAATGGCGATCTCGGAAACGACGCTGAAGGACACAATGCTTACGCTCATTGAAAAGCAGAATGCCGCTGGAGGGTTGCTCGGATGCGAGATTGAAGCGGTGGTCGTCGATCCTGCCTCGGACTGGCCGCTTTTCGCGGAAAAGGCGCGCGAGCTGCTCACCGTCCACGAGGTTGACGTGATCTTCGGAAACTGGACAAGCGTAAGCCGCAAATCCGTCCTGCCGGTCATTGAGGAATTGAACGGGCTCCTGTTCTACCCCGTGCAGTACGAGGGCGAGGAAAGCTCCAAGAACGTGTTCTACACCGGCGCCGCCCCCAACCAGCAGGCCATTCCGGCAACGGACTATTTCCTAGAGGAGCTGGGCATCGAGAAATTCGCGCTTCTGGGCACCGACTATGTCTACCCGCGGACGACCAACAACATCCTTGAAGCCTATCTCGGCTCCAAAGGTATCTCGGAAGACGATATCTTCGTGAACTACACACCGTTCGGCCACTCCGACTGGTCCAAGATCGTGGCCGATGTCGTGGCCCTTGGCGCTGACGGCAAACGTGTCGGCGTGATCAGCACGATCAATGGCGACGCCAATATCGGCTTCTACAAGGAGCTTGCCGCCGCCGGTGTCAGCGCGGACGATATCCCGGTGGTCGCATTCTCGGTCGGGGAAGAAGAGCTTTCGGGACTGGATACCAGCAATCTGGTCGGCCATCTGGCGGCGTGGAACTACTTCCAGTCCGCCGATACAGAGGCGAATGCCGAATGGGTTGCAGCCTGGAAAGCCCGCATGGGCGAGGATCGTGTCACGAATGACCCGATGGAGGCCCATTACATCGGCTTCAACATGTGGGTGAACGCGGCAACCGCTGCGGGAAGCGTCGATGTCGATGCGGTTCGCGCGGCCATGTATGGGCAGGAATTTCCAAACCTGACCGGCGGTACGGCCGTCATGCTGCCCAATCATCATCTCGCCAAGCCCGTTCTGATCGGCGAGATCACCGAAGACGGTCAGTTCGACATCATCAGCCAGACCGGCGAGGTCCCGGGCGACGCATGGACCGATTACCTGCCCGACTCGGCTGTGCTGATGTCAGACTGGAAGGATCTTGAGTGCGGGATGTACAACACCGAGACGAAGACCTGCGTGCAGACCCTGTCAAACTACTGATCTGCTGATCTCTGAGGGCGCGCATGAGCGTGCCCTCACCCCTGCCAATTCCCGAAAGCTCACCCATGAAGACCATGTTTCCCGCGTTGCTGGCAGCGCTGCTGTTGTTGTTCCAGCCGGTCGTCGCCCAGTCCGGACCGGTTCAGGACCTGCTTCAGAGCCAGCGCGCGCTGATCGAAGAAAGCTCCCGGCGGACGATCGGACCGGCAATTGACGCGCTGGCGGACAGCGGTCTGCCACAGGTGCAATCCGTGCTTCAGGCCTGGCGCTCGAAGGACATGTGGCAACGCAAGCCGGACGGGCATTTCTTTGCCGCGACAAAGAACGCCGATGGCACCTATGGGCTGACCGATTTTGAAACCGGCGAGGCGGTGGGTGCCTATCCCAAGTCCGAATTGGCACAGATCAAACCCAACAGCGGGATCCGTGCGCTGATCGCAACCGCGCTTGTGAAGTTTCAACTGACCGACCCGGACAGAGCCCTGCGGGCGGCCGCCCTTGCCTCAATCTCCCGCGACCCCGAAGGATCGCTGCTCTCTCCCTTGCGCACATCCATTGACAGCGAGGACGATCCGGACCTGCGCGCGCGCAAGATCCGGCTTGAGCGGCTGATGACCATGAGCTTTGACACTGACAATGGTGCGCGGGTGGCAGCGATTGAGGAGATGGCGGGCGATCTTGGCGTTGATTTCCGCGCGACACTCAACCCCATTCTGACGACGCGCATCATGATCGTCGCGAAGGACGACATACTGGACGAGAATATTGCGGCAGACCTTGCCCCCGGCAGCGAGATGCTTTCGCGGGAAGCGGCCTATGCCCTGCTGGTCGCGGCGGACCGTGCCCGACCGGTCGTGACCGGTGATGACCGGGACGCAGCCCTTGAGGCCAATATCTTAGGCGGAAGAATTGCCGGAAAGCCTATCGCCCAGATGAACACCGAAACTGCCCGTGATGAGGCCTATGAAGCCCTCGCGGAGGCCAGTCTTGCGCCCGCATTTGTCACATCGCAGGACATCGACGCCGCGCTCTCGGACCATCGCTTTGTCGAGGTCTATCTTGAGCCCTCGTCGGATGTCACGGACGCAGCGAAGGCCGCGCTGGAGATATCCGAGGCCTGGGTCGCCGCCAATCAGGCCGTTGATCTCGGTCTGGATGCCCTCTCTCTGGCGTCGATCTACTTTCTGGCCGCGATCGGTCTTGCGATCACGTTTGGCGTCATGGGTGTCATCAACATGGCACATGGCGAGTTCATCATGATGGGTGCCTATACCGGCTTTGTCGTGCAGCAGTTGATCCCGAACCATACGGTGTCGCTGTTCGTCGCTATCCCGAGTGCATTCGTGGTGACGTTTCTGGCAGGTGTCGCGCTGGAGCGGCTGGTGATCCGCTGGCTCTATCACCGTCCGCTGGAGACACTGCTTGCGACCTTTGGCGTATCCATCGCCCTGCAGCAGCTGGCCAAGAACATCTTTGGCACGCAGGCCCGCCCTCTGACCTCGCCCGGCTGGCTGGACGGGGCCTGGGTCATCAATGATGTGGTCGCGATCAGCTATATCCGCATCGCGATCTTCGCGCTCGCGCTGATGTTCCTGTGTCTCTTTCTCTTCATCATGAAACGCACGAGGCTGGGGCTGGAAACCCGTGCGGTCACGCAGAACCCGCGCATGGCCGCAAGCATGGGGATCAACCCGGGCCGGGTCAACATGCTGACCTTCGGGCTGGGCTCGGGCATCGCGGGGATCGCAGGCGTCGCGATCGGGCTCTTCGCCAAGGTCACGTCCGAGATGGGCGGCGGCTACATCGTGCAAAGCTTCATGACCGTGGTTGTCGGCGGGGTCGGCAACATCTGGGGAACCCTGACCGGAGCCCTGATGATCGGCGGCTTTCAGAAAGGCGTGGAATGGCTGAATCCGTCCAACACGCTGGCCGCCCAAACCTACATGATCTTCTTCATCATCATTTTCATTCAGTTCAGGCCACGCGGGATCATCGCGCTCAGGGGCCGGGCGGCGGGAGACTGATCCGGTGAACCGCTCGTTTATCGCCCGCAACCCGTCGGTTCTGGTGTTCCTGTCGCTGCTTGCGTTATTCACCATCATGGTCACGGTGCTGTCCGAAGGGTTCGGCATCGGCATCGTCTCAACCAGCTTTGTCAAGACGCTCGGCAAGACGCTCTGCCTCTGCCTGATCGCGGTCGCGATGGACCTGATCTGGGGCTACACCGGTATCCTGTCGCTCGGCCATTTCGCCTTCTTCGGGCTGGGCGGCTACATGATCGGCATCTGGCTGATGTATGAGCGCACCCGGCAGATCGTCGCGACATCCCTTTCCGAGGGTATCCTGCCGCCCACGCCAGAGGAAACCGAGGCTGCCATCGCCAACCAGATTTTCGGTGTCGTGGGCAGCAGCGAGTTTCCGATCGTCTGGGCCTTCTCGAACAGTCTGGTCGTTCAGCTCATCCTCGTTGTTCTGGTTCCCGGTGTCTTTGCGCTGATATTCGGCTGGCTCGCGTTTCGCAGCCGGGTAACCGGGGTCTATCTGTCCATACTGACCCAGGCCATGACGCTCGGCCTGTCGCTTTACCTGTTTCAGAACGCCAACGGATTTCGCGGCAATAACGGGCTGTCGGGCCTGCAGAACCTGCCCGGCGTCACGGCGCCTCAATCGGTGGTCTCGCTGTGGTTTTTCTGGGCATCCGCAGTGGCGCTGGGACTGGGCTACCTGCTGACGGCCTGGGTCGTATCAGGCAAGTTCGGCTCGGTCATTCGCGGCATCCGGGACAACGAGACCCGTGTGCGCTTTCTGGGCTACTCGGTCGAAAGCTACAAGCTTGCCGTCTTCACGCTGACCGCGTGCATCTCGGGGATTGCCGGTGCGCTCTACTACCCGCAGGCAGGCATCATCAATCCGGCCGAACTGGCCCCCATTGCCTCCATCTATCTCGCGGTATGGGTCGCAATCGGCGGGCGTGGCAGGCTTTACGGCGCTGTCATCGGTACGGCCTTTGTCAGCCTTGTCTCAAGCTGGTCCACCGGTGGGCAGGCCCCCGACATCAGCCTGGGTTTCTACACGATCAGATGGGTTGACTGGTGGCTGGTCCTGCTGGGCCTCAGCTTCGTTCTGGTCACGCTGTTTGCGCCCGGCGGCATCGGCGCGATTTTCGATCATCTCTCCAGACAAAGCAACGGCAGGGGCACATCATGAGCACCCTTCTGGAGGTTTCCGGCGTCTCGGTGAGCTTCGACGGCTTTCGCGCCATCAACAACCTTACCTTTCAGATCGGCACGGCCGAACTGCGCGCCGTCATCGGACCGAACGGCGCCGGCAAGACGACATTCATGGATATTGTCACCGGCAAGACAAAACCCGATGAAGGAAACATCATCTGGGGTGAGAAAAGTATCTCGCTTGTGGGGATGTCGGAGGCGAGGATCGCCCAGGCGGGCATTGGCCGGAAGTTCCAGAAACCCACCGTGTTCGAAAGCCAGACAGTACAGGAAAATCTCCTGATGGCGCTCAGAAAGGATCGCGGCCCGCTGGCCGTGTTGTTCTACAGGCCCTCACCTGCAGATCTTGAGCGCGTCGCCGAACTCGCCGACGATATGGGGCTGTCAGAGGCGCTCCTGCGTATCGCTGGCGAGTTGAGCCATGGGCAAAAGCAATGGCTGGAGATCGGGATGCTGCTGGCGCAGGAACCGCAGCTTCTTCTGGTTGATGAACCCGCTGCCGGGATGACGCCGGCCGAGCGTGAAAAGACCACCTCAATTCTGGTCGAGGCCGCGAGAACCCGCGCGGTTGTGGTCGTCGAGCACGACATGGACTTCGTTCGCCGTCTGGAGTGCAAGGTCACCGTCCTGCACGAGGGATCTGTTCTGGCCGAAGGCTCGCTTGATCACGTGACCAAAAATCAGGCGGTCGTCGATGTCTATCTGGGGCGCTGACACGTGCTGAGCATTGAAAACCTGAACCTGCATTATGGCCATTCGCAGATCCTGCATGACATCTCGATATCCGCCGAGACGGGTGCGGTAACCTGCATCATGGGTGCAAATGGCGTGGGCAAGACCAGCCTTCTGCGCGCCATTTGCGGTGTCCATCCGCGCTCGGGCGGAGACCTGTCTCTGGACGGACGGCCTCTCGGTCAGCTTCCGGCCCATCAGCTTGCCCGGATGGGAATAGGCTACGTGCCGCAAGGCCGGGACATCTTTCCGCTGATGACGGTTCTTGAGAACCTGAAGACCGGATTTTCCTGCCTGCCTCCGTCAGAGCATGAAATCCCCGGTGACATCTTTGAGCTTTTCCCGGTTCTCAGGGAAATGCAGCATCGGCGCGGCGGTGATCTTTCCGGCGGTCAGCAGCAGCAGCTTGCGATTGCGCGGGCGCTGATCACGCGCCCCAGACTTCTGTTGTTGGATGAGCCGACCGAGGGCATTCAACCCAACATCATCCAGCATATCGGCGATGTGATCCGCCTTTTGCGGGACCGGGGCGACATGGCAATCGTCCTGGTCGAGCAGTATTTCGACTTCGCCTTTGATCTGGCTGACCAGTTCTACGTTCTCAGGCGCGGAGCCGTGATCGCGGACAGCAGCCGGGAGAATGCCGACCGGGACGAGCTGCTGCGGCTCGTCTCGGTCTGACCCGGAACCCAGGGCTCCCGCCTGGTATCACTCGGCAGCGATCTTCAGGGAGGCGACCGCACCAAAACCCGGCATCGTTGCCCGCGCCGTCTTCGGGCGCCTGTGGACCAGCGCAAAGAGCGGCGGCGTGAAATAGAAGGACACCACCGTCGACAACAAGACCCCACCCGCGATTGCCACTGCGAAGGGCGGCCAGAATGCCCCGCCCTCCAGGATCAGCGGGAGGAAGCCCCCGAAGGTCGTGATCGTCGTCGATATGATATGGCGGCTTGAGCCTGTCACGACACGCGCCATCGCAGCACGATCACCGGTACTGGCCTCCGGGTCCTGCTGCAGTGCCGTCAGGATGATGATCGCCGCGTTTATCGAAACCCCGATGGATCCGATGACACCGATGATCGCCTGAATACCGAAGGGATATTGCATGATCGCGAGCGACAGCATCGACAGACCTGCCGACAGGACACAAACGACCAGGGCAACTGCCGTCAGCCGGAAGGAGTTGAAGGTCAGCGCAATGGTGGCAATGGTCAAGGTCACGATAAGACCGACCGAGGCAAGGAGATTGCCCACCGTGCTGGACCGGGCATCACTGTCGCCGCCGAGCTCCAGAGTATATCCTGCAGGAAGCTCGAAGCCCCGCTCGTCAAGCGCTGCAAGGACATCCTGAAGCGCCTCTTCGGGCAGCACGCCGGGCACGATGAAGGCCTGAACAGTGTTCTCACGGATACCGTTGTTGCGGGTGATGACGCTCTCCGACGGTTCCACACTCGGCCTTGCAAGTTCTGACAGCGGCACTGCCGGGAAAGCCCCTGTTGCGGACACTGCGGCTGCGTTTGGCAGCAGGATCGGCATATCGGATATCGCCTGCAGATCGGCCCGCAGACCCTTGCCCATGCGCACCCGGACAGGAAGCTGTTCGGTGCCTTCGACAAGCGAGCCGCCTGTCAGGCCGACCAGTGCCGTATCGAGCTGTGCTGCGATATCCGCAACATCGAGCCCCAGAAGCCGTGCCTTGACCTCATCGATCTGGAAGCGGATCTGGGGCGCGCCGCCGCTCACCCCTGCCCGCGCCTGCGTCACCAGATCGAGATCCGCCATGATTGCACGAACCTCATCACCGAGGCGCCGCAAGGTGGTAATGTCCTGCCCCTTGATGGTGATCTCGACAGGCGCGTCAACGGGCGGTCCCTGAACCAGTCCGCGCACGATGATCTGCGCCTGTGGGAACCGGGCATCGAACGAACCTTGCAACTGGCTCACCAGACGCGCCGCATCCGCATCCGTGCGGGTCGTGACCATGGCTTGGGCAAAGCCCGGCTCCTGCGAACGGTTGCCGACAATGTTGTAATAGAAGGCCGGACCGGACTGCCCGACAGTCCAGTAGAGGCTTTTCACCCCTTCATCGGCACGGATCAACTCGTCCATCTGCCGGACTGTGCGGGCTGTCTCCGAAATGGCCGATCCCTGGGGCATGTCGACCTCGATGTAGAACTGGTCACGCTCGACACCGGGAAAAAACTGGGCGGTGAGGGTCGGGAAAGCGGCGAACCCCAGCACCGGCAGGATGAGGGACACCGCGATTGCCCGCACGGGGTTGGTGACTGCCAGCCTGATTGACCCCTCGAAGAGGCGGCCAAGCATCGGGCTGGACACGCCACGGCTCAGAAACGTGCCGTGCTCGGCGGCCGGAAGGATCCACCCAGCCAGCGCGGGCGTCACGGTGAGCGCAACGAGAAGCGACCAGACCAGCATCAGCACAACGGCAATCGCGATGGATCCCACGAAATCTCCCGCCGGTCCGGGCAGCAGGATCATCGGTGTGAAAGCCAAAGCCGTGGTCACCGTCGAGGCCAGCAGCGGTGCGGACAGCCGCTTGACCGCATTGCCGACAGCGACTGCAGGCTCCATCCCGTCCTGCAACCGCCGTCGGACCTCATCGGTCATCACGATCGCCGCATCGACCAAAAGGCCGAGCGCCACGATCAGGCCGGTCACGGACATCTGATGAATGGGCAGGCCGATCAGGTTCATGGTCGCCAACGTGGCCAGCGACACCACCGGCAGGACCAGACCAACAATTGCCGCCGCACGGATGCCGAGCGTGACAAAGAGGACCGCCACCACAAGGGCGACCCCGATGGCCATGTTCACACCGACATCGGCCAGCCGGTCGAGCGTGTAGACGCTTTGGTCGAAAAGCAGTGTCTCCTCGATCCCCAGCGGCACCTGTCCGGCACCTGCTGCCAGCTCGTCCCGCACGAACGTCATCCAGCGGTCGATCTGCACGCCGTCCTGCGCTAGGATGCCGACCAGAATTGCGGGTTTGCCATCGGCTATCGCGATCTCCGAGGCAGGGCTGCGAGGACCACGGTCAATCCGGGCGATATCGCCGAGGGTGACGGTGCCACCTGATGCGTTTTCGCGCAATACGATCTGGCGCAGGCGATCAAGCGTCTCGATCTCTCCGGTCACGCTGATGGTCAGATCAACCTCGCCCTGCAAGCGACCGGACTGAACCTTGCCGTCGGCCTGAGAGATCCGGCCGGAAATCTCTGCGGCACTCAGCCCAAGTGCGGCAGCCTTGATCGGGTCAACACTGATCAGGACTTCCTCTTCCGGGACACCGAAGAAATCAACGGCGCGGGTCGCCGGGATCGATCGCATCCTGTCGCCCAGCGCCTCGGCGTGGCGAGAGAGCAAGGTGATCGGCATATCCGCATCCGTGGATGTCACCGAAATAACCGCCGAATAGGCTGAGATGCCTTCCGCATTGAAATCAGGGGCCAGAATGCCGGGCGGGAAGTTGCGCCGCGCATCCTCGACAGCGTCAAGGGCCTCCGACCAGACCTGCTCGATTGTGGCTTCGTCCAGCGTCTCCAGCAACTCGACGGAGATGACCGAGACACCCGAACGGGAGACGGACGAGACCGTGTCAACCTCGGCGATGGTGCGCAGTTCCTCCTCGATTTTGGCCGTGACCAGAGCCTCGACCCGTTCCGGATCGGCGCCGGGAAACTGCGTGGTAACAGTCGCGAAGAGGTTGGTGATCGTCGGATCCTCCTGCCTGCCAAGCGACAGGAGCGACGACAGCCCCGCACAGACGAGAACCAGAACGATCAGGGCGACGAGGCGTGGCTGGCGGAATGTCAGGGTCTCCATCTTAGATTGCCTCTCAGCTTTGATCGGCGATGGTGACGGATTGCCCGACCGTGACCCGCTGAGGTCCCTCACCGAGCAGAAGCGTGCCTTCCGGGAAAGCACCGCGCACGAACACGCGGTCGCTCTCGGCGTGGAGGATCTCGACGGTCGCCGCGCGCACGATCATCTCGGGATCGATCAGAAGAACCGTCCACTGCCCCCGCACACCCTCCTTCAGGCTTGTCACGGGTAGCCAAAGCCCGTTTGCCTCCACGATTTCGGGCAGGATCAGGCGCGCGGTCTGGCCGAAAGCCGGTTGCTCGATCGCCTCGATCTCGAAAATCGCCGTTCTGGTGCGCGTGACCGGGTCGATATCCGGGCGCAATGTCACGAGGCGGGTCGGATATGCCGCTCCGACAATCTCGATCATCGCCCCGCGCAGTCGGTCTTCGGTCACCTCCAGCGGCAAACCGATCCGCACTTGAGGTTTGCGCAGTTCAACCAGTTCCAGAACCCGCTGGCCCGCAGCAAGGGTTTCGCCGCCATCGACCAGCCGTTCTGTCACCCGACCGGCAAATGGCGCAATGATCCGGGACTTGGCCATCCGAATGGCAACATTTTCAAGGGAGGCATCAACCTCTGCAATGCGGGCGTTCAGCTCGTCCTGACGTGCCAAAACCTCGTCGAGGCCCGCCTGGCTCGTGAAACCGCGCTGGCTGAGCTCCCGGCTGCGATCAACGGTCTGTCGGGCAAAGCGAAGCTGCGCCTCGGCGGCATCCCTTGAAGCCACCAACCGCGTCTTCTCGGAGGCCAGCAAAGAGGTATCCTGTGTCGCAAGCACCTGATCCCGTTCGACCCGATCGCCCTCCTTCACTGAAACCTCGTTCAGACGGCCCGGCAACTCGAACGACATCGCGACGGTCCTTTGTGGCTCGACCTGCCCGATGAAAGCGCGTGTCACCAGATAGCCGGCCTCCTGAACAAGTGGTCTGGCGGAAACCGGGATGACGGCAGCCGCATCCGGTGTCGGCGCGGCGTCAGCACGCTGCCCCAGCTCGGAAGAACCGAAACGCACGGCGAGGACCGCCGCTGCTATAACACCGACGGTCACGATCACACGCCCCGCAAGCCTGAACACCTTGCCAATTCTCTGGCCCAATCCTGGCGTTTCGATCTTCGTCCGGTGCTTTTTCATTTCCGAATCCTCGCAAAGTTAGTCTCTCTAACATATGTTAGACGCTCTTACTTTGACAAGTCCTACGTGATTTGCGAAAGATTGGATCATGATCGAGTCAGACAAAAAAAACATCCCAGATGGCTGAAAGCGCAGAAGAAAACCCACTCCAGAAGGCCGCGTATCATCATGGTGATCTGCGCGCCGGGCTGATCGAGGCCACCCGCAGACTGGTTGAGGAGAAGGGGCCCGACGGTTTCTCGGTCTCCGACGCCTGCCGTCTTGCCGGTGTGTCGACCGCAGCCCCCTACAAGCACTTCAAGAACAAGAACGAGATGCTCATCGCCATGGTTCTTGAAGGCACCGAGCGTCACCGCGCCGACATGCTGGCCTCGCTTGAGGGCATCCCGGAGGGCTCGACACTTCGGCTCAAGGCGCTTGGCCGGGAATATGTAAGCTTCGCACTGAGAGAGCCTGGCGTCTTCCGGCTGAAATTCGGCGGGTTCACAGACGGGCTGGAAGACCCGCGCCTTCAAGCCGCAGGCGAGGAGACCTTCGGCATCGTTCTGCGCGAAGTTGCCAAATGCATTGGAGATAACGGGATCACCGCGGATGTCCGGCGCAGGGGCTTCATGCTCTGGAGCTTCGTTCACGGCCTCTCCTTCATCCTTTATGACAAGAAGCTGGCCGATATGGGGGGAGATCTGGATCTGGATTTCATCCTGGCCGATATCGCCGAGAGAGTGCTGTCCAGATAGCCCGGATGTTGCGTCAAAGCTGGCCGTCAGACCGGCAGAAAGCCGGAATTCTTGAATAAGACTGTCGATTGCTCTTGAGTCTTTGCAAATCCGGTGCAGTTCTGGGCAAAGTTAACAAAACCATCGGATTAGGAGTTCCCGTGTCCCTCTTCTTGATCGTTGCCCTGCCATTCTTCGGAGCATTGCTGCCGGGTCTGATGAACGCGGCCGGGCGATCAGCCTGTGCGGGCGTGACGTTCACAGTATCACTGGCTGCCTTTTTCGGTCTGCTGACCAATCTGCCCGCAATCCTGGCAGGCGAGGTCGTGATGGCCAGGGTCGACTGGATACCGTCGCTGGGACTGAACTTTACGCTGATGCTGGACGGATTGGGCTTTTTCTTTGCCCTGCTGATCCTCGGCATCGGACTTCTGATCATTGCCTATGCGCGGCATTATCTCAGCCGCAAGGACAATATGGGGGAGTTCTTCACCTACCTGCTGCTCTTTCAGGGCGCGATGGTGGGCATCGTTCTGAGCGACAATATCCTGCTTTTGCTGGTCTTCTGGGAGCTGACCTCCCTCTCGTCCTTCCTGCTGATCGGATATTGGAAGCATCTGCCAGAAGGCAGGCAAGGTGCACGAATGGCCCTGACCGTGACGGGAATGGGCGGTCTGGCGATGATTGGCGGGATGTTGATCCTAGGACAGATCGCCGGAAGCTATGACCTGAGCGTCATCCTGCAGAACCGGGCGCTCATTCAGGCCGATCCGCTGTATGTTCCGGCGCTGATCCTGATCCTGATGGGCTGTTTCACGAAATCGGCGCAGTTCCCGTTCCATTTCTGGCTGCCGCATGCGATGGCCGCCCCGACACCGGTTTCGGCCTATCTGCACTCGGCCACCATGGTGAAGGCGGGCATCTTCCTGATGGCGCGGATGTGGCCGGTGCTGTCCGGCACACCCGAATGGTTCATGATCGTGACCACCGCCGGGCTGGTGACGATGGTTCTGGGTGCAGTTATTGCGCTTTTCAAGCATGACCTGAAGGCGCTTCTTGCTTTCTCGACGGTCAGTCATCTGGGTCTGATCACGATGCTTCTGGGGACCGGCACGGCCTTTGGCGCAATGGCGGCGGTGTTTCATATCCTGAACCACGCCACCTTCAAGGCCGCGCTCTTCATGTCCGCCGGGATCATCGACCACGGCGCCCATACCCGCGATATCCGGCGTCTGGGCGGTCTGCGCACACTCATGCCGGTCACCTTCGTGATCGCAACGGTGGCCGCACTCTCGATGGCGGGGATACCGCTGCTCAACGGGTTCTTGTCCAAGGAGATGATGCTGGAAGAGACGACGCATACGGTTCTCTTCGGCATACCGTGGCTGGTGCCAGCGCTTGCGACACTGGGCTCGCTTCTCTCCGCGGCCTATTGCTTCCGCCTGATCGGGCATGTGTTCCTCGGTCCCGTGCGCGATGACTACCCGGCCAAGCCGCATGATCCTGGATCGGGCCTGTGGTTGCCGCCCGGCATTCTGGTGGTTCTTGTCGTGGTGATCGGTGTCGCGCCGTTCCTGGCCGAGCCCTTCGTGAAACTCGTAACCGCCTCGCTTCTGGGCGGAGAGGCCGAGGTGCCAAAGGCATATTTCAAGATATGGCACGGGCTGGTTCCGGCGCTCTTCCTGTCCATCATAGCCGTTGTCGGGGGTCTGATCCTGATGACGGTGTTCAAGCCGTTGCTGCGTCTGTGGGAAACCACCCCGCGCCCCGAGGCCAAGGTGATTTTCGAGGGCATCGTCGAGGCAGCGGCCCGGCTGGCCCGGAAGGTTATCCTGGGCCTGCATAACGGCGCTTTCACACGCTATGCTGCCATCGGATCAGTCGCGATCATCGTGTCAGGCCTCTATGCGTGGACCACGGGAACGGTTGCGCCCCCCACACGCGCACCACAACCCGCCGGACCGGTCCCGATCGCGGGCTGGCTGATGCTAGCGGCGGCGACCTGCGGGATGGTGATCCTGCACCGCAACCGCTTCCTGTCGTTGATCCTGATCGGCATTGTCGGTCTGATGGTCTCGATCGGCTTCGTCTTCCTCAGTGCGCCCGATCTGGCCATGACACAGTTCACTGTCGAGGTGGTGACGATCATCCTTCTGCTGCTTGCGCTGAACTTCCTGCCCAATCAGACGCCGGTGGAAAGCTCGGTGCTGCGCCGCGTGCGGGATGCGGGTGTGGCCGCAGCCGGTGGTCTCGCCACCTTTGCGCTGGCCCATCACTACCTGCTGCGCGATGCCGTCAGCACGCCGATCTCGGAGTTTCACCTGGCGAATTCCTACAAAGGCGGCGGCGGCACCAATGTGGTCAACGTTATTCTCGTTGATTTCCGCGGCTTCGATACCTATGGCGAGATCATCGTCCTCGGTATCGCGGCGCTCCTGATCTACGCGCTGACCGAGACGCTGCTGAGGGGACCCGTGCGGGCCCGCCTTCTGAACCGCGAGCCGGATCAGCCGCGCGCGGGCGATATGCATCCCATGATGATGGTGGTGCTCACGCGGGTCATCATGCCGGTCGTCCTCATGGTCGGGTTCTACATCTTCCTCAGAGGCCATAACGAGCCTGGCGGCGGCTTCATCGCCGGTCTCATCGTCTCGATCGCCGTGGTGATGCAGTACATGGCCAGCGGGTTCGCCTGGACATCGGCCCGACTGAAGTATCCCTATCACGGAGTGATCGGCGCAGGCGTTCTGGTCGCCGGTTTCACCGGCATCGGCGCGTGGTTCGTGGGCGAGCCCTTCCTGACCTCCTATTTCACCTATGTCCGCATTCCGCCGTTCGAGAAATTCGAGTTGGCGACGGCGGCCCTCTTTGATCTCGGCGTCTTCCTGTCGGTTGTCGGTGCGGTGATGCTGTCGCTTGAAAGCTTCTCACGGCTCGCCCGGCGCGCCCATGTGACCGACAGCGAGCATCCGATGGATATCGACCCCTCCCGGGACGATCTGGCAACGGGTCGCACCGAAACCGTGAATGAGGGGGCCTGACATGGAACTCATCGTCGCCTCCGCCATCGGCATCCTGACCGCAGGGGGTATCTACCTCATGCTGCGGTTGCGGACCTTCCCTGTGATCCTGGGGCTTTCGCTGCTGACATATGCGGTGAATGTCTTCCTGTTCGCCTCAGGGCGGCTGACCATCGGCGCCCCGCCGGTTCTGCGCGATGACATGACGGTCTACACCGATCCGCTGCCACAGGCGCTTGTGCTGACGGCCATCGTGATCTCGTTCGGGATGACCGCGGTCGTGGTCATGATCGGCCTTGGGGCCTTCCTTGGGTCGGATGATGACCATGTGGACGATCAGCCCGAAGACGAGGATGAGCAGACGGAGGGCCAGTCATGACACACTGGATCATTGCCCCGATCATCCTGCCGGCACTGCTTGCACCGTTCATCGTTCTGGCCGCGCGCTACCACATCGGGATCCAGCGCGTGTTCTCTCTGGCCGGAGTGCTGGCGCTCATCGTCATCGCGGCAGGGCTGGCCTGGCAGGTGTCGGACGGAACCGTGCTGCTCTATCAGTTGAGCGACTGGGCCGCGCCCTTTGGCATCGTGCTGGTCGGGGACCGGCTCTCGACACTGATGGTGCTGCTCACCGTCATCCTCGCCCTCTTTGTGCTGCTTTACGCCATAGGCTCCGGCTGGGACGAGCGCGGGCGGCATTTCCATGCCCTCTTTCAGTTCCAGCTGATGGGGATTACCGGCGCGTTCCTGACCGGAGACCTCTTCAACCTCTTCGTGTTCTTCGAGGTCCTGCTGATCGCATCCTATGGCCTTATGATCCATGCGGGCGGCAATGCGCGACTTCGCGCAGGCGTCCAGTATGTGCTGTTCAACCTGATCGGCTCCACCCTGTTTCTCTTTGCGCTCGGCTCGATCTATGCCGAGACCGGAACGCTCAACATGGCCGATCTGGCCCGGCGTGTGACCCTGATCGGCCCGGAGGAAACCGTAGGCATCCGGGTTGCCGCGGTGCTCCTGCTGCTGGTCTTTGCGATCAAGGCCGCCGTCGTGCCGCTGCATTTCTGGCTGCCATCGAGCTATGCCGAGGCCCCTGCCCCGGTCGCGGCCCTTTTCGCGATCATGACGAAGGTGGGCGCCTATGCGATCATCCGGGTCTATACGATGATCTTCCCGCCCGATCTGGAGGTCACCTCGGGCCTGCACGACTTCTGGCTCCTGCCCGCGGCACTGGTGTCGCTTGCTATCGGGATGGTAGGTGTGCTGGCGGCAAAGCGGCTGGACCGGCTGGTCGCCTTCTCCATAATCGGGTCAATGGGCATGGTGATGGTCTCCATTGCGCTCTTTACCCCGGCGGGCATTGCAGCTGCACTTTATTACATCGTGCACTCCACGCTGGCCGGGGCCGCGCTCTTCCTGATCTCCGATCTTGTGCGCACCGGGCGTGCGAACCTGGACCTCACGCCTCAACCGCCCGTCATGGGAACCGCACTTACGGCCGGGCTTTTCTTTGCAGGTGCGATTGCCATGGCGGGTCTGCCGCCGCTGTCGGGCTTCCTCGGCAAGCTTCTGGTGCTGGACGCCGCCTTCGGCACTGATCTTGTGGTCTGGGTCTGGGCGGTCGTGCTGATCTCCAGTCTGATCAGCATTCTGGGCTTTGCGCGGGCGGGCAGCCTGCTTTTCTGGAAGGCGCACAGCATTGAGATGCCAGCCGAACCGACAGAGGCGGTGCGGCCAACCGCGCTGTCCTATGTTGCCGTCGGTGGTCTGATCTCGCTGCTGACCGCACACACGGTCTTTGCGGGTCAGGTACACGGCTACACGACGATCATGGCAGCCCAGCTTTTCGCCCCCGACACATATGTCTCGACCGTGGTGGACACGCCAGGCAAACTCAGCGAACCGAAGGAGGGCTATTGATATGACACGCGCATTCCGCCGGCTGCTCCCCCACCCGTTTCTGACACTCATCCTCGCGGTGGTCTGGACACTGCTGCAAAACGAGATCTCCGCCGGGATGGTGGTCTTCGGCATCATTCTGGGCATCATCATACCGCTGATGACCCTGATCTGGTGGCCCGATACGCCCAAAGGGTTCCGGCTTGGCAAGATGGTCAGCTACAGCTTCATGGTGATCTGGGATATTCTTGTCGCCAACGTGGAGGTTGCCTGGATTGTCCTCACCGTTCCAAACTCGAAGCTCAAACCGGCCTGGATCGTGGTGCCGCTCGAATTGCGCCAGCCCGAGGCCATAACGGTCCTTGCAGGGACAATCACGCTGACCCCCGGCACCGTATCGGCGGACCTGTCCGACGAAGGACACAGCCTGCTCGTGCATGTGCTGCACACCAGCGACGCCGATGCTGTAAGAGACGAAATCAAGACGCGCTACGAGCGCCGCCTGCTGGAGATTTTCTCATGACGACAGCTTCTGGACTTATGGGCATCGCGCTCATCATCGCCTTTGGCGCCCTGGCGCTTGGCCAGATCCTCTCGATGGTCCGGCTTGTCCTTGGCCCCACATCAGGCGATCGGATCCTTGCGCTTGATACGATGGTCATCAACGCATTGGGTCTGGTCGTCGTGCTTGGCATCCATCAGGGCGCGCAGATCTACTTCGAGGTTTCGCTGCTGATCGCCATGCTGGGGTTTGTCTCCACGGTCGCGCTGGCGCGTTTCATCCTGAGGGGGGACATCATCGAATGACTGCTCAGATTCTGGCGATCTACGCTGTCGCACTCAGCCTGCTCATCGGATCCGGTTTCGTGTTGGTCGGTGTGATCGGACTGTTGAAGTTCGATGATCCGATGACGCGCCTGCACGCCCCGACCAAGGTGGGAACGGTCGGCATTGGCATGCTGTTGCTGGCATCGATGATCAACTCTTTCCGCATGGGAGACACCTCGATCCACGAAATCCTGATCATGGCGTTTCTGTTCGTCACAGCGCCGATATCCGCGCATTTCATCGCCAAGGTGGGCATTCACCATCGCGCCTGCGAAACGCCCCCATCGCCGCCTCGCGACGAGACCTGGTCGACGCTGAAATCGCCGGAGCCTGATCAGGGCACCGAGCCGACGGCGCAAGGGTAGTCAACCTTACCCAACGTTCGTATGAGACCGGAGCCTCCGGAGTCCCATCATCCTGTCCGTCTCACTTGCCGTTGGCCTTGTCCTTGGGCGGTGAGAACGCCAGCACACGATCCCCTTCGCCTGCACTCCGTTGCGCGTCAGAGGTCCAGAAGACCAAATCTCCCTTGGCGCGGATCAGACCCAGAACCTCGACCTCCGGCCGGTCGGCAAGGTAGGCGTCGAGCCCATACTCCTCGCCCAGCCGGGTGGTGGTGAACTCCCATCCATCGGAGTGGCGACGCCAGTAGGTCTCATAATCCGTGCCCGACCCGAAGGTCCGCCCCCCCACGGTCACCGGAAGATCCTTGTCGCCCTCGGTCTGTTCGTGCCGGCCAAGCTGAAAGACGTTGTTGCGCCCGAATTCCGGCCCGAATTCCGTACAGATCAGCGCGTTATAGGCGTCATTGTCGGTGGCCGCGAAAACCATGCCATATCGGTTGAGATCGAGCGTGTGTTCGGCTGCCTCCGATAGGATCTCGCCGAAATAGACCGGGATCGTGGCTTCACGGGCGTAACGCAGCCGGAACCAGTTGCGGTCTGTCATCAGAACCGGGATCTTGGCATCGCGCAGGTCGGTGGCCAGATCCACCGCCCAGCGAGAGCCGCCCACGATCAAAACTCCCGGCGGCTCCGTCGAGGTCAGGCCCAGCGCGCGAGAGAGCGGCTTCATGGAAAATCCATGGATCACCACCGTCGCCGCAACCAGCGCGAAAGCCAGTGGAGCGAGCGTCTGCCCATCAGGCACGCCAAGCTCTTCCAGCCGCGCTCCGAAAAGTCCGGCCACAGCCACGGCCACCACGCCACGGGGGCCGATCCATGCAATGATGCCTTTCTCGGGCCAACTCAGATCCGTGCCGGTGAGGCTGATAATGACTGCCAGCGGGCGCGCGAGGAACACGATCGCGAAGACAAAGGCTATCGCGCGCCAGTTCAACTCGGCCACCATCGACCATTTCAGCGAGGAGGCAAGCAGGATGAACACGCCCGAGACCAGGATGATCGTGATATGTTCCTTGAAGCGCTTCAGCTCCTCCAGCGAGGGCAGATGCGCATTCGCGATATAGATCCCCATGATCGTGACAGCCAGAAGTCCGCTTTCGTGCAGCACGCTGTCGGTGGAGGCATAGACCGCAAGAACCGCCCCGAACAGCACCGGAACCTTCATGTATTCCGGCACCCATGCGCGCTTGAAGGACTTCGCAATCAGCCAGCCTGCCGCATAGCCGACGAGGCTGGCAACGACCACGCCGATCACCAGATGTTCGGCCGCCTTGGTCAGTGTCGAGGCCCCGTAGAGCGCCGCGATGACCTCAAAGGCCAGAACCGCCGCGAGCGCGCCGACCGGGTCGTTCACAATCGCCTCCCAGCGCAGGATGGATGCAGGCCGCGGGGCCAGGCGCGCCTGCCTCAAAAGGGGTGTCACGACCGTGGGACCGGTGACCACAAGGATGCCGCCAAAGACGATGGAGCTTTCCCAACTCAACCCCGCCCCGTAGCGGATCGCCAGTGTGGAGAACAGCCAGGCCAGCGGTGCGCCTGAGAAAACCAGCCGTCGCACAGCCGGGCCTGCGTCCCTTAACTCCTTGAAATTGAGGGTCAGTCCGCCCTCGAACAGGATTACCGCAACAGCGACCGAAACGATGGGACGGAAGAGGTCGCCGAAATCCTCATCAGGCGAGATCAGCCCGAAAACCGGACCAGCGAGAACGCCTGCGGCCAGCATCAGCACGATGGCGGGCATCTGCAAACGCCAGGCCAGCCATTGCGACCCGATGCCCAGGCACCCGATCACCGCAAACAATACCGCTGGTTCCAAAGTCGCACTCCCCATTCATTCGCCCGCCCCCGATAGCATTCCGAATGGGATGGCGCAAAGGTTCCGTGCGCATCCTCTTGAAACGTAAGTCCTTGTGGCCACAAGAGCGGATTACTAAAGTTGGTCGGAAAGACTTGAACGCAACCACATCATCGAAAGGACGCGCATTCGTGCAAAAGGGGGAAGTGTTCCAACTGACCATCTCGAATGGCCAGACCATGTTCGGCGTCGTGACGAACACGATCAAGAACAAGGGAGCTTGCAACATCTACAGTTTTGCAGGCAGCCCGCAAGACGCGGCACAGGCCATGGCCCGTGATATTCTGATCCATGACCTGATGATCAGCGGGGCCGAATTCACCAAGGGACGCTGGAAGCCAACCGGCCATATGGACCAAAGCGTCAAGGCAGAAATAAGGGATCCGTTCTTTGTCTTCGGCATTCCCCCGGCAAAACTGATCAGGATTGATGACCCGGACTATGCAAGGCCTCTCACCGACCCGGACGAAATTGAGAGGTTGCTGAATCAGCATATGTTGCTGTCTTTCAACTTTCCCGAAGGAAATGAAACCATCATCGAGGAAGCATATCTTTATGGACGCCGTCACCTCGCAGGGCAGCATCTGACGTCAAGCTCACCGGAAGAGCTACTGGATTTCTACAACCGCGAGGCCGAACACATGAGCGACTTTCAGAGGCGGAACGTTGTCGCCCGGTGGGGATCCACCCTGGGATTGGATGGCTAAGGTCTACTTCCGTTCCGGTGAGAACGTGGTTGATGCCGGTTTGAACCAATCAACTCCATGAACATGAGCATACGGTGTTTGTCGCACCAAGGGCCGCTGCTAGGCCAGCAATCCCATCCGGTCCGAAGGCGGTATCCGCGCCAGCCCCAGAATATGCCACAGGCCGACCCGGGCGAGGTTGAACGGCCAGGCCATGACCTCGCGGACAAACATGCGTGCGCCATCCTTCGCCCGGAAAGCCGTCGTGCTGTGATGGCCAACCACCTCTATTCCCGCCCAGGCGACGCTGGCCCTCGACCGGGCCATATGGAAACCCTCGGTCACCAGCATGACATCCCGCACCCCTTTGGCCTGCATCAGCGGTCGAGAGAGCAGTGCGTTCTGCAAGGTAGAGAGCGAGGCCGTCTCCGCGATGATCTGCGCACGCGGCACACCCAGCGACACCGCGAGGGCCGCCATGCCGTCACCTGCACTCGCACCACCCGGAACAGCCGGTCCGCCGGTGACAACCAGATACGGGTATCGTCCGGTCTTCCAGAGCGCCACGCCCGCTTCGACCCTGTGCGTAGTCGAGGCATGCAGCGTGCCATCCTCAGACATGCCCGCCCCCAGAACCATCACCGCGCCCGCCGCCGGGGCGGTTGCGACCGCTTGGGACACACGTTCCGCCCAGAGCACGGACAGAAAGACGCAAAGAGCCGTGCCAAGCCCCGACATCACGCCCCATTTGAGCAGTCTGCGGATCATCCCGTCTTGAGTTCCCGGCGCAGGATTTTTCCGGTAGCAGTCATCGGCAGGCTCTCCATGAAGGTCACACTGCGCGGGGCGACATGGGGCGAGATGCGGGTTCGCACATGGTCGATCAGATCCGCTTCCAGCCCTTCGGTCGGGGTGCCGTCGCGCAGCACCACGAAAGCCTTCACGACCTCCGTTCGCACCGGGTCCGGCTCGCCCACAACGCCCGCCATCACGACACTCTCGTGCCGCATCAGACAATCCTCGATCTCCGACGGCCCGATGCGGTAGCCCGACGACGTGATGACATCGTCCGAGCGGGCGGAGAAGTGGAAGTAGCCCTCTTCATCGACGCTGGCCACATCGCCGGTGCGCATCCAGTCACCGATGAATTTCTCCGCTGTTTTCTCGGGCGCGTTCCAGTAGTGCAGGAACATCGCGGGGTCCGGACGGCGGATCGCGACCTCTCCGGTCTCACCCGTTGGCAGGACCTCGCCTGCCTCGTTGATCACCGCGACCTCATGCCCCGGCACGGGCTTGCCCATGGACCCCGGTTTCGGGGGCATCATTCGGGTACAGTTCGAGAGCACCAGATTGCACTCGGTTTGGCCGTAGAATTCATTGATCGTCTGACCGAAGACCTCCTGCCCCCAGCCAAGCAGCCCGGCCCCCAGCGCCTCGCCGCCCGAGGCGACACTGCGCAGGCCTCTGACCTCGCGCACACCCGCGCGACGCATCAGTTTCAGAGCAGTTGGCGGCAGAAACGTGTTGCGCACACCCAGATGCTCGATCAGCCAGACCGCATGTTCGGGATCGAACTTCGCCATCCGGTGCGCGATCAGCGGAATGCCATGGGCGAGCGCGGGCAGCATCACATTGGTCAATCCGCCCATCCAGGCCCAATCGGCAGGCGTCCAGAGGCAATCGCCTGCCTGTGGCAAGAGCCCATGATGCAACTCGACCCCCGGCATGTGCCCGATCAGCACCCGGTGCCCATGCAGAGCACCTTTCGGCGGCCCGGTCGTCCCGGATGTGTAGGACAGAAAGGCAGGATCATCGGGGCTGGTCTGGACCATTTCATGCCGGTCGGAGGCTTTGCCAAGCTCCTGCCAGAAGCCGAAGACCCCGCTCTCACGCGTATCGATGGAGAAGACCGCGTCAAGCATGGGCAACTCGTCACGCAGTCCCGTTATCTTCTCCAGATTGGCAGCGTCCGTGATCAGCGCTCTGGTGCCACTGTCGATCAGACGGACCTTCAAGCCATCGGCACCAAAGAGCGTGAAGAGCGGCACGACAATGGCACCCATCCGGTAGGCTGCCAGATGGGTCAGCACGGTCTCGGGTGTTTGCGGCAGGAGGACACCGATCCGGTCTCCCGGGCCGATACCGTGCTCCACAAACACATTCGCCAACCGGCGGGAGGCGCGGGCCAGCTGGGCGTAGGAATAGGTCCGAATATCTCCATCGGGCCGCAGATAGGTCAGGGCCTGCCGGTCCGGCTCGGACCTCGCCCAGCGATCACAGGCCACTTCCGCGATGTTGAAACGCGACAACTTGGGCCAACGGAAAGCTTCGCGCATCGCCTCCCAGGTCTCTGCCTGCGCCACAAATCGTCCCGGAAAGTCCACGGCCCGTCTCCTTCGCCTCGCGCGCGCAGCCTATCGCGCAGAAAGAGCGGGGTCTATCGCTTGTCAGCGGCGCACAGCGCGCTTAGGTTCTGTTCAGAGGGAGCTTTCATGATCACGCCAAATCTCGTCGACCCGTTCGCCCGCGCCATCACCTATCTGCGGGTTTCCGTGACCGATCGCTGCGATTTCCGCTGTGTCTACTGCATGTCGGAGAACATGAGCTTCCTGCCCAAGGCGGAGCTTCTCAGCCTTGAGGAGCTTGACCGTCTGTCCTCGCGCTTTGTCGCGCTCGGGGTCAGGAAACTCAGGATTACTGGCGGCGAGCCCCTGGTCCGCAAGGGCATCATGACCTATTTCGAGGCGATGTCCCGGCATCTTGCCTCCGGTGCACTGGACGAGTTGACGCTGACGACCAATGGCTCGCAACTGCGCCGTTTCGCCCAACCTCTGGCCGATTGCGGTGTGAAGCGTGTCAATGTCTCCATCGACACGCTCAATGAGCAGAAGTTCAAGGACATCACCCGCTGGGGCCGGTTTGCACAAGTCATGGACGGGATCGATGCAGCCCAGGCTGCCGGCCTGAAGATCAAGATCAATGCGGTGGCCCTCAAGGGCACCAATGATGACGAGGCGCTCGACATGGTCGCCTGGTGCCATGCGAGAGGCTTCGACATCACCTTCATCGAGGTCATGCCGATGGGCGAGGATATGGGCGACGGCCTGCGGCTTGACCAATACTGGTCGCTCGACGATGTGCGCGAAACGATGGCGACACGCTACACGCTGCATGACATCCCGTTCTCCACCGGCGGCCCGGCGCGCTATGTGCGGGTTGAGGAAACCGGCGGCAAGATCGGCTTCATCACGCCGCTTTCCCATAATTTCTGCGAAAGCTGCAACCGGGTGCGGCTGACCTGTACCGGGCAGTTGTTCATGTGCCTGGGTCAGGAAGACGAAGCGGACCTGCGTAAGGTGCTGCGCTCCAGCGAGGATGACGGCGCGCTCGACCGGGCGATCCGGGCGGCCATCGCGCGCAAACCCAAGGGCCACGACTTCGACTACTCCCGGCAGAAGGCCGGTGGCACCATGACCCGCCACATGAGCCACACGGGCGGCTGACCCCCGAAAAAGAGAAGAATGCCTCCGGCGGGGATATTTTTGCCAAAAAGAAATAGGGTTGATCGTCTTTTTGGTCCAAATATCCCCGCCGGAGGCATCAAGGCGCGACACGCGCCTTGATCTCTGTCACCGCCCCCGGATGCGCGGATCGAGCGCATCGCGCAGTCCGTCGCCCATGAAGTTCACAGAGATCACTGTCAGTGAAATGGCAATCGCGGGAATGATCGGCCGCTCGGGATGCAGGTCGATGAAGTTCTGGTTCTGGAACACCAACTGTCCCCAGGTCGGATAGTCCGGCGGGAAGCCGAGCCCCAGAAAGCTTACCGCACTTTCGGTGATGATCGCATTGGCGATGCCAAGCGTGGCCGAGACCATGATCGGCGAGAGTACATTGGGCATGACATGGCGTGAGATGATCCGGCGCGGCGGCGTGCCGATGGATTTGGCGGCCAGCACGAACTCACGTTCCTTGAGCGCCAGCACATCGCCGCGCACGATCCGAGCGGTCTGCATCCATGATGTCAGTCCGATCACGCCGACGATGAGAAGGAAAATTCCCGTCTCGGGTCCGAAAGCCGCACGCAGCGTGTCACGAAACAGCATCACGATCACCAGCAGAAGCGGCAGCAGCGGAAGCGCCAGAAACAGGTCTGTCAATCGCATCAACGGCCCGTCGAGCCACCGGAAATACCCTGCCAGGACCCCCACCAGCGTTCCGATGACCAGACTGATCACCATCGCCGTCAGCCCAACCGCAAGCGAGGTTCGACCGCCTTGCAGGATCTGGGCAAACATGTCGCGCCCGTAATTGTCGGTCCCAAGCGGATGCGCCCAGGACATTCCTGCATTCTTGGCCCGATAGTCGAGATACTGCGCATCGATGGTATGGATATAAGGACCCACCGCCACCAGCAGGCAGATCAGTCCGAAGATGATTGTCCCGGCCATCGCTCCTTTGTGAGACCGGAACTGGACCCAGACATCCCCCCAGAGCGACCGGTGCGCACTCTCGCCCTGCTCGACGATTGCAGCATCAGTCATAGCGGATCCTCGGGTCGAGGATGCCGTAGAGCAGGTCGGCAATCAGGTTGAAAAACACAATCAGCACGGCAAAGAGGAAGGTCAGTGTCTGCACGAGAGGGATATCCGCGCCCTGAATTCCAATGATCAGAAGCGCGCCCAGACCATTCACCTTGAAGATCTGCTCCGTGATGATCGCGCCCCCGAAGATCGCCGGCACCCCCAGTGCAATGACCGTGACCACCGGGATCATCGAGTTTCTGAGCACATGGATCAGCACAACCGAGCGCTCGCGCAGCCCCTTCGCGCGGGCGGTGCGCACATAGTCCTGATTGAGATTGTCCAGCATCGAGGCGCGCATGAACCGGCTGAGCTGTGCGGTTGTCGCCAAGGCCAGCACCATGGTCGGCATCGCCATCTGGCGCACCTGTACCCAGAAGCTGGACCAGTCCGTGACCTTGTGTGTGGTGTCGTAGACCGATGGCAGCCAGCCCAGATTGACCGAGAAGACGACAATCAGAAT
Organism: uncultured Paracoccaceae bacterium; assembly: GCA_947493745.1. GTDB lineage: Bacteria > Pseudomonadota > Alphaproteobacteria > Rhodobacterales > Rhodobacteraceae > CANLSM01. The sequence goes on along the minus strand of CANLSM010000013.1, from coordinate 53,655 downwards.
GAGACCGGTGAAGAAGGTCGGAACCGAGAAACCCACCATGGAGACGAAGGTCCCGATCTGATCAAAGAGCGAATACTGCCGGTAGGCGGATATCACCCCGATGGGAATGGCGATCAGGATTGCCACCACATAGGACATGCCGACAACCCACAAGGTCTGCGGCATGCGCTCGGCAATCAGATCGACAACCGGCGAGCGGGTGGACCAGCTTGTGACACGCAGACGCTCGCCATCCCCGATGGTCCAGCCGGTCCAGTTCTCGATCAGGTTCAGCGGTTCATTGACGAAGAACTGCTGGCACCATTTGAGATAGCGGATGGGAAAGGGCTGACCGAGGCCAAGGCTCTCGCGGATTTTCTCTCGCACATCCGGCGGGATCGTCAGCGGCAGGTTGCCCGTAGGGTCACCCGGCGACAGATCGAGGATCGCGAAAATGATGAAACTGATGACGAAGAGCGTCGGGATGGCAAACATCAGGCGACGGATCGTATAATTCAGCATAAGGGATTACGCCCCTTTTTGTTCGTGAAACAGGCATTGCGCCCGAGCCGCGAGGGCCGGGGCGCAATGCAAGACTTTTCAGATCACTTGATCCGGTGCCAGTCAGCGATGTTCCACAACTCGCTGTCCCAGTCGGTCATTTTCACACCGCCCAGAGAATTGGCATGGGCCGATGTGCCGCCGCGGTGCACCAGAGGAATGATCGAGTAGCTTTCCATCAGCATGTCGTTCATTTCCTTGGCGAGCCGACCACGCTCATTCAGATCGGCTGTCTGAGACATCTCGTCCACAAGTGCATCATAGGCCGGGTTGCAGAAGCGCTGGATGTTGGAACCCTGCCACTGCGTATCGGGTGTCGGAATTTCCGAGCAGCGCCAATTGGCCATATAGGCTTCGGGATCCGCGCCGGAGAAGTTGTTGGTGTACATCTCCACATCGGCGTAGAACTTCTGGAAGGTATCCGGGCTCGACGGATCGCCGCCGAAGAAGACGGACGCATCGATATTGCGCAGCTCTGCTTCAATACCGATCTCCGCCCACATCTGTTTGACCAGCGCCTGTGTGCCCTGACGAACCGAGTTGGTCGATGTCTGGTACAGCACGCTCAGGCGCACGCCGTCCTTCTCCCGAACTCCATCAGAGCCCGGAACCCATCCGGCAGCATCCAGAACGGCCTTTGCGCCTTCGATATCCTGCGTCTTGCAGGCATCATTGGCCGTGGAGGCATAAATCTCAGGCGCAGGCAGCACGTTGCACGTCACCTGCCCGGTTTTGCCATAGCCTGCCTCGACCAGAATATCGCGGTCGATGGCCATTGACATGGCTTTGCCCACGGCAGGGTCGGTCAGGAACGGATGCGCGTTCTCGCCCTCGGCATAGACCGCACGCATATCGCCCAGCGACGGATCCGGATTGGTCTGGTTAAGGTGCAGACGCTCTACGGACGTCTGGAAGGACACGACAACCTTGCCCTTGCCCTGTGCTTCCATCTGGGTCAGCACTTCGGGTTCGATCTGAAGGTTCCACGCGTAGTCGAACTCGGATGTCTCAAGGACCGAGCGCGCGGCCGCTGCCGCATCTCCGCCACCCTTGAAGAGGACCGAGCCGAAGGCCGGTTTGTTCGCATCGCGATAGTTGGAATTCGCCTCAAGCGAGATAACGTCATTGGCCTTGAACTCGGTCACCACGAACGGGCCGGTGCCGATGGGGCCGAAATTCTGGTCCGTGCATTCGGGTGCCTTGGCGCCCATGCAATCCTGAAACTGGGCCTTCTGAATGATCGGAGATTCCGCACCAACAAGCGCTGTGTAGGGGTATGGCTTGGGATCCGCGAAATTGATCTTGATCGTGCGGTCATCCACCGCTTCCACGGATGTCACGCCATCAAAATAGGAGGACTGGGCACAGCCGCCTTCGGGATGTGTGCAATACTCCCATGTGAAAACAGCATCGGCTGCCGTCAGCGGGCTGCCATCAGACCAGAGAATACCTTCCTTGAGTACCCATATGATCGACTTGAGATCGGCCGAAACGCCACCATTATCGACGGTTGGCAACTCATCGACCAGACGCGGAACTATATTGCCGTTCTCGTCGTAGCTGGCCAGCGGCTCCACCACCATCGAGGCCGCTTCAACCTCTTTCGTACCACCCGAAAGATACGGGTTCATCGTCGATGGCGCCTGCCAGTAGATGATGTTCAGCTGGCCGTCTGCGCCGCGCTCGGCATAGGCAGCTCCCGCCAGCATTGCAGCAGCGCAAGCGCCGCTCAAAAGATGTTTAACCCTCATTTTTTGACTCCCTGTCTGAGGTTATAGTGAGTGACGGCACGGGTTTTCTCCGCGCTCATCCATGCACACGATGTTACGCTTCTCCCAACCTGTGACAAGCCGCATAGTGTCCATTGCCGTGATCGCGCCATTCCGGCTCGATTTTTCTACAGATATCCATGACTTGAGCGCATCGGGTGCAAAAATTGCAGCCCTCGGGCGGGTTCGCGGGGCTCGGCACATCGCCTTCGAGTATGATGCGTTCCTTGCGTTCGGCAGCATTGGGATCAGGATCGGGAACCGCCGACAAAAGGGCCTGCGTATAGGGGTGCATGGGCGCGGAATAGAGCGCATCTCGTGGCGCAAGCTCCACGATCTTGCCAAGATACATCACCGCAACCCGGGTCGCGAGATGGCGGACCATCGACAGGTCATGACTGATAAAGAGGTAGGTCAGACCGAATTTTCTCTGCAGGTCCTCGAGCAGGTTTACGACCTGCGCCTGAATGGAGACATCCAGCGCCGCAATCGGCTCGTCGCAGACAATGAATTTCGGATTAAGGGCCAGCGCGCGGGCAATCCCGATGCGCTGGCGCTGACCACCCGAAAACTCATGCGGGTAGCGATTTGCAAAATCCCGGTTCAGCCCGACCGCATCCATCAGTTCATTGACCCGGTTGCGCCGCTCGGTTCTGGACAGTTTGAGATGCTCGTCCAGCGGCTCTGCGATGATGGAGCCAACAGTCATGCGCGGGTTCAGGCAGGCCTGTGGATCCTGAAAGATCATCTGCATCGCCGGCCTGAGATCGCGCAACCGCTCGCCGGTGACCGGCACAATATCCTGACCTTCCAGCTCGACCACACCATCCGTGGGGTCATAAAGCCTGAGGATCGAGCGACCGGCTGTCGACTTCCCGCAACCGCTTTCGCCGACCAGCCCGAGCGTCTCGCCCTCGTAGATGTCGAACGAGACATCATCGACCGCCTTCACGGTCCCGACCTGACGTCGCAGGAGGCCTTTGTGAATTGCAAAATGCATCTTCAGTCCACGGACGGAGACCAGAATCTTCGGGGCTTCATCCAGCATTGGGGGGACTCCAGAAGCAGGCGACATCATGGCCCGCGCTCACCATGCGCCGGGCCGGATTCTCCGATCTGCAACGGTCGTGAACATGCCCGCAGCGTGGTGCGAACGGGCAGGACGAGGGATGGGCCGAAAGATTTGGCGGCTGCCCCTCTATCGACCGCAACCGTTCCTCCCGCGCGCCATCAACGCGCGGCAAAGTCTCCAGCAAGGCTCGCGTGTAGGGGTGCTGGGGCCGGGCGAAGAGGTCTTTGACCAGAGCATGCTCGACCACCTGTCCGCCATACATCACCAGCACCCGGTCCGCGATCTCGGCCACAACACCCAGATCATGGGTGATCCAGATGATCGCCATCCCGAGTTTCTGCCGCAGGCCCTTGATCAGCTCCAGTATCTGCGCCTGAATGGTGACATCGAGCGCCGTGGTGGGTTCATCCGCGATCAGCACCTTGGGATCACATGCAAGGGCAATCGCGATCATGACCCGCTGACGCATCCCGCCCGAGAACTGGTGCGGATAGTCCGACAGGCGCTTGGAGGCATCGGGAATACCCACAAGGGCCAGCAGTTCAGCCGCCCGTATGCGCGCCTGCTTCTTGCTCAGCCCCAGATGGATGCGCAGCGGCTCGATCAACTGATACCCGACCGTGAAAACCGGATTGAGCGAGGTCATCGGATCCTGAAAAATGAAGCCGATATCCCCGCCCCGAAGGGCTCTCAGTCGGGTCGGGTTCATCTTGCGGACATCTTCGTTGTCGAAACGGATGTCCCCTCCGACGATCTCCGCCGGCGGACTTGGAAGAAGGCCCATCAGCGACATCATCGTCACCGACTTGCCCGAGCCGCTTTCTCCCACGACACCGACCAGTTCGCCCGGCGCCACCGAGAAGGATACATTGTTTACGGCGTGGACCTCTCCGTCCCGCGTCCTGAAGATTGTTTTCAGATCCGATACATCCAGGATCGGCTCGGCGCCGTCAGGCATGACGGCTCCTAACAAAGACAATGGCAGTCCGGGGACAGATCACACCAGGCACATCCAGTTTTTGACCAACTGGCGGGGATAAAACACCATGGTCCCGAACTTGGCAATCATCAATTTGAGATCGATTTGACCGCTTGACGTCGCGGTCGGGCACGCCGATGCTGTGCCAAATTTCCCGGACACGACTTCATGGCACAAACCTACACCGCAACCGAAATGCTCGCCCGGCTTGTGGCGTTCAACACCGTCTCGGACCGCTCCAACATCCCCCTGATGGATTTCGTGAAGGACTATCTTGAGGGCCATGGCGTCGAGGCAACGCTGGTGCCCGATCCGGTTCAGGACAAGGTTTCGCTCTATGCGCAGATCGGGCCGCCGGTGGAAGGTGGCGTGATCCTGTCGGGCCACACCGACGTCGTGCCCGTCGAGGGTCAGAACTGGACGACCGACCCGTTCGAGCTGACCGAGAAGGACGGCAGGCTCTACGGTCGGGGAACCTGCGACATGAAGGGGTTCTCGGCCATCGGGCTTTCACTGGTGCCCGAGATGCTGGCTGCCGACCTGAAACGCCCGATCCAGTTTGCGCTGACCTATGACGAGGAGATCGGCTGCATCGCGGCCCCGCCGCTGATCCGGGCGATGGCTACCCCCCTGCCGCGGGCTTCGATCGCCATCATCGGAGAACCCACGATGATGCGGGTCGTCACCGGTCACAAGGGCATCGCCGAGCTCTCCACGCATGTCACCGGGTTCGAGGTCCATTCCAGCCTGATGCACACAGGCGTCTCCGCCGTGATGGTCGCGGCCCGGCTGATCGATTGGATCAGCGCCCAGACCGAAGCCAACCAGAAGGCAGCCCCGCCCGGTGATGGCGATATCGAAGGCGCGAACTACGAGCCGCCATGGACCACGCTTCATGTCGGACGGATCGAAGGCGGAACCGCGCATAACATCACGGCCAAGGACTGCCGGTTTTCCACGGATATCCGGAACATTCCCGAAGAGGACATCGGCGACTGGATCGGCCGTTACCGGGCGCATGCCGCACGTGTCGAGGCCGGGATCAGACAGATCCGTCCGGAAGCGCGGATCGAGATCACCGAAAAGGCGCGGGTCGTAGGATGCAGACCCGAGGAGAACGGACCGGCAGAGGCGCTGGCCCGGCGGCTGACCGGCGACAATGCGCAGCATGTGGTTTCATACGCGACCGAAGCCGGTCAGTTTCAGGATGGCGGATATTCCGCTGTGGTCTGCGGTCCCGGCTCCATCGAGCAGGCACATCAGCCCGACGAGTTCATATCCGTGGCCCAGATGCAGGCAGGCGAGGCCTTTCTCAAGAAGCTTGTCGACGACCTTTCAAGATAGGGAGCCCTGATGCCAGTTCACAACCGCTTTGCCGATCTGCACGCAGATATCACGGCGTGGAGGCGCGACATCCACGCCCATCCCGAACTGCTTTTCGACACTGGGCGCACGTCGGGTCTGGTCGCCGGAAAACTGCGCGCCTTCGGGTGTGATGAGGTTGTCGAGGGCATCGGGCGCACAGGTGTCGTGGGTGTGATCCGGGGGCGGGAGACCGGCTCGGGCAAGGTGATCGGGCTTCGGGCCGACATGGACGCGCTGCCCATCGAGGAGGCCACGGGCGTGCCATATGCCTCGACCGCGCCGGGCAAGATGCATGCCTGCGGCCATGACGGTCACACAGCGATGCTGCTGGGCGCGGCGCGGTATCTGACAGAAACGCGGAATTTCGATGGCACCGTGGTCGTGATCTTCCAGCCTGCCGAGGAAGGCGGTGGCGGCGGACGTGAAATGGTCGAGGACGGGATGATGGAGCGGTTTGGCATCCACGAGGTTTATGGACTGCACAACCGCCCCGGCGCGCCGGTCGGCGATTTCGCGATCCGCTCTGGCCCGACCATGGCGGCCGCCGACATGTTCACCATTCATGTCGAAGGTCGCGGCGGTCATGCCGCAAGGCCTAATACGACAGTCGACACGACACTGGTGGCCTGCCAGATTGTCATCGCATTGCAGTCGATCGCCTCGCGCAATGTCGATCCGATGGAGAGCGTGGTGCTCTCGATCACCTCTTTCAGGACCGAGACGGATGCGTTCAACATCATTCCCCAGACGGTCGAGTTGCGCGGCACGTTGCGCACGCTGTCGGCCGAGGTTCAGGACATGGCGGAGGCCGCAATAGAGCGCATCGTGACGCAAACCGCCGGTGCATATGGCGCGCAGGCACATCTTGACTATCAGCGCAACTATCCGGTGACCTTCAACCATCCCGAGCAGGCAGATTTCGCAGGGCGCGTTGCCGGGGCGGTGGTCGGTGAAGACCGGGTGAACACCGATACGCCCCGCGTCATGGGCAGCGAGGACTTTTCCTTCATGCTGAATGAGCGTCCGGGTGCGATGATTTTTCTCGGCAACGGAGACAGCGCAAATCTGCATCACCCCGCCTATGACTTCAATGACGAGATCATTCCCATCGGCTGTTCCTACTGGGCCGCATTGGTGGAAACGGCGATGCCGGTTTCAGGCTGAAGGCCCGAGATTTCCAGCCTCCGGCGGGGATATTTTTCGGAAAGACGAAGCGGATCAGGCCAGCCAGATGAGGTCGGGGCGAGTTTTCAATGCCGTGATGTGTGACTGATAGCTTTGCTTGAGGTGGCTCTCAAGGGCGCGCGACCATGGTTTGAAGGCTGGGGTCGTTGAGGGGTACCGGGCGACGATCCGGGGAGCCTGTTCCAGCAGGGCGGCTTGCCCCTTTTGTCCGGCAAGGGCGATCAGTGCGGCGACCGCTTCTCCACCCGGCGTGACGCGATGTCGTTTTTCTGGATGGGTCCAGCGCAGCGTGTTATCGGCCAGCCGATCCATGACCTGATCCTTCAAGTCCATGTAGTCCGCGTGATCCCAGAGCGTGATCGGGCTTTGCGGGAAGACCGCCCTGATCATGTCGATCAGGGAGCTCCAGTCGGGCGGAGCGTTGTGGAAGGCCGTGGCGACATCGTCAACCGGGCGGTAGTAGCCGTTCTTGAGGGCCTCCACGTAGAGCGCACTCAGGAAGGGTCCGCTTTCGCGTAGGCTGAGCATGATCTCGATATCTTCACTGGCCAGCAGATCTCTCAGGCACTGCAGTCGGATCAAGGCGAAGGGATAGAGGAGACCGGACCGGAGAACCTGACGCGGGGCACCCAGAAAGTTCTCATCGGACAGGATCAGCCGCCGGTATTTGTTCCGGAACGGATCCAGAAAGGCGGCAGATTGCTCCAGCAAATCAGGGGTTGCCCGGTTCTCCTCTGCCGCCTGGAAAACAAGCCTGGTGAAGCCGTTTCGAAGGCGTGCGAGCCGGGGCGCGGCGATGCCGTTTTCCTTCAGCGCTCGACGCGAGAGTATCAGGCTTTGCTGCAGCGAGGTCGTCGCCGTCTTGTGGACCCCCAGATGCAATACTGTCTTCACGCGTCTTGCCTATGAAAAACGGAGCCCCGATTGAGGCTCCGCTGGTATCATTCCCGGATCGCCCGCGTCAAATCAGTTACCATAGGCCACCGATGGCAGCCATGTCACGAGTGCGGGAAACTCGAAGACGATCATCAGGCCGAGGATCTGCAGCAGCACGAACGGGATCACGCCGCGGTAGATATGGCCGAGACTGACACCCGGCGGGCAGACACCCTTGAGATAGAAGAGTGCAAAACCCACCGGTGGCGTCAGGAAGGAGGTCTGCAAGGTCACCGCGACCAGAATGGCGAACCAGACAATCGACGGGTCCTTGACCTGCCCGAAGCCGTTGATGTCGAGGCCAAGACCCAGAACGATCGGCAGCATCAGCGGCATGATGATCAGCGTGATCTCGATCCAGTCGAGCAGAAAGCCCAGCAGGAACACGATGAAGAGAATGAAGAGGATCACCATATTGGGATCGTCAAAGGCGGATGTCACCATCGCCTCGACGATCTCGTCACCGCCGTAGCGGCGCAGGATCAGCGCAAAGAAGTTGGCGGCCACGAAGATGCCCACGATGTAGCCGGTGGTGTTCATCGTCGAGCGTGCCACATCCTTGAGAACGGCAAAGTTAAGTCTGCGGTTCCACACCGCCAGCAGGGTGGCGCCAAGCGCGCCGAGACCGGACGCCTCAGTCGGTGTGGCGAAGCCTGCGAAGATCGAGCCCAGAACCGCCAGGATCAGCAGCATTGGCGGCACGACCGAGGCGAGTACATCACGCACGGCGTCCCAGCCAACCTCGGGCGGGTTCTTGGGTGCCGGCATCGAGTTGGGGCTGATCAGGCCGTAGATCACGATGAAGACAATATAGAGGGCTCCCAGAAGCAGGCCGGGGAAGAGCGCTCCCATGAAAAGATCGCCCAGTGATATAGCCAGCTGATCGGACATGATCACTAGCATGATCGAGGGCGGGATCAGGATGCCAAGTGTGCCTGAGGCCGCGATTGTGCCTGTAGAGATCGGTTTCCGGTAGTCCTGCTCCAGCATCGCGGGCAGCGCCATGACGCCCAGAAGCGTGACTGACGCCCCAATTACCCCAGTCGAGGCCGCGAGGATGATCCCGATCAGCAGCACCGTCAGGGCGAGCCCGCCGCGCAGGGCGCCGAAAAGCGTCTGCATCGATTTCATCATCCGCTGCGCCACGCCGGATTGATCGAGCATCAGTCCCATGAAGATGAACATCGGCAGCGCAACCAGCACCGGGTTCTTGACGATATTGCCGAAGAGCCGCCCGGCCAGTGCGCCCATGCGCTTGTAATCGATGCCGGTGCGATCAAATTCGATAAATTCTTCGATCAGCTTGCGGTTGGGATCGAGGAAAACCTCGGCCACAAGCACAAAGATCAGGCTGACACCCACAAGAGCAAACGCGACCGGTACGCCGCGAAACAGCATGAAGATGAAGACCAGAAACATGGCCAGCACCATCAGCTGGTTCATGTCCAGAACCGGGGAAATCCAGGAGAGAATTTGCATGCGGCTCAGATCTCCCGCCTGGAGCGTCCGACAAGCCATGCAAGGCCAATCAGTACAAGGGTCAGAACGAAGGTAATCGGGATGGTGCTCTCGAATATCGGCTCACGCACGATGCGGCGGAAGTTGAAGCCTTCATCGCCGCTGGTGGTCAGGTAGTAGAACCACCAGAGCGCGTAGAACACTGCCAGATTGACAAGAAACATCGTCGACGGAAAGGCCCAGAACAGTTGCTTCCAGAGCTTCGGTTCGGTCAGCTTGCGCAGGTTGCGATAATAGGCCGCCCAGATCGAAATGCCGATGAAGACAAAAGCCAGGTTCATGAAGACCTTGAGCAGCCAGAGATTGTGCAATCCGTTGGGGCTGTCGGACCCTTCCTGCGCCTCAACAGAGGCAATCGCATAGTGCACGGTCACATCCCAGCACAGGATGATGAAGGGCAGGAAACACCAGACCAGCGAGAAGCAGTTGATGCGCGCCTTCCTCTCGGGCGAATAGTTGGCATAGAAGATATCGACCCGCACATGCGCATCCGTCGTCACCGCATAGGCGATGGCCACCAGCACGGCAGCGCCATAGAGCCACCACTGAAGATCGTCTAGCCAGGCCTGATTGTGACCAGCGGCCCGCAGAAAGACCTGCGCGACGATGGCAACCATCAGGATCGGAAAAATCCAGGCGTAGAAATTCGAGGAGACCACGATCAGGCGATCCGCCCATGTGTGTTCTTCACGACCGATCTCGCCCGGATCGTTGATCGAAATGATCTCGGTGACGTCAGTTATCTTGTCCATGACGGGCGTCTTCCAACCTGCTGGTGATTTTGGGCATCAGAGCAGGCGCCACCCGCTCTGATGCAGTCTCTTCGTCGCGTCAGTTGCGCGGACGAGGCAGGTAGATGTTGTCGGACCAGACGCTATAGCCCTCGCGGTACTCCTGAAGATCGGCCCAGACCTTCGCGAACATCTCGTCCTCGGCTGCCAACTCTGCTGCAACCTCGTTCCAGGTGGTCTCGAACGTGTCGAGCATCTCGGGCGACCACTGTTTGATCGTTACACCGTTCTTTTCGGTGTTCTCGACCATGGCCGCGTAGTTGGTGGCTTCACCTTCAGCGTAGTTGTCGGTGATGTTGGCCATGCAGGCCACCTCGATCTGACGCTGCGCACGCTCGTCCAGACCGTCCCAGACGTCCTTGTTCACCAGAAGCTCGAACATCGTGGCAGGCTGGTGCCAGCCGGGGAAGTAGTTGAACTTGGCGATGTTGTAGAAACCAAGACGGGCATCGATACGCGGCATCGAGAATTCGGTCGCATCGATCGCGCCACGCTCAAGCGCCGGGAAGATATCACCACCGGCCAGAAGCGATGTCGAGACACCCAGACGCTGCATGACCTCTGCACCAAGGCCAAAGAAGCGCATGTTCAGACCTTCAAGATCCTCAAGACCGTTGATCTCGTTCTTGAACCAGCCGGATGTTTCAGGCGCGATGATGCCGCACGGCGTCACATGAACGTTGTAGCCTGCGTTGTCATACATTTCCTGGAACAGGGTCTTGCCGTCGTCATAGAGCATCCAGCCGAGGAACTCGCCAGCTTCGGGACCGAAAGGAACCGCAGCAAAGAGCGACGCGGACGGGATCTTGCCCTGCCAGTAGCCTGCTGTCGTGTATGCCGCGTCCACCGAACCGTTGGACACCGCATCAAGGGCTTCAAGCGTCGGAACCAGTTCGCCGGGATCGAAATGTTCGAACTCTACACTCTCCGAGATGCTGTTGATCTTTTCGACGAAGTTGACGGCGGCTGTGCCAAGGATCGGCAGGTTCTTCCCGAAGGCCGATGTCATTTCCAGCGATTCCTGCGCCTGCGCGCCGCCCGCGAAAGTCGCGATCACAGCAGCACTGGCCAGAGTGGCTACAGATTTCATGTCTTTTCTCCCTAAACCGTTTTTTGTCGTTACTCGCATCTGAGCCAGAGCTTCAAACCGATGGTTCTTCGCCGCCTGACCCGATTGGCATATTGTGCAGACCACAGGCCAACCGGTCGATCAATGAAAAACCGGCAAACCACCTCATTTTTGGTAAAATAATCTTACCAAACCAAGCTTTCTACGTAATAACCCGGAGACAACACGCCTTCTTCCAGAAGAGGGCGACACCTTCGGGCGAAGAGAATCGGTGGAACGGAAGAAGAGATTCCCTGACCAGCGTCCGTCATTGGGCCGACTCCTGCTTGCAAACGGGCAGAAGCGTCCAAAATCGGGAAAAAAGCCTGCTCAACACTGCCAAATTGGACGAATCTGGTCGTAAGACAGCTTTACACCTCGGGGGATGTTTGCAACCCTCTGGCGATATCGGGCACCAGACCCGACCAACAGGGAAGAGTAAATGGATGGTACTTCTGCGAACGCCTTCGTGGCGTTCGATCATGTGCAAAAGAGTTACGATGGCGAAATCCTGGTCGTAAAGGATCTCAACCTCTTTATCGACAAGGGTGAATTTCTCACGATGCTCGGACCGTCGGGGTCCGGTAAGACGACCTGCCTGATGATGCTGGCCGGGTTCGAGACCGCGACCCATGGCGATATTCTTCTCGACGGACGCCCCATCAACAATATTCCGCCGCACAAGCGCGGTATCGGGATGGTGTTCCAGAACTACGCCCTGTTTCCGCACATGACGGTGGGGGAGAACCTCTCCTTCCCGCTGGAAGTGCGCGGCATGAGCAAGGCCGTACGCGAGGAGAAGGTCGCCAAGGCGCTCGATATGGTGCAGATGGGCGAGTTTGCGTCCCGTCGCCCCGCACAGCTCTCAGGTGGTCAGCAACAGCGGATCGCCCTTGCCCGCGCGCTGGTGTTCGAGCCGGAACTGGTGCTGATGGACGAGCCGCTCGGCGCGCTCGACAAGCAGTTGCGCGAACATATGCAATACGAGATCAAACATATCCATGAGCGCCTTGGCGTCACGGTTGTCTACGTGACCCATGACCAGTCCGAAGCGCTGACCATGTCGGACCGGATCGCTGTGTTCGATGACGGGCGCATTCAGCAACTGGCCCCGCCCGAGGACCTCTATGAACGCCCGGAAAATGCCTTCGTGGCGCAGTTCATCGGCGAGAACAACAAGATGATCGGCACGGTCACGGCCATTGAGGGCAGCACAGCGACCGTCACCTTGAGTGATGGCATGTCCGTCAACGCGCTGGCCGTGAACTGCGAGGGCGTCGGCAAGCCGACCATGCTGTCGATCCGGCCCGAGCGGGTCAAGATCGGCGAGGCTGGCGAGAACACGGCCGATGCGTTGGTCTCAGAGCTGATCTATCTCGGCGATCACATCCGCTGCCGGATGACGGTTGCGGGCAATGACGAATTCATCGTCAAGGTCCCCAATGCGGCCGGTCACACCCATCTCAGGGTTGGCGAGACAGCCAAGGTAAGCTGGCTCACCGAGGATTGCCGCGCCCTGGATGCGGTCTAGGTTTCAGATTGTGGGTTCTCCCGGAACCGAAAGAGGCCCATGCGGGTCCGGGAACAAAATCAAGGAATGGGTACAACAAGGAGAGTATGTAATGAAACTCAAGTACATCCTGGCCGGTGCAGCAAGCATCGCGGCCATCAGTTCGGCAAGCTTCGCCGCTGAAAAAATCACCGTCGTCAGCTGGGGCGGGGCTTATACCAAGTCTCAGGTCGAGGCCTATCACAAGCCCTACATCGCCAAGACCGGCAATCAGATCGTGTCCGAGGACTACAATGGCGGTCTGGCCGAGATCAAGGCGCAGGTTGAAGCCGGCAATGTCACCTGGGATCTGGTGGACGTCGAGTATTCCGACGCGGTACGCGGCTGCGATGAAGGCCTGCTGGAGCCGATCGACGCCTCGATCCTTCCCGCCGGTGCGGATGGCACACCTGCCACAGACGATTTCATCGAAGGCGCGATCACCGATTGCGCGGTGGCCAACATCGTCTGGTCGACGATCTTTGCCTATGACACATCCAAGACCAGCGGCGTGACCGGCATCGCCGATTTCTTTGATCTGGAGAAATTCCCGGGCAAACGCGGTCTGCGCAAGAACCCCAAGGCAAACCTTGAGATGGCGCTGATGGGCGACGGTGTCCCGGCGGCCGAAGTCTATGATATGCTGAGCACCGATGAGGGCGTCGATCGCGCTTTCGCCAAGCTCGACAGCATCAAGGACAGTGTTGTCTGGTGGGAAGCGGGCGCGCAGCCGCCGCAGCTTCTGGCCGATGGCGAGGTTGTCATGACCACGGCCTATAACGGTCGTATCTTCAATGCGGCTGCCGGTGAAGGCCAGCCTTTCGAGGTGAACTGGGACGGTCAGATCCTTGACTTCGATCTCTGGGTGATCCCCAAGGGCGCACCCAATAAAGAGACCGCCATGGACTTCCTCGTGTTCTCCACCGAGACCGAGCAGCTTGCCAATCAGGCCAGCTGGATCGCCTATGGTCCGGCACGCAAGTCATCCGGCTCGCTTGTCGGTCTCTACTCCGATGGCAAGACCGAAATGGCCCAGCATATGCCGACCGCTGCTGACAATCTCGGCAATGCGCTGGTCAACGACTTCGAGTTCTGGGCGGATAACCAGGACGAGTTGAACGAGCGTTTCGCAGCCTGGCTTGCCCAGTAAACTGACCGAAATTCGGGAGGGGGTCGCCCCCTCCCGGACCCTCCCCCGAACCCGAGGTTCCACTTGATGAGTGATGTCAGTCCCACCGGTCCGATGCTCGCAGCCGACGGCACGCCTTTGAAAAAGAAGCTGGCGCAGGCACTTTTTCTGAGCCGTGTGAGGGCCTTCGGTCTGGTCGCCCCCCTGCTCTTGTTCATTCTCGCCAGCTTCATCGTGCCGATCATGACGCTTCTCTGGCAGGGTGTGCACAACAACACCTATGAGAAATACATGCCGCAAAGCACGGCGGTGCTGGCCGAATGGGATGCGGTCTCGGCCCCGACCGAGGAAATGTATGCGGCACTCGTCGCCGACCTGGTCACCGCACGCGAAACGCGGGACATCGGCAAGGTCGCCACGCGTGTGAACCGGGAAAAATCCGGCACCCGGAGCCTTTTTACGTCGTCGGCGCGCTCTGCGGCCAAGATGGAAACGCCGTTCAGGGAAGCGCTCATCGACAAGGATGAGGACTGGGCCGATATCGAGGTCTGGCAGGCTATGAAGATCGCCTCGCTCAGCCTCACCCCCGCGTTCTATGCAGCCGCCGTGGACTACACATACAATGCGGACGGCTCGTTTGAGCCCGCCGAGGAAAACCGGCAGATCTATGTCTTCCTGTTCCTCAAGACGTTTGCCGTGTCCCTTGCGGTCACGGTCTGCTGTTTCCTGCTGGGCTATCCGGTGGCCTATCTGCTCTCAACCCTGCCGATGCGAACCTCGAACCTGCTGATGATCCTGGTACTTCTGCCCTTCTGGACCTCGCTTCTGGTGCGCACGACCGCCTGGATCGCGATGCTGCAAAGCCAGGGCGTGCTGAACGATATCTTCGTGACCATTGGCCTGACGAGCGATGACCAGCGCTTCTCGCTCATCTACAACATGACCGGCACGATCATCGCGATGACCCATATCCTGCTGCCCTTCATGATCCTGCCACTCTATTCGGTCATGCGCGGCATCTCACCCTCTTACGTTCGGGCGGCGAAATCGCTGGGGGCGACCAACTGGACAGCCTTTTGGCGCGTATACTTCCCGGCCACCATTCCGGGTATCGGGGCGGGCGCGCTCCTCGTCTTCATCCTGTCGATCGGCTATTATATCACGCCCGCACTTGTGGGTGGTCAGGATGGACAGCTGATCTCGAATTTCATCGCCGATCACATGCAAAAGACGCTGAACTGGTCACTGGCAGCCGCCCTTGGCGGGCTGCTTCTGGCGAGCGTCCTGATCCTCTACTGGATCTACGACAAGATCGTCGGCATCGACAACATGAAGCTGGGGTAGAGAACCATGGCCCTTCCCATCTATGCCTCCACCGGCGAGCGGATCTGGTACTACACGTTCCGCGTGATCTGTGCGTGTATCTTCATCTTCCTGATCACGCCGATCCTGATCATTATCCCGCTCAGCTTCAACGTACAGCCCTACTTCACCTTCACCGAAGGCATGCTCAAGCTTGACCCGGAGGCCTATTCGCTGCGCTGGTACGCGGATATCTTCCGCAACGGGATGGCGGCACCCGATGCGGTCGAGGGCTGGTGGGCCGATATGTGGCAGAACGCGCAATGGGTGCGCGCGATGAAGAACTCGTTCTTCATCGGGTTCTTTGCAACGCTGCTGGCAACCGGGTTCGGAACACTGGCCGCCATCGGCCTCAGCCGCTCCGAGATGCCCTACAAAGGTCTGATCATGTCGATCCTGATCTCGCCGATGATCGTGCCGCTGGTAATCACGGCGGCGGGCATGTTCTATTTCTACTCGCAGGTCGGCCTCAGCCAGACCAAGATGGGGATTATCCTCGCCCATGCGGCCCTTGGAACACCCTTCGTGATCATCACGGTGACGGCAACGCTTGTTGGCTTTGACAAGAGCCTTGTGCGGGCCTCCGCCTCGCTGGGGGCCAATCCGGTGCGAACCTTCTGGAAGGTACAGATGCCGCTCATTCTGCCTGGCGTGATCTCGGGCGGTCTCTTTGCCTTTATTACGTCCTTTGACGAGGTGGTTGCCGTGCTGTTCCTTGCCTCGCCGGAGGACCGGACGATCCCGCGCCAGATGTGGTCCGGCATAAGGGAGCAGATTTCGCCTACCATCCTCGCGGTTGCCACGATCCTCGTGATCATCTCCATCGGTCTTCTGACCATGGTGGAGTTGCTGCGCCGCAGGTCCGAAAGGCTGCGTGGGCTCACGCCCGGCTGACACATGGTCCTCCTTCTGGGACTGGATACCGGCGGGACCTATACCGACGCCGTGCTTTTCGACGAGGGGGCCGCGGATCCGGTTCTGAGCAAGGCGAAGGCGCTCACCAGCAGACCCGATCTTTCCATAGGGATCGGCGAGGCGCTGGCATCGGTGCTGGCCGGGACGCGAGGCGAAGCGATCTCGCTGGTGTCACTCTCCACGACACTGGCAACAAATGCGCTCGTTGAGGGACAGGGCGGATCGGTTGCGCTTGTCTTTATCGGTTTCGAGCCCGAAGATGCGGCCCGCGGGGGGCTTGCGGATGCGCTGGCAGGTGACCCCCTGATCATGATTGCGGGCGGGTTCGAAACCTCAGGGGCCATCCAGGCCCCGCTTGACCGGGCCGCGCTGGAAGCCGCACTGAAGACGCTTCACCCGAAAGTGGAGGCGGTGGCCATCGTCTCCCGCTTTGGGAGCCGCAACCCGTCGCAGGAAAAGGAAGCCCGCAGCATTGTTTATGCGGCAACCGGTCTTCCGGTGACGTGCGGTTATGAACTGTCCTCAAAACTCAACGGGCCGAAACGGGCTGTCACCTGTGTTCTGAACGCGCGCCTCATCGGGCTGATCACTGCCACCGAAGCACAGATGGCGCAGTACGGGATCACGGCACCTCTGATGCTGGTGCGTGGCGATGGCGCATTGGTCTCGGCAGAGTTCGCGCGAAGACGGCCGATAGAGACGATCCTTTCCGGCCCGGCGGCAAGTGTGGTCGGCGCGGGCACTTTGACGGGCGAGAAAGACGCTCTGGTCTCCGATATTGGCGGGACGACCACGGACATTGCGATCATCAGCAACGGATGCCCCAGACTGAACGAGACCGGCGCCCGGGTGGGCGGGTTCTCAACGATGGTGGAGGCGGTCGATATCGAAACCATCGGGCTTGGTGGAGACAGCGAAGTGGCGCTTGATGTGACCGGCATCGACGCGAAACTGCGGCTTGGCCCGCAGCGCGTCCTTCCCGTCTGCCTGCTGGCATCCTTTCACCCCGAGTTGGTGCTTGCGAGCCTGACAGCGCAACTGGCGCGTAACCCACCCTCGGATCTGGATGGCAGGTTTGCGGTTCTTGTGGGAGGACATGAGGCCGACACGCCGATGATCGCAGCACTCGCAAAAGGTCCGCAGCCGCTGGAAGCCCTTCTCAAAACCCGCCCTGACCGAATTCAACTGGACCGGCTACGCAAACAGGGCGTTGTCCGGCTTTCAGCATTTACCCCGACCGATACAGCACATGTTCTCGGCCTGCATGAGGGCTGGGACACGACCGCCTCGGATACGGCGGCCCGGCTCTTTGCGCGGCTGAGGGACGGTCGTGGGCAGCCCGCATTCCCAACGACGCAAGCGCTTTGCCGCGCTGTTGTCGACACGCTGAACCGGCTCTCTGCCCATGCGCTTCTGGACGCGGCCTTCCGCTCCGATGATCTCGGCGAGATCACGGCCCCGGTTCGGGACCTGCTGGATCAGGCACTGTCAGGCAAGGGGAAGATCACGCGCCTGTCCATTGGTCTGAGCCAGCCGCTGATCGGTTTGGGCGCTTCCGCGCCAACCTACTATCCGGGTATCGCGCAACGTCTGGGAACGACCGCGCATATCCCGGAACACGCAGACGTCGCCAACGCAATCGGAGCGGTCTCGGGACGGATAACAATCCGCAAGACACTGACGGTGAGCGCCATTGAAGGCGGCGGATACCGCGCCCATCTGCCCGATGGCCCGCAGGATTTCGCGAATGCGCAGGAGGCAATCGAGACAGCAAAGGCTCAGGCCGAACAACTCGCCGAAGGTCTTGCCCGGGAGGCCGGGACCGATACGCCCAGTATTTCCCTGAAGATATCGGAACGCCGCGCGGAGATCGAAGGCAAGTCAGTCCTGATCGAAGCCTCCGTGACGGCTGAGGCGTCTGGTCGCCCTTCGCTTGACCGGATGGGCCGACGCGCCTAACTCGGTAGGGAGCCAATCAAGCGCCGGGATATCTCATGCCAATTGTCGTCCTCTTTCTGATCTTTGCCGGAGCGCTGATTATCGCCGTGCTCTATCCCCATCTCCGCCTGCTTGCGGTCGCGGTTGTGGCGCTGTTTTCAGCGCTGCTTGCGGCCTATTTCCTGACAAGCGACGGCGACGGCTCTGCGCGTGCCGACAGGATCCCGCCCGACGAGGTTATGCTGAGCGAACTCGATTTCACCGACGATCAGCGCCTTGGCAAGCTCAGCGGCGTCGTTGAGAACCGTTCGGAAACCTGGCGCCTTCGCGGCTTTGACCTGCAACTGTCACTCATGACATGTGTGGACGCCGACGCACCCGAGACCTGCAAGATCTTCGCGGAGGAAAACGGGCTCAGTCGCGTGGACATCCCCCCCGGGCAGGTCAGGCGCTTTGAAGTGCCTTTCCCGATCACCGGTCAGTCGGTCCCCGGCGAAGATCTTGTCTGGAAAGTCCGGGTGACCGCCACGAAGGCGACACCCTAGACCGTTCTTCAACTGACCGCGCTCTCCCAGCCCAATCGCTCGCGCAGACTTGCGCGCGCTCGGCTCAATCGCGAGGTCACGGTGCCCTCGGGGATGTTCAGGGTCTCAGCCATCTCCCCGTAGGTCATCTCCCGCAGACCGGCGAGAAGCAGAACCTCCCGCTGATCTGCGGGCAGTTCCGCGATCGTTTTCATCACTTCCTTGCAGGTTACCCGCAAGTCCTGAGATGCCGGGCAGATGCCCATGATTTCGTCATCGACCTCGACCTCCTGACCACGGCGGGTCCGGCGGCGCAGATTGTCCATGCGCAGATTGTGCAGCGTGGACATCAGGTAAGCCTTCGGACACTCCATCTCTGTTCCGCGATCAATAGCCTTGAGCGCCTTGTGCAGGGTCTCCTGCACAAGATCATCCGCTTCGCATGGTTGGTCGGTCAATACACATGCATACCGTTTCAACGCCATCAGATGCCTCAAGACATCCTCAGACGCGTGCACGTCTTCGGTCACTTGCATTTGTTCAGCCCCCTAGCTGTTGCTATTCATTAGCAAGGCAAACGGCCCGTGATCTTTAAGGAGTACCCATGATATGAGGATTATCAGACGGCTGTTCCAGTGCAGGGACCCTTTGCCCGGGGGTTTTAGGCGGATTCTCACTCAGCAAGAAAACGCCGAGGAAGAGTCGCCGCGCGGGCCGCGTCTATGTATGTGAAGGCCGCCTCAACGGGTGGTTTTCAAAACCCTGAAGAGCAGTGCGCCGCGTTGGGCGGCGCCATACATCCCTTAGGAGGATACCTTATGAATCTTCGCTTTCTGACCGTGATCACCGCTGGTGCCATCGCCCTGTCGGGCGCAGCCTTTGCTGCTTTCACAGATGTCGATGCCGATGGAGATGGCGTTCTGTCAGCTGATGAGTTCGTCTCCGGCTTCCCTGATGCGACAGAAGAAATCTTCACCGCAACTGACCTGAATGCGGACGGTGCGATCTCTGAAGAAGAGCATGCAGCAGCCGTGGATGCCGGGATTCTGCCGGCAGAATAACGACTCACTTGCGTGTCTCGTTTTTGCCGCACATAGCGAGACACTCCCCCGCCCCCCGGAACCGCCCCACGGTTCCGGGGGGCACCTTTGCGTGTCAGTCGAGAAACTTCCAGCTATCTGCACCATCAAAGTGGCGCACCCGCAGCGGTTGTGTGATCTCGGGGTCGACCATGCGGAAGTTCACCGCCATATGATCGGTTTCATCCTTTTGCAGGTTCTCCCAATGGGTGGTGCAGCCGCAGGTCCTGCAACTGTGGACGGCAAGTAACCGGTCACCCTGAATGTAGCGAATGGTCGCACCGGGCGGCGCGGTGATGGTGATCGTGTCGATGGCCGAATGGACCCATAGCGCGCCGATCCTTCGGCAGATCGAACAGTTGCAATCGGTCATCCATTCCGGCCTTGCGTCGAGCTCAAACTCAACCGCGCCGCAATGACAGTTTCCCTTGATCGACATAATCGCGCTCCCGGAGGTTTTCCGGTCTCCATAGCAGCATTCACGGGCCCGGCCAAACAGCGCGCACACTCAGTTGATCCGCCTCACTTGATACTGGGGCGCAGATGCGCTCAAACGGTGCCATGACAGATTTTGCAAAGACCCGAGCCATGTTCGATCTGCCTGATGGCGTGATCTATCTCGACGGCAATTCACTTGGGCCGCTTCCCCGCGCGGCCGCCGGTCGGGTGGCTGACACCATTTCAAAGGAATGGGGACAACAACTGATCCGTGGCTGGAACGATGCGGGCTGGATGGAGATGCCCCGCCGGATCGGAGACCGTATCGCGCGGCTGATCGGCGCGGAACCCGGATCGGTCGTGCTCGGCGACACCCTGTCGATAAAGGTCTATCAGGCGCTGGCCTCGGCGCTGGAACTGAACCCGGGCCGCAAGGTCATCCTGAGCGATACGGGAAACTTTCCCACCGACCTCTATATGGCCGACGGGCTGGTCCGCTCGCTTGACCGGGGGCACGAGTTGCGGCTGACCGCACCGGATGACATCGAGGCCGCGCTGACAGATGAGATCGCCGTCCTGATGCTCACCGAGGTCGACTACAGGACCGGACGTCTGCACGACATGGCGCGGCTGACCGAGATCGCCAGGCCGAAGGGGATCATCACGGTCTGGGATCTGGCCCATTCCGCTGGCGCCCTGCCGGTTGACCTGGGCGGATGCGACGTCGATTTTGCCGTGGGGTGCACGTACAAGTACCTCAATTCCGGTCCCGGTGGTCCAGCCTTCATTTATGTCTCGCCGCGTCATGCGGACCGGGTCCGCCCGGCGCTTTCCGGCTGGCTCGGGCATGAAGCGCCGTTTGCCTTTGATCTCGACTATCGGGCGGGAAGCGGCATCGACCGGATGCGGGTCGGTACGCCGCCGGTGCTGCAGATGGCTTCCCTCGCGGCTGCAATGGATGTCTGGGACGACGTCTCGATGCGTGACGTCCGCGCCCGTTCGGTGGAGTTGTGCGAGATGTTCATCACCGGGGTGGAAGCGCGTTGCCCGGGCCTGACATTGGCCTCGCCCCGAGACAGCGCTCGGCGCGGATCGCAAGTCTCGTTTCGCCATCCACACGGCTATGCAATCATGCAGGCACTCATCCACGAAGGGGTGATCGGAGACTTCCGTGCCCCCGATATCATGCGGTTCGGGATCACACCGCTTTACATCAACGAGACCGATATCAGCCGGGCCGTCGATATCCTTGCGGATGTCCTGACAAGCGGTCGTTGGGACCGGCCACAGTTTCACAAGCGCGCGGCTGTCACATGAGCCGGGAGCCGGAAAATCACGGCGCGCGCATGTCGTTTGCGGACACCATGTCCTACACGGATTATCTGGGGCTCGACGGTATACTCGACGCACAAAGGCCCTTGTCGGACGCCCATGACGAGATGCTTTTCATCATCCAGCATCAGACCTCCGAGCTTTGGATGAAGCTGGCCCAGCACGAGTTGAATGCCGCACGTGATGCGATTGGGGCCGACAATCTGCCGCGCGCCTTCAAGACACTGGCGCGGGTCGCACGTATCTTCGAGCAGCTCAATTCCGCCTGGGATGTGCTGCGCACGATGACGCCTGCGGACTATACGCAGTTTCGCGAAAGTCTCGGCCAGTCATCAGGCTTCCAGTCGCATCAGTACCGGTTGATCGAGTTCACGCTCGGCAACCGCAACAGGTCGATGCTGAAGCCTCATACCCATCGCCCTGACCTGCTTGCCACGCTGGAGGCCGAGCTTGCGCGACCGTCGCTCTATGATGTCGCCTTGAAGTACGTGAGCGATCAGGGGATTGACGTGCCAAAGGCGGTCCTGAGCCGGGAATTGTCGGCCCGTCATACGCCGGATGAGGGTGTGACGGCAGCCTGGCAGGTCATTTATGAGGACACGAGCCGCTACTGGGCCCTCTATGATCTTGCCGAGAAGCTCGTCGATATCGAGGACTATTTCCGCCGCTGGCGCTTCAATCATGTCACCACGGTCGAGCGGGTGATCGGATTGAAACGCGGCACGGGCGGCACCGGGGCGTGTCCTATCTGCGCTCGATGCTGGAGGTCGAGCTCTTTCCCGAGCTATGGCAGGTCCGCACCAGGCTTTGACGTCGTCTGCCTCCGGCGGGGATATTTGACCCAAAAAGAAGGATCAGTCGGGCAAAAGAGCTTCGAGGGTCTCGATACGGTCGGCCTCATGCGGGGGTTTGTCCCAACGCAGGCGGGATATCCGTGGAAAGCGCATGGCGACACCTGATTTGTGGCGTTTGGAGCGGTTCAGGCCTTCAAAGGCGACCTCGAGCACAAGACCGAAATCGGGCTCGGCGCGAACGGAGCGGACGGGGCCGAAACGCTCCCGCGTGTTGTCGCGGACGAACTTGTCGATCTGCCGCAATTCCTCATCGGTGAAGCCGAAATAGGCCTTTCCGACGGGCACGAGCTCCCCGTCTCGGGTCCAGACACCAAATGTGTAGTCGGAGTAGAAGCTGGATCGCTTGCCATGGCCGCGCTGCGCATACATCAGGACCGCGTCGATGATGAACGGGTCGCGCTTCCATTTGAACCACGGCCCTTTCGGGCGACCCGGTACATATATGGAGTCAAGACGTTTGAGCATCACACCCTCGATCACCGGATCGGGTGGTGCCGCGCGCGCTTCGGCAAGCTCGGCCCAATCTTTGAAGGGGATGGTTGGAGAAAGGTCAAAGCGCCCCGAAGGAAGGTGACCCGCGAAGTCTTCCAGCCGCTCGCGACGTTTGGCGAAGGGCAATGGCCTGAGGTTTTCTGCGCCTTCGTGCAGCAGATCATAGGCCCGGATAAAGGCCGGGAAGGCCTGCAGCTTGGCCTTCGAGACGGTCTTGCGGTTCAACCGCTGCTGGAGATCGGAAAACGGCGCGATGGCATCACCCTTGCGGACCAGAAGCTCTCCATCAATGGCACCATCGAAATCCATATCCCCGATGACATCCGGGAAGGCAGCCGAGATATCGTCACCGGTTCGGGAATAGAGCCTGCGCACCCCATCCTGAGAGGCCGCCTGAACGCGGATACCATCCCATTTCCATTCCGCCATGAAGTCTTGCGGTCGAAGCGTTTCCAGTTCGGCTTCGGCCAGGGGGCTTGCCAGCATCACCGGGCGGAAGGGCGAGGCGGCAGCCTGCGCGGGCTTCGGTCCCTGCCCGTCCAGCCAAGCAAATAGCGAGACATAGGGGGGATCGAGACCGTGCCAGAGTTCCTCGATCTCGGTGACATCCACGTCGCCAAATCGGGCCAGCGCCTGTTTCGCAAGACGTGAGGAGACGCCGACCCGCATCCCGCCTGTCGCAAGCTTGAGCAACGCGTATCGCTCCGCCGGGCCGAACCGGTCGAGCATCCCGGAGATCAGCGCGGGCGCGTCGGAGCGAGACGCGGCGTTCAGCTGCTCGACCACCTGCGAAAGCGGCCGGGTGCCGCCCCCCGGTCCTTCCCAGATGAGCGAGATCGTCTCGGCCAGATCGCCGACATAATCGTAGGAGAGGCGAAAGAGTTCTTCATCGAAGCGCTCGGCCACCAGTCCGCGCAGCATCGCCGGTTTGACGGATCGCAAATCGAGATCGCGTGTGATAGCCGCCAGTCCATAGCCACGGTCCGGATCGGGAACCGACGCAAAATAGTCCTCCAGCAGCCGCAGTTTGCCGTTTCGCGACGGGGTCAGGACCAGCCGGTCAAGAAGTTCGGAAAATGCCTTCACTCGACTTCATCCTCGTAGCCGACCAGATGCAGCGAGCGGGCGCGGCGCTGGTTCAGTTCACACCAGCGAACAAGCGCCTCCTCGCGCCCGTGGGTGACCCAGACCTCGGACGGGTCGATCTCTTCAATGGTCTGGATAAGCTCGGACCAGTCGCAATGATCCGAGATCACCAGAGGCAGTTCCACCCCCCTTTGCCGGATCCGGGCGCGCACCTGCATCCAGCCCGACGCAAATGCGATCACCGGGTCGGGGAAGCGCTGCGCCCATTTCGCGGCAAAGGCAGAGGGTGGGCCAAGAATGACACGGCCCGCGAAGTGCTCCTTGCTCAGATCATCGCGGGTGGCCGGTGCGAGGGCACCCAGTTCGATACCTTGGGACCGGTAGTAATCGCAAAGGGTCTGCAGGGCACCGTGGATGTAGATTTCCTCATCATAGCCTGCATCACGCAAAAGACGGATCACGCGTTGCGCCTTGCCCAGGGCATAGACGCCAACAAGATGTGCCCGTTCGGGAAAATCCTTCAGGGAGGTGAGCAGCTTCGCGATCTCGTCCTGTGGACCAGGATGGCGGAAAACCGGCAGAGCGAAGGTCGCCTCGGTGATGAAGACATCGCAAGGCACCGGTTCGAAATCCGCACAGGTCGGATCAGAGCCGCGCTTGTAGTCCCCGGCAGCGACAATCCGCATACCGTCATGTTCGACGGCAATCTGGGCGGAACCGAGAACATGGCCGGCCGGATGAAACCTCACTTCCACGTCATTGATCCTGATCGGCCCATCGCCTGTGGCCTGGGTCGCACCGGCAAATCCATCGCCATAGCGAATGGCCATGATGTCCAGGGTTTGCGCTGTGGCAAGCACACGGCCATGTCCGGCGCGCGCATGATCCGCGTGACCATGGGTGATCAGGGCCGTCTCAACCGGGCGCACCGGGTCGATGTGAAAATTCCCCGCTGGACAGAAAAGGCCCTGGGGCGTCGGATGCAACAGATCATCGGGTCTCATGGACCCGATGTTAGCATGCGGATCAGATTTGCACCGTGAAATCGCAGTCGTCTTGCTGTCGTATCATGTCATCAGGCAGCAAGCCGCGCGCAGTGGTTTGCAAACCCATCCTCCATCACTCCGACCCAGCCACCATCATAGCCGTTACGCTGCGAGAGCCCGTCTTCGCCCAGAACATCCCAGTTGGAATGGGTGAGCGTGACGCGCGTGCCCGAGCCGCTGGGCTCGAATTTCACCGAGACTTCGGTCGCCTTGTCAGGCGTCCCGCCGACATGCCAGGTGAAGGCAACGCTGTTGCCGGGATCCCATTCGGTGATACTGCCCCAGAGATGCGTGTCGCCGTTCGGTGCGGTCTCCTCGATCCGGCCGCCGACATGTCCGGCGATGGTCAGGTCCTTTGCAGGCGTGCCGGTCTTTGCGGAAATGGAATGAGAGCCGAGCGGCCACCATTTCGCGGTATCTTTCGTGAATATCTCGAAGGCGCGCAGTGGAGCACAGTCAATCTCGACGGATTTCACCACAGGCTCAATCATTGGGTTTTGCTTCCTCGTTTGTCACATGCTCTGCAAACGCATCGAGAACATCGCTCCAGTAACCTTCCAGATAGGACTGGAGCGGGCGCAGACCCTCGGGCACGGCGCGATAAATCCGCCTGGTGCCATCCGCGGTGGCGCGGACAAGGCCCGCCCCTTCCAGAACCTTGAGATGTTGAGACACCGCCGGGCGTGAAACCGTCACGGTCTGCGATATTTGTTGAACCGAGCCCTGATGTTTGCGAAGTGTTTCGAAAATCGCACGTCTTGTCGGATCCGCTAGTGCGGTGAGAACTTTTGCGTAAGCCATAGCTTACCGTAAATATTTACTTACATTAATGTCAAGCAGCGTCTCAGGGCTTGTCCGTGGAAATCGAGAGCGGCACATAAATCTCCGCCTCCGTTTCCCAATCCACATAGCCGGAGTAAATCGCGATCCCCAGATCAGGCAGATAATCCTGTGACAGCATGCGCGTCTCGGACAGTTTTTCGAAGTGCAGGTGCCTCACCGGAATGCTGACATATGTGCAGTCACCTATGGTCAACTGACCGGCATCAGCGGATGAGAACGTGTAGGTCTCCCGATTTTCGGTGTCGTCCGAATACCGATAGGTTATCTGGGTCTTCCAGGACTGATTGGGCTCAACCGGCAGGACCTCGTTCAGATCCATTCCGTAGGTGGTTCTCGATTCGATGCGGTCATCTGATTCCGTGATCTCGAAATAGTTCATCTCAAAGAGTCCGGCCCGCAAGGTGAGTCCATAAGGACCCTCATCGGGATCATCAAAAACGGTTCGCTCCACGATCACCCCGCCCTTGGCCGCCTGATAGAACGTATAGCTATCGTCGTCATAAACAACGTAGACACCTTGCCTGAGATCGGCCGCGGTCGGGCAATCGGCGAGGACGGACATCCCCGACATGGCAAGAATTGCCGTCAAAACAGACCTTTGCAGCATGATCGGGTGCTCCCGCTTATGACATGTCCTGCATGAGGCTATGGGCTGCGGGCGGCGGGGTCTACCGATATCCGGACCGAAAGAGTGCGTTTTGTCATCTCCGCCATGGTGCAGGTTCCACACCAACGGTTGATGAGAGGCTTGCAGCCAATGCAGGAAAATTTCTTTGGGGATCGGAAATTATTTGACACAACTTTAAGGCGTGTTAGTGTTTCATTAATCAATTAACACTAGACAAGGTGTTGTTTAGAGTGTGTCTCGCGTTTCGGAGGTTTCTAGTGACTGAGTGGGTTAGTTTTTTTAATGAAGTCAGCGTGTTCTACGTTTTTGGTTCCGGCCTTGCCCTATGGCTCTTGGGTTGATGGCGTGTGCGAAATGAGTATCGAGTGCAACCATCCAAGAGCTTCAATCCCTGAAAACCTACCGCTTCCCGGACCGATGTTCGGCATCCCTCCAGGATAGTTTTTTCTGCGTCGCTGATGTGGGGGCACAGATACGCGGAAAGACTGAGGTCCCTCCCCCTCTGCCGGGGGAGGGACTTTTCATTTCAGGACCCTAACTTTCCAGAAAAATCCCGTCGGTCGGAACCTGAAGCGCGGTAGCAAGCGCATTTGTGCGCGCGGCCATTGCGATGACAGCCAATGCCTCGGAATGCTGCGCCTCGCTCATCCCCTTGGCCTTGGCTGCGGCAGTATGGGAATGGACGCAATAGCTGCAGCCGTTTGCCGTCGAGACCGCCATGTAGATCAGCTCCTTGGTGAGCGGATCAAGCACACCGGGTCCCATCACCTGTTTCAATCGCTCCCAGACGTCGTGAAGCTCATCCGGATCATTGGCCAGCACCCGCCAGAAATTATTCACATAATCGGTCTGGCGGACGGACCTGATGTCATCGAAAACCGCCTTTGCGGCCTCGCTCAGGTCCTCATCGCCGAGGGCGGAACGCGTCGCCATCACTCAGACCATTGCGAAGATGCGAGCAGGACCGCCCGAGCCGCCCTTATGTGTCGGCGCGCCCACGACAAGCGTCGCCCCGGATGCGGGCACATTGTCGAGATTGGCAAGGTTTTCAATTCCATACCGACCGGAGCCGAGCCAGGCGTAATGCGTCGCGAAATCCGCCGAGATACCATGGTCGAGCGACAATGTATCAACAGCAATCGAGCCCGCCCCGGTTTCCAGCAGCATCGCGGCTGCCTCTGCGTGAAAACCCGGGAAATGCAGTTTCCCCTCCCCATCGGCATTGCGATATTTCTCATCCCCCACATGTGCGCTCCAGCCGGAGTTCATCGCAACACAGGCCCGTTCTGGGATATCGCCATTGGCCGAAATCCAGGCCTTCAGATCATCCGGTGTCACCAGCGTATCCGCATCTTCCGCGGCGCGTGCCTTGATATCGACGACACAAAGCGGAACCACCAGATTACCAACCTCGATCTGATCGACGGACACACCGTCAGCCGAGAAATGGAAGGGCGCATCGATATGGGTGCCGGTGTGTTCCCTGATTGTCAGATCAAACAAATTGAACTTGTGTTCATCCCAGTTGAAGGGCTGCTCATAGGTGATGCCGGGCACGCCGAAGAACGTCGGGAAATCACCGTCATAGGCGTGGGTCATGTCCTGAACCGCGTTGTGCCCATCCGCGAGCGCCGCCGTTCCGGTCAGACCGGCCGCAACCGAAGCGGCCGCCACCCCCTTGAACAGATCACGCCGGTTCAGCATCCGCACCTTGACCGCTTCCATCACACAGACATCACACATGTTCAGATCCCCTTTTGTTGATTGCGGCATGCACCGCACCTGTTTCATCGGGCCTCCAAGTCAGCCGGAAGAGCAAGATCCATGGCCCCGAAAGAAAAGCCTAACGTCGCGTGTGCGGGTCTGTCGAGCGGCTCACCAACCCCTCATGGGAGATTGTCCTTCACAAAGATCTCGATTCGAATGCGCTCTTGCTCCCACCTGATGGGCGTTCCATCAAGTTCGGCCTGCAAAAGGCGAAACGCCGAGCGCACCTCATGGCCGGGATCCTGATGAATGACCGCGTCGATGATACCGTTGCGGATCGCCTCGCGCGACAGGTCGGTCAATTCATGGGTGATAAATACGACATCACCGCGCCCGGTGTTTGCAAACGCCTGTATCGCCCCCCGATTTCCCGCGCCGATGCTGTAGAGGCCTCCGAGATCCGGATGGGCCTGCAAAAGCGCGCCGACGACCTGCTCCATCTTGGCCGGATCGTCAAAGCCTTCGAGGGCCGGAAGGATCGGCACCTGCGGGAAGTCCTTGTGCATCAACTGCTCGAACCCGAGCCGCCGCTCGACATGATCGCGCACCAGAAAAGACCCGCAAACCAATGCGACTGGCCGTCTGTCGTCGATAAGAAACCGCCCCATGAGACGGCCCGCTGTACGCCCCGCCGCAATGTTGTCGATCCCGACATAGTGCGCACGGCCCGCACGAGGACTGTCGGAGACCAGCGTCACCACCGGAATACCCATGTCCGAGATTCGATTGATTGATGAACGAACATCATCATCATCGGTGGCCACGAGGATGACACCATCGCAACTGTCACGCTCGACGGATTTAAGGGAGCGCACAAGATCCTCGGGTTCGAATGCCATATAGGCCTGCACGTCCACCAGATCGCAGGAGCGCGCAAACTCCATGGCGGCGGCCTCGATCTCCTCCGACAAAGCCGCTCGGAAGGATGTATTGCTGTCGGGCAGAAAGACCCAGATTTTTCTTTTATTTCTGCGAGATAGGCTGGATGCTCTCGTATCACGGACATAACCCAACATCTCAACGGCCTGAAGGACCCGCTCGGCAGTTGCCGGACGCACGCCTGCGCGGCCATTCATCACACGGTCCACGGTTGCTGTGCTGACACCGGCCTGGCGCGCCACGTCTTCGCTGGTGATGATACGTGTCATTCAGTCTTCCCCGGGGGCTCTGGAACCGGAATATCCACCATTTTGATTGACGTCCATCAGAAAAAGTTGCAGGTGCTTGCACCATCCGCCTTGCCGCTCACATGACAGGATTGCCTCATGCCACCATTCTTTGCCCAAACCGACCCGATCGCCTTTGAAGGCAAAGGGAGCGCAAACCCGCTGGCCTATCAGGTCTACGAGCCCGACCGCATCGTCATGGGAAAACGGATGGAGGATCATCTGCGCGCAGCGGTCTGCTACTGGCACAACTTCTGCTGGCCCGGTCTCGATCCCTTCGGAGGTCAGACCTTCGAACGCCCATGGTTCACCGACGACATGGCCGGTGCCCGCCTGAAAGCGGATGTCGCGTTTGAGATGTTCGACCTGCTCGGCCTGCCCTATTTCTGTTTTCACGACCGCGATATCGCGCCCGAAGGCACGACGCTTGCCGAGAGCAATCGCAACGTCCGCGAAATCGGCGAGATCTTTGCGCGCAGAATGGAAGCATCGAAGACCCGCCTGCTCTGGGGGACGGCAAGTCTCTTCTCGCATCGCCGCTATATGGCGGGTGCCGCAACCAATCCCGATCCCGATGTCTTCGCCTATGCAGCAGCCCAGGTAAAAAACGCGATGGATCTCACCCATGAGTTGGGAGGGGAAAACTACGTTCTCTGGGGCGGCCGCGAAGGGTATGAAACCCTGCTCAACACCAACATGCAGCAGGAACTTGATCAGATGGGCCGGTTCCTCAACCTGGTGGTCGAGCACAAGCACAAGATCGGTTTCAAGGGTACAATATTGATCGAACCCAAACCCCAGGAGCCGTCGAAACATCAATATGACTTTGATGTCGCGACCGTTTACAGCCTTCTCTGCAGGGCTGGTCTGCAGGACGAGGTGAAGGTCAATATCGAGGTCGGACACGCGGTCCTCGCCGGCCATTCCTTCGAGCATGAGATCGAGACGGCCATGGCATTGGGTATCTTCGGCTCCTGCGACATCAACCGCAATGACTATCAGTCCGGCTGGGACACCGACCAGTTCCCGAACAATGCGCCGGAGGTAGCAATCGCGCTCTACCACATTCTCAAGGGAGGTGGCTTCACGACGGGAGGATGCAATTTCGACGCCAAGCTGCGCCGCCAGAGCCTTGATCCCGAGGATCTTCTGATCGCCCATATCGGGGGAATGGATACGCTTGCCGAGGGGCTTCTGGGTGCCGCAGCCCTGCTTGAGGACGGGACATTGCCGGGGTTCGTCGAGGACCGCTATGCCGGTTGGCGGTTTCCCACGGCGCAGCGAATGCTGAACGGCGAGATGTCATTGGATGATATCGCCGCCCGCGTGGAGGCCGAAGGGATCAATCCTGCTCCGCGATCGGGCAAGCAGGAATATCTGGAGACCGTGATAAATCGGCTGCTGTGATATCACACATCCTCGGAGGACATAGGATATCGGGCAGGCAATGCGCCGCCTCCGGTGGGGATATTTTTCCCAAGAAGAAAGTCTGAGGGGCGGCCCCCGGCCATTCTTTTTGGCCTAGATATCCCCCGCGCGGAGCGCTTGCGAGGGGTCCGCCTGAACTGCCCTTTCAGTCGTCGGGAAACCAGCAGGCAACCTGATGTCCATCGCCTGTGAGCGCCGGTTTCTTCTCGGCACATCTGTTCTGGGCCTTGGGGCAGCGGGTTCGGAAGACGCATCCCGAGGGCGGATTGATGGGGGACGGCAAATCACCCTCCAGCATGATCCGCGTCTTGCCCCGCTCCTGCCCCGGATCAGGGATTGGAACGGCGGAAATCAGTGCCTGTGTGTAAGGATGGCGTGGATTTTCCGTCAGCGCGGCCGCGTCCGCCACCTCCATTTCATTGCCCAGATAGAGCACCATGATCCGGGTCGAGATATGTTTGACCACGCTCAGGTCATGGGCGATGAAAATCAGTGAAAGCCCAAGCTCCTCCTGCAACTCCATCAACAGGTTGATGACCTGGGCCTGGATCGAGACGTCAAGTGCGGAAACGGGCTCATCACAGATGATCAGCTTCGGTTTCAGGATCAGAGCGCGCGCAATGCCGATGCGCTGGCACTGGCCGCCCGAGAACTCATGCGGGTAGCGATTGACGAGATTGGGCAGGAGACCGACCCGCGTCATCATCTCCTGCACCGCTGCCTTGACCTCGTCGGCACTCAGATCCGGTGAGTGGGTATTCAACGGCTCGGCAATGATCTGCCCGATGGTCATGCGCGGATTGAGCGATGCGAGCGGGTCCTGAAAAATCATCTGGATATCGCGACGGGTTTCCTTGAGAGTCGTCTTTGACAGTTTCAGGAGATCCTGCCCCAGCCAGAGCGCCTTCCCCGAAGCCGGCACCATCCGCATCACGGCGCGTGCCAGCGTCGATTTTCCGCAGCCGCTTTCGCCGACAATCCCGAGTGTCTCACCGGCCTTGAGGTCGAAACTCACGCCATTGACCGCATGAAGCGGTAGCGGCTTTGTCCATGGCATGGCCCCTTGCGGCGAGATGCCGAAGGTCACGTGCAGGTCTTCAACGCGCAACAATGTCTGGCTCATGCGACGGCCTCCACTGGCAAATGACAGGCGCGCAGATGATCGTTCTTTGCTTCCAGCGGCGGCACCTTGTCGACACAGATCTCGATCGCCTTGGTGCAACGCGGGGCAAAGGGGCAACCCCGCGCCGGGTTCATCATGTTTGGCGGGTCGCCGGGGATGCTGTTCAGCGTCTCTCCCTGCTGATCAAGACGCGGGATCGCCTGAAGCAAACCGTGCGTGTAGGGATGGCTCGGATGCTCGAAGATCGCTGTGGTCGGACAGGCCTCCATCACCGCACCCGCATACATCACCAGCGTGTTCTCGCAGGTCCCCGCGACCACGCCGAGATCATGGGTGATCAGGATCGTGGCCATTCCGAACTCGGTCTGGATATCACTCAGCAGTTCCATGATCTGGCTCTGCACAGTGACATCAAGGGCTGTTGTCGGCTCATCAGCGATCAGCAGTTTCGGTCGGCAGAGCAGCGCCATTGCGATCATCACGCGCTGCCGCATACCGCCCGAGAACTCATGCGGGAACATCCGGACACGGGCCTTGGCCTCGGGGATCTTGACCGCGTCGAGCATCTTGATGCTCTCAGACAGGGCATCGCGTTTGCTCATGCCCTTGTGGCGGATCAGAACCTCGGTCAGCTGATCGCTCACGCGCATGTAGGGATTGAGCGAGGTCATCGGGTCCTGAAAGATCATGGCGATCTGCTCGGCACGGACCCGGTTCAGCTCCCTCTCGGGCAGGTTGAGGATTTCGTGACCGTCAAACGTCACCGAGCCGCTCGCCCGTCCGTTCTTGGCCAGCAGTCCCATGATGGCGAAGACAGTCTGGCTTTTGCCCGAACCACTTTCCCCGACGATCGCCAGTGTCTCGCGCGGCTGCAGCGAGAAGCTCACCCCGCGAACGGCATTCACCTGCCCGTCGGGCGTGTCAAACGAGACCGTGAGGTCTTTCACATCCAGTAGGGCCATGCTTACCGATCCTTGGGGTCAAGCGCATCACGCAGACCGTCGCCAATGAAGAAGAAACAGAACAGGCTGACAATGAAGAAGGCCAGCGGGAAGAGAAGCTGCCAAAGCGTGCCATATTGCATCGTCGCGGCCCCCTCGTTGATCAGCGCGCCCCAAGAGGTTGCAGGCTCCTGAACGCCGAGGCCGAGAAACGAGATGAAGCTTTCGGTCAGGATCATCAGTGGCACCAGCTGCGTCGCAAAGACCGCGACGACGCCCAGAAGGTTGGGAATGATATGGCGAAAGATGATCTTGAAATGACTGACGCCCATGGCCTGTGCGGCCTCGACGAACTCCTTGTTCTTGATGGTGAGTGTCTGGCCGCGGACGATCCGGCTCATATCCAGCCACGAGATCAGACCGACCCCGACAAAGAGCATGAAAACCGAACGCCCGAAGACGACAAGCAACAGGATGAGAACGAACATGAACGGCATCGCGATCAGGATATCGACGATGCGCATCATCACACTGTCGATACGACCGCCGAAATAGCCGGCCACAGCGCCATAGGTGGTACCGACAAGCACCGCGATCAGCGCGCCCACGACACCCACCATCAGCGAGATCTGCGTGCCTTGCACGACCCGCGCGAAGAGGTCGCGGCCCAGATCATCGGTGCCGAAATAGTGTCCGTTCGACCATGATGGTGCGCCCAACTCCTTCACCTTGCCGAGAACAGACCAGTCGATCTCCTCATTCGACCAGGCCGCCAGATAGGGGCCTACAAAGGAAAAGATCACGATGCCGATCAGGATGAAGGTCGAGACCATGGCCGCCCTGTTGCGCTTGAACCGGTTGCGCGCATCCGCCCAGAGGGAGCGGCCCTTGATCTCATCCATCTCGGCGAGATTGGCGCTCAGTTCTTTCACGTCATGTGTATCTAGCAGCATGACCTACAACCTGATTTTGGGGTCGATCCAAGCGTAGAGGATATCGACGATGAGATTGAAAGTGATCGTGAGGCCGCCCATCAGGATGGTCACACCCATCATGACGGAATAGTCGCGGCTGAGGGCCGAATTCACGAACATCTGTCCGATGCCGCCGGTGGAGAAATAGACATCGATGACCACCGAGCCGGTGATCATGGCGACAAAGGTCGGCCCGAGATAGGATATTACCGGAAGAAGCGACGGCTTGAGCGCGTGGCCGATGATGATCTGGCGCTCCGGGATGCCCTTGGCCCGCGCGGTGCGGATGAAGTTGGAGTTCAGCACCTCCAGCATCGAGGATCGGGTGATCCTTGCAATCGATGCCATGTAGCTGGTGGAAAGGGCGATCACGGGCAGGATCAGATATTCGATCTTACCACCCTCCCAGCCGCCGCCCGGCAGCCAGCCCAGCCAGAGCGTGAAGGTCAGCACCAGGATCGGCGCCATCACGAAGTTCGGCAGCACCTGCGCGCCGATGGAGGTTCCGACGGCAAGATAGTCAATCAGGGTGTTCTGCCGGATTGCCGCCACGACGCCGAGCGTCACACCGACCGCAACGGCAACGATGAATGAGAGGAAGCCATAGGTCAGCGTGACCGGGAACCCTTGCGCGATCACATCATTGACCGTGCGGTCCTTGTACTGGAAGGAGGGGCCGAAATCGAACTCGGTCACGATCCCCCAGATATAGGTAACGATCTGACGCCAAAGCGGCTGGTTTAACCCGTATTTGGCTTCGATATTGGCGAGAACCTGAGGGGGAAGCGGACGCTCGGACGTGAAGGGTCCGCCGGGGGCTGAGTACATCAACACGAAGGTGATCACGATCAGCAATAGCAGCGTCGGTATGGCGATAGCCAATCGCCTGAGGATGAAATTTATCATTTTGTCCACCGCATTCCCGCGCCACCCGACAGGGCAGCGCAGGAGGTTTCAAGAGGAGATCAGTTGGCGGCGAAGTACAGATCCTTGCTGTACCAGTTCTGCTCCACATTGTTCACAGGCCAGTTCCGAAGATCCTCGGACATCATGTAGGAGCCTGTGTAGTGATAGATCGGGATCACCGGCATTTCTGCGGACATGATCTCTTCGATCTTGGTGTAGTTGGCCGACGGATCCTTGGATGTCTTGGCCTCGGCCAGAAGCTGGTCGACCATCTCGTTGCTGTATTTGCCGTCATTGTAGCCCGAGCCGCTGTCGACGAGATCCAGGAAGGTCGAGGCCTCGTTATAATCTCCACACCAGGCACCGCGGGCCAGTTCGAAGTCCTGATTGCCCCGGGTATCGAGGAAAACTTTCCATTCCAGATTGGCAAGCGTCGCTTCAACGCCCAGCTTCTGCTTCCACATCTGCGACATTACGGTTGCGATCTGCTGATGCGCCTCGGATGTGTTGTAAAGCATGTCGAACTCGAGCTTCTCGCCGCCCGGACCATAGCCTGCTTCGGCCATCAGTTCCTTGGCCTTGGCGTCACGTTCGGCCTGGCTGAGACCGGCATAATCAACGTCCGGCACATCAAATCCGGCAGTTGCGCCCGGTGTGAAGGTATAGGCCGGGAACTGGCCGCCCTGCAGCACGTTCTCGACGATCACATTGCGGTCGATGGCATAGGCCAGCGCCTGACGCACCCGCACATCCTTGAAGGCCTCGGGCCCGCTGTCGCTGAGATTGTAGGTGTAGTAATACGAGCAGAGACGCGGGAATGCGGTTGCCTGATTGGGGAACTCGGCCTTCAGGCTCGGATATTGCCCGGTCGGGATTTCGGTCCGGTTCAACTCACCTGCCTTGTAGCGGGCAAGGGCCGTGTTCTCATCATTGATGACCAGAGCAACGGTCTTGTCGATGATCGTATTGTCGTTGTCCCAGTACATCGGGTTCCGTTCGCGGACCGAGCGCTCGTTGGGGACATGCTCGGTCAGCATGTAGGCGCCGTTGGAAACGATGTTCTCCGGCTTTGTCCACTCGGCACCATGCTCCTCAATGACTTTCTTTGGGCTCGGGAACGTGGTTGCGTGTGTGACCATCTTCGGGAAATAGGGGAGCGGTTGGGTCAGGCTGACTTTCAGCGTCAGATCGTCGACGGCCTCAACGCCCAGTTCGGACGGAGGCATCTCGCCGGCAATGATCTGTGCGCCGTTCTGGATCGACATCAGCTCGATATACCAGGAATAGGGAGAGGCGGTTGCCGGGTCAGCCGCACGCTGCCAGGCAAAGACAAAATCATGAGCGGTGACCGGGTCGCCGTTCGACCACTTCGCATCAGCGCGCAGATTGAAGATATACTCGTCATTGCCTTCGCTGACCTCGTAGTCAGTCGCCACGCCGGGGACCAGATTGCCGTCGGCGTCCTGATTCATGAGGCCCTCGAAGAGATCGCGCACAATCTCCGAGCCCGACACGTCTTCCACGATCTGCGGATCAACGGACGAATGCTCGTCAAGAACGCGGTAGGTGAATACCTGGGTTTCGGCCAGTGCTTCGCCTGTCTCGGGATGGTTTCCGGCAGCAAAGGCTGTCGCGGCCAAGGTCAACGCGGTGAAGCTCACCGTCAAACCAAATGCAAAGTGTTTCATGTCTCTCTCCTGTTGTTGTTTGAAGTTAAGCTGTGGCTTCAGGGCGCGAATAGTCGACGCTTCACCTTCTCAATCATCACAGCACATGGACGGAAGACTGATACATGCTGGCCAAAAAGACAATTGCTACGCAACGTTCACGACGTTTTTCGTGAAATCCGGGCAGGTGTGGAAGAAGAGTCGCTTTTCTGCGTGGTTACGCAGCATTTCAGACAATGCAGTCCGTTAACCACGAAATTTTTGAACTCGCGCCGATGGGTCGTGGAACACGTCCGCAGGGTGCGGAATTGCCATCCTGCGCAGAATCGCTCGCGGATCATCCGATCAAAGCAACGAAGACCGGCAGGCACCAAACCGAAACGACCGGGCCTGATAACCCGGTCGTCTGCATTTCCTCAACAAAGAAGGCCTGGTTCAGCCGCCGGTTGGAATCAGCCCGGCCTGCTCGACATAAGCCCATTCAGGGGCATTCAGATCGGTCAGATAGGTGTTGCGGATCGCCACACGCTCGGTTTCCGACACGGCTTGCGCAGCGCCGAACGCATCAGCGAACATGTATTTGGTATGTTGAGCCCCAAGATAGCGGGTACCTGCCGTCTCCGCACCAAAGGCGTCCATGAAGAGCCGGTCAGCCGGTGATTGACCCCCGACGGCCTCCGTTCCGAAAGCATCCGCGAACATCGCCTCGGCATCGACGGACACATCCTGCGCCAGACCGGAAGAGGCCGCGAGAACACCGACAGTCATGATTGCGAGAGAAAGTTTGGTCGATTTGGTATATTTATACATAGACATTGAATTACTCCGACACACACAAAAGGACACGGGCACACAAAGCCCATAGGGTTTACCCAACGTAAGAAAGCGACCATTTGTTTGTTTGAATTGAGGCGATACGGAGACCGCTGTTGATTTCCGAGCGCGCGCCACCCGAATGACTGGAAGTTGGCACGAATACCTGGGTTGCCTTGCAAAAGGCCGGCGCGATGGACCTGTCGCGGTTTGATGCATCTCCTTCTCAGGCACTGTCAATCATGCGGCAGGTCGCGAAGTTGACCCAAGATTCGGTAAGGCAATCACGTATCCCCAAGCTCTCCGCAGCATGAAGATCTGAGGGCAGCGGGTTCCGGAGACATTTCCACCGATGCCGTTTTCGCTCCAAAACCGGTTATTTTGGAATGATGACCAGTCGGTTTTCTGCTTTTCTGCCTGGAGAAGATCAGGGGAGAGCGATGCAATTCGGGCTGACTGACGAGCAGGAGATGATCATCTCCACCGTGCGCGCCTTCGTCGAGAAGGAGATCTATCCCCATGAGGCGCTGGTCGAGAAATCCGCGGTGGTTCCGCGCGAAATCGCGCAGGAAATCAAGCAGAAGGTCATCGATCTGGGCTTTTACGCCTGCAATTTCCCCCAGAGCGTCGGTGGCGCGGGTCTGAACCATCTCGATTTCACGCTAGTGGAGCGCGAACTGGGCCGTGGCTCCATGGCGCTCACTCATTTCTTCGGGCGGCCACAGAATATCCTGATGGCATGTGAGGGCGAGCAACGGGACCGGTATCTCTTGCCCGCAGTGCGCGGCGAGCGGATGGACGCACTCGCCATGACCGAGCCGGGGGCCGGATCGGACATTCGTGGAATGAACTGCTCGGCCAGACGGGACGGAAGCGACTGGATCGTCAACGGCTCCAAACACTTCATCTCGGGTGCGGAACATGCTGATTTCTTTATTGTCTTCGTGGCAACTGGTGTGGATGAAACCCCGAAGGGGCCGAAGAAACGCATCACGACCTTTCTGGTTGACCGTGGCACAGCAGGGTTTGAGGTGCGTGACGGATACAATTCTGTCTCGCACCGCGGCTACAAGAACTGCATCCTTGAGTTCGACGATTGCAGGCTGCCGGATGCGCAGGTCCTGGGCGAGGTGGATGGCGGCTTTGCGGTGATGAACACCTGGCTCTACGCAACCCGTCTGACTGTGGCGGCGATGGCGGTGGGGCGGGCGCGGCGCTGCTTCGACTACGGGCTCAACTATGCCGCCGAGCGCCAGCAATTCGGCCAGCCAATTGGCAAATTTCAGGGCGTCGGTTTCCAGATCGCCGACATGATCACCGAGATCGACGCGGCTGACTGGCTGACCCTCTCGTCGGCCTGGCGGCTGGATCAGAATCTGCCTTCCAATCGCGAGATCGCTTCGGCCAAGCTCTATGCAACCGAGATGCTGGCCCGCGTCACCGACCAGACGCTGCAGATCTACGGCGGCATGGGCCTGATGGACGACTTCCCGATCGAACGCTTCTGGCGCGACGCCCGGGTGGAGCGGATCTGGGACGGAACCTCCGAGATCCAGCGCCACATCATCGCGCGGGATCTGCTGCGCCCCCTGGGGGCCTGATGTCCGGGCTTGAGCGACTGCTGCGCCCGCGCTCCATCGCTGTGATAGGCGGCGGTGTCTGGTGCGAAAACGTCATCTCCGAATGTCGGAAAATGGGATTTTCAGGCGACATCTGGCCGGTTCACCCGACCCGCCCGGAAATCGGCGGTCTTGCAGCAGTCAAGGATGTCGGCGCCCTGCCCGCCTCCCCCGATGCGGCCTTTGTCGGGGTCAATCGCAATGCGACCATCGACATGGTCGCGGGGCTTGCGGCCCTGAACGCAGGCGGTGCGGTCTGCTTCGCCTCCGGCTTTCGCGAGGCAGGCGCAGATCATCTGCAGCAGGCCCTGTTCGAGGCCGCGGGAGACGTGCGCATTCTCGGACCGAACTGCTACGGGTTCATCAACTATCTCGATGGCGCGCTGCTCTGGCCCGATCAGCATGGCGGCAGGCGGGTCGGGCGCGGCGTGGCGCTGATCACCCAATCCTCCAACATCGCACTGAATCTGACGATGCAGCGCCGGGGGTTGCCGTTGGCCTATGTCGTGACTGCGGGCAATCAGGCGCAAACGGGTTTGTCCGAAATCGGGGCCGCGCTTCTGTCCGATGAGCGGGTCACGGCGCTCGGCCTGCATATCGAAGGCATCGACGATCTGCGCGGGTTCGAAGCTCTGGCAAGCGAGGCTGCAAGGCGCGGCAAGCCAATCGTCGCGCTGAAAGTCGGCAGATCGGCCGAGGCACAGGCCGCAACCGTTTCCCATACGGCTTCTCTTGCGGGCGGGGATGCGGGAGCGAAAGCGCTCTTTGAACGACTTGGCATAGGTCAGGTGCACTGTCTGGCCGACATGATCGAGACCCTGAAGATCCTTCATCTCTCCGGCCCTCTGAAATCGCGCCGGATCGCCTCTATGTCCTGCTCCGGGGGCGAGGCAAGCCTGATTGCGGATCTTGCGGATAGCGCCGGTCTCACGT
Source organism: uncultured Paracoccaceae bacterium (assembly GCA_947493745.1). GTDB lineage: Bacteria > Pseudomonadota > Alphaproteobacteria > Rhodobacterales > Rhodobacteraceae > CANLSM01. The sequence continues at coordinate 13,840 of CANLSM010000013.1, read as the reverse complement.
TCCCGCCGCTCGACAAATCTCAACGCGACAGGCTGAAACCGACGCTTGGGCCGCTGGTGAACATCACCAACCCGCTCGATTATCACACGGACATCTGGGGGAATGTCGACGCGCTGGCGGACACGTTCTCGACCATGGCGTCAGGTAACGTGGGCGCGGCCGTGATCATCCTTGATTATCCCCGCGCAGATCGTTGTGACGACGAGGCCTGGCGACCGGTTGAGGGTGCTGCGGCGACGGCCCGCAAGGACACCAAAACGCCCATAGCAATCGTCTCGACCCTTTCTGAGAACATGTCGGAGGCCACCGCCGAGCGCCTGATGGCCGACGGGATCATCCCGCTTTGCGGTCTGCGGGAAGCCGTCTCGGCCCTGGCGATTGCCGCCCTGCCCGAACCTGCCATAGCCGAGCCCATTCTGCTGCCTTGTCCACCGGCAGCGCCGACAGCGATGGCCGAGGCCGACGCGAAAGCTGCCCTTTCCGCCTTTGGTCTGGAAACTCCCAAAGGCGTCCGGGCAAGCGACGCAAACTCGGTCGCCGAGGCAAGCGCCGGCCTGTGTTTTCCGGTCGCGCTGAAGGGAGAGGGGTTCGAACACAAGTCGGAGGTCGGTGCGGTTCGGCTCGGCCTCAATTCCCGTGCAGCCCTTCTCGATGCCGCTGCCGGGATGCCCTGTGAGCGGTTCCTGATCGAAGAGATGATTGCAGGTGGCGTTGGGGAGTTGCTGATCGGCGTGATCTGCGACCCGGCGCACGGTTATGTTCTGTCTCTGGCCGCAGGTGGTACATTGGCGGAGCTTCTGGTCGATAGGGTTTCGCTGTTGTTACCCGCGACTGAGACGCAGATCGGCCGGGCGCTCGCTAACCTCAAGGCCATGCGGCTTCTTGAAGGCTATCGCGGCGGGCCGACAGCAGACATCGCCGCGATCATTACTGCCATCACGGCCGTGCAGAACTATGTGATTGCGCATCAGGGCAAGGTACAGGAAGTTGAGATCAACCCGCTGATCTGCTGCGCTGACCGTGCCGTAGCCGCAGATGCATTGATTGTTTCGGAGGGAATGAAATGACAGACACACCCGTCAGGACCCACCGGGACGGAGCGGTTCTGGAAGTCACGCTGGATCGGCCGAAGGCCAACGCCATCGACCTCGCGACCAGCCGGATCATGGGGGACATCTTCACCGGGTTCCGCGATGATCCCGACCTGCGGGTCGCCATCCTGACGGGGGCGGGCGAGAAATTCTTCTGCCCCGGCTGGGATCTCAAGGCCGCAGCCGATGGCGATGCGGTCGATGGAGACTACGGCGTGGGCGGTTTCGGTGGTTTGCAGGAACTTCGCGGACTGAACAAGCCGGTGATTGCCGCAGTGAACGGGATTTGCTGCGGCGGCGGGCTGGAACTGGCGCTATCTGCCGACATCATTCTGGCCGCTGAACATGCGACATTCGCCTTACCCGAAATCCGGTCAGGCACGGTGGCCGATGCGGCCTCGATCAAGCTGCCCAAGCGCATTCCCTATCACATCGCCATGGAGATGCTGCTGACCGGACGCTGGGTGGATGCGGACGAGGCCGCGCGTTGGGGTCTCGTCAACCGGGTGCTACCCGCCACTGATCTGATGACCACCGCGCGCGCCATGGCCGCCGAGATGGCAGCCGGTCCTCCGCTGGTCATGGCCGCAATCAAGGAAGTGGTGCGCGAGGCCGAGGACATGAAGTTTCAGGACGCCCTCAACCGGATCACCAAAAGCCAGTTCGAAACCGTCGAGCGGCTCTACCGGTCAGAGGATCAGCTGGAGGGTGCCCGCGCCTTCGCCGAAAAGCGCGATCCGGTCTGGAAGGGCCGATGACCCCCTCTTCCTGCCGCAATGTCTCTTTTGGAAAAGTATCTGTCCATTTGAGAAAAGTCAGAGAGCAGCCCATAGGCGACAGTTTCTCAAATGCAAGCGAAGCGGGGCCAAACTGATGCATTATTCTGCCCTCAAGGTTCTCTGGCAGGGTCTGACCGGCAACAAGGGCTGGACCGAGGTCTGGCGCGAGCCCGACCCGAAGCCGGAATATGACATCGTCATTGTCGGCGGCGGCGGGCATGGACTGGCGACAGCGTATTACCTCGCCAAGGAATTCGGTGAGCTGAATGTCGCGGTGCTGGAGAAGGGCTGGATCGGCTCGGGCAACATAGGGCGCAACACCACGATCATCCGCTCGAACTATCTGCTGCCGGGCAACCAGCCCTTCTATGAGTTCTCACTGACACTCTGGGAAGGGCTGGAGCAGGACTTCAACTACAACGCCATGGTCAGCCAGCGCGGGATCATCAATCTGATCCACTCGGACGCACAGCGCGATGCCTATGCGCGTCGCGGCAACTCCATGCGGATCTCCGGCGCGGATGCGGTGCTGCTGGATCGCCGGAAAGTCAGGGAGATGTGTCCGTTTCTGGATTTCGAGAACGGACGCTTCCCGATCCAGGGCGGGCTCTGGCAACCACGTGCAGGCACCGTGCGCCATGATGCCGTCGCCTGGGGATTTGCGCGCGGGGCGGACAGCCGGGGCGTCGATATCATCCAGAATTGCGAGGTCACAGGCTTTCAGATCGAGAACGGTGTGTGCCGGGGCGTCGAGACCACTCGCGGGGTGATCCGGGCCGGGAAGGTGGCGGTCTGTGTTGCAGGCTCATCGAGCCGGGTGATGGCGCAGGCAGGCATGCGCCTGCCGATTGAAAGCCATGTGCTGCAGGCCTTTGTGTCCGAGGGGCTGAAACCGGTCATCCCCGGTGTGGTCACTTTCGGCGCCGGTCATTTCTACATCAGCCAATCGGACAAGGGCGGGCTGGTCTTTGGCGGCGATATCGACGGCTACAACTCCTACGCGCAACGCGGCAATCTGCCGGTGGTCGAGGATGTCTGCGAGGGCGGCATGGCGATCATGCCGATGATCGGACGGGCAAGGCTTTTGCGCATGTGGGGCGGGGTCATGGACATGTCGATGGACGGCTCGCCCTTCATCGACCGGACCCATATCGACGGTCTCTATTTCAACGGCGGTTGGTGCTACGGCGGCTTCAAGGCGACACCTGCCTCGGGCTATTGCTATGCGCATCTGCTGGCCACGGGACGCCCTCATGAGACGGCCCAGGCGATGCGGCTTGACCGGTTCATCACCGGCGCTGCCATTGACGAGCGGGGCGCGGGCGCCCAGCCGAACCTGCATTGAGGGGCGCACGCACATGATCATCAATCACCCCCTGCTTGGCCCCCGCGACGCCGCCGAATTCGTCATCAAGGGCGATGCCAGCCTCATCGACCGGCCCGATTGGCAGATTGAGAATGCCGCTGAGGCGTTCCATGAGTATCTCTTTCTGCGCGACAATCCGGCGGGCGAGCATCGCGAGCTCTGGTATCACGAGCAGGGCGACCGCTCCTGGCTGGTCGTCACCCGCAACACGCTGACCCATGAGGTGACGCGCGTCGAGATGGCGCGCGATGTGGCCCGGAAGGCGCGCGCATGACCCATCGCATCGATGGCGGTCTGATCGACCGCAGCCAGACCCTGAAATTCACCTTCAACGGCAAGCGAATGGACGGGCATCCGGGCGATACGCTGGCCTCGGCCCTTCTGGCCAATGGGCAAAGGCTGGTGGGCCGGTCCTTCAAGTACCACCGTCCGCGCGGCATCTTCTCCGCAGGCTCGGAGGAGCCGAACGCGCTGGTGCAATTGCGCACGCGGGCAGCACAAGAGCCCAATACGCGCGCGACCATGGCAGAGCTGTTCGACGGCCTGAGCGCCACCTCACAGAACCATCGCGGATCGCTGGAATTCGACCTGATGGCGATCAACGACATGATGTCGCCGTTCCTGTCCGCAGGCTTTTATTACAAGACCTTCATGTGGCCCGCGAAGTTCTGGGAGAAGCTCTATGAGCCGGTAATCCGGGCCTCGGCAGGGCTCGGACGGCTTTCTGGCAGGGAAGACCCTGATGTCTATGACCACGGCTTCCTGCATTGTGATGTGCTGGTCATCGGTGCGGGGCCTGCGGGCCTGTCAGCCGCGCTGGCGGCGGGCCGCGCAGGGGCGCGGGTGATCCTGGCGGACGAGGATTTCCGCCTTGGTGGCCGGCTGAACGCGGAGACCTATGAAGTAGACGGTATGCCCGGTGCCGACTGGGCGGCGCAGACCGTGGCGGAGCTTCAGGCGATGGACAACGTCCGCCTGTTGCCCCGCACGACCGTTTATGGCGCCTATGACCACGGGATCTATGGCGCGCTGGAACGGATGACCGATCATCTGCCCGACGCGGGCGGCAAGCCGCGTCAGGTGCTCTGGCGAATATACTCCAGGCACGCGATCCTTTGTGCGGGTGCGACCGAACGCTCGATGGCTTTTGGTAACAATGACCGCCCCGGCGTGATGCTGGCAGGCGCTGTGCGGACATATGCCAACCGGTTTGGCGTGACACCAGGCAAGCAGGTCGCGGTTTTCACCAACAATGATGATGGCTGGCGCACAGCACACGACCTGAGCGCAAGGGGCGTCCGGGTGACCGCCGTGATCGACAGCCGCGCGGGCGTGACGCATACGCTTGACGGAGCGCGGATCGAGACCGGCTCGGCAATCGTGGACACCAAGGGGCGCAAGGGGCTGAACTGGATCACCCTGCCAAATGGCATCCGCATCGAGGCCGATTGTCTGGCGGTCTCGGGCGGCTGGTCGCCCAATGTGCATCTGACCTGCCATCAGCGCGGACGACCGGTCTGGCGTGATGATCTTGCGGCGTTCGTGCCGGGCGCTGACCTACCCGTTGGCATGCGCGTGGCCGGTGCTGCCAATGGCGACATGACACTTGCAGCAGCGTTGAAAACCGGACGCGAGACGGCCAACACCGTTGCAAAGGATCTCGGCCTGACACCATCACGCAAGGCGGCCCCGAAGGCCGAGGATGAGCCCTCGGACATCACAGCCTTCTGGCATGTGGGCGGGACCAAATCCCGCGCCTGGGTCGATCTGCAAAACGACGTGACCACCAAGGACATCAAGCAGTCACATCAGGAGGGCTTCCGCTCGGTCGAGCATCTCAAGCGCTACACGACGCTCGGGATGGCCACCGATCAGGGCAAGACCGCGAATGTGCTGGGTCTGGCCATTCTGGCGGAAGCCTCCGGCAAGACGATCCCCGAGACCGGCACGACGATCTTCCGCCCGCCCTATACGCCGGTGCCTATCGGCGCCTTTGCGGGCCGCGCGCGCGGCAAGGATTTCCGCCCGACCCGTCTGACCCCCTCGCACAAATGGGCCTCCGAGAACGGAGCCAGTTTCGTCGAGACCGGCATGTGGATGCGCGCCGAATGGTTCACCCGCCCGGGCGAGAAAGGCTGGCGCGACAGTGTTGACCGCGAGGTCGAGATGACCCGCAATTCGGTCGGCATCTGCGATGTGACGACGCTGGGCAAGATCGACATTCAGGGTCGCGATGCGGCGGAGTTCCTCAACCGCATCTACTCCAACGCCTTTGCCAAGCTACCGGTGGGCAAGGTCCGCTACGGGCTGATGCTGCGCGAAGACGGCTATGCCTATGATGACGGAACCACAGCGCGCCTCTCGGAGACCCATTTCGTGATGACCACGACCACGGCCAATGCTGTGCTGGTCTTCCGCAACATGGAATTTGCGCGACAATGCCTCTGGCCCGATCTGGATGTGCATCTGATCTCCACCACCGATGGCTGGGCCCAGTTCGCCGTCGCCGGGCCCAATTCCCGGCGGCTGCTGGAAAAGGTGGTCGATGATTTCGACCTTTCAAACGACGCCTTCCCCTTCATGGCCTGCGCGGAACTGACGATCTGCGGCAGCACATCGGCGCGGCTTTTCCGGATCTCGTTCTCGGGCGAACTTGCCTATGAACTGGCCGTGCCTGCGCGCTTTGGCGACAGCCTGATCCGGGTACTGATGGAGGCGGGCGAGGAATTCGACGCGGTTCCCTACGGGCTGGAGGCGCTTGGCGTCATGCGCATCGAGAAGGGTCATGCGGCGGGCAATGAGTTGAACGGCCAGACCACGGCGGCTCAGCTTGGGCTCGGGCGTATGGTCTCGAAAAAGAAGGACAGTATCGGCTCGGTCCTGTCCGAGCGGTCGGAGATGAACCGCGACGATGATCTGCGACTGGTTGGTTTCAGACCCGCTGACCGTGAAGCCAGGCTGGATGCAGGCGCGCATTTCTTCACCAAGGGCGACACGCCTTCGCTGGAGACCGATCAGGGCTGGATGACATCCGTTGCGTACTCGCCCTCGCTCGGTCACTCCATCGGACTTGGCTTTATCAAGCGCGGCGATCAGCGCATGGGAGAGATCGTCCGCGCCCATGACCCGATCCGCGACAAGGACACCGAGGTCGAGATCGTCTCGCCCCATTTCATCGACCCCGAAGGAGAGAGGCAACGTGGCTGACATGACCCTGACCGCAACCCCGGCTCTTGAGGGCTATGACCGGACCATCGGCACGATGCGACTGGCAGAGCGGACTTCACTGAGCCTCGTCTCCATGGCAATCCCGCTTGACGGCGAGGGCCGGGCCGCGACCGCCGTCCGCAAACATCTTCATGCGGAGTTGCCCCCGGCCACGGGGTCCACTCTCTCCAGCGACGGGAGTTGCCGGATCATCCAGACGGCGGCAGATCAATACATGGCAATCTTTGAGCACCATAACGATGCTTTCACAGACCTGCTGACCAACGCGCTGGATGGAGCCGTCTATGTCACGGATCAAAGTGATGTCTGGGTGGGTCTGAGCCTCACCGGCCCCGATGCCGTCGATGCCCTGGAACGGCTCTGCCCCATTGATCTGCACGACAGCAACTTCCCCGTCGGGGCATCAGCGCGCACGGTGATGGAGCATATGGGCACCATCATCCTGCGAACCGGTCAACACGACTACCTGCTGCTGAGCGCGCGGTCGTCCGCGGGGTCTTTTCTCCACGCGGTCGAGACCTCGGTCCGCTACACGCAGCCCTGACTAGTCAACCGGTTTGGCGTCCGAGATATCGACCAAGCCGAAATAGGCCCCGGCGGGATCCGACAGCACGACCAGTCCGCCCAGATGCGGGATGGTCTCCTCATGGATCTGAACCACCGCCCCGGCCCTGCGCGCGCGCTCGCAATCGCCACCGGTGCTGGATGTACGGAAATAGGGTATCCAGCGCGGTGGCATTTCGTAGTCGCCATCGCGGAAGAACAGTCGCGCGGTCGGTCCGTCCGACAGCATTGCGCCGGTCGGTGTTATTGTCAGCTTCAACCCCAGAACCTGGGCGTAGAAATCCGGCAATTCGGCGGCGCGCTTGCCCCAGAACTCCGCACGGCAGGGATCACCGCAAGCGTCATACTCGGGTGGATCATCCGCCAGACGGATCATGGAAAAAGCATTACCCCAGGGGTCCGAGACGTTCAGCATCTGCCCCAGATCGCCCAGCGTGTGAATGCCCTGCCCGATATCTCCGCCAGCCGCCGTGACAGCGGCCTCGGCACGCTCCAGATCAGCGGAAAACCAGATATTCCACTTCGGCGGTGCGAAGGACCCCATGGCCATGAACTGATTGCCGAAGATGCGGCTGCCATTGACAACATTCGGAATCGCCCCCCAGGGCGGCACATGCAGGGGCCGCGAGGTCCACCCGAAAAGCGCCTGATAAAAGGAAATACCCGTGGTCACGCGCTGCGCATTGAGTTCAAGCCAGACGGGACGTCCCGGTGCGATCTCACTTGGCATTCATGCCTCCCCGTTTTGGCGCGCATGATGCAGACAGATCGAAGTCTTGTCCAGAAAGCCCTGCACGAGGCACAAGGCTGGGTTGCTCACTTTCGGGGGTGTCCGGCAAGGCCATCTGTGACAGACTGCCGCAAAATCTGACGCAGGTCCTCCCCCATGAATCCCATCCGCGGTATCGGCTACAAGATCCTTTCGGTCGCATTCTTCGTGGCCATGGCAACCTGCATCAAGGCCGGAGCCGCTGACGGGGTCCCGCCCGGTCAGGCGGTCTTCTTCCGCTCGCTCTTTGCAATTCCGGTCATCGTCGGCTGGCTGATCATGAAGCATGATCTGGCTCACGGGTTGGAAACACGCAACTATATGGGCCATCTCTGGCGCGGGCTCGTGGGCGGCACGGCCATGGCGCTGGGATTTACCTCGCTGGGTCTCCTGCCCCTGCCCGAGGTCACGGCCATCGGCTATGCGGCCCCGCTTCTGATCGTGATCTTCGCTGCCATGTTTCTCGGGGAAGAGGTGCGGATCTTTCGTCTGAGCGCCGTCTTCGTGGGGCTGATCGGCGTGGTGATCGTCCTGTCGCCGCGCCTCTCGGTAGCGGCCCTCGACGGCGTCACCGGATGGGAGACGGTCGGCGCGCTCACCGCCCTTATGGGCGCGGTCTTTGCCGCACTTGCGCAAGTGTTCGTGCGCAAGCTGGTGGCAAGCGAATCCACGGCTGCGATTGTCTTTTACTTCTCGCTCACCACAACGGTGCTGTCGCTTTTCACCATCCCGTTCGGATGGATCATGCCAGGTGTCGGAACGGCTGTGCTGATGGTGCTTTCGGGCATTCTGGGCGGTGTCGGGCAGATCCTTCTGACGTCGAGCTACCGACATGCGCCAACCTCGGTCATTGCGCCGTTCGAGTATTCCTCCATGCTGATGGCCCTGGTTATCGGCTATGTGCTCTTTGACGAGATCCCCACCGGTCCGATGATCTCGGGCGCCGCCCTGATCGTGGCGGCCGGGCTTTTCATCATCTGGCGAGAACAACGCCTTGGACTGGAACGCGGTCAGGCCCGCCGGACGATGACGCCGCAGGGTTGACGCGGCTGGCCTCTGCCGTCATGAGGCGGTCCATGTTTGTCTACAAGATCCTGCGCGCATCCGAACTGGCAACGCTGAAGGCAGACGGCGAGACCGTCGGAGCGCCCGTCGATGTCGAGGATGGCTATGTCCACCTTTCGGCCGCGGATCAGGTGGCAGAGACAGCTAGGCGTTACTTTTCTGGCGAAACCGGGCTGACCCTGCTTGCGCTGGAAGCCAATACGCTCGGTGACGCGCTGAAATGGGAGGTCTCGCGGGGCGGCGCGCTCTTTCCCCATCTCTATGCGAAGCTGCGTCTGACAGACATCGCATGGTCGCGCGATCTGCCCCTTGTGGACGGCGCCCATAAGTTTCCCGAAAGCCTGGAATGAGACGTTTTCTCGAACAGGCCGGCCTGCCGCTTTTGCGCTGTCTCGACCCCGAGCGCGCGCATGGACTGGCCCTGAAAGCCCTGAGAGCGGGCCTTGCCCCACAATCCGGGCCGATCACCTCATCTCGTCTTGCGGTGCAGTTTGCCGGGCTCGATCTGCCCAATCCGCTCGGGCTCGCCGCCGGATTTGACAAGAACGCCGAGGCCGTTGCGCCACTGCTGCAAGCCGGGTTCGGCTTCATCGAGGTCGGCGCGGCAACTCCAAGGCCCCAACCGGGCAATCCGCGCCCACGGCTCTTCCGGTTGGGCGAGGACAGAGCTGCCATCAACCGGTTCGGGTTCAACAATGAGGGCATGGACCGGATTGCCGGACGGCTCGCCGCGCGTTCCGACAGCGGGATTGTCGGCCTCAATCTGGGTGCGAACAAGGACAGCGACGACCGGGCGGGCGATTTTGCGAAGGTGTTGAAGACGACCGCCCCGCATATCGACTTTGCGACCGTCAATGTGTCCTCACCCAACACGGAGAAGCTGCGCGATCTGCAGGGCAAGGCCGCGCTTTCCGCCCTGCTGGAGGGTGTGAACGCCGCGAACGTCACCGGGGTGCCAATCTTTCTGAAGATCGCGCCGGACCTCAGCGAGACCGATCTCGATGATATCGCCGAAGTAGCCGTGGAACAGCGGATCAGCGCCATCATCACGACCAACACGACGCTATCGCGAACCGGCCTTGAGAGCCACCATGCAGGCGAGGCTGGGGGGCTATCCGGCCAGCCGCTTTTCGATCTGTCGACCCGGGTCCTCGCCCGGCTCTATCTGCGGCTCGAGGGCCGAATTCCCCTGATCGGCGTTGGCGGCATCGCCTCGGCCGAGCAGGCAATGGCCAAGATCCGTGCAGGCGCCTCTGCCCTGCAACTCTATACCGCGCTGGTCTATGAAGGGCTTTCGCTCGTCCCGCGCATCTTGGGTGAGATGGACAATCAGCTTGCCCGAGACGACGTGACATCCATTTCCGAACTGGTGGGAAGCGATGCGCCCGTCTGGGCGGAAGCCGACGGCTGAGGCGCGACCACGGGGCATTCCCCTTCCCCATCCGGTTGACCCAGCGGAATCGCTTGGCATCCGACCTTCTGCGGTTATGCTCATCCTTGGGTCTTTCAACATGAGGATGCTTTCGATGACAGTTAAACGTCTCCTGCTTACCGGTTCTGCGCTTGCGATGTCCACGGGTGCGGCTCTGGCCGACTACAGCCTGACAATCCTGCACACCAATGATTTTCACGCACGTTTCGAGCCGATCTCGAAATATGACGGGCCATGCTCGGCTGAGGACAACGCGGAGGGCAAATGCTTCGGCGGCTCTGCCCGGCTGGTGACCGCAGTGAACGAGGCGCGGGCGCGCTCCAACAATTCCATCCTCGTCGATGGCGGCGACCAGTTTCAGGGCACGCTTTTTTACACCTACTACAAGGGTGCGATGGCCGCAGAGTTCATGAACAAGCTCGGCTATGACGGGATGACCGTCGGCAACCATGAGTTCGATGATGGGCCGGAGGTTCTGCGCGGCTTCATGGACAGGGTCGAATTCCCGGTGCTGATGTCGAATGCCGATTTCTCGGGCGAGGCACAATTGGCCGACACGTTGCAGAAATCCACCGTCATTGAACGTGGCGGCGAGAAGATCGGCCTCATCGGTCTGACGCCACAGAACACCGATGAGCTCGCAAGCCCTGGCCCCAATATCATCTTCACCGCCCCTGCCGATGCCGTCGCCGCCGAGGTGGCAAAGATGGAAGCGGAAGGCGTGAACAAGATCATCGTGCTCAGCCATTCCGGCTATGCGGTGGACAAGGAAGTCGCAGCCGCTGTGCCTTCGGTCGATGTGATCGTGGGCGGCCACACCAACACGCTTCTGTCCAATACAAACGAGCGCGCCGAAGGCCCCTACCCGACCATGGTCGGCAACACGGCCATCGTTCAGGCCTATGCCTATGGCAAATTTCTGGGCGAGCTGAATGTCACTTTTGATGATGCCGGTGTGGTGACCGCAGCCGTCGGCGAGCCGCTCATCATGGATGGCGAGGTGGCCGAGGATGAGGCCGCCGTCGCCCGTATCTCGGAACTGGCCGCCCCGCTTGAGGAGATCCGCTCCGAAGTCGTCGCAAATGCGGCTGCGGCAATCGAAGGTGATCGTTCTGTCTGCCGTGCCGTGGAATGCCCGATGGGCAATCTGATTGCCGATGCGATGCTGGCCCGCGTGAAGGATCAGGGGATTTCGATTGCCATCCAGAATGGCGGCGGCATCCGCGCCTCTATTGATGCGGGCGAGATCACGATGGGCGAGGTCCTGACCGTTCTGCCGTTCCAGAACACGCTTTCAACCTTCCAGATGAAAGGCGAAGGGATCATCGCGGCCCTTGAAAACGGCGTGAGCGAGGTCGAGGAAGGCGGCGGACGGTTCCCGCAGGTCGCAGGCCTGAAATTCACATGGGATGCCGCTGCCGAGCCCGGCAGCCGTATTGTCGAGGTGATGGTCAAGGCAGACGGAGGCTTTGCGCCGATTGATCCCGCAGCAACTTACGGCGTTGTCTCCAACAACTTCGTACGGGGCGGCGGAGATGGCTACAAGATGTTCTCCTCCGACAGCATGAATGCCTATGACTACGGTCCGGGCCTTGAGGTCGTGGTCGCCGAATATCTCGGCGCGTCAGAAGCCTATGAGCCCTATACCGACGGGCGCATCACCCAAAAGTAAGCCGATCGGAGCGGCGGGGGCAGGTTCTCCCGCCGCATCGGACAGAACGCGCTCTTGCACCCGGACCATCCAGGGGCCACTGTCCGGGCAAAGATGCCCGTTCAGAAAGATCCAAGATGAACCACCCCCTTTCCAACACGCAGATGCGCGACGTCGAAGCGCTGCTGCATCCCTACACCAACGCGATGGCGCATCGTCAGACCGGTGCGCATATGATCACACGCGGCGACGGCGTCTTTGTGTTTGATGATGCGGGCAAGCCCTATCTGGAGGGGATGGCTGGTCTCTGGTGCTGCGGGCTGGGCTTCTCGGACCCGGAACTGGTCGAGACCGCCAAGGCACAGATGGATCGCCTGCCCTATTATCACCTCTTCGGCGGCAAGAGCCATGAGCCGGGCGTCGAACTGGCCGAGAAGATCAAGGAACTGGCCCCCTGTCCGATGGCGCGTGTAATCTATCAGTCCTCCGGTTCAGAGGCGAATGACACGCAGGTAAAGCTTGCCTGGTACTACAACAACGCACTCGGGCGGCCCGAGAAGAAAAAGATCATCTCGCGCAAGAAAGGGTATCACGGGGTGACCATCGTCTCGGCGTCGCTGACCGGCCTGCCCTATAATCACATGGATTTCGATCTGCCCGTGGACCGGATCAGGCACACAACGACACCGCATTACTGGCGCGAAGCCGAACCGGGCGAAAGCGAGCCCGAGTTCGTGGCTCGCCTTGTCCGCGATCTTGAAGACCTGATCGAGACCGAGGGTCCCGACACGATTGCAGCCTTCATCGCCGAGCCGGTGATGGGCGCCGGTGGCGTCATTGTGCCGCCGAAGGGTTACTTCGAGGCGATCATGCCGGTACTGAAGGCGCATGACATCCTCTGTATTGCCGACGAGGTGATCACCGGCTTCGGACGCACGGGGAACTGGTTCGGCTCGGAGACACTTGGTATGGAGCCAACCTCAATCTCCATGGCCAAACAGTTGACGGGCGGCTACGCGCCACTCTCCGCCGTTGCGATCAACGCGGATATGGCCGAGGCGATTGAGGGCAATTCCGGCAAGGTCGGCACGTTCGGCCACGGGTTTACCTATGGCGGCCACCCGGTCGGCTGCGCCGTCGGCGTCAAGGCGCTTGAGATATATCGGCGCCGCAACATCGTGGATCATGTCCGCAATCTCACCCCCGGTTTTGAGGCGCATTTGCGCCGGTTGGCCGGTCACCCACTGGTTGGCGAAGTCCGGTCCTGCGGCCTGATGGGCGGGATCGAGCTGTCCCCACCCGATCACCGGGGCTTCGAGACCGCCGGCAAGGTCGGACCGGTGGCCGCAGCCGAACTCACCAAGCGCGGTGTGATCCTGCGGGCCATCGGCGACACGATCGCGGTCTGCCCGCCGATGGTGATCACGGCCTCCGAAATAGACCAGCTCTTTGCCCCCGTCGAAGAGGCCCTAGACGCGACTTTGAGCTGGGCAAAAGCAGAAAGCATGTTCCCGGCCTGATCCGGTTTTCGCATGGAGACAATTGCGGCCACGACCGTGCCTCGGACTGCTCCCTCGTCGCTGGCACGTTTTTACTTTCAAATTGAAGTATGGCGGCATGGAAGTGTGAGTCTGCTCGACGGCCGCGACGCCTGTATCCTTTTGAGACATCATAAACTGTCATGGGCGAGCCTATCAGAGGTGATTTAAGGGGTCAGATGCACCGCTTAAATCACCGGCGTTTCCGCTTAGTTTTCAGCGGTTGAATCAGGGAAGTCTCGGCACAATATGCGCTAATGCATTATGATAATTATGTAAATTTGGTTGCGGGAGTAGGATTTGAACCTACGACCTTCAGGTTATGAGCCTGACGAGCTACCGGACTGCTCCATCCCG
>CANLSM010000012.1 GCA_947493745.1 uncultured Paracoccaceae bacterium | reverse complement strand
GCGCGGTTGACGGGGCTCGAACCCGCGACCTCCGGCGTGACAGGCCGGCACTCTAACCAACTGAGCTACAACCGCAGTTCCATCTGTATCCGCCAGCAGTGGCGCGGTTGACGGGGCTCGAACCCGCGACCTCCGGCGTGACAGGCCGGCACTCTAACCAACTGAGCTACAACCGCAGCTGCTGGGATACATCTGGCGCTTCTACGCAAGGCGCTTTGGTGCGTCAAGCGCATATCCCCGCCTGCTGGCGAGAATTTGGATCAGAAGCGCGTGGTCAATGAGAAATTGCATTCGTAGATGTTGCGGTTGTCCGCGAACACGATGTTGGAGCTTCCCTTGGACGCCTGACAGGAGAGCCGCGGCGTCGCCCCGCGCACAGTGATCCGGGAGTTCAGAAGCGAGATATTCGCACCGATGGTTTCATCGGCACGGCGGAGCTGAAACGGATCCGCATCGCTGTAGTTGAAGTCATAGAGCCGCTCCTCGAAGCTGAGACCGAGGGACGCCCGCCAGCCGCTTTGCCAGACCTTGGTCACCCCGGTGTTCAGCCGGTAGCTCTTGTAGCTGAAACTGCTGTCTTCGGCGACGGACCTGCTCAGCGAGAGGCCACCATCGATGGCAAGTGTGGGTGTCAGCCGACGGCGCAGCCCGACGGATCCGCTGAGCGAGTAGTTGTCGAAACTCGCATTCCCCGGCTCCTCGAAATCGGTTCGCGAGGCGGTCAGCGAGCCGGTCAACTGGTTCTTCTCGCCGATCTGGATCTGACGCAGCGTGCTGAGTGAGACGTTCCGGCTGTTGTCCCGGTCCTCCTCCGGATCCGGACCCTGGTTGACGATCGTCCGGCGCAGCGAGAGCTGGTTGCGCCAGAGCCCGTTCTGCATGTCGCGCGTGTGTGAAAGCGAGATGCCAGCGGTCCCGCGATTGTAGTCCGGGTTGGAATAGGCGGTGATCCCGAGCGAGCCATCGAGTTGCAGAAAGCTCTTGTCCCCCAAAGGGAACCGCCGGAACGCGCCAAGCGACACGGTCATGCCCAGACCGGACTCGTTGTTCTCCGTGATCTCGGCCCCGTCGAAGACACCGCCCTCGATCTCGTCATTCGAGGTCGCCCGGTTGATGTTGTTGCTTGGCACCAGAGAGAACCCCGCATTGAAGCCGTAGGGTCTGCGCGCCAGGATCTGCCGTTTCAGCCTCTGGTAGCCCTGACGTTCCTGCGGCGAGCGGGCGGTCTCGATCAGTTCATCGGCCTGAAAGAGCGCCCCGTCGAAATCCTCCATCGCGACCTGACTGACAATCAGCGAACGACGGATGTTGCGCTCCTGCGGGAACAGTCTGAGGAGATCGCGAAACACCCTCGACGCCGAGAGATGCTCCCCCTGCCGTTGCAGGATCAGCCCTTCCAGATATGCCTTGTCGAGCCCCGTGGCCCCGACCTCCTCAAGAATGGCGCGCGCAGTATCGTAGTCCCCCTGTTGCAGCGCGATCTGGACCAGAAGCTGTGGCGAGGCCTGGACGGTCGCCTGAGATCGGGCCTGATTTGGGAGGGAGGAGAAGCCACTGAGACACAGTGTGAAGAGAAGGAGAACGAGGCGCATCACATGGTCCGATATTGCGTGGCGGGACCCTATGCGAAAGCCCTGCGATGAGAAAGCGCTAACTTGCCCGGCCTCCGTCCCGCTGTGACTGACGCGCCCCAATTATTAACATAACATTAAAATTTTGTGCAGACTCGTCTGATTCGGTCGCTATACTCCCACAGCCTCACACAACCAATTCGCGAGCAGCAGGACTGGTTGCTCCTCCAGATGTGAGGTTGAGCTGCTGCTTGTACGTGTTGAATGGAGAGTGAGTAACATTATGAAATCCCCCACCTTTATGAACAATAAATATCCGTCCGCCGGTCTGGCACTTCTGCTTCTGGGATCTGCGGCATTCGGTGACACTGTCTTTCTGAGTTCGACAAGCGCGTCGACAGACATCTCGGTCCGCGGGAATCTGCTCAAATTCGATGGCTCGGTTTATGTCGTGCGCACCGCTATCGGCGACATCGAGGTCGAGGCAGAGCATGTCACATGCGATGGCGACGCATGCCCCCAACCCAGGCTCTTCATGGGAGAGCCGGTCGATCTGCAATCCGATGATGGCGCGCTCAGTCTTTCCGGCACGCTGATGGCCTATGCGAACGGGAGCTTCAAGATCGATACCCATTTGGGCGACTTGTTTGTGGATGCCGCTCAGGTCCGTTGCAGTGGCGCGGGATGTCCCGATGGAGCAAGCCCGGTTCTGGTCGCAAGCATCGCGGAAACCAGCGCCCCTCTTATCGACGACTAGGCCCGAGATGCGCACCCCTGTTGGGGAGATCAGCCGGGATGAACCGCGACAGCGCAGAACGCGCACTCTGGTTCGAGGTCTGGCCGGTGGCGTGTCGCAAGCCGGGTATATTGCGTTCACCCGGCTACTCCGCCATGGTCCATGCATCAAAAATGATCCTGGAGGCAATCATGAAAGTCGCGCCCGATGTGCTGACGGATGATCTGGCGGAGAAATGGGACGAAAGCTACCAGCGGTTTGAGAACACGCTCTTTTTTCCCAGCGAGGGGGTCATTCGTTTCGTCAACAAGCATATCCGCAGGCGAACCGGGATCGACAGTTATACACATGCGTTTGGCGCACCTCCCGAGGTGCTGGAAATCGGGTCTGGTGCCGGACGGCATCTGGTGTTTTTGGCCAAGGCAGGCTTCCGACCGACGGGCGTGGAGCTGAGTGCCGTCGCCTGCGAACAGGCCAGGGCGTTGCTGGCCTATGAGGATGTGAAGGCGGACGCCTGCGATATTCTGAACATTTCTGCCACCGATCTGCCGTTTGAGGACGATCGCTTCCCTTATGCAGTGTCGTCGGCGACGCTCGACAGCATGCCGACAACCACCGCACGGGCCGTGATCGCCGAGGTTCACCGCGCAGTAAGGCCGGGCGGCCTATTCTTTGTCGATCTGATCGCCGATGACGCGCTTCGGCTGGGCGCGGTTGACGCGGACGGGGATCAGATCGTGACGGAAACGCATGAAAGCGGCACCATCCAGTCCTATTTCAACACCGACAAGATCACGGACCTGTTCACGGGGTTCAACATTCGCGACATCTACAAGATGCAGATGACGACCGTTGACAATGAAATCCGCAACTCGCGGTTCTATGCCACGCTGGAGAAACGTGATGGAGGCTGACTTTCTCGGCTCCAGGACGCGCGCGACATACAGCCTCGACAAGGATGTCGTGCGGATCGAGATCGATGCAGTGAAAGAGGGCGTGACGGTCTTTGAGGCCTTTGTTGCCTATCGTTCCGGCGATGATGTGCGATTTTACGACCGGATTTGCGATCACAATGGCGGCAACCTGATCACCACGCCGGAAGAGGCAGGTCTGCTCAGGTGCCCGCTGCACAACTGGCGCTTTGACCCGGCCCGCGGACGCTACACCAATGTCAACCAGACCAAGGAGCCGCTGGCTTTTGAGCGTGACGGGCAGGAGTACCTCGTCACTATTGCCAACCGCACCCTCGACTGGCCGACTGCCCCGGCGGATGGTGATGTCAGTTTGACCTTTCTCAACCATGCCTGCTTTGTCGTGGACATTGCGGGCAAGCTGAAATTTGCGACCGACCCCTGGATCTTCGGCAGCGCCTTTTGTGATGGATGGTGGCTGTCCGAGCCTTCGCCAGATAACGCAATTGAGCGCCTTGAGGCCTGTGATTTCATCTATATCAGCCACAATCACCCCGACCATCTGCACGCGGAAACACTGAAGAAACTCAGCCCCCGGACCCGGTTTGTCGTACCCAATTTCGAGAGCCAGAGTGTCGCTCGTTATTTGAACTATCTGGGCTTCGATGTAATCGATGGCTGCGATTTCGGTGAGGCCTTTGATTTCAACGTTCCGGGCTTCAGGCTTGCGATGTTCAAGAGCGGCGACTTCCGCGACGACAGCGGACTTGTCTTGAGCTATGGCGACTTCAAGGCCGTGATGGCGGTCGATTGCAACGCGCTGAACCATTTCGTGCTGCCCCGGGGGACCACGCTGCTCGCCAGTTCCTTTGCCGGAGGCGCATCCGGCTTTCCGCTCTGTTTCGACAATTACGGCGAGGCCGAGAAGGCCCGCATCACCGCCAGGAACCGCAGCGCGATCCTGCATGCGGTCGACAAATACATCGAGGCCGCTGAACCAGCATTCTACGTGCCCTATGCGGGCTATTTTCAGGAAGACAAGGTGCGCGACGAATACGTGGCAAGCCGCAATCGGAAGAATGCGGTTGCCGATGTCGGCCGCCACGTAAGCTCCAGAGGAACGGGTTTCATCAACCCGCTCGAAAGCCGCCGCTTCACGTTCCGGGGAACCGAGATGGTCGACAAGGGTTCGATCCCGCTTGACCCGACCAAAATCGACCGGGCCGCATGGTACGAGCAGAGCGCCCGGCGTTTCGGTAGTGTCACCGATCGGGAGGTTGAGGCGTATTTCATGGGGGCCCGGTTCACCGATGATCTCAAGATCTACATCAACCTGTGCGACAGCGACTTCAATGGCATCGGTCAGGTCTATGCTGTCGATTTCCGGGGGGACGAGATTGCCGCCAAGCGGATCGACCGCCGTCCCACATTGGCCGAGATCACCAGAGACGACGACACGAATCGCGTGATCCTGGACATTCGCGCCCCGGCTTTCGGGCGCATCATCCGCGAGTTCCTCCCATGGGAGGATTTCATGATCGGGTTTCAGGCCCGCGTGGAGCGCTGGCCAAACGTCTACAACTCCCGCATGTGGTACTATTTCACCAATGTCTACATCGTGGATTTCGCCCGAAAGGCCTCGTTCGACTGCAGTCAGGCTTGCGAGAAACTGAACCAGGAAGCGTTCTAGATATCCGGCTGAATGGCAGCAGAGCGACGCCCGGACCGAATTGTCCACTGACAAACACTCAAACGAGAAGATATTCTGAAAACAATGTCCTAGAGGGCATATGGCTCGCCCGGAGAATATATTTAAACCTTCTATTTTCAATAACTTAACCGGGAAACACGCGCTTACACCTAGCTATAAGAAGCAATGGCTTACGCGGTGTTTGGAAACTGCTTTCCGTGCCGGTCGAACGCGCATTCACAAGATGCAGGTCTACCGGTTCCTTGCGCGGAAGACCTATCCTAGAAAGGATGCCGCACTGTCCGGGAGCGGCTTGATGATAAAAACATTTACCTCAAGAGCAATCTGCATCGTTGCCGCCCTCAACCCATATGGTCGCGACGCATGTGCAATTGCGTGACCGAGAACTGCGACACCCGCCAGCCATTGGCCTCCGCTGGTTGGATATAGGTCTTCAGGGGCATCAGAAGATACCTGCGTTGAGACCCGGAGTTCAGGATAGTCAGACGGGGGGGTGGCTAGGGGGCGGGTGGGCTGAATCAAGCTAGCAGGTCCGAGCTGCCAATGAAAGGCTTGCCCGTTAAAGGTGAGTCCTCCTAAAGTTCTGTCACTGGGTGGTTGCTTTGTGTCCGTCAAAACCGAACTTCCGCTCTCATGGCTAGGCTGACTGTTGTCGCCTACCCAATCCCCCAAAGGGATAGGGGACGCTGGTCATAACACCAGCGTCCCCGTTGGCTACAAAGGCACTTTCGAAGCAACTAAGTTCGTCAAACGACGACGCACCCATCAAACAGTGCCAACGTCCGGTAACCTGATTGTGCAAATGAGCCACACACGTTTAAAGCGTTTTTTGATCGCAATGCGCTCCCTATGCAGGATACTCCATCTGTGATACCCGCCGACTGGCCTCGCAGTTAGTAGGTTAGCAAAGTCAGGCATCCAATTTGATCTGACCAAAACTTGAGTACAAAGGAGAAAGTCATGAAGTTCATCATTGCGGCTGCATCTATCGCAGCCCTGACACTTGCCAGCGCAGCTTCCGCAGGGAACCTGGTGTTTGAAGCTCCCGTTGAGCAGGAAGTCATCGAAGAAGAGCCGATCGGTGGATCGGGTGCCGGCTGGCTCATACCGGTTCTGGCCATTGCCCTCATCGCTGGCGCCATTGTGCTGTCAGATGACGATGATGAGCCTGCTGCTCAAGAAACAGGTGGTGACGGCGGAACAGGTGGTGACGGCGGAGCGGGTGGTAGCGGCGGAACACTTTAAGCGGCTCGCCTCACAAACCAAGTTCCAGACGCCGACACTAACAGCAGTGTTGGCGTTTTTTTTTGCAGGACAAACTCAAACTGGCTCACCTGCTGCGCGCTTTCGATCTCTGTCCTCACTCCTCCTCCAGTTCGATCTGCAAAAAGAGTTCACCCTCTCCTGGCCTCCCGCATAATGCCAGCGATGCCATCAGCACCATATTTCTCATCGAACTCATCCTTGACCGGTCCTGCGCGCTGCCTGCCATTGACCAGCCAGTCGAGCTTGACGGTGTCCCAGCCGCGCTCGATGGCCAGATCAAGCGCGTCGTTGGGATCATGCCCTGCCTGGCGGATCCGCTCGAGCTCTCGGGAGAGCAGCAGGTAGGCCCGTTCAGTCAGCGGTTTTCCTTGAACTGAACTTACACCCAGCCAGCCAATTGACGCTTCTGCAAACTGAGAGGGGCAAGCCATTTGGGAAGACGGCATTCTACAATCGCTTCAAAGCCTGGGCCAAACAAGCTGGCCTCGATCACTGGTCGCCGCATGGCGCTAGAAAGGCTGGGTGTAGGCGGCTCGCTGAGGCCGGATGTACAAGTTCCGAGATCATGTCGATCAGCGGGCACAAGAACATTAGGGAAGTTCAAACTTACATCGAAGCTGTCAATCAGGCGACCTTGGCAAAGAACGAAATCATCAAGTTGGGCGAGTGATTTTGGAAAACTTTTTTGGAAAATTCACTATCCGCCTCGTAAGGCATCGTTATCATTATGATAAAAATGGGGGTGGTAGGCCCGGAGGGACTCGAACCCCCAACCAAAGCGTTATGAGCGCTCTGCTCTAACCAATTGAGCTACAGGCCCGTCTGGCCGAGAGGCATAATCCAGAGAACGTCAGGCGGCAAGTCCTGTTTCCTTTGCCGGGCGAGTGCGGTATCCCGTGCCAGAAAGTTCAGATGGAGTCGCTCAGCTCATGGCAAAACTCTCATACGCCGATGCTGGCGTGAATATCGACGCAGGCAATGCTCTGGTCGACCGGATCAAGCCCGCAGCCGCCGCGACCCGGCGTCCCGGCGTGATGAGCGGGCTCGGCGGGTTCGGGGCGCTCTTTGATCTCAAGGCGGCCGGCTTTAAGGATCCGGTTCTGGTTGCCGCCACCGACGGTGTCGGAACGAAGCTGAAAATCGCCATCGAGACGGGACAACTCGCCACGGTCGGCATCGATCTGGTCGCGATGTGCGTGAACGATCTCATCTGTCAAGGCGCCGAGCCGCTGTTCTTCCTCGACTATTTCGCAACCGGCAAGCTGAGCGTCAATGAGGCCGCAACCGTGATCGGCGGAATTGCGGACGGCTGCACGCAGGCCGGATGCGCCCTGATCGGAGGCGAGACCGCCGAGATGCCCGGCATGTACGCATCGGGCGATTTCGACCTCGCGGGCTTTGCCGTGGGCGCGATGGAACGGGGTACTTTCCTGCCAAGCGGGATTGAAGCCGGGGACCTGCTGATCGGGCTGCCTTCCTCGGGCATCCATTCCAACGGCTACTCGTTGGTGCGCAGGATCGTCGAAAGAACCGGACTGGATTGGGACGCCCCCTGCCCCTTCGGCCCCGGCACCTTGGCCGAACACCTGCTTGAGCCGACGCGCATCTATGTCAGACCGGCGCTGGCAGGCATCCGCGCCGGGATCAAGGGACTGGCCCATATCACGGGTGGCGGGCTCACGGAAAACGTGCCCCGCATGCTGCCAGAGGAACTTTCCGCGCAGTTCACCGACACCGGGCAGATGCCCCCGGTGTTCCAGTGGCTCGCAGATGAAGGCGAACTGGATGAGGCCGAAATGCGACTGACATTCAACTGCGGCATAGGCATGGTGGCGGCGGTCTCCGTCCAGCGGGCGGATGACGTGCTGGAGGCTCTGCGCACCGAAGGCCAGGATGCGCAGATCATCGGAACCGTCACAGCGGGCGCATAATGGCACGCAAGAGGGTCGCCATCTTCATCTCCGGCAGCGGCTCGAACATGGAGACACTGATCCGCTCCATGGCCGAGCCCGACCACCCTGCCGAACCCTGTCTGGTGCTCTCAAATCGCAGTGAGGCTGCGGGGTTGGAAAAAGCTCGCGCCCTTGGCGTCGCGACCAGCGTCATCGATCACAAACCCTTCGCCGGCGACAGGAAAGCCTTTGAGGCGGCAATCACCGAGGCACTCGCCAGGGTCTCTCCGGACATCATCTGCCTGGCCGGCTTCATGAGGATCCTGACTGGTGATTTCGTCGCCGGATGGGAGGGAAGGATGCTCAACACACACCCCTCGCTTCTGCCGAAATACAAGGGCCTGCATACCCACAGACGCGCGCTTGAGGCCAGCGACATGGTTCATGGGTGCTCCGTGCATCTGGTCACACCAGAACTGGATGGCGGCCCCGTTCTCGGGCAGGCCAGGATCGCCGTCAAACCCGATGATACGGAGGAAACTCTGGCCGCCCGCGTGCTCGCGATGGAACACAAACTCTACCCGGCCGTCCTCAGATCCTTCGCCGAAGGCAAGACCGCAAAGCTGGTGCTGACATGACGAGACCGGTCTCCTCGATCCGCAATCTCGGACCCGCCTCCGACAAGGCCTTCGCCAAGGTCGGTATCAATTCTGCGGAAGACCTCGAAGCGCTCGGCACCGATGCAGCCTATACGAAGCTGCTGGAGGGCGGCGCACGACCCCATTTCATCATGTATTACGTGATCGAAATGGGTCTTCAGGGCCGCCCCTGGAACGACTGCAAGGGTAAGGAAAAGGAAGCCCTTCGGAAACGCTTTGACGCGATCAAGGCCCGCACCACCGTCAGCCCGGCCAGTGCCATCGAGAAGGAACTCGACGCGCTCGGCGTTATCCCGAGCGAAAAGTAGCCCCGGCGGAAAACAAAATCATGAAGGCCCGCCTTCATTTTTCCGTAAATATCCCCGCCGGAGGCAAGAAACTCCGCGACCTAGCCGACGATCTCTAGGCCGGAGAAGAAATAGGCAATCTCCTCCTTGGCCGTCTCGGGCGCATCGGATCCGTGAACCGAATTCTCACCGATCGACAGCGCGAACTCCTTGCGGATCGTCCCGTCAGCCGCCTCTGCCGGGTTCGTCGCTCCCATCACTTCGCGGTTCTTGGCAATCGCATCTTCACCCTCGAGCACCTGAACGACGATCGGCTCGGACGCCATGAACTCGCAAAGCTCATCGTAGAAAGGGCGTTCCTTGTGAACCGCATAGAACACTCCGGCCTGCGCCTTGGTCAGATGAAAGCGCTTCTGCGCCACGATCCGCAGGCCGGCCGCCTCGAATTTCGCATTGATCGCACCCGTCAGGTTGCGCTTGGTGGCATCGGGTTTGATGATCGAGAAGGTGCGTTGCACGGCCATTTTTCGAAGTCCTCTGTTTGCGATTTCGCCGCGACCTATCACGGGGCTTGCGCCGGATAAAGAGGGTAATTGACTCGATCCCAAATCCACGTCACACCGCGCCCCATGCTGCGGATTTCCAACATATCCTTCATGCTGGAGGGCAAGCGTCTCTTCGACGATTGCTCGGCCGTGATTCCGTCGGGCCACAAGGTCGGCCTCGTGGGTCGCAACGGTGCGGGCAAGACAACGCTCTTCCGGCTGATCCGGGGCGAGCTGCCGCTTGACGCCGGTGACATCGAAATCCCGCGCGGCGCGCGCATCGGCGGTGTGGCACAGGAGGTGCCCTCCTCCGACACCTCCCTCATCGACACCGTTCTGGCAGCCGATGAGGAACGCGCGGCGCTTCTTGACGAGGAGACCGACGATCCGACGCGCATCGCGGAAATCCAGACCCGGCTCGTCGATATCGGGGCGCATTCGGCAGAAGCGCGGGCCGGTGCGATCCTGGCGGGGCTCGGGTTCGATGCAGAGGCGCAGCAACGCCCCTGCTCGGATTTCTCGGGCGGCTGGCGGATGCGCGTGGCCCTGGCCGCGGTGCTCTTCTCCGCCCCCGACATCCTGCTTCTCGATGAGCCGACCAACTATCTCGACCTCGAGGGGACGATCTGGCTGGAAACCTACCTGGCTCGATACCCTCATACCGTTCTCGTGATCAGCCATGATCGCGGGCTGCTGACCCGCTCGGTCGGTGCCATCCTGCATCTGCACCGACAGAAACTGACGCTCTATCAGGGCAATTACGACGTCTTCGATGCGCAGCGGCGCGAGCGGCTGATGCAACAGGCGGCCCAGTTCAAGAAGCAGCAGGCGGCCCGCGCCCATATCCAGTCCTTCGTGGACCGGTTCCGCGCCAAGGCCTCCAAGGCCAAGCAGGCGCAGAGCCGGATCAAGGCGCTGGAGCGGATGGCGCCCGTCGCCGCCGTGATCGAGGATACGGTGACCGGCTTCAATTTCCCCTCGCCCGAGGAGCTGGCACCTCCGATCATCCGGCTTGAAGACGTCTCGGTCGGTTATGACGGCAAACCGGTTCTGCGCGGGCTTGATCTGCGGATCGATCAGGATGACCGGATCGCGCTCCTCGGTGCAAATGGCCAGGGAAAATCCACTCTTTCCAAGCTGTTGTCGGGTCGTCTTGATACGCTTTCAGGGCGCATGCATGCCTCCGGCAAGCTGCGCATCGGCTATTTTGCGCAGCATCAGGTCGACGAGTTGCATGTGGACGAAACACCCCTGCAGCACATTCATCGCCTGCGCCCGACCGAGACACCTGCCAAATTGCGCTCGCGTCTGGCCCAGGGCGGGCTGGGCGCGGACATCGTCGACAACAAGGTGGGACGGCTCTCAGGCGGGCAGAAAGCGCGCCTGTCCCTTCTGATCGCCACAATCGACGCGCCGCATATGATCATCCTCGATGAGCCGACCAACCATCTGGACATCGAGAGCCGCGAGGCTCTGGTACAGGCTCTCACCGCCTATGACGGTGCAGTCATCCTGGTGAGCCATGATCCGCATCTGGTCGAATGCGTCGCCGATCGCCTGTGGCTGGTCAAGGACGGCGCCGTGCGGCCCTTCGAGGAGGATCTCGACGCCTATCGCGCCCTTCTTCTCGGCAAACCCGAGAAGCCGAAACCCGAGAAGCCAAGGCCCAGGCAACCGAACCGCAATGCGCTTGCCGCGCTTCGCGCCGATGTCAGCAAATGCGAAACACGGGTCGCGAAACTCGAAGAAATGCGCGACAACATCGATGCACGGCTCGCCGCCCCCACGCTCTACGAGCGTGGGGACACTGAAGAGATCGAAAAATGGCAGAAGAAACGCGCCGAGGTGATCGAAGGCCTTGATCGTGCCGAGGCGCTCTGGCTGAAGTCCCTGGAACGGCTCGAAGCCGCGGGGCCCTCCTGATGCTGGAGCTTTCGGTCGCAGCCTTCGTCACGCTTTTCGTGATCATCGACCCGATCGGGCTGGCCCCGCTTTTCGTGGCGCTGACGCAAGGCATGAGCGCCGCGCAGCGCCGGGCCATTGCGGCACGCGCATGCCTGATCGGCTTCGCTCTTCTGGTGATCTTCGGTCTGGCGGGCGAGATCATTCTGGAGCTTGTCGGCATTTCGATGCCCGCCTTCCGTATCTCGGGCGGATTGCTTCTGTTTCTCACAGCCGTCGAGATGCTCTTCGAGAAACGCACCGAACGGCGCGAGAAGACCGCAGAGGGCGAGCACCCCAACGATCCGTCCGTCTTCCCGCTCGCCGTACCGCTGATTGCAGGTCCCGGCGCCATGACCACCATGATCCTTCTGATCGGACAGAACCCCGGCGATACCGCCTCGCAACTGGTGATCTTCGCGGTCATGGCGGCGGTCATCGTTTCGGCCTTTCTGCTGTTCCTGCTTGCCTCGCCGCTTGAGCGCCTGCTGGGCCAGACGGGCATCAACGTGATCACGCGGCTACTCGGCATGCTGCTGGCGGCGCTCTCGGTTCAATTCGTTCTCGATGGCCTGCGCGATTTCGGCATGGTAGGAAGCTGAGATGTCCTCGCTGTCCCCTGACGAACAGGCCCGGTTCTTCTATCTGGCGATCTTTCTCGTCGTGATCGGCGGATATCTTCTCTACGACAACCGCCACCGGATGGGCCACACCCTGCAACAGGCG
This sequence comes from uncultured Paracoccaceae bacterium, assembly GCA_947493745.1. Classification (GTDB taxonomy): domain Bacteria; phylum Pseudomonadota; class Alphaproteobacteria; order Rhodobacterales; family Rhodobacteraceae; genus CANLSM01. The sequence goes on along the minus strand of CANLSM010000012.1, from coordinate 93,003 downwards.
GCGATCTGGGGCGTTATCTTCATGACGCTCATCATCGGATACGGCTTCAAGGACGTTCTCAGTGCCCAGCTTTTTCCGGGCAGGGCTGTGATCACCGAAAGCGGTGAAATCGTGCTTCGACGCGCACGCGATGGTCATTTCTACGCCACGCTGCAGGTCGAAGGGGTCGATATGGACTTTGTCGTGGATACCGGGGCGACCTCGGTCGTGCTGCGTCGCGAGGATGCGCAGGCGCTCGGGATCGACCCCGACGGGCTCAGCTATCTGGGCCGCGCAAACACGGCCAATGGACAGGTGCGCATTGCGCAGATCGATCTGCGCGAGGTTCGGTTTGGCGATTTCATCGACTACGATATCGAGGCGTCGGTGAATGACGGCGAGCTTTTCGAGCCGCTTCTGGGGATGGACTATCTGCGCCGGTTCAGGATCGAGATTGACGGCAACGAGATGCGGTTAAGCCGTTAGGTGCTCGCCTTCTCCACCCATTTTCCGCCCTGCTGAGCCCAGTATTTGCCACTCAACCCCGCCTCTTTCACCGCCAGCCAGTCAGCCCGCGCGGCCTCCACCGCATCCGGTTCGTGGCCATTGAAGATCAGGCAGAGGCGGTCGAAACCCTTAGCCTCGCCCGGATCGACCCTCGCGCCATCAATCAGCATCAGGACCTGCGCCTGATTGGGGTTGCCGGTCTGGGTGGTCAGCAGGATCGGCTGGGCGGCGTCATGATTACCGCCCGCAGCGCCGTGCGGAAGAAAGCCGTCATCGCTATAGCGCCAAAGGTGATCGTCCATTGCACCAACGGCTGCCAGACTGCCGCTGCGCACCAGAACACGCCAGCCGCGCTTGAGCGACATCTCAAGCATCTGCGGCAGGCTACGTTCCAGAGGTGTGTCGGTCAGGTGGTAGAAGAGAACTTCGCCCAAGGGCTCACCCCTCGTATTTGTCCCGGATCAGCCGATCCAGCGCCCGTACACCCCAGCCGGTTGCGCCTTTCGGCGCGAAGTCGGTCTCGGATTTGACGGAAGCGACACCGGCGATGTCGAGATGGATCCAGGGCGTCTCTTCCTTCACGAAGCGTTGCAGGAACTGCGCTGCCGTGATCGACCCGGCCGCCCGACCGCCGACATTGGCCATATCGGCCACCCGGCTTTCCAGTTGCTTGTCATATTTGGGGCCCATCGGCATGCGCCACGCGCCCTCATCCTCGGCATCGGCTGCCTTGAGGAAAGCGTCACACAGATCGTCATTGTTGGAGAAGACACCGGCATTGTGATGCCCCAGCCCGATGATGATGGCCCCCGTAAGGGTCGCGAGGTTGATCATGCCAGTAGGCTTGAACTCTTCCTGCGCATACCACATCACATCGGCCAGCACGAGGCGGCCTTCGGCGTCGGTATTGATCACCTCGACCGTGTCGCCCTTCATCGAGACCACCACGTCGCCGGGACGCTGCGCGTTGCCGTCGGGCATGTTCTCGACCAGGCCGACCAGACCCACGACATTGGCCTTGGCCTTGCGCAGTGCCAGCGCCCGCATGACACCCGAGACGACGCCCGCGCCGCCCATGTCCATGGTCATGTCCTCCATGCCGCCAGCGGGTTTGAGCGAAATCCCGCCGGTATCAAAGACCACACCCTTTCCGACCAGCGCGAAGGGCGCTTCCTTGCCGCCGCCATTCCATTTCATGACAACCACCTTGGTGGGCGAGCGTGAACCCTGCCCCACACCCAGCAATGTGCGCATGCCGAGTTTTTCCAGTTCAGGCTCGTCGAGGATCGTCACGTCGAGGCCCAGATCCTGCATCGCGGCCAGACGGGCGGCGAAGTCCTCCGTCGTCAGAACATTGGCCGGTTCGTTGGTCAGGTCGCGGGTGAAGAAGACGCCCTCGGTTATGGCCGCCAGCGGGGCTGCCTGCGCCGCGATGGCCTCGGGATCATTGACGGCAATGACCGCGGGTTTCATCACTTTCTGCGAGTCCTCATCCGTCTTGTGCACCGAGAAGCTATAGGCACGAAGCGCCAGACCATAGGATATCTCGGCCGCCCGCCCGTGACCGGCGGCCAGAAGCGTGAGCGCATCATGTCCCTTGAACTTGGCAATCGCGGCCCCCGCCTTGCGGGCAAGCTTGATGTCAGCGCGCTTGGGCAGCCGGATCACCTGAAGCGCATCGGCAGCCATGCCCACCGGCATCGAAAGCACATGCCCCGAGCCGTCCTTCATCCCCTCCCAGGCATCGCTTTCCACCAGCCGTTTCACAGCACCCTTGGTCAATCGGTTGACCCGGCGGGCCAGCGTGTCGAGCGATCCCTCTGGTGTTGCAAGAATCGTCACCCGCCCCTCCAGCAAGGCAATATCGTCAAGTTCGACGGACTGAAATCTGATTTCCAGAGGGGATGTCATAGGCAGCGCTCCATCAATGCGGTTTGGTACAGGTGACAGAGTTATGCGCTTTCTCATCGCTTGACCAGTTCCCGGTGACGGCTTAGGCCGTTTGTCATAAGCGGAGAGGAACACGAGCGGAGAGAATGCGGCGTCTGGACAGCTATATCCTCACCCAGATGATCGGGGCCTTCAGCTTCTTCACGCTGATTTTCACCGGTGTGATCTGGCTGACCCAGTCAATCCGGCTGATTGATACCGTGATCAGTTCGGGCCAGTCGGCCGCCGTGTTTCTGGAATTCTCGGTCCTGCTGTTGCCGCGGGTCCTGTCGATGGTGTTCCCGCTTTCGGCTTTCGCGGCAGCGATCTATACGCTCAACAAACTCTACTCCGAGGCAGAGCTGGTGGTGATGATGACCTCGGGACAAAGTCCGTTCTCGCTCGCCCGCCCGGTTCTGATGTTCGGCCTGCTGATTTTTGCGCTGACGCTTGTGACACATATTGTGCTGGTGCCGTTCGGGACCGGAAGACTGGAGGACCGCAGGCTCGACATTCGCACCGAGCTTGCCAATGCCTTCATCCGCGAGGGCGTATTTTTGCACCCCGCGCGCGGCGTGACGCTCTATATCCGCGACACATCGAATGCCGGTGAAATGGCCGGCATCTTTCTGCATGATGAGCGCAGTTCCGATCAGCCCGTCACCTATTCTGCCGAACGTGCGCTTCTCCTGCGCAAGGAGGACGAGGCGCGACTGGTGATGTCGCGCGGGATTGCCCTTACGGAAAATCTGGAAGACGGCACGCTCAGCCAGGTTCGCTTCGACGAGTTCACATATGATCTGCGTGAATTCATCAAATCCGATGCGGTGCGGATCAGAAAGCCTGCGGAGTATCCGCTTTTGCGCCTGCTCTCGCCCGATCAGGAGATGCTCGATGCGGGCCGCTATTCGCTGGGCGATTTCGTCGCCGAGGGGCACGAGAAGATCACCAACGGGCTGACCTCTTTGCTGTTGCCGCTCATCGCACTTGCCGTGATCATGACCGGTGGCTATCAGCGGCGCGGCTTCACCAAACGCATTGTCGCCGCCATCGGCGTCGGCGTGATGCTGGTGGTGCTGGGGATCGCGGCAGGCTCGGCGGTTTCCTCGCAGCCGGCAATCTGGCCGGTTGCCTATCTCCCAGGCGGGCTGGCGGTTGCGCTTGTCCTGCTGATGCTTGGCCGGGCCAGCGGTGGTCGCCGCCGACGCGCGGGGGTTCCTGCATGACGCTCTGGCTCTATGTCCTGAGGCGCTTTGTCGTCGCGGTTCTGCAGGTGCAACTGGTGGTGCTCTTTCTCGTGCTGCTCTTCACAGGGGTGGAGAACATCAGGTCCCTCAGCCGCTATGATGCAAGCGGAGCGGACATCGCCCAACTGACCCTGCTGCAAAGCCCGGCCATCGTGGCGCAGGCCTTTCCGCTGGTGCTGATGCTGGGCGCACTCAGCGCTTTTCTGGGGCTCTCACGGTCATCCGAACTGGTGGTCATCCGCGCCTCTAGCGTCTCTGCCATCCGGGTTCTGCACCTGCCGGTGCTGGTGTCGATCGGTCTGGGTTTTTTCGGGATCTTCGTGTTCAATCCCATCGTGTCCACCACCAGCGAGCGGGCGGATGTCATGGAGGATGACTTCCGGCTTGGCGGGCGCAGCGTGCTGAGCTTCTCCAACAACGAGATCTGGCTCCGGCAGGGCTCGGAGGGCGGCCAGACAGTGATCCAGGCCGACCGGGTCAGCGCAAACGGCGTTGTTCTCTATGGCGTGCGGCTGCACGACTATGACCCTGACGGGCAGCTTGTCGCGCGCATCAATGCGGCTTCCGCAAGCCTGCTCAATCAGGAATGGGCGCTGCGCGACGTCAAGCGCTGGCCTCTCGACACGCTCAGCACACAGGCGCTGGAGCCGCCGCAATTGTCGCGCGAATACCGCATTCCGACCGACCTGACCCCCGACAAGATCCTCGACAGCTTTGCGCCACCCGATCGCGTGTCGGTCTGGGAACTGCCGGAGTTCATCCGCCAACTTGAAGCCGCCGGTTTCTCTGCCATTCGCCACCGGCTCTACCTGCAGGTCGAGTTCGCACGCCCGGCGCTTTTTGCCGCCATGGTGCTGATCGGCGCCGGGTTCTCGATGCGCCATGTGCGCTTTGGCCAGACCGGGGTGATGATCCTGATGGCAGTGCTGGCGGGATTCGCGCTTTACTTTTTCAAGGATGTGGCGGAATCGCTTGGTGCCAGCGGCGCGATCCCGATCACACTGGCCGCCTGGTCACCCCCGGCCGCCGCGATCATGCTGGCCACGGCGCTGCTGTTGCACCTGGAAGACGGATGATGACCGGGGAGCTGGCCTAAGTGTTTCGCCTGATCTGTCTTCTGTCGGCCTTTCTGCTGGCCTCCACCATGTCGCAGGCGCAGGATGCGCCCGTCGCGCTTTTTGCGGACAGTGTGATTTACGAGGGACAGACCCAGCTTGTCCGCGCTCGCGGGAATGTCGAGGTCTACTTCGAAGGGGCAACCCTGAGCGCCGCCGAGATTACCTACAACGCGCAAACCGAGCGGCTGCGCGCAACAGGTCCACTGCGGCTTGAGACCGAGGACGGCACCGTTTTTCTGGCTGATCTCGCAGAGTTGTCTGCAGACTTGCAGGAAGGTCTTATCCAGGGCGCGCGCCTACTTGTCGCCCAGCAGTTCCAGCTTGCGGCGGTCGAAGCGCAACGCACCGGTGAGGGGCGGTTCACGACGCTCTACAAGACCGTCGGCTCGGCCTGCAATGTCTGCGAGGAAAACCCCACACCGATCTGGCAGATCCGCGCCGAGCGGGTGATCCAGGACACGCAAGAAGGCCAGATCTATTTCGAGGATGCCTGGCTCGACGTGATCGGCGTGCCGGTTTTCTACCTGCCCTCCCTGCGCATTGCCGATCCGTCCAAGGGGCGGGCATCCGGCCTGCTGGTCCCGGAACTGTCGAACTCCGACATCTATGGCTATGGTGCGAAGATCCCTTACTATCTGGTCATTGGCGATCATGCGGATGCCACGTTCACACCATTTCTGACCAGCAAGGGCGGCGTTATTCTGGAGACCGAGTATCGCCAGCAGTTCTCAAATGGACGGATCGATCTCAACGGCGCTTTCGCCTTCGATGACGGGTTGGGCGGCGAGCCGGGACGCAGCTACATTGACGCCACCGGAAATTTCGCCCTTCCCCGGGAATTCGAGGGGCGGTTCCGCCTCAACGTCGCAGGCGATGATGCGTTCTTGCGGCAGTTCGGATATTCGACGGCCGACCGGTTGCAGAGCTTCGCGATCATCGACCGATATCGCCAGAAGGATGCGTTCGAACTGCGCTTTGCAGGTTTCGATTCCCTGCGCGATGATGAGGATGACACGCTCATCCCCTTCGTTCTGCCCGAGATTTCCTATCGCCGCATCCTGAAAGACACGCCCCTCGGCGGTCGTCTGGGACTGGAAGGGAACGTGCTCAACCTTGCGCGCGAAGACGGACGAAATGTCCTGCGGTTCGGCGCCGGTGTGGACTGGCGACGGGACTGGACGCTGGCCTCAGGTCTTCAGGTCGCGACCTTCACCGATCTCGCGCTCGACATCTACCAGACCGGCAATGACCCCGCCTTCGATGAGGACGCCGTCAGCCGCCTCACACCGACCGCCGGGTTCGAGCTGCGCTACCCGCTGGCCCGGCAGACCGAGAATGCCACACATGTGATCGAGCCCATAGCGCAGGTTCTTTACACGTCCGATACCGAAGACACGGACATTCCCAACGAGGACAGCCTGCTGCCGGAGCTTGATGAGACAAGTCTTTTCTCGCTCAACCGTTTTCCCGGGCAGGATGTCTACGAGGCCGGGCTCCGCGCCAATCTCGGCATCAGCTACACACGGTTCGACCCCGATGGCTGGAACCTTGGCGTCACCCTTGGCCAGGTGCTCAGAGCCGAGGAGAACACCCAGTTCTCGGACGGCACCGGCCTTGCCGGGCGCAGTTCCGACTATGTCGCGGCCATCAGTTTCGAGACGCGGAACATCAGTGTCGTCAACAGGCACCTCTTCGACACCGAGCTTGATTTCAAGCGCTCGGACCTTTCGGTCGATCTCGCCTATGATCGCCTGACCCTTGGCACGGATCTGATTTTTCTGGCCGAGGACAACAGCAACACCGATCTGGGCTTCGTTCCCGCCTCCAACGAGTTTGCCTTTGAGGCGACCTATCAGGCCACTGACAACTGGCGGCTGGGGGCGGAATGGCGGTATGATCTGTCCGAAGGCGAGAATATCTTTGCCGAAGGCCAGTTGAGCTATGGCAATGAATGTATCAGACTTGACCTTTCCGTGTCCCGCCGGTTTACAACGTCAGACGATGTGCCGCCCTCCACGGATATCGGCCTGGATGTCAGGCTTGCGGGCATTGGTGGCAACATAAGAGACAGATGGCCTGCGGACAGATGCATGCGCGGACTGAGGTAGCAAGAGGCACATGAAAGCAGCGATATTTCTTATGGCAGGTCTTTTGAGCTTTGCTTCAATGACCGTCGCTCAAAACCCGTTTGAGCCTGCACTTGTGGTCAATGAGAAGGTGATCACCCATTACGAGATCGACCAGCGTGTCAGACTGCTGAACGCCTTTGGCACCTCGGGCAATCTTCGTGAACTGGCCATCGAACAGCTGACAGACGACCGGTTGCGCCTTCAGGCAGGCGAGGCGATCGGGATTGAGGTGACAGAGGAGACCATCGACGAGGGCTATGCAGGCTTTGCCACCTCCCGCGGGCTGACCGTTGATCAGGTCAATGGCGCACTGACCGCGCGTGGCATCGCGATTGCAACGCTCAAGGATTTCATCCGGGCCGGCATCACCTGGCGCGATGTGGTTCAGGCACGGTTCCGCGCCCGCGCCCGCCCGACGGAGTCGGATCTCGATGCGGCGCTCGACTTCGCATCCAAGGCGGTGCGCGAAGAGGTCCTGATCCAGGAACTGGCCCTTGCCAATGCCGAGCGTGGACCCGAGGAGACGCTGGCGCTGGCCGAGCGGCTTTCACGGGACCTGAACAGGGGCGGCAACTTCACCGCAGCAGTGCGCCGCTACAGTCGCGCAGCCTCTGCCGGGCGTGGCGGACGGTTGGACTGGCTTCCGGCCTCGAACCTGCCGCCGACCGTTGCGGGGCAGGTTCTGGCCCTGCTTCCCGGTGAGGTGACGGCCGCGATTACGATCCCTCAGGGCGTAACGGTGATAAAGCTGCTCGACATCCGTGAGGTGCCCCGCGACGACACCGAAAACCAGACGCTGACGCTGGTCTACAGCCAGTTGGTTGTCCCACTCGCCAGCACAGCGGCAGAGGAAGCCTATCAGGCGGCCGAAGCGCAACTGGCCACGATCCGCGACGAGGCCGAATTCTGCACCGATCTCGATGCCCGCGCGGAGGAGTTCGGGATCAGCAGCGGGCGCAGTCAGCCGACGCCAGCCAATGCGATCCCCGATGAGATCAAGATGACGATCAACGCGCTCAATGTCGGCGAGAAGGCCATTCAGCGTGACAGCCGTGGAGTGACGCTGGTGATGCTCTGCGCGCGCTCGGACGAATCCTCCCCCGAGGAGCGTGAGAACCTGCGCGAACGGCTCTTTGTCCAGCGCCTGTCGAGCTTCGGCGAAGGCTATCTGCAAGAGCTGCGTGGAGATGCGCTGATCATCCGCAAATGATCACGCCCGCCGCCCTGACCATGGGCGATCCGTCGGGCATCTGCGGCGAGATCGGCGTAGCCGCCTGGCAGAAACGGCCCGAGGGCATGGACTTTTTCTGGGTCGCCGATCCCGACTGGGTCAGGACCCATACTGAACCGGCAGGCGTCGCGGTTCGGGTGATCTCGGATCCGGCCGAGGCAACCGGCGCAAACGCCCTGCCGGTCCTGCCCTGCCCATTGGCCGCGCCAGCCGTCCCCGGTCAGCCGGACCCTGCCAATGCCGCGGCCATCATCGCGTCCATCGAGCGGGCTGTGGCGCTTTGCCGGACCGGGCAGGCTTCAGCCGTCGTCACCAATCCGATCAACAAGAAGGGTTTGAAGGACGGCGCGGGATTTGCGTTTCCGGGGCATACGGAATTTCTGGCGCATCTGGCGGGTGTTCAACGCTCGGTCATGATGCTGACAGCGCCTGAACTGCGGGTTGTGCCGGTGACCATCCATGTCGCGCTTGAGGCCGTCAAGGCGACGCTCACACCTGCGCTACTGGAGGAAACACTGCGCATTGCCCATGCAGCACTTCGGACAGATTTCGGATTGGCCAATCCGCGCATCGCCGTGGCAGGTCTCAACCCCCATGCGGGCGAAGGCGGCGCAATGGGGCGCGAGGAAATCGAGATCATCACGCCGGTGCTGGACCGGTTGCGCGCCGAGGGGATGTCCCTGTCCGGGCCGCTCTCCGCCGACACGATGTTTCACGCCCGCGCGCGCGACGGCTATGATGTCGCGGTCTGCATGTATCACGACCAGGCGCTCATCCCGATCAAGACGCTCAACTTCGATGCCGGCGTGAACGTGACGCTTGGCCTGCCCTTCATCCGCACCTCACCGGATCATGGCACGGCCTATGACATCGCGGGGCAAGGTCTGGCGCAGCCGACATCGCTGATCGAGGCGCTTCGTCTAGCGCATCACATGGCCACGAAGCGCGCCGCATGAGTGACGGACTGCCTCCCCTGCGCGAGGTCATCGCCTCCCATGGCCTGAGCGCCCGCAAGTCGCTTGGCCAGAACTTCCTGCTCGACCTCAATCTCACAGGGCGGATCGCCCGGCGTGCCGGTGATCTTTCTGCCCGCGACGTGCTGGAGATCGGACCCGGCCCGGGTGGTCTGACCCGTGCCCTGCTGGCCGAAGGTGCCCGCAAGGTTGTTGCCGTCGAGCGGGACGAGCGATGCCTGCCCGCGCTGGCCGAGGTCTCGAATGCATATCCCGGACGACTGGAAGTTTTGAGCGGCGATGCCCTGACGCTCGACACCACCCGCCATCTGACCGCACCGGTCAGGGTGGTTGCAAACCTGCCATACAATGTCGGCACCGAGTTGCTGGTGCGCTGGCTGACACCGGCGGAATGGCCGCCCTTCTGGTCCAGTCTGACGCTGATGTTTCAAAAGGAAGTGGCCGAGCGGATCGTCGCCGCGCCGGGGTCAAAGGCCTACGGGCGTCTTTCCATTCTTGCGCAATGGCGCTCGGACGCGAAGCTTGCCTTCGAGATCTCGTCCAAGGCTTTCACCCCCCCGCCCAAAGTCACATCGGCGGTTGTGCATCTTGATGCGCTCAGCGCCCCGCGTTTTCCGGCGGACCAAAAGACCCTTTCGGATATTGTTGCAAAAGCTTTCAATCAGCGCCGCAAGATGCTGCGCTCCAGCCTCAGATCGGTCTCTGCAGATATTGAGGACAAGCTCCTGATTGCCGGTATTCAGCCGACCGACCGTGCCGAGACCGTCTCGCTGGAGCAGTTCTGCGCCCTCGCGCGCCTGCTCTGAACTCAGTCGGCGGCAGGCGCGTCGATGGGCGGTGAGCCTTCGGAGGCCTTTGGTTCCGCAGATGCGGCTTTCGAGGAGGCCCGTGGGCGCTTCGGACGTGGCTTACTTGCGCTCTCCGGTGTCTCAACCAGATCAGCCGTTTCGTCCGCATCCTGTGGCTCGATCATGTCGAGCCCGTTGCCATTCGCAGGATGTGCAGGCTGCTGGTCGCCAGCCTCGGTATTTTGAGGCTGCGGCTGCTGGCGCTGCTGCGTGTCCTGCTGCTGGTTGGCGGCAGCCTGTTGCTGCTGGCGCTCGGCCTGCTCCCGCTGGGCCTCGCCCAAAAGACGGCTGTAATGTTCCGCATGTTGCTGGAAGTTCTCGGCAGCAACCCGGTCACCGGACAATTGCGCATCACGGGCCAGCATCTGATATTTGTCTATGATCTGCTGCGGGGTTCCGCGCACCTTGCCCTCCGGCCCGGCGCTGTCAAACACCCGGTTGATGACGTTTCCGACATTGCGATTGCGATTGTTATTCTTATTGCGGGAACGCGATTTGTTCGAAGGTCTCATGATATGGGATGTCTACCGTGCCAGGTTCATGTCACGCAGGTTCTGTTTGCCCTCAGCCGCATGACGCCAAAATTCGTTCGTTTTGCGATTGTGTCTCGACGCTGGAAGAGTATGAGCAAAATTCCAGCCGACATCTGATCGTATAGCGGGGCAGCCCCAAAAAACAACCCAAAAATGTAATGCATTGCATCAAGGGCGGGTTTGCGTGACTTCCACGACCCTTGGGTGCCCGGAAAGATCGTGATGCAGAACCGGCCTGTCGAAGCCTGCATCGGTCATGATCAGCGCGACCGCATCCCATTGGCTGTGCCCGATCTCGAAAAGCGCGCGCCCCGCCGGGGTGAGGTGATCCGCAAGGCCATCAGCTATCACCCTATAGGCTTCCAGCCCGTCCCCGCCGGGTGTCAGCGCCATATGCGGCTCCCAGTCCCGCACATCGGGCGCCAAGGCCTCCATCTCGGCGTTCGAGATATAGGGCGGATTGCAGATGACGAGGTCAAACCTCCCCCCCCGCACCGGTGAGAACCAGTCGCCATGCTCAAAGACGACATCAGCCCCATGTGCATCCGCATTGCGCCGCGCGACGTCGAGCGCCGCCGCACTGATATCAACGGCCCACGCGACGGCGGCAGGCCAGTGACATTTCAGCGTGATCGCGAGAATGCCTGACCCGGTGCCGAGATCGAGAAGGGAGGCGGGCTCCGCCCCCGCAAGGGCCAGTTCGACAATCAGCTCAGTTTCGGGCCGCGGATCCAGCACGTCGCCCGTGACCTCGAACATGCGCCCCCAAAAGGCGCGGGACCCGACGATCTGCGCCACCGGGCGAAAGGCCTCGCGCTGCGCGATGGCCTCGTTGAACCGCGCCCGCTGATCGGCGTCGATCTCATCATTCAAATGCAAGGTGACCCGGTCGGGCGGGATCGAGAGTGCATGCGCGGCGAGGCGTCTGACATCCCGCTCGGCCCGGTCAATTCCTGCGGCCCTCAGACGCGCGGTCGCGCGCGCCATCGCATCCCGCAGGATCACGGATCAAGCTCGGCCAGACGATCAGCCTGATCGGCCGCGATGAGCGCATCCAGAACCTCGTCCAGATCGCCCTGCATGATCTGATCGAGCTTGTAGAGCGTCAGGTTGATCCGGTGATCGGTCATCCGGCCTTGGGGGAAATTGTAGGTCCGGATGCGCTCGGACCGGTCGCCGGAGCCAACCTGCCCCTTGCGCTCCGCCGCCCTGTCCTCAGCAACCTTCTGACGTTCCAGGTCAAACAGGCGGGCGCGCAGAACCTGCATCGCAATCGCCCGGTTCTGATGCTGCGATTTCTCGGAACTGGTGACGACCAGCCCGGTGGGAATATGCGTGATCCGGACCGCGGAGTCGGTCGTGTTGACGTGCTGCCCACCAGCGCCGGAAGCGCGCATCGTATCAATGCGGATATCCGCTGTGGGGATGTCGATATCGACCTCCTCGGCCTCGGGCAGAACGGCGACAGTGGCGGCCGACGTATGGATGCGACCACCACTCTCCGTGGTCGGCACCCGCTGAACCCGATGCACCCCGCTCTCGAATTTCAGTTGTGCGAACACGCCCTTGCCCGAGATGTTCGCGACGACCTCCTTGTAGCCGCCAAGCTCGGTCTCGCTTTCCTCGATCACGGTGAAACCCCAGCCGCGGCGCTCGGCCAACCGCTGATACAAGCGTTTCAGATCACCCGCAAAAAGAGCGGCCTCATCGCCCCCCGTGCCCGGTCTGATTTCGATGATCGCCGGGCGGTCGTCGGCTGCGTCCTTGGGCAGGAGAGCAAGCTGGAGGGCCTGCTCTGCCTCCGGAAGGGACGCCTTGAGTTCGGCAAGTTCCTCCTCCGCCAGGGCTCGCATCTCGGGGTCGGCGGTCAGCGCCTCGGCCTCCTCGATACCGGTCAGAAGGTCGCGATACGAGCCGGCCTGCTCGGCCACCGGTCTGATCTCGGCATATTCACGTGAGAGATCGGCCAGTTCGTCAGGCGACGCGCCCTCGTTCAGACGCGCCTCCAGAAACGCAAAGCGCTGAAGGATCTGCGATATCTTTTCCGGTGCGATCATGGATCAAGACCCGCGCTCAGGCCGGGTGTCACTGCCCGGCTGTCTCCGCGGCCTCCGGTGCCGTCCCGTCCTGATCAGGTTCCGGCTCATCCTCCGCGGCGGCGAGACCATTCTCAAGGGAGGCGATGGATTTGAGCCAGGACTGGACCCGATCCTCGTTCACACCCATGTCGGAATGCCCGAAACGCGAGCGCGAGAAGATCGCGACGGTGGACGTGTTCGGCACATCAAGATTGAAGAAGCGGACAGAGATATAGTCGGGAAACTGCAGTGTTTCCGTTCTCTGCACGTAAGTGATCCAGGCTTCCTCGATGGAACCGGCAAGCCGCTCCACCCGGGGCTGACCCATGACGAAACCATCAAAGGCCGCCGCAAGACGGGCCGCGTCCGCATCATAGATCCGGGACGGCTCGTTGACGGGCTGCGTCGAAACGCTGGGGGGGCCTACATAATATCCGTTGGGCGTCGGCTGGGCAGGCGCTGTGAGCGGATCCACATGCCACCTGTCCGGGTCATGGGTGACTGTCCGGATCGAGAAGACAACATAGCCTCCGAGCCCGAAGATTCCGATTAAGATGATCAGCACCATAACCCGCATATTTATTCTGCCGCCTCAATACCCGGCACTTCCTGTGCCTCAATCTCTTCTGCCTTTTTTTCAACCAATTCAACGATGTGGTCAACCAGCTTGTCGTTGTCGAGGCGATGGTCCTGTTTTCCCGCCAGATAAACCATGCCATGACCCGCTCCACCGCCGGTGAAACCGACATCGGTCATCAGCGCCTCACCGGGCCCGTTGACCACGCATCCGATGATCGAGAGGCTCATCGGCGTCCGGATATGTGCAAGGCGGTCCTCCAGTTGGCTGACGGTCTTGATCACATCAAATCCCTGACGCGCACAGGACGGGCAGGAGATGATGTTCACGCCGCGATGCCGCAGCCCCAACGCCTTGAGGATTTCGAAACCAGCCTTCACCTCCTCGACCGGATCAGCCGAGAGGGACACGCGCAGTGTATCGCCGATCCCCATCCACAGGAGATTGCCAAGGCCGATGGCCGACTTGATGGTGCCCGATGTCAGCCCCCCGGCCTCGGTGATGCCCAGGTGAATGGGCGCGTCCGTTGCCTCCGCCAGACCCTGATAGGCGGCTGAGGCCAGGAACACATCCGAGGCCTTTACGGATATCTTGAATTCATGAAAGTCGTTATCTTCCAGTATCTTGATATGACTGAGGCCGCTTTCGATCATCGCTTCGGGACAGGGCTCGGCGTATTTCTCAAGCAGATGTTTTTCCAGACTTCCGGCATTCACGCCGATGCGGATCGAACAGTTGTTGTCGCGCGCGGCCTTGATCACTTCGCGCACCCGCTCGGGCGCGCCGATATTGCCGGGATTGATCCTCAGACAGGCGGCACCTGCCTCGGCCGCCTCGATGCCGCGCTTGTAATGGAAGTGGATATCCGCCACCAGCGGGACCGGGCTTTCGCGCACGATCTCCTTCATGGCAGCCGTCGACGCCTCATCGGGACAGGACACACGCACGATGTCCGCGCCGGCCTCGGCACAGGCCTCGATCTGCGCGATGGTCGCTTTCACATCATGGGTCAGGGTGTTGGTCATGGTCTGAACCGAGATCGGCGCATCTCCGCCGACGGCCACGCTTCCGACATGGATCTTGCGGCTCTCGCGGCGATAGATATTGCGCCAGGGGCGAACCGAATTGAGAGACATTTGCCAAACCTCGACAGACAAGGGGGGTCACGCAGTGATACCCCGGCTGATCGGGGATGTCACTTGTGCAGTGCGGAGACTACTCCTGGATTGGATCTGACGTACTGGCCTGAAGGCTTGCCTGAATTTCATCAGGAACCTCATCCAGTTCGGAGAAAACCGTCCGGATGTCGTCGGGCAGAAGGGAGACCTGCTTGGCCACGCCTGTGCCCTTCCCGGCCGGTCCGTAGGTTACGCCGTCGACCAGCATGAAAACCGAACCGGAATTGCCCGCGCGAAGAAGCGGCGCTTCGACATCGGCCGGAAGGGTGTAGACCTCACCCGGCTCCAGGATCTTCTCGAAAAGCACCGTGCCATCAGCCAGATAGACGCGCACCCAGGCCGCGCGCTCCGCCGCGATGTTGACTGTTGGCGGGCCGATATCCTCCCGAACGCGGGGGTTGTCGGCGTTTGCCTCGTCAAGGGTGACAGCGGCGGCAATGGCTGTCTCGAACCTGCGTTCGTTGTCAGGTCTGGCCTGCGCGCCGGTCTGGTTGGGATCGATATCCACGATCGGACCGTCGCGGCTGACGATGATGGGAACCTCAAGCTCCCGCGGGAGGTAAAGCCGGTTCAGGTCCTGATCGGTCGGAGATGTGCTAACCGAGGTCTGCTGGGCAAGTTCCACAACCTCGGCACCCAGGCCCGGTTCGTTGAAACTGGCAATCTCCGACAGTGCGCCGGGAACCTGATCAACGGGCGCGATCTCGACCCTCTGAATATCCTGCAGAACAGCATAGCCGCCATAAAGAAGGCCGAAGACGACCGCGACGAGAACCAGAACCGACCCGATGGCCGAAACCGGTATATCGCTGATCGAACCGGATGACGTGACAGGTGTGACATTGCGCCAGATCGCATCGTCCTTGGACGCCACGACCGGACCGGCCAGAACCACATTGCCCTTGCTGGATTTCGCTTCTCGCTTGAGATCGGAATTGACGCCCTGAAATCCGCTCTCGGAGCAGAAGCGCTCAAAAACCTCTTCCGGGTCGAGGGCAAGATAACGGGCGTAGGACCGGACATATCCCGCGACAAATCCGCGATTGGGAAAGACGCTCGGGTCACAGTCTTCGATAGCGGCGATATAGGCGGCCTTGATCCGGAGATCGCGCTGGACATCAAGCAAAGATCTGCCGAGCGTTGCCCGCTCGCCCCGCAACTCGTCGCCAAGCCTGACTTCAAACGAGTCGTAACCCGCCGGTCCCGATTGCACGGTCTCACTGTTCATGGATCTGCCCTAAGACCCTTTTTGCCTGCTTCGCCTTCACACAGGCTAACCCGAATCGCAAGGGCTGCCTGAGTTTCTTTTCCAAGTGATACCACCTTTTGGTTCGATTGTGGATAACCCAATATTTTCAATCATTCACAAGAATGCAGCGTTTTTGGGGCACGGCGTCGCCGGGCGGTGTACTGAGCTTCGACATCCAATCGCCAGCTTGCTGCGTAAAGGGAACGAATAGCATGTAGGCTTGGTATGAATTTCCTCGAAGAATTTGGCAGCGCGTGGACCTGGAGCCTGGCCGGTTTCATCGCGCTTTGGTTTGTCAGTCTGTTGCGCAAGGACGCCAGTGTCGTCGATTTCTGGTGGGGGCCCGGCTTTGGTGTGATTGCTCTCGCATTCTGGGTCGGCATCGGTCGTCCGGATGATGAACGTACCCTGATACTTCTCATCCTGGTGGGTGTGTGGTCGGTCAGACTTGGGGTGCAGCTCGGACTTCGCCGCATGCGCGAGGGTGTGGAGGATGGTCGCTATACCGATCTGCGCGAAAGAAATAACCCCGGCTGGTGGTGGAAAAGTCTGCTGATGGTCTTCGTCCTGCAGGCGGTCCTGCAGGGTCTTATCGCTGCTCCTGTACTGGCTGCATTCGCCGCCAGCCCTGTTGCTCTTGGCTATGTTGGATTTGGTGCCATTGCGATCTCGATCATTGGAATACTGATCCAGACTGTAGCGGATACGCAACTGGACCGGTTCCGCATCAGCCATTCCCATGGCGCCCTCCTCACATCCGGCCTGAGATCCTATGTCCGCTATCCGAGCTATCTTGGTGAGATCATGGTCTGGGCCGGTTTCTCGATGCTCGCCCTGGGTGGCGGCGTCTGGCTGGCGCCGCTCTCGGTCCTGATCGTTACCCTTCTCATTCGTTACGTGTCGGGTGTGGCGGTTCTGGACCTGCGATTGGCGAAAACCCGCCAATCCTACCTGCCCTACCGGAGCAAAACCCCGGCTCTCATCCCAGATTTTCGTCTTGGATGGGGCAGCAACAGAGATCGTGACGCCGCGAAAGGCGTCCGAATTCCCGACAAGCTCTAGTAGATATAGCGGATCTGATCTGTCCAATAGCGTTCCATCCGGCGCAGGGCATCATTGATGTCGTCCAGGTTCTGATCTCCCAGAACCTTGCGATCGAGAATGCCGCTGGAGTGGCGCTCGAAGAGCTGGGCGACCATTTCGCAGATATTCCGGCCCTTCTGGGTCAGACGCACCCGGACCGCCCGGCGGTCGATGTTGCATTTCTGGTGATGCATGTAGCCTGACTCAACCAGTTTCTTGAGATTGTAGGACACATTTGAACCCTGATAGTATCCACGGGATTTCAACTCCCCCGCGGTCACCTCATTGTCTGCCACGTTGAAAAGCAGGAGCGCCTGCACGGCATTGATGTCGAGCAGTCCCAGACGCTCGAACTCGTCCTTTATGACATCGAGAAGAAGACGGTGAAGCCGCTCCACCATCGAGAGGGTTTCGAGATAGGTGCCCAAAAAAGCGCGCTCGGCACTCTCACCCCCAGGCAGTTCGGCTTTGACCTGCATATTCATTTTGTTTTCTCCACAAGCTGGATGATTTGGCCAAGGCTTGAAGGGAAAACTCAAACAAGAGGTTAAAATGATCAAAAAATTTGCGGCTCAAACGCCGTGAAAAATTCGCACCTCATTCAGCATGACCGAAAACCGGGCTGGTGCCGTCTGCTGACCGCTGACCCAGATGTAGAGGTCCTGATCATTTTCGCACAAAAGCGCCTCATAAAGTGCGAGGTCATCACCTGACATGGTCGCAAGCCGTTCATCGGCAAACGGACCGAGGATCATGTCCATCTCTCTGGTGCCCCGCCGCCAGCTCCGCATGCGCAAACGCCTGACGCGGTGCTCGGGTTCTTCGGGCGCGTTTCGGACAGGTTCCCGGATCATCCCAGAGCGGCTCTCAGACGTTTCTCAAGGCGCCCCATCCGAGCGTTGAGCTGAAGCTGGGCTTCGCGGATTGACCGCACCTCCATCAGGATTTCCTGTGTGTTATCAGACTGTTCCTCGATGCTCCCAAAAGCAGGGTCGAGGCCGTCTCCCTGCCCGCTCATCAGCCAGATGATCGAGACGTTCAGCATGCCGGCGAGCATCTGCAACTTGTTGGCCCGGGGCTCCGACCGGTCCTCTTCCCAGTTCTGGAGGGTCTGGATCTTCACGCCGAGACGCTTGGCGAGTTGTCCTTGGGTGATGCCAAGTTGCTCGCGTCCGGCGGCAACCCGGTCCCCGAAAGTGGCGTACTCATCATCGTAGTCTTGAGGTTCGAAAGTGGTATCGGTCATTCACTGCTCCCTGATCCGAGCCAGTATACGATTTGTTCACCACGAACTGCTATGCCTTCCCGACCTATTTTAGGCAAATTGTAAAAATCGGATGACATGGTGCAATTGACTGCTCTCATCGTCGAGGACAATGACTTCGACCGCAAGCGGGTCATCCGGCTTGCGCGACGGGTACAGATCCCCCTTGCCTGGATCGAGGCCCGGTCAGTCCATGAGGCGCGCGAAGCGCTGGCGCGACAGCGCTTCGATCTGATCGTAATGGACTACCTGCTGGGAGATGGAACCGGGCTGGAACTGGCCCACGAGATCACGAATGGCAGCTTTGGCGATCCCATGCCCACCATCCTGCTGACGGGATACGGAACCGAACTGCTGTCGCTGCAGGCGCGTGTTGCGGGATGCGCGGGATATCTCGCCAAGCGGGATCTCGATCCGGTTCACTTCCGGAAGATCGTGACCACGGCACTCGGTCAGGAGACCATGCCCGATACCACAATCGAACCGCAGGCCGATCCGATGCCGCAAGGCGAACTCAGCCGGACACAGTCGCAGGACGCCGCAACACTGCTCATCTCGACAGAAGGTCATCTGGCGTTGCTGACCCGCGCGATTGCCGCACGCGATATGGACAAGTCGCGGGACATGCTGATTACGGTCGTCAGTCAACTTGCCGACATCTGGAACATCTTCGAGACAGATACCGAGATGCAGGAATGATCCCGGCACGGTTCGATCCCTTCGCACTCATCCGTTCGGCCCAGCATGATATGGAGGCGTCCTTTCGCACCATCTCGACGCTGACGGAATGGATCGCTGAGGATCGGGACAACGGGGATGCAGTCGCGGAACATCTGGGCGACATCGAAAAAGCGGTTGAGCGGGCCCGCCACCTGACCGCCCGTTTGGGCACCTACATGAGAGTGCAGCTACACACGCCCGCGCCGGAGCCCGTGGATATCGACAAAGCGCTCGATAGCATCATCGCAAAATCCCGCTTGCCCCAGGGAAAGGTCACCTTTACCGGTCAGACTGGAATGCGATTGCACGCGGATCCCTGGCTTCTCGATCTCTTGCTGGAAATGCTTGTGGAAAACGCTGTCCTGCATGGACAGGCTGCGGAAAACGGTGTTGATATCAGCATCAAGCCGGGAGAGATCTGCCTGCGTGACCACGGGCCCGGCATCGCGGCCCATCAACAGGAGCATATCTTCAAGCCCTTTGCCAAATTCGCGACAGGCGGCGCGGGGCTCGGACTGACAATCGCGAGCGACTGCGCAAGAGCCAGCGGCCTCTCGCTATCGCTCAAGCCCGCATGTTCAGGAGGGATCATTGCCAACATTCAATTGGCCTCCCCAGACGATAATTCTTGATCGTCTCGCGCGCGTCATGCTGGTGGACGACAATGAGAACGATCTCAAACTGACCGAGATGTGGTTGCTCCGCGACCGCGTCGATCTGGTGCTTCACACCTATTCCTCCCCCAGAACCGCGCTCCGTGATCTTGCGGGCAAGACCTTCACGCGGCTGCCCGACATCATGATGATCGACCTCAACATGCCCGAAATGATGGGGCTGGATCTGATACGCGCAATCCGGCACACAAATCTGCTGCCCCATGCGGCGATCGGGATTGCGACCGGCTCGGAAGATCCGGTCGATCGGGCCGAGGCTATCGAATGCGGGGCCGATTTCTTCGTGAAAAAGCCGATCAACACTTCAGTGCTGGCGGGGATCTGTCAGGAACTGGAGAGCTTCAGCATCCGCACCGGGCCGAGCGGCAACCTCTCACTGTTGTTTCACCCGACAACCTTGGGGAAGTGAATATCAAACGCGGCACCGCCGAGAAAACTGTCGCGGCAGACGATCACGCCACCGTACTGGCTGACGATGCGGCTGCAGATTGAGAGGCCAAGCCCGGTCCCTTCCACATTGTCCTTGCTGTTGAGCCTCTGGAACATCGAGAAGATCCGCTCACGATCCTTCTTGGGCACGCCGCGTCCGCTGTCCTCGACGGAGATCACCCAGCTGTCGCTTTTCTCATTCGCCGCTACACGTATCTTGCAGACCTTGTTGCGCCGCCGAAATTTCAGGCCGTTGCTGATCAGGTTCTGGAAAAGCTGACGCATATGGATGTCGGCCGCAGTCAGCTTGGGCAGATCGCCCAGCTCGATCTCGGCGTCGGCGGCCTTCACCTCGTGGTCCAGACCCTCAAGCACATCCGAGACGATTGCATTGAGATCGAGAAGGACAGTCTCGACACGGCTGTTGAGCCGCGAATAGGCGAGAAGCGATTCAATGATCGAATTGAGGCGCGCCACATCCCGGTCAATCCTGTTCTTGAGGTCCCGGCGCTCAGCCGGTGACAGGCGATCCTCGTCATTGACCAGAAAATCGAGCAGCCCCGAGATCGTGCGGATCGGCTCTTTCATGTCATGGGAACAGACAAAGGCAAAACGCTCCAGCTCGGCATTGGAGGCGCGCAACTGCGCCATGACCGCCTCGCGGCTGGAGTTCGACTGCCGAAGCTCCGCATTGCTGCTGGCAAGTCTGCGGGCGGTCAGCGCATGCAGGCGTTCTTCGCGCCGATGGGCTTCCCGTTCGACCTGCTGAATGGAAAGCGTCTCCTGCAACCGCGATTCAAGACGCTTGGCCCGCTCACGCTGCCTGACACTCTGGGTGCCATGACCACTGCCGCCGAACGGTATGCTGCTGTCGTTGAATCTCATGGTTGGAACACCTCCTGCAGATCGGCGTCCTCGGTGATGTCGACGGATTGCTGGAGACCCAGGATAATCCCGTTCACGCCCTGGAAGGGCTCCATGATCTCGATGCCCTTGGAGCCGATATTGTACTCATGCACGGTCTTGTCATGGGCCGAGCCGCGCATCTTGATCACACCGATCCCACGCCTCAGACGGCTGCCCGTTTCGACATAGCGCAGAACCACGATGGCATCGGTCAGGGTGGAGATATGCGCCTCGGTGATGGATTCGCCCCCCGAAAGGCTCGGCGATGTCGAGGTCAGGAGCGTACAGATATTGCCCTGCTTGACGAGGGTCGAAAGACCGATGACGAACTCACGGAACACTTTTAGGGTCCCGACCCGCTCCAGCGCGGAGAGACTGTCCACGACAAGCCGCTTGGGCTTGAACTCCTCGATGGCGCGGCGGATGCCGACCAGATGATCCTCGAACGCAAGCGCCTCGGGATAGGTCGCGATGACCTTCAGCACGCCCGCGGCCTCCCAGGAATTCAGGTCCATGCCCCAGCCTTCGGCGTTCCGCTGCAACTGAGGCAGGGATTCCTCATAGGCGAGAAAGAGCGTCCGCTCACCGGCCAGACAACCGGCAGCGGCAAATGTGCTTGAGAGCAGTGTCTTGCCGGTCCCGGTTGCACCCGAAATCAGAATGATCGAGTCCTGGAAGAACCCACCGCCAGCAATCTTGTCGATGTCCTTGCTGCCGCTGGTGATCCGGTCGACGGAGGAACTATGGGTGAGCGTATTAGCGATCAGCGGCAGCATGACGAGACCGTCATCGCCAAACGTGAACGGAAATTCGCCTTTCAGATGATCATCGCCGCGCAGCTTGAGGATCTGCACCGTGCGCCGCACCCGTTCCTCATCCAGCACGTTGCGCAGGATGACCACCGCATCGGCGACGAATTCCTCGATCCCGTAGCGCGAGATCAGGCCGTATTCGTGTAAGCGCTCGGAGTTGATGATCGTCGTGCAGCCCCGCGCAGCGAGATGTTCGGACATGCGGTTGAGATCGGACCGGATATCCTGATCCGACGGCATCTGCATCAAGAGCGTGCCCATGGCATCGAAGGCAACGAAATCCGCATCGACCTCGTCGACCGCATGGCTCACCTGTGCCAGCAGCCCGCCAAGATCGACATGGAGATCGTCCACAGGACCAATCCGCGTCGGTGACGCATCAACCACGAAGAGCCTGCCCTCATCTATATACTTTGTCAGATCCCAGCCCAGATTGACCACGTCGCGCAGCAGCATCTCGGTCTTCTGTTCAAACGAGATAAGCACCACGTTGCTGTTGAACTTGGTCAGCCGGTTCCAGACGCATTGCAAAGTGAAGATCGTCTTGCAACTGCCTGATGTTCCGACAACAAGTGTTGTTCGATGCTCGGGCAGACCGCCATAGCTCAACTCGTCGAACCCCTGGATGCCGGTGGCGATCCGGGTGACCGGCTTTATCGGATTTTCCGAGCGCGACGTGCCTGGATATTTACTGGAAACCATTGTTTGCGACCTCGTAAGGGTTGGGCAGGCTCAGCGCCAGCCGCACTTCTGCGGAATTGGAAAGGTCGCCGCCCAGCCGTATTTCAGGCTTCGGTGCATAGCGAACGAGCATCGGCACCAGGAAAATCTGGGATTCGACGGCCCGTTGCGGCTCTTCGGCCACATCAATGATTTCGACCGACAGATTGCCGAATGACACGCCCTTGGTGATGATGGCCAGATTGGCAACGGCCGCCTCTGACCTGAGACGACCGCGCTCGACAAACAGAACCGCGCGCACCTGTCCGTCCATTCACGCCACTCCCTCGTCAAAACGCACCACCTGTCGACGGTAGTGCTCAACCAGATGCCCCATGATCTCCAGAACGACGAGCCGGCTGGTATCGCGCAACTGGCGCGTATGGGTGCTTGTCAGATTGGAACTGAGTTCATTGAGCATACGCACATGCAGGGTCAACAGAATGCGCGCACCCAGACCACGCTCGCCCAGCCAGTCCGCGAAGGTCGTGCATTTGGTGCGCAATTCGTCATTGTTGCCTCCTGCATCGCTGAGCCCCAGATGCAGAAGCTCGCGGAACCGAAGTGCCATCGCATCTTTCTCGGCATCCGTCAGTTCGGAGCGGAGCAGATTTCCCTTGAACAGGTTGTGCTTCACCGCAAAGTGCCTGGCGTCATCGCCAAAGGCGGAAAGCTCTTCCTGCAGGCGCGCGAATTCCTCGACCCGGTAGAAGCGGATCAGATCGCAGAAGGTCTGGGCCTTTGCGCAAAAGACATAGGGGTTGAGCGGCTTTTCGATGAAATCCACGGCGCCCAGCTCATAGCCCAGCTTGGCGTCCCTCTCGTTCACCTTCTCGGCCGTGACCATCATGATCGGCACCGGCAGTCCGTGCGCCTCGGTGCGGATCTTTTTCAGGGTCTCGAAGCCATCCATCTCCGGCATCCGCACATCGAGCACGACGAGCGCCGTCTCGATGTCCTTCAGAATGCTCAGGGCCTCCTCGCCGCCGCCCGCGAGCAGAACCGTCGCGTCAATCGGGCTCAGCATCTCCTTGAGCATCTCGCGGTGATCGGAATTGTCATCGACGATCAGGACATGAACCGGCATTTCGAGCGATGAGGAAAGATCGGCGACCTTCGCTGACTTGTTCATCCTTCACGTTCCGTTTCGTGGCTGAGATATCCAGTCAAATTTCCATCCGATCGCGCAAAAGCCTAAACAAAATCCCCTAGCCGATACCAGTTGTCGCAGAGCCAATCCGACCGGTTCTCTGGCAATCGTCTACGTTTCCAAAACTCCCGAGAGCTATTGAAAAAACAACAGATTTGCCCCCTAAGGTTGTATAGAGCAACCGGGAAACGCTTGCAAGCCATTGCATGGATCGCGGCCCTAATGACGCGGCGTCGAGGCGCGAGGGGTTCAGGTCCCGGCAACGGCCATCCGAAAACCGGTCTGGAGGCCTCTGTCAAGAAGCGCTGTCACCGAAATTGTTGCGCGCTCACCACAGTATGGGGCGGGTTGCCAAATTCAGTTTGATGGAATCGCCCGCACGTCATAGAGGACACGTCTCCTTGGGGCCTCAGCGCCCTGATCACAACGCCGCAAACGAAAGGGCAACTCATGTCTGTTTATGCTTTGCCCCCAAGCGGGCCGAAACACGTCTGAGCCGACAAGCGGCAGGACCTGCTTCCGATCAACTGACAATCCGTCAGCCAATTCAACAAACAAATCTGGACTGACCCCATGGGCAACCCTGCTCTGGGCGGGCGTCTTCGTGCGCAAACACGTGGCTGTTGCCCATCCGATTTCCGTCGATCCAAGCCGATCGGTATCGCCACGGCGATCCTCGGTCCATTGTGTTGGTCTGGCCGCCTTGCCGCTGCCCGGCCGGTTGTGAACCCTCCCGGAGGGATGAAAAATGATGCATGAAACGATCAGCAGCTACATGGGCACCGCCCTGCAAAGCGATTTCTTCGCAGGCGGTCTGGCGCTTGGTGCCTTTGGCACTGCCATCGCATTGCTGCGGTTTGTGCTGCTCTTTCTCTACCGCTTTGTCAGGCGACGCGCTTTGGTCAGCCTGACGCTCGATAATCGCGGCCCGGCCTATCGCCATTTCTGTCTCTGGATGGAGCATAATGGCGTGCTGTCCCGCTCCAGGCATGTGCGGATGACCGACGGTCGCTGGGCCAGCGGTACCAAAGGCTATGCACCGGCTCCGGGCCGTCACTGGTTCATCCGCCAGGGCCGGTTCTGCTGGCTGGAACGCGATATCAACGAGCGGGCGCGGGTCGGACGATCCGAAAACCAAAGCCCCATGGAGACGCTCGACATCACGGTCCTTTTCGGTCGTGTGTCGACAATCCTAGACTGGATCCGGGAAGGCAGAGAGATCGCCCGCTCACGGGATCGCATCGGCCCCGGACTTCACATTATGAGATCCGGCTACTGGGACAGTGTCGGTGACGTGTCGGGACGCTCCATCAACACGGTGCTCGTCGATGACGACCGGATCGAGGTCGTTCTGGAGGACATGCGGCAGTTCTATTCGGCACGCGAATGGTATGTAGAGCGGGGCGTGCCCTGGCGGCGCGGGTATCTTTTCTTCGGCCCTCCGGGCACGGGAAAATCAAGCCTGATCCGTGCGTTGGCCACCGACCTGAACCTCGATATCGGCACGATGGATGTCGGGCGCAGCGATCTGACGGACGACGATCTCTGCGAGGCGATGACCTGTGCGCCAACCGGATCGCTGATCGCCATCGAGGATGTGGATGCGGTCTTCACCCGGCGCGAAAGCGGCGAGAAAGGCGGAGGGGTGAGCTTCTCGGGTCTGCTCAACGCCATTGACGGGATCGCAGCCCAGGAGGGCCGCGCGCTCATCATGACGACAAACCACAAGGAGCGGCTCGACCCGGCCCTGATCCGCCCCGGTCGTGCGGATGTGCATCTCGAGCTCGGCCACGTCAGTGCGGCAAGCGCGCGGCGCCTGTTCGAGCGGTTCTTCCCCGGCGAGACCGCGCTTGCCCGGCGCTTCGAGGCGCGTCTGGGGGACAGCCGTCTGAGCCCCGCGGCCATTCAAGGCGCGCTGCTGGCCAACAGCAGGGACCCCGAGGCAGCCTCGCTGGCGCAGGATCTCATCGCCGAGCCCTGCACAATCGCGGCAGAGTGATCTGCCTGACATGCGCTTGCATCCCCGCCCGTTGATCGGCAAGAATGGGCGGGGATAAAAAGGGAACATAAATGCCTGCGCGATCAATCCGGACACCGCTCGGGTGGATAAGCCTCACCGAACAGGACGGGGCAATCACGGCGCTTACATGGTCGCGCAAGGGCGATGACAGGACCGCGCTTCTCGATGAGGCCACGCGCCAGTTGAGCGCCTATTTCGCCCATGATCTCAAGACTTTCGACCTGCCCCTCCAGCCGCGAGGCGGTGCATTTCAGCAATCGGTGAATGCCGCGATGCAGGCGATACCCTATGGCGAGACACGGGAATACGGAGAGATCGCGCGCGATCTCGATGCCATGCCACAGCCCGTGGGCAACGCGTGTGGCGGCAATTCGATTGCCATCATCATTCCGTGCCACCGAGTTGTCGGCGCAACCGGGCTCGGCGGCTTCTCGGCCCCCGGTGGCGTGGAGACGAAAGTGGCACTGCTCCGTCACGAGGGCGCATACTCCCTGCTGATCTGAGCTTGCCCTGCACCGGATGGACCCTGCATATGATCCGGGATAGCCTTGATCGGTATCCGCAGTCCCTCGCCACCATCCGCCTGACGGGCTGTGTCAAAATCAAGAACCCTAGGAGTGGGCGCAGTGAAACTCAGAACCCTGGATCAACGGCTCACCGGCGGAGTATTCGCGAAGATCAGCGACCGGTTCAAGGACCGCCGCGCGGCTGCGCGCCTGCAATCCGCGCTTTTGTTTCAGGCCCGGAACTATGAAACCCAGCGAGATCGGCCTCTTGATGTGGAAGCACTCTTTGCGCCCCCCACCGAAGGTCGCGACATACTGATCGCCGAGCAGAGATCAAACATCCACGGCAGACAATTCTTCCTGAATGCCCTGGTGAAAGGGGATATGCACGCGCTGGAGGACAGGGAGGATCGCACCTATCCGATCGCCATCGCATTCGGCTTCGGATCTTTCGTGCGCTACCACGAGCTGCTGGCCAGACATGCGGGCGGCAAGGTTCTGTTCTTCGAGGCCGGTTTTCTGCGCGGTTTCCTGATGGACAAGTCGGATTCGATCTTTGATCGGGCAATGTGCTTTTTCATCGATGATATCGGCTTCCACTATGACGGAAATGTCCCTTCCCGGCTTGAGTTGATGCTCAATGACACCTCGCTTGTGATCACGTCCGAGCATCGCGCACGCGCGAGGCGGATCATAGACACACTGGTGAGCAACAAGATCACCAAGTACAATGACCAGTCGCTGGAACCGGTCGAGATCGGCAGATCGGGGCGCAAGAAGGTGCTGATCATCGAACAGGCCCGCAACGACTGGTCGGTTCTGAGGGGCGGCGGCGGCGCATCCTCGTTCTCGGACATGTTGAAACGCGCAATTGATGACAACCCGGACCACGACATCATCATCAAAATCCATCCCGATACGCTGGACGGCAAGCGCGGCGGCATTGATCGATCCTATTACGGACAGGAAGCGGATGCCGAGAACATCCATATCGTTCGCGAGAAACTGAACCCGTTCGTGCTGCTGGATGTCTGCGACAAGGTCTATGTTTTCTCGTCGATGCTGGGCTTCGAGGCGTTGCTTATGGGCAAGGAGACCCACATCTTCGGTACGCCAAGCTATGCGGGCTGGGGCCTGACGACGGACTATCAGAGCTTTCCAAGACGCCGCCACACCCGTGATCTAGAAGAGATGGTCTACATCATTTACGTGCTCTACCAGAAGTACAAGGACGAGGACGGCAACTGGTGCGAGGTTGAGGACATGCTGGATTTCATCCTGGATCTGCGACGCAGGTACGCGCGGGGCGCGTGAGCGATCTCAACCGCTGGCAAAGCCTTGCCCAGTCCTGCTCGCAGGCTGGCAGATAGTTCTGCCCGAACCAGTTGCATGATCGCTGGCTTAGATCCTCAAGCCGCACCCTATCGGCCACCAGCCTTGCAGCCGCGTCTGCCAGGGAAAGACGTGGCGCTGTCACCAAATGATCGGGGGGCAACAGATCGCTCAGGCCGAAGCTCTGCTCGCTCACCACCGGACAACCGACCGCCATCGCGCCGACAATCCGCGGCGTCTCCAGATGGTTGGAGCGCTGCGCATGCATGTTCAGACAGCATCTTGACCGGGCTGCGATTTCTTCAAACACAACGCCCTCATGCGGTGAAAGCGTCAAACCCAGCGCCTTGATCTGATCGAGCACCTCGCGCCTGCGCGGAGAGATGCCGCCCACAAAGCAAACGTCATAGATGCGATCCCCGATGCTCTCGAAAGCGGGCATATCCCGGGGATGAACGGCCACCCCGAACCCTTCCACCGGCTGCGCGACCTTGCGGCGAAGCTGCCGTGTCTGCGGTGCAAAATAGTCCAGCAGCACATCGTAGAGATCGAGCTTTTCCATCAGCATTGCACGTTTGCGCCGGATCGCCTTCCACCCCTGTCGGCTGGTCTTGAGCGGGTTGCCCATCATCTCGACAATGGAGAAATTGAGATAGACATACCTGCAACCGGCCCTCCGCGTGTGCCGCGCAAAATTCTCTCCGATCACGAAGACGGTCGAGCCGGGCTCATACACGGCATGGTCCAGTTCATCGCAAAGGATCAGTTCCGCATCCGGGTCGAGATGAGCCCGCAACATGCGATGCACGAAGCGCACTACATTCTGCACATAGCCAAAACTGACCGCCTGAACGATGAGGGTGGTTTTTGCCATGCAGACTGACCGGTGAATTGCGGACGGGTGGAACGGGCAAACCCTAGTATTGTGCGGTTTGGGAGTAAATCACACCGCCTTGACGCGGCGGAATTCTGCGCGTTTCGGGATTTCTTGGCACATATCCGCCCACCGGCGGAAAAATCCGATTTGCAGTGGCAATTCGCGACCGAAACCGGGAGAACTTGCGCGTAACTTTTGCAATTACGCTCTCGAATGAGCGCCGTTTGCAGGGACAGCGCAGCGCCACTTCTGGTCATGCCCTGTCAGGTTTGGTTTCCGATTTCTCGCGGGCAGTGCGCCCCGGACCCTGAAGCTGAGCAAGGTGGCCTCTGATGACACCGGACTTGCATATGCCCGACAGCCCGCCCGAGCGGCCCGACCCTCTGATCGTCATTCCGTGCCTCAATGAGGCCGAACATCTGCACAGCCTTCTGGCTCAGCTTGAGAAGACCCTGGCAAAGACGGGGGGGCTGATCGTCGTGGTCGATGGCGGCAGCACGGATGAAACGGTTGAGATCGCCAATACCTTCAAGCGCCGCAATCCCGCGATCGTGCTGCTGCACAACCCGGCGCGCATCCAGAGCGTCGCCGTCAATCTCGCCGTCGCCCGGTTCGGGCAGACCCGGGATATCCTGATCCGCATCGATGCACATTGCAGATACCCAGACGACTATTGCGAGACGCTGATCGATGTTGCCGACAGGACCGGTGCGGACAGCGTCGTGGTGTCGATGATTGCGCATGGTCAAGCGCCGCTTCAGTCGATCAATGCCGCCGCCCAGAACGCGCCGATTGGCAATGGCGGCTCACGTCACCGGATGCGGGCCCAGGGCGGATATGTCGATCATGGGCATCATGCGCTGATCCGTTTGGCGGCCTTCCGCACCCTCGGCGGATACGACACCTCCTTTACGCACAACGAGGACGCGGAGTTCGATGTCCGGATGGCGCAGTCGGGACATCGCATCTGGCTGACGGCAGAGACCGAGGTGATCTACTATCCCCGCTCGACCCTCCGCGCCCTTGCAAGGCAGTATTTCAACTACGGCAAGGGCCGGGCACAGAACCTGCGCAAACACCGGATCGTCCCACGGCTTCGACAGGCCAAGGTGATGCTGGTTCTGCCCGCGCTGGCTCTGGCGCTGCTGTCCGGTCTGCACGCGGCGCTGGCCCTGCCCGCTCTGCTCTGGGCCGGGATCTGTATCCCCAGCGGTCTGCGCTCGGCCCTGTCGCAACGGGACCCGAAACTCGCCCTCATAGGCCTGTCCGCGATGGTCATGCATGTCGCGTGGTCCGCAGGCTTCTGGCGCAGGATGCTGAGCATCCCTGCCCGCCACGGGAGGGTCATGCGATGAGCCGGGTCGATATCTGTGTCTGCACCTATCAGCGCCCGCATCTTTCGGACACGCTTGCGTCACTCGGGCATCTGCAAGTCCCCGAAGGGATCACGGCCTCGGTTCTGGTGATCGACAATGACCGGACACCGAGTGCGCAGGGCGTGGTCGAGAGCATCGACCTGCCGATCCCGCTTCGCTATGTCCATTGTCCGCATGCCAACATCTCGATTGCCCGCAATGGCGCGCTGGATCACAGCGATGCGGATTGTCTCGCCTTTATCGACGATGATGAGCTGGCCTCGCCCGAATGGCTGGCAGCCTTGCTTGAAACACAGCGAAGACATCGGGTCGATGCGGTGCTTGGGCCGGTTCAGGCGATCTATGACGAGACGGCCCCGCGCTGGATGCGGCTTGCCGATGTCCACTCCACCCGGCCTGTCTGGGTGCGGGACAAGATCCGGACCGGCTATACCTGCAATGTCCTGATCAACCGGCGAAGCGCGGCGCTTGAGGGCCTTCGCTTCGATCTGACACTCGGCCAGACCGGCGGCGAGGACACGACCTTCTTTGCCGAGATGGTCCGGCGCGGCGGCAGTATCGCCTTTGCAGAGGACGCACTGGTTCTGGAGCCGGTCCCGACCGGGCGCGCCACCTTCGGCTGGCTGCTGCGGCGACGGTTTCGCATGGGCCAGACCCATGGCCGGCTGCCGGGCCAGGCGGATACGCCCGCGCGGAAACTGCGCCTTGTCGGGCTGGGCGCCGCGAAGGTGGTTTATTGCGCGGGCACCGCCCTTCTGCACGCCTTTGCACCTGCAAGACGAAACGCCGCACTGATGCGGCTGGCGCTTCATGCGGGAAAAATCTCTGCCGTCACCGGATTGGGCCTGCTGCCTCTCTACCGGCCCGACCCTGTTGTTGATGGCCTCAAGGGAGGTCGATGATGAAGGATCTCGGACTGCGTCTTGGTGGCCCCGGCCATGAGCCCGCCACCCCGTCAGATCCCGCCACCATCGGCGCACTTCTCGCTGCGCTCAGGCGGCAGGCGATGCCGCTTCTACTTTGCACACTGGCCGGGCTCGCGCTCGGCATCACCCATTATGCGACCACGCCGAAACAATACTACGCCTCCGCCAAGGTTCTGGTGGATGACCGGCTCAGCGGTCTGGCCGAAGAGATCACGACCAGCGTGCCGCTTTTGCGCAACGACACCTCACTGCTGAATGAAATCCAGGTGCTGCAATCGCTGCAACTGGCAACCGAGGTCAGTGAGCGGCTGGCGTTGCACCGGGATGAGGACTACCTGAATCCGCCAAGCTCCATGGCGCGGGCAACCCTTTCGACCTTCGGCAGCATTGTCCCGCGCGGTGCCCCGCCTGCCGCAGAGCCGCCTCCCGAGCCGGAAGCGCAGGACGCACGGCGCGCGCAACGGGCCGCACTCACCTTGCAGCGCAATGTCCGGATCGAGCGCGTCGGTCGGAGTTTTTCGATCTATATCAGCTATATGGACCATGAGGCCGAGCGCGCCGCCCGGATCGTCAACACCTATGCCGAGGCCTATCTGGATGATCACCTGAGCGCCAATCTCGACGCCACCAACCGGACAGCCGACTGGATGCGCACCCGGATCGGCGAGTTGCAAACCGCCTCGCAGACCATCGCGATGCAGATTGCCGCCCTGCGAACAGCCGAAGGGCAGGACAAAAGGCAGGAGATGCGCGAGCTTGCGCAACGGGCCGAGGCACTGAGCGCCCTGCAGCAAACCCTTTCGGAACGCTACGAGCAGGTGGCGCTTCAGGGGTCTTACCCGGTGACGAGCGGCCGTATTCTCACGACTGCCGTTGTTCCGAGATCACCCGCTTCTCCCAGGCTCTGGCAACGGCTGGCGCTCGGCCTGCTGACCGGACTGATGGCCGGTCTCTCGATCGCGGTCTTGCGGGAATTGCGCGAGCGCTTTGTGCGCACCGGCGAGGATATCCGCATGCACACCGGTCGCCCGTTTCTGGGCTACCTGCCGCGATTTGATGCAACCGCCCTGAAAACGGGCGTGACACCGGGTGAGCGCTCCGGTGCATTTGCCTCCCCTGGGTCGGATGGCAAGGCAGACGGCAGCGCAACTGTCGAGACCGAGCGCGCGCAGGTGCGCGCCGTGGTGCCCGAGCTTTTCATGTCCGTGCTGGAGCCTCATTCCATGCTGAGCGAGAGCATGCGCAACATCCACACGTCCCTTGAACTGACACTCTCCCACGGCACCGGTCGCGTGATCGCGGTCACATCGGTGCTGAACGGGGAAGGCAAGACGACGCTTGCGGCAAACTATGCCAATATGATTGCCCGGATGGGGCGGCGGGTGCTGCTGGTCGATGCCGATCTGCGCCACCCCGTCCTGAGCCGACGGCTCCAGTGTCAAGGAGAGCCGGGGCTTGTCGAGGTCATCCAAGGCACTTGCCCGCTGGAAAGGGCGATCTGGACCCTGCCCTTCACCGGTCTGCGGCTTCTGCCCGGTGCTTCCGAACCCGGCAGAACACAGTCCGGCGAGATTTTTCATCTGCCGGCAACCGCTGATCTGATCGACGATCTGCGCCAGCAATTCGACCATGTCATTCTCGACCTGCCGCCGGTCGGGACGGTTGCGGATGTCAAGGCCCTGCTGCCGCGCCTCAGCGGGATCGTTATGGTCTGCGAATGGGGTGTCACGCCGCGCGCGCTGCTGAGGCATTTCCTCGAACACGAGCCGGAGATCGCTGCCAGAGTTCTGGGCATCGCGCTCAACAAGGTCGATACCGCCCGCCTGCGCCATTATGCGATGCCGGGCAGTGTCGAGTGGCATCTCGGACCCCGGTCTCCTGCCGAAGCCTGAGGCCACCGCGAAACGCGTTGACACATCAATTGGGCGGATGCCATAAAAGGTCCGCGCTGATGCACCGAAGCGTATTAGGGGGGCGATGGTGCGCAAAGCTTGGGCATGACTGGTTTGCGGCTACCTGTTTTTGCAATCTTTCTGGGGGTTTGCGCGCTCATCATCGGCGCTTGGTCTCTCTATGGCGGAGCCGGTTTCGGCACGACGATCCTGCGGGTCATCCTGACGCTTGTCGTGCTTCAGGTCGGGTATTTTCTGGTTCTGCTGGTCATCGGCTCTCTTCCTGAAGGCGAACAGACATCGACGACCGAGACCGCCGACACCCATGACAGCCCCGCCGGGGCCGCCCCTGAAACCAACAAGTAAGTCCCGTCAGCCGACCCGCGTCCTGATGAACTGATTCAGCGCAGGCTCGACCCGTCCGAAGAGACGGATCAGACCGCCGCGCATGGCAAGGCGCGCAATCTGTCTGACGCTGAGCGCCCGGCCGACATTCAGACGGATGTGGGATTTCACAAGACCACGTGCGCGTTTCTTGACCGGGAAGGTGAACGCCTCATGGCTGAGAAACCGCGCCCGATCGGCCTTTGGTGCCATCGACCAGGCCTTGCGTTGCAGCCGCCCGACCGATTTTTTCAGGCGCAACTCGGAGATCTTGTTCGTCCTGAACCCCAGATCCCGCGTTGTGCCCTCGCCGTTGAACGCCCAGACCGCCTGGGGATCGAGCGCCACGTAAATCGGCTCGGACATGATGAAGGTCCGCATGTATTCCTGCAACGTCGCGCTGCAAGGGACACCGATCTCGAAATCCGAGACCGCATGCCGGGACCAGAACAATCCGCCATTGGAGACCCCGATGCTGGCAATCATCGCAAGGCGAAAGAGGTCCGGCTGGTAGAGCCCTTCCACGAACTTCCGCTCCAGAACGCCCCGACCATCGATATTGGCCTGCTCGGTACCGCTTTTCCATTCGATAAGCTGATTGCGAAAGACGATCTCGACGCCATGTTCGCAGCTGAGCCGGATATTGTCCTCCATGAAGCGGGGCAGCAGAAAGTTGTCATCTTCCGCGACACAGAAGAAATCGGCATCCCGTGGATTTTCCCGGGTGAAGCACCGGTCGATATTCAGCGAGGCAAAGCGCTGCGGTCGGTTCTGGTTGTAGGTGATACGTGGATCACCCAGTTGCTCGACAACCGCGCTGGCGGAGGCGTCCGGGTCATCATCATAGACATCACAGACCCAGTCGGCCCAGCTTTGCGCCTGAAGACTTTCCAGGCAGCGCCGCAATGCATCGGGCCTGCGGTAGGTCGGGGTGCGGACATGCACCAGGGGACGGTCATTTGTCATCACTGCGCCACCTGTCGGCAGATCATGTTCCGGTCAACGGGGACCATCTCGGCATCAAAGTCTATCAGATGGATATGCCCGTCCTCAACAGGTGTCTCGTCCAGATCAGATGCCCGAAGCGCTGTGGCATGGCCGCTCTGCACCATCGACGGGACCGCTTCGGGCCATGTGCCCTTTTCAGCCAAGAGATACCGTTTGCCGAGAATGTATCCCAGCGCGTGCAGGCCCGGCACTCCGATCCCGAAGGCCCGGCGACAGTTGGCGTGTTTGGCGACGAAGGCGGCCCACTCACCGGCATTCCAGGTATCGGGGCGCTTGGGGATAGGAACCCGCTCGACCATCGGCAGTTCCGATGGCGCGGCCTGACCCGGCGCAAGCAGGAGGATGTCGCCCTCACGCCCCGGCGCACGCGTCGGCGGGTGCCGCCTTGCCCGGTGTTCCTGGGCGGCTGTCATCAGCATGGGCAACAAAGCACGGTTCCGGGCAATCGCGAGAGCGGCCCTCACGAACCGCCCCGCCTTGATCCGCTCGACCAGAATCTCGAACGCCATCTTGTCGCGAAGACCGGTCTCGCGATCGGCAAGGCAGGTCGCAAGCGCCGGACCCATGTCGGGGAAGGCATGCGGCAGATCGCGCTGCGCCCCGATCATCTCCTCCAGCGCGGTCGGGCTGAGCCGGTGTGATACCGACCCCGAATGACGGCGGTAGAGGTAATATGCCTCCGGCAGCAGATAAAACCGACCACCGCCCAGCAGGTAGCGCATGTAGAAATCGTGATCCTCACCGATGCGGATATCCTCGCGGTAACGCAGATCACCGACGGCTGTCCGGCGCATCAGCGGCTTGAGATATCCAAGCGGCGCATCACCGCTGTCCGACCGCGCCATGCCAAGCGCATTGATCGGGGTGATCCCGGTCATGCCGTGCAAGATGCGGGGCGCAGAAACCTCCGTCTGAGAGAAATAGATCATGTCGTCGGCCACCGCGTCGGCACCGAACTTCACCGATGCCGCAATCATCCGTGCAAGCCGGTCGGGATGGACCAGATCGTCCGCATCAACAATCGCGATCCAGACACCGCGGGCACGATCTAATGCCCGGTTCCGCGCGGCGCCCGCTCCGCCATTGACCTTGCTTGTCAGCAGGCAGACCCGGGCATCCCGCGCGCAGATCGCCTCGACCAGCGCAACGCTGTTATCGGTCGAGGCGTCGTCGGCAACCAGAACCTCAAGACTGTCGATGCTCTGCATCAGAACGGATTGCAGGGCCGCTTCGATATGCTGCCCGCCATTGTAATTCGCCATAATCACCGAGACGAGCGGTGCCTGATTTGAGATCATGTCCGGGACCTTCGGGTTGCAGGTTTCACAACGCAACTTGCATCACTCGAAACAGCCGATATCCGCCGTCGGCCCGATGGTTTTCCGGGCCTCGGACAGGGAAAGGACGGGTCTGTTGCCTGCCCTTTCACTTCGGATTGCAGAAGGCCCGATCATGCCGGATTTGCCAACTATTATTGGTCAGACGGGCTCTCTGCGGCGGTGAGCCGCCGACCGGACGGAGCCACGGCAAAGTCGTTTGTGCTTACCTCCCTGACCCGATTGAGTGGGCGCAGATATCCGGCACCCAGATCGCATGAGGAAGTGAGGAGCCATGGACATCCACAGACCTGTTCTGTCCGGTCTCGCGGCCCTGCTTCTGCAGGCTTCGACAGCTGCCGGCGTTGCGGAGGATCTGCCGGAAGGGACGACCTTCTTTGACGATTTCGATGCGCTCGACACGTCCTTCTGGGGCATCTCGGATGGCTGGGTGAACGGCAGCTGGCAGAATTGCGAATGGTCAAATGCAGCGCTTTCAACCGGCGGTGGGATGCTCAAGCTATGGTTCTCGAAAACCAGAACGGACAAGCGCGACTATATCTGTGGCGAGATCCAGTCCCAGAAGACCTTCGGATACGGCACCTATGAGGCACGTTTCATCACGCAAGGCGGCAGCGGGCTGAATGCCGCCTTCTTCACCTATATCGGCCCGCATCACGACAAGCCACATGACGAGATCGACTTCGAAGTGCTGCTGCGGGACCCACGGCGGGTCAGCGTGAACACCTATGTCTCGGCCAGTCCTGCGAACGGCAAGTCGGTGCCGCTGCCGTTCCGCGCTGACACCGACTTCATCACCTATTCCTTCACCTGGCACCCGGGCGGTATCGACTGGTATGTCGATGGCGAACTGGTGCATCAGACCGAGCCGGGCACCGATCTGCCGGTCAACAGACAGAAGATCTATGCGAGCTTCTGGGGCAGTGACGAGTTTCCCAACTGGATGGGAGAGTTCGAGGAGCCACCGCGGGATCTGGTGATGCAGATCGACTGGATCGCCTTCACCGAGCTGGGTCAGGGATGTCAGTTCCCGGCATCCATCCTGTGCGCGCTGGAGTGATCGATCGCGCCGGTCCGCGGCTTCTGGTCGTGGCACCCGATGCGGTTCTGAGTGCTCTTGCCCTCGGGGCGCTGGTCTTCATCCCTGTGCTTGGCAAGATCGGCGTGCTGGCGTTTCTTGCCGCAGGTGGCCTTCTGGCCCTTGGGCGACCGACGGCGACCCTGCTCGTCTGCATCCGGTACTGGCCTGTTCTTTTGCTGCCGCTCTATTGTCTTGGCACGGCGCTCTGGTCACAATACCCGGCCCTGTCCGCCCGTTTCGGGCTGCAACTGACCGCGACGGTCGTGATCGCACTGCTGATCACGACCGGTCTGTCAGCCCGCAGCTTTTGCCGCATCCTGTTCGGCCTCTTCGCGATTGCCATGCTGGCGAGTATCGGGCTGGGCGAGGTACGCGGCGACACCGGTGCATGGCTTGGGATCTATGGCAGCAAGAATGCCCTCGCCGGTGCTGCGGCTGTCTTTGTCGTCATCGCGCTGGGGCAGGCGCTTGATCGCGGCGCATCCCCGTCTTTCCGGCTGTCAGCGCTGCTGGGTGTGACGCTCGGCGCGGGCCTCTTGATGCTCGCGCAATCGGTCAGCGCCCTGCTCGTCGTGCCGGTTGCCATAGGGGCTATTCTGGTGATCAGCGTCCAGCACCGGCTGCAACCGATGACCAGGATCGTGACGCTCGCCTTCGCCTTGCTGGCCCTTGCAGTCGCGGCAGTGATCGTCGCCTCGAACATCGACATACTCAGCCTCGCGCTGCTGGAGGCGACGGGCAAGGACCTGACCCTGACAGGTCGCACCGATCTGTGGCAGATCGCGGGCGGACTTATCGCCGAACGCCCGCTGTTCGGGCTTGGCTATCAGGCCTTCTGGGTGCACGGAAACCCGACCGCAGAGGCGCTTTGGGCCATGTTCGGCATCGACGGGCGCGCGGGTTTCAATTTCCACAACACCTATCTGTCCAATGCGGTCGAGATCGGCCTTGTCGGCGTCGCGTTCCAGGTGCTCGTGCTGTTCGGCGCGCTGATCCTGACCGGCCTCTGGGCCGTCCGAGAGGCCCGACCGCATGCGGCGCTGCTCTTTGCGCTCGTGCTCATGGTCGTTGTGGTCAGTTTCGTCGAGGTCCCGGTCTTCTTTCAGTTCAGCCTGCGCAGCGTCATCGTGATCTGTGCGCTCATCTACGCGACCCGCGCACTTGGCGATCAGGCAAAGACCACCGCACGCGCGTAATCCTCCATCAGCCGGTCAACTTCGGCAAGCGCGCGCTCGGTTGCATTTGCAATGGCACGGTCGGGACTGAGCTGCGGCGCTCCTTTCGCCAGCCGCCGGAGACTGCGGGCCGCAAGCAACGTGCAGGTCGCGTTGAACGGTCGCGCCAGCGCTGATCCACAGACTGCCCGCGCCCGCGCGCCCGAGCCCGAGCGTCCTGTCGCGGCAGCCCAACCCTCCCGGCAATTCGACGGGAACAGGAATTGCGGACGCAACTCGATATCAAGCGCCCGCGCCCAGTCCGCCCATTTGAACCGGTGTACGTGATGCATCGGCTTCACGCCGATCCACGGCGTGCGCAGCGCGTCCGAGACAATTGCCCCATGCATCGCCTCTGCAATCACCAGATCGGCACCGAGGATCTCGGAAATCAGCACCTCGGTCGGCTTGGTGGGATCGAGGAAATGGACATCGGCAAGATCACAGGCCGCCTGCCAGTTGCCGCGCTCGACGCTCTCGTAATGTGGCATGAAGGCGGTGCGGATGCCCTTCGCCGGTGCGGGCAACGGGGTCTCGCGCAGCAGGATCGCCGCATCGGCAATCACAAGCTTCGGGTCCAGCCCCAGCATCTCGGCGGTCTGCGGTCCGCGCACGAAACGGATATCCCAACTTCCGTCATGCACATCGGGCATCACCGTGTAGCCGCCATAGCCCGACCCCATGACAACCTTGCGCGCAGCCTTGGGATAGTTGTGCAGGATGACCGATCCGACACCGACAAAGAGCGTGGCGGCATCCTGGTCAAAGAAATCCGGCGGCAGGAAATGCTGCCAAAGGGACGTGTTCAACTCGTCCCCGAAATTCGGCGGTGTGCCTTCGAAATAGGTCAGCTTCATGGGGCGGGTTTCCCTTTGTTCATCAGGAGCAATCGGATGCTCCGCAGGCGGCTGCGAGACAACAGGACAAGGATGGGAACATAGACGATCAGGCCCAGCGTCAGGGTGGCGATCAGCGCAGGCAGGGGAGCCATGGCGGGCAGCATCAAGATGGCAGCGCCTGCCAAGAGAACCGCGAGGACGGGATGGGCAAATTCGGCCAGGTACCGCCAGAGGCTTATCTCCAGAAGCTTTGCCGTCATCGCCACCGAGACCGGCCAGAGCACGAAGGACTTGGTGACAATGGCGATCATCATGATCTCCAGCCCCAGATGCCAGGTCAGCGCGATTGCCAACACCGTGGTGCCCTGCTGGGCAAGCTGGTAGCAGAACCACCAATCCGCCCTGCCCTGACTTTTGATCAATGCGCTTTGAACGACGCCGATGCTCGCCAGAATACCGGCGGCCGAGAACGCCTGAACCGCGAAGACCGCATCGGTCCATTTCGGATCGAGCGCGAGCGCCATCAGATGTTCGATGCTAAATCCCAGCAGTACAAAAAGCGGCATGCTGATCGCCGCCGATGCGAAGGAGGCGACGCCGAAGGCCTGCCGGGTCTTCGCAAGATCATCCTGCAGGGTGGCGAGCAACGCATGGCTGACCGACGAGAACGCGCCCGAGACCAGTTGCGTGGCCATCATGTAGATGCGTTGCGCAAAGAAATAGAGGCCCAGCATCAGCGTGCCGCCAAGCGCGCCGAGGACGATGTGATCAAGCCTGAGGGTCCCAAGCATCCGGATGCCGGAGGCGAAAATCCCGTAATGGGCCAGCGCGCGCAGGGTCTCCAGGCTGACCGAGAGGCCCGGACGCCAGCCCGTGACCCGGAAGGCCAGCACGCAGGCCACGAGGCTGGTCGCAAGCTGCGAGGCCACCAGCGCCCAGAGCCCGAAGCCGCTCAGCAACATCGCGACACAGATCACCGCCGCGACAAGCGTTGCCACGGTGGTGCGCAGTGCCACCATCTTGAACCGCATCGACCGGACGATCAGGGCATTGGGCACCGAGGCTGAAAGGTCGAGCGGGATGCGCAGGGCAAGAACCGGCAGCAGGGGCGCGATCCCGGGCGCATCCATCAGGTCTGCCAATGCCGCCCCGCCCAGTAGAAACGGGATCATCGCCAACAGTCCGAAACCGGTGCTCAGCCAGAAGACACTGTCAGTATGCGCTTTGCTGACCGATCTGGCCTGCACCAGAGCCTCGGCAAAGGCGACCGGCGAGAAGGCAACCGCCAGCAGCACCAGACCGCTCGCCAGTCCGACAACCCCGAAATCGGCCGGGGAGAGGAACAGAGCGCTTACAAAAAACACCACGGCCGCGCTGATCGTGGGGATCAGCGTATGCAGCGAGGACCAGAAGATGCCCGCCACAGCCGTCCGCGCACGCCCTTGCCGGGGATGCGGATGATAGGCCGTTTCAGCGGGCGCGCTCATCAATTCGACGGCCCGGTGCGGTCTGCGGGAAGGAACAGCACCTCCACGACATCGCCGGGCATCAGGGCGGTCTGCGTGTCCGCTGGCATGGTGCCGTTGCCGCCCCGCTCCCGTATGATGCGATAGGCGACGGTGACTGCCAGAGGATCGGCAAGGGCTGCCCCCTGATCCGGGGTCAGCCCGCCTGCGGCCTCCGCCATCAGTGCGCTTTGGGTCAGCATCCGCGACCGGATTTCGGCAATCTCGCCCTTCACCTGCTGCAATTCGGTCGAGATGTCCTCACCTCTCGCGGCCTCCAGCACCAGACGCGCCCGTTCCTGCTGCTGCAACTCCTGTTTCGCCAGAAGGATTGAGCGTTCGATGTCGAGCACCCGGCTCTCCAGATCGCTGACATAGCGCACGCGTTCAAATGCCTTGGAGGCCGGCACCAGACCGCGTTCGGCCAAGTTTTCTTCCCGGGTGACCTCGGCCCGGCCCCGGTCAAGCTGCGCCAGATTGGTCTCAAGCTTGCTTTCCAGAACACTCAAGGCCTCCTTCAGCGACGCCTCCGCGCGCATGAGCGAGGTGATCTCGCCCGCATGCCGCCTGTTGCGCGCCTCCAGGATGGCGGCCTCGCCGGCGGCGATCCGGTCCTGCCCGGTGTCAGCCTCAAAGCTCTCGGCGCCGGCGCTCTCCGCCATCAGCCGGGCGTGTCGCATCTCCAGAAACGCAAGCTCCGCGCGCAGGGTGTGAAGCGCGCCCTGCGCGGAGAAGAAGTTCCGCTCCTCGCCCTCCAGCGGCTTGATCTCGGCCGGGCCACCGGCCAGCGCGACGGCCTTGAGAACCGTCAGCCCCGGCGTGAACTCAAAAGCACCTGTCTGAGCGACCTCTCCGGCCAGGAAAACCGGCGCGTATCTTTCGACATCGACAGCCACGCGGGGCGATTTGCTGACACTCAGTGTGTCGGCAAGACGGGTCTCGATCTCGGACGCGATCTCCTCCGCGGTCCGCCCCGCCACCTTCAGAGTACCCGCAAGCGGCACCGAGATTCGCCCGTCAGCCCCAACAGAGACGCTGCCCGAGACGATCGGCAGCTCTTCCAGCGTTCCGTCAGCCGCATTCAACACCGCCACACGCAGCCGCAGCAGATCGTTCGCACCGACCGCATAGCTTTGCGCCAGAGCAGTCGCAGCAGTCAGAAAGGCGGTCACCAGCAGGGCCGAAATTATCGTCATGGATCGGATCATCATCCCCTCTCCCCAGTTCTAAAGCTGACAGACTTGATAAGAAGAAAGCGCCATAACCTTTTGAGGTTATGGTTGATTGCAACAGCGATCAGATGTCAGGTCAATAAGAGCCCCTGGCACCGATCACAGCCGGTATGGTCCATGCGATGATCTTGCAGTCCCGCCAGAGCGACCAGTTCCGGACATACTCGCTGTCCAGGAGGATCCGGTCCGCATAGCCGACATCGCTGCGTCCGCTGATCTGCCACGGCCCGGTCAGGCCGGGACGGGTCTGCAGGTAGAGATCGGCAGAGCCGCCATAGGTCTGAAGCTCGTCGCGCACCACCGGTCGCGGACCGACAAGGCTCATCTCGCCGCGCAGAACATTGAGCAGTTGCGGCAACTCATCAACGCTGTAGGCCCGCAGCACCTTGCCGATCCGGGTAACCCTCGGGTCGCGCTTCAGCTTGCGATTGGCCTCCCACTCGGCGCGCTCTTCAGGACGCGCGGCGAGATGCGCGGCCAGTACCGCGTCGCCATCGAGAACCATCGTGCGGAACTTCCAGCAGCGGAACACCTTCCCGCCCAGTCCGATACGCGGATGGCCATAAAGCACCGGCCCGCGCGACGTCAGCCGAACCGTCAGCCCGACAAGCAGGCAGAGTGGCGCCAGCGCAACAAGGCCAAGTCCGGCCAGCACGATATCCAGCATTCGTTTCATGCGACCGCCCAAGGCGGTCCGGTCAGACGCAACAGCTTGACCACTCTTTACCCGAACCAACTGATCCGCGTTCTCAGCTTTGAACGCGGCCTCATGCCCACAATCCATGATTGTCATGATTGTGCTCCTCCAGCCCCGGTTAGAACGGTCATGTCGTACACGCTGGTGTCTTCGCATTCGCAGCACAAATCTGTTTGTCGCTCCAAGCGGCAACTTTCCGCTGGCAACCGGCGGAATTTTTCTCACGTCGCCCGCGCTTTGGACAGGTGCCCTTGAAACTGCCCGCCATACGCTCAACCTAGTGGAGGTTTGGCGTCGTCGGGAAACGCCGGTCCCGGCCCCCCGATCGGCGGTATGACACCCAACTTGGCACATGGCATCTCGACCGTTTCGTCGAATCGCAAATTCGGTCAGTCCTGTGTCCGAGTGGCTCGTCGAGGAAAGAGCACCCGGGTTTCCGGTTCATCAGTGTTTCAGGGTCTTCAACGGCACGAAGGTGGGCTGCGCAATGACAGACGACAAGACGCCGGATCAGGACGTTCCCGCAGGGCTCTGGCAACGGCAGTTCGACGCCGCAAACGACTTTCCAGAAACGCCCATCATTCACAGGCTTGCGCTTTGCACAACGCCGCGTTGTGGCAGTCACTTCCTGGGCCATCTGCTGCATGGGACAGGCGCGTTCGGCTATCCGCTGGAATACTTCAACCCCGGCAACTGGGATATCTGGGACAAGCGATCCGGTGCCGCCGAGACGCTGGACCACATCAAGGCGCTGCGCACCGGGCCCAACGGCGTTTTTGCAACCAAGCTGCATCACGAGCATCTGGAACGCTTTCTGGCAGAAGAACCTGCCCCGCTGAGCTACCGGTTCGTGCATCTCAAGCGGCGCGATCTTCTGAAACAGGCGATCTCGTTTGCACGCGCGCAACAGACAGGTGCCTGGATATCGGACATGCCCGAGCTGGCGGCGGCCAGTTACGACCGCGACCTGATCGCCGCAAAAATGGAGGCTATCGCGCTCAGCAACGCCCGATGGACCAGTTTTCTTACAGCCCTCTGGGTGGAGCCGCTGGTGCTGTACTACGAGGACATCGCCGAGAGTCCCGCCAGCGCGATTGACCGGATCGCCGATTATCTGGGGGTCGAGAGCCCCTCCTGCCCGGCGGAACCCGGCGGTTTCTCTCCGCAAAGACAGCCGGGCAGCAAGGCCGACTGGAGCAGGCGTTTCGTGGAGGAGAACCGGGCCCTGCTGGAAAGCGGCGCGCGTCTGCCCGGCACCCACCGGACAAACCCCGCCCAGATCGCCCGACGCAGAATCAAACGGCTGGTGAAGCAGGGGCTCGGCGGATTGCGCCCCTAGGGTTCGCGAAGCACCGGCGCGAGCGCCTTACCGACATCTTCGGGCACCAGACGAAAGGCGCGCTCAGGCATGGCAAGCAGGCGTTCCGAGAGAGCGGCAACCTGCCGGGCATCAAGCGTCTGGAGCAGATCGGCCAGCTTGCCGGCCTCGGGCGCATCAATCGTCAAACCAAGCCCGTCGCCCCGCAGCTTCCGGCCCGTCTGGGTGTCCGCGACCGCCACCGGGGGACAGCCGAACCAGCCTGCCTCGTAAATCCGGTTGGGCAGAAGCCAGTCGGAATTGCCGCCTCTTTGCCAGAGGTCCTGCGCCCAGACCAGATCGCATCCCGCATAGATGCCCGCCAGATCGTCGGGATAGGCATAGGGGCCGAAATAGCCGACATTCGCACGGGGCGCGATCTGCCCATCGAAATCGGGCAGCGCATGGCGGTGCACATTGCCATGGATGCGGATCGTCAGCCGGTCACCCATCAGGTCTGCGGTTTGCATCAGGATGTCGAGACTGGGCTGACACCGGATCGACCCCACCCAGCCGAGCGTCAATGGCGCACCCGGTTCACGGATCGGGGCAGCCTGCGGGCGCGGCTGCGGATCAGCCTCGAACCAGAGCTTGTTTTCAATGATCGCAACCGGGCCGTCATAACCCTGTGCCGCCTGAAAATACTGCGACACAAACCCGGGCGAGGACACCAGAAGAAGCCCGATCCGCCCCAGCAACCGACGTTCGGCCCAGCGCATGACCCGCCCGATGACCCCCTTACCGGTGAAGCGCCCGTGGATATCGAGACACTCATAGACCAGCGGCGTCCCGCGATGTCTCAACAGCCGCGCGGCCCAGGCAATTGCCAGCAAATCAAAGTTGCGCGCGATGATCGCGTCTGCCGCATGCGGCACCTCGGCGGAACGCAGCACGCGCCACAGACCTCTCACAAGGGCCGGGATGCGGCGCAGAAAGCTCTCGTTCTCGACAAACCCAAGATCGATATTGGTCCAGTCCGGCGCGAAGTCGGCATTCATGTTGCCGCGCCGGAATGCGGCTGTCGTCACCTCGTGGCCCAGCGCGCGCAAGGCCTGTACGCGACGGATCTGGGACGCCTCGGTCAGATCGAAGGCAAAGACGAAGATACGGGCGATGGCGGCATCCTCATGGGGGACAACGCCTGTCTCATGCCGGTCTCACCGATACTTGGCAAGCCAGCCGAGCCCGGCCTGCGTCGTGTCGGCGGGTTTGTACTCAGCACCGATTGCTCGGTCATATCCAAGAGATTCCAGATGCGACAGGAGATGGTCGTAAGAGAGCTCACCCCGGTCCGGCTCGGCCCGGTCGGGAACGCTGGCAATCTGGACATGCCCGATGATCGGCAGCAGATTGGTCAGCCGTCTGGTCAGATCGCCGTCCATGATCTGCAGGTGATAGCAGTCGAACATCAGTTTCAGATTGGGCTGACCTGCGGTCTCAATGATCTGTGCCGCATGATCGGCATGGTGCAGAAAATAGCCCGGCGCATCGCGCGTGTTCAGTGGCTCGATCAGAATGGTGATACCCAAGGGGCGCGCGGCCTCACAGG
The DNA here is from genome assembly GCA_947493745.1 of uncultured Paracoccaceae bacterium. GTDB lineage: Bacteria > Pseudomonadota > Alphaproteobacteria > Rhodobacterales > Rhodobacteraceae > CANLSM01. The sequence goes on along the minus strand of CANLSM010000012.1, from coordinate 48,536 downwards.
CATGGCGCAGGTTGGCGATGAAGGTGGCTTGGGCCTCCGCGCCGTGCGCGAAACCGGCCATGACATGCACGTTCTGTGCCTTCAGCGCCTTTGCATAATCCAGCGCCTGATCAATCGCGGCGCGTGCTTCCGTCTCCCGGCCCGGAAGCGCGGAAAGCCCGTTCTCTCCGGGATTGCCGCGCGCGGTATTTAGCCCCAGCATCGGCAGGCCAGTCGCGTTCAGCGCCGCCGCAATCTCCGCAACCGGGGTATCATAGGGCCAATGGCACTCCACCGTATCAAATCCGGCGTCCGCTGCGGCGTGAATGGCCTGAGGCAACGCAAGCTCGGTCCAGAGAAATCCCAGATTTGCGGAGAATCTCGTCATGTGTCCCACTCCACATCGAACGCGCGCACCAGACCGGCAACCTGTGCCTCGTCAAGAAGGTTGGGCCGCATGCCGCGTGTCATCAGCGTCAGCTTTGCGGTCTCCTCCAACTCTTCCATGGCATAACAGGCAGCCTCTATATCCTTGCCTGCGACCACCGGGCCGTGATGGGCCAGAACCACCGCGCTCCGTTTGCCGACAAGCCCCCGGATCGCCTCGCCCATCGCGGGATCGCCGGGCATGAAATATGGCAGAAGCGCAACCTTGCCGAGCCGCATCACACCGTAAGCCGTGATCGGCGGCAGCATGTTGTCGGGATCGGTCTCGGGCAGCACCGAAAGCGCGACCGAATGACAGGAGTGCAGATGAACGACCGCCCCGGTCTGGCTTCTGGTCTCGTAAAAAGCGGCATGAAGCGGCATTTCCTTGGTTGGCTTGTCGCCGCCGATGAGGTTCATCTCCGCGTCGAAATGTGCAAGCCGTGCCGGATCGAGCCTGCCGAAACTACTGCCGGTGGGGCTGACCAGGAGACCGCCATCGGGCAGGCGTGCCGAGATATTCCCGCTCGCCCCCCCGGTCAGACCGCGATCGAACATGGATTTGGCAAGGATGCAGATGTCCTCGCGCAGGCGGGCCTCGACGCTCATGACACCTCCAGTTTTTCAAAGGCTGTCGCGAAGAAATCGACGGAGCCGAAATTGCCTGATTTCAGCGCCAGCGCGATGTCGCGGCCTTCGCTCCGGGCGAAGGTCCAGGGCACACCGGGGGCGATCTCGGCGCCGATTGTCAGCCGCGCCACGCCAAGTGCCTTTGTCACCGCACCAGACGTTTCCCCCCCGGCCGAGACAAAGCGGCTGATCCCCATGTCACGGGCGGCACAGGCGAGCCCGGCCAATGCGGCCTCGACGATCTCACCTGCCTGCGCAACGCCAAGCTCGGCCTGCGCGGCCTTCACGTCCTCCGGCTCAGCTGTGGCATAGATGATCTTGGGGGCGTCGGGATCCTGCGCCTTCAACCAGTCCAGGGCCGCATCCGCGCCTTCCTTGGCGAGCATCAGAGGATCCAGCCTGTAACCTTGCGCGAATTGAAGATACTGCGCCACCTGCTGGCGGGTCATCGCGGAGCAACTGCCAGACAGGACGATCGAGCCGGTCCCGAGCTTTGGTCTGTCGCCACTCTCGACATCGGCGGCCAACTGCCCGGACGCCTTGTAGAGACCGGGCAGCGGCATGGCCAGAGCACTGCCACCGGTGATCAGTGGCCAGTCCTGAACCGCCTCCGCAATGTTTGCAAGATCCTCATCCGCAACCGCATCAACGATCACATGGGGCGTGCCGTCCGCCTTGAGCGCCGCCAGTCTCTCTCGCACTGCGGATGCCCCCCGCGCGATTGTCAGACGATCCGCGAGACCAACTGCGCCCGAGACCTGCGGCGCGAGAAGCCGCATCAGATTGCTGTCGCGCATCGGTGTGAGCGGGTGATCCTTCATCGGGCTTTCGGCCAGCGGCACCTGCCCCACGAAGAGATTGCCCATATAGATGGAACGCCCGTTCTCCGGGAAGGCCGGACAATAGATCGTCTGATCGGTGCCCAGATCAACCATAAGCGCCTCTGCCACCGGTCCGATATTGCCCTCTGCCGTGCTGTCGAAGGTCGAGCAGTATTTCCAGAAGAACCGCTCTGCCCCTGCCCGCCGCAACCAGTCGAGCGCGGCGCGGGTCTCGGCCACCGCGTCCGCCACCGGCGCGGTCCGGCATTTCAGCGCAATCACCTCAAAGGGAGCGGTTTCTGCGGTCTCAGGCGGCTCGGCAGGCAAACCGATGCGCAGGGAGACCGGCACACCACTGCGGGCCAGCAGCCCCGCCAGATCGGTAGCGCCGGTGAAATCGTCGGCGATGCATCCCAGCTTTACGCTCATGTGCCCACCCCCGGCAGGACCACCCCGGCCTCGGCGGCTAGTATCTTGGCAACCGCGCTGTCATCCTCGCCCCCCAGCCCTTCCGCGCTTGCCTTGCTGAACAACGCAAGCGCGGTCCGGGTGAGCGGTGTCGGACAACCCGTTCCACTGGCCTCGCCCGCGACAATGCCCAGATCCTTGACGAAGATATCGACCGCCGAGTGGGGCGTGTAATCACCCTCCACGATATGCGCGCCCCGGTTCTCGAACATCCAGGAATTGCCGGCGCATTCGCGGATCACGTCGTAAAGCGTTCTGAGGTCCAGCCCGATACTCGCCCCCAGGGTCATCGCCTCGGCCGTCGCCGCGATGTGCACGCCCGCGAGAAGCTGGTTGATCATCTTCACCCGGCTGCCCTGGCCCGGTGTGTCCCCGAGACGAAAGACCTTGGCTGACACCGCATCAATGGCCTCAGTGGCAGTCTCGAAAGCCTGCGCCGGACCAGAGGCCATGATCGTCATCTCCCCCGAAAGCGCCTTGGCCGAGCCACCCGAGACGGGCGCATCGATCGCCAGCATGCCGGCCCTTGCAATGCGATCCGCCAGATCGACCGCACGGCTGGGCGGCATCGTCACGCACAGCACAAAGACCGTTCCGGGCCGGGCAGCGGGAACCGCACCATCTGGGCCAAAGAGCACGGCCTCGGCCTGATCCGCATTGACCACAAAAACGAAAACGACGCGGGCCTCTGCCGCTGCAATCGCCGGCGTGGCGCAGGCCAGACCGCCCTCACTCTCAAGCCGGTTGAGGGCCTCCCTACGCAGATCGACACCCAGCGTCGGAATGCCCGCCCGCAGCAGGGAAACCGCAGCCCCCCACCCCATCGAGCCCAGACCGATCACAGCCGCTTTTCTCTCACCCGGCATCGCGCCCCTCGCTTTTGCTTTGTCCGCCTGTGTTAGAATATTCCACCCGCGGCGTCGATTGGATTGCGCGGCAAACACCCCGGAATTCCCGGCCCGCTCAAAAGATGTGATCGGCGCCAGGGGGAAAACGGTTTGCACATTCGGCCCCGTGCCGCGACACTGAGAACTCAAGCGCGTTCATATCATTGAGAAATCAGGACCAGCCATGCAAAAGACCGCAATCGCCAAACTCTCCGATATCGAAGACCGCAAACCGGAATACGCATTGGTCGGAGAGGTCGATCTGGTGGTGGTCCGCTTCGACGAGGAGATATCCGTCTTCTACGGGCGCTGCCTGCATCGCGGCGCGCTGATGGCCGATGGCTTCGTGCGCGGCAACAACCTGATCTGCGGGGTGCATGACTGGGATTACCGGCTGGACTCAGGCGTCTCGGAATACGCCAATGAGGAAGTGCTGCCGAAATTCGCCTCCTGGGTCGAGGAAGACCGAATCTGGGTCGATGCCGACGAGATCAACGCCTGGGCCCATGACAATCCGCAGCCCTTCGACCGCGACGCCTATCTAGGGCTTTATGCCGATACCAGCCACGGGACCGATGAGGAGCCGCATAACGGGCTCATTCAGGGCTATGCGCGCGACGGGCTTTCCAAGACCGGGCATCACGGGGTGGTGGACTCCATGGGTGTACCGCGAACCGAATTGCCGAACTGGGACGATATCCAGATCCTGACCGCCCAGCTTGCCAGGCCCCCGTTGCTGGATGATGCGGACGTGGGAACCGATGTTGTGATCGGCCCAAACGCGCAGAAACCGCTGCATCTGAAGATCCCGCTTTTCGTCTCGGACATGAGTTTCGGAGCCCTGTCGGAGCCTGCAAAGATCGCGCTTGCCCGTGGTGCCGAGTTGGCCGGCACCGGCATCTGCTCGGGCGAAGGCGGGATGCTGCCCGAAGAGCAGGAAGCCAACAGCCGCTATTTCTATGAACTCGCCTCCGCCCGCTTCGGATTTTCCTGGGACAAGCTGGAGAAGGTGCAGGCGTTCCATTTCAAGGGAGGTCAGGGGGCCAAGACCGGCACCGGCGGCCATCTGCCGGGCAACAAGGTGCAGGGCAAGATCGCCGAGGTGCGCGATCTGGAACCCGGCACATCCGCCATCTCGCCACCACGGTTCCCCGACTGGACGGAGCCTTCGCAAATCCGCGACTTCGCCGATCAGGTGCGCGACCGGACGGACGGCATTCCCATCGGCTATAAGCTGTCGGCCCAGCATGTCGAGCGCGATATCGACGCCGCCCTGGAGGTGGGCGTGGACTACATCATCCTCGATGGACGCGGCGGCGGCACGGGCGCTGCCCCGATCATCTTCCGCGACAACATCTCGGTCCCGACCATCCCGGCTCTGGCACGGGCGCGACGGCATCTCGACACGCTGGGGCGCGATGACATCACGCTGGTGATCACCGGCGGCCTGCGCAAACCGGCCGATTTCATCAAGGCCATGGCGCTGGGGGCAGATGCGATTGCGCTGTCCAACTCTGCGATGCAGGCGATCGGATGTCTCGCGATGCGGGCCTGTCATACCAACAACTGCCCGGTCGGCATCGCGACCCAGAAACCGCATCTGGTCAGTCGCCTGATCGTGGAGAAATCCGCCCGCCAGCTGGAGAACTTCTTCAATGCCTCCGTCGAACTGATGCAAGTGATGGCGCGCGCCTGCGGCCATGATCACCTGTCGGCCTTCGAGCTGGACGACCTGACAACCTGGAAAAAAGACATGGCGGCGATCTCGGGCGTGGCCTTTGGCGGTATCGCATAGGGGAGAGAGATGATGGATCAAGCAACACTCGACTGGATTTCCGTAGGCCATGAAAGTGATCTGCCCGAGGGACGGGTGAAGACCGTGACGGCGCGAACCACCTCGATCTGCCTTGTGCATTTCGACGGGCAATGGTCGGCCATGGACAATCATTGCCCGCATCAGAACGGCCCCCTGGGCGAAGGCTCCATCGAGAAGGGGATTGAGGGAAAATGCTGGCTGCGCTGTCCATGGCACGGTTGGGATTTCGATCCGCTGACCGGCGCGCCTCCCGGTGGGCATGAGGATACGGGTCAGAAGCTCTTTCCCGTCGAGATCCGCGATGGCGAGATCTTCATAGGCCTTGAGCCCGAGCCGCCGCGCACCCGCACCGCAACCGACGTAATGGTCGAGACTATGACCAACTGGGGCGTTCAGTCGGTCTTTGGCATGGTCGGGCATTCCAATCTGGGGCTGGCCAATGCGGTCCGGGTATCGGTCGGGGAGCAGCATCTGAGATATTACGGGATCCGGCACGAGGGCGCTGCTGCCTTCGCGGCTTCGGCCTATGGCAAGCTGACCGGAGAACCCGCCGCCTGCCTGACCATCGCGGGACCCGGTGCGACCAACCTTCTGACCGGCCTCTGGGACGCCAAGGTGGACCGCGCGCCGGTGCTTGCGCTCACCGGTCAGGTGCAGACACAGGTCTTCGGCCCCGGCGCGTTTCAGGACATCGACCTCAGCTCCGCCTTTCAGGCCGTCAGCCGGTTCTCGCAAACCGTGCTTTCGACCTCGAACCACGCAGAGTTGATGTCGCTGGCCTGCAAATCGGCGATTGTCGAGCAGGACGTGGCGCATCTGATCTTCCCCGACGACATGCAGACCATGGCCTCGGATCAGGAGCCGAGTGCGCCCAAGGGGCGTGTCGCACGGCCCGAGATCACGCCCTCCACCGCTGATCTTGAGGCGGCAGCGAAGATGCTGGGCGATGCGAAACGTCCGATCATTGTCGTGGGTCACGGGGCTTATGGCGCGCGCGAAGCCATCATCGCATTGGCTGAAAAGATCGGTGCGCCGGTGATGACCACCTTCAAGGCCAAGGGTCTGATCCCAGACGATCATCCGAATGCAGGCGGCGTGATGGGCCGCTCGGGCACACCGATTGCAAGCTGGTTCATGAATGAGGCCGATCTGATCCTGGCGCTTGGTACCAGCTTCTCCAACCACACCGGCATCGAGCGCTCCAAACCGATCATTCAGGTCGATTATGACCGGATGCAGCTTGGCAAGTTCCATCCCGTCGCCCTGCCCATCTGGGGCGAGCTTTCGACCTTCTGTGCCGCCATCGGCGGGGAGCTGAAGCGCAACAGCGAGGCAGATGACCAGATCACCGAGTTGGCCGAGCGCTGGCGCATCTGGCGCACAGAGAAGGACCGCCGTCTTGCCGAGGATCAGGGCAAGGGCATCCACTCGGCCGCGATCTTCGCCACGCTGGCGCGGCTTGCGCCTGAGAACACGATCTTCGCGGTCGATGTCGGCAACAACACCTATTCCTTCGGACGCTATCTCGAGACCAAGGGGACCCAGCGGGTGCTGATGTCGGGCTATCTTGGCTCCATCGGGTTCGGCTTCCCGGCCGCCATGGGGGCCTGGGCCGCAACCCAGGACAAGGAGAGCCTCAAGGGCTGCAAGGTGATCTCGATCTCCGGCGATGGCGGCTTTGGGCAATATCCGATGGAGTTCACCACCGCCGTGAAATACGGCATGGATATCACCCATATCCTTCTGCACAACGGCGAGCTTGGAAAGATCTCCAAGGAACAACGCGCAGGCGAGTGGCCGGTCTGGGAGACCAGCCTGCAGAACCCGTCCTTCGCGATCTTTGCACGCTCCTGTGGCGGACATGGCGTCAAGGTGACCGATGCCGCCGAAATCGAGACCGCGATTGCCGAGGCGCTGGCCGTCGACGGCCCGGCGCTGGTCGAGATCATGACCGATGCCGATCTGGTCTGAGGAGACAGGACAATGACAAACGCCTTCGATCTGACCGCCACATCCGATCTTGGACCGGCAGTGGCGCTGGCGCATCGTGCGGTCCAGCCACTCAGCCTTGCAGCCCGCGCCAACCTTGATGCGGTCGCCGATGACAGCCATTCCAGCCTGATCTGGGATGCCGATCGGCGCATGTTTCTCAGCCAGTCCATGGGGGCCGAGCAGATCGGCCTATCGCTCCCCGATCTGACACTGGTCTGCTTGCGGAAAGGGGTACCCGACGGCCACTACCCGCTTGCCGGGCGCAGGGTCGTCGATGCATCCGACTGGCTCGACCAGCATTTGCAGACCCATGGATTGCGGCCCACGACAGAGGCCAGCCGCCCTTATGAACTGCCGCAGGATGCGGAGGCGGTCTCCCGTTTCCCTGACACGCTGCCGGACACGCTTGGCACATTGGCGGGCTGGTACAGCCTCGCCTCGGCAGGTCTTGAGCGGTTGCGCGATGAAACGACTGGCCTCACCCCCGGCCCCGGTCCGGTGCGTGTCTGGCCGCATCATTTCGACATTGCCATCTATGTATCGCTTGAGGAAGGCGATGCGGAGGAGGCGCGCGGCATCGGCTGCGGTCTGTCGCCGGGCGACGAAAGCTATGCGCAGCCCTATTTCTATGTGAACCCCTGGCCCGCGCCCGACGCGGCGAAGCTGGGCCAAGCGCCTGCTCCGGGGCATGTTCACAGGGAGGGCTTTGTCGGCATGATCGCAACGGCGGAGGAAATCCTGTCGCTCGACGATATCGGGGCAGGCACCGACCGTTTCCTCAGCGCGGCCTTTGGCTCGGCCCGTACCGCACTGGGGTTCTAGACCTCAAAGTTTCTGGAAGTTGGACCCGTCTGGCAGTTTCTCGGGCCTTTTCGGCTTTGGCGCTTCCTTGACGGGTGGGACAACCGGCTCGGGGACCGGCGCGGGTGCCGTTACTCGCCTCGGGGTCACGGGGGGCCGGGGTCTCACAAGGCGCGGCTGCGCGAAACCGAAATCCGCACCGCTCGATTCCAGCCATTCATGCACGACGAGCGCGATCCGGTTCGAGACGCGGACCTTCTGCGTCTGCCCCTCACGTTCGGCCTTCTGCGCCTGGGTGCCGCGAAACGCAATGATATCGGCGTTCAGCGAACTCTCCTGCGCAAGCACTGCTCCGCTGGACGCATCCCGGATCGTGGCGGAGAAATTGATGTCATGCCAGGCGGGCGCGACCGGACTGCGGCGCGCGCGCGGCGTCACGCCATGAAACAGCGCCACCTTGATCTCCAGCACCACGTTGCGCCGTCCCGGCAGGCCGATGGCACCGAGCTTGGCCGCATCCTCGACGATCTTTGCAACCTGAGCGCGGCGATTGCCATCCGGATCGCCCCACCAGACAATCTCCTGCTTGGGAAACAACTCATCGGGGTTGCGGGCCACGCGCAATTCCGTCGGCACCGCCACCCGGACACCCGTCAGACGCCAGGTCGAGACCTCCTCCGCCGACGCCGCGATAACCTGATCAAAGGCCGCCGCCTCCGGGCGCAGGGTTCCATCGGATGTCGTGCCGCAGCCAAACAGACCGACCAGAAGGGCGACAGCAGCCGCTCTTTGCATCTGTCTCATACCTAATTGCGTCCCCGAAAGTCATGCCTCGAACAAAAAGGCGCTACACGCATTACGCTACAGGTGGCTTGAAAGACTCCAATTCTGTCAAAAAATTGGCACCGGCTCAGAATTACGCCGGTAATGTGCCGGATTGAGACAGAAATCTCCAGATTTGGGAGCAGGGACGCATTGCCGCCACGCCCTGCGGTCCTGCCGACAGCAAATGGGGGACGCTTTTCGGGGCGCAGGGAATGCTGTATTCCCCTCAATCTCTGCACGAAACCGATCTTGCTTAACGCCAGAGGCGAAATCGGCGATGCGATTCGCCCCCGGAGATTGAATCAAACCGGCGGATCGGCAGATTCTCGCGCGGCCCTGGACCGGATCGGCGCGAATGGGAAGTTAATGCATAAACTCCCCCCTATTCTGACCGATCACGAATGTGGCAGCGGCACGCCGATACCCCCGGTGCTGTGGATAACTTTTGGCGTTCGAAAAAGTTAGCAAAATTTCCTTATTTAAAACAAACGGCTATACATCGCTCTTGAGAGATGGGCGTCTCATAGCCGATGGGAGAAAGTGACCCGGTTGACGTAAGGTAAGGAGTGGCGGCTCAAAGGTTAACAGATGCTTAATTCAATCGTCACAAGTGGTTAACGGGTCAAAGTGAGTCGATTTTCCCCGTTCGAGACACGCACTCTTTTGACAAATTGCAGCCATATTCCTAGTATGCAAGGCGGGGGTGTCATGTGCATGTCGCGCATGTGCGGAAGGGGCTAAAGAGAATGAGCACTGTTTCAGCAATGGTGCGCCAAGCGGCGCGTTGTGCAAGTACCTTCAAGAGAGATGAGCGCGGGTCGCTAACAGCATTTGCTGTCGTCCTGTTTGTGATCATGCTGGTCGGCGCCGGAATGGCGGTCGACTTCATGCGTCATGAGACCTACCGCGCCGAGTTGCAGAATGCCCTCGATCGCGGCGCTCTCGCCGCCGCCGAGTTCGGACAACAGCTCGAACCACAACCAATTCTCGATGACTACATTGCCAACTCGCGCAAGTGGAATGACACCAAGCCCCCCGTCGCCACTGTCACCGAGTACATCAATCTCGAAACCCGCCGCAAAGTCGGCGTGCAGGCAACGGTTGAGTTCGACACCATCTTCCTGCGGCTCGTCGGCATTCCCACGATGAGCGTCATCGCTCAGGGATCAGCTGAACAGCGTCAGGCCAACCTTGAAATTTCACTTGTTCTCGATGTGTCGTCCTCCATGCGGCAGTCGTCGCGTCTCTATGACATGCGCGAGGCCGCCAAGAAGTTTGTGTCCACAATGCTTCAGGGCGACCGGATGAACCGGACAACGATCTCGCTCGTCCCCTATGCGGGCCAGGTGAATGTCGGACCTCTGTCCAACTACTATTCGGTGACAAACACAAATCCGTACGGGAACTGCATCGAACTTGATGGTGGTAACTACGGCTCCACGGGACTGGGAACCGCAAATCTGGGAGAGAACGATCTCCAGCAGGTCGGCGATTTCACCGATGCGGATTGGTTGACCATCGACGCCTACGCCTATGACGAGGATACAGACTCAATGCAGCCGACAGGTGTTGATCTGGGTGACTTCTCCGAGCCCGGCCTCGACCCGACGATCACTCGCGACGAGATGGATTTCTTCAACTACGGTTGGGAGAACGATTTAACCAACGATTTCAACGATCCGAATGAAACCGGAACGCCGGATGGCAGCACCTATGGTGCACAGCGTTGGGGTTGGTGCCCCGCGGATGAAAGCGCGATTGTGCCGTTCTCGAACAACATCAGCGATCTGCATACCGCCATCGACGGTCTGGTAGCACATGAGGCAACGGGCATTCAGTACGGCCTCGCATGGGGCGCGGCACTTCTGTCCCCCGACATGGCACCGGTTCTTGAAGACATGCTCGCCGATGGCACCGTTACGCTGCTGACATCTGACGGTAGCCAGTCGGACGAGCTTGATCTTCGCCCCTCGACATTCGATGACGAGGACAACGAGAAATATCTCGTGTTCCTGACCGATGGTCAGATCACCGGCCAGGACCGGCTCAAATCAGATTTCTACACCAATGACGACACATCCTGGCCCTACTACAACCTTGTCGGCGATACTTGGGAGTATGCGGGCTACTACAAGACGACATCCTGGAAGGAACGCTGGGGTACACCCAATCGCCGGAACTTCGCATCCAGCAAGATAGGTGACGTAAGGCCGCTGGAGACGCTGACGACCCGCGTGCAGTCAACGATGCTTTCTCTGGCGCAGTGCAAGGCGATCCGGGACGAGGGTGTGGTGCTCTTTACCATTGGCTTCGAGATCAACCCGAACGAAGCGGGTATCGACGATGGTGAGCAGGGACGTCGTCAAAACGCGGCGGCGCTGATGAAGGCCTGCGCCACCACGGACGAATACAGCTACGAGGCTGACGGCACCAATATCGAACAGACGTTCGACACGATTGCCGAAACCATCAACAAGCTGCGGTTGACCCAGTGATGGACCGGCTTCGCCTGTTTCGCAGATCAGCGAAGCGCTTTCGGAAGGACGAAAGCGCTTCGTCGACAGTGGAATTCGTGATCGTCTTCCCGTTGTTCATCGCGGTGGTTTTGGCGATGTTCGAAGCTGGCTGGATCATGACAAAGTCGATGATGCTGGATCGTGGCACCGATCTTGCGATGCGCTCTGTCCGGCTGGGGCTCTACAACAACCCGACCCGCGCCAAGATCCGCAACGATATCTGCGACATCGCGACGATCATTGATGATTGCAACTCGACACTCGTTGTCGAGATGACCCGGATCGATCCCAACGATGTCAACGTGGACTGGCCCGGGGCAACGGCTGAATGCTATGATCGGGGTATCGTTGACTTCGAACCGACCACCGGCTTCAACCCGGGCGCTCCGACTGAGATCATGTTCGTGCGCGTCTGTGCACTCGTCGACCCAATTTTTCCGCTTATCGGGCTGGGGGCTCGCCTACCGCAGGAACCGAATGGAGGCTTTCGCCTGACCTCCTATTCTGCGTTCAACAATGAGCCATGAGGTAGGAAACATGCGCGCTTTTATGCAACGCAGATCCAGACGGGTTGTAAGGGACGAGGACGGTTCGGTCACGGTTGAGTTCGTGATCATCTTCCCCCTGCTCATCTTCGCGCTCGCCTCGACCTTTGTGTTTTTCGACGCGTTTCTGACCACAAGCCGGGCATCGAAAGCCGCCTACACCATAGGGGACATCGTCTCCCGTGAGGATAAGGTGACGCCGAACATGATGCAGCAGCTCTTCGAGTTGCAGGAAAACCTGATCCCGAACTCGCCTGCGGGCAAATGGCTGCGGATCACCAGCATCCAGTACATCGTCGAGTATGACATCGATACCGGTGATCCGAACAACGACTATTACATCGTGAACTGGTCAAGGTTCGAGGTTGACCCCGAATTCGATCCCGGCATTGGAGACGGAGACCCAGATCCGACGCGCTATGCGAAACCGATCAAGACTGAAGATCTGCCGGACTACGACCTGCCGACAATGGCCGACAAGGATACGGTCATTCTGGTGGAGACCTATGTACCATATGAGCCTCCGCTCAACATGGCAGCCTTTGATGGTGTGACATTCGCCGGACTGGAATGGCGGAACTCAATCTACAACCGTCCCCGCTCCGGCATTCCGATCGAATTCGAGAACTAGCGCGCGCTCAAGGCTAGTGCGTCCAGGCCGCCTTGCGGCTGTGCGCGAAGTTGTCGCCATAGCCGCCCGGTCGGATGATGTGGCGGCGCTTCTTGGGCGTTTCAATCTGATAGGCAATCCCATTGCGCTCTGCATAGGTGACCGCAGCCTCGCGGCTGTCAAACTGCATCATGACCTGGGTCTGCGTATCCCCCGACCCCGTCCAGCCCATGAGCGGGTCCTTCACGCGACGCTCGGCCGGCGCGAACTCCAGTACCCATTGATGGGTCTTCGCCTGCCCTGACTGCATCGCATTTCGGGCCGGTTGATAGATCCGTGCTGACATTGCCGGGCTCCTTTGGGTTCACTGTTCTTGTTTCCCAAAATGGCCGGATGTTGGCAAGCTGAAATGCCGCTACCGCGCGCATTATCTCCTGACAATATCTGTCAAAGGCATCGGATAAAGATTGGGGGGAGAAGTCGTCGTCAACCGGATACGAGGGAGTGAGGGGTGGGGTGGGTGGTGCTGCACCCGGTTGACGACAGTCTTGCTGCTTGCCCTTAGACTTTAGGCCGTATGATGGTTACTGCGCAACAAAGAAATTCCTAAAAAGTTGTTTTTATTTTTATGACTCAACCTAAGGTTTTAATTCTTTTTTAACCTTGTAAGGCCTGTCCAAAGACGCATCTTGAGTGAGGATCGAGGAGACCGAGATGACCGAACCCGCATTGCAATCCCACCAGCCCCCGCAGCCGCGCGAAAAGCTCGATGGCGGGAAAGCCATTGTAATGCATACCGAATTTTCGCCTGCTGGAGATCAACCGACAGCAATAGCCGAGCTTGTCGAGGGCGTCCGCGACGGCGAGCAGAATCAAGTTCTGCTGGGGGCCACGGGCACCGGCAAAACCTACACAATGGCCAAGGTGATTGAGGAAACCCAGCGCCCGGCGATCATTCTGGCCCCGAACAAGACGCTTGCCGCCCAGCTCTATGGGGAGTTCAAGGGATTCTTTCCGGGAAACGCGGTCGAGTATTTCGTCTCCTACTACGACTACTATCAGCCCGAGGCCTATGTCGCCCGCTCGGACACCTATATCGAGAAGGAATCCCAGATCAACGAGCAGATCGACCGGATGCGTCACTCCGCCACCCGCGCGCTTCTGGAACGCGACGATGTGATCATCGTGGCCTCGGTTTCCTGCATCTACGGCATCGGCTCGGTCGAGACCTATGGCGCCATGACCCAGGATCTGATCACCGGCAACAGCTATGATCAGCGCAAGGTCATGGCAGATCTTGTGGCCCAGCAATACAAGCGCAACGATGCCGCCTTCCAGCGCGGCTCATTCCGGGTGCGCGGCGACAGTGTGGAGATCTGGCCCGCCCATTTGGAGGACCGCGCCTGGCGCTGTTCCTTCTTCGGCGAAGAGTTGGAATCGATTGTCGAGTTTGACCCGCTGACCGGCCAGAAAACCGACACGCTGGAGAAGATCCGCATCTACGCGAACTCCCACTACGTCACCCCGCGCCCGACGATGCAGCAGGCGATGAAGGGCATCAAGGCCGAGCTTGCGGTCCGCCTCGATCAACTGGTGGCCGAGGGCAAACTGCTGGAGGCACAACGCCTCGAACAACGCACCAATTTCGATCTTGAGATGCTGGAGGCGACCGGCGTCTGCAACGGGATCGAGAACTATTCCCGCTATCTGACGGGCCGCGCGCCGGGTGAACCGCCCCCTACCCTTTTCGAGTACATCCCCGACAACGCCATCGTATTTGCCGATGAGTCCCATGTCTCCGTCCCGCAGATCGGCGGCATGTATCGCGGCGATTACCGGCGCAAGTTCACGCTGGCCGAACATGGCTTTCGCCTGCCCTCCTGCATGGACAACCGTCCCCTGAAATTCGAGGAATGGGACGCGATGCGCCCGCAATCGGTCTTCGTCTCTGCCACCCCGCAGAAATGGGAGCTGGAGCAATCGGGCGGCGTCTTCGCCGAACAGGTGATCCGCCCCACCGGCCTCCTTGATCCACCCGTTGAAATCCGCCCCGTCGAGACCCAGGTGGATGATCTGCTCGACGAGATCCGCATCGTCGCGGGCAAAGGCAACCGGGTGCTCGTCACCACGCTGACCAAACGCATGGCTGAGGACCTGACCGAATACCTTCACGAGCAGGGGATCCGCGTGCGCTACATGCACTCCGACATCGACACGATCGAACGCATCGAGATCCTGCGCGACCTGCGCCTCGGCGCCTTCGATGTGCTGGTGGGCATCAACCTGCTGCGCGAGGGGCTCGACATTCCCGAATGCGGGCTGGTCGCGATCCTTGATGCGGACAAGGAGGGCTTCCTGCGCTCCGAGACCTCCCTGGTCCAGACCATCGGCCGCGCCGCGCGGAACGTCGATGGCCGGGTCATCATGTATGCCGACCGGATCACCGGCTCGATGGAGCGCGCACTGGGAGAGACCAACCGCAGGCGTGAGAAACAACAGGCCCATAACGAAGCCCACGGCATCACACCGGCCACGATCAAGAAGAACGTCAATGACGTGCTCGACGGCCTCTTCCCCGCTGACACTGACCAGTCGCGTATCACCGCCAAGGTCGAGAAACCCATGGTGGGCGCGAACCTCGCCGCCCATCTCGATGCCTTGCGCAAGGACATGATGAAGGCCGCCGAGAACCTGGAATTCGAGGAGGCCGCACGTCTCCGCGACGAGGTCAAACGGCTGGAGGCCGTGGACCTCGCCATCGCCGACGATCCACTGGCCCGTCAGTTCGCCGTCGAGGCCGCATCAGAGAGCGGAGGCCGCAGCAAGGCCGGTCGCGGCGGGACGCGCGGGTTCAAGGGGAAGTCACGGCGGAAGATGGGGTGAGGTTATTAAACGAGGCACAAAGCTTACTAAGTGGAAAGAACTGTCAAAGTCGGTGGGCAGTTTTATGCAATTGAAAGCAGAAACCTATGTGAAAGTTAAAAAAATGAAACTTTATGAAAGAATTCGAAATTCGGACATTTCAGATGTACCCGCGCCAACGAGAATTTGTGAGATGTGCGGTAAGTACTTCTTGTCAGGTTGTGTTGTCATTGAGCGCAGTTACTCTACCAGATTACTTTGCAAAAAGTGCTCGGCAAATCACTGGAAAAGTGAAAGAACCTAGCTCTTGTAAGTCTGAACTGGGTGATCAGTCTACGCGGGGCCGATGCCCGGCGGTGCCGCAGGGCAGGGATATCGGCAAGACTAATTCTTCACGGAGAGCGGCTCACCTCCACCACATCATACAAGACCGGCTCGAAACTGCGGCAGAGCTTGGTGAACTCGCGGGTATGGGCGCGCATCTCGTCTGAGCGCAACATCGCCAGGAAGTCCTCCCGCTTCACCCATTGCGAGTAGTTCGCGATCCGGGTCTGTGCGTCGTTCACATGGATGGCCGCCGACACAAACCCCGGTTGCCGCCGGATGAAATCGGCATAGGCCGTGCTCAGCTTGTCGATGAGATCGGCGCAGGTTCCGGGATTGACCTCGAAGGTCGTGATCACGGTCTGGTAGGCGGCATCAGGATCGACAACGGGCATGGGCGGTCTCCTCTCTGGCTTCAGTATAGCACAGGCTCAGCGCACCATCGCCTCGACAATTCTCTGAACCGCCGGGCGCACGACCAGAAGGGCCACGAACGCCACCGGCCAGGCCGACATCCATGCGCCCATCCAGAGACCGAAGAACCCCTCCGTCAGTCCAAGCGCCCGCCAGGTCGCCACGCCCGAGACGATCAGCGACATGAAACCGGACAGCAGGAAGCCAAACAGGTAGGGGGCATAGCGGGCAGGCATGGGCAGCACCTCGTTGAACTGACCCCAGCTTAGCGCGCTTGCCGACGGTGCCAAGCCTCCTATCTCTCCTCCATGGCCCATCGAAAACCAAATCTGCCTCAGAAGATCTGCGTGACCTGCGGCAGGCCTTTCACATGGCGGCGCAAATGGGCGAAGGTCTGGGATCAGGTGCGCTATTGCTCGCGTCGCTGCAGGCCTAGTTCCTGAACCCGGTGAAATCGCCGACGAGCGCGCCTTCAAGCGTCCCGCCCGAGCCGCTCAGCGCGTAATCGCCACTATAGACACCGACAGCCTTCAGCCCGCCATTCTCAAGCACCGTACCGGTCAGCTCGGCGTCACTGATCGTGAACGTCCCGCCGCTTGCGTCCGTTGTCGCAGTCAGGCTCGTGCCCGCGAAATCCGCACCGGCTATTGCGCCACTGGCCGAGATCACGACCTGCTGCTCGTTGCCCTGCCCCGCAAAAATGGTCCCGTCGAAGACGTCGCCTGAGAAGGTCCCGGCCGCGAAGTTGAGGGTAAGCGCCACCTGCCCGTTACCCCGCTCAAGATCGGAGTTGGCCGTCCCCCCGTTCTGATCCACCAGATAGACCGACGCGATGCCCGTATAGACAGCGCTTGATGGCAATGAGGCCGGAGACGCCTGCAGCCCCCCCAGAAGATCGAAGAAATCGCCATCCGGTTCGGTCATCTCGATGGTCGTGAAGAAGCCGGGATCGCGAAACTCGCGCCCCTCATCATCGACATATTCCTGAGAGCTGTCGTTGAAGGTAAAAACATGGGTCTCCCCGCCCATGGCAATCTGCAATCGCGGGCGCTGTCCGGTGATCAGCGGCGGCAGCAGCGTCACGTCAGCGGCACCCGAGACCGCACGCAGGTCACCTTGCGTGTCAGCCATCACGCCCGCCAGAAGCACGGGGATCTGTGTGCCGATATAGTCCGCGGAGTTATAGAGGAAATAGGTCGGCGCATTGTCGGGTACCGGCGTTGCGGTCGTGGAGAAATCCGGCACCGTCCCGACCTGCCCGCCGCCCGTTCCCTGATTGCTGGATGCGCCAGAGCCGCCGCCCCCTCCGCAGGCGGACAGGGCCATCAAAAGCCCCGTCAGATAACTCAAAGGTCTCATAACACCACTCCGATCGCTGGACCGGATTAACCGTTTACTGCAAATTGGTTACCAAATCCTTTCCAGCGATCAGAGGAGCGGGTCAGGACGGCAGATCGGATCGGATCTTCAACTGAACCTTACCGCTTACACTCTCCGGCCACCTGACCCGGATGTCCTGACCCAGTGCGCCCCGTTCCAGATCGACATAGGGCATCGCCGTGACGGTGCTCGACGCGTTCTCGATCGGCCCGAGCGCCGTCAGCCCCTCCGCACCAAGCGCCCGGCCGCCAAACGGCAACTTGTCAGCAAGCGACAGGTCCCAGTTCTGCGCGCGCGAGGTCTGTTCGATCTGCACTGTCGCGGGACTCTCGGTGCGATGGACCACGTCCCGGAACGAGTTCGAATGAAACTCGATCCCCTTGCTCTGGCTGTGATCGATGGATCCCCGCGACGTATCGACCGAGTCCACCCGGTCCATCGTCGGTCCGCCAAAGGGTTTGAACGCATTGCCGATCACGCTGATCCCGTCAATCGGGTGCCCCGTTCCGATGGGCAGAAGCCGGATGAACGTGAACCAGCTCGGCACATCCTTCCCGGTGAAGATGTTGCCCGTGATGGTCAGCGTCCCGAACGGTCCCTTGCCGGGAAACGGATCCGGGTAGGGGTCATATTCATTGGTCAGATCAATGGAGTAGTTGTCGACATAATTGGCCGTGATCGTGGTCTTGGCATTTGGCTGGCACAGCACCAGCCCCGCGCTTCGGTCGCCACCTGCAACGCCGTCATCCTGCCAGAAATGGTTGCCGGTGATGATATGGCCGCCACCGGCCATCACGCCGAAATGCAGGAAATCGACAGCCCGGTTGTTTCGCACCTTGATATCGTTCTTGTTGGTGTTGAAGCAGACGCTTGTGCGGTTGGCCACGGTCTCGTCATCGTCAAAGGCGAGGAACTGGTTGCCGTCGATCGAGATCCCGTTGCACCCGTCCCCGATGGACGTGATCGACCGATGCGCAGGGCGCGCAAACCAGCAATCGCGGATCGACCAGGCGATACCGGCAGGCGGCAGCATGATGCCCGCCCCGCGCCGGTTGCCGAGAAATTCGATATCCTCGATCTGGAACCGGTTGATCGATACGAAGCCCGAGAAATCGAGCATGTATTTGAACCGGGTGAAGGTGTAGCTCTGATTGCTCGCGGCCCCGTAGAGCGGCTGGCTCAACGTGATCTCGCCCGCGCCATCGTCCTTGGCGGTCACATAGACCTCCCGCCCCACACCAAAGCCCTCGACCAGCGAGCCCACGGCGATGGCCGCGATATTGGTCACCCCGGTCAGCGTGTGCGAAGCCGACGGACTGTAGCCCGCATTGCTTGTCACAACATCAGGCGTCCAGGCAGCCGTGTCGTTGGCCGAGAACTGGCCGTTGCGGATCGCCCGCCGGTTGCCGAAATTGGTAATGTTGCTGACGGCCGCCGCGACATCAATCGGTGCGTCAAGCTGGATCCGTCGCCCATTGAGATCAAGCGACTCGTGATCCGAGAAGTTGAAGAGCGCGTGCAGTGCTTTCTTGAGTGCCGTCGTCTCGTCACCGAACGCGTCGATATAGGCGTTGAAGTCGAAAAACGCGCGCAGGATGAAGCTGTACTCGCTCGGCTGGACAACTGTTCCCTCAAACCGGACCCGGTTCACCAGCGTGATGTTCTTGTTCAGAAAATAGCTACCTGCCGAGACCAGGATATCCCGCCCATCGGCAACCGCGTCCGCAGCCTCAAAGGCTGCGGCATCATCCGTGACACCATCACCGACCGCGCCATAGTCGCGCACATCGACCCAGTCCATGAGATCGCGGTGGAAGTAGACCGTGCGGTCCTGCACCTTGATGGATTCGACCCGAACCAGTGACCCGATATCGCCCGAGATGTCGATCCCGAGATGCCCATAAACCGTGCCGCTGGCGAAGACCATGTTGACACCCGGCCGGTCACCCAGAGCGATGATGGCCGAGACCGTCTCGACACGTCCGTACTCGGTCAGTTGCACGGCTGGGGCATTGTCTGTGAGCGGCGTGATCGCCTGCCCGCCTGTCCCACCGGCATAGCCCGCAATGCGAACCTGCGGCAGCGGCCCGCTGATTGCCTTCACACGGGCCGTGACTTCCAGATAGCACCCCGGCAGAACCGGCACCTCGCCCATGTAGCGCAGCGCCTGCGTGCTGACGATCTTCTGCAGCTCCAGACAGGTGCCGAAATCAGGATCACCAGTGACCAGATTGCCCGTCGGATCGGTGGCGTAGGTCGTGCTGCCCGGCGTTCCGTCACCTGCCGACCAGTCTTCCAGACCGTCCGCAAACGGAGGCGGCATGAAATCAATTCCGTCGGTCACTGCCTTGTTCATGTTGCAAAATTCCTTTTGGTCACAATGGAACCATGGCCCGCGACGGATTGGGGCGCCCATGACAAACGGCGGTCATGGTTCTTTCTGAAATAGCTCTCGTGGATGAAACGGCGCGAGGTCTGGCCCCGGACTGCGCTCGATCAAAACCATGCCTGCAATTTGCTAAAATTTTATTAAAAGATGGGCAGTTCCCGGCGCTGGACACAAAAACGGCGGCTGGCTATCCTGCGCGGAAGTGGCCGCGTCTTCAAGACATCCCGCAGAGGTATCTGCCGCTTCGGGAGGGTGGGGTATCCCCGCCCAAGTTGATATGAGTTTGCCATACGTCGCACGACAGCGAGTGGGCGTTGCCCACGGCCTGTCGCGCAGGACCGGGTTTGGTTGAAGACGCGGACCACTGCATGCTGGAGACAAGACGCAGATGGATCTTCGCGCCCTGGCCGCAAATCTTGCCACCTCACTGGCCAATTCCGCATGGACCAAGGCGGATGTTACGCGTACGCTGGAGGGCCGCCTGCCCAAGGCGCTCGGCCTTGATCGAGCGGCCCTGGCGACCGATCTTCTTGATGCACATCCGCAACTCTACTCTCCACCGCATGAGGCGATCAAACAGACGCTTCTGCGGCATCGCTATCTTCCGAAAATCCAAAGATACAGCAGAAGCCGCAAAGCCTGGCCCACTCCCGACCTGCGCGCGCCCAAGATGCGTCCCCTGCCCGTCTTTGCCAACCTCGCCTTGCCCGCACTCGAAAGCCTGGTAGGTCTTGCCGGCTGGCTCGCCATCTCACCGGACCGGCTCGGCTGGTATGCCGATCTGCAAAACCGCGCCAACATGCATGAGGAGATGGCGGTCAATCATTATCACTGGCATGTCAGCCCCAAACGCGCAGGCGGTCACCGGTTGATCGAGGCGCCGAAGGCCCGGCTGAAGGCGATGCAGCGACGCATTCTGACGGGTATTCTCGACCAGGTTCCGCCTCACGATGATGCCTTCGGGTTCGTCAAGGGGCGTTCCTGTCAGCAGGGCGCGCAACGTCACGCGGGCGAGGAATTGGTAATCTGCTTTGATATCAAGGATTTCTTCACGTCAGTGCCATCAGGCCGGGTGTTCGCCCTGTTCCGCTGCCTTGGCTATCCGGAAAATGTCGCCCGGAACCTCACCGGGCTTTGCACGCTGGCCACGCCCGCTCGCATTCTGGATCGCGTTCCCGATCTGGACCGGACAAAGCTGAGCCTGCCGCATCTTCCGCAGGGGGCTCCGACCTCACCTGCGCTGGCAAACCTGACATGCTTTTCGCTCGATCGCAGACTGGCCGGACTGGCGCGGCGGGCGGGTGCAAGTTACAGCCGTTACGCCGATGATCTGACATTTTCGGGCGCGCGCGCTATCCACGACATCATCCTGAAATCCGTGCCGGACATTCTCACCGATGAGGGGTTCGCGCTCAACCCCGCCAAAACCCGTGCACAATCCTGTCAGCATCGGCAGATGGTCACCGGCATCGTGGTCAACCAGCATCTGAACCTGCCCCGACCTGTATTTGACCGGATCAAGGCAATCCTTCACGCGTGCAAATCGGACGCTGACAACCGATTGTCCGATCCCGTATTCCGCGCCCGTCTCGAAGGGCAGATCACCTGGGTAGAAAACCTCAATCCTGCCCGCGGATACAAGCTCAGAAGACTTTACAATCAGTGCCTTATGCTCCGGCAGCGCTTGGCTTCTTGAACTGGACCCCGTTGATCTGCCAGCCATCCGGCCCTTCGATCATCTCGTATTCCAGAACGTGAAGGCGCCCGGACTGGTCCTTGATCAGCACGCTCTGATACTGGCGACCGGCCCGTTCCGTCAGCGAGGAGAACTGCACATCCGCGGGGCGGTGCACCATCGGAAATCCGTTTCGCACCATCCGCCCGAAATTCTCCGGCGTGCTGAATATCTCGCGAATGACCGGCGAGGCGAAGGTGAACGCGGTGACGAAATCATCGCTCTGAAACGCCTGCAACTGGCTTGAGATTACGCCCCTTATGCTGTCCGAGGCAGATTGCGCAAGGCCTTGCGCCCCCATGAGCACCACCAGCAACAGTCCCAGAACCTTCACATACATACCCGCCTCCTCATCAACCTGTTGCCGAAAGACCTAGGCTGGTGGGGCGGAGAGTCAAAAGCCCGCGCTTCAAACCGGCGCCGAACTGGTCTATCGGAGAGGCATCGGAACGGGAGGGATGAATGACCCATCGACTGCTGACGGAATTCGGAATGGGCACATCACTGCGCCGTGGCGACTATACGCAGGCCGCCAAGCGGGCCTTGCAGGACGCCCTCTGGCACAACTCGATCAATCTGGCGGAACTGTTCGGTTTCCCCAAGGATGCAATGATCATCAAGGTCGAGATCGGCGTGCAGGACCCTTCGAAGGTCGATGTCGCGCAGCTTGAAGCCGTCTTCCCCTATGGCCAGCCGAATGTGACGGTCAGCCATGGCGGCCTCGATATTCCCCGTCCGCTTGCGGACGGCAACCCCACCATCATCGCAAATGCCGCGATATCGGTGTCTTTCGACATGGAGAAGAGCGCATGAGCGAGCATCGCATCATCATCGAAATGGGCATGGGCAATGACCAGTACGGCATGGACTATACCAAGGCCGCCGCGCGCGCCATCGAGGATGCCATCCGCCATTCCTCGATCCCGCTCTTCGAGGCACTTGACCTCTCCCATGGCGAGATGCGGGTTCAGGTCACCATTGGCGTGCAGGACCCCAAGGCCGTAGACACGACCGCACTGGCCGGGAAACTGCCGCGCGGGCGCGCGACGGTCACAGCCGTCAGGGGCGGGCTGAACGTCGAGAATGACGAGACAGGTGGCACAATCGTCATCGCCTCCGCAGCCGTTGAGGCTTTCCTGCCCAAACAGACCGGCTGGCAATTGCGGCAGGCAGACTAGCCCCGCGCCAAGGCCTCGTCGATCAGCTGAACGGTCTCCGGAACTCCGAAGAGAGCGATGAAGCCGCCGAAACGAGGCCCCTGCTTTGCCCCAAGCAAAACCTCATAAATCGCCGAAAACCAGTCTCTTAGAGGCTCAAACTCATGTGATTTCCCGACAGCGAAGACCAGCGATTGCAGGCTTTCCGCATCCGTCTCGCCCTGCCAGGTCGAAAGCTGATCGCGCAGGTCCTTTAGTGCGGCCTGCTCGCGGGCATCTGGGGCGCGAAACTCTTTATGCGGTTTGACAAAATCCTGATAGTAGCGCACCGCAAAGCCCGCCGCCGCATCCAGCGCAGGATGGGTCTCGGGGTTGGCATCGGCATACTTGCGGATGAAGCCCCAAAGCGCCTCCTTGTCCTCTGCCACTGATACCGATGCGAGGTTCAGAAGCATCGAGAACGAGACCACCATATCGCTGGCCGGCACGTTATGCCCATGGATGTGAAAGGCCGGATTGCTGAGCCGGGCGCTCGCGTCCTGATCCGCATAGGCCCGCAGATGCTGGTGATATTCGTCCACCGCCTTGGGGATCACATCGAAGTAAAGTCGCTTGGCCGTCTTGGGCTTCTGGAACATGAAAAGCTGCAGACTTTCGGGCGCGGCATAGGCCAGCCATTCCTCCATCGACAGCCCGTTACCCTTGGATTTGGAGATCTTCTGACCGCCCTCGTCGAGAAACAATTCATAGTTCATCTGCTCGGGCGCGCGCCCGCCGAGGATCCGGGCGATCTTTGTCGACAACTCGCCCGTAGGGATCAGGTCCTTGCCATACATCTCATAGTCGACGCCGAGCGCGGCCCAGCGCATCCCAAAATCCGGCTTCCATTGCAGTTTCACATGGCCGCCCGTGACCGGGATCTCGATCCGCTCGCCATCGGGTTCGGCATAGGTGATTGTACCCCTGTCCAGATTGCGCTCCAGCGTCGGCACTTGCAGGACATGTCCGGTTCTGGGCGAAATTGGCATGAAAGGTGAATAGGTTGCGCGCCGTTCTTCACCCAATGTCGGCAGCATCACCTCCATCACCCGGTCGAACTCGGCCAGACATTTCAGCAAGGCCTCGTCGAACCTGCCGGAGGTGTAGTAATCGGTCGAGGACGCGAATTCATACTCGAACCCGAACTGATCGAGAAAGTCGCAGAGCCGCGCATTGTTGTGATGGGCAAAGCTGGGATGCGTGCCGAACGGGTCGCGCACTTTCGTCAGCGGCAGGTTCAGGTCTTCGGCCAGTCCTTCGGGGTTTGGCACATTGCTCGGCACCTTGCGCAGCCCGTCCATGTCATCGGAAAAACAGATGAGCCTGGTGGGAATGTCCGAGATCGTCTCGAACGCCCGCTTGACCATCGTGGTCCGTGACACCTCGCCGAAGGTACCGATATGAGGCAGACCCGAAGGACCGTATCCGGTCTCAAACAGCACATACCCCTTCTCGGGTGCCTTGCCGCCGAGACGTTTGAGAATGCGCCGCGCCTCCTGAAAGGGCCATGCTTTCGCGTCCATCGCTATCTCTTGCAGGTCAGTCATCTCTCGGGGGTCCAGTGCTGTCTCGGCTCTTTGGCCATCGGGCCTCGCAATACTGCGCAGGGGCGCGATGGTCAATCACGCAGGACCCGCGACGTCGCAAACCATTGCGGGCGGTCGGAGGCATGGATATATGCCGATACAACGCAAGACCAGTCAAAGGCGGTTCCACCCATGTCCGAGCAAGACACCATCCCTCCTTCCATGACCCCGCAGGATGCGCTTGTGGCCGTGATGATCGCAGCATCCGCCTCTGACGAGGTGGTGACCGCGCCCGAGTTGCTGTCAATCTCGCGCATCGTGGACAGCCTTCCGATCTTCGAGACCTATGACAAGGACCGCATCCGCACAATTGCCCAGACGGTTTTCGATCTTTTCGAGGAAGAGGACGGGCTGGACGCGCTTTTCGGTCTGGTCCGCGATGCGCTGCCCGAGCATCTGTTCGAGACGGCTTACGCGCTGGGATGCGATGTGGTGGCCGCTGACGGAACCGCCGATGAGGCCGAGTTGCGCCTGCTTGAGGAAATCCGCTTTGAGCTGAACATCGACCGTCTGCACGCAGCCGCAATCGAGCGGGGCGCGCGGGCGCGGTTCGCCCACCTGCCCACCTGATCAGCGGCGGTTGGGACGGCGCACGGTCCGACTGCGCAGACCTTTTGGCTTCGCGGCATCCGGTGTCACCCGATCGGTCTCGCGCTTGATCCCCAGTTGCTCGCGCAGGATTTTCGGGCGCAGTTCCTCAACCGCCCCACTGGCCAGTTCGCCCAGCTGAAACGGACCGTAAGAAACCCGGATCAGGCGGCTGACGCTCATCCCGATCTGCTCCAGCGCGCGCCGGATCTCCCGGTTCTTGCCCTCGCGAAGCGCGATGGACAGCCAGACATTCGCGCCCTGCTGCCGGTCGATGCTCACCTGCATGGGCAGGAACCGCTCGCCATCGACGGTGATCCCCTTGCGCAGCGGCTCCAGCAGCGCCTCGGACGGCACGCCCTTCGCCCTGACGCGATATTTGCGCACCCAACCGGTCGAAGGCAGTTCCAGCCGCCGCTTCAGGTCCCCGTCATTGGTCAGAAGCAGCAGGCCCTCGGATGTCAGATCAAGCCGCCCCACGCTCATCACCCGTGGCAATTCAGGCGGCATCCGGTCAAAGATCGTGGCTCTGCCCTTCTCATCGCGCTCGGTCGTCACCAGCCCCGCAGGTTTGTGATAGCGCCAGAGCCGCACCGGCTCTTTCGCACCAATCGGTTGCCCGTCCAGCGTGATCGCATCGGCGTCTGTCACATTCAGCGCCGGACTGTCGATGATCTTGCCGTTGACCGCGATCCGGCCCGCCAGAATGATCTTCTCCGCCTCCCGGCGCGAGGCCACGCCTGCGCGGGCCAGACGTTTCGCGATGCGC
This sequence comes from uncultured Paracoccaceae bacterium, assembly GCA_947493745.1. Taxonomy (GTDB): domain Bacteria; phylum Pseudomonadota; class Alphaproteobacteria; order Rhodobacterales; family Rhodobacteraceae; genus CANLSM01. The sequence continues at coordinate 22,977 of CANLSM010000012.1, read as the reverse complement.
TCGGATGATGTGTCAGAAGAGCTCATGCCAAGCGCTTTAGCCCAAGCCGTTGCCGGTGACCATGGTGATTGTGACCTTGCCAACGGGCCGCGACCCCGGCAGAGACTGTGAGATGAGCAGATTCACTTCATGGATGGACATCGCCCTGGAAGAGGCCGAAGCCGCTGCCCACCGGAGCGAAACCCCGGTCGGCGCCGTGATCGTGGACCCCGCAAAGGGCCGGATCATTGCCCGCACAGGCAACCGGACCCGCGAAAGGTGCGACCCCACAGCCCATGCCGAAGTGCTTGCAATCCGCGCCGCCTGCACGAGCCTGGGCTCCGAGCGGCTTCCCGGCCTCGACCTCTATGTCACGCTGGAACCGTGCCCGTTCTGTGCCGCCGCCATCTCTGCGGCCCGTCTCGCGCGTCTCTACTATGGAGCCAGCGATCCGAAATCGGGTGGCGTCGAGCACGGGCCGCGCATTTTCGCGCATTCGCAGGCCCATCACAAACCGGAGGTCTATGGCGGCCTGCAGGAGACCGCATCCGCGACACTGCTCAAAACCTTCTTTGGGGACAGACGATAAAAAAAAGCGATCAGCAGAAGCTGATCGCTTTGCACCTCGCTCGTTGGGGTGAGCGAATTGGTACTGTGTGTGTAAGACCGTTCTAGCGGCCGCGGCCCTCCCAAGCGAGACTCTTTTTCGAAGGTGGCAGATTTGCGCGATTTTTTGCGCATCCCTGCCAAATGGCCTCAGAGATCGATCGCCTCCAGCACCTCCGGCTCGATCACCTCGCCGCTGGTCCAAAGCTGTTTCAACTCGCCCGCATCCTGCGCAAGAAGCGGGAACGTGCGATAGTGACACGGAACAATCGTCTTGAAATTGAAGAACGTGTTGGCGGCGTAGGCCGCGCGCGTCTGGTCCATGGTGAAATGTCCGCCAATGCACAATACGCCGATCTCCGGCCGGTGCAGCGCTTCAAAGACCGCCATATCCGCCATCACGTCCGTGTCGCCCGAGACATAAATCGTGCGGTCGTCATGGGAGATCATGAAGCCCGCCTCCGATCCCGCCCCGCCATCACCGTTCAGGCTTGATGAATGGGTCGCATTCACCATGGTCACCGCGACATCGCCCAGCATCACGGTGCCGCCTTTGTTGAAGCCGATGACATCGGCGCCCTCTTGCGCCTCCCACCGGCTCACCAGATCGTAGATCCCGACAATCGGCACCGATTGCGCGCCAGAGATCTCAAGCGCATCGCCGGCATGATCGCCATGGGCGTGGGTCAGCAGGATATGCGTCGCACCGCGCACCGCCTCCTCTCGCCTGTCCTGCGGAAAGAACGGGTTGCCGGTCAGCCACGGTTCGATCAGCAAAACCTGATCGCCGATTTCCAGCCGAAATCCCGAATGTCCCAACCAGATCAGCTTCATTGCGAAAATCCTCCCTTGCATGGCCGTTCCATTGCAGACAAAAACACCATGGGTTGCAAGGGGCAGACGATGGGCTGGCTGGATCAGATCGACAACTACTGCGAACGGGTGGATGCCACCTTCTGGTCGGAGCCACTCAATGCGGTCACCAATGCCGCCTTCCTGATCTCGGCCATCGTGGTCTGGGCCATGCTGGGGGGCAAGTCGGATCGCGGCGCGCGCATCCTGTGCGGCATTCTTGCGATCATCGGCACCGGTTCCTTCCTCTTTCACACCTTTGCGACCGGCTGGGCCAGTCTGGCCGATGTCCTGCCGATACTGATCTTCATTCTGACCTATCTCTTCTTCGCGACGCCGCGCTTCTTCGACCTGCCACAATGGACCGGCATTGCCGCCGTGGCGGGCTTCTTCCCATTCGCGATCGTCACCGGCTGGGCCCTGACCCGGATCGTCGGCTCCCTGAACGGCTCGGTCGCCTACCTTCCGGTCGCGCTTCTGATCGCCCTCTACGCTCTGATGATGCGCTCGCGCGATCCCGAAACGTCCAGAGGGCTGGCCATCGGCGCAGGCCTTCTGATCATCTCGCTCACCTTCCGCTCGATAGACGAGGCGGTCTGCCCGATCCTGCCCATCGGCACCCATTTCCTCTGGCACATCCTGAACGGGGTTCTGCTCGGGTGGATGATTCTGGTGCTGCACCGCCATCTCATCCGATAGCCGCTTCATTTTTCCAGAAATATCCCCGCCGGAGGCATCCCGCGCCCCGACAACAGGCGCAATGGCTGCCCCACTCCTCTTGCCCTGCCCGCACGCCCCCGCTAAACCGACTGGGAATTTCAGGCTCTGAGAGACGAGGATCATGTCGATTGACAAGGACACAGCCCGCCGCGTGGCGCATCTTGCCCGGATTGCGGTGCCCGAGGATCAGCTTGACGCATTGGCGGGGGAACTCTCCGGCATTCTGGGCTTCATGGAGCAGCTGAATGAGGTCGATGTCGATGGTGTGGAGCCTATGACGTCGGTCACGCCCATGGACCTCAAGAGCCGCCCCGACGAGATCACCGACGGCGGCTATCCCGAGCGCATTCTCGCCAATGCACCCGATGCCCGTGAAGGCTTCTTCGCGGTGCCCAAAGTGGTGGAGTGATCCATGGGTGAGCTGAGCAGACTGACCATATCCCAGGCCCGTGAGGGTCTGCGCAACAGGTCCTTCACCTCCGAGGATATCACGACGGATTGCCTGACCGAGATCGAGGCCGCCGATGCGCTCAACGCCTTTTGCGCAAAGACACCCGAGAAGGCGCTGGAACAGGCCCGTGCCGCCGACGCGCGGCTTGCGGCCGGTGATGCGCCGGACATGTGCGGCGTCCCGCTGGGGATCAAAGACCTCTTCTGCACCGAGGACGTGCCCGCGCAGGCAGGCTCCAACATCCTGACCGGCTTCAAACCACCCTATGAGAGCACCATCACGGCCAAGCTCTGGGAACGCGGTGCCGTTCATCTGGGCAAGCTCAACATGGATGAGTTCGCCATGGGCTCATCTAACGAGACCTCGGCCTATGGCCCGGCGATCAGCCCCTGGCAGCGCAAGGGCTCGAACGCCGCCCTGACGCCAGGCGGCTCGTCCGGGGGCTCGGCCTCGGCGGTTTCAGCCGATCTCTGCCTTGCGGCTACCGGCACCGACACGGGCGGCTCGATCCGCCAACCCGCTGCCTTCACGGGAATTGTCGGCGTAAAACCCACTTATGGGCGCTGCTCGCGCTGGGGAGTGGTCGCTTTCGCCTCCTCGCTCGATCAGGCCGGACCGATGACCAAATCGGTGCGCGACGCGGCCATCATGCTGGAAGCGATGTCGGGCCACGACCCCAGGGACAGCACCTCCGCAGACCTGCCCGTCCCGAATTTCGAGGCGGCACTCACCGGCGATATCAGGGGCAAGACCATCGGCATCCCGCGCGAATATCGCATCGATGGCATGCCCGACGAGATCGAAGCGCTCTGGCAGGAAGGTACCGCGAAGCTGAAAGCCGCAGGCGCCAACATCGTGGACATCTCGCTGCCCCACACGAAATACGCCCTGCCCGCCTATTACGTGATCGCGCCAGCCGAGGCCTCGTCCAACCTCGCCCGCTATGACGGCGTGAAATACGGCCACCGCGCCAAAATCAGCGCCAACGAGGGCATCACCGAGATGTATGAGCGCACCCGCGCCGAGGGTTTCGGAGCCGAGGTCAAGCGTCGGGTGATGATCGGGGCCTATGTCCTGTCGGCCGGATTCTATGACGCCTATTACCGCCGCGCCCAGCGGGTCCGCACGCTGATCAAGCGGGACTTCGAGACGGTTTTCGCCGATGGTGTCGATGCGATCCTGACACCGGCAACCCCGTCTGCGGCCTTCGGTATTGGCGAGATGGCCGACGCCGACCCGATCAGCATGTATCTCAACGATGTTTTCACCGTCACCGTTAACCTTGCCGGGCTGCCGGGCATTTCGGTGCCTGCGGGGCTCGACAAACAGGGCCTTCCGCTCGGTTTGCAAATAATTGGCCAGCCATGGGGCGAAGCTGATATGATGAATGCTGCGTATGCCCTTGAAGAGGCAAGCGGCTTTTCTGCACATGCCTCCCGCTGGTGGTAGGCAGACCGGCCGGAGAAGATCGAAAAAAGAGGCAAGACGATGTTTCGAGTGACAATTTTGGCGATGCTGACGGCTTTTGTTGCGGCCTGCTCAACCGAGCCGGTTGGCGGACGCGGCCCGTTTGATCCGCTGCCGACACGGCCCGGACCTGTGACCCAAAGGCCACAACCGGTGATTGTGACGCCCCCTGCTCCAAACCCGCTACAGCAGGGACAAACCCAGATACCGGACGCAGGTCAGATCGTCGTGGCAGGTGATCCGCAGCCGATCCCGACGGGCGATCTGGCAACGTCTCCGACGGGCATCGGGATTGACCCCAACGCGCAGTCCATCGACCTGAACGCGACCTCCCAGGCCCAGCAGAAACTGGAACGCGAAGAGGATGCCCGCCGCCTCGCGGAAGCGCGCGCAAGGCTACAGGTGATCAATCCGGAAGCCGTCGAGCAGGTGGACCCCGACGCCAATGTGGCGCTCTTTGCGCGTTCGACCAAGCATGAGGTCGGCACCCGCGTCTATCAGCGCTCGGGCTTTGCGAGCCGCAGCCAGTCGTCGCGTGTCTGCGGACGTTTCGGAACCTCAGACGAGGCACAAAGGCAGTTTCTCGCCAATGGCGGCCCGCAGCGGGACCGGTTCAATCTTGACCCGGATGGGGACGGATTTGCCTGCAAATTCGATCCGACCCCCTATCGTCAGTTGAGCTTCTGATACGAAAAAGCCCCGGTCGCAGGATCGGGGCTTTAACGTTTATTTCATGGTTCGTGCTGGTCAGACGAGTTTCAGTTCACCCGCACTCTGACGACCGTCGCGACCCTCGATGAGGTCGTACTCAATCGCCTGATTGTCGGCCAGACCTTGCAGACCAGCGGCCTGTACTGCTGTGATATGTACAAAGATGTCTTTGCCGCCATCTTCGGGCTGGATAAATCCGTAGCCCTTCTCGGTATTGAACCACTTAACAGTGCCTTTTGCCATTTCTGACAGTCCTTCGTGTAAATTTACCGAAACACCCGTTCCGGCATCATGCGTCGTCGCCCCCCCGGCGACTGCAGCAATCCAACAAAGGCTTAAGGCAGCGGTCGAGTTCGTACTCCGTGGGCCGACCATACCCCGAATCGCTTCTGAAAAACAACGGCACGGTTAACGCGCCGGTTGGCAGGGTGCATTTCAACGGCTATGCCTGCGGGCAAAACACCAATGCTTGTCAGGAGTACCTTATGGCAGATCTGTTGACTCTCGCGAATCTCGGGAACCTGGGCGTTCTGATTTTCCTTCAGGCCGTTCTCGGCTTTGACAACCTGCTCTACATCGCCATCGAGAGCCAGCGTGCGCCCGAGGAAATGCAGGCCAAAGTCAGACGCTGGGGCATCCTGATTGCCATCGCGCTCCGGATCATCCTGCTCTTCGTGATGATCCAGTTGATCGCGGCGCTGGAGGCGCCCTTCTTCAGTCTCGACATCCCCGGCGTCATCGAGGGCTCGTTCAATTTCGCGGTAATCGTCTTCCTGTTTGGCGGGGCCTTCATCATGTATACCGCCGTGAAGGAAATCAGCCATCTGCTGTCAATGGAGCATCTCGAACATGGCCCCGGCCAGGGATCCGAGCGAAAATCCGCTTTCTCAGTCATCATGCTGATCGTGTTCATGAACCTGATTTTCAGCTTCGACTCCATCCTCTCGGCGCTGGCCATCACGGATGTCTTCCCGGTTCTGGCGTTTGCGATCATCTCCTCGGGTGTGGCGATGCTGCTGCTTGCCGACGGGGTGACCAGCTTCATCAAGCGCAACCGGATGTACGAGGTTCTGGGCCTTTTTGTCCTGCTGATCGTGGGCATCGTGCTGCTGGGCGAAGGCGGGCATGAGGCGCATCTGAAGCTCTTTGGATACGCGGTCGAGCCGATGGCGAAATCGACCTTCTACTTCTCGGTCGCCGTTCTCTTCATCGTTGAGTTCATTCAGTCCGGCTATCAGCGCAAGCTGGCGGCCGAGCGCGCCTATGAGCAAGGGGAGCCCGGACCCGGTCACTGAGACATTCCGGCCAGCTTTCCCCCTTGAACCGGACCTCCCCAAGTGCAATCTGGTATGGTAATGAGGTGCAACATCAAGGGGGTTGAAGCTTGAGCGCATCATTTCTGAGGGGCATTGCAGCCTTCGTCTGCGTGGCGACCGTGTTCTATACGGCATGGTCTGCCATTGGCGGGACGCTCTAGGCATGGCCCAGCGCTACGGCGGCAAACACTCACCGCAGACCGATGAACCGAGGGTTGAGGCAAAGACACCGCACCTGCCCAAGTTCCGCGACCGGCGGGCCAGCAATGTAAGCCTCTGGGCGCGGCTGATGTTCTTCGCCCCCCTGCCGCTGCTCTTTGCCGGAATTGGCGAGATCAGGCGCGCCGATGATCCGCTTTCGGTGATCATAGAGCTTGGCGGGTTTGCGGCACTCATGCTTGCCGCCTGGCTCCTGAACGAAGGCATCCGGGCCGAGCAGGCCTATGACGCGCGCAAGGTTGCCAAACCGCCGAGTTTTCCGCGTAAACTGGTCTCTGCGGGCATTGTCGGCGTGACCGTGGCACTGGTCGTTGCCAGTGCCAATCAGTCAGGACTTCTTGCCGGCATCCCTTTCGGGATCGTGGCCACAGCCGCCCATGTGCTTGGGTTCGGTCTTGATCCGATGCGCCGCAAGGGGCTGGAAGGTGTCAACGAATTTGAGACCGAGCGCATTGCAGCAGCCGTCGAGAAGGCCGAGGGCATCGTTGCCCAGATCAAGGATGCTGCGCGCCGGATCGGGGATCGCAGGCTTGAGGCGCGCATCGACCGGCTTTGTGAAAGTGCCCGTCAGGTATTCCGGGCCGTCGAGGAGGACCCCCGCGACCTGCCCCGCGCCCGCAAGTTCATGACGGTCTATCTGATGGGTGCACGTGACGCGACGGCCAAGTTCGCCGATGTCTATCGCAACTCGTCCAACGCCGAGGCGCGTGCGGATTACGAGGCGCTTCTGACCGATCTGGAAACCAGTTTTTCGAAGCATCGGGAAGAGCTGCTTCTCGAAGACCGCTCGGACCTCGATATCGAAATCGAGGTTCTGCGTGAACGTCTGAAACAAGAAGGCCTGACGGCCTGACCAACACTGAGGTGATCTCCCATGTCTGAAGATATCCGCGCCAAGGCCGAGACGGCATTGAAAGAAGTCGAAGAGGTGACAGCCGTCCTGCTGCCTGAACCAAAGGGCGATCTAATCGTGGTCGAGAAGGCCGAGCCCGAGCAGAAAGCCGAGATCGACGCGAAGATCGCCGAGCTGGACATGACCAACACCCAGTCCATCATCCGTTTCGGCTCGGGCGCGCAGGCGGAGTTGCAGGAAATCTCCCAGGAGATGCTCTCGGGCGTGCGCAACAAGGATGTGGGTCCCGCAGGCGCAAGTCTGCGCGAAATGGTCGGCTCGATCCGTGGTTTCTCGGTTGATGAGCTGGATCCCAACCGCAAGCTCAGCTGGTGGGAGCGTCTGATCGGTCGTGCCAAGCCGATCCATGAGTTCATGGCACGTTATGAGAGCGTGCAGGGCCAGATCGACAAGATCACCGGCGAATTGCTCGAGCACGAGCATATCCTGCTCAAGGACATCAAGTCGCTCGATAAGCTTTATGAGAAGACCCTCGATTTCTACGACCAGCTCGCGATCTACATCGCCGCCGGTGAGGAAAAGATCCGCATTCTCGACAACGAGGAAATCCCGGCCAAGGAACAGGCCGTTCAGGATGCGCCCGAGGATCAGGGCGTGATCATGGCGCAGGAATTGCGCGATCTGCGCTCGGCCCGCGATGATCTGGAACGCCGTGTGCATGATCTGAAACTGACCAGGCAGGTGACCATGCAGTCGCTGCCCTCGATCCGTCTGGTCCAGGAGAACGACAAGTCGTTGGTGACCAAGATCAACTCCACACTGGTCAACACGGTACCGCTCTGGGAAACCCAGCTGGCGCAGGCCGTGACCATCCATCGCTCACGCGAGGCGGCGGGCGTGGTCAAGGAAGCCAACGATCTGACAAACGAATTGCTGAAATCCAATGCCGACAATCTCAAGCAGGCCAACCGCGAGGTGCGCGAGCAGATGGAGCGCGGCGTCTTCGATATCGAGGCGATCAAGCAGGCCAATGCGGATCTGATCGAGACCATCGAGGACAGCCTGCGGATTGCCGATGAGGGCAAGGCCAAGCGCGCCGCCGCCGAAAAGGACCTGACCGCGATGGAACAGGAACTGAAGGACACGCTTGCGGCGGCAAAGGCCAAGTCCACAGGCACCGGCGCACAGGTCGGCGAGGCCGTATCCTGAACCGGACCAGATCAACAGAAGGGGCTGATGCCCCTTCGCATTCGGACGGAAAATCCATGCTCCACAAGATTATGGCCTTCGCAGCGGTTGTCTCCCTGACAGCCTGCGGCGAACAGCTGACGCTGAAAGATAACGAGATCGGCGACTATTACGCGTTCTCCACCAGCGTGCTGAAGAACGCCGGTGGCGCGCGGACCGAAACCGCGCCGGCTGATGCTCCCTTCAACTTCGAGGATGTGGTTCGGAACTTCTCGGAACTGGCGTTTGTCTCCAACGATCCCGATGGCGGAACCGGGCAGGTCGCCCCTTGGCTGCTGAACCGGATGATCCGTTGGGAAACGCCGGTCCGGCTTGAGGTCTTCTCGGATCCCGACACGGATCCAAGAGTGCTTCGCGCGCTTGAGCGTGATGTCAGGGACTTCGCGGCCCAGCTCAGACGGGTCACCCGCCATGACATCCGCCTTGCCCGTCCGGGTGAGGCGGTAAACGCGCCCATCGGGCTGCTGAGCCGCAAGGGCCAGCGTGTCTATGCCTACGGGATCGCACAGGCGGGCGGGAATTTTCGCAGCACCAGCGATTTCGTCGCGACATCACCCCATGATGTGTTCTGCTATGTACTGCCCGGATCGGAGGGGCCACGAAGCTATCCGATTGTCGGGGCCTTCACTGTCATCAAGAGAGAACTGCCGCAGCCCTATTACAGGTACTGCGTGCATGAGGAACTCACACATCTGATGGGTCTGGCCAATCACAACAACGGGCGCCCGACGATCCTCAATTCCGATCAGGAATTCGCACTGCTGACAAAACAGGACGAGATTATGCTGGCGATGCTTTATGACCGCAGGTTGCGGCCCGGCATGACGCTGGATGACGCCCGCCCGCTTCTGCCCGCCATCGCCCGGGACGCCATCCGCAGGCTTGGTGCGGGTCGCTATATCTCCAGATCCGGCGGCGGCACCTGAGATGAGCGCCATGGGGGGCATATCCAGTTTGGGCGTGATGCGGTCGCTGGTCCTGCTTGCGGCGCTGTCGGCCTGCACCCTTCCCGCCCGCGTTCCCGACGATCAGCTTGAGGCCTATTATGCCCAGGCCCAGGTACAGTTGCAGGCCGCCGGTCGGATGCGCACCGAACGCGCGCCGGGCGATGCCAGTTTCACGATCACCGATCTGGTGGAGAACTTCGTCCGGGTGGCACTCTATGATGAGTTCGCGCAAGTGGGCGGGCGCTTCATTCCGAGGCAGACCAAGCGCTCTTTGAGGCGCTGGAAGACGCCGATCATCCTGTCGGTCGTCACCGGCCCCTCGGTCGGACAGGATCAGAGCACCCGGGATGTCCGTGCCGTCAATGATTTCGCCCGTCGTCTGTCAGGTCTGAGCGGTGTGCCCGTGCGTCGCCCCGGTCGCCGGGAGCCGAACTTCACCGTTCTGTTTCTCAACCGGGCAGAGCAGCGACTGCTGGGTTCCGAATTGCAGCGCAATCTGCCCGACATTCCGCCCGCCATCACGGATGCCATCGTCAACTCACCGCCCGAGGCGTTCTGCGTCGCCTACACGTTCGGCGACGGCGAGGGGGGCAAGACCATCGGCGCGGCGCTGATCCTGGTCAAGGCCGAGCATCGTGGGCTGATGCGGCAATCCTGCATCGAAGAGGAAATGGCACAGGCCATGGGGCTCGGCAATGACAGCCCGAAGGCGCGCCCCTCGATCTTCAACGATGATGAGGAATTCGCGCTGATGACCACGCATGACGAGATCCTGCTGAGGATGCTCTACGACAAACGCCTCAGGCCCGGCATGACCGAGGCCGAGGCCCGCCCTCTCCTTCCGGCAATCGCCCGCGATGCGGTGCGCGCGGCACGGGCGGAGAATCTGCTGGCCGCCAGATGAGACGGATCGTTTTCATTCAGGCGCTGGTGGTGTTTCTGGCAGGCGCGTCGCAACTCCTTGCCCTCGACATCAACGATACGCTGAAATGGCTGAAGGACGCACTTGAGACGCAGGATACAGTCGTCGCGGTCGAGATATCGACCACCGAGAGATCGGCGCTGAACGTGACCCTTTCCAACGGGGAAACCATCACCGCCTATCCCGACAACCTCCATGACGAGATATCGCTGATCGACACGGAGGACGAACGCAAACAGGCCGTCTTGACACATGCGTCCCGTCTGGTTGCCGCCGAGGTCCTTGAGGAGATCGATCTGGCCGGTCAGACCCTGAAACTTGTCATGCCGGTCATTCGGTCATCAGAATCGCAGGGGCGCTCATATCCCGGCGCGATCCATGAACATCTCTGGAAAGACGTGTTCGTCTTCTTCGTTCTCGACCAGCCCGACCAGGTGCGGTTTCTTGAGCGCAGCATGGTAAAGGACGCCGGGTTCAGTGTGAGCAAGATCAGGGCGCTGGCGATCGAAAACTTCGAAGACTACCTTCACAGCGGCGTAACCGTTGAGAGCATGAACAGCTTCCATGTGGTCAGCGTCGACGGGTATTACGAAAGCAGCCTGCTGTTACTCGACACGTTCTGGAGCCAGGTTCAGGACCGCTATGACACCCCCGTCGTGGCAGCCGTCCCCACCCGCGATCTGCTGATCTTCGCCGAAAGCGGTGACAGGAAGGCTGTTGCGGACATGACGGGCTTCATCGACGTCATCTGGGCCGATCTTCCCCGCAAGATCAGCCGCGATCTGGTCGTCTGGACCGGATCCGGCTGGGAGCCATATCAATAATGCAGAGTGAAAGGATCCCCCATGGGCATACTTGATTTCCTCAAAGGCGAATTCATTGACGTCATTCACTGGACCGACAACACCCGCGATACGCTGGTCTGGCGGTTCGAGCGTGAGGGCCACGAGATCAAGTATGGCGCCAAGCTGACCGTGCGCGAGGGGCAGGCGGCGGTCTTTGTCCATGAGGGGCAACTGGCGGATGTGTTCACACCGGGCCTCTATATGCTTGAGACGAACAACATGCCGATCCTGACCACGCTCCAGCACTGGGATCACGGCTTCAAGAGCCCATTCAAGTCCGAGATCTACTACGTCAACACGACCCGGTTCCAGGATCTGAAATGGGGCACCAAGAACCCGATCATGCTGCGCGATCCCGAGTTCGGGCCGGTGCGGCTGCGCGCCTTTGGGACCTATACGATCCGGGTCAAGGATCCGGGCAAGTTCCTGGTCGAGATCGTGGGCACCGATGGCGAGTTCACCACAGACGAGATCAGCTACCAGATCCGCAACATCATAGTCAGTCGCTTCTCGTCCGCGATTGCAGGCTCGGGCATTCCGGTGCTCGACATGGCGGCCAACACCCAGGATCTCGGCAAGCTGCTCTCGGCCAAGATCAGCCCGGAACTGGCTGAATACGGAATCGAGATGCCGTCGCTCTATATCGAGAACATCTCGCTGCCGCCATCGGTCGAGGCCGCGCTCGACAAGCGCACATCGATGGGGATTGCGGGCGATCTTGGGGCCTATACTCAATACTCCGCCGCCGAGGCTATGACCGAGGCCGCAAAGAACCCAAATGGCGGCGGTGGCATGGGTGCCGGGCTCGGCATGGGTATGGGCATGGCGATGGCCAATCAGATGGCCGGTCAGGGTCCATGGGGCGCGCAAGCCTCGCCTCCCCCTCCACCGCCGGTCGAGAAGGTCTGGCATATCGCCGAGAACGGTCAGACCAAGGGCCCCTATTCCCGCGCGGAGTTGGGCAAGATGGCGGCTTCGGGCGAGATGACACGCGAGACCCATGTCTGGACCGCGGGCATGGATGGCTGGCATACTGCCGACGAAATCGACGAGTTAGCGCAGCTCTTCACCGTCCTGCCGCCACCGCCACCCGGGGCCTGATCCTTGAACCGGCGAGGCGTGATCAAGTGGCTGCACTGGCTGTCGGCGGCGCTCATCTTCTACTTCTTTCTTGTCGAGCCGGATGAGAGCCGGACCGATCCGGGCGGCGCGCTGTCGACCCATGCTGGCATGGGCACGCTTCTGGCGGTCGTGGTGCTGGTCTGGGTCGTGATCTACGCCAGAAACGGCCTGACAGGCCGACCGGGACCAAAGCTCCCCGCCTGGGGCAAGAAGGCCCACCCCTTGATGCACAATACCCTATATGTAGGAACACCGGTGATGGTGTTGAGCGGCGCACTGACAGGACTGCTCGCCCCCTTTGGCATCCGCGCTTTCGGTATCGTTCCGATCAACCCGGCTGCCGGGTCGAAGGGGCTGCACGGTTTCGCCGAGGAGGTTCACGAGATCGCCTTTGATGCCCTGATCATCCTGATCGTGGTCCATGCGGTCTTTCATCTGTGGCGGCATTTTCTGCTGAAGGACAATGCGCTGCGCATCATGGCACCCAAAGCACTGCACAAGTACCTCTTACCATGACCGAGACCTCAGATGATCATCGCTTTCCCTGCGACGCCTGCGGCTCGGACCTGCGGTTCGAACCCGGTGCGGAGCATCTGACCTGTGATCACTGCGGCAATGTCCAGTCAATCGAGGGGGCCGGACCCTGGGGCGGACAGGCGATCTCAGAGGTTGATTTCCGCAAGACCGTCGCACAGGATCTGCCGGAGGCGGAGATCGAGGAAACCCGCGTCCTGTTTTGCACCAATTGCGGCGCACAGGTCGAGTTCGAGCCCGACACCCATGCCGCCGAATGCCCGTTCTGTGCGACGCCCGTGGTCACCGGCACCGGCACGCATCGCCATATCAAGCCGCACGGGCTTCTGCCCTTTGGCCTGAGCGAGGATGCAGCGCGCGATGCCATGACCGACTGGCTCGGCAATCTGTGGTTCGCGCCGGGTGGTCTGAAGGAGTTCGCACGCAAGGGCCGCCGGATGCAGGGCGTCTATGTCCCCTACTGGACCTATGACGCGGACACCAAGAGCCAGTATCGCGGCAGGCGCGGCACCGTCTATTACGAGACCAAGCGGGTATCCGTCTCCGTGAACGGCAAACGCCAGACCCGCAACAAACGGGTGCAGAAAGTCCGCTGGAAGAATGTCTCCGGCGATGTGGCTCGGTTTTTCGATGATGTGCTGGTGCTGGGCTCGAACTCCCTGCCCAAACGCTACACGGATGCGCTCGCGCCCTGGGATCTGTCCGCGATGGAGCCCTATCAGCCCGAGTATCTCGCCGGTTTCCGGGCCGAGGGATATACGATCAGTCTGGAGGATGGCTATGCGGAGGCGCGCGAGATCATGAACGCCACCATCACGCGGGACGTAAAATTCGACATCGGCGGCGACCGTCAGCAGATCACCGACCTCAAAACCCAGGTCGGCGCGCTGACATTCAAACACGTTTTACTGCCGGTCTGGTGCGCGGCCTACAAATACCGCGGCCGGACCTTCCGCTTCGTGGTCAACGGACGCACCGGCGCGGTGCAGGGCGAGCGTCCATACTCGACGCTCAAAATTGCCCTGGCCGTGATACTGGGCCTGATACTCGCAGGCGGACTTGGTTACCTGATTGCACTCGAACAAATGTAGAGGCGGACAGAGGCTACTCGTACGATACACACCTGTTACTCAAGTCCTCTGTACGCCCCTCACTGTATCGGCGGCAAACGTGGCGCGATGTTGACACGACTGGGGTCTGTGCGTGTTTTTTTGCGGCAAGTTCGCCTTAAGGATGTATAATTCCTTAATAACATGCCAGGCCGCCCCCGGATTGAAGGGGTTTCTTCATATATCCTAATGGATTGCGAAGAAATCGAGCAGACGCCGGCGCCGCCGTCCGAACATCACGACTCAACCTGGGGCTGTTTACCCTGCCGCGTCAGAGCATCGCTGCAATCTCGTCCTTCAAGGCCAGCCGCTGCTTGCGCATCTGAACCTCATGCAGATCGTCGGTCGGCTCGACATTCGTCTCGGCCCGATGGATCGCATTGTTGACCTCCTCATACTCGTCCATCAGCTTGCGGAAATGCGCGTCATTGACCTTGAGATCATGGATACGGTCCACCTTGTCGGGGAATTCCTCCGAAAGATCATGGGGGGTGTTAGACATGGGTGCCTCCGTTTTTGGTTGAGACACCATAGTATTCCGTCACGAGGTGACGTCCTTGACCTGCGTCAAGGCTGCTCACGTCTGGAAACAATTGGGTCCGAACCGGTTGCTGACAGCCTTCAATCCAGCGGGGAGAGATCTTCCGCAGATCCCGCCAAAATCGTTGATTGGATACGAGACATGGCAGGCATATCACCGACCGGTCTCAAGAAGCTGAGCAATAAGATCAGCAACATACAACAAGTTCGTCCGAAGGCCTATTGCGATGGAACGCAAAGGCGTTCTCATCCAGGCCATTGAAGATTTCAAGCCAACCTGTCTCGAATTCCAGCAGCAGGCGGGTCCAGATCTCGATTTCCCGGTCGTTTATGGTAAATTCCCCGCGGGCCAGGTGCACAGACTCAAGTGTTCTCTCAACTGACGGGCGCAATGTCTGGATCTCATCTGAAACCCATCGAATTTCGATATCGCCAACTGGTAAGTTCACCGAAGCGTCATTCGATATGAACAACGTATCAAAATGTGACCAGGCAACAGACACCATTTGGTCTGGAGCAAAATACAACCGGATCGGCAGATCGAGACAATCATGCCATTGGCCATCCTCATGTTTCATTTGAGCGGTGTCAAAGCGAACCATCTGCATTCCAATCAAAGGCGTGCAAACCCTGCGCAAGGCGTCAACTTTGGACTCTCGGTCATTGAATTCCAGCATAGAGCGATGTTGAGAGCATACATCGTTTCTTTCAAGTACTGACGAGTATGAAGTTATGACGAATGACAGGAACGAGCCCACAGCAGAAGTGCCAAAGTCTTGCTGCGAGACCAGCTACATACTTCAGAGACTATACCACCATTGGTGTCGGGGCGAGCGCTGCAATCACGGCCCGTGGCCATTTGTAACCGGCTTGCAGACATACCTGACAACAGTTACTTAAGACAGAGCCATTTACGCTTTGGACAATTGGGAAAGAATGATGAACATACGGAATTTCTTGGCGGCGCTTGTGTTGTCGTTGCTTGCGCCAGCCGGATTGCTTGCACAAGAAGACATGCCAGGCTCATCGGACCACCCAGACTTTCCGCGCATTACAGGATCAATCATTGCCGGATATTCGCCCCCTGCCTTTGACGAAGCCCCCTATATTGAAGGCTCTGGTGATGATCTGACATTGCGGTATGCTACGGGAGAGCTTACAAAAATCCTTTATCTTCCACCGCTTGATCAATCCTCGGTCTCGGCGTTTCTAAACTATGAGACCGCATTCAATGAATTGGGTGAATTTGAACCGTATTATTCGTGCCGACGTGGAACATGCGACCCCGATATGGGCGGCGATTTTATCTGGCACCGCCAGAGCAGGTTCGAGAACATCTTTATCGCCGCGCACACGTACTTTTTCGAGTACAGGCAAAACCGCATTAATCAGGTGTATCTGGCCGGGAAAATCAAAGCGGATACCGGCACATATATTGTGTCGATGTATGCCGCAGAAGCACCCAAGACAAACCGCGAGTTTACGGGTGGCCAAACGGTGGTCGTGCTGCAAATCGTAAAAACTGAGGAATTCAAAGCCGAACTTGAGGTTGTTGCCGCCGACGAAATCAGAGCCGAAATCACGCAGTCCGGGCATGTCGCATTGTACGGCCTGTTCTTTGAGACCAACAGCGATGTTTTGATGGATACCTCCAAACCCGCGCTGGACGAAGTTGCTGGTTTTCTGGCATCATCACCTGATGTGGGCGTCTATGTAGTTGGTCATACGGACAACGTTGGTGACGTAGCCTATAATCAAAACTTGTCACTGCGGCGTGCCAATTCCGTCTCGCAAAATCTGATCAGCGAATACGGCATTGATGGAAGCCGCATTACCCCACTTGGTGCAGGTTTGGCCGCCCCGGTATCGACCAACGCGACCGAAGAAGGTCGCGCGCTGAACCGCCGTGTTGAGCTCGTCGCGCGTTAACCACGACAAATGCGGTGGTGCAGGTGCAGTGGCTACCTGTTGCTGAAACTGGTGCAGACGCCGTGAAATGGCGGCAAGGTCTCTCACCTAAATGTTTCCTGCACCATCCGGCGAAGAGACGGTTCAGATTTGAAGGCATAAAACGAGGTTGAATGGCCGCATTGGCGACATGGACAGCATAGCAGCGACAAACATGCTGCAAGCGCGAAGCGATGTTGCGTCGGCGAAATGCGAAAACCGAGCGGCGGGAAAGTCCGCTCAGCCGACCTTGAGCGGCTCCCCGCTCGTTGCGGGCGTGGCGAAGGTGCGTTTCGGAGCCCATGCCTGCAAGGTCGAGTTTGGTGCCGCGCGTAGCTGTCTTGGGTCTGGCCAGCACAGTCGGCTGACCAAACCAAGCCCCGAGTTCAGCCGACCACGTTGTGATCCGGGCCATAGGGGAAGCCGGTGATGTTCTCGTTGCCGTCTGGCGTGATCACCAGAATATCGTGCTCACGGTACCCGCCGGCACCGGGTTGGCCCTCTGGAATGGTCAGCATGGGCTCCATCGAGATGACCATGCCAGGCTGCAGCACCGTGTCGATGTCCTCGCGCAGTTCCAGCCCGGCTTCGCGGCCATAGTAGTGGCTGAGCACACCGAAGGAATGGCCGTAGCCGAAAGTGCGGTATTCCAGCAGGTCGCGCTCGGCAAAAAAGGCATTGATCTTGTGCGTGATCGCGGCACAGGAAGCCCCCGGTTTGAGCAGGCTCATTCCATATTCGTGGGCGGCGACATTCGCCTCCCAGATCTTCAGGCTGGCCTCATCCACGGTTTCCACGAAGAGCGTGCGCTCCAGAGCGGTGTAGTAGCCGGAGATCATCGGGAAGGTGTTGAGGCTCAGGATATCGCCCCTTTCCAGAACACGGCTCGTGACCGGGTTATGTGCACCGTCAGTGTTGATGCCCGACTGGAACCAGACCCATGTGTCGCGGTATTCGGCGTCCGGAAACCTCTTGGCAATCTCCAACTCCATGGCATCGCGACCGGCCATCGCCACATCAATCTCGCGCACGCCCGCCCTGATTGCGTCGCGCACGGCGTATCCGCCCACATCCGCCGTGGCAGCGCCCGCGCGGATCAGCTCGGCCTCGGCGGGGGACTTGTGAAGCCGCTCAGTCATGGTCGCAAGCGCGATATCGACCTTGGCGGACGGGACCAGAAACTCGTCCAGCAGCGCCATCTGGGCAATCGACAGATGATCGCCCTCAAACCCGATCACCTTGCCCTGACCTGTCACCGACAGGATCGCACGCCAGTAGTTGTTACGCCGCCAGTCCGTATAGGTGATGTTGTCGCCATAGCAGCGCCGCCACGGCTGCGCCGCGTCGATGCCCGCGCTGAAGATCACCGTGTCGGTCTGCGTGACGACCTGCGCGTAAGGCCGACCAAAGGCGCAATAGAGAAAGCCTGAATAATAGGCGACGCTGTGCATCGAGGTCAGCACACAAGCGTCGACACCCATGTCCGCCATGATACGCCGTAATGCAGCTAGCCGCGCCTCGTATTCGGTATCTGCGAAGGGCAGCATCTTTTCGCCCTGGTGAAAGCGGTGGAAATCCGGTCGCGCAATTAGGTCCGGGTTCAAGTTGGATGTTCCGTCCATCGGTTCACTCCTGTTCAGGCCGCTCAGGGCCGTGAGAGGAGGGCTCCTTTCATCCGGTCGCACCTTCCCTCACCGCGCAGATAACGGCAAAGCAAGATCCCGGCGTTCAGGATGGCTGGCCAGGGAAGTTCCGACTGCGAAAACAACCAGCGGCGACGCCATCGCCAATCCCTTGAAGTTCAACTAGCCCAGATCGGGCAATCGTATCAAGCACCTCGTTTTCTGGACCGGTCATTCAATGAAGGGATTCAACAGATGCATGTCCGCGCTGTGGTCATTTGGCCATTTCGGAAGCCGCGATACTAGTGGAGACCGTCCGAGGACCGCTCTGCGTCCAGAGCGATACACGCCTATGATCTTCGATTGTTTACCGGCGTCGCGGCTGTATTGTTCCAATGTGAGTACTTCGTCGAGAAAGCCATTGGCTGAGTCGTGGATGGGACACGATTCTTCCGTTGTTAGAGATAACGCCGGACTTGAGATTGAGCGACGTTTGCATGAGGAGTTACGGTATGTTGGCTCTTCCGATGATGGTTGGTCGCAACTGTTTGTTGACCGCTTTGATTACACATACTGGGAGATGACTTTCCCACAAAGCGACATGCATGGAGGTGGTCCCAAGCTCCTTTCGCAGGTGACCAAAGATTTCGCTCATGCCAAATACAGTATCCAATCTGGATGACTGTTTTGTTCGCCGAGCGGTAATCCGACCAACGGCTTGAACGGTATTGGCTGAGAAAAACCCTCAGATGACCGCTCCGGGCCCAAATTGACTGATGCTGCAATCTGCTCGAACGTCAGCAAAAGTTCGTGTTTCAACTCAATTTGAGCGATGCTGCGACGCTGCAAGAGCCCCTCCGAGTGCAATCAAAATGCCGCCACCTACCGCTTCGATCCATTCAATGACGCGCTCTTTCATGAGGCGTGCGGACAGCACGGAGGCAAACCCATAGAAGATAAGGACTGGGAGCTCCAACAGAACCGAGACAACGCCAAGAATGACAAGTTGGGCGGCGACATTCCCGTCCGGTGAGATGAATTGTGGAAGGATTGCCACGAAGAACAAGATGTTCTTTGGATTTGACGCCTGAAGGGTGACCCCCTGCCAAAACGAATTAACCGCAGATTGCGGGACTTTTGGTGCAGCGGCTTTCGCTTCTGACAGGTCCAGACCTTTGACAAAGGATCGTTTCTGCCAGAGATGTCTTAACAGTGGCATGATCATTCCAATGCCCAGATAGACAAGATAGGCCGCGCCTACCCATTTGATGATCGTAAAGAGCGTCGCGCTGGCAACAATCAAGGCTCCAATTCCCAGTGCGGACAGGGTGAAGAAAATTGCATTCGTCGACAGAATCCCCAACGTCGCCGTGAATCCGATCCGAAAACCTTGCCGCATTGATAGTCCAATCACGAGCAGTACTGCTGGACCCGGCGTGAGTGAAAGTAGAAACTCTGTCAGAGCAAACAGAGCGAGTGTGTTGAGGTCCATAAAAATCTCCGATCAGCATTTTAGCTAGCATCTCGGGCTCCTACGAAATTAGCCAGACTAAAACTTCAGAAGCCGACGTTCGCGCAGCCGCACCAAAGATCCGCTCCCTCCCGCAATGTCCGCTTCATCATGCAAGGTGAACTGCCATGTAGTCCCGTCGCACGGGGCGGTTTTCAGTACGCACCTTAACAGCCAACGCATGAGATGCTCCCGCCAATTTGGGACAGAGGCTTGATGTCGGCATCATTGGCCGACCACAAGGCGGTGATCATCCTGTCGCGCGGGACGTCGATGGAAACTGCATGGCAAAGCGCGACCTCGTTCGTCATGCCCCTTGCCCAGAGCAGGATAGAGCCCGGGCCTGTTCGGCAATCACCGGGCCAGACTTTCAGCGGTGCAGTGAGGCCGGTGCATTTGTTCGGCGTTCCGTTCGCGCTTCAATTGCGATCAGGATTGCCCGCTCCCGGATTGATTTAGAGGGGCTTTGCACCCGGGAGATGTGTCAGGCGCCGACGCTTTGAAGAGATCCTCGAAGAAACCGGCGGACGCCACGTTCTACGTCGCGTCACTGTCACGCTCATCCGTCTCAATTGCATATTTCTGGAGCAGCGGGAACTGCGTGGCGAGGAAGACGAAGGTCAGGATCAATTGTCCGAAACTGTCGAGCCACACCCAGGCCTCCTCGCCAAGGACGCGCCAGACAAACTCGTTGAAGAGTGCCATGAAGACAAAGAAAAACACCCAGTTGCGGGTGAAAATTATCCAGCCTTCGTCCTGCATGGGCATCATCTGGTCCATGAGGTATTTGAGATAGGACTGGCCCTTGATGAATAGCCCCCACCCCAGAAGCGCTCCGAACAGGCCATAGACCACGGTAGGGCGCATCTTGGTGAATGTGTCGTCGTTCAGAAAAACCGTCAGCCCGCCAAAGACCACCACCATGATCGCGGTGAAGACCGCCATGCGCGGCAGGGTCCGGGTCAGTACCCAGCTGATGCCCAGCGACAGCAGGATCAGCGGCACCAGAACGGCGGTCGCGACGATGATGCCGGAATACTCCTGCCCCCCGAAAGCGACCGTTTCGTCCTTGAACTTCATGTAGACGAAGAAATAGACGCCGATCGGACCGATCTCGAGGATCAGCTTCAGGACCGGGTTGAGTTGTTTTTGTTCCATGGGCAGCGCTCTATCACCCTCCAAATTCGACCACAACCGCCCCCAGTGCGATAAGCCCCATCAGCGCGGTGCGGATCGGCCCCACGGTCTCGCGCAGGAAAAGCCAGCCGATCAGGGCGGCCCAGATGACGGAGGTCTCGCGCAGCACGACAGCCTCGCCCACCTTGTCGAGCCGGGTTGCCATCATGACGGAGCCGAAACTCACGAAGGCGATCAGCGCGCCGATGAAGCCGCGCTTCAGCAACGGTCCGGGATCAGGCGGGTCTTCCATCGCGTGCCAGCGTCGCCAGGCAATCACCGGAAAGGCCAGTCCGTCGACAACGAAAAACCAGACCAGAAAGGTGAAAGGGTTGAACGAGGCGCGCATCCCGTAGGCATCATAGACGGTGTAGACCGCGACGATGACGCCTGTGAAAAAGGCAAGGCAAAGGGCCGCGATCAACACCTCGCGGCCGACCTGCGTATGACGCAGATTGAACGCCGCGAGGCCGAGAATACCGCCCGAGAGCATCAGCACTCCGCCCCATTGAAGGATTGTGAAGATCTCGCCAAAGACGATCCAGGCACCGAAAACAGTAATCAACGGCCCGGTGCCACGCACGACCGGGTAGACGACCGTATAGGCCGCACGCTCATACGCCATCGCCAGAATGTATTTGTAGAGTACATGGATCGGGAACGCGCCGGCCAGCAGGAGCCAGACAAAAGGTGTCGGCCAGGGAACCACCAGAAGCGCAACCGGCAGGGCGATTGCGCAATAGAAGACGTCAATCGCGCCCCGTGTCAGCCAAGGGTCATGCCGGCCTTTCTGGATCGCCCCGAAGATCGCATGCGCCACCGCCGAGATAAGGGCCAGGATCATGGCCAGCTGCCGCCCGGCCTCGGTTCCTTCGATGGAGAGCAGATACTCCGTCAAGGGCGATCAGCGCGGATATACTGCGCCATACCGGGCGCATCTGTCGGACGCGCCTCGAACCCGAAACGTTCATAGAGGGTCACGGCGCGCGCGGTCGCCATCAGGCTGAGATAGCAGGTCTGCGGCAAATGGGCGTCACACCAGCGCATGAGGTTTTCTACAACCAGATGCCCGAGCCCGCGTCCTTGCCAATCGGGATGGATCGCGACATCAACCAGTTCGCAGAAGCTGCCGCCATCGCCAACCACCCGGCCCATGCCCACCAGCCGGGCACCATCGCGCAGACAGACCGAGTGAAGCGAATTGGGCAGCCCCCGCGCCGCTGCCTCAGGGGTTCGTGCACCCATGCCGGACGCCGCCCTGAGCGCAATGTACTCGTCAGTGCCGGGAATCTCCTCGCTCAGAACCGGATCAGCCATCTGCGCCGGTCAGCGCACGGGCGAA
Source organism: uncultured Paracoccaceae bacterium (assembly GCA_947493745.1). Lineage (GTDB taxonomy): Bacteria > Pseudomonadota > Alphaproteobacteria > Rhodobacterales > Rhodobacteraceae > CANLSM01. Next base: position 939 of record CANLSM010000012.1, on the reverse strand, counting down.
ATCCTCGGGATCGAAGGGGGCAAGATCGTCGATCTGCTCGCCCACACCGATGGCATGGATGGGAAGGCCGAAGCGATCCGCCAGGGCCACCAGAACGCCACCTTTGGCGGTGCCGTCGAGCTTGGTCATCACCAGACCGGTCACATCCGCGATCTTCTGGAAAATCTCCACTTGGCTGAGAGCGTTCTGCCCGGTCGTCGCATCGAGCACGAGCAGCGTGTTATGCGGCGCTTCCGGGTCACGCTTGCGGATCACGCGGACGATCTTCGCAAGCTCCTCCATCAGATCGGCGCGGTTCTGAAGGCGGCCTGCGGTATCGATCATCAGAAGATCGGCACCATCGGCCTCGGCGCGTGCCATCGCATCGAAGGCCAGCGAGGCAGGGTCGGAGCCTTCTGGCGCGGTCAGCACCGGCACCCCTGCCCGCTCGCCCCAGATCTGAAGCTGCTCCACGGCGGCCGCACGAAAGGTATCGCCAGCGGCGATTACAACCGACTTTCCGGCCGCCTTGAACTGGGACGCGAGCTTCCCGATCGTCGTCGTCTTTCCCGATCCGTTCACACCAACGACCAGCACCACCTGAGGTTTCTTGGAAAAGAGCGGCATCGGCTTTGCGACCGGGTCAAGAATTGCGGTGACCTCATGGGCCATGGCCTCCTTGATTTCGGCGACCCCGAGTTTGCGACCCAGACGGCCCTCCGCCATCGACGCAGTGACCTTGAGCGCGGTCTCCACGCCCATATCAGCGGTGATGAGAAGCTCTTCGAGGCTTTCCAGCATCGCATCGTCAAGAACGCGCTTCTTGACCGGCGCCGCGCTGCGCCCGAGCATGCGCGAGATGAGCCCCGGCTTCGAGGGCTCTGGCTCTGGCTCTGGCTCTGGCTCTGGCTCTGGCTCTGGCTCTGGCTCTGGCTCTGGCTCTGGCTCTGGCTCTGGCTC
>CANLSM010000011.1 GCA_947493745.1 uncultured Paracoccaceae bacterium | reverse complement strand
TGGCTTTGGGGTTTCAACATCGACATTAACGATATTTGAAACCTCTCAAGCCCGATCCGCCGCAGATACGCCATGTCCGCTCATTTGCAAGCATCGTGCGATCTTCGGCCCAAGCCGTGCGCGTATCTGCCAGTTCATTCGAGCTTGGGTCTTTTGACAGGTTCGTATCGGGCACGTCGACATTCCTCTTTTGTATGTTGCTTCTGTTGAGGTTAGTCTCCCAAGCAGGCAACTTAAGTTGGCGGAACCAAGGTCACCCCGGCCACAGGTATCTATCACGCTAGCATGTCGGGGAGCTCTCGTGCACTGTTACGGGATGGAAAAACAGACTGCAGATACCATTGGGGCTACGCTACATACTCGTGCATTGATAGCAGCCAAGCCGACGCTCCTGCAAAGACATGGGATCCAAATGAATGGGAAGACGGCACCTCACCGGAGCTTGCTATACGCCCGACCGGAATGTCTTTGGCTGAATGGTTAGATACTTGGTCGAACGGCAACAGCATTTGGAACGAAATGTTCCTATCGTCGTGAGCCATTAGCCAGCATCTACCAAGCCAATATGTGTTGGATATTTGCGAAAACCAACAAATTCGACGAACCACCTCCGCAGTCTTCGCGCCTTGTCCCTGCAGAACTTCAACCTGCCGGAGTTTCGATACAATCTCTTCTGGCTTTTCTCGTTTCCCAGCCATCACTGATCCTCCAAGTTGCGGGACAAATCTATCCGGCCTTGGATCCCAAACACCCTTGCTCCGCCGCGGGCGTCTGACTGCATCGCCTGTTCAGGCCTCGCCAATTGCGCTCATCCCGCGCTTGTGACCACAATTGCGGGTTTGCAACATTCCTGACATCAAGACCTTCAAGAATTGAGAGGCGAAGGTCCGCGTTCATGCCTATATATTGCTCTCAGGACAACAAAATCGCAGGCCAATCATGAACCGACGTACTCTTCTCGCCACCCTGACTGCCTTGCCGCTCAGCCTACCCGCTTTGGCGCAGGATCAGCGGACGCTCAATGAGGTGAGCAAGTATCTCAACCAGCTGCGCTCGATCAAGGGGCGGTTCATGCAGGTGAACTCGAACGGGTCGCGGGTGAAGGGGGACTACTACCTGCAACGGCCTGGCTTCGTGCGGTTCGAGTATGACAATGGCCGTGATCTGGTGATGGCCGATGGGGTCAATGTCGGCATTTTCGACAGCAAGTCGAACACCGGCGTGAAGAAGTATCCGCTGGGCACGACGCCCCTGCGTTTCCTGCTGCGTCGCGATATTGATCTGGCTGGACAGGGTGTGGCCACAGACACGTCCAATGACGGCAAGAACACGAAGGTCACTCTGCGCGATCCCAAAAAACCCAATGACGGCTCGATGACTCTGGTGTTTTCCAACCGCCCGCCCGCTCTCACGCAATGGACGGTTCTGGATCGGCAGGGGCAGCGCACGACCGTGGTTCTGGAGAACATCGAGAAAACCGGCGGCTTTGATCGCAACTTCTTCAATATCGAGCTGACCGCCCGCAGACGCGGCTGAACCGCAAGGCATCAGACAACTTGATCCAGGTCATGGACCGGACTGTCATTGCCTGAGATCGTTTTTCGCAAACGAAATCAGGAAAAAGGGGCAGTCCCATGCTGGAGATATCAACCTCGAAGGTGGCCCAGATCATCCTCTACGGTCACGAGATCGACCGGGGCGAGCAGGAATTACGCGGCTTTCTGGAGGCCTTGAACGAGGAAGAATTGCACAGCCTGATCGCGATCATGTGGATCGGACGGGAAAGCTTTGCGCCCGAAGACCTTGAAGATGCGATAGAGACGGCGCGACTTGAGGCCAGCACACCGACGGCGGATTATCTGATCGGGACGCCGCATTTCGCCGACCATCTCGAAGCGGGGCTGGAACTGCTCGGCCTGTCAGCCTCAGAAGAGGAGCATGACCTTCTCTGAGAACGCGCTCAGGATCCCTTGAAGACGGGCGCGCGCCTTTCTTTCTGGGCGGCCAGGCCTTCTCTATGATCATCTGATGCGAAAGCGCATGCGATCCGTTTGCGGGCGGCCTCCGCGTCGAGGCTATTGGCGGATATCTCCCGCAGGCTGCGCTTCATGCCCTGTACTGCCAGCGGGGCCAACGCGGCGATCTCGCCCGCGAAACGCTCAGCCGCATCCGTCAGATCGTCGCCTGCAACCAACTCATCGAGAAACCCGCTCTCAAGCAATGCCCCGGCATCAAACTCGGCAGCCCTGAGAAACATGTGGCGCGTGGTTTGCAGCCCTAGGACCCGGAGCGCGCGCGCCATGCCCGCGGGTTCATAATGGATACCAAGACGTGCGGGGGGCACGAAGGCCCGCATACCTTCCACGCCGATCCGGAAATCGCAGGCGAGAGCAAGCTCGACCCCGCCGCCATAAACACCGCCATTGAGCGCGCAGATCGTGGGAATGTCGGTCTGCTCGATCCGGTCACAAAGCGCAGTCAGCGGGTTTTCCGACCAGTCCTCGCCGGCCACCTCGCCAAGCGCTGCCCCGGCACAGAAACTCCGTCCCTGCCCGGTCAGAATGATGGCCCTGCAATCCGGCTCTGCCTCGATCCGGTCAAACGCCGCGCTCAGATCAGCCATGGCGTCCCGTGTCAGGGCATTGTGTTTCTGGGGATTGCTCAGGGTGATCCGCGCGACCGGCCCGTCGAGATCGACATTGATCACAAATCGAAACTCGCAAAGACCGGGGCGTGATCGGACGGTTTCTCCCAGCCGCGCACATGCCGCGCAATCCGGCTCGCCGTGGCATGCCCTGCAATGTCATTGCTGGCCCAGACATGATCAAGCCGCCGCCCCTTGTCGGCCGCATCCCAGTCGCGCGCGCGATAGGACCACCACGAATAAAGCTTGCCGTCGGGGATATGCTTGCGTGTCACGTCAATCCAGTTTCCCGCGTTCTGGACATCCGACAGATGCTCAACCTCGATCGGCGTATGCGACACAACCTTGAGGAGCTGTTTGTGCGACCACACATCGTCCTCCTGCGGAGCGATATTGAGGTCACCGACCAGAATGGACCGGGCAGGTGCACTTTCGGAGAACCACTGTTTCATCTCGGTCAGAAAATCGAGCTTGTGGCCAAACTTGTCATTTTTATCGCGATCTGGCTCATCCCCGCCTGCGGGGACATAGAAGTTGTGGATCGTCACGCCGTTTTCCAGACGCCCTGAAACGTGACGCGCATCGCCCTTCTCGCAGAAATCCCGGTGGCCCACGTCTTCCATCGGGAGACGCGACAGGATGGCCACGCCGTTATAGCCCTTCTGACCGCGTGCAATCAGCGACGTATAGCCGAGCGCTGCAAAATTCTCCGTTGGTATCTTCTCGACCGGGGATTTTGTTTCCTGCAGGCACAGGACATCCGGTGCCTCGTCACGCAGCAGGTCCAGAACAATCGGCTCGCGCAGGCGAACCGAGTTGATATTCCACGTACAAACCGTCAATGACATCTAAATCAACCCCCCGTTTTTTCGGCGAGTGTGACCGCTTGCCAGTCCAGACTCAACCCCGTTTCATGCGGATCAGAGCCAGGCAGCACCCCGAACACCGGAGCTGTCGCCATGCTTGTTGCGCACCAGTTTCGTGTTGAACTTGTCACCGAAGACATGCGCCTCAATCAGTGGGGGAACGGTATCGTAGAACCTTTCCACATTGGAAAGCCCGCCACCCAGAACGATCACATCGGGGTCCAGAAAATTGACAATTGTCGCCAGCGAACGCCCAAGCCGGTCCTCGAACCGTTCCAGGGTTGCAAGCGCATTTTCGTCCCCCTGATCTGCCGCCTCGACGATATCGGGCGCACCAGGCGCGGTGTCTGCATCCAGCCCCAGGCTGCGCGCGTGATCAGCCGCAAGGCTCGGCCCCGATAGCCAGGCCTCGGTATGGCCGGGCACGCCGCAACTGCAGACGGGGCCTGGGCGCTCGTCATCGGTTGGTGTTGGAAGGGGGATGTGGCCCCACTCCCCGCCGATCGCATTGACACCCTCGATCAGCTTGCCATCGACCACGATGCCTCCGCCCACACCGGTTCCAAGGATGACGCCAAAGACCACCGGTGCACCGGCAGCCGCGCCATCGACAGCCTCGGACAGGGCAAAACAGTTTGCGTCGTTGGCGATCTTGACCGGTCGCTCAAGCATATCGGAGAGATCCGCCCGCAGGTCCCGCCCATGCAGCCAGACTGAATTGCCGAGCGTCACGAAACCGGTGTTGCGATCCACCGAACCGGGCACGCCGATGCCCACTGTTTCGCAGGGCTGACCGGCCTCTGCTTCAAGCGTCTGCATCAGCCCTCTGATGGCCTGAAGTCCGCCCTCATAGTCATGCCGCGGTGTCGGAACCCTGCCCTTTGCAAGAACAGCGCCGCTGCCGTCCAAGGCCACACCGGCAATCTTGGTCCCACCATAGTCAAATCCGATGCGCATGATTGGCTTTCTCATTTCCAAACGACATGGCGGTAGATAGTTCGACCGCCCGGTGTTAACAAGTCTCTCAAAAATGACGAGGCACGTCATGGCCCCTGAGGCAAAAGACAAAGAAATAGAAGCCATCGTGATCCATTTGGCCCGCGCCGAAAGCCGTAAACCTCAGGTCGAAAAGCTCATCCAAGCGACACCGGTTCCAGCCGTGGTTCTTGATGCGGTCGATGCCCAGAAACTTACCTCGGAGGATTTGAGCCGCTATCGTCGAAGACCGCTGTTTCCGCCAAGCTATCCTTTTCGGCTCAAGACCACCGAGATCGCCTGTTTTCTCAGCCACCGCAAAGCATGGCAGCACATCGTGGACAGGAACCTGTTTGCCGGGCTTGTTCTGGAAGATGATGTCTATTTCGATGATGACCATTTCCACTCTGCCTGGATGTTGGCTCTCAAACACATCCAGCCCGACCGCTTCATTCGCCTCCCGTACAAGGAACGCGAAAGACCGGGTGACGTGGTGGAACGGGACAATGGGACCGCGATATTTGAGCCCCAGCATGTCGCCTTGGGGATGCAGGCCCAACTCGTAGGGCGGTCTGCGGCAGAGGTTCTGCTGCGAGAAACCGCAGTTTTCGACAGGCCCGTCGACACTGCAATTCAGGTGTTGAAGCAAAACCGTCACAAGGTGCTGGTTGTTCTGCCATCCGGCGTGACCGAGCACTCCGGGGAACTCGCCGGCAGCACCGTTCAGTTTTCCGGCATGACACTGCTGAACAAGTTGACCCGGGAAATCGCCCGCCTGATCTATCGAACAAAGTTACGGCTCTGGAGATGGAGCAGGAATGGGTAAAATCGCAATTGTCGGGAACGGGTCGGTTGGACCGGAAAACCTGGCCCATGCCGAGAGGCATGAAATGATCATCCGTTTCAACGCACCGCCCGAGGCTCATGCGGCGGCCGGGGGGAAGACGGATGTGCTATATCTGTCCAACAGCTCGAAACAGACCCAATCCATCCTGACCGACCGGACCTTTCTGGAGGGGCCCTTCTTCACCAGCACCCAGACGATCATGATGCCTTATGCTGGTTCCATCGTTTCCAGATATATGAAAAAGCCGAATATCCTCTCGCGCCTGAAGGGACGAAAACCGGACTACTCAAAGGATATCGCTTCTGTCGCAACGGCTTTCGGAAAGATGACAGATACACTGACCGACGAGGCGTACATGTATGCAGCCGGACTGCTCGGCATTGCGGGGGATGATCTTAAACAATTCTTCCCCAGCAGCGGGTTTCTCGCAACACTGCACACCATCAGCCAGACCGGAGCGGACGATTGGCCTGTCAATCTCTTCGGATTCGGGTTTTCAGGCTGGAAGCGGCACAAATGGGCAGAGGAGAAAGCCGTTGTGGAAAGTCTTCAGGATGAAGGCAAGCTTGTTTTGAACGCGGTCACATGATGAGGATTTGCGCCAGGCCAACCCGACAGGCGATTGAATGACGCTGACCGCCGCCATCTTCAACGACACACGAGCTGACCAGCATTTCGGCTGCTTCCAGGTCATGCGAAACATCGAAATGCTGCTTGAGCGCAGGGGCGTGTCGGTCACTCTTCGCAGCCGGGTGCGTCATGACTGGGAGCATGACAGAAGATTTCTGGCAAAGCTCGGCAATGTCGACCTGATCGTCATCAATGGCGAGGGCACGCTGCACCACAGCAGCAAACACGGTGAGCGTCTTTTGCGGCTTGCCGCCCATCCGGCGCGCAGAAACAAGCCGGTTTTTCTGCTGAACGCTCTTTATCAAGAGAACAGCACGGATTGGGACAGCTACCTTCAGGATATTCAGCTGATCTCGGTCCGTGATAGCCGCAGCTATGCGGAGCTGGAACGTCTTGGGCATGACGCTCTGTTTCAAACTCTGGATTTCTCGCTTTTTGACGGGCAAGGCGACTTCGCACCAAAGGATGATGGCCCGATTGTTCTGGGAGATTCGGTACATCGCGAGATGACGGATGCCCTGGCAGAGATTGCGCGAGGCCGCCCGGATCTGATCTTCCTCCCGACAATCAGAGGTCTCAAGGCGACCAAGCCCGCCCAGCCATTGCCTTTGCGGATCATCAGACAAACCTATATCCGGCTGCGTCGGGAAGCGTTTCGGATGCGCATGCGCAACGCGCATTTCTGTCGCAATGAAGTCGAGTACCTTGATCGGCTGACAAGCGCGCGCTTTCACGTCACCGGCAGATTTCACGGCATCTGTTTCTCGATCCTTGCGGGTACGCCGTTTTACGCGCTGACCTCGAACTCCTGGAAGAACGAAACGTTGTTGAGTGACCTGGGTCTCGACAAGACCCGCATCAAATCCATCGATGACATCAGGGAGTGTGTTGGTCAGGGAGCGCTTGAGCCGTTCTCCGAGACGGAATGCGCGGGACTTCAACGCGCGATTTCGACCAGTACCGCCGCTATTGATGCGGTGATGGACCGTGTGGTCGATATATCGAAAACCTGGACCCGATAATCGGGTCCAGGTGTTTTTCCGGTCGGATCAGGCCTCTTCGGCTTCGATTTCCTTGCCGGTTTCCTGATCGACAACCTTCATCGACAGGCGGACCTTGCCGCGATCATCAAAGCCCATCAGCTTGACTTTCACTTCCTGGCCTTCCTGCAGGATGTCCTTGGGATGGCCAACCCGCTCGTTGGAGAGCTGGCTGACATGCACCAGACCATCGCGCTTGCCGAAGAAGTTCACGAAGGCACCGAAATCCATGATCTTCACGACCTTGCCGGTGTAGATCATGCCGGCCTCCGGTTCCGCGACGATCGAGTGGATCATCTCGCGGGCCTTCTCGATGGCCTCGGCATTCGGCGAGGCGATCTTGATCACGCCATCGTCGTTGATATCGACCTTGGCGCCAGAGACTTCCACGATCTCGCGGATGACCTTGCCGCCCGAGCCGATCACTTCGCGGATCTTGTCGGTGGGCACATTCATCGTCTCGATGCGCGGTGCGTGGGCCGAGAACTCCTGACGGCCTTCGGCGAGCGCCTTGCCCATTTCGCCCAGGATATGCAGACGACCGTCCTTGGCCTGCGCCAGAGCCTGCTCCATGATCGCGGGCGTGATGCCGGCCACCTTGATATCCATCTGCAGCGAGGTGATACCGTTCTCGGTACCGGCGACCTTGAAGTCCATATCGCCCAGATGATCCTCATCACCGAGGATATCGGTCAGAACCGCAAAGTCCTCGCCTTCCAGGATCAGACCCATGGCAACACCGGCAACAGGTGCTTTCAGCGGAACGCCCGCATCCATCATCGACAGCGAGCCACCACAGACCGACGCCATCGAAGAGGAGCCGTTCGATTCTGTGATCTCGGAGACCAGGCGGATCGTGTAGGGGAAGTCGGTCGCCGCAGGCAGAACCGCCTGAAGTGCGCGCCATGCCAGTTTCCCGTGACCGATCTCGCGACGACCCGGGCCCATCATCCGGCCAGCTTCACCCACCGAATAGGGAGGGAAGTTGTAGTGCAGCAGGAAGTTCGAGCGGCTTTCGCCATGCAGCGCGTCGATGATCTGCTCATCATCGCCAGTACCCAGCGTGGTTACCACCAGACCTTGCGTTTCACCGCGGGTGAAGAGCGCCGAACCGTGGGTCCGGGGCAGCAGACCAACTTCAGAGACGATCGGGCGAACGGTGGCAAGATCCCTGCCGTCGATCCGCTTAGATGTCTTCAGGATGTCACCGCGAACGACCGAGCTTTCCAGCTTCTTGATGGCCGATCCGAGGTTCTTGTCCTCAAGCTCCTCCTCGCTCAGACCTTCCTTAATGGTCTCGCGCGCGGCACTGATGGCGGCTGTCCGCTCCTGCTTGTCGGTCAGCCCGAAAGCCTCGCGCATGGCGGCCTCACCGAGGTTCTGAACCTTTGCGTAAAGCTCAGAATAATCAGGTGCCGCAAAATCGAACGGCTCCTTGGCGGCGTCATCGGCGAGATCGAGGATCATGTCGATAACGGGCTGCATCTGGTCATGACCGAACTTGACGGCACCCAGCATCTCTTCCTCGGAGAGCTCGTAGGCTTCCGATTCCACCATCATCACCGCATCCTTGGTGCCAGCCACGATCAGGTCGAGGCGCTGCTCGGGGTTTTCGCGCAGCTTGTGCATGTCGTCGACAGCCGGGTTCAGGATGTAGTCGCCATCGACAAAGCCAACACGCGCACAGCCGATGGGGCCGAGGAACGGCGCGCCCGACAGGGTCAGCGCAGCGGAGGCCGCGATCATGGCGACAACATCGGGGTCGTTCTCAAGATCGTGGCTGAGCACGGTGCAGATAACCTGGGTTTCGTGTTTGAAACCTTCGACGAAGAGCGGGCGGATCGGGCGGTCGATCAGACGGCTTGTCAGCGTCTCTTTCTCGGTCGGCCGGGCCTCGCGCTTGAAGAAGCCGCCCGGGATCTTGCCGGCGGCATAGTATTTTTCCTGATAATGCACGGTCAGCGGGAAAAAGTCGAAACCCACCTTGGGTTTTTTCTCGAACACCACGGCGGCCATAACGGAGGTCTCGCCATAGGTTGCGACGACACAGGCATCCGCCTGGCGCGCAATTTTCCCGGTTTCGAGTGTCAGCGTATCATGGCCCCACTCGATTGATTTCTTAACTTCATTGAACATTTGCGTTTCCTTCTCGACACCGCCCCTTGGCGTATGCCGGATAAATCGGGCGCATTTCGCCCTCAGACCTCCGGTTTCATCTACCATCCCAGCGGCACCTGAGGTCAGCGGTGCGCGCCCTTCGGACATTGTGCAGCTTCATCGGGGCGATGCACGGACCCCATATATGACAAGGCGCGCCACTCTGGGGGCGCGCCAAATCGTCTTAGCGGCGAATGCCGAGTTTTCCGATGAGCGTCTTGTAGCGCTCCTCGTCTTTGGCTTTCACATAGTCCAGCAACTTGCGGCGCTGGGAAACCATCTTGAGCAGGCCGCGACGCGAATGATTGTCTTTCTTGTGCGACTTGAAATGCTCGGTCAGGGTCGTGATGCGCGAGGTCAAAATTGCGATCTGCACATCGGGCGAGCCTGTGTCACCTTCCTTGGTGGCATATTCCTTGATCATCTGAGCTTTCAGCTCGGGCGTAATCGACATCCGTATTCTCCTTCAGAAAGGGTTGATTTTCTTTTGTTGAGGAGGCCGTGGCCAAGATGTCGTCCAGCCGGGTCTTGCCTCAAAAAAGACCGGGCGGAGATAATCCTCCGCCCAGTGCCGCGCATATGACAGGTTTTGCAAAAAAAGAAAAGGGGGATTAGGTTCCGTCGGCCAGAACAGGAAACAACATGTCGAACGCCGCTACATCGCTTTTCGCGACCTATGAGCCCAGGGAGCGCGAGGCCCTGATGGCGTTGCGCGATCTGATCCTGAAGGTTGCCGCGACCACACCGGGCGTCGGTCAAATCGAAGAGACATTGAAGTGGGGGCAGCCAAGCTTTCTTACACCGCAAACCAGGTCGGGCACGACCATCCGGCTGGGCGGGTCAGGTGCCGATAACGAGGTGGCGCTCTTCGTGCACTGCCAGACCACCCTGATCGAGGAGTTTCGGCAAACCTTCTCGGACACTCTGAGATTTGAGGGCAACAGGGCCATTCTCGTCGATTGTGATCAGGACCTGCCGACCGAGGCGCTGGGTCATTGCATCGCTCAGGCGTTGACCTACCATTCACGAAAGAAGCAGCGGGTGCGGGCAGCCGACTGAGCTACTCACCGGCCACCATCCGTGCCGGACCCATCTGGTTGTTTTCAAGGAACCGCTTGAACTCGTAGCTCGGCATGGGTTTGGCGAAGTAATAGCCCTGCAGGACATCGCATCCCAGTTTGGCCAGCAGATCAGCATGTTCCTTGGTCTCGACGCCTTCCGCGACCACACCGACATCAATGGATCGCCCGATCTCGATGATGGAGCGCACGAGGTTCGCCTTTGCCTTGCTTTCGACAATCGGAGTTATGAACTGGCGGTCGATCTTCAGGCGGGCCGGTTCCAGTTTGAGCAGACTGAGGATCGAGGCATGTCCGGTGCCGAAATCGTCGAGTTCCAGCTTGAACCCCATCTCCCGAATCTGGTCGAGCCGCCATTTCGCGATGTCGCGTTCATTGTCGAGAAAGATGGATTCAAGCAATTCGATCGAAAGCTGCTCCGGCTTGAAGTCAAAGGCCTTGAGGTCTTTGACAAGTTCATCACTCAGCAGTCGCTGGCTTGAGATGTTGACCGAGATACACGGCGGCAGCAGGCCATCAGCACGCCAGCTGGCAAGATCGGCGGCAACATTCTGCAGCACCGCCCGGTCAACGGAGGCGACGACATTCAACCCCTCCGCGACGGTCAGAAACTTGTCGGGGGTCTTGGTGCCAAGTGTGCGGGAATTCCATCTGACAAGCGCTTCCGCTCCCACCAGTTCGCGCGTGCGTGCATCGACCTGTGGCTGGTAGTAGGCGACAAACTCACCTACCTCCAGACCGTAGAGCAGTGCGTCCGCGATCTGCTTGGTCTCCATGATCTCGACCTGAAGTGCCTGCGAGAAAACGGCATAGCGCCCCCGCCCCTCGCTCTTGGCCTTGTAGAGCGCGATATCAGCGTTGATCAGGGCCTGTTGCGGGTCTTCCAGACCGGCATCGGCGACAAAGATGCCGACGCTGCATCCGAAACGGCATTCGTGACCGTTGAAATAGAACGGGCGGCTCATCTTGTTGATGAGACGCTCGGCGATGTCGATCAGGTCCTGGGTGCTCTCCGGCCCCCAGACGATCACAACGAACTCGTCGCCGCCAACGCGGGCGGCAAAATCCTCGATGTCCGTGCAAGAGTTGAGGATGCGTGCGACATGCACCAGGATCTGATCCCCGGCATGATGGCCCAGCGTGTCGTTGATCTGTTTGAACCGGTCCAGATCGATATGCAGCACCCCGAAGGGCCGTCCCTCCTGCTGCCCCGCCTTCAGGGTCTGATCGAGATAGCGGCGGTTGGCCAGGTCGGTCAGCGAGTCGTGAAGGGAGGCGTATTCCATGTCCGAGCGTGCAAGCTCCAGCGTTTCCTGCTGTTTCTTGAGCGTCGTGACATCAACATAGAGCCCGACCGTGTCCTTGCCGGAGGTCTTTCGATGCCGGATCGACAGGTGGCGACCATCCGTGAGCGCCTCGTCGACATGGCGCGGCGGGGTATTTTCGGCCTGTTTTCCGGACGGATCCGGGCGCAGGACATCCGCACGCGACTTCAGGCGCTCGATCTCGGCAAAGGATGTGCCGACCTCCAGGTCGGTCAGCGCATCCGAATAGAGATTGCGGAACTTCTGGTTGCACAGGACCAGCTTGTCCGCGTCGTCAAACAGCACAAATGCGTCGTCAAGCGCCTCGATCGCCTCCACCAGCCGGATCTGGGCCTGCTCCGCCTCCATCTGCGCGTTCGCAAGCGCTTCCTCGTTCTTCTTCACGTTGCTGACATCGATGCGAAGGCCCACAACCTCGCCATTTGGCAGGGTGATCTCGCGGCGCATCAGCCAGCGGCCATCGGCAAGCCTTATGATATCGCCGCCTTCCGGGATCGCCTGCCGATTGTCCATGTGGTTCTTGAGATATTCCTCCTTGCTGAGACCGCCAAGGTCCCAAATCCCGGCCTCGATGGCGACCTTCACGCCTTCCGAGGCAGGTTTGTTGAGCTCGATCAGGGCACCTGCCGGCCCGTGCAGATCACGGAACGCCTGATTGACCAGAACCAGATTGTCGTCCTTGTCTGTGAGAATGAACCCATCGGTGAGTGCATCGACGGCAGCCCAGAGCCGTTGTTCCGCGGCATCCGAGGCACGCTTGGCGGCTTCCGTCTCCCGCTGGGCGCGTCGGATGTCGGTCACATCCATGCCGACGATACCCAGCAGGTACTCATCAAGGGCCTGATCGTAGATGCGAAACCTCTTGGTGACGTGATGGATGGACCTTCCGTCCTTCGTCGTCGTCTCGGTCTCGTTGTGGTAGGCGCGGCCTGTGCGCAACACCTTCGCCTCGATCTGCTCGAATTCCCGCGCGGTTTCAGGATCGTAGAGATCGCTTGTGCGCATCCCGTTCAGCTCTTCCGAAGTCATGCCGATCTGATCGAGGAATGTCTCATTGGCCCGCATGTAGACATTGCCGCGTTTCAGGATCATGGCCGAACTGGATTCGTCGAAAAGCGTGTTGAAGATCAGATATTCCGACTTCTGTTCGGTGATATCTCTCGTTGTGCAGAGAAATTTCCGGACCTCTCCGTTCTTGTCACAGATCGGCTCGATACTGATATCCGCCCAGTATCGCGTTTCGTCCTTGCGCTTGCAGAGAACCTCCGCCGAAGCCGAGTGTCCCGAGGAAAGCGCCTCGACGATCTTGGCGAGCCCCTCGGCCAACTCATCTCCGGGATTTGCGAGGCTGATGAGCTGTTCCATACCCAGCCCGCTAAGCTCCTCGAAGGTGTATTGTGTTGTATTCCAGAACGACTGGTTGGCCCAGAGGATTTGACCTGCGCGGCTCAGAATGGCGATCATGTCGTCCGTACTTTCGGCAACGAGCGCCAGGTCGTCGCGGATATCTATTCCAAAGGTGTTTTCCAATACCGGCGCGATGAACACCAGCCAGAGGGGGGACTCATCGCCCGTGGGGCAGAACCTGACATCGGCTCTGTAGCTCAGATCGTGGGCATCCCGGCAGACGATACGGGTTTCAAAGGCATCACCACCCTCGACACGGACCAGAATGTCATCAACCGATCCGGGATCATCGCCCAAGAGGCAGGACAGCAGACAGGGTATCTCGACCTCATCACCAACCAGCTTGTCGAAGGCCGGGTTCGACCAGACGGGCTCAAGCCGCTTCCCGACCGGGGTCACGACGGCAATGGCCTCAGAGGTAAGCTGACCGAGAGATAACAATACGCCGGAGAGATCCATTGCTGGCCTTCTTTGGACTCAAGTACGCATTTCCCTAGCCCGCGCCAGTAAATATATCATTTATCGGGAAATTTCCCGGTCAGGATACCAGTAGCTCGCGGTGTCGCTCTCACGCCCGATGATCGTAAAATTGTTGGCAAAAACCTTGTAGGGATGGCTCCAGCTACCATCGGGCCATTTGACGCGCACAGTCGCCCGCTCCGCCACGCCAAGACCGAAATGGACAAAGCCTGTCTGACCCGATGCGTGGCCCCCGCCGATCTGGACCACGCGGGTCTGGCTGAGGTTGCCGGTCTTGACCGATATCGTCGCGCCAACAGCGCTTCTGTTCACGTCTCCGTTGTCGAGCTCGACGGCCAGCCAGTTGCCCATGGGCCGGTGCCCCCAGTCGACTTCTGCGCCCTGATTGCGAAAGAGGCTCGCAGGCGTGCCACGGTTGACGACCAGAAGATCGAGCATCCCGTCCGCGTTGAAATCCTCGATCAATGCACCGCGCCCTTTCGTGGGCAAGGCGATCCCGGATACGCTTCCGGCCTCGAAGAAGCCATCGGGGCCCTGCAACAGCATGTTGTCGGGATCGAAGGCGGCGAAGTCGGGCATCGCCTCGACATTGCCCTTGGCGATGTAGAGATCCTGCCGCGCATCATTGTTCAGGTCTGCAAACTGGGCGTGCCAGCCGGTCGATGGCTTGCTGTCATCGCCCAGATAGGGCCGATGCGCCGTCACACCCAGATCGAACGCGATGTCACGGTAGACCGGTTGATCTTCGTCCGCCTCCTCATCGAGGGTCTGAAGTTTGGTATCGCCCATCGAGGTCAGCGCATAGTCCGGGCGTCCGTCACCATCGGGATCTCCCTCGGCAATGCCCATCCCCCAGATCATCAGCCTCTGCCAGCCTTCGATCTCGGAATAGGCCCGAGGAACCGCGCCGGGCGGGACGTGCCAAAGCTGTTCCTGACCACCACGATAATACTGCCGGTCATTGGTGATCCGCAAAGAGGGCTCACCACTTCCATTCCAATCAGTGAAGAGCATCGACAGACTGCAGTAACCGGGCTCGAGATAGGTGCTCTGACTGTAGTCGGGTATCTCCCCGGCGGCCGGTCGGATCAGCCGGTTCGGCTCGCATGTCCCCCATGGGGAGCCCGGTGCCTTGCGATCCACATAATTGCCGAATGCAAGTGTGGGAAAGCGGGCGCCCTGCTCCCATATGGCCGAAAAACCGGTCGTCCAGGCCGATGCCCCATCAAAGGCCATCTGCTCGGAGGCATCGGAAAACCCGCAGTCCGGGGCACCCTTGAGGATCAGGTTGCGGCCGACACGCAGAACCACCAGATCCGTATGGGCATCATTGTCGAGATTGACCGGGTAGGCGCCCGTGACTTTCCGAAGATCGGCGGTACGCAGTCCGGTTTCCGCAACCTCGAACCGCAAGGGGCCACCGGCCTCTGAGCGGTTGATGTAAAGGCCCGCTGAACCCGCGCCGCCTGCGATGAAGACATCGGGCATACGATCGCCATTGCAGTCGAAACTCGCGGCTCCGCCGCCGACGAAATACTCCCACGGACCGTCGTAGCTATGGGCCAGTCCGGCCTCGGCTGCCTGCTCGATCATCGAGGGGATGTCGAAAGGGTAGTCGTCTCCATTGGCAAAGGCGCCGGGGGCTGTGAGAACAAGGGCAAGCAAACAGATCAACGGTTTCATGGCTCGATCACCAGCGTCTTGAGGAAGGCCACCAGTTCGGAGCGTGCCTGATCATCTGCTTCTGCAAACCGGTCTCGGGCATAACGCGCGTCGCCGCCATGTTCCATGATCACCTCATGCAGTGTCGTGAAATCATTGCGATGACCGTATGGTGCGGTCGAGCCGATCCCCCATAACTCAGAGGTCTGGAAGATATTGCGATCGACGAACCGCTGGGACATCAACTCATTGCCCAGTCCGTCCACCTCCTGATCCGTCATCTTGTGGCGCTTCAGATCACCGAAGAGCGGGACCAGGACGTCTCCCTGATCATTGCGCGGCAGGCTCTTTGCCCAGTCGAGAAGTGCGATATCGTAGATCGCGGGCTGCGGGACCTGACTGACATTCAGCGTTCCTGCAGCATCCAGCGGGCCGGGATCACTAAATTTCAGACTGCGGAGCGGAAGGGTGGCGCGGTGACAGTCCGTGCAGCCAAATGTGTCGAAATATACAGCGCCGGCCTCGGCTGCGGTTTCCCATACAACGGGAACGATCTGTTTTGGAACCGGCAACGTCGCCTGCCAGGCGACAAGCGCCGAAACATCGCCTTCGGTGATCTCGCGCGGGACCTGATCCTCGTCAAAATCGCCGGTTCCCGTCCAGCGGGACCCGAAGCGCTCGGAGGATTGCATCCCATGGTGGTGATTGAGCGCGTTGACCGTGAACTGTCTGAGCGAGGTCATCACCCCCTTCTGACTGAAAGGCCGGATCACCAGATCGCTGTCCAGTCCGTCGATGCCGCTGAGATCGACCTGGCCGTCGGGATGCGCAAGCAGCACACCGAAATCAACACCCTTGGACTGCAGCGCAATCTCAATGCTTTCGCCAGCGTCACGAGCAGCCTTCAGACCGTTCGCGCGCAAAGCATGCAGATCTGCCGTCATCTCGCGGGCGAGAAGCTCCACCAGACCTGCGCCAAAGAGGTGATTGGTTCCGCGCTCATTGGAAAACTGCGGATCGGTCGAGGTAAAATCGGGTGCCGTGAAGCCCTCGGAGACAAAGACATTGGTCACGAAGTCTCCGGCGCCGCCGATGACAGGATCATTGTGACAGGCGGCGCAGGAATGCGCATCGGGTCCCGAGAGCCGTGCAGACATGGCCAGGCTGCGGCGCGGCTTTGTCGGCAGGATGGCTTGCGTGGCCTCCGGCCTGCCCGCACCATCGAGTGTGGTGAACTTGGCAACGAAAAGCGCCTCGCCCACATGCGTCAGCTCCTCCAGGGCGTCCTTGCTCAACACGCCTTCAGGCCTCTGCATCTGTCCCAGTTCGGGCGTGGCCTCCGACCAAGGCTGATCAGCCCAACCGGGTATCGCCATGACAAGACAGGCAACTGCGGCAGTCACTCTCACCGTTCATTCTCCTTCGTCGCCCGTTTGGCGATCACACTTTCATCCAGATCAGACAGCGAGGCCTGTACATTTCCGCGAAAAATCAGATTGGTTTCCTCGACCTCGAAACTGATAGCGGGCAGGCTTCCGAAACGGACCTGCAGATTATGCGCCATATGCTTTCGCAACGCATCTTCCAGAAGGTCGAAAAAGATCAGGCCCGGCCCGGTGATGGTCAGCGGCATGACCCCGTAAAGACTGTAGAGACGGGAAAGACCGATGCCGAGCGCCTCGCCTGCCAGGCGGAACGCATATGCCGCCCTGCGATCTCCCGCACGGGCCCGCGCCGCAATCTTGTCGATCTCGGTGACGGGTATGAACTTTGCGGGGATCGTGTCGCCGGGAACCTCGAAAGCCGTGCGCAGAATGCCATAGAACCCGGCATGCGCCTCGATGCAGCCCTTCTCGCCACAGCGGCAGACCGGGCCATCGGGGACATGGACCATATGACCGAACGGCAGTGCAATGGAGGTGATCTTGCCCAGCGCATCATGGCTGGAGATACCCAGGCCGATGCTGTGACCCAGCGACAGAACGGCACGCTTTGCGAAAATGCTGTCCGGTCCGCCACTGCTGCCGAGTGCCTGCGCCGCAAAGCGGGTCTCATTTGTCAGCAGGATACGTGCGGTCCAGTCGGGACGCAGCAAGGCCTCGAAATCAATCCGGTTGTCCTCGAAGACCGGCGACCAGAGAAGGTCCGGCTTGCCTTCTGCAACCAGCCCCTTGGATGTGATCGAGATTGTGCGAATGTCCTGTTCACGCAGCCTCGCGCGGCCTATCAGCCGCGCTAGCCCGGTCTTGAACCGCAGACCGAAGGCAACCGGATCGGTTTCATCCAGCGGGCGCCTTTCCTCGAACCGGTCTTTCAGCGTGGCGCAGTAATCGACCAGCGAGTACTCCACCGCGGTACTGGTGATCCGCACCGCCGCGACAAAGGCGCAATCGGGGTTCATGGCGAAAATCGAGCGCGGTCGGCCCCGGCCACCGGCCGGTTTCCGGTCGCTTCGCAGCAGCGTTTTTTCCTCGGCCAACTCGGCAGTGATGGTGGAGACCGAGGCCGAACTGAGCCCGGTCCATTCGGCTATCTCAGTATGGGAAACCGGGCCCAGTTCACGCAAGGCGCGCAGCACAATCGCCCGGTTCTGCACCCGCAGATCATCTGTCCCCGCGCGCATCAGCATCTCGCCTGCAACTCACACATACAAGCGGCGGCCGGATGGTGCACAAACCTGTGCTCTTGCATTTTTTTCATAGCACAATCAGCCGCTTATGCATCTGATGTCGGAGCCTCCCAGCCTCCCGATTGACAGGATAACGAATCTGTGTAGTATTTTTCTCGACTGTCGGGAAAAATATAATAGCTTTCCGCGCAGCGAAGCAAGAAAAAGTGGTAGTGCCTGTTTTGCGGCACTCAAAGGGAGAGAATTTCCATGAACAAGATCATCAGCGCCCTGCTGGTTTCATCAGCCGTGTCTTTCGCAGGCGCAGCTTTTGCCGAGGGGAAAGTCATCGGCGTATCCTGGTCCAATTTCCAGGAGGAGCGCTGGAAGACCGACGAAGCCGCCATGAAAGCCGCGATCGAGGCCAACGGCGACAAGTATATCTCGGCTGACGCGCAGTTGTCTGCGTCCAAGCAACTCTCGGATGTGGAAAGCCTGATCGCGCAGGGTGCGGATGCCCTCGTGATCCTGTCGGTTGACAGTGGCTCGGTCGGTGCAGCGGTCGATGCGGCCGCAGCCGAGGGCATTCCGGTGGTAGGTTACGACCGTCTGATCGAAGACGAGCGCGCCTTCTACCTGACCTTTGACAACAAGGAAGTCGGCCGGGTCATCGCCCGTTCGATCCTCGCGGCTGTGCCTGAGGGCAACTACGCGATCATCAAGGGTGACAAGGGCGATCCCAATGCGCTCTTCCTGCTCGAAGGAATGATGGACGTGATCGGCGCCGATGTTGAGGCGGGCAAGATCAAGATCGTCGGCGAGGCCTTCACCGATGGCTGGAAGCCGGACAATGCCCAGAAGAACATGGAGCAGATCCTGACATCCACCAACAACAACGTCGATGCGGTTCTGGCCGAGAATGACGGCATGGCCGGTGGCGTGATTGCCGCGCTTCAGGCGCAGGGCCTCGCGATCCCGGTTTCCGGTCAGGATGGCGATCATGCCGCTCTGAACCGCGTGGCACGCGGAACGCAGAACACGTCTGTCTGGAAAGATGCACGTGAGCTTGGCAAGGCCGCCGGCAACATCGCGGCACAGCTTGCTGACGGTGTCGCAATGGCCGATGTCGAGGGTGCCGTGAAATGGTCCGGTGGTGCGAAGGGCGTCGAGATGAACGCCATCTTCCTCGCGCCGACGCCGATCAACAAGGACAACCTCTCGATTGTGATCGACGCCGGTCACATCGCCAAGGACAAGGTCTGTGAAGGCGCTGTCGCTGGTGTTGACGGCTGCTCCTGATCACTTTGTGATCTGATCAGGACCGCGCCGGACCTTGGGTTCGGCGCGGCCTACTTTCCAAAGAGACTTCGCAGACACGGGCCGGATGCGCCCCTGACGCAATCCATGTGCGGGAGATTGAAGTGAGCGACACCGCTGAAACCACACCCCAGCAAACCGGCGCTGCCAAGGTCGAGAACGAAGGCCCGATCACGCGCTTTCTGCGCGCGACCGAGATCGACGCGCGGCTGTTGGGAATGATTGCCGCCCTGATCCTAATCTGGGTCGGGTTTCATGTCTATGGCGCGATGGCCAACGGGTTCGGAGCCTTTCTGACGCCACGCAACCTGTGGAACCTGTCAGTCCAGACCGCCTCCATCGGCGTGATGGCAACCGGCATGGTGCTGGTCATCGTGACCCGGCATATCGACCTGTCGGTGGGCTCCATCCTCGGTTTCACAGCCATGTCGATGGCCATCATTCAGGTCTGGATACTGCCCGAGATACTGGGGTTGGGCCATCCGATGATCTGGATCATAACGGTGATCTGCGGACTTCTGATCGGCTGTATGATTGGCGCATTCCATGGCTTCATGGTCGCCTACATGGGCATTCCGGCCTTTATCGTGACGCTCGGCGGGTTGCTGGTCTGGCGCGGCGCGGCTTTCCTGCTCGCACGCGGCGAGACGATCTCGCCGGTGGACGCCACATTCGCGAAACTTGGCGGCGGACCCTTTGGCTCCATCGGCAGCACCGGCAGTTGGATCGTCGGGGTGATCGGCTGTATCGGGGTTGTTGCCATGATCCTGATGGGCCGTCGTCAGCGCAAACGCTTTCAGTTCCCGCTCCGCCCCGCCTGGGCCGAGACCTTTCTGGGCATCACGGGCTGCGGACTGATCGTGGGCTTCGTCCTTCTGGTCAACTCCTACCCCTGGCCCAAGGGCATCGTCCGGCAATATGTCGAGCGCAACAATATCGAGACGCCGGTCGAGGAGATATTCATCAGTCACGGCTTCGCCATTCCGGTTCTGATCCTGATGGCGGTCGGCGTGATCATGACCTTCCTGACCACCCGGACGCGCTTTGGCCGCTATGTCTTTGCCATCGGCGGCAACCCGGAGGCAGCCGAGCTTGCGGGCATCAACACGCGCTGGGTTACGGTGAAGATCTTTGCGCTGATGGGCACGCTCTGCGGTCTCTCGGCGGTGATCTCGTCGGCGCGCCTGAACTCGGCCACCAACAATCTCGGCACACTGGATGAGCTTTATGTGATTGCGGCAGCCGTGATTGGCGGCACGTCCTTTGCAGGTGGGATCGGCACCATTTATGGCGCGATCCTCGGTGCGCTTGTCATGCAGTCGCTGCAGACGGGCATGGTGCTGATCGGGTTCGATGCCGCAATTCAGCAGATTGTCGTGGGCTCGGTCCTTGTGCTCGCGGTCTGGATCGACACCATTTACCGCCGCCGCGCGAAATAAGGAGAGAGTGTGATGTTGGACGATCAAAAAACCACACCCCTGGTCGAGATCAGGGACCTCTCCATCGCATTCGGCGGGATCAAGGCCGTCGATCATGCCTCGGTTGATCTCTATCCGGGCGAGGTCGTTGCAATCTTGGGCCACAACGGCGCGGGCAAATCGACACTGATCAAGATCCTGTCGGGTGCCTATAAACGGGACTCCGGTCAGATCTTCGTCAATGGCGAAGAGGCCGATATCCAGAATCCGCGGGACGCCAAGGCCTACGGGATCGAGACGATCTACCAGACGCTTGCGGTCGCCGACAATGTGGATGCCGCCGCCAATCTCTACCTGGGGCGTGAGGTTCTGACCGCCTGGGGTACGCTGGATGATGCGGCCATGGAGTCCGAGGCCCGCAAGGTCATGGGTCGCCTCAACCCCAACTTCCAGCGCTTCAAGGACCCGGTCAGCAAACTCTCCGGCGGGCAGCGGCAGTCCGTGGCGATTGCCCGCGCGATCCTCTTCAACGCGCGTATCCTGATCATGGATGAGCCGACGGCGGCGCTGGGTCCGCAGGAGACAGAACAGGTGGGCGAGTTGATCCAGCAACTGAAGAAGGACGGGATCGGCATCTTCCTGATCAGCCATGACATCCATGATGTCTTCGATCTCGCCGACCGGGTCTGCGTGATGAAGAACGGGCAGGTTGTGGGAAATGCCCGCACAAGCGATGTCACCAAGGACGAGGTTCTGGGCATGATCATTCTGGGCAAATGCCCGCCCGGTGCAACGCCCGGTCCGGGGGCAATGAAGGACTAGATCTCAGAGATAGGCCTTCAACGTCGGTGGGGGATTTTTGAACAGCTCCTCTGTCAGCAGCGGCTGACTGACCGAGCCATCGGCGACGACCGATGTCAGCCCTGCAATCCGGGCGGCATCCTCGGGCTGGTGCGTGACCATGATCAGGGTGGCCGTCGTTTCCTCGCAGATCCGCGCCACCAGATCGAGCATCTCGCGCCTCAGCGCCGGGCCAAGTGCGGCAAAGGGCTCATCCA
The DNA here is from genome assembly GCA_947493745.1 of uncultured Paracoccaceae bacterium. Taxonomy (GTDB): domain Bacteria; phylum Pseudomonadota; class Alphaproteobacteria; order Rhodobacterales; family Rhodobacteraceae; genus CANLSM01. The sequence continues at coordinate 86,297 of CANLSM010000011.1, read as the reverse complement.
GCAGCAAAAGCGGCTTGTCGCGCAGAAGCGCACGCGCCAGCGCGACCCTTTGGCGCTGCCCGCCGGACAACTCTCGTGGCAGCTTGTGCGGATGGTCGCTCAGATCAACTTCTGCCAGCGCTTTGGTCACCCGCTGATGGTCCTCAGCCGACAGACGCAGGTTCGGACGGATGCCGAGGCCGACATTCTGTGCGACGGTCAGATGGGGGAAGAGGTTGTGCTCCTGAAAAAGGAACGTGACCGGGCGTGTTGCCGGTTGGGCATCGTTCATGTCCTGCCCATTGATCTCCAGCCGTCCCTCACCGAGCGGCAGGAACCCCGCGACAGCATCAAGAACCGAGCTTTTGCCCCCGCCCGAGGGGCCGATCAAGGCAAGCCGGTCACCTTTTGCGAGCTCCAGATCGACATTCAGCGCAAATGTCCCGCGCCTGAGCAGAGCCTTTTCAAACCGCAGCATTCAGCCGCCCTCCCCGGTCGAAGAGCCAGAAAAGCGCAAGGCTCGATACCAGAAGGACAAGGGCCGCCCCGGCAGCCGCCTCCATCCGGTAGGCCCCCATCAGGCTGTAGATATAGAGCGGCAGGGTCTCTCCTCTGGTTGGCGCAAAAAGGGCGATGACCCCAAGATCTCCCATCGAGAGCGCCGCCGCCAGCCCCGTGGCAAATCCTGCGGGGCGTCTGAGGACTGGCCAGCTGATCAGGCGGAACCGCGACCAGCCCGACATTCCCAGACTGTCGCCCAGCCGCCCGTGACTCTGCCTGAGTTGAGCAAAGGCAGGAAGCAGAACGCGCAGAGAAAACGGCAGGCTGATCACCGCGTTCACGGCAGCCGTCACAGGCAGCGATACTGAAAACGGACTGATAACCGGGTTGAGCAGAATGAAAAGCCCCGTACCCATCACGAAGGGCGAGGCGGCAATACCGAGATATCCGATCACCTCCGCCCCCCAGCGCCTTGGCCCGCGCAGACGGTCCAGCCATGCGGCGAGAACCAGGGCAAAGCCGAGGCTCACGAGGGCGGAGATCAACGCGACCCCCAGAGACCGAAGTGTTGCCGGGCCCATGCCGTCGGGCAGATCGGCGATAAGGCCGGTAATCCCCCGAACCACGACCATCAGAAGAGGCAGCCCAAGGAAGGCCACCGCCGCGACGATCAATGTGCGATCCATAAGCGTTTGCGATGATCGCAGGCTCTTGTGTCGCACCGGCCCTCCCAGCCCGGCCCCGAAATCCACACCCAGCGAGAGAAACATCGCGACCGCCGCCACCAGACAGCACAACCCGAATTGCACACCGGCCAGCATCGCGGCGTGGGCCAGATCGAAGTCGAAGCGGAGTGCCTGATAGATCGCCAGTTCCAGGGTCGTGGCTCGCGGCCCGCCGCCCAGCGCAAGCGCTACGGCAAAACTGGTCATGCACAGCAGAAAGACGAGGGTGAAAGCGCCGGGCAGGCTCTGCCGCAGCATCTGCATCTCCAAATGTCGAAACATGTCAGCAGGCGAGAACTGCAACTGTTCCGCCAGCTTGAACTGCTCTGCGGGGATCGCCATCCAGCCCTGAACAAGGATGCGTGTGACGAGCGGCAGGTTGAAAAAGACATGCGCCAGTACCACGCCCCAGAGCCCGTAGATATCAATCCGCTCCGCCCCGATGGCGAGCAGCCCGGTGCTGACCAGTCCCGAGCGGCCCCAAACCGCGAGCAACCCCAGCACGGCAACAATCACCGGCAAAAGAAAAGGGGCGCCCAGAAGGGTCAGAACAAGGCTGCGTCCGGGAAAGCTCTGTCGAACCAGCGCCCTTGCAAGTGGGACGGCAACCACGACACTGATGACCGCCGACAGGCTTGCCTGCACCAGCGTGAAACGCAGCGCCGACCAGTCCGAGCGTGCGAGGCCACGCCCCGGCTCGGCTGCCAGAAACAGTGCACCTGCGGTTCCAAGCGTGAAGCCCAGAACCAGCAGAAGCGCTGTCAGCCCGGCAAACCGAAGGATCACTGGCTGAGTGCGTCGAGCCATTCCTGAAGTGCCGCCGCCTTCACAGCTTCCGCATCCTGTGGCGAGAAGTGCAGGGCTGTCTCAGGCGTGATCAGGGTGTCAAACCCCTCCGGCAAGGCGTCAGGATCCAGATTGGCAGGATACATCCAGTTGGTCGTGGGTATGATGGACTGAAACTCGGCGCTCAGCATGAAGGCCAGAAACTGATCGGCCAGTTCAGGCTGATCGGTGCTGGCGAGTTTGCCCGCAACCTCGATCTGCATGTAGTGCCCGTCCGAGAACTCGGCCGCCGCCTTGCTGTCATCCTCCTCGGCGATCAGATGATAGGCGGGGGAAGTCGTATAACTCAGCACCATATCCGCCTCACCCTCAAGGAACATGCCATAGGCCTCGGACCAGCCCTTGGTGACGGTCACGACCTGCGGCGCAAGTGCGGCCCATTTCGCCGCCGCCTCATCGCCATAGACCGCCTTCAGCCACATCAGCAGACCGAGACCGGGTGTCGAGCTGCGCGGGTCCTGAATGACAATGCTTGTATCGCTGGCGATCAATGCCTCGAAACTGCCTGGTACTTCACTCAGCCTCGTTTTGTCGTAGACAAAGGCGAAATAGCCCCAGTCATAGGGCAGGAAGGTCTCATCCACCCAGTCCACGGGCAGGGTCAGTTCCGGCGTTTCAAGGCCATGCGGAACAAAGAGATCCGTGGCCTTTGCCGCCTCGATCAATGTGGTGTCGATGCCGAGCACGATATCAGCCTCGGTCCGCGCACCCTCAAGACGAACACGCGACAATAACGCCGCGCCATCCTCGACCCCGATCAACTCAAGATCGCAGGCGCAAACCGCCTCGAACGCCTTTTCGACCTGCGGGCCGGGACCCCATTCAGCCACGAAGCTGTCATAGGTGTAGACGGTCAGTTTGGGTGTGCCCGCAGCGAGCGCCGGCAGGGCCAGCAGGCTCGAAAGGGCCACAGCACAAAGTGGAATGGGTCGCATGGGTCGTCTCCAATGGCTGCGACGTCAGGCAGGCAATTGGAGATCTGTCCCCGCAACCTTCCCTCCGCCGGTATGATCCGGTTCAGGTTCTACGGGTCCGCGCATCGCACATCTCAGCCTGATATCAGGCCCCCCGAGGTAGGGTTGAACATATCCATTCGGAAAGGAGGTGCAAGGGGCGCTGATCGCCCCTTGCGTTCAGGGTCAGCCGATCAGGAACTCGTCCTCGATGATCCGGTCGAACGAGAAGCCGTCGATGGACACTTCTGTGTCGCCAACTACGCCCAACTCGACCCGGTCGAAATCAGCACCGCTCAGGCCAACCGTGGCCTCGCCCGCACTGGCATCGACGACCACTTCCTCAATCAGTACGTCGTCATCATAAAAGGCCAGCGCGATATCGCCCTCGCCATCGACTCTCGCGAAGTCGAAGGTGACCTCGGTTGCGTCACCGTAGACGCCTTCTTCCAGCTCGAAAATGAGTGTCTCATCATTATTGACAACTTTCCTGTCAGAACGGCTGCCGTGATGGCCCCAATCGAACCAGTGGGACCTGCCATGGCCGTCAGCGCTCGACCGGACACCGAGAGCCCCGTCATCAAAGCGCAGCCAGGCGGCCTTGTCGCCCACCACGGCCGAGACCGAGATATCGGACTCGTCGAAACTGATGTCGCGCGAGAAGTTGCGGACCAGATCGAAACCCTCGAACTGACCATCCACCGTTTCGACCACAGCCGTTTTCCAGAAGAACGGAATGCCGAAGAACTCGACCGCGACCTCGACTGTCTCAGGCGGTTCAGCCTCAAAGGTCAGCTGCGCCAGGACCGGATCATGATCGCTGGCCCTGCCGGGCGTCGCCGCGAACTCCGAATTGACATGGACCACATCGAACTGCGCGCCACCCTCAAGCAGACTGTCGGAGATCAGGATATGGTCAATCTGCTGCGAGTTGCCCTGGAAATTGAAGCTGTAGCGCTCGTCCTCATCCAGCATGTCGGTCAGGTTGGTGAGGTTCTCTTCCAGACCGGTCACAGGCGAAACGAACTCGAACTCGTTCAGGTCACCAAGCACCACGACATTGGCCTCGGCATCCTCAGCGAGAAGATCGGTGACATAGCCGTTGACCGCCTCTGACTGCGCCTGCCGTTCATCGAGCGAGCCGTTCACATTGGGGTCTTCCTGCAGCTCCGCGAACTCCTGCTCGACCCCCATGATCGGCGCGCTGCCGCCCTTGGACGAGAAGTGGTTGTTGACCACCGTCACCTCCTCGCCGTTGAAGTCGAAGGTTGCAACCAGCGGCAGGCGGGCGCCCTCAAAGGAGCCGCCCGGATCCTGTGAACCGATGGTCCCGACGGAGCCCTCGACCAGAGACACCCGGTCCTCCTTGTAAAGGAATGCAGTGCGGATATTGCCGCCCGGCTGACCGCCACTGGCCAGATCGGTGATGAAGGTGTTGTCGACATAGGCATAGCCCGAGCTGTCATTCATCACACCGTCATCGGCCAGATCAATTGCATCGATCAGGGTCTGGAGCGTCACGTCAGCCGAGACCACGCCATCACCGGTCTCACCGCCTGTGTTGTCCTGGATCTCCTGCAACGCGATTATGTCGGGCGAGCCGAGATTGTTGACGATCTGATTGGCAATCGCCTCGAACCGGCCATCACCCACATCATCATCCACATTGCGCGATTGCATGCCTGGCACGTTCGCGATGTCCTCGACTACAGGATCGAGGTTCAGCACATTGTAGCTGGCAATCGTCAGCTCCGTGGCAGAGGAGGCAAGCTCGGTGACCTCGGCCTCCAGCAGGCTTTCCTCGATCACCACGACGACCTCCGTCGGGTTGATCTGGTAGTTGCCGAAATCATACGAGATCACGCCGGTGATGTCCGAGAAGGTCGCACCCGTGTCCACGATCACCGGTTCGATGCCGAAATCGAAGTCGATCTGCACCTTCTCGGGATTGAAGTCATCGGGCGAGATGTTCAGCGTACCACGATCCGAGATACCGGTCGCATCCGCGCCTCCATCGACCACGACGAAGATCTCGTCGAACTGGCTCGTGCCCGAGACCGCGACCGGGGCGACAGCGGTGACCAGCATCCCCTCAAGGCTCTCATAGAAGTCGATGCCATCTGTGGTCGGATCGAAGGAGGTGAAACCGTCATCCTCGATGGTCTCGCTGGGCAGAAGCCTGCCGGTCTGGCCCAGCAGAATCGCCTCGGGCAGCGCATTGCCAGAGGACACAACGGTGATCTCCGGGTTGCCACCAAGCTGCGTGGTCGAGAGGTTCCGGCTGCCCTGCCCACCGGGATAGAACTCGGACACCGTGCCCTCGACCTCCAGCGCGTCGCCAATCGCGACAGTCGGAGCAGAGCCGGTGAAGACGAATATCGCGTCCGAGGTCGCGATATTCCCGTCTCCATCCGGGTCCTGCATGTAGAAACCGTTGCTGTCGATGGCTGTGACGATACCCGTCGTCAAAACCCGCTCACCCGCGCCACCGCCGGTCGTGGGATCAAGCGGCGTGTCACTCACAAGACCCGAGACATGGCCCGCGCCCTGGATCTCCATGATGGTGAGCTGCTGAACCGGGATCTCCGGGTCATTGGTGCTGCCGGGCGTGTCGCCGGAGGTGTCGCCAAACGAAAGTTGCTCGAATGCCCCGGTTCCATCGACACTGCGCGCCGCACCGGCAGGCAGGAAATTGCCATCGGGACCAATGATTGTTTCGCTATAGCTCGCGTCCTCGATTGCATCCCCGTCAACGAGCGATACGCTGTCGAGGACAGCATCCCATGGCGTGATATCAAGTTCCCCGGCATCGCCCGGGTCCAGATCATCACCCACAGCACCCGTGAAATTATCAACGATAAGATAGGTCGCGGGGCTGTTGAAAAAGTCGAGATCGGTGACGGCGACATCGCCCGCTTCAAGCTCGGGATTATCCGCATTTGCGATCAGCACGAAACCGTCCGCATCTGCAACGGCACCCGTCAGGTCAATCGCCAGATCAATCTGACCCGGCGCGAATTCGCCCGAGATCACGACAAGCGTCTTGCCATCCAGAGAGGTGCCCGGCTCGGTAAAGATCTCGACGAAGTTGGATGTATTATCCGAAGAGCCCGACGAATTGACCCGCAACTCGTTGATCGCAAACAGCGGCTCACCGCCGGTTCCACCGGTCGGAAACGGGTTGGCGGCCGTGTCATTGCTGGTCTCTCCATCCAGCGCATTCGGTCCGCTGAAGGTCCAGTCCGCGACGTTGAAAACCGGGTTCGGACCCAAGGCGGCATCGCGCGACGCCCAGCCATCGAGGTATTCCCAAGGCTCGCCGTTCCCATCGACATCAATCACCCCGAAGAGATCGACCACCAGTCCGTTCTGGAACAATTCAATCGCATCATCGCCGTTGATCGCCGCATCATTGTCAACATAATCCGGCGCAAAGCCGAACCACTGCTCGAACCCCACGGCCTCGGACGCGAGATAGAGCACATCGCCCGCGCTTGCACTGACGGAAGGGAACGTGAACTCCTCGCCATCCGTGCCGCCGCCATTGTTGGCCGCCCCCAGCCCATAGATCGAAAGATCGGCGATATCGGCAAGAACGGTTACCTGAATGGCTTTCGGCAAACCACCCGGCAAAGGGCCGTCAATGACGCCCGTAATCATCAAATCTGACATTTTTTGCTTCCCCTGTAGCGGACAGTCCGGCGCGAGATATGGCCGGACGGATAATGGCGCATTTGGATGCGCCCTTGTTTTGGCTAAACTGATTTTACAACGGTACTGTTACAAACCGCTCCAGTTAAGCACTGTTCAGGAGTTTGGGGAAGCGTTACGCAAGGGCCGGTTTGGGCCTGCGGTGTCTGATGAGGCCGCGGGCAGGCGGTGGTGTTTATTCCCCATATCCATCTTACCGGTGCCTCCGCTGTGTTGAACATAGGAGACAAAACAATGTTCTTGGATCTCGGCGCATTGGAACAGTGCGCTCAACATCTCGACTTCAAGATGAACAGGCGATCCCCTGATCGGCTCGACGTCACGTTATGCGAAGATGCCATACCGACCTTCAAGAACCTTCCTGATGAAAACGACAATGCGTTCGGCTTTGAAAGCACACCCTGGCATACCCACGATATGCTCTATCTGGTCTCAAACAACGGAGAGACGCGGAATTGCGGGCCGGAGGGCATTGCCCTCTTAAACCGGTGCTGTGTTCATCGTAAGCGACGAGGCCGGGCCTCAGGTTCCGCTAGCCTGTAAACCTGACAGTTCAAATGATCGATTTCCAAAGGTCGCGTCGCCCTGCCACGCTGTCCAATATCGGCTACCAAGCGCAGACTTGCTTCACAGCGCCTGTTCATAGATCCCGTGAGCCGCTTCCAATGTCATATCGCGGGGGTTGTTGATCAGCAGGCGTTCCTGCTTCATCGCGTCCTCGGCCAGTCTGGGGAGGTGGTTGTGGCTGATACCGAACTCGGAGAGCCTCGATTTCATGCCAAGCTCGGGGCCGAGGCGCTTGAAGCCCTCGATCATCCCTTGTGCCCTGTCCAGAGATGATCTGCCGGCAAGCTCGGGGAAAATGATCGGGGCCAGTTCGGCATACATCTCGCGCGCGGCCTCCATGTTGTAGTCCAGCACATATGGCAGGACGAGCGCGTTCGACAGCCCATGCGGGATGTGGAAATGCCCGCCCAGCGGATAGGCCAGCGCATGCACGGCTGCGACCGGCGCATTGGTGAAAGCCATACCCGCCAGCATGGAGCCAAGCAGCATCTGTCCGCGTGCCTCCCGGTCCCCGGGCGCGAAACAGGCCGTGCGGATATTGGCCCCCAGAAGTTCCAGCGCCTGTTTGGCCAGACAGTCCGAAACCACATTCTTCAGACGCTTCGATGTGAAGGCCTCGATCGCATGGACCATGGCATCAATGCCGGTGGCGGCCGTGACATCTGCGGGCAGACCGACCGTCAGTTCCGCATCGAGGATCGCCCAGTCCGGCAGGAGTTGCGGGGCCACGACGCCTTTCTTCTCGCTTGCGCCCGTAGTCACGATGGAGATCGGCGTCACCTCGGAGCCGGTTCCCGCCGTGGTCGGTGCCAGAACCAGCGGCAGCCGCTCGCCGCGCACCTGATTGACGCCGTACATCTCGGCCAGCGGCTGATCGGTGTTGAGCAGGATCGAGATGAGCTTGGCAGTGTCGAGCGACGAACCGCCACCCACCGACACGACACCGTCGATCCCCTCGCTGCGCGCCTGCTCGACCGCAGTCAGGATCATTGCCTCGGGCGGATCGGGAACAACCTGCGAGAACGTCCAGACATCGAGGCCAGCAGTCTTGAGCCCGGACAGCGCGGCCTCCGCCAGACCGAGGTTCAGGATCATCGGGTCGGTTACAAAGGCGATCTTGCGACAGCCCCTTGCGGCCACGATTCCTCCGATCTTTGCGGTGGCCCCGATCTCGGCCAGCACCGAACGGGTGGTCTGGAAACTGAATGATTGCATGGGTGGCTCCGTGGGTCAGCTCTCGTAGCGCGTGTTGCCACGCCGGTCAGTGTCGATGGGCAGTTTCATGTGCAAGGGTTGATGGGCTCGCTGCGAGCAGGCCTGCCTCGGGCAAAGATGACAGTTGATGCCAATCGGCGCAAAGAGCGCCGGGTTGGACAGATCATAGGCCTCCGCATAGCCGATCCTGTCGACATGCCGGATCTCGCAACCGAGTGTCACAACAAGGCGTCGGTCCTGTGTCTGGCGCGAGAAGACAGGGCGGTCCGTGGTTCTGCTGATGGTCAGGAACTGCTCGCCATCGGGCAGCTCAACGAATTGCGGAACAATCACGCCGGGGGAACGGAAAGCGGTATGCACATTCCAAACCGGGCAGGCGCCCCCCTGCTCAGCAAGGTTGAAGGACGTCGCGTTGAAACGCTTGGTCACGTTGCCCGCCTTGTCGACCCGCAGAAAGAAGAACGGCACCCCGCGCGCGCCGTCGCGCTGGAGCGTTGTCAGGCGGTGGCAGACCTGCTCGAACGAAACCGTGAACGCCGATGCGAGTGTGTCGATGTCGTAGGATGAGGCCTCCGCCAGCGCCAGAAACCGCTTATAGGGCAGAAGCAGCGCGGCCGCGAAGTAGTTCGTCAGTTCAACCCGGCAGCGCGCGCGCCCGTCTTCCTCGGGCACCCCACTGTTGGCGATCAGATCGTCGAGGATGTCCGCGCATTCCAGAAGCCCGAGCACATGCGCCATCTGGAAGAGCCGGTTGGAATGGTTCAGCGCCTGCGACAGCGACAGAATGCCCCCGTCACGATCAAAGACGCGTAACGCGTCGGGCATCTCGTCCACCGGCTGGATCGCGACCGAGACGCCATGTCTGTCCGAAAGCCGGGATCGCAGCAGGCCGTAGATGTCGTCCCCGCCCCAGTCCCTGCGCCCCGAAATCGCCTCCGCCGCGTTCTCCAGCGCGGGAAAATGGTTCTCCCGGTCGCGAAAGAAATCATGGATCGCGGTTTCCGGTGACCGCGCCAGAAGATCGGTGATGATCCCACCCGAGGCAATCGCGCGGAATTTCTCCAGCGTGGTGCGATGGCTCTGGTGGAGCGCCAGAAACAGCGCCACGAGGCGCGGCGCATGATCGATCGCGCCGCGCAATTCTGTCAGATCAGGTGTATCGCCGGGAAAGATCGGATCCTGAACGGCGGCCCGCAGATCGGCAAGTTGGTTGATATCATTGTCGGCGACCAGATCGCGCCAGTCGACGCCGAAGGTCTCTGTCAGTGCCATCAACACCTGCACGGACAGGCTGCGCTGGTTGTTCTCCAGCAGGTTCACATAAGCCGCGCTGATCCCGAGCTGCTTGGCCATCTGCGCCTGCGTCAGGCCCTGCGCATTGCGCAATTGCCTCAGTCGCGGCCCGATAAGCGTCTTCACCATCTGTTGCCTTACAATGTTACAAACCCGTCCTAGCAGAGTTTCGGCCCGGCGTGCAAAAAGTCACTCGGGCCGCGCGGATTCTGAGTGATGCTCATCAACAGGCTGGCGCGCGCCAGGGAGCAGAGCTACACCAGAGATCGCGGATGCGGTCCGGCTGATGGGAAGCTGCAAAGAGAAAAATGTGACGATGGCAAAAATTTACCCGGTTATTCTGGCAGGGGGCTCGGGAACCAGGCTCTGGCCTCTCAGCCGCAAGAGCTACCCCAAGCAGTTCTCCGCGCTGATGGATCAGACCAGTCTGTTTCAGCGCTCGGTCAGGCGGCTGACGGCGGACGGGTTCGCGGCACCACTTATCCTGACGGCGTCGGATTTCCGCTTCATCGTGACCGAACAACTGGCGGATATCGCGGTCGAGCCATTCGACATTCTGATCGAGCCCGAGGGGCGCAACACCGGTCCCGCGATCCTGGCTGCCGCACTTCATCTTCAGGCCCATGATCCCGAGGCCGCGATGCTGGTCGCGCCATCCGATCATATCATCCCCGACAGTAAGGCCTTTCTGGCCGCGGTCACTGCCGGAATGGCCGCTGTGGCGGACGGCCAACTGGTGACTTTCGGCATCCGCCCGGATCGGCCCGAAACAGGCTACGGATATCTGGAACTGGCTGCTGAAGCACAGGGCGAGGGCGCGCAACCGCTTGTCCGTTTCGTCGAGAAGCCCGATCAGTCCACCGCCGAGCAGATGTTGCAAAGCGGGAATTTCCTCTGGAACGCAGGCATCTTCCTTATGCGTGTCAGGGATTTGGTAGAGGCCTTTGATCGGCATGCGCCGCAACTGGTGGCGCCGGCCCGGGCCGCCGTAAGGAACGCCCAACCGGATCTGAATTTCCGACGCCTTGCGGCAGAGCCCTGGGGCGAGCTTGACGACATTTCCATCGATTATGCCGTGATGGAGCGCGCCGACAATCTGTCAGTGGTCCCCTATAATGGCGTCTGGTCCGACCTTGGGGCGTGGGATGCGGTTTGGGAGGCAAGCGGGACCGACGCCAAGGGTGTCTCGACCAAAGGTCCGGCATTGGCGATTGACTGCGAGAATACGCTTCTGCGCGCCGAGGATCACGGGCAGCAGCTTGTCGGGCTGGGTCTGAAGAACATCGTGGCCATAGCCATGCCAGATGCGGTGCTGGTGGCGGACATCTCGGCTGCGCAGGAGGTCAAGGAGGTCGTCACCCAGCTCAAGCAGGCCGAGGTGGCTCAGGCCCAGACCTTCCCACGCGATCATCGACCCTGGGGCTGGTTCGAAAGCCTTGTCGTGGGCGACAGGTTTCAGGTCAAGCGGATCGTGGTTCACCCCGGAGCAGCCCTCAGCCTGCAATCCCATGTTCACCGCGCCGAGCACTGGATCGTCGTCAAGGGAACCGCACGGGTCACCATCGACGAAGAGGTCAAACTGATCTCGGAAAACCAGTCCGTCTACATCCCTCTGGGTGCGGTTCACCGAATGGAAAATCCCGGCAAGGTTCCGATGGTTCTGATCGAGGTTCAGACCGGATCCTATCTCGGCGAAGACGACATCATCCGCTATGAGGATGCCTATGCGCGGCAGTAGCTCACCTGATTGTTTCAAAGGGTTGCACGCGATCACAGGCATGGTAACACTCATGGCTCTGTGCAACTACCTGCGAGAGAATTCATGGCCTATGAGATGATTCTGGTTGAAACCGATGATCATGTCGGACTGATCCGGCTGAACCGGCCGGAAGCCCTGAACGCTCTGAATGCCCAACTGCTGGATGAACTGACCAAGGCGCTCAGCGTCATGGACAAGAACGACAAGATCCGCGCCATCGTGATCACCGGATCGGACAAGGCGTTTGCGGCAGGCGCCGACATCAAGGAAATGTCCGAGAAGTCGTATGTCGAGATGTTTACCGACGACTATTTCGCGCCTCAGGTCGAGCGTTTCCTGCGCGTGCGCAAACCGATCATCGCTGCGGTTTCGGGCTATGCTCTGGGCGGCGGCTGTGAACTGGCAATGATGTGTGACTTCATCCTGTGCTCGGATACCGCCAAGTTCGGGCAGCCCGAGATCAATCTCGGTGTCATTGCAGGGATCGGCGGCAGCCAGCGCCTGACCCGCTTTGTCGGCAAGTCGAAATCCATGGAGATGCATCTGACCGGTCGCCAGATGGATGCCGAGGAAGCTGAGCGCTCGGGCCTCGTCTCCCGCGTTCTGCCGGTCAAGGAACTGGTGCCCGAGGCGATGAAGACGGCCGCCAAGATCGCCGAGAAATCGCTGTTGACGACGATGGCCGTGAAAGAAGCGGTCAACCGCTCCTACGAGACGACATTGCGCGAGGGCCTGCTCTTTGAACGCCGCCTCTTCCACTCGCTTTTTGCCACCGAGGATCAGAGCGAGGGCATGTCGGCCTTCGTCGAAAAGCGCACACCGCAGTTCCGCGGCAAATAAACTGACAGGCAAGCGTTGACTCGCACGCAAAGCGGCGGTAGAGACGCGCTTCATCTTGACTGAGAGATACGGATTTTGAGATATGGCAAATTCGCCACAAGCTAAAAAACGCGCGCGCCAGATCGAGCGCCGCACAGCGGTAAACAAAAACCGCCGGACCCGCGTGCGGACGTTCCTTCGCAAGGTCGAAGAGGCGATTGCAGGCGGCGATCAGGCTCAGGCCAAGGACGCACTGAAAGCCGCGCAGCCCGAGATCATGCGGTCCGTGACCAAAGGCATTCTTCACAAGAACACCGCAAGCCGGAAAATCTCCCGCCTTGCTGGCCGCGTAAAGGCGATGGCCTGAGGCCAGACCGTCTCTCGCTAGGCATTTGGAACGCCCTGCTTCGTACGGGGCGTTTTCGTGTTATTGAGACACACCTGTCACGTTAATGTCATGTTCTGCTTTCGGTCCTGTTGTCCGAATCTCCGCATGACCGTAAATACAAAGTCGCAAATCCCCCTGCGCCGGGGCAAAGTACAAAAACTGCAATCAGCAAGTAATACTTCCAGGAAAACTGGAGGTTTTATGCTGTTTTTTATGCTGTTCAAGTATTGTTTCGCATAGCAAAACAACCGAATCTGAGCCTCAGATGAAAATCCCAAGTCAAGCGATAGTTATTCTTGAAACGCTCCGGCCATGACGTTTAGGGTCGCCCGTGTTCAAAGAGGGCAGGGCAGAGATTCTATGGCAGGCGCCGCATCAGCGATGGTTTCAGAGTGCAATCCGCGCGAGGCGTGGGATGCATTGTCAGAGGATCCTGCCGCGGTTCTGGTGGATGTGCGCACGAGGCCTGAGTGGAGCTTCGTGGGCACCCCTGATCTCTCCGAACTCGGACGCCAGGTTGTTCTGTCGGAATGGCGCATGTTCCCCGACATGGGCGTGAATGCGACCTTCGCGGATGACCTGATGAACATTCTGGGCGGCGCTTTGCCCGCCCGGATCTACTTCCTGTGCCGGTCTGGGGCCCGGTCCATGGAAGCTGCCAAAGCTGTTGCGCATACATGCGGATCGCTGGGGCAAACGACCATGTGTGTGAATATTGCCGAAGGGTTTGAAGGAGATCTCGACACGGCAAGACATCGCGGCGCGCTGAATGGGTGGAAGGCGCGCGGCTTGCCCTGGCAACAGAGCTAGGCAATGCGGCAGGTCAGGGACGCGCCGCTTTGTTCCTGACCCGAGGCTTACCAGCGGCGGTGTAAACTCGGATGCGGGCAGCAAAGCCAGCACAAACATGGTAAGGGACACTCATGAACTCGGACGTCTGGAACATTGTCAGAAGCAACCTGCAGGAGACCATAGGTCGCGATGCGTTCCAGAACTGGATTGATCCGCTGGTCTTTGAGGGATGCAAGGGCGGTGTTGTCAGGCTTTCCGCACCGACCAGCTTCATCGGCAACTGGGTTTCGCAGCATTATGGCGAACGTATTCGCACGATCATGTGCGAGGCGGGCACCGATGTGCATCGCCTGACCTTCGGTGTTGCGGGAATGAAGACCGGCAACGCAGCCTCAAAGGAGGCAAGGACCAAGGCCGCACCCGAGCCATCGCAGGCCGAGGCCGACCTGCCCAGTTCCCCGCTCGACAGCCGCTTCCGGTTTGACAGTTTCGTTGTCGGCAAGCCCAATGAGCTTGCCCATGCCGCCGCCCGCCGGGTGTCCGAAAGCGGCGAGGTCACCTTCAACCCGCTTTTCCTCTATGGCGGCGTCGGCTTGGGCAAAACCCATCTGATGCACGCGATTGCCTGGGAAATCCGGGAAACACGGCCCGAGGCACGGGTGCTCTACCTCTCGGCGGAACAGTTCATGTACCGCTTCGTGCAGGCGCTCCGCTTCAAGGACATGCACGGTTTCAAGGAGCTGTTCCGCTCCGTTGATGTCCTGATGGTCGATGATGTGCAGTTCATCGCCGGCAAAGACAGTACGCAGGATGAGTTCTTCCACACCTTCAACGCACTCATCGACCAGAACAAGCAGATCGTCATCTCGGCTGACCGGGCGCCCGGTGAAATCAGCGGCCTTGAGGAGCGGATCAAGTCGCGCCTGCAATGGGGTCTGGTGGTCGATCTCCATCCCACCGATTACGAGTTGCGCCTCGGCATCCTCCTGTCGAAACTCGAAACCCAGCGGAGCCTCAATCCCGGCATCCAGATTGACGAGGGCGTGCTGGAGTTTCTGGCCCACCGGATCAGTTCCAATGTCCGCGTTCTGGAAGGCGCGCTCACCCGTCTCTTCGCGTTCGCATCGCTCGTAGGGCGCGAGATCGATCTCGATATGACCCAGGAATGCCTCGCCGACATCCTGCGCGCATCCGAGCGCAAGGTCACCATTGAGGAGATCATTCGCAAGGTCGCCGATCACTACAATCTGCGCATGACCGACATGCTGAGCCCGCGCCGCGCCCGCTCGGTCGCCCGCCCCAGGCAAGTCGCCATGTTCCTCTCCAAGACGCTGACCTCGAAATCCCTGCCCGAGATCGGCCGCCGATTTGGCGGTCGCGATCATACCACGGTCATCCACGCCGTCCGCAAGGTCGAGGAACTCCGCGTCACCGACAGCCAGATCAACGAGGACGTCGAGCTTCTGCGCCGCATGCTGGAAGCCTGAGAACCGCCTTCTCCTTCATTTTTCCATAAATATCCCGAAGCAACAGTCAAAACCCGTCGCATCGCATGCTGTTGATGCGCGGATCGGGCCACTGGCTGCCGGCAGGGCTTGACGCTTCTGGATATCGCGTGAAAATCGCTTTGTAATTGCGCCCAAATCTGGGTACGGTCTCTATCCCGACGTCTGCCCCAACAAGAGGAAAATCCCATGAAGGTCAGCATCGAACGCAGCGCACTTCTCAAGGCCATGAGCCGGGCTCAATCCGTGGTCGAACGCCGCAATACGATCCCGATCCTGGCCAATGTGCTGATCGAAGCTGATGGCGATACCCTTTCCTTTCGCGCAACCGATCTCGATATCGAAGTGGTGGACAAATCGCCCGCGATGGTGACCCAGGTCGGCGCGACCACCGTTGGCGCCCACACGCTCCACGAGATCGTCCGGAAACTGCCTGATGGCGCAATGGTAGAGCTGACCGATGACGGACAGACCGGACGTCTGGAAGTGCGCGCGGGCCGATCCCATTTCTCGCTCGCCACCCTGCCCCGGGAAGACTTTCCCGTGATGGCAACCGCCGAATATGACTGCAATTTCGGCGTTAACGCGCCCATCCTGCGCAGGCTCTTCGACAAGGCCAAATTCGCCATCTCGACCGAGGAGACCCGCTACTATCTCAATGGCGTCTACATGCATGCAGCCGATGGCGGCTCGCTGCGCTGCGTGGCCACGGATGGCCACAGGCTCGCCCGGATCGACGCGCCGTTGCCCGAAGGCGCAGACAATCTGCCCGGCGTGATCGTTCCGCGCAAAACCGTCGGTGAGTTGCGCAAACTGCTCGATGACGACGACGCCCAGATCGCCGTTTCGGTCTCCGAGACCAAGATCCGTTTCGCGACCCCGGAAGTGACACTCACCTCCAAGGTCATCGACGGCTCCTTCCCCGACTACAGCCGCGTGATCCCGCAAGGCAACACCAAACGGCTGGAGGTGGACGCCGCCGAATTCGCGCAGGCCGTGGACCGGGTCTCGACCGTATCATCCGAGCGATCCCGTGCCGTCAAGCTCGCCCTCGACGAGGACCGCCTGATCCTCTCGGTCAACGCGCCCGATGCCGGTGCCGCCGATGAGGAGCTTGCGGTGGCCTACGGAGATGAGCGTTTGGAGATCGGCTTCAACGCCAAATACCTGCTCGAGATTGCCTCTCAGGTCGACCGCGAAAACGCCGTCTTCCTGTTCAACTCGTCTGGCGATCCGACGCTGATGCGCGAAGGCAATGACGAAAGCGCAATCTATGTCGTCATGCCCATGCGGGTCTAGTGACGCGGCTTGCGCTGACTGCGCTCAGCCTCTCGCATTTCAGATCCCATAAGGCCTGCAGGTTCGACTTTGATGGCCGTCCTGTCGCGATATTCGGCGCAAACGGCGCGGGCAAGACCAACATACTGGAGGCGATCTCTCTTCTGTCGCCCGGTCGCGGCCTCAGACGCGCGCCGCCCGAGGATCTCGCCAAAACGCCAGAGGCTCTTGGCTGGAAGGTCCAGGCCGATCTCGACAGCCTGCATCAGGCCCACGAGATCGAAACCTCAGCCCTGCCCGGCGAGAGCCGCACTGTCAGGATCGATGGCAAGCCTGCTCCTCAACTGGCGCTCGGACGCATTCTTCGGATGGTCTGGCTGATCCCGGTGATGGACCGGCTCTGGATCGAGGGCGCAACCGAGCGTCGGCGCTTCCTGGACCGCATCACGATGAGCTTTGACCCCTCACATGCCGAAACGGCGCTGGCCTACGAGAAATCGATGCGGGAGAGAAACCGGCTGCTCAAGGATCAGACTGGCGACACCTCCTGGTATCAGGCGCTCGAGGCGCAGATGGCCACATCCGGTGCCCGGATCATCACCAATCGTACAGCCGCTCTTCAACGGCTCCGCGCCGCGCAGGAAGGAGCCGAGACCGCCTTTCCCCGGGCCGATCTCGCTATCGTCTCGAACGATGAGGCCCCGCCCGGTCAGACCGAAGAGAGCCTTCTGGAGGCGTTTGCGTCAGGGCGCGGTCGTGACATGGCCGCCGGACGCACACTCACCGGCCCGCACAGAGCCGATCTGCACGCCGTCTACGCGGCCAAGAAGGTCGAGGCCCGGCAATGCTCCACCGGCGAGCAAAAGGCGCTTCTGGTCTCGCTCATCCTGGCCAATGCCCGCGCGCTTGCCATGGACTTTGGCGCCCCGCCGGTCCTGCTTCTCGATGAGGTCGCCGCCCATCTGGATGAAGAGCGGCGCCGCGCGCTTTTCGATGAGATTTGCGCACTCGGCGCCCAGGCCTTCATGACCGGCACCGGGCGAGAACTCTTCGACGGTCTGAGCGACCGCGGCCAGTATCTTCATGTGACCGAAACCGACGGCCTCAGCCAGTCCGAAGCGATCAGCCGATGACATTGGGGATCCCCGAACTGGCGCTTTATGCAGGCGCGCTCCTGATCCTCTTTCTCACGCCCGGGCCGGTCTGGGTCGCACTTGTCGCCCGCGCGATCTCCGGTGGCTTCCAGGCCGCCTGGCCACTGGCCCTCGGCGTGGTCGTCGGCGATGTCCTCTGGCCGCTTCTGGCGATCTTCGGGCTCAGCTTCATGGTGTCCGTCTATGCCGGTTTTCTGGACATCCTGCGCTATGCAGGCGCGATCATTTTCATCATCATGGGTGTCCTTCTGATCCGTCACGCCGACAGAGCGCTCAGCACGGACAAACGCCTGACCAGACCCGGTATGTGGGCCGGTTTTCTGGCAGGCCTCCTGGTCATCCTCGGCAATCCCAAGGCCATCCTGTTCTACATGGGCGTGCTGCCGGGTTTCTTCGACATCGCTCTGGTGACCGGGTGGGATATCTTCGCGATCTGCCTGCTCTCCGCCGTCATCCCGCTCTTCGGCAATCTGGTTCTCGCCGTCATGGTCGGCCATGTGAAACGCTTTCTCGCCTCGCCAAAGGCGGTCCGCCGCACCAATCTTGGCGCCGGAACCGCCCTGATCCTCGTCGGGATTGCCATTGCTTTCCTGTGAAACAGCCATGCATTTCTTTTTGGAAAAAATATCCCCGCCGGAGGCATGAAATCACTTTTGGCGGCCGGTTTTCACAGGCGATCTGAATCGAAGTTCAGATATTCCGTAACCACCTGAATTGTATATGCAAAAACCACCCTTCCACAAAGGGCAAAGGCGTGACATTCCGATCCTGAACCACTAGACTTGGGGGCAGTTGTAAAAGGATAGACAACATGTCCGATCGTGAGCAGACACCGCAAGAGTATGGCGCGGATTCCATCAAGGTTCTCAAGGGCCTTGAGGCCGTGCGGAAACGGCCCGGCATGTATATCGGCGACACCGATGATGGCTCGGGTCTGCACCATATGGTCTACGAGGTCGTGGACAATGGCATCGATGAGGCGCTCGCCGGTCATGCCGACACCGTCAGCGTCACGATCCATGCTGACAACTCGGTCTCGGTGGCCGATAACGGTCGCGGCATCCCCGTCGATATACACGAGGAAGAGGGCGTCTCAGCCGCCGAGGTTATCATGACCCAGCTTCATGCGGGCGGCAAATTCGACAGCAACTCCTACAAGGTCTCGGGCGGGCTTCACGGTGTCGGCGTGTCGGTGGTCAATGCGCTCTCCGACTGGCTGGAACTCACGATCTGGCGCGATGGAAAGGAATACTCGGCCCGGTTCGAGACCGGCGACACCGTGCGCCATCTCGAAGTAAAGGGCGATGCGGGCGACAGACGCGGTACCCAGGTTCGCTTCATGGCCTCGCTCGATACATTCTCCAATCTGGAATACTCCTTCAAGACGCTGGAACACCGCCTGCGCGAACTGGCCTTCCTGAACTCCGGTGTGCGGATCACGCTGCGGGACGAACGGCCTGCCGAGCCCCTTGAGGTGGAGCTCATCTATGATGGCGGCGTGCGAGAGTTCGTCAAATATCTCGACCGCTCGAAATCGGCCCTCATCGAGACGCCGATTTTCGTCGAAGGCACCCGCGACGATATCGGCGTCGAGGTGGCGATGTGGTGGAATGACAGCTATCACGAGAATGTCCTGCCCTTCACCAACAACATCCCACAACGCGATGGCGGTACCCATCTGGCGGGTTTTCGTGGTGCGCTGACCCGGACGATCAACAACTATGCGACCTCCTCGGGCCTCGCCAAGAAAGAGAAGATCACATTCGCCGGTGATGATGCGCGCGAGGGGCTGACCTGCGTTCTTTCGGTCAAGGTACCTGATCCGAAATTCTCTTCACAGACCAAGGACAAGCTGGTCTCGTCAGAGGTGCGGCCTGCGGTCGAGGGGCTGATGAACGAGAAACTGTCCGAGTGGTTTGAGGAAAACCCAAACGAGGCGCGCACCATCGTGCAGAAGATCGTTGAGGCCGCACTCGCCCGCGAAGCCGCCCGCAAGGCCCGCGAGATGACCCGGAAGTCAGCCATGAGCGTTGCTTCACTGCCCGGCAAGCTTGCCGATTGTCAGGAGAAAGACGCGACCAAGTCGGAGCTTTTCCTGGTGGAGGGCGACAGCGCCGGCGGCTCGGCCAAGCAGGGAAGGTCGCGCTACAATCAGGCGGTGCTGCCTCTGCGCGGCAAGATCCTGAATGTGGAGCGCGCCCGGTTCGACCGGATGCTGGGTTCTCAGGAAATCGGTACTCTGATCACGGCCCTTGGCACGGGGATCGGGCGTGACGAATTCGATATCAGGAAGCTTCGCTATCACAAGATTATCATCATGACGGATGCGGATGTGGATGGTGCGCATATCCGGACCCTGCTTCTGACCTTCTTCTACAGACAGATGCCGGAACTCATCGAAGGAGGGTATCTCTTCATTGCGCAGCCGCCGCTTTACAAGGTCGCTCGCGGCAAATCGGAGGTTTACCTCAAGGATCAGGCGGCACTTGAGAACTATCTGATCGAGCAGGGGCTGGACGGGGCCGCGCTTCATCTGGGCGACGGAACCGTCATCACCGGCGCCGATCTGCGCCGCGTGGTCGAAGAGGCCCGTCAGACCCGCACCATTCTGAACGCATTCCCGACCCATTACCCGCAGTTCATTCTGGAGCAGGCCACCATTGCGGGGGCCCTGGTGCCGGGCGCTCTGGACGACAACCTGCAAGGCACAGCCGACGCGGTCGCGGCCCGACTTGACCTGATCGCCACCGAGTATGAGCGCGGCTGGCAGGGTCGTCCGACACAGGACCACGGCCTTCGGCTGAGCCGGGAGTTGCGCGGTGTCGAGGAGGTGCGGGTGCTCGATGGTCAGGTGCTTCGCTCGGGCGAGGCCCGCAAGCTGGGGTCGCTCACCAAACCCCTGCAGGAGGTCTACCGCCAACCCGCCAAGCTGGAGCGCAAGGACAAGACCCTTGCCATCCACGCTCCGTCCGAACTGTTGAGCGCGGTGATGAGCGAGGGCGAGAAGGGCCTCAGCCTGCAGCGCTACAAAGGTCTGGGCGAGATGAACCCTGGTCAGCTCTGGGAGACAACGCTCGATCCCGAGGCCCGCACGCTCCTTCAGGTGCGCGTCGATCAAAGCTCCGAAGCGGACGAGATATTCACCAAGCTGATGGGGGATGTGGTCGAGCCGCGGCGTGCATTCATTCAGGACAATGCGCTGAGCGTCGAGAATCTCGACTTCTAGGCTGCCGCTCTTTCGAGCCCGATAGGATTGGTGTGCGGGCGTGGCAAGGCTCAACCTGCACGCCGACAGGACATCTCCGACGAGAGAAGATCGGCCCCCACAGACCTGTCAAGCGAGCCAACTGTGCTTTCTGCCACATCAGCATCGCGAAAACTGGTTAAACTCCCGTCGATGGCGTAGATTTTCTGTTGAAAAATACCAAGCGGGGGCTGGTTATGATGTTTCGTGGGATCGCAAGATGGTGCACCTCAATTGTTCTGATACTTGGCATCGCCGGATGTGGGGCGGGGGCGGGCGGCCTGACCAACAAACCACCGGAGGATCCCGACAAAGCGCTCGGCTTCTACTCGACCCTGATGCAGAAAACCGTGTTGGAGGCGACCGCGATCAGCGGATGGGTCAGCGCGGGTTCCGGCGTCATCGGCGGCAAGGGCGGCGGCACGAACTTTCTCTACATCGGCATTCCCATCGGCTTTGCGACCGGGACCTATGTGGGCTTTCTGCAGCAGCAATATGCCAACGACGAGGAACGCCTCGAAGTGCTGACCACGGATATCGAGGCCAACAATGGTGAGATCGAGGCCGCTATCCAGACCATGCAGCAGGTTCTGGCCCGCCAGCGCTCGGATCTTGCGGCGGCGCGAGCAGCAGGCGGCACCGCCGTTGCCCGCGAGGAGGCAGAAACCCAGCAGAAGCTCGCCTCCATGCAGACCATCATTTCAGGCGCCGAGGCCCGCGAGCGGGAGTTCGGCGAAACCCGGCGCCTCAATCTGGTTGAAGGACAGGAAACCGGCGTGGACCAGCAATTGCAGGAACTGCGTTTGCGGATCGCTACAATGCGTGAGATCGCCAACAACATGACAGAGATTTTGTGAGGGCTCAACGCAATGCTGAGTGGATGAGTTTTGGCTCATTTCATCCGCTCAAACCATTGCTTTGAAAGTAAAAGGTTCCTAAGTTTTCGACATTAGTTTTATCAGGGAAGGTGAAAATGGATAATTCTTCAGAAGAAGACCCACATGAGTTCCGGCATGATCTGATTATCGCGGCTGATGACGGCTGTGTTTATCATATCAAGCGAGATCACTGGCAGAACGAGAGGTTCCTCGTGGACCCGGACGTGTTTGCCGAGGATGACGGGTGGGCTGCCATTCGTGACGTGCTCAACTACGGAGTCAATCTCGCAACCGTGCCACCGCAGTCGCAACTACCCGGTGACCGGTGGAAAGTCCGCCCTCTGGGCACCTGCTATGTTGTCAACATCGACTCGTTGAAGACACAACATCGCTTCCTTCTGAAAAAACGCGACGGGATTGAGTGAGCGAAACCAAGCGCTACTTTCACGGAACACATCGCACGCGGCCGCCAGAGGAAACTCTGGCGGTCGTTGCACCTTTTCTGGAAGCCTGCGGGATCACCCGCGTTGCAGACATCACGGGGCTTGATCGCATCGGCCTGCCCGTCTTCACGGCGTTCCGACCAAATGCAAGGGCGCTCGCCACGAGTCAGGGCAAGGGCGTGACAACGGCTGCCGCAAAGGCGTCTGCGGTCATGGAAGCCATCGAGTACCATATGGCCGAAAATCCCAAATTGCCCATCCTGCACGGCTCGCTTGAGGATCTTGCCAATTGGGGGATACCCGTCGCTCCGCTGGAGGCATTGCCCCGGATGACGACCGAGCCGATCGACACCGGTTTGCGCACCACATGGGCCGAGGCCCGGGATGTGAAGACAGATCAGATCGTGCAGGTTCCCTATGAGCTGGTCCACATGGACCTGACCCTGCCCTTCGCGCCCTCGGTCGGGGGGTTCCTGCGCAGTTCAAACGGTCTCGCCTCGGGCAACACCAGGGACGAGGCCCTCATCCATGCCATCTGCGAACTGATCGAGCGTGACGCGCTCTCGATCCGGGAGATGAAGCGTCCGGCAGGCCGTCGCATAGACCCCGACACGATCCCGGCAGGTGAAGCGGATGGCGTCATGCAAAAACTGCACGATACCGGATTTCATGTCGGCATCTGGGACATCACCAGCGATCTGGGTGTGCCGAGCTATCTGGCCTCGGTCACAGATCCGACAGGCGGGGAATTCTACCCGGCAGCGGGGTCCGGGTGTCATCTGGATGCGGATGTGGCCTTGTCCCGTGCGCTGACCGAGGCCGTTCAGACACGCCTGACATATATCTCCGGCGCGCGGGACGATCAGACTTGGGCCGGGTACGAGGCAGCGCGCTCTTCCGAAATGCAGGCTTTCATGATGTCGGAGCTTGAGGAACCCGCCACACATGATTTCACCGATCAAACCTCTTTGGCCGGTCCCGATCTTCAAAGCGATCTCGAAACGCTGATTGCCCGTCTGCACGACCGCGATCTGCCGACGCCGCTCTGGGTCGACCTCTCAGATCCGGACATGCCAGTTCATGTGGTGCGGGCCTTTGTGCCCGGGCTGGAGGGGAACCATGATGCGCCCGGCTATGTCCCGGGCGCGAGGGCACGGGCATGAGCCGCATCGTCGTCTTTGCCGGGCCTTCTCTACCGGACCCGCCGGTACAGGAGGCGGACGGCCTGTCCTTCGAGCTTCGGCCACCTGCCGCTCAGGGCGACGTGCTGCAAGCAGCCCTGCCCGGGCCTTCCGCCATTGTTCTCATCGATGGCTATTTTCACGGTGTCCCGGCTGTTTTCCACAAGGAAATCCTCTGGGCGCTTTCCGAGGACATCCCGGTCTATGGCGCCTCCAGCATGGGTGCCCTCAGAGCTGCCGAATTGCACCCCTTCGGCATGGTCGGTGTCGGCAAGGTTTTCGAGCGCTACCAAAGTGGTGAGACCGATCAGGACGACGAGGTGGCTCTTGTCCATGCCCCGGCAGAGTTAGGGTATACGAACCTCTCCGATCCGCTGGTCAATATCCGCGCGACGCTGGATGCTGCGATGACCGCAGACGTGCTGAGCGAGGATGAAGCGCGCAGGGCCCTGGCCGAGGTCGCCGCCCTGCACTACCCCGACCGTACCCGTGACGCACTTCTGAAGCTGATCGCGAATGCGGACTTCGCCCAATGGATCGATGCGGGCAACTGGGTCGATCAGAAGCGCCTCGATGCGCTTTCCTGTCTTGACCGTGTCCGGGCCGACCATGCGAACGGGGCACTGCCAGAGCGCCCCGGCTTTGTCTTTCGCCATACGGACGCATTCCAGAGCCTGATCCGGGATATTGCTTCACGGCTGGCCCCGGCAGAAGCGCTCGACATGCTGTCGCTTCTGGACCCGGCAGAGTTCGAGGCGCGCCAGACCCAGGCAATCGTCGAGACCCTGGCCATCAATCTGGCGCGGACGCACCCTGCATCCGACGGGCCGGAAACCATGCTTCAGGCGGTCACGGAGTTCCGGTCGCGGGAGCACCTGCCGGATGCCGAAAGCCTCGCCGCATGGCTGAACGCGCGCAAGTCGGATGTCGATGAGTTGTCCAGGCATCTCGACATTCAGGTCAAGACGGCGCAGCAGATCTCAAGGCTTCAACCCGAGATCCTGTCGCGCATACTGGTTGGCCTGAAGATGGACGGCAAGCTTTCGGACTGATCAGCCTTTGGGGCGCAACACGACCGGGGTCACCACCGTGCCCTCTCCGACCACGTAGGCCAGCTGAATGATCAGCATCGCAAGCGGCTCCAGATGCCGGGAGTTCTGCAACGGGCCGGTATCGACCGCATCATAGCCCATCTCGCTGATCAGCCCGGCAACGGTCGCCTTGGCATCCTCATGATCCGACGCATAGAACACCTGCGCCGGAACCTCACCATAGTCATGGCCCGCATGAACCACATCGGCGAAGATCGCATTGAATGCCTTGACCACCTTGGCGTCGGGCATCTTGGACTGAACGACCTCACCTGCGGAGCTTTGGTGCCCGACCGTCAGACCCATGAAATCCTCGGTCAGCGGGTTGGTCGCATCGACCACGACCTTGCCTGCTGTCGAACCCAAGGCGGCAATTGTCTCGTCCAGAGCGGTGAAAGGCATGGCGAGCATGATCACATCCGCGTCCGCGGCAAGCTCACCTGTCGCGCCGCCGGAGACACCCAGTTCGCCGGCCGCTGCCGCACCCCGTTCAGCCGTCCGGGAACCCAGCGATACCTTGTGGCCGGTTGCCGCAAGACGCTTTGCCAACCCGGTTCCGACATTCCCGGTTCCCACGATCAGAATATTCAGACTGGATGACATGCGAGCTTCCTCTTTGATTGCAAAGGTTTGCACTAAACTATACTCTTTGCGGCAACTGTGCGAGACCTTAAACTACGCTGACCGCGGTTTTGGGGAATCTGTTGATATCGTCTGTTCCATTGGTTTTGTTCCTTTCCAGTTTGGCAGATCAATAGGACATGCATGTCGAGAGAAGTGATAGAATGGCTACGATCCATAGGGCTTGAGCGCTATGCGGACGCGTTCATCGAGAACGAGATCGAAGTCGGACTTATCCTGAGCCTGACACCTGATGATCTGCGCGACCTCGGCGTCGTTTCCGTCGGACATCGCAGACGGATGCTGAACTCCATCGCCAAGCTGAAATCGGCCAGGGACGGACCGGCCGAAGGGACCGGCAGGATTGATCAGCGCACGCCTCGTCTTGGCCAGGCGGAGCGGCGACACCTGACCATCCTATTTTGCGATCTCGTCGGCTCGACCGCCCTTTCGGAACGGCTTGATCCGGAGGATTTGCGTACAGTTCTGACCGAATACAGCCGCACCGTCACGACCGTCGTGGAGCATTTCAACGGGTTCATTGCACAGTATATCGGTGACGGCGTTCTCTCTTATTTCGGCTGGCCACAGGCTTTGGAGGACGATGCGGAACGCGCCGTGCGCGCCGCCTTGAGCGTGACCGAGGCCGTCGGCAACCTGAAGACCATTCAGGAGGAGGCAATCTCGTGCCGGGTCGGGATTGCCAGCGGTTCGGTCGTTGTGGGTGATCTGGTTGGCGACTACGCGGTTGATGACAATCACGTGGTCGGGCGCACGCCCAATCTGGCGGCCCGCCTTCAGTCCATGGCCAATCCCGGCGAGGTTGTGATCTCTCCGGAAACCAAGAAGCTGATCCGCGACCGCTTTGTGCTCGAGCGCCTGACGCCGCAGAACCTCAAGGGCATTCAGGGCGACGTTGAGGCATGGAAGGCGCTCCGTGTCAATGAGGGCGCAAGCCGGTTCGGACGCGAAGCCTCCGCCGACACCAGCATTTTCGGGCGCAAGGAAGACCTCGATCACATCTCGCGGGCCTTTTCGCACTCCATGGAAGGAAAGGCGCAGACCATCGCGGTTCGCGGCGATGCGGGGATCGGGAAGTCCAAACTGCTGGAAAGCTGCCGGCAGATCGCCGAAGACGGCGGCTTTCGGGTCATGGATTTCCAGTGCTCGCCCTATCACATCAACGAAGGTCTGTTTCCAATCACCGAGCAGTTCCGCTTTGCAGCCGGTATTGATCTGCGGGAGGAGCCGGAATTCAACCTCAGCAAACTGACCAACTACCTGAACGCCAACGGGATCCCGCCTGAACCCGCAACATCATTTATCGCGCCGCTTCTGGGCATCACCGAAGCCACCGGGCCGGAATGGGAGCAACTCGACAGTCAGGGTCGCAAGGAGCGAACCTTCGAGGTGCTGTTCACCTGCTTTGACGCCATTGTCGATCAAAGCCCGATCGTCGTTCTGTTCGAGGACGTGCACTGGGCCGACCCCACAACACTGGAGTTGATGCGGCGGTTCGTGCGGCGCAATTCGGACAAACGGGTCGCCACACTCTTTTCCACCCGTAACGAAGGGCAGCTTCAGTATATCGAGGACATGTCGAACCTCGTGATCCGTCTTGACAGGCTGTCCCAGGACGATGCCCATGCCATCGTGCGCAGCATCCCCGGCGCAGCCGAGTTGCCCAATGAGATGGTCGAGCTGATCCTGGAGCGAACGGACGGTGTGCCGCTCTTTGTTGAGGAGCTTACCAAGACCGTTCTGGAAACCGGGCTCGCGACCAAATCGCTCGATGGGACCCTGAACCCGGTCTCTATCCCGACAACCTTGCAGGGCTCGCTTCTGGCGCGGCTCGATCTGCTGCCGACGGTGAAATATGTCGCGCAGACGGCTTCGGTTATCGGGCGTAATTTCAGTCTGGTGGTTCTTGCCGCAACGCTGAATGCCGACAGTGCCAATCTGCGTGCCTCGCTCAACAAGCTGACGGAAGCCGAGATTCTGATGCCCCGCGAGGGAGACTCGGACACGTTCACCTTCAAACATCAGTTGCTGCGCGATGCGATCTACAGCTCGCTCCTGCGCGGCGATCTGCCTGACATCCACCGCCGCATCGCGCTCGCCATGGAGGATGAGACGGTTCCAAGCGTCAGTTCCGCGCATCTTCTGGCAAATCACTGGGCGCTCGCGGGTGATCATGGACGTGCAGCCTTTTACTACGCCAGTGCGGGGGAGGGCGCGCGGAAACGCTACGAGAATGCGGAAGCCACCAGCTATCTGCGGCTCGCCCTCACCCATCTGGACTTCTCCCGCCGGGCCGGCGGGGAGCGCTACAGCAACGAGCCTGACCGCATTCAGCTTATTGAAGACATGAGCGACGTCCTGCTGCTTTCGAATGATATCGAGGAGGCAAGTGCCGTTCTGGACCAGGCCATTCAGGCCCCGGACCTGCCACCGCTGACCCGGGCGCGGCTTCTGCGCAGACTGGGCGCCGCCCGGCAGCAGGATCGCGACTTCTCGATCTATACGCTCGACCGGGCCGAGCAGGCGCTTGGCAAGATCGATGATAACTCGGATGCCGATGAACTGACTGAGTGGATCGACATCCAGATCATCCGTCTGACGGTTCACTACTGGAGCGGTGACAGTCAGGCGCTTCTCGATCTTTCAAGACGGGTCATTCCGTTCATCGGACAGGCTAAGCCCCTGCAGCGGGCGCTGATCTATGCGCAGCTCGTGCAGCGCGACCTGAGGGCCTATCGGTATCGCACCACCAATGACACACTTGAAAATGCGGCCAAATATGTTGAGGCGGCGCAGGAAAGCGGTGTCCTCTCCTCGATTGCATCAGCGCAGTTCATCCTGGGGTTCGTACATCTGCACAACGGAACACTTGAGGACGCCAAGCGCGAGATGGGCGAAGGCCTGAAGTCGGCGCAAAAGAGCGGCCACCGGGCGATTGAACTGCGCTGCCTGGTCTATCTGGCAACCGTCTACCGTCGGCTGGGCGAAGTTATGAAGGCCGAGCAACTTTCCCGCGAAAGCCTCGACCTCGCTGCCCGCGAAGCTATGCCGGAGTATACCGGAATGGCCCATGCCCATCTGGCCTGGGCCAGGTGGAAAGAAGGCAATCTGGTCGAGGCCAAATCGCTGGGCCAGGATGCGATGGCAGAGTTCCAGAATTCCCGCATTGCCTATCCCTTCGAATGGGCCGCCGGTCTTGTCATGGTTGCAATCGCCGCCGAGGAGCAGGACCCGGAGGCGGGCCGCCACATCTGCGCCCGGCTGATAGATGGCAGCCAGCAGCATCTGCCGGACCAACTGAACGAGGCGGCAGAGGCTGTGGCAACACGCGGGACCGAGGACATGTCCGAGACCGTGGCACAGGCAAGATCGCTGGGGTTTCTCTAGCTCCGCGCGCGTTGCACCGCGTAGATGCCCAGCATGATCGTTCCCACCCCGAGAATGTCCAGCACCGATAGTCGCTCTCCAAGTATGATGGCGGCGATCAGAACACCGAGGAACGGATTGAGATAATGGAAACTTGAGGCGCGGGTCGGACCGATCCGCTCCACCAGCCAGAACCAGATCACCGTCGCCGCCAGACCCGGGACCAGCGTCGTGTAGGTGAAGGCCGCTATCAGCGACGGCGTCCAGTTCACCACCCAGTCTTCGAGGACCAGGGACATCGGCAGCAGCACGAGACTGCCGCACAGCATCTGCAACCCCACGATCATCAGCACATTGCCAGCCGAGGAGGCCTTGCGAAGCACCAGTGTCGCCGTTGCCAGCGCCAGCAGGCCAAGCACACAAAGCAGCACGCCGCGCCCGTCCACCTCTCCGCTCAGCCGGTTGGCCATGACCAGAAGGACACCGCCAAATCCGAGCGCGAGCCCAAAGATCGCCCTGCGCGAAAGCGTCTCTCCGAAGAGTGCCCAGCTTGCCGATGCCACGACAAGCGGCAGACAGCTCGCGATGATGACCGCCAGTGAAGCCTCGACGGTCTGCATCGCAAAGAAATAGAAGCCGAGATAAAGCGCGTTCTGGCAGACGCCGAAAATCACGATGGCGGGCCATTGCGACCGGCGGATCCGGATCCGCTGCCCCATCAGATACCCGATCAGCAACGCGCCGCCGCCCGATATCAGGAAACGCACGGTCAGCAGCAAGAAGGGCGGTGCATCGCGCACGGCGATTGTCGCCGACGTGAAGGCCGAACTCCACATCGTCACGAACAGGAGCCCCATCAAGGTTGCCCGAACATCCATCCCCGTTCTTCCCGCCACAAAAAAGGCCGCGATGAACGCGGCCTGATTGAATGTGTTTCTGATCAGTGATCAGGCGTTGATCACGTCCTTGAGTGCCTTTGCGATGGTCACCTTTGCAACGCGATCGGCATCCTTGTGCATCTGCTCGCCTGTAGCAGGGTTACGCACCATACGAGCCGGACGCTCACGGCAGGCAAATTTGCCAAGACCCGGAAGGGTCACCGCGCCGCCATTGGCAACTTCAGTTGTGATCGTTTCGGTCAGCGCATCAAGAAAACGGCCGACAGACGCTTTGTCCGCCTCCGTCTTTTCCGCCAGTGAGGCCACGAGTTGTGTTTTTGTCATGGGTTTCTGGGCCATTGGGCTGCTCCCTGTTCCTAGTTTGTTTTTCTACCGCACGCTTAGCGTCCAATAGGCAGACCAAACCAAAAACAATCGGGAAACTCAATGGGCGAAAGGAGCGAAAACCCTTTTTTTGTTGGCTTTTTGTCACGGTTTTGGCGGCTTATCTGTGGATAAATGCAACCGGTCACAAAAATGCGGTTTCTTCGAACGATCTCAGCTTGCGTGAGTGCAGGCGCTCCAGTGGCATTTCGCGCAGACTTTCCAGTGCCCGGATGCCAATCTCCAGATGCTGCGAGACCTGACGCTTGTAAAATGCCGTCGCCATGCCTGGCAGCTTCAGCTCGCCGTGAAGCGGCTTGTCGGAGACACAGAGCAGGGTTCCGTAAGGCACCCGGAAACGGAAGCCGTTGGCGGCGATGGTCGCGCTTTCCATGTCCAGCGCAATGGCCCGGCTCTGACTGAGCCGCTGCACGGGCCCGGATTGATCGCGCAACTCCCAGTTTCGGTTGTCGATGGTCGCCACGGTGCCGGTCCGCATGACTTTCTTGAGCTCGTAGCCGGTCAGGGAGGTGACCTCGGCCACCGCCTGCTCCATCGCGACCTGCACTTCGGCCAGCGCCGGGATCGGCACCCAGACCGGCAGATCATCGTCGAGAACGTGATCCTCGCGGACATAGGCATGTGCCAGAACATAGTCGCCCAGAGACTGGGAATTCCGCAAGCCCGCGCAATGTCCGAGCATCAGCCAGGCATGGGGTCGCAGCACGGCGATATGGTCGGTGATGGTCTTCGCATTCGATGGACCGACCCCGATATTGACCATGGTGATCCCGGCGGACTTGTCGCGCATCAGATGGTAGGTCGGCATCTGCGGGGTCTTGGTCAGCGGATCCCCCGTTGTCCCCTTGGCCGTGGTGACCACGTTTCCGGGTTCGACCAGAGCGGTGTAGCCAGATGCGGGATCGGCGACCTGCGCCTGTGCGAAGGCCAGAAACTCGTCCATGTAGAACTGGTAGTTCGTGAACAGCACGAGATTCTGAAAGTATTCCGGCTTGGTCGCGGTGTAATGTGCCAGCCGTGCCAGCGAATAATCCACCCGCTGCGCTGTGAACGGGGCCAGCGGCCGCGTCCCGTCGGCCTGCGGCACCGCCGCGCCATTGACGATCTGATCATCGGTTGTGGTCAGGTCAGGCACATCGAAGACATCGCGCAGCGGCAGATCGAGGTTGTCCTCGATCGTCCCTTCGATCGTGTCATCCGATCCCATGGCGAAATGAACCGGGATCGGCGTCTCCGACATCTTCACGCGGATTTCTACCCCGTGGTTTTGCAGGAGCAATCCGAGCTGTTCCGTCAGATAGCCTTCAAACAGTGTCGGATTGGTGATCGTTGCGGCATAGCGTCCCGGCTCGGCAACATGGCCGAACGACAGGCGGCTGTCGACCTTCGCATAGGTCGTGGTGGTGATGCTCACTTCAGGATAATGCGCCCGGTACCGGCCTTCGATCTGCGCCCCTTTCATCACCGCCGAGAACTTGTCCCGCAGGAACCCTGTCCCTTGATCATAGAGCCGCTTGAGGGCCGCGACCGCATCAGCCGCATCCGAATAGCCCCGCTCCTCCCATTCCGGTGGCGATATGATGGGCAGTTGCTGCGTTGAAGTTCCGAGTATCAAGTGGTGCATTCCTTATGAGATCAAAAGATCGGTCTTTTCAAATGTGGTCACGTCGATGAGACCGATATCCGAGATACGCAGCTCCGGTATCACCACAAGGGCGAGCAGGGAATGCTGCATATAGGCGTTGTTGAGCCGGCATCCGCAGTCGCGCATGGCCTGCATCATCTGGTCTGCCGCCCTGGCGACATCCTTGGCAGGGGCATCCGACATCAGACCGGCAATCGGCAGTTCGACGAGCGCCAGTTCCTTGCCATCCCGAAACAGAGTGATCCCGCCCCCGACCTCCCGCAGACGGTTTGCAGCCAGCGCCATATCGGTCTTGGACGTGCCGACGACAATCATATGGTGGCTGTCATGGGCAACCGTGGAGGCCATGGCACAATCGACGTCATAGCCGAAACCGGAGACAAAGGCGTTGGTCACCCCACCGGTTGCGCGATGCCGTTCGATCAGCGCGATCTGGCAGACATCATTGGTGCGGTCCATCTCCACAAGTCCGTCGGAAACCTTCAGATCAGCCTCCAGCGCTTTGGTGGGTGCCTGGTTCTCGACAACACCGATCACCCGCGCGCGAACCGAATTGGCGCCCTCCGGAGCCGCGATGTCGAAGTCTTCCGGTTTCACGTCCCGCTTCATGTTCACTGTCTGGCGGGATGATCTGGGCCATTCGAATGCGGGCATCTCCGCGGTCAGGCAACCGTCCACAGCGACGGTTTTTCCGCGCGCAATCACATGCTCGACCGGAAGTGTCCGGAGGTCGGAGGTCAGAATGATATCCGCCCGCCGCCCCGGTGTGATCGACCCCAACTCGCGCTCCAGCCCGAAATGGGTCGCGGTGTTGATCGTGGCCATCTGAAGTGCGATCAGCGGATCAAGTCCGCAGTCAATCGCATGGCGCACGACGCGGTTCATATGCCCGTCATTGACCAGCGTGCCCGAGTGACAATCATCGGTGCAAAGGATGAAGTTGCGCGGATCCAGCCCCTTCTCGGTCACCGCTGTGATCTGGCTCTCGACATCGTACCAGGCCGAGCCGAGGCGCAGCATCGCCCGCATTCCCTGCCGGACCCGCAGGATCGCATCCTCTTCCCGCGTGCCCTCGTGATCGTCCGCCGGACCACCTGCCACATAGGCATGAAAGCCGCGCAGATCGGGCGAGGCATAATGCCCACCCACGGTCTTGCCTGCCCTCTGCGTTGCGGCGATCTCGGCCAGCATCTTCGCGTCGGAGTTCATCACACCGGGGAAATTCATCATCTCGCCCAAGCCGATGATATTGGGCCAGGTCATTGCCTCGGCCACATCCTCCGGCCCAAGCTCGGCGCCAGTGGTCTCCAGCCCCGGCGCGGATGGCGCGCAGGACGGCATCTGGACAAAGACATTGACCGGCTGCTCCAGCGCCTCGTCATGCATCGCGCGCACGCCCGGCATGCCCAGCACATTGGCAACCTCATGGGGATCGACAAACATCGTCGTGGTGCCGTGGGGCATCACGGCGCGGGCAAACTGGCTGACCGTCAGCATGCCCGATTCAATATGCATATGCCCGTCACAAAGCCCGGGGACCGCAAAGCGGTCATGCGCATCCACCACTTCGGTGCGCTCACCAAAAAGGCTGTCCGCCTCATCGAAGAGCAACACGACAGCGATCCGCCCCGATTTGATGGCGATGGTCGCACCATCGAGAACTTCGCGGCTGTGGACATTCACCCAGCGCGCATTCCGGATGACCATGTCCGCAGGTGCACGACCGGCGGCAACCTCGATCAGGTCTTTCGCGCAGTCAGCCCAGCTTGGAAGGGAAGAGGTATTCGACATGTCCTAGATTGTCACAGCCAAACCCACTGCTTCAAGCGATAATTTCTTCCGGCAGATGAGCCATCGAGAAGACCTGCTGAAGAAGCGTTTCCAGCGCCTGCCGATCAGCTTCATCAAACGCATCGGCCTGATCGCTGTCGATATCCAGAACCCCGATCAGCGCCTCCCCGGCAAAAACCGGCAATACGATCTCGGAGCGGGTCGAACCGGAGCAGGCAATATGTCCGGGAAAGGCCTCGACGTCCGGCACGATCTGGGTGGTGCCGGTTCGCGCAGCGGCACCGCAAACCCCCTTGTCGAAAGGGATGACCAGACAGCCATGTCCGCCCTGATAGGGTCCGATCTTCAGCAGGCCCGGCTCGACCACCCGGTAGAACCCGACCCAATCGAACCGGTCGTCGGAATGGAACAGCTCGCAGGCCATCGTCGCCATCAGCGCAACCGTATCGGTTTCGCCCGCGCTCAGCGCAAGAACCCGCTTCGAGACGTCGCTGTAGTCCCGCTCCATCGCATCCTCCATCTGGACAGGTCATTCTTCGTGGCGCTATGGCTAGCGCTTGCAGATGAGGAACGCAAATGCCGCCACGCTACCCTGCCGAGCTACCGCCCGTGATGATCAGAGACGCCGTGAAGGCGGCGCTGACCGAAGATCTCGGGCGCGCAGGCGATGTCACGAGCCTCGCAACGATTGCGCCCACCGCGCAGGCAACCGCAGTGATGAATGCGCGCGAGGCCGGTGTGATCTGCGGCATGGCCTTCGCCGCAGCGGCCTTTGCCGCGATGGAAGCCGGGCTGACCTTTGAAGCTCTGGTCGCGGACGGTGACGAGGTCACCGCCGGTACCGATATCGCCCGCATCTCCGGCAATGCGCGTGCGCTTCTCTCGGCCGAGCGGACGGCGCTCAACTATCTCAATCATCTGTCCGGCATCGCGAGCCTCACGGCCCGTTTCGTGTCCGAGATTGCAGGCACAGGCGCGCAGGTCTGCGATACCCGCAAGACGACGCCCGGCCTAAGGGCGTTCGAGAAATACGCTGTTCGCTGCGGTGGCGGGTCAAATCACCGTTTCGGACTGGATGATGCCATCCTGATCAAGGACAACCATATCGCCGTTTGCGGCGGTGTCGGCCCGGCGATTGCGCAGGCACGCAGTTATGCCGGCCACCTGATGTCCATCGAGATCGAGGTCGATACGCTCGACCAACTGTCCGAAGCGCTGGAGGCGGGCGCATCGACCATTCTGCTCGACAACATGGGCTCCGACATGCTGCGCAAGGCTGTCGCGCTGAACAATGGGCGTGCCCGGCTTGAAGCCTCGGGCGGGGTCACTCTCAAGACGATCCGGTCACTGGCTGAAACCGGTGTCGATTACATCTCGACCTCGAAGATCACCATGGCCGCAGGCACACTGGACATCGGACTCGACATCAAGATCGACTGACGTAAGGCGCAGGTTCGGACAGCCCTCAGCCAGCCCGCCGTAAAAAAGGCCCGAGGCTGACTGCCCCGGGCCAGGTCAGAGGGCATATCTGCCCTCTGGGGATAGACTGTCAAATTCAGGCGGTGAACTCGGGATAGGCCTCCATACCAAGCTCCGATCCGTCGAGGCCGTTGATCTCGGCTTCCTCGCCGACACGGATGCCCATGGTCGCCTTGAGGATCATCCAGATCGCGAAGGACACCGCGAAGACAAAAACGCCCACGATGATGATCGGCCCGATCTGACCCATGAAGGTCGCGTCCCCGTTGGTCAGAAGAACCGCGATGGTCCCCCAGATCCCGGCGAAGAGGTGGACCGGGATCGCGCCGACGACATCGTCGATCTTGAGTCGGTCAAGGAATGGCACACCGAAGACCACGATCACACCACCGACGCCGCCGATCAGCGTTGCCACGCCAAGGCTCGGGGTGAGCGGCTCTGCCGTGATCGACACCAGACCGGCAAGTGCACCGTTGAGGACCATGGTCAGGTCAACCTTGCCATAGATGATCTGGGTCAGCAGAAGCGCGGTAATCGCACCACCGGCCGCCGCCGTATTGGTATTGGCGAAGATCCTGCTGACATCGGCGACGTCACCGACCGACCCCATGGCCAGCTGCGAACCGCCATTGAAGCCGAACCAGCCGAGCCACAGGATGAACGTCCCCAACGTGGCCAGCGGCATGTTCGAGCCCAGCATCGGGACGACCTGACCGTTTTTGTACTTGCCCGTCCGCGCGCCCAGCAGAATTGCACCGGCCAGAGCGGCCCAGCCGCCAACCGAATGTACAACGGTCGAACCGGCAAAATCCAGGAACCCCCACTGGGTGTCGAGGAAACCGCCACCCCATTTCCAGGACGCCTGGATCGGATAGATAATCGATGTCAGGATCACCGTGAAGATCAGGAACGGCCAGAGCTTGATCCGCTCAGCCAGCGCGCCCGAAACGATGGACGCCGTCGCGGCACAGAACATCAATTGGAAGAAGAAGTCGGAGCCGGTGGACGCATAGCTCAGATCATCAGCCGCCTCCGGAGCAATGCCGACCGCTTCAAGCAGGGCAGGTGCAAAGAGAATGCCGAGATATCCGCCCGTCTCATCGGAGCCGATCGACCAGTTTCCGAGCGGGTACATGAGGTTATAGCCGATCAGGTAGTAAAAGATCGAGGCCAGCGAGAAAAGCGCCACGTTCTTTGTCAGCTGCATGGTCACGTTCTTGGAACGCACGAGACCTGCCTCCAGCATGGCAAAGCCCGCGGCCATCCAGAACACCAGGAAACCACCCACCAGAAAGAGCAGCGAATTGAGAATGAAGACCGTATGTTCTGCGGGAAGGCCGGTCGCCTCCTGCGCCAGAAGCGGTGCGGGCACCATCAGTGCGGCGACCGACAACCCTGTAATCTTGAGATGCTTAGACATAATATCCCTCAGTCCTTGTCACTATGTTTCGGAGGTTCAAAGCGCGTCGTCACCGGCCTCACCGGTGCGCACGCGAACGGCCTGTTCGACATCAAGGACAAAGACCTTGCCGTCGCCGATCTTGCCGGTTTTTGCGGTGCTGGTCAGAACATCGACCACCGGCGCGGCCTGCGCATCGGGCACGACCACTTCCAGTTTGATCTTGGGGACGAAGTTCACCACGTATTCGGCGCCGCGATAGATCTCGGTATGGCCGGCCTGCCGACCGTAGCCCTTGACTTCGGACACCATCAAACCCTGCACACCTGCTGCAGTCAGCGCCTCACGCACCTCCTCCAGCTTAAAAGGCTTGATGACGGCAATTATCAGTTTCATCTGCTACCCTCGCTTCACAAATCCTGAACATCTGCACAAATTCGGAATCCAATCGGGTCCCGGCAGGATGTTAAGTTGGCAACTGACCGAAGCATGTGGCGGGAATCGAGGAAATCCGGCGGTTTCGCCCGGGAATTAGGCTCATATCCGCGTAAATGTGATTAACAATTGCACATAGTATTCGTACTGATTAAAAAGTGACCAGTTTCAGATTGCCCGAAACTCCTCTCTACAAATGTCGTGAGAGGCGGTAGGATGCATGAAAACAAGAAGACCGAGCAGTAGTCAGAAGGCAGGCGCCAAAAATGGCCAGACGTAGAAAGCCCTCCCCTGTGAGGCAACGACAACTCGGCATGGCCGAGCGCATATCGCGTTGGATATTCAAAACAATCTTCGGGCTGATCTGGTGGGTCGGGCTGCGGGTCACCGTGGTGGTCGGCCTCGTCCTCGGCGGCGCCACGCTTTACTACTACTCCACGCTGCCTCCGATGGAGGAGTTGCTGGACGGGCGCGACAGCGGCTCTGTCACACTGCTGGATCGCAGTGGCGAGACCTTTGCCTGGCGCGGCAAGCAGTATCAGGGCATTCGCAGCGGATCCGCCTCCCCGCATCTGATCAACGCGATCATCGCGACCGAGGACAGGCGGTTTTTCAGCCACATCGGCGTGGACCCAAAAGGTATCGCGCGGGCCATGGTTCAGAACCTTCGGGCCAAGCGGCTGGTGCAGGGCGGCTCGACCATCACCCAGCAGACGGCCAAGCTGGTCTTTTTCGACAACGCGCGAACGCTTGAGCGCAAACTGAAAGAGATCCCGGCTGCGCTTGCGATGGAGTTGCGCTACGAGAAAGAAGACATCCTTTCGATCTATCTCAACCGGGCCTATCTAGGTGCCGGAACGAACGGGTTTGAAGCCGCATCGCAGCGCTATTTCGGAAAATCGGCGCGGGAAGTAACAGCAGCCGAAGCGGCGATGCTCGCCGGTCTTCTGAAGGCGCCATCGCGGTATGCCCCGACCCGCAACCTGTCCGTCGCGCAGGGCCGCGGCGAGGTGATCATCGGGCTGATGGAGGATCAGGGGTTCCTGACCCGGGTCGAGGCCGATTTGGCGCGGGCCAATCCCGCGCAGTTGTCCCGTCGCGCGCAGGCCCGCTCGGGCGGGTTCTTTGCCGACTGGGTCATGGATGCAGGCCCCGGCTTTCTGACCAATGCGACCGCCGAGGACATCGAGATCGTCACGACCTTCGATCCAAAGATCCAGCGCGCAGCCGAAGAAGCGCTCGACTTCGTCTTCGAGACCAAGGTCAGCGAAAGCTCCAAAGCGCAGGCGGCCATCGTGGTGATGTCGCCTGACGGGGCGGTACGTGCGATGGTGGGCGGGCGCAATGTCGGCTCTACCCCCGGGCAGTTCAACCGTGCGGTACAGGCGCTGCGCCAGCCCGGCTCGGCCTTCAAGACAATCGTCTATGCAGCGGGTCTTGAGACGGGGATGCAGCCCAACGATACCTTCTATGATGCGCCGATCACGCTGCAGGTCGCCGGTTCACGCGACTGGGAACCCAAGAACTACACACGGGATTTCCGTGGTGAGGTGTCGCTGACCGAAGCCTTCAGGCACTCGATCAACACCGTCGCCGTCAAGGTCTCCGAGCGGGCCGGGCGCGAGCGTGTGCGTGCCATTGCGCAGGATTTCGGCATCACGACCGAGATTGCAAAGGGCCCTGCACTGGCGCTCGGTGTGTCCGAGACCACATTGCTGCAACTGACCGGTGCCTATGCGGGCATTCTGAATGGCGGGCGGCGCTCGCTTCCCTATGGCATGCAGGAACTGCGCCTCAAGCAGGACGGATCGGTTCTGATGGGTGCGGATCGTCAGGCCCCGTTCCGGGTGCTGAACGAGACCACGGCAGGCCATATGGTCTACATGATGCGACAGGTGATCGATGGCGGAACCGGTTCTCGCGCACGCCTGACCGATCGCCCGGCTGCGGGCAAGACCGGCACGACGCAGGCCGCACGCGATGCCTGGTTCATCGGCTTCACGGGCGATTACGTGGCGGGTGTCTGGATGGGCTATGATGACAATACGCCGCTCAAAGGCACCACGGGCGGCGGGCTGCCTGCCGAGATCTGGCGCGAGGCGATGATCCGCATTCATGAGGGTCTGCCTGTCACGCCGCTCCCAGAGATCGTCCCGCAGGACAGTGCTGTCGTCGCTCAAACAGCTCCGCTCACGCCTGAAGACCAGCAGGCGCAAGGCATCGTCGAGCGAGTTCTGGACAGCCTTCTGGGTGCACCATCGCAGCGCGGGTCTTACTGAGACCCTCAGCCGCGGCGGTTCAGATCGGCAATCAGTGCATCAATATCATTGCGTTTGGAGGACAGGATCGCCTGAACCTCCGACCGCTCGGTGCTGAGCATCGAGATACCCTCGATGTAGAGATTGATCAGTTTGCCCGAACCAGACCGGTCACTGACCTGCCAGTCCACCGCATAAGGGGCCGCGCCCGGTCGGTTGACCGTCGACTGGACCAGCACACCCTTGTTGCCCTGATCGCTTGCCCGGTTCACTGAAATGGTTGCGCCCCTGAACTGGCGGAACTGCTTGCCGTACTTGCGCGCGGCATAGCCCCGGAAGGCCGTCACAAACGCCGATTTCTGCGCATTGGTGGCCTGTCGCCAGGGCGCGCCCAGAACCGAACGGGCAATGACCATCACATCCGCATAACGGTTGAAAATCTGCTCGAACTGGCTGAGGACCTGCGCCTCCGACCGACCGGAGTTTACAATCGCCATGACCTCGTCGGACAGGGACTGCACAAGCGATGTGGCCTGCTGTGCCGTCAGCGCGAGCGCGACACGCGGCAGTGCCAGAACCGTTGCAGATCCGGCCAGAAGTCCGAGCGCAGCGCGTCGGGTGAATGCATTATTCAAAGGCATAGGGATCCTCCAGATCTTCCTCGGTCACGCCGCCACTGATGCTTTGTGACTTGTTCTGCAGATAGGCAATCCGCTGCGCGGTATAGCTGTCGGCGGACTCGTACAAAAGCGTATCGATCACCCCGGTGAACTCGTACCGCTGATTGACGATGTCCACCACGGTGCCTGCCGCACGATACTCTGCCGCGGGCGATTCCAGAAGGTTCGAAACCGGGTCAATCGCGTAATCCACGATGCGTCCGGCGAAATCCCGTTCCGAACTTGCGCCGAAGAAGGGCAGTTCGACATAGGCCCCCTGACGCACACCCCAGACACCCATCGTCTCGCCGAAATCGGTATCGCGGGCAAAGACACCCGCATCGGCTGCCGGATCCCGCAGACCCGCAAGCCCGAAGGACGAATTCATCGCGAAGCGCACGAAGGTTTCGGCCGCATCCTCACCATCGCCCTGAAGGATATGGTTGATGAAAACTCCCGGCAATTCCAGATTGCTGACCGCGTTGCTGACACTCTCGCGCACGGGTTCTGGCACGGTCTTGCCATAGCCCTGCGAGACGGGGCGCAGCACATTCTTGTCCAGCGAGCGGTTGAATTCATGCACAGCGCGATTCTGGGCTTCATAAGGGTCGCGTGCGGACACACCGGTTCCGCCGGTATCCGTACAGGCACCGAGCAGACCACCCAGGAGTGAAATTGTTACGATATATTTCAAGGACTTGCCAACTCTCCGGTCAAAACACGAGCCTCTGATATATCACTCGTCAGCCCCGATTCCAGACCAGATCGGAGGTTTCTCTCAAATACATTGGAAATCGGCGTCTAATGGCCTAGAAGGAGCGCTCAAACATTCTAGAACAATTAACCTTTTGTAGACCATAGTTTCATGGTCCAAACTGGCCGCCGGAATTCAAGGTAAGAAGACAGGTAGACGTGGCAAAATCAGCACAACACAAAACCGAGAGCGAACTGTCAGAAGCCCTTTCGCAAGGCAAATCTCTGCTGCTTTCCATCGGGACCTTCAGTGTTTTCGTCAACCTTTTGATGCTGACAGGGCCGCTCTTCATGCTTCAGGTGTATGACCGGGTGCTCGGTTCGCGCTCGGAGGAGACGCTGACAGCACTCGTGATCCTCGTGGCGCTGCTTTACGGCATCATGGGTGTTCTGGACTATGTCCGGGGCCGCGTGGCCGCCCGCATGGGGGCCGAGTTTCAGGCGACACTTGATCAGCGGGTGTTCGATGCGGTGCTTCGCCGCTCGGTCCTGCCATCCGAACGTGCGCAGCCTTCCCACGGTCTGAAGGATCTGGAGGCCGTTCAACGCTTCATGGGCGCCCCCGTTCTCTTTGCGATCTTCGACATGCCCTGGGTGCCGATTTTCGTTGCGATGATCTTCGTCTTCCATTTCTGGCTCGGCATTGTGGCGCTGATCGGCGGCACCGCGTTGATCACGATCACGCTTCTCAACCAGCGCCTGACCCGAAAGCCTGTGGGTGATGCGAACGAGGCGGCGGCCCAGGCTGACGCCTTCGCGGAACATCTCCGCGAGGAAAGCGAGGCCATTCAGGGGCTCGGCATGCGTCAGGCTGTCCTTGATCGCTGGCAGACGATCCGTAACAAGGCCCTTGCCGCCCAGATCACGTCGAGCGACCGGACCGGCACGTTCACGACCATGTCGAAAACCTTCCGGTTCTTTCTGCAGTCCTTCATTCTGGCCGCGGGCGCGTTTCTGGTTCTCAAGGGTGAGGTGACGGCAGGTGCGATGATTGCATCCTCAATCCTGCTTGGCCGGGCGCTTGCGCCTGTTGAACAGGCAATCGGAGGCTGGCCGCTCTATCTGCGTGCCAAGACCGGCTGGGCGCGGCTTGAGGACCTGCTTGCCAACACCCCCAAGGTGCCGGAACGGACCGAGTTGCCGCGTCCCAAGGCCCGGCTGGTGGTCGATCAGATCAGCGTCATTCCTCCCGGCGAGAAAGTGGCGACGCTTCGTATGCTGTCTTTCGACGTGCATCCCGGGCAGGCGCTTGGTGTCATCGGTCAGTCGGCGGCAGGCAAGTCGACACTGGCACGCGTGCTGACGGGCATCTGGTATCCCGCCTCAGGCAAAGTCCGGATCGATGGTGCCTCGCTCGATCAGTACACCAACGAGAAGCTGGGCGAATATATCGGCTATCTGCCGCAGGATGTGTCGCTCTTTGGTGCCACAATTGCCGAGAATATCGCACGCATGGGGCAACCGGATGACAAACAGGTGGTCGAGGCCGCACGCAAGGCGGGCGCCCATGAAATGATCCTTCAGTTGCCGCAGGGCTATGACACCGTGATCCATCCCGGCGGCGGTCGCCTTTCCGGCGGGCAGAAACAGCGGATCGGACTGGCCCGCGCGCTCTATGGAAACCCGGTGCTGCTGGTCCTTGATGAGCCGAATTCCAATCTCGACAGCGTCGGGTCAAAAGCGCTGAACGAAGCGATCCGCTTAACCAAGGAGGCCGGAAATTCGGTCATCATCATGGCGCACCGCCCCTCCGGCATCGCGGAATGCGACCAGATCCTCGTACTCGAGGCGGGAATGCGCAAAGCCTTCGGTCCGCGCGACGAGGTGCTGAAATCCCAGCTTCAGAACTACAAGCAGGTCGCAAGCG
Organism: uncultured Paracoccaceae bacterium; assembly: GCA_947493745.1. Taxonomy (GTDB): domain Bacteria; phylum Pseudomonadota; class Alphaproteobacteria; order Rhodobacterales; family Rhodobacteraceae; genus CANLSM01. The sequence goes on along the minus strand of CANLSM010000011.1, from coordinate 44,398 downwards.
TTGTACAGGGAGACAAGGCATGACGTCCGCATGGAACCCGCGCCGACAGCTGATTATCGGTTTTGGGGCGCTATTCTTTCTCGTCTTCTGTCTCGGATCCTGGTCCGTCATAGCCAACATAGCGGGCGCCGTGGTGTCCTCCGGTGCGATCGAGGTGGAGGGCAACCGGCAGGTCGTCCAGCACCCTGATGGCGGCGTGGTGGGCGAGATCAACGTCGTGGATGGTGACCGGGTCGAAGCCGGCGAGGTGCTGATGCGCTTCGACGACACGCTTCTGCGCTCCGAGCTCGCGATTGTGGAAGGTCAGCTTTTCGAGCTGATCGCGCGACGCGGTCGTCTGGTTGCCGAGCGCGACGGTCTGAACGAGGTCGAGATGGACAAGGATCTGCTCGAAGCGATGCAGACCCGTCCCGAGGTCTTCGACTTGGCGCAGGGTCAGCTTCGGCTCTTTCAGGCCCGCCGCAGTTCGATGGAAAACGAAGGCAACCAGCTCAGGGAGCGCCGGATCCAGATCGAGAACCAGATCGAGGGGAGCAATGCACAATTGACCGCGCTGGAGGATCAGCTCGATCTGATCGATCAGGAACTCACGGATCAGAAAGCACTTCTCGACAAGGGTCTGGCTCAGGCCAGCCGCGTTCTCTCACTCCAGCGGGAGAAAGCCCGCCTTCTGGGTTCGGTCGGCGAACTGAAAGCCGATATCGCCGAAAGCCGGGGGCGCATCGCGGAAACCGAGATCGAGATCCTGCGCCTGACAACAGGTCTGCGGGAAGAGGCGATCACCACATTGCGCGACCTGCAATACCGCGAGATAGAGCTGCGCGAACGCAGGCTCTCGGCCCTTGAGACGCTGTCCCGCATGGATGTGCGTGCTCCTGTCAGCGGGGTTGTCTACGGCAAGACGGTCCACGCGATCCGTTCGGTTGTGCGGCCTGCCGATCCGGTGATGTATATCGTCCCCCAGGATGACCGCCTGGTCATCACAAGCCGGATCGAGACCATTCACATCGATCAGGTCCATGTCGGGCAGGAGGCGATCCTGCGCTTCTCCGCCTTTGATCAGCGCACCACGCCCGAGATCAAGGGCGTGGTCACCAAGGTCTCGGCGGACGTCTTCACCGATGATGCAACCGGCCAGTCCTTCTATTCCGCCGAAGTGCTGCCGCAGGAGGGCGAGCTCAGCAAACTGGGCGATATCCAGCTTGTGCCGGGCATGCCGGTTGAGGCCTTCATCCGCACCGGAGACAGAACGCCGCTCAATTATCTCCTGAAGCCGCTGACCGACTATTTCACCAAGGCTTTCCGGGAAACCTGACCCGCCTCGCGACCGAAGGTTGCGAGGCCCGGCCCAACGGGAAGGGATGTTCCGTCAGGACCAGCCCGACAGGCGGGAGCGGCCCCTAGTCAGTTGCGCGACCTATGACATTGATCGGCACTTTCAGATAACGTGTTCCGTTGTCCTCGGGCGGCGGCATATTGCCCGCGCGCATGTTCACCTGAATGGACGGGATCAGCAGCTTGGGTGTCCCCAGCTGCGCATCACGGGCCTCGCGCATGGCGACATATTCATCCTCCGAAATCCCGTCGCGCACATGCGGGTTGTTCTCGCGCTGCGCCCCGACGGTGGTCCGCCAGGCAAAATCATCGCGCCCCGGTGCCTTGTAGTCGTGACATATCCAGAGCGTCGTCTGCGGGTGGTGATCCAGAATGCGCCGGATCGAACGATAAAGCGTGCGCGCATCACCGCCGGGAAAATCCGCCCGGGCAGAGCCCGCATCCGGCATGAACAGCGTGTCTCCCACAAAGATGTTGTCTGCAATCTTGTAGGACCCGCAGGCCGGCGTATGACCCGGCGTCGAGAGATAGGTGCACGCGATCTCGCCTATCCGGAAGGCTTCGCCATCCTCAAACAGATGATCGAACTGGGATCCGTCACGTGCAAATCCCTGTTCGGCATTGTATATCTCGCCAAAGGTATGCTGGACCTCCCTGATCCGCGCGCCAATGGCAATCTTCCCGCCAAGCCGGTCCCGCAGATAAGGTGCCGCCGACAGATGATCCGCATGCACATGGGTCTCCAGCAACCACTCGACCGTCAGCGCTTCGCGCTCGATATAGTCCACAAGCCGGTCCGCATGAGCCGAACTGGTCCGCCCCGCGGCGGGGTCAAAATCGAGGCAGGAATCCAGAACAGCCGCAATCCCGGTTGCCGGATCGCTGACCACATAACTCACCGTATTGCTGTCGGCGTGGAAGAACGCTTCGATCCGGGGTGCCATCGCAACTCTCCTTGAACGATCCACTGGTGCGACAAGTATCCTAAACGGTCGGGCGTCTGACAAGTCACATGCGTGATATTGCTTTACCGCATCTCCGTCTGGAGTATTGTCAGCCCGAAATCTCACCAGACGGAGCCCAACCTCATGACATCCCAAATCGAGAAGCGCCTGACCGAGCTTGGCATCACCCTTGGTACTGCACCCGCACCGGCTGCAAACTACGTGCCTTTCGTCAGGTCCGGCGACCTTGTCTTCATCTCGGGCCAGATCGCGATGGATGCCGACGGGATGCGTGTCGGCAAGCTTGGCGCGGACATGAGCCTTGAGGACGGTGTCGCGGCCGCCCGGCTCTGCGCGATCAACCTGATCACGCAGCTGAACGCCGCCTGTGACGGAGACCTGTCGCGGCTGAAGCGCGTCGTCAAACTGACCGGCTTCGTCAACTGCACCGGCGATTTCGGGGATCAGCCCAAGGTCATCAACGGCGCGTCCGATCTGATGGTCGAGGTCTTCGGCGATGCCGGACGTCACGCCCGCGCAGCCGTCGGCGCACCCTCACTGCCATTCGGCGTCGGCGTGGAGATCGAGGGGATCTTCGAGATTGCCTGACCCGCGCCTGCCGCACAGCTTCATCGATCTTCCGATTGCCCACCGGGCGCTGCATGATCGGGAGCAGGGCCGGATCGAGAATGCACCCGCCTCGATCCGGGCGGCCATCGACGCGGGCTTTGCCATCGAGATCGACATTCAGGCAAGTTCCGACGGCGTGGCCATGGTCTTTCATGACTATGATCTGGAGCGCCTGACCGGGCTCAAGGGCGATGTCAGGCAGCAGACCGCCGCACAGTTGCAGACACTGGAACTCAGCGGTTCCTCCGATACGATCCCGACATTGCAGCAGGTGCTTGGTATGGTCGGAGGTTCCGTTCCGCTCCTGATCGAGATCAAGGATCAGGATGGCGCAATGGGTGGCAATACCGGCGCGCTGGAACGTGCGGTCTGTGCCGATCTTGAGGGCTATGCAGGCGATGTCGCGCTGATGTCCTTCAATCCCCATGCGGTTGCAGCCTGCAAGGCCGCAGCACCGCATATCCCGCGCGGCCTGACAACGGCGGCCTATGGTGAGGATCACTGGCCTTATCTGAGCGAAGAAACCCGGACACGACTGGCCCGGATTGCCGATTTCGAACAGGTCGGTGCGAGCTTCATCTCCCATGACAGGCGGGATCTGACCTCGGACAGCGTGGCGCGTCTCAAGTCGGCAGGCACACCGGTTCTCACATGGACGATCCGAAACCCCGAGCAGGAAGCGGAGGCGAGAAAGGTCGCCGACGGGATCACCTTCGAGGGTTATCTGCCAAGGCACGGTTGACGCCGATTGCCTGCACCACACATGACAGGGCAGAACACCACCGGGAGATCTTCGCAGCATGGATGACAGCACTCAGATCGAGATCACCGTTCTGGGTTCGCTGGCCGAGATATCTGCGGATGACTGGGATGCCTGCGCAACGCATGGGGTCTCACCACCCGGGGATCCCTTCACCACCTACCGGTTTCTGAAAGCTCTGGAAGACAGCGGCTCGGTCGGCACTGGCTCGGGCTGGGCCCCCCGTCATCTGGTGGCCCGCATCAAGGGCGAGGTGATCGGGGTTATGCCGCTCTACGCCAAAGGGCACTCTCAGGGGGAATATGTCTTCGACCACAACTGGGCACATGCCTATGAGCGTGCGGGCGGGCAGTATTATCCCAAACTGCAGGCCGCAGTGCCGTTTACACCTGCCACCGGTCCGCGACTTCTGGCCCGACCCGGATGGGAAGAGGTCGCCCGTCCGACATTGATCGAAGGGGCCATCCGGCTGGCCAGCCAGAACCGCGTGTCGTCCTTTCACATGACCTTCTGCACTGAAGAGGAATTCGAGGCAGGCAAGGAGGCGGGTCTTCTGCAGCGCACAAGCCAGCAGTTTCACTGGCTGAATGACGGCTATGACGCCTTCGACGATTTTCTGGCGCAGCTTTCGTCACGCAAGCGCAAGAACATCCGCAAGGAGCGGCGTCAGGCACAGGCCTTCGGTGGCGAAATCGTCAGCTTCGCGGGTGATGAGATCGAGCCCGAACACTGGGACGCCTTCTGGGCCTTTTATCAGGATACCGGTGCCCGCAAATGGGGCACACCCTATCTGACCCGCCGTTTCTTCGATGAGGCGCAAGCGCATTTGCGGGGCGATATGTTGCTGGTTCTGGCCCGGCGTGAGGGGCACTGGGTGGCGGGCGCACTCAATTTCATTGGGGCCGATACGCTTTACGGGCGCTACTGGGGCTGTCTTGAGGATCATCCCTGCCTGCATTTCGAGCTTTGTTACTATCAGGCGATTGACTATGCGATCGGGAAAGGCCTCGCCAAAGTCGAGGCGGGCGCGCAAGGTCAGCACAAGCTGGCGCGCGGTTACCTGCCGGTGCCGGTCTATTCGCTTCACTGGATCGCCGATCCGGGATTCTCGACCGCTGTCGAGCAGTATTTGATCGCCGAGCGCGATGCTGTAGATGAAGAGATTGAGGTCCTGACCAGCTATGGTCCGTTTCGCAAGACGCAAGGAGAGCCGTGATGGCCACCAAACTCACCCAAGGGGAACGCGACACAATGCTTCCGGCGCTGCTGGAAACAGGATGGAAAGGCGCATCCGAAGGCGACAAGCTGCAAAAGCAGTTTCTGTTCGAGAACTTCGTCGCGGCAATGGCGTGGATGAACAAGGTCGCAGACTATGCCGAAGAGCTGAACCACCATCCCGAGTGGTTCAATGTCTATGGCAGGGTCGATGTCACGCTGGTCACCCATGACGTCGATGGGCTTTCCGAGCTTGACGTGATGATGGCCAGCCGGATGGACCAGCTGGCCGGATGATGACCTAAAGCTGGTCGAGAAGCGTCTCGGCGGCGGAAAGCTCGCAGACGCCGGGACTTTCCTCGATATTGAGATGGGTAACCTTGCCGCCCTCGACCAGCATCGTGTAGCGCTTGGAACGGTTGATCAGACCGACCGGCGGCGCGCTGAATGTCATGCCGATCGCATCAGTGAACGTCCCTTCGGCATCGCCCAGCATACGGATACCGGCCGCATTGGCACCCGTGGCCTCGCTCCATGCGCCCATGACAAACGGGTCATTGACCGAAACGCAGATGACGTTGGAGACACCCTTTTCCTTGAGCTGATCCATGTTGCGGATGAAGCTCGGCACATGCGCCGTCGAGCAGGTGCCCGTATATGCGCCGGGCAGGCCGAAAATCACCGTCTTGCCATCGCCAACCGCATCCGAAAGGCTGACGGCGGCGGGGCCTTCACTGCCCAGTTCGATAAGGCTCGCGTCTGGCAGAGTATCTCCGATTGCGACTGTCATATATCCCACTCCTCGTTCGGGTTGCGCTTGTTCTTCAGCCTCATATAGGGTGCGGTTGGAAAAACACAGCCCAAACGCCGGGGATCGGGGTTTCAAAGTCTCGCAAGGAGCATTTGATGGCAGGCATCGTGGTCATTGGCGCCGGTCAGGCGGGCGCCACGCTTGTCGAGAAACTGCGGGCCGAGGGTTATGACGGGACGTTGACCCTTGTCGGCGCAGAACCCCATTTGCCCTATCAGCGCCCGCCATTGTCAAAGAAGTATCTGCTGGGCGAAATGGATGTCGAGCGGCTCTATCTGCGCCCGCAGAGTTTCTATGATGAGAACGACGTGGAGCTTCACCTTGGCACCCCCGTGACAGGCATTGACCGGGCAGCCCGGGAGGTCAGCCTCGCCGATGGCACGACGTTGCGCTATTTGAAGCTTGCGCTCACGACAGGCTCGGCACCGAGGCTCCTGCCCGAGGAGATCGGCGGGAAGCTGCAGGGGGTCTACGCGGTCCGCACGCTCTCTGACATCGACGCCATGTCCCCCGAATTTGCACCCGGAAGGCGGGTCCTGATCGTTGGCGGCGGCTACATCGGACTGGAGGCTGCGGCGGTCTGTGCCACCAAGGGTCTGGACGTGACCCTTATCGAGATGGCCGATCGCATTCTGCAACGGGTGGCCGCACGCGAGACATCGGCCTATTTTCGCAACCTGCATCAGGCCCATGGCGTTCATATGATGGAAGGTGTCGGGCTCAAGCGTCTGATCGGCGAGGCCCGTGTCACCGGGGCGGAACTCAACAACGGCGCGCATCTGGATGCCGATTTTGTCATTGTCGGCGTCGGCATCGTTCCCGATCAGGCCGTTGCAGAGGCCGCCGGGCTGGATGTCGAGAATGGGATCAGGGTGGATGCTTATGGCCGCACCTCTGATCCGGATATCTTTGCGGCTGGCGATTGCTGCTCCTTCCCCCATCGCGGCGCCCGCGTTCGGTTGGAGAGCGTGCCGAATGCAATCGATCAGGCGGAAGTCGTGGCGACAAACATGGCCGGAGGCTCGGCGGAATACGTCGCCAAGCCGTGGTTCTGGTCGGACCAGTACGACGTCAAATTGCAGATCGCGGGCCTCAATGCGGGCTATGATCAGGTTATTGTCCGAGCGGGCCAGAAACCCGGGGCACAATCGGTCTGGTATTTCCGCGAGGGCAGGCTGTGCGCCGTGGATGCGATGAACGATCCGCGCGCCTACATGACAGGCAAACGCTGGCTTGAGGCCGGTCTGTCACCATCGGCATGCGATATCGGCAATCTTGAGATGGAACTCAAGGCTGTGACGACAGCCTGATGCGCATCGTCGGCGGACAGTTTCGGGGGCGCAGGTTGACCCCGGTGGGCGCTGGCGACATGAGCGCCCATCTGCGCCCCACAACGGATCGCGTCCGCGAAAGCCTGTTCAATGTCCTTGAAAACAACAACTTCCCGGCTTTGCGCGATGCCCGTGTGCTGGATCTCTTTGCGGGCACAGGCGCGCTGGGGCTGGAGGCGTTGAGCCGAGGGGCGGCAAACGTCCTTTTCGTCGATGACGGCAAGGCGGCAGGCGCACTGATCGAACAGAATATCGGGCTGCTCGGGGCGGCGGCGCAAGCCGGACTTCTGCGTCGGAACGCCTGTCGGCTGGGTATCAATGACGGCGCACCCTATTCGCACGCCTTCCTTGATCCGCCCTACAAGAAGGGGTTGGGCATCAAGGCACTGTACAAAGCCATCGAGGGCAACTGGTTGACAGCGGGTGCTCTGGTTATCTGGGAAGAAGCCGCCGAGATGCCTGCGCCGCCCGGGTTCAGACGTCTGGATGCCCGCCGCTACGGCGACACGACAATCACCATTCTGTCCAGATCAGTAGCCTAGCGCGCAGCCGTCCTTACGCGGATCGCTCGCCCCGATCAGCGCTTCGTTTTCCACGTCGATCATGATCGCCTGCGAGCCACCTATCGGACCAGCAGGCAGCACTACATTGTGACCCTTCGCCCGAAGCGCCTCGCGCACGGCTTCACCATAGCCCGCCTCGACGCGCAGCTCTCCGGCCTCGGCAAACGAGCGGGGAGCATCCATCGCTTCCTGCGGGTCCATGCCGAAATCGATGAGGTTCGAAATGAAGTGCATATGGCCTGCGGATTGATACTGCCCTCCCATCACGCCGAACGGCATCAGCAGGCGACCATCCTTGCGGAGCATCGCGGGGATGATCGTGTGCATCGGGCGCTTCCGTGGCCCGGCCTCGTTCGGATGCCCTTGCTCCAGCGTGAAACCGGCCCCGCGGTTCTGGAACAGAATCCCGTAGCGATCCGAACAAAGGCCCGATCCGAAACTGTGAAAGATCGAGAATATCAGCGAAACCGCCATCCGATCGCGATCCACCACCGTCAGATAGATCGTATCCTTGTGAACCGCCTCAGACACCGCTGCGGGTCCGTCCATGGCCCGCTCCATGTCAATCAGCGCTGCCAGCCGGTCGGCCGTTTCCCGGGAGAGCATGTGCCCGGCACGGATATCGGCATGATCCGGATCGGCGACAAAACGATCACGCGCATCATAGGCCAGCTTGGTGGCCTCGGCCTCCAGATGCACCCGTTCGGCCCCGAACGGATCGAGCGATGCCACATCAAAGCCCGACAGGATGTTCGCCATCAGAATCGCGGCGATCCCCTGCCCATTGGGCGGCAGTTCGACCAACTCATAGCCACGATAGGACCCCGAAATGGGCTCAACATAGCTGGCTTCGGTCTCGGCAAAATCCTCCAGCGTATGAGAGCCGCCAAGGGCCTGCAGAGAGGCAACCATGTCTTCGGCAACCGGTCCCTCATAAAACCCGGCCCGGCCCTTCATCGCGACCTCACGCAACGCCTCCGTCTGGGTCGGTACCCGGAAGACATGACCCGCTTTCGGAGCGTGCCCGCCCAGAAGGAAAAGATCGCGCGCCCTGCCTTGCAGATTGTCTACACTGCCCGCCCAGTCCGCAGCGACCCGTGGCGCGACCGGGACGCCCTGTTCGGCATAATGGATGGCAGGCGCAAGCGCCATCTTCAGCCCCGACCGGCCCCAGTCCTTCGACAGCCGGATAAAGGCATCCATCGCGCCGGGCACGGTCACCGCATCGGCAGAATGGGTCGGCATAATATCATGGTCCGCGCGAAGCTTCTCCGCATCCAGCCCCGCAGGCGCGCGACCGGAGCCGTTCAGGCCGATGATCCGCTCCTCCCCGGCGGGTTTGACAAGCGCAAAACAATCTCCGCCGATCCCGGTCATATGCGGCTCGCAAATCCCGAGCAGGACAGCAGCACCGATTGCGGCATCGACGGCGTTCCCGCCCTGCTCCAGAAGCTGCACAGCAACCTTGCTTGCCAGCGGATGGGACGTTGCGGCCATACCGTTTTGTGCCATCACAAGCGAGCGGCCGGGGAGCGAGAAATCACGCATGAGAGGGATCCGATTTGTTGCGTTACGCGCAATCTACCGATCTGCGACTGCTTTGGACAGCGCAGGCTGGTGCAATTCATCGTTTCCGAAAAGAAAAACGGTGCCGCAGAGATGAGTGGGGGCTGAACTCTGCGACACCGAATTTGAAGCCCTGAAAAGCTACTTGCCTTTTATTCGAAAGATTCGCGGCGAGGGCTTGCTCGAATTGTGGCTGAAATGTGTTTTTCAAACTATTGAGACTCCGCTCCGGCACCCTGTTTCGAAGAATAGGCTTGCCAAAATCCACCACAGCGGATCACACTCGGACCATGGTGTATTCGCCGACAGGTATCGCGCAGTTTCCGGCACAGCCCGCTCAGGTGAGTTTCCACCGGACTGAGCTTTCGGTCATCCTTCCGGTCTATGGTCGCATGGTCGCGGCAGGAGAATGGCGCGACTACGGCATCTCGATGTTGCGCGATGTGGCGATCTTCAGCGTCTTCCGGCACACGGCCGAACATCCGGTCTATCGCATTGAAAAACGGCCCAAACTTGCGAAGCGGCAGGGCATGTATTCCGTCGTGGCGATGGACGGGCGCATACTCAAGCGCGGCCATGATCTGCGAACCGTGCTGCGGGTGCTTGAGAAAAAGCTGATCCGCGCAATTGACTAGAGGCGCCGCATTCCGATCACGGGGCCGTATTCGGCCGCTTCAATCCGTCTGACGGCGCTGTCGAGATCCTCAATCACCACTTTCATATGCGTGGCATTGGCATGCAGGAGCCGATGGCCATCAAGCATCGTTCCGACATGGCCCTTCCAGAGCACAAGGTCACCGCGCGCGAGGTCCGCGCGGTTTTCAACCTGCTGGCCTATCTCAAGCTGCATATCGCTGTCGCGCGGAAGGGCGATACCACAGGCCTGACAGCTCAGTTGCGTGAGGCCCGAGCAGTCCATACCGAAGCTGCTCCGCCCACCCCACAGGTAGGGCAGACCGAGAAAGCTCTCGGCCACCATGGCGGGATCGTCGAACCTGTGGGCCAGCGGGGCGAGGTGCTGTCTGGGAACGTAGCCCCCTGCGCCGATCGCACAGAAATCACCCGCATCCCCCATCACGTGAACCGTGCTGAGAAAGGACAGCGCCTCCAGCGGGCGCGTCTTGATGTTCGGCTCGGGATAGACATGGGTCATCACAGCCGTGACGATATGGTCGGGCGCAGCCGCCTCCTCCAGACCTGAAAGCGAGACGTAGCCGACATAGCCGTCCCGCTCGGATTGACCCCAGGCGAGGGCAGTGTCCGGGTCGGACTCCAGCACCAGGAATGTCTCGCCCATCAGAAGCTGGCTGTCGAGACCGGCATCCCGGTCGGTGGTCCGGATCAGGTCAAGAACAGGTGCAGTCACCTGCAGGGTCGTGCCGGTCACGAACCGTTCGGCACTGACCTGACCTTCGAGATGCCGGGCCGCCAGATCGGGTCGTGCGGGCGTCGTTCTCGGATCAAGCGGCATCGCCTGTGCCTCCGTAGCGATGAGAAATCATATCGAAAATTGCGCGGGCACCCTGGCACGCCCCACCCTTGGGACGCGCGGGAAGAGCTGATGGCGTCCACCCATAGATGTCGAAATGCGCAAACTCGGCAGCATTCTCCACGAAACGTCGAAGAAAGAGCGCGGCTGTTATGGCACCGGCAAAACCGCCTGACGGCGCGTTGTCGAGATCTGCGATGTCGGGTTCGATCATCTTCTCGTAAGGGTTCCAGAACGGCAGCCGCCAGAGCGGATCGGACACCCTTTGCGCGCTTGCCTCCAGATCCGAGGCGAGACCTTGCTGATCAGTAAAATAGGGCGGCAGGTCCGGGCCGAGCGCCACCCGCGCCGCGCCGGTCAGCGTCGCCATGCAGATCATCAGATCGGGGGTCTCCTCATCGCCGAGCGTCAGGGCATCGGCAAGAACCAACCGGCCTTCCGCATCGGTGTTGTTGATCTCAACGCTCAGCCCCTTGCGGCTGGTCAACACATCCTGAGGCCGGAATGCGCCTGCGGAAATCGAGTTTTCGACCGCCGGAACGAGGACCCGAAGCTGAACCGGCAGGTTCGAGGACATGATCATACGGGCCAGCCCAAGCACATTTGCCGCCCCACCCATATCCTTTTTCATCAGCCCCATTGACCGGCCCGGCTTGATGTTCAGGCCGCCGGTATCGAAACAGACGCCCTTGCCGACCAGCGTGACTTTCGGCCCGGCTGCGTGACCCCAACGCAGATCCAGCAGGCGCGGCGCCTGATCGGAGGCGCGCCCCACCGCATGGATCATTGGCAGGTTTTTCTCCAGCAGATCCGCCCCGGTGGTCACGTTTATCTCGGCACCAAAGGCACCGGCCAGATCACGGACCGCAGTTTCGAGCGCATCGGGACCCATGTCGGAGGCAGGGGTGTTGATCAGATCACAGGCGAGTGTCGCGCCAGCCGCAATGGTCTCCAGCCGTCCGGCATCGACGCCCGCTGGCGCAACAAGACCCGCCGCCGCGGATCCGGCCTTCTTGTAGCGGTCAAATCTGTAGCTTTGCAGCAGCCAGCCGAGCGCCAACTCCTCCGCAATTTCTGGATCGGTGTCATCAGACAGGCTGTAGACGCCATTGGGCAGCCTGGTCGCAAGGTCGGCCAGATGGAACCGCCCGCGTTCCCGCGCCGAGGCGTTTCCCCGGCCCGCCAGAACCGACCCGACCGACCCGTCGGATGCCGGCAGCAGCACAAACTGCCCGAGCTTGGCCGCGAAACCCTGCCCTTCGAGCCACGTCTGATCCGGCGCACCCAAGGACGCTTTCAGCGCTGACAGACCTTCAGTATCGACGATCCGTATGGGAACTGCCGTGTCGGAACCCTGAGAAAACGTAGCGGACATGGCGGCGAGCCCCTGAAATGAGAGTGTTCCGGCCACCCTATGAAAAACCGCCTTCCATTCAAGCCCTAAGCGGCCTCAGATGGTCTCGGTCATTTCAAGGACCGAGAAGAAACTGATCTCGCCAGTACGCACCAGCCGGGCCACGACGGCACCGATTGCAACGGGATCGCCCACATCGCAGCAATTCGCGACATCCTCTGCGACACGCGCGAAATCCTCAAGCCCGGTTTGCCTGCCCATCACGTCCAGCTTGGTGGCAATTTCCCGTGCGGTCGCCAGATCTCCTGCGTGAAGGGCCTTTTCCAGCAGGCAAACACGGTCAATCATCTTGAAGACACTGTGTTCGATCATCTGGGCAAACCGATCACGGCCCATCATGAGCTGAAGCTCACGGGCTGCCGTGTAGTCGAATCGCGGCTGGTCCCGGCAAGCCCAGGACACCACTTGTGACATCGTTGCCCCCTCAGGCCGTTCCATCCACTCCGACACCACGTATAGGAGCGAATGGTCAACAGGCGGTTATTCGGCCTCTGGTAATCTGGGTTAAGAATGCCTTAATTAGCTGACAAGTTTAGATTACTGGAATCTTGCTAGGGGTTTGGGATGAAACACGCAAAGCGGCTGCCATCTTTTCTTGTTCAGAGGTACAAGGGCTGGAAGGCCACGCAGTTTTCGGAAAATGCTGCATGGTATGCACGGCTGGCCTCGGAAGGACAGCGCCCGCGCGCGATGATCATCTCGTGCTGCGACAGCCGCGTGCATGTGACATCCATATTCGGGGCGGATATGGGTGAGTTCTTCATCCACCGCAACATCGCCAATCTTGTGCCGCCCTACAAACCGGACGGCGATCTGCATGGCACGTCTGCGGTGATCGAATATGGCGTCACTGCGCTGAAGGTCTCGAACATCCTTGTTGTCGGCCATTCCAATTGCGGTGGCGTGGAAGGCTGTCACGAGATGTGCGAGGGCAATGCCCCGCAACTGGAGCAGGAGACAAGCTTTGTCGGCCGCTGGATGGACCTTCTGCGTCCGGGCTATGAGCGGGTCAAGTCGATCACCGACCGCAGGGAGCGGCTTGAGGCGCTGGAGAAGGAGTGCATCCTGACCAGTCTTGAGAACCTGATGACCTTCCCGTTCGTCGCCGAAGGTGTGGAAAGCGGTGAGCTTTCGCTCCATGGACTTTGGAACGAGATCGGTTCGGGCGAATTGCAGGTCTACGAGAACGCGGAATTCGCGCCGATCTGATCAGAACCTCTGCCGAAAGCCGAAGACGATGCCGTTGGAGCCGTTATCGACCTCCATCAGGCCGTAGCCATCGGAGCGGTGATGCAGACGGACGAAGACATCCTGCTGCTCCAGGGGGGTGTCGAACTCCAGTTCAGCCATCCAGTAGATCAGCAACTCGGCCGTGTCCTCCTTGCGGTTCAGCTCGATCTCCGGCTTGTCCGAGGCCAGTGACAGCCCGATCCCGTAGGAGAAGCTGTCAAAGACGCCAAACCAGCTGTCATCGGGCGTATAGCGCAGGGTGACGGGGAAGTTGATCTCGTTGTGATCCTGCAGGCCTGTGTGCTGGACCAGTTGCAACTCCGCCCCCCAGGTAAACCGGCTGTCGGCGCGGGGACGCTCATAGCTCAGCGTGAGCCCGTAAAGATAGGAATTCTCCCAGTCCAGAGAGGCTGGATCGAAGATGCGGATCCAGTCATTGCTGGTCATCTGGCCGCCGAAAGCCCCGATACTCCACTCGCCTTCAGCAAAAGACGGGGTCGCCGCAACCAGCGCCCCCGTCAGTAGTCCGACAAATCCGGACTGCATTACCCTATACGTCAAGAACGGTCCCTATCCCTTTTTGAGCACCTTCCGTCCCAAAAGCTCGGCAATCTGCACGGCGTTGAGCGCGGCACCTTTTCTGAGGTTGTCAGAGACACACCACAGATTGAGCCCGTTTTCAATGGTGCTGTCCTGCCGGATACGGCTGATGAAAGTGGTGAAATCGCCGACGCATTCGACCGGTGTGATGTAGCCGCCATCCTCGCGTTTATCGACGACCACGATACCGGGTGCTTCGCGCAGGATTTCGCGGGCTTCTTCTTCGTCGAGGAAGTCCTCGGTTTCGATATTCACAGCCTCGGAATGGCCGACAAAGACCGGCACGCGGACGCATGTCGCGGTGACCTTGATCGCCGGATCAACGATCTTCTTGGTCTCGGCGACCATCTTCCACTCTTCCTTGGTGGTCCCGTCTTCCATGAAACTGTCGATATGCGGAATGACGTTGAAGGCGATCTGCTTGCTGTAAACTGACGGCGCGACCTCCTGCCCCGGGACATACATGCCCTTGGTCTGGAGCCACAGCTCATCCATCGCACTTTTGCCTGAACCCGAGACCGACTGGTAGGTCGAGACCACAACCCGCTTGATCCGGGCCCGGTCATGGAGTGGCTTCAGTGCGACGACCATCTGTGCTGTCGAGCAGTTCGGGTTCGCGATGATGTTCTTCTTGGCATAGCCTTCGATCGCCTCAGGGTTCACCTCCGGCACGATCAGCGGCACATCCGGGTCGTAGCGGTAGAGCGATGAGTTGTCGATCACCACACAGCCCGCCTTGGCAGCCCTGGGCGCATATTTCTTTGTCGCGTCCGAGCCGATGGCGAACAGCGCAATATCCCAGCCGGTGAAGTCGAACGTGTCCAGGTCGTCGGTCTTCAGGGTGGTGTCGCCAAAGCTGCATTCGGTGCCCATGGATTTGCGGCTCGCAAGCGCTGCAATCTCATCGACGGGAAACTGGCGCTCGGCCAGAATGTTCAGCATTTCGCGGCCCACATTGCCTGTGGCACCTACGACGGCGATACGGTAGCCCACTTTTCTTACTCCTGCGTCTGGTTGGTTTCTGGACGGGGGCATCCCTAAACCCCACCTGCCATCTTGGAAAGAGGAAATGAGGATCAGACACTTGTGATCGCGCCAGCCCGTGACGCGTGCTAGAGGTCTGCAAAAAGGAACCGGAGAGACAGATGTTGCGTATTCTGATGACAAGCCTGCTGTGCCTCAACCCTCTGGCCGGTCTGGCGGGTGACGTTGAAATCGTGAAAGTGGTGGCCACCGCTCAGGGTGACGCCTGGCGTTTCGACGTGACCCTGGCGCATGGCGACACCGGCTGGGATCACTATGCAAACGGCTGGAAGGTTTTCGCCGATGGGCAGGAGGTGGGCTATCGCGAGCTTTTCCACCCGCATGTCAACGAGCAGCCCTTCACACGCTCACTGAGCAGCGTTCAAATACCAGATGGCACCAGCGAGGTGACCATCCGCGCCAGCGACAGTGTGCACGGATGGTCGGAGAGTTTTGCCGTCGAGCTTAACTAGGCTCAGACGCGGTAAGTGTTTCGTCTGTTCTCCAAACGCCACTCGGCAGTTGCAAATGACGGGTCCCAGGCAACACCGAGGGACCGGCATTTGGCCGGCGTAAGTCCGGCGCGATCGACATTGGGCGCTTCCGCAAAGTACACAAACGAACTCATGATCTGAGTCTCGCCGATAAAGAGGCGTGTGTCCCGCAGGAAGTCCGTCGAAACACTGCGCCCAGAGGCGTTGTCAAACACCTTCACGCCACAAACGGCAGCCTGGCCCTGAATATCAACAACCTGAAAGGCAAAGCGGACGCCGCCTAAAATGCCATTCCAGCGAACACCGCCGAATTCAACCCTGCCTCCCAGCGATTTGGTACCAAGATCGGTGGAGGTCACCAGCGGGCTATCCGCACAGGCGGCCAGTGTCGCGGCAACCAGCAGGGTCGTGAAACAACGGGGCATCAGTTTGATCATTTATTCTGTCCTCAAATCAATAACGGCTTGACGGTTTTCATGTCAGAAAGGCGCTGAAATCTTGGGTTTCCAATGAATGACATTCAAAAACGGGCCGACAATCACATCTCTCAACATTCGCCCTTGGAAACTACCTGACCAAAGGCGCGGTGAATGTCTTAGTGGCTGGCTGAGTCGTCAGCAACAGAAATCTACCTGAGGCTGAAATCAAACCCGGATGCGGTTCTTGTTTCGGGTGATCGTCCAGGTCGCCCGCGCAAAGGACGGATCCCAGAACACCCCGAGCGTCCGGCAATTTGCAGTCGTTGTCAGAAGTTCCTCGCGCGAGTCGGCCCGAGCAAAGTAGCCAAAGCTGTTGATCACACGGGTTTCCTCAATGAAGAGATTGCTGTTCTGCAAAAGCTCCTCCGAGGCCGTTCGGCGGGAATGGCCCGTGAAGGCCTTGGTCCCGCAAACCGCCGCGAGCCCGTCTATCTCGACCACCTGAAAAGCATAGTAGAACCCGCCAAGGCCGGAGCCGAACTCTCCACCGCGTTCAGCCACACGACCGGTCAGTTCCCGGCTGCCGAGATCGCTGGGCGCCTGAAGCTGGATTTCCGAGCAGGCGGAGATCACAAGTGCGGATAAAGCCGAAAGGCCAAACCTGATGAAATTGCAGAACACATTAAATCCTTCTCAAAATACCTTTATCGAGCCAACCTCTCGGCCATCCATGTGTCAAGAGCCGAAGTCTCGTCCGCTGTCATCCGCAGACCCAGTTTTGAGCGGCGCCAGACAACATCCGTGGCCGTCTGCGCATATTCCTTGTCCATCAGCCATGTAATCTCGCGGGCGGTCAGGGTGCCGCCGAAAGTCTCACCCAGATCTTCTGCGGTTTTCGCATCACCAAGGATGACTGTTGCCTCAGTGCCGTACGCGCGCACCAGCCGCCTTGCCCAGAACGCATCAAGGAAGGGGTAGGTCTCGCGCAGGCCGATCACCAGAGCGTCGAAATCTGCAACGGCAAAGTCTCCTCCGGGCAGGGGAACACCTGCGGTCCAGTCCCCGCTTGCCTTGGGAAAGAACTGTGCGATCTTGTCCAGCGATGCCTCGGCAAGCTTGCGATAGGTCGTGATCTTGCCTCCGAAGACATTGAGCAATGGCGGGCCGTTTTCATCCAGCGACAGCACGTAGTCACGGGTTGCCGCGGTGGCGGATTTGGCCCCGTCGTCATAAAGCGGGCGCACGCCGGAATAGGTCCAGACAACATCTTCCGGCGTCACAGGTCTCTCGAAGTATTTCGAGGCGAAGGCGCAGAGGTAATCCCGCTCTTCATCCGTGCATTCCGCTGAACGCGGATCGCTCTGATGATCCTTGTCGGTCGTGCCTATCAGGGTGAAATCGGTCTCGTAGGGAATGGCGAAGATGATCCGCCCGTCCTCGCCCTGAAAGAAATAGGCCTTGTCGTGATCGAAGAGTTTCTTCGTCACGATGTGAGAGCCCCGGACCAGCCGCACCCCTTCGGTCGAATTGATCCGGGCGGTGTTGCGGATGATGTCCTCGACCCACGGGCCGCCCGCGTTCACCAGACATCTGGCTCTCATGTGGCGGACGGACTTGTCGTTCTTGTCCTCGACCTGAACCGCCCAGTGATCACCGCTTCGGGCGGCCTCGGTTACCTTGGTGCGGGTCAGAACGGTTGCCCCCCGCTCCTGTGCATCGCGCGCGTTCAGCACCACGAGCCGTGCATCCTCGATCCAGCAGTCGGAATACTCGAAGCCCTTCTCGAACTTGGGATCGAGCGCGAGGCCCGCGTCATCCTTGCGCAGGTCGAGCGTCTTGGTTCCGGGCAGAATTTTGCGCCCGCCCAGATTGTCATAAAGGAACAGTCCAAAACGGATCAGCCAGGCGGGCCGCCGCCCCCGCATCCAGGGCATGAAGACGCCAAGCAGTTTCGAGGTCGGCGTTTCGCCCTCAAACCGCATGTCCTTGTGATAGGGCAGAACAAACCGCATCGGCCAACTGATATGCGGCATGGCGGTCAGCAGTGTCTCGCGTTCGATCAGCGCCTTGCGCACCAGATTGATCTCGAAATACTCAAGATAGCGCAGTCCGCCATGGAAGAGCTTGGTCGAGGCCGAGGACGTGGCAGAGGCCAGATCGTCCATCTCGATCAGTGCAACCGACAGACCGCGCCCGACCGCGTCCCGCGCGATGCCGCATCCGTTGATGCCGCCGCCGATGACCAGAACATCGAACATCTTGTCGTCATTGCCGGATGCCATGGCGGGTCCTCTTTTGCAGGAGATTCTTTCAATCCCTCCTTTTCATATTTTTTCGTTTTTTGGAAGTTTATTTTCGTTTAGGCTCGCTTTGAGCTCGAATGTAGGAATCCCATGCCGCTGAACTTCCGCCAGACCGAAATCCTCGACATCCTGCGCAGCGAAAACCGCGTAACGGTCGAGGATCTGGCGGCGCGGTTCGACGTCACCTTGCAAACCATCCGTCGGGATCTTGGCGATCTTGCCGATGCGCGTCAGGTGCAACGGGTGCATGGCGGCGCGGTGCTCCCGTCATCCGTGCGCAATATCGGCTATCAGGACCGGCGGGAGCTGAATGCCAAGGCCAAGGCAGCAATCGCCGCCCTTTGCGCCGACCAGATACCCGACAACGCATCGCTCTTTCTCAATATCGGCACAACGACCGAGGCCGTGGCCCGCGCGCTTCTGGATCATCGCGATATCATGGTCGTGACGAACAACATGAATGTCGCCAATATCCTTGTGGAGAACCCGCATTGCGAGGTGATCGTCGCGGGCGGTATCCTGCGCCGGACCGATGGCGGGCTCGTCGGTGATCTGGCGGCGCAGACGATCGAGCAGTTCAAGGTGGATTTCGCCGTCATCGGGGCCTCGGCGCTGGACGCAGACGGCGATCTGACCGATTTCGACGTGCAGGAGGTGCGGGTGGCCAAGGCGATCATCCATCAGGCGCGCTCTGTCATTCTCGTCGCCGATCACACGAAATTCCAGCGCAGCGCCCCGGTCCGCATAGGCTCGCTGGAGGAGATCGACATGGTCATCACGGACCACCCGTTCCGGGACGCGCTCGCGCGGAAATGCAAGGACTGGGAAACGCGGGTTCTGGCCGTCTCAACTTGACATCGTTGCATTTGCAACGATATGCTGATGAGGCTCGCGAAAGGACTTTCCATGAACAAGGACACACGGCCAAGCGGGCTGATCCGCGCGGCATCTCATATCGGCACAACCGACGGCTACATGCCCGGCTTCGGCAATGATTTCGAGACCGAGGCCCTGCCGGACGCCCTGCCGCAAGGCCAGAACTCGCCGCAGAAATGCAACTATGGCCTCTATGCGGAGCAGCTTTCCGGCACGCCCTTCACCGCCCCGAAAGAGCAGAACGAGCGGACCTGGTGCTATCGTATCCAACCCTCGGTCAAGCACACGGCGCGTTTTGCAAAGATCAATCTGCCATACTGGCAGTCTGCGCCGAACATGGACCCGGATGTCATCTCGCTGGGCCAGTATCGCTGGGATCCCGTTCCGCACTCGGAAGACCCGCTGACCTTTCTGACCGGCATGCGGACCATGACCACGGCGGGCGACGTGAACACGCAAGTTGGCATGGCAGCCCATATCTACCTGATCACAGCCTCGATGAAGGACGAGTATTTCTACTCTGCCGACAGCGAATTGCTGGTTGTGCCCCAGGCCGGACGACTGCGGTTCTGTACCGAGATGGGCATCATGGATGTGGATCCGCAGGAGATCGCGATCCTGCCGCGCGGCATGGTGTTTCGTGTCGAGGTTCTGGAAGGCCCGGCCCGCGGTTTCGTCTGCGAAAACTACGGTGCCAAGTTCGAGTTGCCGGGACGCGGGCCCATCGGTGCCAACTGCCTTGCCAACCCGCGGGACTTCAAGACACCCGTGGCAGCCTTTGAGGACCGGATGGCCCCGAGCCGGGTCGTCGTCAAATGGTGCGGGCAGTTCCATGAGACCCATATCGACCACTCGCCGCTCGACGTGGTGGCGTGGCATGGCAATTATGCGCCCTGCAAATATGATCTCAACACGTTCAGCCCGGTCGGCGCGATCCTGTTCGATCATCCAGACCCGTCGATTTTCACCGTCCTGACCGCATCGAGCGGCGTCGAGGGCACCGCCAATATCGACTTTGTCCTGTTCCGCGATCGCTGGAACGTGGCCGAGAACACGTTCCGCCCGCCCTGGTATCACAAGAACATCATGTCCGAGCTGATGGGCAACATCTACGGGATCTATGACGCCAAGCCCAAGGGCTTCGTTCCGGGCGGCATGAGCCTGCACAACATGATGCTGCCGCACGGCCCCGATCAGCCTGCTTTCGAGGGTGCCTCGAACGCGGACCTCGCCCCGCAGAAGCTGGAAAACACCATGAGTTTCATGTTCGAGACCCGCTTTCCGCAGCATCTGACCGAGTTCGCCGCACGCGAAGCCCCCTTGCAGGACGACTACATTGACTGTTGGGATGGGCTGGAAAAGAAATTCGACGGGACGCCCGGCGTCAAGTAAACACCGATTGGGATCTCTATGCCTCTGATGAAAAGCTGGGTGACCAGCGCGAACTCGCCCACCACGCCCTTTCCGCTGAACAATCTGCCTTATGGCGTCTTCTCGCAAGGCGAGGGGGAGGCTCATTGCGGTGTCGCCATTGGTGATATGGTTCTCGACGTGACCCGGCTTGAGGAAGCCGGGCTGGTCGTGCAGGGGCCTGATCCCGTCTTTGACATCCCGTTCTGGAATGATTTCATGGAACTGGGCGCCGAGGCATGGTCGGCCTTCCGGTCTCGCCTGACCGATCTGCTGGCCGAGGGTGGCTCGGATGAGTTGAGCGGCAATGCTGAATTGACCAAAGCGGTACTTATTCCCCTAACGGATGTCGAACTGCACCTGCCGTTTGCTGTCTCGGAGTTCACCGATTTCTATGCCGGACGACATCATGCGACCAATGTCGGGACGATGTTTCGCGGGGCGGAGAACGCGCTCCCCCCCAACTGGCTGCATATCCCCATCGGCTATAACGGGCGAGCGTCCTCGGTAGTCGTCTCGGGCAGCGATGTGCGCAGGCCCTGGGGGCAGTTGAAACCGCCCACCGCCGACAAACCGCATTTCGCGCCCTGCAAACGCTTTGACTATGAGTTGGAGATGGGCGCGATTGTCGGCCAGCCCTCCGACGGGCCGGTCTCGGTCGCGGACGCGGATCAGATGATCTTCGGCTATGTGCTTCTGAACGACTGGTCGGCGCGCGACATTCAGGCATGGGAGTATCAGCCGCTCGGGCCGTTTCAGGCCAAGGCGACAGCAACAACGATCAGCCCGTGGATCGTCACCCGCGCGGCTTTGGAGCCGTTCCGGGTGGACACACCGACCCGCGAGGTCGAACTGCTCGACCATCTGAAGGATGCGGGTCCGATGCTCTATGATATTGATCTGGAGGTCACGCTCACGCCGCAGGGTGGCGACACGGCGACCCGTCTGACCCGGACCAACTATCGCGAGATGTACTATTCCTCTGCCCAGCAACTGACCCATCACGCAAGCTCGGGATGTCCGATGAATGTGGGCGACCTTCTGGGGTCGGGCACGATCTCGGGACCCGAGAAAGCCAATCGCGGGTCACTTCTGGAGCTCAGTTGGGGCGGCAAGGAGCCGGTGACGCTTGACACCGGCGAGACCCGCTCTTTCCTTGAGGACGGCGATACGCTGAGCATGACCGGACATGCCCAGGGCGACGGCTACAGGATCGGCTTCGGCGAAGCCTTGGGCAAAATCCTGCCCGCGCTCGAACGCTAGAGGGGAACGACATGGCAAAGGCATTCGCCTCGCAAGGGGATATGGCGGACAAGAAAACCAGCTTCACCGAAGTGGGTGACGGACTTTGGGCTTTCACCGCCGAGGGCGACCCGAATTCCGGTGTGATCATCGGGGATGACAGCGTGATGGTGATCGAGGCGCAGGCGACGCCACGTCTGGCCCAAAAGGTCATCGACGAGATCCGCAAGATCACTGACAAGCCGATCACCCATCTCGTACTCACGCACTACCACGCGGTTCGGGTGCTTGGTGCCTCGGCCTTCGACGCCTCGCAGATCATCATGTCAGAGATGGCGCGCGCGATGGTCGTCGAACGCGGGCAGGAGGACTGGGACAGCGAGTTCGACCGCTTCCCCCGCCTCTTTCAGGGGCATGAGAGCATCCCCGGCCTGACCTGGCCGACAGCAACCTTCAACAAGCGCATGAGCGTCTACCTCGGCAATCGCCGGGTGGATCTGATGCATCTGGGCCGTGCGCATACGGCAGGCGATATCGTGGCCTATGTGCCGGATCAGAACGTCATGTTCACCGGTGATATCGTTGAGTACCACTCGGCCTGTTATTGCGGTGACGGGCATTTCCACGATTGGCCGGGAACACTGGATGCAATCCGTGCCTGGGATGTGGATGCGATCGCCCCGGGACGTGGAGACGCGTTGTTGGGACGGGAGATGGTGGCGGCCGCGCTCGACAACACTGCGGATTTCGTGACTTCCACATATCGCTCGGTCGCACGGGTTGCCTTGCGTGGCGGATCGTTGAAGGAAGCCATGGCCGCCTGTCGCGAGGTCTGTGATCCGAAATTCAGCGACTACGCGATCTATGAGCATTGCCTGCCATTCAACGTCGCCCGTGCCTATGACGAGGCCCGCGACATCGACACGCCTCGCATCTGGACGGCGGCACGTGACAAGGAAATGTGGGCCGCGCTGCAAGGATAACGGGCATGGTTGCTGACCGCTACAAAACCGCCTTCACGCTTTATCCCTATCGGAAGGTCGCGGAGCAGTCCGCCGATGTGGCCGCCCGGCACAGCGTGACGATCATCGGTGGCGGCCCGGTCGGCATGGCGCTGGCGCTTGATCTGGGGTTGAAGGATATACCCGTTCTAGTGCTCGACGATCATGAGGGGGTAGGGGCAGGCTCCCGCGCCATCTGCTTTTCGAAGCGAACGCTGGAGATCGCGGATCGTATGGGCTGTGGCGAAGCGATGGTCGAAAAGGGTGTGGTCTGGAATGTCGGGAAGGTCTTCCGGGACACCCGCCAGATCTATGGCTTCGATCTGCTGCCCGAGGATGGGCACCGGCGGCCTGCCTTCATCAATCTGCCACAACCCTATTTCGAGAAGGCCGTCGTAGAGCGACTGCGGCAGGCTCAGGCCGATGGCGCGCCGATTGAAATCCGGGGACGCAATGCAGTCACAGGTATTGATCCAAAGGACAATCACGTGATGCTGGACGTCGACACGCCCGACGGCCCCTACCGTGTCAACTCGGACTGGGTGGTGGCCTGCGATGGCGCACGGTCTCCGGTGCGCAGCATGATGGGGCTTGGTTTTGAGGGACGGGTATTCGAGGACAATTTCCTGATCGCCGATGTGAAGATGAAGGCGGATTTCCCGACCGAACGCTGGTTCTGGTTCGACCCGCCCTTCAACCGGGGGCAATCTGCACTCCTGCACAAGCAGCCCGACGATATCTGGCGCATTGATTTCCAGCTCGGCTGGGACATTGATCGGCAGGCAGAGCTCGATCCCGACCGGGTAAAGGCAAGGGTGCGGGCTATGCTGGGCAAGGATGTGGAGTTTGAGCTGGACTGGGTCAGCATCTACACTTTCCAATGCGCGTCGATGACCGAATATCGCCACGGGCGCGTCTTCTTTTCAGGTGACAGCGCCCATCAGGTCTCGCCCTTCGGGGCGCGTGGCTGCAACGGCGGCATTCAGGATGTGGACAATCTGGCCTGGAAACTGACCGCGGTGATCGAAGGGCGCGCGCCGGACGCGCTGCTCGACAGCTATCAGGCCGAGCGCAAACACGCCGCCGACGAGAACATCCTGAATTCCAGCCGCGCAACCGATTTCCTGACACCGAAAACGGCCATCAGCCGGATGTTCCGGAACGCCGTTCTGGATCTTGCGGAACATGCGATCTTTGCCCGTAGTCTGGTGAACTCCGGCCGCCTTTCGGTTCCTGCGGTCTATGATAACAGCCCGCTGAACGGCCCCGATCATCCCGATCTTCCGCTCCGCACCCGCCCCGGTTCGGCGCTCAGCGACGCTCCGGCAGCATATGGTTGGCTGCTTGATGCCTTGGATGACACGTTCACACTTCTCGCGATCAATACCGATGTGGAGGCCATTTCCGTCGGCAATACGCGAACCACCCTGCTGGGGCTCGACGCCGAGCCCGGTTCGCTTCTCGCGGAGCGTTATCTCGGCAGGGCGGCGACTGCCGTCTATCTGATCCGGCCCGACCTGCATGTCGCGGCGCGCTGGGTCAGCTTCGACAGGACGGCCATCGAGAGCGCTCTGGCGACAGCACTGGGGAGAGCCATATGACGACCCTGACTGAGGCACCCAACATCGATGATCCCGACGGGTTCTATGCGGAACTGCTGAAACTGCATGAGGGCCTCAACGAGGCCGAAAGCCATGCGCTCAACGCCCGTCTGGTTCTGATTCTCGCCAACCATGTCGGGAACCGGGATGTTCTGCGATCTGCCTTTGATCTGGCCAGGACATCAAACAAGCCACAGGAATAGCGCTCAGAAGAAGTGTTTCGGAGAAGTTACTTACTCCACAATCCGCCGACTACATCTTCTGTAAACTAATCGCGGGAAAAGTGTACGAACTTGTGATAATGGCATCTCGGGGGCGCAGCGGTTTCGCGCGCGGGCATCTGACAGAAGAGGTCAGAGGTCGGCATGACTTTGCGGGATCGCCGATAAAGATTGGAGCAATGTATGACAACCGATGCATCTTCGGCAGGGGCAGCAATTGTCCTTCAGGCAGAGGATATGACACGCGACGGATTTGAGATCGTCAATGGCAACAACGCCGATGGTGGCGAACTGGTCAAGGCCACTGCGGCAAATTCATCCCTGAGCACAGATTTCACCGGCCCGGCGGGCAACTACGACCTCACACTTCATGTTCAGGACGAGAGCGACGGCCAGAGCGAGCTGGAGATCTTCGTGGACGGCATCTCTGTCGGAACGATCACGCTGGATGGCGACAACAATGGCGGCGGCAGCAACAATGGCGGGTTCTCGTCAATCACGCTGAGCGGCATCGACATCCCCGCCGGTGCCAATATCGAGATCCGCTCCGCACGTGATGGCGGTGAGTGGGTGCGCATCGACAAGGTGGTTCTTGAACAGAATATCGACGATGGCTCGGTCACGATACAGGCCGAGGATATGACACTCACCGGTTATGATGTGGTCAGCGGCAATCAGGCCGATGGCGGCGAGCTCGTGCGGGCCAATTCCGATCTTGCAACCCTCTCGACGACCTTCGACGGGGCCGCCGGGACCTATGCGTTGTCAATCTACGCCCAGGACGAGACCGACGGTCAGAGCGAAATCGAGGTCTTTGTCGACGGCGTCTCGGTCGGCGTGATCAATCTCGATCTCGATGTGAATGGCGGCGGCAGCAACAACGGCGGCTTCACCGAGTTCACCCTCGATGGCATTGCGCTCGATCCGGGCTCGGTTGTCGAGATCCGCTCTGCCAGGGATGGCGGCGAATGGGCTCGGATCGACAAGATCCGAATCCAGCCATCGGACGCGGACGTTCTACCACCGGCACCAGACAACACCGGCGATCCGATCCCGGACGTTGAAGGCTCGACGGAGGTGGCCTTTCAGGATCTCAGCGCCGGAACCATCGTGAATGCGCAGTTCGAAGGCGTGACGATCTCTGCCTATCGCAATCAGGACGGCCCCGACGGCCCGAATGCGGCAATGATCTTCGACGGGGCGTCCCCGACAGGCGGCGACACCGATCTGACCTCGGTTGAGCAGGGCAATATGCTGATCATCACCGAGGATTTCGACAGCAGTGATCCTGATGACAACGCCGGTGGGGGCACCTTCACTTTCGAATTCGATGTACCGTCACGGGTCAATGGTGTGACCATCATCGATATCGAGGAACGCGGCGAGGTCAGCTTCTTTGATGCCGACGGCGTCCTGATCGATACACTCTTCATGCCATCGACACAGGATGGTGAGGTCACAACCGTGCCCTTCGACATGCCAGGCGTTTCGGTCATGACGATCTCGATCAATGGCTCGGGCGCAATTGACGACATCTCGTTCACACCCGAAACCGACAACCCACCCAATCAGGATGGTGCGACAATCGGGGATTTCGTGTTCCTCGATGAGAATGTGAACGGCATTCAGGACGACGGTGAGATCGGCGTCGAAGGCGTCACGGTCGTGCTCTACGATGAATTCGGAACCGAGATCACATCCGTGATCACCGGGGCCGAGGGTCAATATGCTTTCGATGGTCTTGAGGCGGGATCCTATCAGGTCCAGTTCCAGATCCCCGATGGCTACATTCCGGCCCCGCCCAATCAGGGCGCATCGGATGATCTCGACTCGGATGCGGATGCCGCAACCGGCTTCACCGAGATCTTCGTGCTGGGAGAAGACGAGGTCGATCTGAGCATCGACGCCGGACTGGTTCTTGAGGACACCGGCGGCCCCGGCCCTATCGGCTGATCCCCACAATCAACCCGATGATCTGAAATGCTCCCATCCGCACCAGGCGGGTGGGAGGCAATCACGCCTCGATCAACTGTTCGAACAACCGTGCGACCGCTTCTGCTCCCGGATCATTATGCCCCGCAAGCTTGCTCTCGGAGATATAGCTTGCCCGCCCGGCCTTCGCCTTCGTGATGCTGGCCGTATGATCGGCCCCGGCCCGCGCAGCCTCCGCCGCCGCCCTCAGCCCATCTGGAAGCGCGTCCAAAGCCGGCTTGAGCGCATCAATCATCGTGCGATCGCCAGGACCCGCACCGCCGACCTGCTGAATTCTGTCCAGCCCGGCGACCAGCGCGTCAACCGCCCCCTTTCCGCTGGCTGACGCATCGCCCGCCGCAGAGAAGAATATGGCAAGCAGAACGCCCGACGAGCCCCCCATCGTCTGGCTGAGTTCCTGCCCGATGGCCCGGTAGAGCTGGGTCAGATCCGCCAGCGGAAGCCGGTCGAGAGCGGATTTCAGTGCCCGGGCGGCCCCGGACAGCGTGGAGCCGGTGTCGCCGTCGCCAGATTTCGCGTCGAGCGCGTTCAGATCCGCTTCCGCTCCGATCAGGATGTCGCAGCACCGCGTGATGAACTGCGCCCGGGCCGGATCCGCCGACGGGATCGGCTGTATCGGCGTCAGACCATCGGGCAAAGGCCGGACCTCAACCGCGCCGACATCAAGGCAACCCGGCCACGCCCAGGGCACCACCGGAGCTTTCAGATCTGCCTCATCACGGTCCGAGAGCGGCAGAAGCGAGACCGAGAAACCCTGCATATCGAGTGAGGTCATCATAGGCGCCGGTCCAATCATTGACGTGATGTGACCGCCAATGGACGACCTCAGAAGTTCCTCGGAAAGCACCGCCATCTCAAGCGGCGTCGCGCCGCCAAGGTTGTTGAGAAGGGCCACATGCGGTCCGGGTTTGACATGGCGCGCGAGGCGCTCAACCACCATCTCCATGGCATGTCTCGCGCCCTCAAAATCGACCTGTTCCGCCCCGGCTTCACCGTGAATGCCGAGACCCAGTTCTGCCTTTCCCGGTCCGATCCGGCTCTCCTTAGGGGAGCCCGGAACCGTGCAGGTATCCAGCGACATGCCGATCGACACGACACCATCGATCACCCTCTGGGCGGTCGCAGTGACCGCCGCCAGATCACGACCGGCCTCGGCCATCGCACCGGCAATCTTGTGCACAAAAAGCGTCCCCGCGACGCCGCGGGCCTGCGGCAGATCGGGAAGGGCGACATCATCGTCCACGACCACCATATTGACCTTCAGCCCGAAACTGCGGGCGCGTTCAGCCGCCAGGCCAAAGTTCAGCCGGTCTCCTGTATAATTCTTGACGATCAGCAGACATCCGGCCTTGCCCGTCACTGCCAGGATTCCCGCCAGAACGGCATCCACCGACGGCGAGGCGAAGACGTCCCCGCAAACCGCAGCCGTCAGCATGCCCTGGCCGACAAACCCCGCATGCGCAGGCTCATGTCCCGAGCCACCGCCGGAGACCAGCGCCACTTTTGATCGGTCCCAGTCGGTCCGAACGACCACTTTGATATGCGGATATCCGTCGAGCCTTGCCAACCGGTCGCCTGCTATCCGCAGGCCACCGTCAATCGCCTCTGTCACAAGGTTTTCTTTGGCATTGATGAATTGCGGCATGATTCTCCTCCTCAGGCGATACGAGCTCCGGACTTGTCGAAGTAGAGCGGATTGCGCGGGGCGATGGCGACCGTGTCGCCGGGTTTCAGACCTGTGTGAACCTCCGTCAGGGTGACGATGTCATGATCCTTGAGCTTCAGATGCAGTCGCGTCTGGTCGCCCAGATGCTCGACGCGGATTACCTCACTAGGTTGACCTTCGCCCTGGATGATATGCTCGGGCCGCAGACCTATGGAGACGGCGGTCCCCGGCCCGTTCCCGAAGAGCGATGCGGGCAGAATGTTGATGCGCGGCAGTCCCAGCCTGCCCGCCGCATAAATGCTGACCGGGTCCTCATAGATCTCGCGCGGCGATCCGAACTGCACCAGCCGCCCCTGATCAAGCACACCGACATGGGTTGCCATGGTCATCGCTTCAATCTGATCATGGGTGACATACAGCAGGGTGGCCCCGAGGGTCGCATGGATGCGCTTCAACTCGATCCTGAGGTCGCTGCGCAGCTTCGCGTCAAGCGAACTGAGCGGCTCATCCATCAGATAGATCGAAGGATCACGTACAAGCGCCCGCCCGATGGACACGCGCTGCATCTCGCCGCCCGAAAGCTCGGTCGCCCGGTTGGCCAGCTTGTGACTGATCTGCAGAACCTCGGCGACCTCGCTGACCTTTCGCTCGATCTCGGCCGCTGGCGTCTTCAGGATCGGCGACTTCAGCGGAAAGGCCAGATTGTCCCGCACGCTCATATGCGGATAAAGCGAGTATTGCTGGAAGACCATCGCCACATCGCGCTGAGCGGGCGTCTCGGCCCCGACGTCTCGCCCGCCGATCATGATCTTGCCCGTGTCGGGTGTCTCCAACCCCGAGATCAGCCGCAAGGTCGTGGTCTTGCCTGCACCCGTCGGCCCCAGAAGAACCACGAAGGAACCGTCCGGCACCTCAAGCGACATCTCATCGACAGCGATGTCATCGCCAAAGGCCTTCGAGACCCGGTCCAGAACAACCTCAACCATTAGCCATGATCTCCGCATTCAGATCCGATACCAGCGCACGGCCCGATCCTGCATCGAAGAGCGTGATCATAGCGGGATTGAACGTCAGACCTACCAGTTCACCGACGGTCGCGGGATCGCTGGCGGGCAATCTGGCCTTGAGATCACCGATGGAGGTGCGGCAGGTGATGATCTGCGTTGTCCCGAGATATTCGGTCGCCAGAACTTCCCCCCGAAACGCGCTCTGGTCCCTGAGGGCTACATGTTCAGGCCGCACGCCAAGCATCAGATTACCGGACATGGCCTCCCTCTGCCGTGGAACCGAGACCGAGTGACCGCCCAGTCGCACCTCTTGGCTGCCCGCGCTGATCGCCCCCTCAACCGGCAGAAAATTCATTGGCGGAGAGCCAATGAAGTCGGCCACGAACATGGTTGCCGGTTTGTCATAGATGTCCTGGGGCGTGCCGAACTGCTCAACCACACCATGGTTCATGACAACGATCTTGTCGCCCATCTGCATCGCCTCAAGCTGATCATGGGTGACATAAACCGTTGTGGCCCCCATGCGGTCATGCAGCGCGCGAAGCTCGTCGGCCATATACTCGCGAAACTCCGCATCAAGCGCCCCCAGCGGCTCGTCCATCATGAACGCCTTGGGCCGCCGCACAATCGCGCGCGCAAGAGCCACGCGCTGGCGATCACCACCTGAAAGCCCGCCGACCGGACGGTTCAGAATATCACCGATCCCGAGTATCTCCGCAACTTCGGCAACCCGCGCCTTCACGTCCGCCTTGGGCATGCCCTGACTGATCAGCGGATAGCTGATGTTGCGGCGGACATTCATATGCGGATAGAGCGCGAACATCTGAAAGACGAACGCGATATCCCTTTCTGATGCGGGCTTCATGCCCACCTCTTCACCATCAATGAAAATCTCACCGCTCGTCGGTAGTTCAAGCCCCGCGATCATCCTCAAAGTCGTCGTCTTGCCGCAGCCCGACGGCCCCAGAAGCATGAAAAACTCGCCATCCTCGATCTTGAAAGATGACGACTGGACTGCCGTAAAGTCACCAAATTCCTTGCGAAGCCCCCGGATCAAGATTTCAGCCATAGCCTACTCCGGAAAATGGCTGACGATGATGAACATCACCGTGCCGGTCAGAGTAATGATGAAAGAATAGGTATAGGCCCAAAGAAAATATGGTTGCATGAGCATCACGACGCCAAGCGCGATGAGCACCGTCGCCAGTGCTTCCCACGGCCCCCGCCGCAAGCGTATCAGGCGTGCAAGAAAAGCCCTCACGAGGCACCTCGCATTCCAGCTTCGTCTTTCCAGAAATATCCCCGCCGGAGGCAAGATATTCTTTGGACATCGACAGGGAGTAATGCCTCCGGCGGGGATATTTCTGGAAAGACGAAGTTCATTGAGATCATTTTCTGACTGCCCCGAATGTGATTCCGCGCAGCAGGTGTTTGCGCAGCATTATCGTGAAAATCATCACTGGCAGCAGGAAAAGCGTGGCGCCGGCTGCGACGGCCGGCCAGTCCTGCCCGCCGACGCCGATGATCGTCGGAATGAAGGGCGGCGCGGTCTGTGCCGTGCCGGATGTCAGCAGCACCGCGAAGGCGTATTCGTTCCAGGCAAAGATCAAGCAGAAGATGGCGGTCGAGGCAATCCCCGTGGCAGCTTGAGGCAGGACCACCTTGTAGAAGGCCTGAAACCGGGTGTACCCGTCGATCAATGCGGCTTCCTCGTACTCGCGCGGTATTTCATCGATGAACCCCTTCAAGAGCCAGACCGCGAGACTGATGTTCACTGCCGTATAGAGCAGGATCATACCGAGATGAGTGTCACTGAGACCCAGCGTGCGGAACATCAGAAAGATCGGGATCGCAACGGCTATAGGCGGCATCATCCGAGTCGAGAGGATGAAGAACAGCAGATCGTCCTTCAGCGGTACCTTGAACCGTGAAAAGGCATAGGCGGCCAGTGTACCCAGGAAAATGCTCAAAAAGGTCGAGCCGAACCCGATGATGACCGAGTTCAGGAACCGCTCGCCATAGCGTGACGGTCCGGCGATGACCATGTCCCGATCACGCACGATCTGCTCATACCAGGTCTCGGGCGGCGGCAGGGCGGCAAGCGCATCGGGGCCGATCCGCGTGCGGGTGGTGAAGAGATTGACATAACCCTCCAGCGATGGCTCGAACAGCACCTTCGGCGGGTAGGAGATGGCGTCCGCAGGCGTCTTGAATCCGGTGGCGATGATCCAGACCAGCGGCATCAGTGTGACCAGCGCGTAGAGGATCACCAGGGTGCCTGCGACCCATTTTTGCCGCGACGACGGTTCGGTGATGGAATAGCTCATCTTTCCTTCACCTTGTTGAGCGCCTTCACGTAGATCGAGGCGAGGCCGAAGACCGTCACAAAGAGGATGATGGCGTAGGCCGAGGCATAGCCCGTGCGCCATTTCTCGAACGCCTCGCGCTTGAGGTTGATCGACGTGAGTTCGGTCACCGATCCGGGGCCGCCGCCGGTAAGCTGGACCACGAGATCGAACATCTTGAAGTTCTCGATGCCGCGGAACAGCACCGCGAGCATCAGGAAAGGCAGCACCATCGGCACGGTGATGGTCCAGAACTGACGCCATTTGGACGCCCGGTCAATCGCCGCGGCCTCGTAGATATAGTCGGGGATCGACCGCAGACCGGCGAGGCAGATCAGCATCACGAAGGGCGTCCACATCCAGGTGTCCACGATGACGATGGCCCAGGGAGCGAGCGTGACCGAACCGATCATCTCGAACGACGAGGGATCGGCGCCGGTGAAAAAAGCGACCACGTAGTTGAAGAGGCCGATCTGCGGCTGGTAGAGGAACGTCCAGAAGTTCCCGACCACCGCCGGGCTCAGCATCATCGGCAGCACGATGATCGTGGTCCAGAGATCGTTGCCCCGGAACTTACGGTTGATGAGCCAGGCGAGCGTGAAGCCGATCAGCACCTGCAGGACGATCGTCCAGATCAGGAAATGGGCTGTTGCCTGCATGGTCAGCCAGATGTCGCTGTCGGTCAGGATCCGCTCGTAGTTGCGAAGGCCGACATATTCAACCTCGCGGTTGGGCCGGTTGGCGCGGAAATTCGTGAAACTGAGATTGATCGTCCAGATCAGCGGAAAGATATTGACAGCCAGCAGCAAAAAGATCGTTGGGGCGACAAAGATCCACGCGATGGCCCGGTCACTCAGACCGCGGATGCGGCGTGCGACACGGGTCGGCGTGGCTTGGGCCGCGCGGTCTATCGGCGTCTGAGACATTGGTGTTCCCGGTTGCTGTGGCGGTCCCTGTAGCGGGACCGCCGGTGCGTGAGACCCGGATCAGGTCCGGGGTGCGATCCGTGAACGGATCACAGCTTGCCTTCGTCTTCGAAGGTCTCGGTCCAATCCTCGATCAGCTTGTCGAGGGCTTCCTGAGCAGTGCCCTGATCCGCGACGATGTAGTCGTGGAGACGCTTCTGCATGGCCAGCAGCAGTTCCGCATAGGCCGGCTCCTGCCAGAAATCCTGCACCGCATCCATGGCTTCGAGGAAGTCGGCGGCAAAGGGCGCGCTGTCCTTGAAGCCGGGATCGTTAAGAACCGAGTTGTGGGCGGAGTAGCCGCCGAGATCCCACCATTTCGCCTGCACCGATGGCTGGGCAAACCACTTGATGTACTCAAGGGCTGCATCCTGCTTGTCGGAATAGGCGACAACGGATATGCCCTGCCCGCCCAATGTCGAGGCAGCCTGGTTCTGCGGCGGATTCACGAAGAAGCCGATCTTGTCACCTCCGACATCCGGATCCGCATAAAGGCCGGGGAAGAAGGCAAACCAGTTCATCGCCATCGCCACCTGACCGGATTTGAAGGCATCCAGCCCCTGCTCCATATAGCTGTCGGTATAGCCGGGCGGCGTCGCGGTCTCATAGAAAGTCTTGTAGAACTCCAGCGCCTCTGCGGCTTCGGGCGAGTTCACAGCACCTTCCATGTCATAGGAGCCGGGCTCATTTTCGTACTTGAACCCCCAGGCATAAAGCGCCCCGGTAGCCCCCATTGTGATACCTTCGGAACCACGCTCAGTGAAGATCGCGGCCCCGTAGCGGGTCTGGCCGTCAATCTCGCGCCCCTGGAAGAATTGTGCAATCTGAAGCATTTCCTGCTGAGATTGCGGCTCTCGCAGATCCTGCCCCGTTTCCGCCTTGTAGGCCGCCTGAATGTCGGCGTTCTCGAACCAGTCCCGACGATAGAACCACCCGTTCGCATCCCCCATCGCCGGCAAAGCATAATAGTTGGGTGATCCCTTGGGCCATGTTGAATAAGCGTAGACCGTCGCAGGCGCGAAGTCGTCCATGCTGATCCCTTCAGCGTCGAAGAAATCATTGAGCTTGACGTAATGGCCGTTCTCGGCCCCGCCGCCAATCCACTGGCTGTCCCCGATCAGAAGATCGCAAAGCTGGCCGCCCGAGTTGAGCTCATTGAGCATCCGGTCCGCAAAATTCGGCCAGGGCACGAACTCGAAATTCATTGTATGGCCACTCTCCGCCTCGAACTCCTTGCTAAGCTCGACGAGCGCATTCGCCGGGTCCCAAGCCGCCCAGCAAAGCGTCAGGTCATCGGCCAGCGCACCATTGGCACCCATTCCGGCAACGCTCAGTGCAGTTACCGCGAGATATCTGGCAGTCTTCATGAAATGTCCTCCCTAAGAACCCCTGTTACGGATCGCGCCCAACTGTTCTCGCCGGGTCTGGACCGACGTTATCTGAGGTACGATCATCAAGTAAAGGAATTTCTGAGGTACGCACATCAATTTTGCCATGCAGCTGTGGCGAGACGCATCGGTGTCATCCGGTTTTCAGACGGTTAGGCCCTTAAAGAGCCAGCGTGACCCAGGCCGAATTGCGGGCCGAAGACCGCACGCAGGCATCGACAAAGGCAACTCCGAGCAACCCGTCCCCCACGGATGGATACAAAACCGCCCCATCGGGAGCGACACCGGCCTGGTGTGCACGAATCGCGGCAGCAGCCTCGGAGTAGATCGTAGCAAACCCCTCCAGATACCCTTCCGGATGGCCGGGTGGAATGCGACTGACCCGGTTCGCGGCCTCTCCGACCCCCGCATTGCCTCGCGTCAGACGACGCGGCGGTTGACCGAAAGGTGAATGCATCAGGCTGTTCGGCTCCTCTTGGAACCATTCCAGTCCGCCCTTGCTACCATAGATCCGCAGATGCAGTGCATTCTCGTTGCCCGGCGCAACCTGGCTGGCCCAGAGCATGCCCCGCGCACCGCCCTCGAACCGCAACATGACATGCGCGTTGTCGTCCAGCCGCCGGCCACTGACGAAGCTCTGCATGTCCGCACAGAGGCTCTCCAATATCAGACCGCTCACAAAGGACGCGAGATGAAAGGCGTGTGTCCCGATATCGCCGATTGCGCCACCGGCACCCGACTGATCGGGGTCAGTGCGCCAGCTGGCCTGCTTCTGTCCCGTCTCCTCGGCCGCATCCGTCAGCCAGTCCTGCGGATACTCGACCTGAATGACCCGGATCTCGCCAAGTTCACCATTGCTGATCATCTCGCGCGCCTGCCGGATCATCGGATAACCCGCATAGTTATGCGTCAGAACGAACAGAGCATCGGATGCGCCAGCAATCCTGACCAGCTTCCTCGCATCGCTCAGAGTTGACGTCAGCGGTTTGTCACAGATCACGTGAATGCCCCGTTTGAGAAACTCGCGGGCCGGCTGAAAATGCATATGGTTGGGCGTGACGATCGCAACCGCTTCAATCCCCTGTTTCAGCCGGGCTTCCCGCTTCGCCATTTCCGTGAAATCACCATAGACGCGATCAGCCGACAGTCCGAGATCGGCACCCGAAGCCATTGATTTCTCCGGTGTCGACGAGAAACAGCCTGCAACCAGCTCAAAGTGATCGTCAATGCGTGCCGCGATCCGGTGAACACCTCCGATGAAGGCGTCACGCCCGCCACCCACCATACCCAATCTGATCCTTGCCATCTGTCACTCTCCCCCAAAAGGCAAACACTCCGGATCGCAGCAGCGAACCGGAGTGTCTTCATCTTTCACGGCCATCGGCTTCCCAGCCTGTTCCGCGGTCTCAGCTTCAAACCAATCTGGTTTCATTTTTCTTAAAATATCCCCGCCGGAGGCATTCAGCTTTTTGGGTGCGCCATCAACATTTTTGCCTCCGGCGGGGATGTTTTTGGAAAGACGAAGCCTCAAAGGCCCAGCATCCGACGATTGGCGGCCTGATCCGTTCCGCCATCTGCAAAGTCATCGAACGCCCGCTCGGTAACGCGGATGATGTGATCCCTGACAAAGGTCGCACCTTCGCGCGCGCCGTCTTCGGGATGCTTCATAGCGCATTCCCATTCGACAACGGCCCAGCCGTCGAAATCATATTGTGTGAGTTTGGAGAACACCGCGCCAAAATCCACCTGACCGTCGCCCAGCGAGCGGAACCGCCCTGCACGGTCGATCCAGGACTGATACCCGCCATAGACGCCCTGGCGTCCCGTCGGGTTCAGTTCCGCATCCTTGACGTGGAACATCCGAATACGATCGTGGTAGATGTTGATGTTGTCCAGATAATCCATCGCCTGCAGGACGTAATGCGAAGGATCATAGAGCATGTTGCAGCGCGGGTGGTTGTTCAGACGTTCAAGGAACATCTCGAAGCTGACGCCATCGTGGAGGTCCTCTCCGGGATGTATCTCGTAGCAGATATCGACCCCGCAATCCTCGGCATGATCCAGTATGGGGCGCCAGCGTGCCGCCAGTTCGTCGAAAGCCATCTCCACAAGACCGGCGGGGCGTTGCGGCCAGGGATAGACGTAGGGCCAGGCCAACGCACCGGAGAAGGTCGCATGTGCCGTGATCCCCATATGATGACTGGCGGTCAATGCCTTCTTGACCTGATCGACGGCCCAGGCCTGACGTGCCTTGGGATCGCCCTGCACGGACGCATCCGCGAAACCGTCAAAGGCCGCATCATAGGACGGATGAACGGCGACGAGTTGTCCTTGCAGGTGGGTGGAAAGCTCTGTGACTTCGATCCCGTTCTCACGCGCCTGGCCAAGGAACGTATCGCAATAATCCTTCGATCCGGCCGCTGCATCGAGGTCGATCAGTCGACCATCCCAGCTTGGCACCTGGACACCCGTATAGCCGCAATCCGCAGCCCATTTCGTGATCGCGTCCCAAGAGTTGAACGGTGCTTCATCGCCGGCAAACTGCGCAAGAAAAAGGGCGGGGCCTTTGAGTGTCTTCATCATCATCTCCGGTTTCCGGCAGCGCTGATCGCCGCCTCTATGGCATGTTTTCCTTGAGCACCACTTCGATGCGGATGCGTTCCTGCGATGCGATCGTCGTCAGCCCGTCGGTCTTTGCTCTCAAAACCCGGACGGCGCTGCGAACGAGATGGCCGACATCCTGGGTGATGACGGCATCCAGATGTCTCTCAGACAACGCCTCCCGCGCATAGGGGGTCAATTCATGGGCCAGAACGATCAGTTCTTCAAGCCGTCCCGAGGATTGCAAAGCCGAAAGGACAGCCTTCACGCCGGAACTCAGGATATAGACACCGAGGATACCCTCATCGGCGCTGAGCGCTGCCCGGATGATGTCTTCTGTCCGGTCGGGATCGTTGTAGCACTCCAGTGACGGCAGTACCTGAAGATCCGGAAACTCTTCGGACATGAGACTGTCAAAGCCGAGACGCCGTTCAAGGCTGTCGCGCAATTGCATGGAGTTCGCGACCACCAATACCTTGCCAGCCCTTCCGGCGGCAAACCGGCCCATTAAGACAGCGGCGGTTCGCCCGGCCGCAAGATTGTTGATACCGACAAAGTGGTCACATCCCGAGTTCGGGAGATCCGATACAAGCGCTATCACGGCAACGCCATCGGCACGCAGCCGCGCAATCGCATCGCGCAATTGAGGGGTCTCGGGCGCCATGATCACCACGCCGTCGGTGTTGGAACTGTCAACCTGTTGCAGCACGCGAACGATCTGATGCGGATCGTTTGTCGGCACATTCTGGAGCCGCATCGACGTGCGATCCGTTGCGTGGGCCGCATTGGCCTCAAGGATGGCATCTCTCAAGGAGGACACGAACTGACCGGGACCGTCTGGCAGCATGAAGAGATACCGATATTCCCGCCTGCGCGCCAGATTTGCCGCCGACATGTCGCGAACAAAACCGAGTTTCTCGATGGCGGTGTTCACACGGTCCACGGTTCTTGCCCGCACACCGGCCCGGGCATTGATCACACGATCCACGGTCGCGAGGCTGACCCCCGCCTCCCGCGCAATATCGTGAACAGTTGGCTTGCCCATACATTCGTCCCGTTTCGGACAAGATAATTCCCAGCCGTGAGGTACGTCAATCAGAATTGCAGTGGCTTTTGGGGCTGACTTGGTCTGGCGTCGCTCTAGACTGATCCCAAACCGGAAGAGAACTGCCCCATGCATCTTGGAATTGACCTCGGAACATCCGCCGTAAAGGTTGCGCTGGTCGACGCGGACCGCTCTGTCGTGGCAACAGGCATGTCCCGGCTCGAAACAAGCTGCCGTCGTCCCGGATGGTCAGAACAAGGGCCTGATATCTGGTGGATCGGGCTCAAGGAGGCACTCGGCCAGCTCGGTGACGACAGGGCCAAAGCCAGCGCGATCGGCCTCTCCGGACAGATGCATGGCGCGGTTTTGCTGGGGCGCGACAAGTCCGTTCTGCGGTCGGCCATTCTGTGGAATGACAGTCGCGCGCATGCCGAGGCCGAGGCGATCAGCCGCGAAACGCCAGAGGCCGCGATGCTCGCAGGCGTTCGGCCGATGCCTGGCTTCACAGCCCCCAAGATCAGATGGTTGGCCGAGCATGAGCCGGATATTCACGCGTCGATCGCTCACATCCTCTCGCCGAAGGACTGGATCGGGCTGCGGCTGCATGGCGAGGTCCTGACCGATCCTTCAGACGCTGCGGGCACATTCTGGCTGGATCAGGCCAGTCGTGACTGGTCTGACACGCTTTGTGATCTGTCGATGACTGACAGGGATTGGCTGCCTCCGATCCGGCCCGGCATGGAAATTGCCGGAAGGTTGCGCGATGTGGTAGCAGATGAGCTTGGCCTGCCCCCCGGGATACCTGTTGCTGTCGGGGCCGGTGATGCGGTTGCAGGTGCGGTTGCCGTCGGAGCAACGCGGGATGCGACTGCGTTTCTATCGATCGGGACGTCCGCTCAACTTTTCATCGCGACCGATTCATATCGACCCAATCCCGAGCAGATGGTCCATGCGTTTGCGCATACGCTTCCCGACCTCTGGTATCGCATGGCCGCGATGTTAAACGGGGCTGCACCGATGAGCTGGTTCGCCGGGATCACCGGCACCCCGGTAGGGGACCTTCTTGGCGAGGCGGCACTGGCAGTGCCCGGAAGGGCACCCCGGTTCCTGCCCTATCTTACCGGAGAGCGGAGCCCGCACGGCGATCCCCATATTCGCGGGGCCTTCGATCTGCTCGATGCATCGACGACAAGGGGCGAGATGATACGCGGCATTGTCGAGGCCATCGCCTTCAGTTTCGCGGATGCATTTGCGTCCTGCCAGACATCCCTGCCGGAACCCCCTCTGGCGCTTGGCGGCGGAGCACGCAGCGATCTGCTGTTGCAGATGATTGCGGATGTGAACCAGACACCCATCGCCCGGAGCGCCGGCGCGGAAACCGGACCAGCCTTCGGCGCGGCGCGTCTGGCGGCCGTGGCAACCGGCGACCTTGGCCTCGGCGATCTGGCCCGGCGCCCCGATGTGAGCAGGCTCTTCGAGCCCAACCCGCCTGACGCGGGATTGAACAACCGGCTGGAGGATTACCGGGCGCTCTATCGGCGGCTCAAACCGCTCAGGCGGTGATTGCTTCCAAAGGGGGTTCTTTCGCGCCGGTCATGAAGGCCACCGCGTCCGACATCGAATAGTCGCCCGGATTGATCACGCAAAGCCGCTTTCCCAGCCTGTGAACATGGATCCGGTCCGCGACCTCGAACACATGCGGCATGTTGTGGGAGATCAGGATGATCGGGATGCCGCGCGACTTTACGTCCTGAATCAGTTCCAGCACCCTGCGGCTTTCCTTGACGCCAAGTGCGGCGGTCGGCTCATCGAGAATGATGACCTTTGACCCGAAGGCAGCGGCCCGCGCCACTGCCACGCCCTGCCGCTGTCCGCCCGAAAGTGTCTCGACTGCCTGATTGATGTTCTGGATGGTCATCAGTCCAAGCTCGGTCAGCTTGTCTCGGGCGATCCGCTCCATCTCTGCACGGTCAAGCTGGCGCAGGATACTGCCGCGAAACCCCGGTTTGCGCAGCTCCCGGCCCATGAACATGTTGTCTGCAATCGACAGGGCGGGCGACATGGCAAGCGTCTGGTAGACCGTCTCGATCCCGGCCTCCCTCGCATCGATCGGCGATGAGAAATGAACCGGCTGGCCGTCAAGCCGAACCTCTCCGCTATCGGGAATGACCGCGCCCGAGACCGCCTTGATCAGTGTGCTCTTGCCCGCACCATTGTCGCCGATAACCGCAAGTATCTCACCGGGCATCAACTCGAAATCGCAATTGTCGAGCGCGGTGACCCGTCCATAGCGTTTGGTCAGGTTGCGCCCCATCAGGATCGGTTCCATTACGCGGCCACCTTTCTGATCCACTGATCGACTGCCACCGCGAAGATGATCAGAAGCCCGATCAGAAGGAACGTCCATTGGGCATCCGCCCCGAGCAGCCTCAGCCCCAGCGAGAAGACACCGACGATCAGGGCTCCGAAGAGCATTCCAAGGATGGATCCGCGACCGCCGAAAAGCGATATCCCCCCTATCACGACAGCCGTAATGCTCTCGATATTGGCCAACTGCCCCGAGGTGGGCGAGACCGATCCGATCCGTCCGATAAGCGCCCATCCGGCAAAGGCACAGATAAGACCCGCCAGCATATAGACCGATATCAGGGTTTTCTTGACATTGACGCCCGAAAGCTCGGCTGCCTCCGGATCATCACCAACCGCATAGACATGCCTGCCCCAGGCGGTGTGCCGCAGCACATAGGCCAGAACCAGAACCAGCACGACCATGAAGATCACGCCGACGGTAAAGACCGCACCTCCCAACTTGAACTTGGCCCCGAAAAGCTGAAGCAGCGGGGCCTGCGCCGCGATATCCTGGCTGCGGATGGTCTCATTCGCGGAATAGAGAAAGTTGGAAGCAAGAACGATCTGCCACATGCCCAAAGTCACGATGAAGGGTGGCAGTTTCATCTTGGCGACGAGCCAGCCGTTGATGAAGCCACAAGCCGTTCCGACCGCAAGCCCGCAGGCGATGGCCACGGGTGCAGGCAGTCCGTATCGGAAGGTGAACTGCCCCATCACGACTGAGGACAGTACCATGATCGCACCGACACTCAGGTCGATACCGGCGGTCAGGATCACCAGCGATTGTGCAGCCCCGACAATCCCGACGATCTGCACCTGTTGCAGGATCAGGGTCATCGCAAAGGGCGAGAAGAACTTGGAGCCGAGCAGCAAACCGAAGATGGCGACCGAGACCACCAGAACGATCAGCGGCACAAGCGCGGGCGTCTGGTGGAGCGCATGGTGAAACTTGTGCACGAGGCCGTGTGCCTGGGTATCGAATTCAGCAACCTGCTGTGCCGCGCCCTTGGCCGCGGCTTCATAATTCTCGGGCTGTGACATGCTGGCTGTCCCTGTCTTGTTTGAAAGGGCGAACCGGGAGGCCCGCCCTTTGCGTCTACTGTGGTCGGACTTAAGGTCTCAGATCAACCCCAGCA
This sequence comes from uncultured Paracoccaceae bacterium, assembly GCA_947493745.1. Classification (GTDB taxonomy): domain Bacteria; phylum Pseudomonadota; class Alphaproteobacteria; order Rhodobacterales; family Rhodobacteraceae; genus CANLSM01. The sequence continues at coordinate 3,426 of CANLSM010000011.1, read as the reverse complement.
GCGATCCGTACCCTCGGCAACCGAGATGGACTCGACACCGTCAACCGGCTTGTCGGTGACAAGGGCGACGCCTGTGTCAAAGAAGTCCTTGCCGGGTGTGTTCTCGGGTTTGGTCCCGTCATTGGCCCAGGCGGCAATCGCCTCGATCCCGAGTGAGGCCATCAGAAGCGGATACTGCTGCGAAGTCGCACCGATCACGCCATCAGCCACGTTCTGTACACCGGGGCAGCCACCATCGACCGAGACGATCAGCACGTCATTCTCGCGCCCGATGGCTTTCAGCGCCTCATAGGCACCGGCAGCGGCAGGTTCGTTGATCGTATAGACCACGTTGATCATCGGATCCTGGGCGAGAAGGTTCTCCATCGCCTTACGACCACCTTCCTCGTTCCCGGCCGTCACGTCATTGCCGACGATGCGCGGATCATCCTCGTCACCCCATTTGTTGGGATCACCCAGATCGATGCCAAAGCCCTTGAGGAAACCCTGATCACGGAGAACGCCGACCGTTGGCTGGCTCACCGCCAGATCGAGCATGGCGATCTTGGCATTTGCAGCCTCATCGCCGAGCGCCGCCGCAGCCCACTGCCCGATCAACTCGCCTGCGAGGAAGTTGTCTGTGGCAAAGGTCGCATCCGCCGCATCAATCGGCTCAAGCGGAGTGTCGAGCGCAATCACGAGCAGTCCGGCATCGCGGGCCTGCTGGACGGCAGGCACGATGGATGATGTGTCTGATGCCGTGAGAAGAATTCCCTTCGCCCCATCAGCGATACAGGTTTCGATCGCAGCCACCTGAGTCTCATGATCGCCATCGACCTTGCCTGCATAGCTGCGCAGGGTGATGCCCAGTTCTTCCGCCTTGGCCGTCGCGCCCTCGCGCATCTTCACGAAGAAAGGGTTGGTATCGGTTTTGGTGATCAGGCAGGCCGAGACACTGTGGCCATCGGCAAGGGACGCGCCCGCCATAGCCGTCAATGCAATAGCCGTGCTTGCGAACAGTCTTTTCATGATATTCCTCCCAGATTTATGTGACTCTTCGACTGGCTGAACACCCATCCAGACAGCCCGGTCACCGTTAGCATAACCTGAGTCGCCCTGCTCCCGTCAATAAATAAATAAACTTGATTTATTAAATCATGTGCGGTGCAATGCGCCATGCAATCAACCCGCCACCCATCTGGACGATCATTCACCGCCGGTGCAACGCCGACCCGTGTTCGCAACCACAATGAACGTCTTGTCCTGTCGACCGTGCAAAGCCGCGGCGAGATTGCGAGCGCCGATATAGCCCGTTTCACCGATCTGTCAGCGCAGACCGCATCGGTTATCACAAGGGCCCTTGAGGCGGATGGCCTTCTGGAACGCGGCGCGCCTGTGCGCGGCAAGGTTGGGAAGCCGCTGACCCCCATGCGCCTCAACCCCGATGGTGTGTTTTCCTTCGGCTTGCGGATCGGTCGCCGCCGGGCAGATCTCGTGTTGATGGACTTTGTCGGCGAGCTGAGGGGACATCTGACCACCCATTTCGCCTTCCCGACCCCATCGGGCATCTCGGGATTTCTCGAAACCGGTCTGGAGACACTCACCGCACAACTGTCCGCCCCCCAAAGGGCCCGCATCGTCGGCCTTTGCGTCGCCGCTCCGTTCGAGATGTGGAACTGGCTGGATACCGAGAACGTGCCGAAGGCCGATATGATGTCGTGGAAAAGTTTCGACTTCCGCACCGGATTTTCCGGGTTCTGCCGTCTGCCGGTAAGCCTCGGGAACGACGCCACGCTGGCATGCAGCGGCGAGCATATCTTCGGGACCGGCAAGGGCCTGTCGGATTTCGGGTACTTCTACATCGGCTCGTTTGCTGGCGGCGGCATGGTCCTCGGCGGGCGGCTGCATGTCGGAACAACCGGCAATGCAGGCGCCTTCGGATCCATCCCGGTCCGCGATATCAGCAATCCCGATCATCAACTGATCCACAATGCATCGATCTTCGTGCTTGAGCGGATGCTGAAGGCCGAAGGGCGCAGCGCTCAGTTGATCGCGGAGCCCCATGGGGACTGGTCGGGTTTTGATGACATCCTTCAGCGCTGGCTCGACCAGACCGCAACCCATCTGGCCACGGCCTGCGTTGCAGTGACCGCCGTACTGGACCTTCCGACCATCATTCTGGACGGAACCCTGCCCGACACGGTCCGGCAGACCCTGACAAGAATGGTCAATGAACGGATCAGGCAGGTGGATACCAGAGGGGTGCAGCCGCCTGAGGTGATTGCCGGTGAATTGGGTCACATGGCCGGTCCGCGCGGGGCGGCCTACCAGCCGATCATGTCAGAGTACCTGGTCGACGGAAGCGGGTTGATCTGATCCGTAGATTTTTACCCGAATTTAACCAACGCCCAACAAACAAGGGCAAGATCGGCATCCCCTTCAGAAATCCGTAACCGCTTTGCGCGATCCAGATCGTGACGAGCAAGGGGTGATGAGTATGCGCGAGATCTTCAGCCGGATCATGCAAAATGGAAAGAAGACGGGGGCTTCGAAGGCGGATACCGCGCCAGCCGTTGGTGTGCAGAAAGCCCAGCTCGACAAGAGTACGTCGTTTCAGGCGGACAACGTCATGGCGATGTCCTCAACCGTCAACCTGGGAACCCTGGCCGGTTTGCAGAAGGCTCAGGCCGGAACCGCGGGTGAGGAGAACCTGCAGGAGGCCGCACCGGACCAGTCCTCTCACCCGATTCAGAGCCCCGCACCCGAGCCGGTCGCCGAACAGAATGTGTCCGGGTCCAATTCCGCGACACCCCAATCCGCGACCCGGGCCGAAACGGCCCCGACCGCCGATCAGGGGGCGCCGCAGGCTCGCAGCATTGATCCCGACCCATCCGCATCTGCCCCCCGGTCTTTCAGCGGACCCCCGCCGGAGGATCAACCGGCTGCCGAAGCGCCTCAGGCGGTCTCACCCGGTGAGGATGGCCGTGCACCCCAGAGCGCTCCGAAAGACCAACCACCGACAGATGAGACCGACGTGTCCGTTCTGCCACCCGAGCCTGAGGTCGATCCGAACACGGCTCCCGACGCGCCCGAGGCGACTGTGCGATCGGTCGAGGAGAACGCCTCCGCCGGTACCGTGGTTGCGACGCTTTCCGCTGATGACGCGGATGGTGACGCCGTTCAGTTCGTTCTGACCGATGAGGCTGGCGAGCCGGTTGACATGACCAATTTCGAGATTGTCGGCAATCAGATCGTCATACGGCCCGGCGCGGTACTGGATTATGAGACAGCCGAAACCCACACACTCCATGTCAGATCGACCGATGGCACCGATTTCAGCGAGGTCATACCGATCACGATCACGATCAGCGACATCTCCGAGGCGCTTGAGCTTGCGGATGGGGGCGTGGAATTCACCGAGGCAGGGGTGACCGAGATTTCGGTGAC